>NZ_FNEA01000008.1 GCF_900100045.1 Paracoccus denitrificans | reverse complement strand
CGCCGCTAACCCCGAAGGGTTCGCTCGACTTGCATGTGTTAGGCCTGCCGCCAGCGTTCGTTCTGAGCCAGGATCAAACTCTCAAGTTGAAACGGCATCAGCCGTATCCTTGACAGAAAAACCTTGCACATCTGTCCTTCCCACAAAGGAGAAGGATCATCCTGTTCATCGTCCTCACTCGCGTGAGCCGACAAACAGTGAAGCTGACACTCTCATCATCGGTTGCCCTAGAGAGCCGATATACAAGCTTCCCCGTCGAAAAACGACCAGACCGCCCACATATCCCTTCAAATATACAGCAATGTCAAAAAGCAGAGGAAAGAAAAACACGGAAGTTGCGCCATTCTAGCGACGCCCCGTCCGGTCGTTCATTCCCAGATTGTCTCCAGAACCGCACCTTCCAGCGCCGCGTCCCGTCCCGTTCCGACCGTCCCGTCGTCTCGGTGAGCGGGTATTTAGGCCGGCCGCCCGGAACCCGCAAGAGACAAAATTCAAAAAAATGACAAAGAATGATAAGCAGCTGAAATAAAATAGGAAATTCTGAACAGACCCAGCACGCCACCCCCCCGGCCCAGCAATCAACCAGCGCGCCGAACCACACCAAACACGCCCGACCAGCCCCATTTCCTCAGCAAACGCAGAAACAACAACAAAAGAATCGTCCCGAGAATCGTCAGCGGCCACGATTCCCACACCTTCAACGCCCAGAGCCAATGCACCCCCGCCAGAATCGCCGCCGGATAGACCAGCCGATGCAATTTCCGCCAACCCGCCCCCATGCGGCGGATCGAGAATCGGTTCGAGGTCAGCGCCAGCGCCAGCAGCATGGCAAAGGCCAGCATGCCGAAGACCAGATAGGGCCGCTTCACCACGTCCTTCAGCATCTGCGCCCAGAGAAAGGCCATGTCGAAGACCACCCAGGCCACCAGATGGCAGGCGACATAGGCAAAGCAGATCAGGCCAAGCGCTTGGCGGAATCGCATCAGGTTCAGCCGCGTCAGCCGCAGCAGCGGGGTCACGGTCAGGGTCGCCAGCAGGAAATAGATCGCGGTGCGGCCCAGGCGATGCTCGATATCCCGCACCGGGTCGACGCCCAGATGGCCCTGCAGCGCATCCCAGACCAGCAGGCCCAGCGGGACCAGCCCCAGCAGCCAGACCGCCCAGACGGGGACGTGCCGCAGCCAGCGATTGAGGTGCTGCACCATCAGTAATGCTTCGCGAGGTCCATGCCCGCATAGAGCCCGGCCACCTGATCGCCATAGCCGTTGAACATCAGCGTGTCCTGCCGTCCGCCGAAAAGCCCCTTGCCGATCCGTCTTTCGGTGGCCTGCGACCAGCGCGGATGATCAACCTGCGGGTTCACATTGGCATAAAAACCATATTCGCCGGGCTGCATCATCTGCCAGCTGCATTGCGGCTGCGTGTCCGTCAGGGTGATCCCCACCACCGACTTGATCGACTTGAAGCCGTATTTCCACGGCACCACCAGCCGGATCGGCGCGCCGTTCTGGTTGGGCAGCACCCGGCCGTAAAGCCCGGTCGCCAGGATCGTCAGCGGATGCATGGCCTCGTCCAGCCGCAACCCCTCGCGATAGGGCCAGTCCAGGATGCGGCTGCGCTGGCCGGGCATCTGCTCGGGGTCGTGAAGCGTGCGGAAGGCCACGAACTTCGCGCCCGGCTGCACGCCCGCCTTGTCCAGAGCGCCGGCCAGCGGCACCCCCAGCCACGGGATGACCATCGACCAGGCCTCGACGCAGCGCAGGCGATAGATGCGCTCCTCCAGCGCCGATTCGGGCGCCAGATCCTCGACCCCGTAATTGCCGGGCCGGTCCACCATGCCGTCGATCGTCACCGACCAGGGCGAGGTCTTCAGGCTGCCGGAATATTGCGCCGGATCGCTTTTGCCGGTGCCGAACTCATAGAAGTTGTTGTAATGAGTGATGTCCTCGAGGCTGTTCACCGCCTCGTCGGTCGAAAAGGCCGAGGGCGCCCCCCCCAGCCCAAGGGCGGGCGTCGCCAGCGCCGCGATGCCCGCGGCCAGAAAGGCCCGCCGGTTCAGGTAATCCGCTTCGGGCGTCACCTCGGACCATTTCATCGTCATGGCGGCTCCTCCTGTGTCGCCTATGCATCATGCCGCCCGGCCCGCCGGATGCCGATGAAACTCCGCGTGAGTTCCGCGCGAGCGTCGGATCGGAAAAGGGCGGATACACAAGCATCCGCCCCTTCGCTTCTTAGTGCAGCGGCACCCGCGGCCCGCTTTCATCCGCCGGGCCCAGATGGGCGGTGCTCACGCGGTTGCCCACGATCAGGCCATCGGGTCCGGCGCTGACATGCACGGTCTGGCCATCCAGCACCTCGCCGGCCAGGATCATCTCGGCCAGGGGGTTTTGCAGGCTGCGCTGCATCACCCGCTTCAAGGGCCGGGCACCGAAGACCGGGTCATAGCCTTCGTCCGCCAGCCATTTCAGCGCCGCCTCGTCCAGATCCAGCCCGATCTTGTGCTGCGCGAGACGGGTTTCCAGCTGCCAGAGCTGGATCCTGACGATCCCGTCCATGTTCTCGCGCGTGAGCCGGTGGAAGATGATGATCTCGTCCAGCCGGTTCAGGAACTCGGGCCGGAAATGCGCCCGGACCGCATCCATGACCTGCGCGCGGGCCTGGCCCGAATCCGCCCCCTCCGGCAGCGCCGACAGCGCCTGCGCCCCAAGGTTCGAGGTCAGCACGATCAGCGTCTGCTTGAAGTCCACAGTACGGCCCTGGCCGTCGGTCAGCTGGCCGTCGTCCAGAACCTGCAACAGCACGTTGAACACGTCCGGGTGCGCCTTTTCGACCTCGTCGAACAGGATGACCTGATAGGGACGCCGCCGCACCGCCTCGGTCAGCACACCGCCCTCGTCATAGCCGACATAACCCGGAGGCGCGCCGATCAGCCGCGCGACCGAATGCTTCTCCATGAACTCGGACATGTCGATGCGGACCATGGCGCTGTCGTCGTCGAACAGGTATTCGGCGATGGCCTTGGTCAGCTCGGTCTTGCCGACCCCGGTCGGACCCAGGAACAGGAAGCTGCCCAGCGGCCGCTTGGGGTCGTTCAGCCCCGCCCGCGCCCGGCGCACCGCGTTCGAGATCGCGGTCACCGCCTCGGACTGGCCGATGACGCGCTTGCTCAGCACATCCTCCATCTTCAGCAGCTTCTCGCGCTCGCCCTCCAGCATCTTGCTGGTGGGGATGCCGGTCCAGCGTTCCACCACCTCGGCGATCTGCTCGGGGCGGACGGCTTCCTCGACCATCGGGCCGTCCTCGCTGCCTTCGGATTCGGCCAGTTGCCGCTCCAGCCCGGGAATGATGCCATAGCTGAGTTCGCCGGCGCGGGCCAGGTTGCCCTCGCGCTTGGCCTGGTCCAGCTCGGCGCGGGCACGGTCGAGCTGCTCCTTGAGGTTGCGCGAGCCTTCCAGCTTGTCGCGCTCGGCCTGCCAGCGCGCCGTCATGGTCGCGGATTTCTCCTGCAGTTCCGAAAGCTGCTTCTCCAGCTTCTCCAGCCGGTCCTGCGAGGCGGCGTCGTCCTCTTTCTTCAGCGCCTCGGCCTCGATCTGCATCTGCAGGATCTGGCGGTCCAGCGCGTCAAGCTCTTCGGGCTTGCTGTCCACCTCCATGCGCAGCCGGCTCGCGGCCTCGTCCATAAGGTCGATGGCCTTGTCGGGCAGGAAACGGTCGGTGATGTAGCGGTGCGACAGCGTCGCGGCAGCCACCAGCGCGGCATCGCTGATGCGCACGCCGTGATGCAGTTCGTATTTCTCCTTGATGCCGCGCAGGATCGAAATCGTGTCCTCGACCGTCGGCTCCTCGATCATGACCGGCTGGAAGCGCCGGGCCAGGGCAGCATCCTTTTCGATATACTTGCGGTATTCGTCCAGCGTGGTGGCACCGACGCAATGCAGCTCGCCCCGCGCCAGGGCGGGCTTGATCAGGTTCGCGGCATCCATGGCACCGTCGGTCTTGCCGGCACCGACCAGCACATGCAGCTCGTCGATGAACAGCACGATCTCGCCGGCGGCGTTCTCGATCTCCTTCAGGACGGATTTCAGCCGCTCCTCGAACTCGCCGCGATATTTCGCGCCGGCGATCAGCGCGCCCATGTCCAGCGCCCAAAGCTGCTTGTTGCGCAGGCTTTCGGGCACGTCGCCATCGACGATGCGCAGCGCCAGGCCCTCGGCGATGGCGGTCTTGCCGACGCCCGGCTCGCCGATCAGCACCGGGTTGTTCTTGGTGCGGCGGGACAGCACCTGCATGGCGCGGCGGATTTCCTCGTCCCGGCCGATGATCGGGTCGATCTTTCCCTCGGCCGCGGCCTCGGTCAGGTTGCGGGCGTATTTCGACAGCGCCTCATAGCTGTCCTCGGCGCTGGCGGTATCGGCCGTCCGACCCTTGCGAACATCGTTGATCGCCGAGTTCAGCGCCTGCGCGGTCACCTTGCCGGCAGCCAGCGCATCACGGGCATTGGTGTTGACGATGGCCAGCGCGGTCAGCACGCGCTCGGCCGGAACGAAGCTGTCGCCGGCCTTCTTGGCCAGCTTCTCGGCCTCGTCCAGCACGCGGACCATGCTGGGATCGATATAGACCTGCCCCTGCCCGCCGCTGACCTTGGGTTGTTTCTCCACCGCCTGATCGACGGCCTGGCGGACGGCCTGGGCATCGCCGCCGGCCCGGGCGATCAGGTTGCTGGCAAAGCCCTGATCGTCATCCATCAGCGCCTTCAGCAGATGCTCGGGCATCACGCGCTGGTTTTCCTCGCGGATCGCGATGGTCTGCGCCGCTTGCAGGAAGCCCCGCGACCGTTCCGTGAACTTTTCCATGTCCATGGTTGTCTCCTTTCAAAAGCGCCGATCCGGCTGCGCCCGCTTGGCGGCACGCAGCCTGTTGGCCTTCGAGGGATATGTGGAAACGCGTCCGCGGCTCTGCAAGGTGTCAGCGACGTTGTTTCGCAACCAGCAGCCTGGCCGGGCGTGCCGCCTCGGCAGCCCTGAACAGCGAGAAGGTCTGGTTGGCAAAGTTCACGACGCCCGAGACATGGTCGATATAGCTTTGCAGTTCCGGCGTGCGCTCGGCCTCGACAAGCTGCAAGGGACGCTCGGGACCGTCGCCCTCCAGCTGGACGTAGAACAGCGGCTCGCCGCGCTTGAGGATCAGGTCCTTGTCGGTTTCGTGCCATTCGAAGGCCCACATCAACTGGCGCGGCCAGATATTGATGGGAAAGCGCCCGCCGAAGATCGTGCCCGGCAGGGGACGGCGCCGGTAATGCGCAAAGCTGTCCAGCTGGGTCATATAGACCGGCTCGTCCGCGATGAAGATATAGGGCAGCTTCATCTGGATCGTCGGCCGGTCGGGATAGCGCCACTCGGCCTCGCTCACCAGCACCAGCACGTCGGACATGCGGCCGCTGCGGACCGCGCCTGCGGCACCGGCGCGGTTGATGAGCCTGGCCCGCCCCTGCTCGTCGCGGTCAAAGCCGATATGCAGGTCGAACGGGCACTTGATCATGAAATAGCGCGCTTCCAGCGCGATCACCGCCGGGCAGCGCGCGGCGGATTTCGCACTCGCGCGGTTGGTGTCGCGAAAGGACACGCGCTCGGGCGGTTCGAACAGCACCCCGCCTTTGTCGGTTGCCCGCAACCAGCCGACGGTGATAGGGCCGGATCGAGGATCTTCCGGGTCGCGCTGGATGGTGATGTTGAACTGCATGACATACCCCTTAAAAAAAACCCGCCGGAGTTTCCCCGTCGCATTCGGGCGCGTCAATAGGACATTCGGGCGCGCCGACAGGAACCGCTGAAAGGACCAAGCATGACCCAAACCCCCGATGAACGCCTGATCGTGGCGCTGGACGTGCCGAACGCGCTGGCCGGGCTTGAGCTGGCCGAAAAGATCGGCGATGCCGCCGGCTTCTACAAGATCGGCCTGGGCATGCTGACCGGCGGCGGGCTGGCGCTGGCCAACGAGCTGAAGCAGGAACACGGCAAGCGCATCTTCCTGGACATGAAGTTCTTCGACATCGGCGCCACGGTCGAGGCGGCGGTCCGCGGCATCGCGCAATACGACCTCGATTTCCTGACCGTGCATGGCGATCCGCATGTGGTGCGGGCGGCAAAGCAGGGGGCAAGCGGTTCGGGGCTGAAGATCCTGGCGGTGACGATCCTGACCTCGCTGGACCGCGCCGACCTCGATGCCGGGCTGATCGTGCCGGGCGACGTGGCCGAGATCGTGGCCACCCGCGCCGCCCGCGCCTTCGAGGCCGGGGCCGATGGGATCATCGCCAGCCCGCGCGAGGCCGCGGCGATCCGCGCGCTGCCCGAGGCGGCGGGCCGGCTGATCGTGACCCCCGGCGTGCGCCCGGCGGGCAGCGATGCCGGCGACCAGAAGCGGATCGAGACCCCCGCCACCGCCATCGCCAACGGCGCCGACCATATCGTCGTCGGCCGGCCGATCTGGCAGGCGGCGGACCCGCGCGCCGCGGCACAGGCGATCGCGGCGGAACTGGCCGGGCTCTGATCAGCCGAAATTGCGCTGGAAGACCGGCGCCAGATCGTCCCGCGCCACCGTGGCGCGGGCGATGGACCAGACCTTGGGCGCATGGGCCTCGAACCATTCCGGGCCGGGTTTCCAGTTGGTCATCACCGCCAGATAGATGTCCAGCGCCGAGAAGCGCTCGCCCAGGAACCACGGCGCGCCCACCGCGCCCTCCAGCGCGGTCCAAAGCTCTTGCAGCCGTGCCGTGGTGGCCTCGCCCAGTTCCTTCTGCGCTGCCGGATCGGTCAGGAACCGCGCCGGATCGTCGCCGAAGGTAAAGCAGGGATAGACCTGCGCGACCAGAAAGATCAGCCAGCGCAGGAATCGCGGCCGCTCGGCGGCTCCGGCGGCCGGCACCAGATCGTCCCGCTCGGTCATGTCGGCCAGGTGCAGCGTGATCGCCGCGCTTTCCGACAGCACCCGCCCGTCGGGCAGGATCAGCACCGGAATCTGCCCCGCGGGGCTGATCCGCATCAGCTCGCGCCTTGCAGCCGAATCGAGGAACAGGTCCGCGACCTCGACCCCCTCGGCCTCAAGCCCGTAATGCGCCAGCTGCGCCTCGACGATGGCCGAGCCCCAGCCGTTGCGGCGATATAGCTGCATCCGAGACATGCATGCCTCCTTCCTGTCGATGGGCCGATCATGCACGGCAGCGGCCGATTCTCAAATCCCGCAGCCCGCTCCGGCAAGAACGAGCCGCACCCGATCCCGGAAATGCGGCACGGCGCGCGGATGGGCGACGAATTCCGCAATCGGCATCATCCGCCATTCCTGCCCCTCGTCGCCAAAGCGGATCGCGGCGATCTCTGCGGCGGTGATCGTGCCGCAAAACAGCCACGAAGCGCGGGGCGGAGCGTGGACCGAAACGAAGGGCTGTCCCGTCAGCCGCCCGGCGGAAAGCCGCAGCCCGAATTCCTCCTCAAGCTCGCGCAGGGCGCATTCGACCGGCGTCTCGCCCGGTTCGGCGGCGCCGCCCGGCAGGTCCCAATGCGCCGGAAAGCGAATCCAGCGGTAATCGTCGCGCAGGCAGGTCAGCAGATGCGCGCCATGGGTCAGCACCAGATTGGCACCGACAAAGCCTAGTTGTCGTTGATGTCGCGTGTCCAGTGTCGCACCTCGCCCCGGTTCCTGCCGAAGATACGCCGCAGCACCAGCCAGATCACCCCGGTCAGCACCGCGGTGACCACCAGCGCCATCGGCAGCCCACCCGGCCACAGGCCCAAGAGCAGCGCCAGCCCCATCAACAGCACCGCGCCGGCCAGGCCCAGGAAGAACCAGCCCGGCAGCGCCAGCTCCACCGCCGCCAGGATCAACGCCGCAATGATCCAGATCCAGCCGTTCGCCCAGCTCATTTGCCGCCCCGCAGCATGCGGAAGGCGTCACCCAGCGCCTCTACGGCCGAGGCGGGGACGATCACGGTCTGCTTGCCCTGGCCCTTGCCGACCTCGGCCAGCACATCGACCTGGCGCATGGCGATCTGGTATTGCGCCGCCTCGATCCCGCCTTCGCGGATCGCCGTGGCGATGGCCGCGGTGGCATAGGCCTCGGCGTCGGCCAGCAGCCGCTTGGCCTTGGCCTGCTGCTCGGCGGCGTAAAGATCGCCGTCGGCAGCCAACTCCACGGCGCGGCGGCGCCCCTCGGCCTCGGTCACCTGGGCGCGGCGGGCGCGCTCGGCGTTCAGCTGCTGCAGCATGGCGGCCCGCGTCGCCTCGTCCAGGTTGACGTCCAGGATCTCGGCCCGGGTCACCTCGATGCCCCAGTCGTCTACGATATTGGCCAGCGATTCGCGGATGCGTTCGATCAGGGGCGCGCGATTAGACTGCACCTGGTCCAGCTCCATCGTGCCGATCTCCGAGCGCACGATCCCCGCCACCGTGGTGGTGATCGCCGCATCCACGTCGCGAATGCGATAGACGGTCTTTTCCGGCTCGATGATGCGATAGAAGACGCTGGTCTCGACCTGCACCAGCACGTTGTCCGCGGTGATCGCATCCTGGCGCGAGGTCGGCAGCTGGCGCTCCAGCACCGAGATCCGGTGCGCCACCCGGTCAAGGAAGGGCACGATGAAGTTGATCCCCGGCCCCAGCACGGCATGCAGCCGGCCAAAGCGTTCGACCACGTATTTCTCGGATTGCGGGACGATGCGGACGGCGCGGCTGACGGCGAACAGGATCACCAGCGCCAGCACGATCAGGGCAAGGTTCTGGCCGATCATCTCGGCGAATTCGGGCGGCATCGCATCTCCTTTCCTGGGTCACTCGGCGGCGAAGGCCGCATCGCTGGCGTCCGGGCGCAGCCGCGCCAGCCGCGTGATGACGCGGGCGAAACGGGCCTGGAACAGCTCGAAATCCGCCCTCGGCTCGATCCGCCCCTCGTCCATGTAAAGCGAGCGGTCCAGTTCCAGTTGCACCACATGGACATTGTTGCGCGGCCGGCCATAGGTCTGGGTGATATAGGCGCCCGAAAAGGGCGAGTTGCGCCGCAGCCGAAAGCCCTCGGCCACCACGGCATCGGCCACGCCGGCGCTGATCCGGGGAGCGGCCGAGACCCCGTTGCGATCCCCCAGCACCATGTCGGGACGCGGGCGCGGCAGATGGGCCAGCGCGTCGCGCGGCATGGAGTGCATGTCGATCAGGATGGCGCCGCCGAATCGCGCCACCGCCTCGTCGATCAGCGCGGAAAGCGCCCGGTGATAGGGATGCCACAGGCGGGCGATGCGGCTTTCGGCCTCGGTCCGCGGGATCGGCCGGTCGTGGATGGCGCGCCCCTGCGACACGACGCGGGGAATCACCCCCAGCCCGGCCATGATGCGCGGATTGGTCAATCCCGGCGGCGCCCCCGAGACGACCAGCGGGTCGATCTCTTCGGGGCCGCGGTTCAGGTCCACCACGCAGCGCGGCACCCGCGCGGTCAGCATCGTGGCGCCATGGTCCAGCGCCGGCTGGATCAGCCGGTCCACGAAGGCATCCTCGGACGAGCGCAGCTGCTGCGCATTCAGCCGCGATTCGGCCAGGAACCAGTCGGGATAGGCCCGCCCCGAATGCGGCGAGGCAAAGATCACCCCGCCCAGCCACCGTTGCGGCCGCATCAGATCGAAAGTCGGCTCTTCCCTGGTCATTCCTGGCGTTCCCCGGCGGCGCGACCGGCGCCAATTCTGGACGGTCAAGACAGAAAGGTTATAAACCATGATCGGCAGAGGCCAATAGCTGTCGATTGAGGGCTTGAAACCCCCGGGCGAGGTGGCTATAGACACGCCGATCAAGGCGATCTGGCGGCGCAAGCTGGCAGAATCACCTGTCGGGGGGCGGTTAGCTCAGCGGTAGAGCACTACGTTGACATCGTAGTGGCCACTGGTTCGATCCCAGTACCGCCCACCATGATTTCGCGCCCCCGGGGCTTGTCCGGGGGTATTTTGTTTCCAAGGCGCGACCTAGCGATGCGCCGCGATAGGAGAAGACCGATGAAGGTTCGCAATTCGCTCCGCTCGCTCAAGAGCCGCCACCGCGATTGTCAAGTCGTGCGCCGCAAAGGCCGCATCTACGTCATCAACAAGACCAACCCGCGCTTCAAGGCCCGTCAGGGCTGAGATCCGGCGGATCATCCGAATTCAGAACGCCCGCAGCCTCGCGCTGCGGGCGTCTTGCTTTTCAGACCCGCTTGGCGTCCGGCATGGTTATCGGCTGGCAAAGTAGCGCGGCCCCGCCAGCCTGGCGAAGGCGCAGGTCGAAAGCGAAAATGGCACGGATCGACCTTGCAGCGGCCCCGGCGCAGCGCGCCCGTCAGCAGGCCCGAAACACTCTGCCGCGCAACAGGTTGGCGGCGCGCGGGGTTACGGTAGCGCAGCCTCGTGCGAATCTCGTCGGTGAATACGCCTTGGATCGGACCGCATTGCGACGCCGGCGCGACCTATCCTCGATCAGACGAGGCCCCAGCGCCAAATTCTTCGCGCCCTTCGGCATCGTAGTCGCCAGCATGCCCGAAACGGTCATATTGGGAACGCGGCGCCAACCGACTCTCGCCCCGAGCGGCCGCCGCCCCGACCGAGGCGACGGCGCTACCTCCGAATCAGTCGTAGCTGCGCCGATCCTCGATCACCTTGCCGTCGTTCGGCAGCGAGCCCGGCGCAACCAGTTCCACCCGTCCGCGAAGCTTCAGCGTATCCAGCACCGTTCCCTCGTATCTCGCCGCATCATCGGCCCCGGTTTCCAGCAGCACCGTCATCACATCCATGTCGCCCGAGCGATCCGCGACGACCCGGGCGCGGCTGATCTCGGGGTGGCGGGCGACCAGCGCCGCGACCTGCTCGGGGCGGACGAACATGCCCTTGATCTTGGTGGTCTGGTCGGCGCGACCCATCCAGCCCTTGATGCGCATGTTCGTGCGCCCGCAGGGGCTGACCCCCGGCAGCACCGCCGAAAGATCGCCGGTCGCGAAACGCACCAGCGGATAGTCCGGGTTCAGCGTGGTCACGACCACCTCGCCCACCTCGCCCTCGGGAACGGGATCGCCGGTGCCGGGGCGGACGATCTCGACGATCACCCGCTCGTCCACGATCATCCCCTCCATGGCGGGCGATTCATAGGCGATCAAACCCAGATCGGCAGTGGCATAGCATTGCGTGGTAGCGATGCCGCGATCCGCGTAACCCTGCCGCAGGCTGGGAAACAGCGCCCCGCCCGAAACGACGGCGCGGGTAAAGGACAGCCGCTCGCCCAGTTCCTCGGCCTTGTCGAGCATGATCTTCAGGTAATCCGGCGTGCCGGCATAGACCGTGGTGCCGATATCGACGGCGGCACGGACCTGCAATTCGGTTTGGCCGGTCCCGGCCGGCAGGGTCGCGGCCCCGACCGCACGGGCGGCGCTTTCGAACATCATCCCCGCCGGCGTCAGGTGATAGCCGAAGCAGTTGTGGATGATGTCGCCCCGCCCCACGCCCGCCGCATGCAGGAATCGCCCCAGCCGCCACCAGTCCTCGCCGCGCCGGCCGGGCTCATAGATCGGGCCGGGGCTCTGGAACACGTTCTCGAAATCCGGCGCCGGCCGGGTGGTGAAGCCGCCGAAGGGCGGCGTCCTTTTCTGCGCCTCGGAGAGTTCGGACTTTCGGATCACCGGCAGCTTGGCCAGCGCCTCGCGCGTGGTGACCTGGTCCGGTGCGACATCGCCCAAGATGCGGGCCAGCGCCGGCGCGGTCCCGGCGCGGGCAATGGCCGCGGGCAGTTCGGCCGCCTGCCACAGCGCCCGCTCATCGGCGCTGCGGGTTTCAAGCTTGTCGTAGAATGTCATGGGGATGCCTTTCTGCCTTCAGGCCAGCCAGCGCTTGCGCCGGCGATAGGACCGCACGTCGCGAAAGCTCTTGCGGCCCTGGTCGGACATGCCGAGATAGAATTCCTTGACGTCGGGGTTCTCGCGCAGCGCATCCGCCGGCCCGTCCATCACCACGCGGCCGCTTTCCAGGATATAGCCGTAATGGGCATAGCGCAGCGCGACGTTGGTGTTCTGCTCGGCCAGCAGGAAGGTCACGCCCTCGCCCTCGTTCACCGCCTTGACGATCTCGAAGATCTGCTCGACCAGCTGCGGGGCAAGGCCCATCGAGGGCTCGTCCAGCAGGATCGTCTCGGGGCGCGACATCAGCGCGCGGCCCATCGCGCACATCTGCTGCTCGCCGCCCGAGGTATAGCCGGCCTGGCTTTTCCGGCGTTCCTTGAGCCGGGGAAAATAGGAGTAGACCATCTCCAGGTCCTGCCGGATCGCCGCGCTGCCGTCGGTGCGGGTATAGGCGCCGGTCAGCAGGTTTTCCTCGATGGTCAGGTGCTCGAAGCAATGGCGCCCTTCCATCACCTGGATGATGCCCTTCTTCACCACCGAGGCGGGGTCCATGTCCTGGATCCGCTCGCCGCGATAGCTGATCGAGCCCTTGGTGACCTCGCCGCGCTCGGAATGCAGCAGGTTCGAGATCGCCTTCAGCGTCGTCGTCTTGCCCGCGCCGTTTCCGCCCAGCAGCGCGGTGATGCCGCCCTTGGGCACCGACAGGCTGACGCCCTTCAGCACCAGGATGACGTGATTGTAGATCACCTCGATATTGTTGACCTCGAGCAGGGTCTCGCGTTGGGGCGCGGCGTCGAACATGGGCTTTCCCTCCGGGTCCATGGACCCCGGCGGCGAACCGCCGGGGCAAGGGATCAGCAGCGCGGCGAGATGCCGGCTTCCTTGGCATAAGCCTCGCTGTCCTCAAGGATCAGCGGGTCCAGCACGTCCTGATCGGGTTGGGTAAAGTCGGTGATCAGGGTCCATTTCCCGGCCGAGGCGTCCCATTGCTGAAGCCGCGCCATGCCGCTGCCACCATGGTTGTCGCAGGACATCTTGATCTCGGGACCGAAGTCCGGCAGCCCCAGCTCGGCCAGACGCTCCGGCGTGATGTCCAGCGCCTCGAACCCGTCGCGCAACTGCGCCGCGGTGATCTGCGACGTGCCGGCCAGTTCCTGCGCCTTCTTGATCGCCTCGGCGATCACCACCCCGGCATACATGCCGCGCGAGTAAAGCACCGAGCCGACGAACTGCCCGCCCTGCGAAGCCTTGCCCGGATCGATGACGTGCTTCTTCATGTCCTCATAGATCGGATAATCCATGCCGACGCCGTGGAAGGTCAGCGCCTTGTAGCCGTTGGCGCCCGCGCCTACCGGCTTCACGTCCACTTCCGAGCCCGACCAATAGGTGCCGATGAAGTTCTCCATCGGGAAGCGGATGTTGGCGGCTTCCTGGATGGCGGTCTGGTTCATCACGCCCCAGCCCCACATCAGCACGTAATCCGGCTTGTCGCGGCGGATCTGCAGCCACTGGCTCTTCTGTTCCTGGCCCGGCGGATCGACCGGCAGTTCGGTCAGGGTGAAGCCGTGCTTCTTGCCAAGCTCCTGAAGGGTGCGGATCGGCTCCTTGCCATAGGCCGAGTTGTGATAGACCAGCGCGATCTTCTTGCCTTCAAGGCTGCCGCCGTTCTGGTCCAGCAGATACTTGATCGCCACGCTGGCACCGTCCCAGTAGTTCGCCGGCGCGTTGAACACCCATTCGAAGACCTTGCCGTTCTTGGCCGAGGTCCGGCCATAGCCCGGCGTGTAAAGCGGGATCTTGTCCGCCGCCACCTTGGGGATCAGCTGATAGGTGATGCCGGTCGAGAGCGGGTTGTAGACCAGCGCGCCCGAGCCCTTGGTCGCCTCGTAGCACTCGACGCCCTTCTCGGTGTTATAGGCGGTCTCGCATTCCGGGGTCCGGATCTTTTCGCCACCAATGCCGCCGTCGCGCTCGTTCAGCAGGGTGAAGTAATCGTTGAACCCGTCGGCATATTGCGTGCCGTTCGCGCCATAGGGCCCGGTGCGATAGCTGAGATTGGGCACCACCAGGTCGGCCATGGCCGGCGCCGCCGCCATGACGGCACCCAGTGCAACAGTTGCGAGTTTCAGTTTCATCTTGGTCTCCTCCCAAGGGTTTTCGTCCGCCGGTTGTCCGGTCGTTAATGCGGGAACGGCCAGAGCCGCAGCTTCTCTTTCGTCAGTGCCCAGAGCCGCGCCAGCCCGTGCGGCTCGACGATCAGGAAGAACACGATCAGCGCGCCGACGATCATCAACTCGATATGGGCGGCCAGGTCGGTCGGCCAGCCGAACTGCGCCACCAGCACGTTCTTCAGCAGGACCGGCAGCAGCACCAGGAAAGCGGCACCGGCAAAGCTGCCGAAGATGCTGCCGAGCCCGCCGATGATGATCATGAACAGCACCAGGAAGCTCTTGTTGATGCCGAAGGCTTCGCTGGCCTCGGCCGCACCCAGATAGACCGAGAACAGCAGTGCCCCGGCGATACCCACGAAGAAGCTGGAGACGGCAAAGGCCGACAGCTTGGCGGTCAGCGGGTTCACCCCGATGATTTCGGCCGCGATGTCCATGTCGCGGATCGCCATCCATTTCCGCCCCACGCTACCGCGGGTCAGGTTGCGCGCCATCCAGGCCAGCCCGACGGCAAAGCACAGGCAGATCAGGTATTTCGCCGAAGCCGAGGTGGCGGGCCCGGTCACCGCCCAGCCCAGGATGGTGCGTTCGGGCGCGTTGATCTGGCCCGAGGCCGAGTAGTTGTAGAACCACGGCACCTTGTTGAACAGCCACACCAGAAAGAACTGCGCGGCCAGCGTCGCCACGGCCAGGTAGAAGCCCTTGATGCGCAGGCTGGGCAGGCCGAAGAGCATGCCGACGACGGCGGTGATCGCTCCGGCCAGGATGATGTGGACGACGATCGGCACGCCGGGAAAGGCGACCATCAGCTTGTAGACCGCATAGGCGCCCACCGCCATGAAGCCGCCGGTGCCCAGGCTGACCTGCCCGGCATAGCCGGTCAGGATGTTCAGCCCCAGCGCGGCGATGGCATAGATCAGGAAAGGCACCAGGACCGCATTGGCCCAATAGCTGTCGATGACCAGTGGCACCACCAGGAACGCCACCGCCAGGATCGCGTAATATCCCCAGCGATCCAGCTTGATCGGAAAGGTCTGGCCATCGTCGCGATAGCTCGTCTTGAAGTCGCCCGCCTCACGATAGAACATCCGCCCCTCCCGGCTTCGTCGTTTCGACATTTGAGTATTTATGGAACAGAGAAGGCTTCTTCGTTCTGCAAATACTCAATCTCGAGTCCTCAACTCGCGCCATGGCTACACCCGCTCGATGATGCGCTCGCCAAACAGGCCCTGCGGCCGGAAGACGAGGAAGAGCAGCGCCAGCACATAGGCGAACCAGTTCTCGGTCGCGCCGCCGACCGCGGGGCCGACGAAATATTCGAAGAGCTTCTCGCCCATGCCGATGATCAGCCCGCCAACGATGGCGCCGGGGATCGAGGTGAAGCCCCCGAGCATCAGCACCGGCAGCGCCTTGAGCGCGATCAGCGAAAGGCTGAACTGCACCCCCGACTTCGTGCCCCACATGATGCCCGCGACCAGCGCCACGAAGCCGGCGATCGACCAGACCATGATCCAGATGAATTGCAGGCTGATGCCCACCGAAAGCGCCGCCTGGTGGTCGTCGGCCACCGCGCGCATCGCCCGGCCCTGCTTGGTATATTGCGAGAAGCCGACCAGGGCCGCGACCAGCACCGCCGCGATCACCGTCGCCCAGATGTCCAGCCGGTCGATAAAGAAGCCATAGCCGAACAAACCGTCGGTCATCGTCTCGACCGTCTCGGAAATGCCCTGCGGCAGGCCCACGTCCAGCACCTTCACGTCGGCGCCCCACATCACGTCGCCGAGCCCCTCGAGAAACCAGGCGAGGCCGATGGTGGCCATGAACAGGATGATCGGCTCTTGCCCGACCAGGTGCTTCAGCACCAGCTTTTCGATGGCGATGGCAAGGCCGACCATGATCAGCGCCGTCAGAAGGATGGCCAGCAGCCCCGGCACCGTCCAGCCGAAGCTCGACAGATGCACGCCGAAGGCCGCGTTGATCAGATGCGCAAAGGGCACGCGGCCCTCCATGATGCCGACCAGCGTCATGGCCGCGAACAGCGCCATCACCCCCTGGGCATAGTTGAAGATGCCCGAGGCCTTGTAGATCAGCACGAAGCCCAGCGCGACCAGCGAATACATCACCCCGGCCATCAGGCCGTTCAGCAGGACCTCGCTTGCGTACAGAAATTCCATCGCCGTCCCCTTATTCGTGCGCCACGCCCAGATAGGCGCTGATGACTTCGGGATTGTTGCGCACCTCGTCGGGGGTGCCGTCGCCGATCTTGCGTCCGTAATCCATCACCACCACCCGGTCGCTGAGGTCCATGACGACGCCCATGTCGTGCTCGATCAGCGCGATGGTGGTGCCGAATTCGTCGTTCACGTCCAGGATGAAGCGGCACATGTCCTCTTTCTCCTCGACGTTCATGCCGGCCATCGGCTCGTCGAGCAGCAGGATCTTCGGCTCGGCCGCCAGTGCCCGCGCCAGTTCCACGCGCTTCTTCAAGCCGTAAGGCAGACGGCCGACCGGCGTCTTGCGGATGTTCTGGATTTCCAGGAAGTCGATGATCTTCTCGACCTGCTCGCGGTTCTCGACCTCCTCGCGCTCGGCCCGGCCCCACCACAGGGCTTGGCTCCAGATCGGCGCCTTCATCATGTTCAGCCGGCCGGTCATGATGTTGTCCAGCACCGACATGCCGTCGAACAGCGCGATGTTCTGGAAGGTGCGGGCGATGCCCAGCCGCGCCACCTCATAGGGCTTCATCGGGCCGCGGCGATAACCCTTGAACCAGATCTCGCCCTCTTGCGGGACATAGAAACCCGAGATCACGTTCAGCATCGAGGATTTCCCGGCGCCGTTCGGGCCGATGATGGCGCGGATCTCGCCCTCGCGGATATCGAAGCTGATGTCCTTGATGGCCGTCACGCCGCCAAAGCGCAGGGTGATGTTCCTCAGGTCCATCAGCACGTCGCCGATCTGGCGGCCGTCGGGGGTGATTGTCGTCTGGGTCATTCCGCGGCCACCTTCTGCATGGTCCGGGTCGGGAAGGTCCGGGCGTCCTCGATCTTCAGGGTCGCGCGGATCTCGCCCTTGCGGCCGTCCTCATAGGTCACCTCGGTGCGGGTGCTGACCGTGTCGCGGCCGTCATAGAGCGCCTCGATCAGGTCGGCATATTTCTCGGCGATGATGTTGCGGCGCACCTTGCGCGTGCGGGTCATCTCGCCGTCGTCGGGATCAAGCTCCTTGTGCAGCACCAGGAAGCGGCTGATCTGGCAGCCCGACAGCATCGGGTCCTGGGCGACGGATTCGTTCACCGCCTCGACATGTTCCTTGATCGTCGCATAGACCTGCGGATGGCCGGCCAGTTCCTGATAGCTGGCATAGGCGATGTTGTTGCGCTCGGCCCAGTTGCCGACCGCGGTCAGGTCGATGTTGACGAAGGCGGTGCACATGTCGCGGCCGGCGCCGAAGACCACCGCCTCCAGGAT
The DNA here is from genome assembly GCF_900100045.1 of Paracoccus denitrificans. GTDB lineage: Bacteria > Pseudomonadota > Alphaproteobacteria > Rhodobacterales > Rhodobacteraceae > Paracoccus > Paracoccus denitrificans. Next base: position 173,460 of record NZ_FNEA01000008.1, on the reverse strand, counting down.
GTTGGGATAGAACTTCAGCTTGTTCTCGACATATTTCGGCGCGAACATCCGGCCGTCGGCCATGCGGCCCACGTCCTTGGCACGGTCGATGATGCGCAGGTGGCCCGACTCTTCCTCGAAGAAGCCGGCGTCGCCCGTCGCCACCCAGCCCTCGGCATCCTTGGTCGAGGCGGTGCTGTCGGGGTTGTTGTAATATTCGACGAAGGTGCCGGGCGAGCGATAGAAGACCTCGCCGTTCTCGGCGATCTTCAGTTCGACCCCCGGGGACGGCACGCCCACCGTATCCGAGCGCACTTGCCCGTCCGGCTGCTGGGTGATGAAGACGCTGGCCTCGGTCTGGCCGTAGAGCTGTTTCAGGTTGATGCCGAGGCTGCGATAGAAATCAAAGATCTCGGGCCCGATCGCCTCGCCCGCGGTATAGCCGACGCGGATGCGCGAATAGCCCAGCGTGTTCTTCAGCGGGCCATAGACCAGCAGGTTGCCCAGCATGTAGCGCAGCCGGTCCAGCGCCCCGACCGGCTTGCCGTCCAGAAGCGCCGGTCCGATGCGGCGGGCGATCTCCATATAGTGCTTGAACAGCCGGCGCTTGATGCGGCTGGCATCCTCCATGCGGATCATCACCGAGGTCAGCTGGCCTTCGAAGACGCGCGGCGGGGCGAAGAAATAGGTCGGCCCGATCTCGCGCAGGTCGGTCATCATCGTATGCGCGCCCTCGGGGCAGTTCACGGTGAAGCCGGCCCAATAGGCCTGCCCGACCGAAAAGATGAAGTCGCCGACCCAGGCCATCGGCAGATAGGCCAGCACCTCCTCGCGCGCGGTCAGCTGGTCGAAGGAGGCGGTGTTCTTGCCGGTCTCGATGATGTTGCGGTTAGACAGCACCACGCCCTTGGGCTTGCCGGTAGTGCCCGAAGTATACAGCATCACGCAGGTGTCGTCGTAGCCCAGCTCGGCAATGCGCTCGTCCAGTTCATGGCCCAGCCGCTGCTGGGCCGCGCGGCCCTCGGCCTGCACATCGGCCAGCGCGTTCATGCGGGCATGGTCGTATTTCCGCATTCCGCGCTTGTCGGTATAGACGAGATGCTGGACCGAAGGGGCGCGGTCGCCCACCTCCAGCACCTTGTCCACCTGTTCCTGGTCGCCACAGACGACGAAGCGCGCGCCGCAATGGTCCAGCACATAGGCCATCTCTTCGGCCACCGCGTCCTGATACAGCGGCACCGGCACCGCGCCGCACATCTGCGCCGCGACCATCGCCCAGTAATGCGCCGGGCGGTTGCGGCCGATGATGGCGACATGATCGCCCCGGTTCAGGCCCAGCACCAGAAAGCCCAGCGCCAGGTCGCGGATCTCGGTCGCGGCCTCGGCCCAGGTCCAGCTTTGCCAGATCCCGAATTCCTTTTCCCGATAGGCCGGCCGGTCGCCGAAGCGTTCGGCATTGCGCGCCAGCAACGCTGGAATCGACTGCAAACCGGCCTGGGCCGCCTCAGCGTTCTGCATGTATCCTCCCCTTGCCGTCAGGGCTCCTCTTCCCTCTGGCAATTGCAGCTTACAGCGGCAATCCTTGCGTCAGTTTTTCCTGAATCCTACGAATTGTTACAGGGGTTGCGCAATGCTAGGGACGGACATGCCCTCGAACGACCGGCACGCCGAGCTGACCCGCTCGGGGTTGAACCTGATCCAGCAGGCGATCTCGATCTTCGACGCCGACCTGCGGCTGGCCGTCAGCAATCGCCCCTATCAGGCGATGTTCGGCCTGCCGGACAAACTGACCCGCGCCGGCGCCACCTTCCAGGACACGATCCGCTATCTGGTCCATCGCGGCGAATACGGCCCCCAGGACGACCCCGAGGCCGCGATCCGCGAGCGCGTCGACCAGGCCCGCACCTTCCAGCCGCATTACATGGAGCGAAAGCGCGCCGACGGCCGCTGGATCTCGGTCGAGGGGGCGCCCCTGTCGCAGGGCGGCTGGATCGCCGTCTATACCGACATCACCCATATCAAGCGGCAGGAGGAACTGCTGCGCGCCCGGTCCGAGGAACTCTCCGAACGGGTGCTGGAGAATGCCGAGCGGCTTTCGGCCGCGAACCGGGCGCTGGCCGCGACCAATGCCGCGCTGGAGGAGGCAAAGCGCATCCTGACCGAATCCGAGGCCCGCACCCGCCATGTCACCGCCATGGTCCCGGCCCATATCGCGCATATGGACCGGGACTATCGCTATACCTTCTCGAACAACCAGATCTCGATGGTGTTCCCGGGCTCGAACGCGTCGATCATCGGCCGGCAATGCGAAACGGTGCTGGGGGCCGAGACCTTCGCCCGCATCCGCCCGCATCTGGACCGCGCCATCGCCGGCCAGCCGCAGGTATTCGAGATCACGCACCCGCCCTCGGGCCGACGCATCCGCATCGCGCTGACCCCGGACCAGAACGGGCGCGGCGTCTATATCCTGTCAACCGACGTCACCGCCGAGGTGCAGGCGCGCGAGGCGCTGACCCATGCGGCCAAGCGCGCGGTGGCGGCGCAGATGACCTCGGGGCTGGCGCATGACTTCGGCAACCTGCTGACCATCATCCTGGGCCTGCAGGGCCGGCTGGCCCGCGCCGGGCTGCCGCCCGAACAGGCCGAGGACGTGCAGGCCACGCTGGCCGCCGCCCGGCGCGGGGTGCGCCTGCTCGACGGCATCTCGGCGCTGACCGGCGGGCGCGAGCACCAGCCGCAGCCGGTCGAACTGCGCGCCATGCTGGACGACCTGGCGGCGATGACCCGGCCGACGCTGGGCGCCGGCGTTGCGCTGGACAGCCGCATCGGCGAGCTGCCGGCGCGGGTGATGCTGGACCCCGGCGCGTTGCAGGACGCACTGCTCAACCTGATCCTGAACGCGCGCGACGCCATGCGGGGCCAGGGCCGCATCACGGTCGAGGCCCGGCCCGCCGGGCGCTGGCTGGAAATCTCGGTCACCGATACCGGCCCGGGTTTTTCCGACGAGGCGCTGGCGCGGGCCACCGAGCCCTTCTTCACCACCAAGGGCAGCCAGGGCACCGGCCTTGGCCTGTCGATGGTCTATGACCAGATCAAGCTTTCGGGCGGCACCCTGCGGCTTGGCAATGCCGAAAGCGGCGGTGCCCGGATCACCATCCGGCTGCCGCTGCGCGCCGTGCGCCCGCATCTGGTGCTGCTGGTCGAGGACGACGACGCCATCCGCGCCCATATCCGCGAGATGCTGACCGCCCAGGGCCATTCCGTGATCGAAGCCGGCTCGCTCTCCGAGGCGCGCGGCCTGACCGACCTCGCCGGCCTGACGCTGATCCTGTCCGACCTGCAACTGGGCGACGGCTCGGGCGCTGATCTGCGGGGCTGCGGCCTGCCTCTGATCCTGATGACGGCGCTGCCGCCGGGCGATCCGCGCAGATCGGGGCTTGACTGCCCGGTCCTGACCAAGCCCTTTGGCGACACCGAACTGGCCCTGGCCATGGCAGAGACCGATGACTGACACCCCCCTGATCGCCATTCTCGACGACGAGCCCGAAATCCGCCGCCTGCTATCCTCGGCGCTGGAGGAGGCCGGTTTTCGCACCGTCAGCTTCGCCCGCGCCACCGAATTCGAGGCGGCGCTGCGCCGCATCCAGCCCGATGCCTGCCTGATCGACCTGGGCCTGCCCGACCGCGACGGGCTGGCGCTGGTCCACCGGCTGGCCAGCGAATCCGGCGCGGCGATCATCATCATCTCGGGCCGGGCGCAAGTGCAGGACCGCGTGACCGGGCTGGAGTTGGGCGCCGACGACTACATCATCAAGCCCTTCGATCCGGCCGAGGTGGTGGCCCGCATCCGCGCGCGGCTGCGCAAGCCGCAGCGCGAGACCGGCCCCGGCCGCCAGCAGATCCGCTTTGCCGGCTGGTCCGCGGATTTCGACCGCTATACGCTGACCTCGCCCGAAGGGGCCGAGACCCCGATCAGCCATGCCGAGGCCGAGGTGCTGCGGCTGTTTCTCGACAATCCACGCCGGCTGATCTCGCGCGCGCAGATGCTGGAAACGCTGGGAGGCACGGCGGGCGAAAGCTTTGACCGGGCGATGGACGTGCGCATCTCGCGCCTGCGCACCAAGCTGGGCGAAGACCCCAAGAACCCACGCCTGATCAAGACCATCTACGGCGCGGGCTATATCTTCCTGGCCGAACTGGGCTAGATTGCCCCATCTTCGCGGAGAACGCCATGCCCACCGTCTATGTCCTGAACGGCCCGAACCTGAACCTCCTGGGCCAGCGCCAGCCCGAGATCTATGGCAGCACCACGCTGGCCGACGTGGAACGCGACTGCAAGGCGCTGGGGGCCGAACTGGGGCTGGAGATCGCCTTCCACCAGTCGAACCACGAGGGCGCGATCATCGACCTGATCCACGAGGCGCGGCTGAAGGCCCAGGCCATCGTCATCAACCCGGCCGCCTTTACCCATACCTCGGTCGCGATCCTGGACGCGCTGAACACCTTCGACGGACCGGTGATCGAGGTGCATATCTCGAACGTCCACAAGCGCGAAAGCTTCCGGCACCATTCCTATGTCAGCCTGCGCGCCGAGGGCGTGATCGCCGGCTTCGGCATCCACGGCTATCTGCTGGCGCTGCGCCATGTGGCGAAGCTGGTGGGATAGGCGGTTCCTGCGGCACCGGCATCGCCCGAACACGGCGACCCGACGCAGCCCCGGCGCGCGGGATTCACGGCGCCCATTCGGCCTTGATCGTTATCGAGGTGCCATTCGGCGTCAGGGACCAGATTTCCCGCATCTCGTCGTTGGTCACGGCAATGCAGCCATCGGTCCAGTCCAGCAGCCGATGCAACCGGCCCATCGCCCCCCATCCGTTGGGCAGGCCATGGATCATGATATTCCCGCCCGGACTGTATCCCGCCTGCCGCGCCCGTTCGCTGTCCTCGGCATTGGGATAGGAAACGTGCAGGCTGAGATGGGCGATGGAGCGGGGATTGCGCCAATCGATCCGATAGGTGCCCTCGGGCGTCCGCTCGTCCCCTTCCCGCTGCTTGTGGCCCTGGTTCCAGTTTGATCCCATGGCGATGCGATAGGTTTTCAGGATTCTATCGCCACGCAGCAGATACATGGTCTTGTCGCCCTTCGAGACGACGATGCGATCCGCCTGCTGTTCCGGCAGGGCATAGGCCGGGGGCTGGCCCGAGCCGATCCTTGCCATCACCTTGGTATAGCCGACCGCCGCTCCTGCCAGAAGCAGCAGGGCAACGGGGATGAAATAGAGGGAACGGTATCGCAAAGGGTCAACTCACTGCCAACTGCGCCCATGCTGGCAAGAAAGCGCCGCAGGTTCAATGACCCCGGCGCGACAGCCACCTGAGCAGGGCGCGACGCTCAGAACAGCCCGCGCCGCGCCAGCTCCTCGCCCAGCGCCTCGGCGCCCGTAAAGTGGATCGCGTCGATGCCCAGCGCGCGGGCGCCCTCGGCATTGGCCGCGCTGTCGTCGATGAAGATGCAATCCTCGGCCACCAGCCCGTTGCGATCCATCAGCAGCCGATAGATCGCCGGCTCGGGCTTCAGCACGCCGACCTGGCCCGAGACCAGGATATCGGTAAAAAGCCCGCCCAGCCGGGGATGCAGTTCCAGCGCATGCGGCCAGGTTTCGGCCGACCAGTTGGTCAGCGCATAAAGCGGCACGCCGCGCGCCAGAAGCGCCTCGGCAATCGCCCAGGTGCCGGGCACGGTCTTTTCGATGGCGACCGGAAAGGCCAGCGGATAGCCGGCCAGATGCCGCGCCTCGTCGCCATGGACGGCGCGGGCGGCGGCCACCCCCTCGGCAAAGCTGCGCCCACCGTCCTGTATCCGGTTCCAGTCGGCAAAACCGATGCGCTTCATCCAGGCTTCAGCCTCGGCCCGGCTGGTGAACACATCCGCAAAGGCCAGCGCCGGATCCCAGTCGATCAGCACCCCACCCAGGTCGAAGATCACGCTTTTCATCGCATCCTTCCGTTTCCGTCGGGCACAGATCGGCCCGAATGGCCGGTGCTGTAAAGCCCGAAAAATCGCCGCCCGCCGTCTCCCTTGCAAAGCGGGGCGCCAGGGCCTAGTGTCACGCGGAAGACTCATACACTTGGGGAGCCTCGCACGAGGCTGAGAGGTGCCGGGCACCGACCCATCGAACCTGATCCGGGTCATGCCGGCGTAGGGAAGGGTAGAGTGAAGCGGCCCTGATACCTTGGCCGCCACCCATCCGCCCCGCGTCCCCATGCCCGGCCGAAACGAAAGGCGGGCCATGTCGGGATTGCAGCCCCATCCCATCGCACTGACCATCGCCGGCTCGGACAGCGGCGGCGGCGCCGGAATCCAGGCGGACCTGAAGACCTTCTCGGCGCTGGGCGTCTATGGCGCCTCGGTGATCACCGCGATCACCGCGCAGAACACCCGCACCGTCGCCGCGGTCGAGCCCGTCAGCCCGGCCATGGTCGCGGCCCAGATCGACGCGGTCTTCGGCGATCTGGAGGTGCGCGCGATCAAGATCGGCATGGTCGGCGGCGTGGATGCGATCACCGTCGTCGCCGACCGGCTGGCCGCGCTTCTGGCGGACAATCCGGTGCCGGTGGTGCTGGACCCGGTGATGGTGGCGAAATCCGGCGACGCGCTTTTGCCGGACGAGGCCGTCTCGGCGTTGCGCGAGCAGTTGATCCCGCTGGCGACCGTGCTGACCCCGAACCTGCCCGAGGCGGCGCGCCTTCTGGACCGCGAGCCCGCCGCGACGCCCGAAGAGATGCGCCGGCAGGGCGAGGCGCTGCGCGCGCTGGGCGCCGCCCATGTGCTGATGAAGGGCGGCCATGCGACCGAGGACACCTGCACCGACCTGCTGGTCGGGTCCGAACCCCTGATCCTGACCGCACCGCGCCAGCAGACCCACAACACCCATGGCACCGGCTGTTCGCTGTCCTCGGCCATCGCGGCGGGGCTGGCGCAGGGGCTGACGGTGGCGCAGGCCGCGACCCGCGCCCATGGCTGGCTGCAAGGCGCCATCGCCCGCGCCGATGAGCTGGCGGTCGGGCTGGGTCATGGCCCGGTGCATCATTTTCACCAGCTCTGGAGGCAGGCATGAACCAGATCACCATCCTGGGCTCTGGGGTGATGGGGCTTTGCATCGCCACCGAACTGGCCGCACGCGGAATCGCGCCGCGCATCATCGACCCCGCCGGCAAGCCCGGCTCACAGGCCTGCAGCTGGCGCGCCGGGGGCATGCTGGCGCCTTATTGCGAGGCGGAAAGCGCCGAGCCGGTGGTCCTGCGCCTGGGCGTCGATGCCGCAGACTGGTGGCAGGCGAACGGCGCCGAAGTCGACCGTCGCGGCACGCTGGTCCTGGCCCCCTCGCGCGACCGGACGGAACTCGACCGCTTCGCCCGGCTGACCGAGGCGCATCAGCCCGTCACTGCCGAGGAAATCGCGGCGCTGGAGCCCGAGCTGGCCGGCCGTTTCCCGCGCGGGCTGCATTTCGCCACCGAGGCGCATCTGAACCCGCGCGCCGCACTGCTGGCGCTGCGCGACCGGCTGGAGGAGCGTGGCATCCGCATCGAGACCGAGGGCAATCCCACCGGGATGGTCGTCGATGCACGCGGCCTTGCCGCCCGCGACGAACTCCACGACCTGCGCGGCGTGCGCGGCGAGATGCTGGTGATCCGCTGCCCCGAGGTGACCCTGACCCGCACCGTCCGCCTGCTGCATCCGCGCATCCCGCTTTATGTCGTGCCGCGCGGCGAGGGCGTCTACATGATCGGCGCCACCATGCTGGAGACCGGCGGCAAGTATCGCGTCACCGCCCGCTCGGCGGTCGAGATGCTTTCTGCCGCCTATGCCCTGCATCCCGGCTTTGCCGAGGCCGAGATCCTGGAGCTTGGCTCGGATGCGCGCCCCGCATTCCCCGACAACCTGCCCCGCCTGCGTCGGCGCGGCGGCACGCTTTACGCAAACGGCCTTTACCGCCACGGCTATCTTCTGGCCCCCGCCGTGGCCCGCATGGCCGCCGATTACCTTGTCGAGGGCCGGAAACCGGAGTTCATGGATGAAGATCACCCTTAACGGAGCGGCGCGCGACCTGACCGGCCCGACCGTGCAGGACGCGCTGGCCGAGATCGGACTGGGCGCGGCCAAGGTGGCGACGGCGCTGAACGGCGCCTTCCTGCCCGCCGCCGCGCGACCCGAAACCACGCTGAAAGACGGCGACGCGCTGGAAGTCGTGGCGCCGATGCAGGGGGGCTGAGATGCCGGTTTTTTACGGAACCCGGGTCGAAAGCCCGCTGATGCTGGGCACGGCGCAATATCCCTCGCCCGCGATCATGGCCGAGGCGTTCCGCGCCTCGCGCGCCGGCATCGCCACTGTCAGCCTGCGGCGCGAAGGCGGCGCGGGCCAGGATTTTCATCGCCTGATCAAGGATCTGGGCATCCCCGTCCTGCCCAATACCGCCGGCTGCCATTCGGTGCGCGAGGCGGTGACGACCGCGCAGATGGCGCGCGAGCTGTTCGAGACGCCCTGGCTCAAGCTGGAGGTGATCCGCGACGACGACACGCTTTGCCCCGACGTGATCGCGCTGGTCGAGGCGGCGCGGGTGCTGTCCGACGACGGCTTCCAGGTCTTTCCCTATTGCACCGAGGATCTGTCGGTTTGCGGCCGGCTGCTGGATGCGGGCTGCCAGGTGCTGATGCCCTGGGGGGCGCCCATCGGCTCGGGCCGCGGGCTGAACAATCCCTACGGGCTGCGCAGCCTGCGGGCGCATTTTCCCGACGTGCCGCTGGTGGTGGATGCCGGCATCGGCCTGCCCAGCCATGCGGCGCAGGCGATGGAACTGGGCTATGACGCCGTTCTGCTGAACACAGCCGTCGCCAAGGCCGGCGATCCGGTGGCCATGGCCCGCGCCATGGCGCTGGCGATCGAGGCGGGACAGCTGGCGCATGGCGCGAACCCGATCGAGGCCCGCGACATGGCCGCGCCCTCGACCCCCCTGTTCGGAATGGCGGTGCTGGGATGAGATTGCCGCGTTTCTATCCGATCTTCGACAGCAGCGACTGGCTGCGCCGCGCCCTGCCGCTGGGCGTGAAGCTGGTGCAGATCCGCATCAAGGACCAGCCCCCCGCCCGGCTCTTGGGTGAACTGGCTCTGTGCCAGGAGCTTTGCCGCGAACATGGCGCCATGCTGGTCGTCAACGATCACTGGCAGGCCGCCATCGACCTTGGCTGCGATTTCATCCATCTGGGACAGGAGGATCTGGACGAGGCCGACATTCCTGCGATCCGCAAGGCGGGGTTGCGGCTGGGCATCTCGACCCATGACCATGCCGAACTGGACCGGGCGTTGGCGCTGCGGCCCGATTACGTCGCGCTGGGGCCGGTCTGGCCGACGATCCTGAAGAAGATGAAATGGGAACAACAAGGGCTGGACCGGGTGCGCGAATGGCGCCGGCTGGTCGGCGCGACGCCCCTGGTTGCCATCGGCGGCGTGACCCCCGAGCGCGCGCTGGAGGCATTCACCGCCGGCGCCGACGTCGCCTCGGCCGTGACCGACATCACGCTCAACCCCGACCCCGAGGGCCGCATCCGCGAATGGCTGCGGGTGGCGGCATGAACCGCTACGCCCGCCAGATGGTCCTGCCCGAGGTCGGCGCCGAGGGGCAGGAACGCATCGCCGCCGCCCATGCGCTGGTCGTCGGCGCGGGCGGGCTGGGCGTGCCGGTGCTGCAATACCTGGCCGGAGCCGGCATCGGGCGCATCACCCTGGTGGACCCCGACACGGTCGAGGAATCGAACCTGCACCGCCAGCCGCTTTACCGCATGAAGGATATCGGCCAGCCCAAGGTCCGCGCCGCAGCGCAGGCCGTGGCCCGGCTGAATCCTGCGGTGGAAATCGAGGCGCTGGCGGACCGTCTGACACCCCTGAACGCGCCTGTTCTGGTCGCGGCGGCAAATGTGGTGCTGGATTGCGCCGACAGCTATGCCGCCAGCTATACGCTGTCGGATGCCTGCCTCGCGGCGGGCAAGCCGCTGATCTCGGCCTCGGCCCTGGGGCTTGCGGGCTATGTCGGCGGCTTCTGTGGGGGCGCCCCCAGTCTGCGGGCGCTGTTCCCCGACCCGCCCGACAGCGGCCAGACCTGCGCCACGGCCGGGGTGCTGGGCCCGGTGGTCGGGATGCTCGGCTGCATCCAGGCGCAAATGGCGCTGCGACTGCTTCTGGGCACGACCCCCTCTCCCCTGGGCGAATTCATCCGCTTCGACAACGGCCGCTTCACGCAGTTCCGTTTCGATGCCGCACCCGAGGCCGACGGCCCGCGCTTCATCGCCCGCGAGGACATCCGCGCGGCCGACCTGGTCATCGACCTGCGCCCCGAGGACGAGGCGCCGCGCAAGGCCACGCCGGACGCGCTGCGCATCCCCGGCTACGGTGCCGCCGGCCCCCTGCCCGATCCCGGCCAGCGCGTGGTGCTGGCCTGTCGTTCCGGCCTGCGCTCATGGCGCGCCGCCGACGCCCTGTCCCGCCGCTGGAGCGGCGAGATCACCCTTCTTGCCCTTGGAGACGACGACCGATGAAACATCTCACCCTTGCCGCCGCCTTCGCCATGCTCGCCCTGCCTGCCCATGCGCAGGACAAGGTCACGCTGATCCTGGACTGGTTCGTGAACCCCGACCACGCACCGATCATCGTCGCCCAGGAAAAGGGCTTCTTCGCCGAGGAAGGGCTGGAGGTCGAGGTCGTCGCCCCCGCCGATCCCTCGGACCCGCCGAAGCTGGTCGCCGCCGGCAGGGCCGATTACGCGATCAGCTACCAGCCGCAACTGCATCTGCAGGTGCATGAGGGCCTGCCGCTGAAGCGCGTCGGCACGCTGGTCGCAACGCCGCTGAACTGCCTGATGGTCAAGGCCGACGGCCCGGTGCAGGAGATCGCCGATCTCAAGGGCAAGAAGATCGGCTATTCCGTCTCGGGCGTCGAAGAGGCGCTGGTCGGCCAGATCCTCAAGACTGCCGGCCTGACCATGCAGGATGTCGAGATGGTCAACGTGAACTGGTCGCTTTCGCCGGCGCTGATCGCCGGCCAAGTCGATGCCACCATCGGCGCCTATCGCAATTTCGAACTGACCCAGATGCGGCTGGAGGGTGCCGAGGGCAAATGCTTCTTCGTCGAGGAGCAGGGCGTGCCGACCTATGACGAGCTGATCTTCATCGCCAACCCGGCCGATCTGGACCTGGATCGCACCCGCCGCCTGCTGCATGCGGTCGAACGCGGCGTGCAATACATGGTCAACCATCCCGAGGAAAGCTGGGAACTGTTCTCGGCCACCGCGCCCGACCTGAAGGACGAATTGAACGCCGAGGCGTGGAAGGACACGCTGCCCCGCTTTTCGCAAAGCCCGGCGGCGCTGGACCAGGGCCGCTATGCGCGGTTCGAAGCCTTCCTGCACGAAGCCGGGCTGGTCGACGGCGTGCTGCCGGTCTCGGACCTGGCGCTGGACGTGGGGGCGCAGGACATGGAAGCGCAGGACATGGGGGCGGCGCAATGAACCGCTACGGCCATGCCTTTGCAGCCTGGCGGGCCGAGGCGCAGCCCGACTGGGACGCCTATACCCGCCACCCCTTCGTCGAGGGGCTGCGCGACGGCACGCTGCCGCAATCCCGCTTTCTGACCTATCTGGTGCAGGACTACCTGTTCCTGAAGAACTTCTCGCGCGCCTGGGCGCTGGCCGTGGTCAAGGCCGGCGACCTGGACGAGATGCGGGCCTGTTCCGCGACGGTCCACACGCTGCTCGACCACGAGATGAGCCTGCATGTCCAGACCTGCGCCCGCGCCGGCATGGGCCCCGAGGTGCTGGCCGATGCGCAAGAGGCCGTCACCAATATCGCCTATACCCGCTATGTGCTGGAGGCCGGCTATTCGGGCGATTTCCTTGATCTCCTGGCGGCGCTGATGCCCTGCGTGATCGGTTACGGCGAAATCGGGCTGCGGCTGGCGACCGAGGCGACGCCCGACACGCCCTATCGCGAATGGATCGACACCTATGCCGGCGCGGAATACCAAGCCGCCTGCGTTTCGGCCGGCGCGTTGCTGGACAGCGCCATCCGCAAGCGGCTGGGCGAGGCGCCCGAGAAAAGCCCGCGTTGGGCCGCGCTGTCGGATCGCTTCGCCACCGCCACACGGCTCGAAGTCGCCTTCTGGGAACTGGGCCGCGAATGACTGCCGCAGCGGCCTCGGTTCGCGGCCGTGCATGGGTCGGCGATGCGCCACTGTTCGCGCCCGTCGATCTGGTGCTGCACCCGGGCGGCTGGACCTGCCTGCTTGGCCCCTCGGGCGTCGGCAAATCGACCATCCTGCGCCTGATCGCCGGGATGGAAACCGGCGCGCGCTTCGAGGGCGAGGTAACGCGCAACCGTCCCGTCGCGTTGATGGCGCAGGATTCCGGGCTGATCCCCTGGCTGGACGTGACCGGCAATGTCACGCTGGGCGCGCGCCTGCGCGGCACGCTGCGAGCTTCTGCGTCGTCCCAACACGCCGATGGGCAGCCCGGGCAGGAAGCAGACCCAACCGCCCGCGCGGTCGCGCTGATCGAGGCCGTTGGCCTTACCGACCGTGCCCATCACCTGCCCGCCAATCTTTCGGGCGGCCAGCGCCAGCGCGTCGCCCTGGCCCGCACGCTGTTCGAGGACCGGCCGCTGGTGCTGCTGGACGAGCCCTTCTCGGCGCTCGATGCGCGCACAAGGGCGCAGATGCAGGATCTGGCGGCACGGCTGCTGGACACCCGCACGGTGCTGCTGGTCACCCACGACCCGGCCGAGGCCGCGCGGCTGGGCGACCGCATCCTGCTGCTGCGCGAGACGGGGCTGACCGACTGGCCCATCGCCAGCCCGCGTCCGAAAGCCGCCGCCCGGCCCTATGACGCACCCGAGGTGCTAAGCCTGCAAGCCGATCTGATGCGCGGGATGATGGCATGAGAACCGTCGCCGCCCTGATCGTCACCGTCCTGCTGCTGTGGCAGGGGATCATCTGGCTGGCCGGCATGCCGCCCTTTCTGCTGCCCTCGCCGCTCAGGGTGCTGGATGCGCTGTGGCTGAACCGGGCCGAGATCGCCCGCCATGCCGGCTTTACCCTGACCGAGGTGGTGCTGGGCTTTGCGCTGGGCTCGGCCCTTGGCGCGGCTCTTGCGGTGGCGATGGGGTTTTCGCAGAAGCTGACCGGCGTCCTGCGGCCGATCCTGACCTTCAGCCAGACCATCCCGGTCTTTGCCCTGGCGCCAATCCTGACGCTGTGGCTGGGCTTCGGCATGGCACCCAAGATCGCCATGACCGTGCTGATCGTGTTCTTTCCGGTGGCCAGCGCCTTTCTGGACGGGTTGATGCGCACGCCGCAGGCGGCGCTGGACCTGGCGCAGGTCATGGGCGCCAGCCGCATCCGCATCATGCGCCACCTGCGCATTCCGGCGGCGCTGCCCAGCCTTGCCACCGGGCTGCGGCTGGCGGCGGTCTATGCGCCCATCGGCGCGGTGATCGGCGAATGGGTCGGCGGCGCCCGCGGCCTGGGCGCCCTGATGATCCATGCCAACGGCCGGATGAAGACCGACCTGGTCTTTGCCGCACTGCTGGTTCTGTCGGTGATGACGGTGATCTTTGCCAGGGCGGTCGCCATCGCGCTGCACCGGCTGCTGCGCCGCTATGGCGTCTAGACCAGGCGCGCGGCGCGGGCCAGATCCTCGGGGGTGTTGAGGTTCAGGAACGGGTCCACGGGGCGGCTGTCGAACACCGCCCGCCCCGGATCATGCGCAGCCGCAAACTGGCCGATCCGGTGCAGGCCGGATTCCAGCGCGTCGCGCAATTCCCCGCGCAGCGACACGGGCCAAAGCGCACAGGTCGGATGATCGCGCAACTGGCCGCTGTCGTCCGGGCTGGCGGCGATGGCGACGCCTGAACGGCCGGCCGCCTCGCGCAGCCGATGCACCAGATCCTCGGGCAGAAAGGGCGTATCGACGCTGACGCTGACCACGCTGTCGGCCCCCTCGCCCGCCGCCCATTCCATGCCGGCCAGAACCCCGGCCAGCGGTCCGGCGAAACCGGCGATGCCATCCGCGATCACCGGCAGCCCGTATTCCTCGAACTGCCCCGGCTCGCCATTGGCATTGATCGCAAGCGGCCCGCATTGCGGCGAAAGCCGGGCGATCACCCGCGACAGCAACGTCTCTCCCGCCAGCATCCGCAGCGCCTTGTTGCCGCCGCCCATGCGGGTCGACAGCCCTCCGGCCAGGATGACGGCGGGGACCGGGCTCATTGCAGCCCCGCCGCGATGGCACGGGCCAGCGCAAAGACCCGCTGCTCCAGGATCACCGGCGTCTCGCAGACATAGGTCAGCGCCTGCTGGCGGTCCTGGAAGATGCGCATGTCCCAGTCCAGCCGTTCCTCCTCGGCGTCGATGGCGTCGAAATCCGGGGCTTCGGCCTTTTGCATCTCTTCCATCTTGGCACGGTGATCCTGGATCCTTTGTGCCAGATCGACCTGCTTGTGGCCATAGCGCGCGATACCGGCGATCAGCGCGGCGCGATGCGGTTCGATCCGGTCGAAGATCGCCACCACCAGCGCCGTCAGTTGCTGGTTGTCCGCGGTCTTGGCGAACTCGGCGATCTCGGCCTCGGCCTCGGCCAGCGGCAGGCGGCGCTGTTCCAGCCGGTCGGCCAGCGCGGCGATCCCGGGCGTGCGTGCCAGGTCCCGCGCGGCCTCGTCCGGTTCGGGTCCGCTCCACATCTGGCCCAGAGACAGATTCGGCTGCTTGCGCTGCACGCAGGGCCACTCGGGATCGGTGCCATTTTCCGCCTGCGCCGCACCCGCAGCCAGACAAAGCGCCAGAACAAGGTATCTCATGCTCCCCCCTTTCGCCGGGCCCAAAGCCCCTTGGCCGGATCATACATGACGACGGCCCCTGCAAAGAACAGGATCAGGCAACCCGACACCACCGAGAAGGACAGAAGATCGAAGCGCGCGTAAAGGGCAAAGCGGACCAACTCAACCGCATGGGTGAAGGGATTGACCGCGCAGATGTCATGCAGGAGCGGCGAGCTTTCGTTCATCCGCCACAGCGGGTAAAGCGCACTGGAGGCGAAGAACATCGGGAAGATGACGAAATTCATCACCCCCGCAAAGTTTTCCAGCTGGCGGATGGCGGAGGACAGGAACAACCCCATCGCCCCCAGCATCAGCCCGGACAGGAACAGCGCCGGCAGCACGGCCAGATAGCCGATGGCGGGCGGGCGCACGTCCCAGAACCAAGCGATGGCCAGGAAGGTATAGACCTGGATGATCGACACGATCACCCCCGCCACCAGCTTGCTGGCCAGCAGGAACCAGCGCGGAAACGGGCTGACCAGCAGCGTGCGCATCGCCCCGGTCTCGCGGTCATGCACCATCGAGAGCGAGCTTTGCATGCCGTTGAACAACTGGATCATCGCGCAAAGACCGGGCGTCACATAGACCTCGTACAGCACATAGGTCTGATAGGGCGGCGTGATCGACAGGCCCAGCACGGCACGGAAACCCGCGGCAAAGATGAAAAGCCAGACCAGCGGCCGCACCAGCGCCGCCAGGAAGCGGCCGCGCTGGTTGACGAAGCGCAGGGTCTCGCGCCGGGCGATGCCCAGAAAGGCGGTCAGCCACATGCGCGGGGTCAGGCGGCGGCTCATGCCGGCTCCCCGGTCAGGCGCAGGAAGGTGGCGGTCAGGTCGTCGCCGCCGATCTCTCCGGCATTGCCGCGCGCCAGCACCTCGCCCTTGTGCAGGATGACCAGCCCGTCCTCGGGCCGGATCTCGTCGAGGATATGCGTGGCCCACAGTGCAGAGACCCCGCCCCGCACCAGTTCGCGGGTCAGCGCCACCACCTCGGCGCGGGATTTCACGTCAAGGCCGACGGTCGCCTCGTCCAGAAGCAGGATCTCGGGACGGTGGATCAGGGCGCGGGCGATCTCGGCCCGGCGGCTCTGCCCGCCCGACAGCGCCGAGACCCTGGCATGCAGCCGGTCCGACAGATCGACCTGCGCCAGCACCTCGACACTGCGCGCCCGCGCCTCGCGCCGGGGAATGCCATGCAGCGCGGCATGATATTCCAGGTTCTGCGCCACGGTCAGGTCGGCATCCAGCGCACGGGACTGGAACACCACCCCCAGCCGCGCCAGCGCCGCGCCGGGCTGGCGGCGCAGGTCATGCCCCGCCACCTCGATCCGGCCCGAGCGGTTGTCGTAAAGCCTGGTGATCAGTGAGAACAGCGTGGTCTTGCCAGCGCCGTTCACGCCCAGAAGCGCGGTGAAGCCGCCGCGCGGCACGGTCAGCGACACGTCCTTCAGCGCGGGGACGCGGCCGAAGCTGTGGCTGACATGCTGGATGGAAAGCGCGTCCTGCGGCATCTGGCGAAGGGCGGAGCCAAAGACCCCGCCCCCTTTGTTACTGGATGTTGAACACCGCCTGCTGGGTTTCACCCTGCGAGCCGGGGATCGACAGCGTATAGCGGCCCGGAACGATGGCGATGAAGCTGATCGTCGCGGTGCCGGCATCGTCGAATTCCAGCGAATGCACGCCCATCGGCCGGATCTCGATGTCGTTGATGACGATTTCGTTGACCCAGATGGCGCGGAAGAAGTGGCCGCCCGACAGCGCCAGTTCCTGGCTGCCGTCCGCGTTGATGTCGATGCGATAGAAGCCGCCCGATTTCAGCTTGTATTCCGCCGTCGCGACCGGCTTGCCGGACGCCAGCGTCAGCGGCGCAAGCTGGGTGCGGTTGTCGCGCGCCATGATCCCCGAGAAACCGAAGTCGAACTTGGACCCGGCCTCGTGCACGCCCTCGGCGGCCCCGGCTGCCTCGCCGTTGTCGTCATCATCGTCGTCCTGTTCTGCGGCGGCGGCGCCATCGGCCGCAGCACCGGCCTCGGCGCCGGCTTCGGGCGTAGTTTCCTGCGCCGTGGCAGGCAGGGCCAGGCCGGCCATGAGCAGCAGGATGGTCAGCAAACGGGTCATGGTTCTTTCTCCCTCTTGGACTGTCAGTTGGGCGCGACGACCACGCCCCAGGGCTGCTGGCCCACGGGCACGGACTTGACGACCGTCAGCGCCGCCACGTCGATCACCGAGACATCGTTGGAATTGCCGTTGGTGGTGAACAGGTATTTCTCGTCCGGCGTGAAGGCCATCTGCCAGACGCGCTGGCCGACCAGCAGGTAATCCTCGACCTCGTCCGTCTCGCCATTGATCACGGCCACGCGGTTCGCGGGACCCAGGGCGACAAAGACCTTGCTGCCGTCGCTCGTCACGCGCACGCCGACCGGCTGGATGGCCTCGGGCAGGACGCCGGGGATCTCGAAGCTGATCTTCCTGGTGATCTCCTGCGTCGCCGGATCGATCACGCTGACCGTGCCGCCGATTTCCGAGCTGACGTAAAGCTTGGTTCCCGCATCGTTGAACTGCGCGAAGCGCGGGCGCGAATCCACCAGGACATTGGCAAAGATCTCGAAGCTTTCGCTGTCGATGAAATGCGCCATGTTGGTGGTTTCCGAGGTGTTGATCACCACCTTGCCGTCGGGGCTGACGCCCATGCCCTCGGGCTCGACGCCGACCGGGATCTCGGCCAGGACCTTATGGGTCTGGGTGTCGACCACGGTCACCAGGTTGTCGTCCTCGTTCGCGATGTAAAGCGGGTTGCCCGAAGGGTGCAGCACGAAAAGCTCGGGGTCGGGGCCCGAGGGCAGCGTATGCATCTCCTCCATCGTCTCGGGGTTGAACACCCGCACCAGGTCGTCGTCCGAGGCGCAGACGTAAAGCTCTTTCCCGTCGGGGCTGATGGTGATGCCGCGCGGGCGGGCGCCGACCGGATAGGTGCCGATCACCTCCAGCGTCTCGCTGTCCAGCACGGTCACGTCATTGCCCTTTTCATTGCTGACGAAGACCCGGTTGGCGGCGGCCGGCAGGGCGAAACCAAGGCACAGGGCCGAGGTCAGGATGGCGGTTGAAACTTTCATCGTTCACCTCAGAACTTGCATTCGGTTTCGGGACGGTCGAAGCCCAGCGTGTCCAGCGCCGAGTTCTGGTGCAGATACTGGTCCTGCGGGCTGACCGAGGCGGTGACGGAACCCGTGGCCAGCAGGATCGGCTGGCGCAGCTGGTGGTCCCAGTCGCGCAAGGTCAGCTTCTGGCCCTTGAAGCCCGCGACCTCGAAATTCTCGGACAGCATGAATTCCTTGAGCGTGGCGGGATCGGTGCTTTGCGTCCGTGTCGCCGCCTCGCCGATCATGCGCAGCGCGATCCAGGTCTGGTAATCCTCCTCGCGGATCGGGCGGCCGGCCAGCTTTTCGAAACGGTTCTGGAACTGCGTCGCCCCCCAGGCTTCCAGCGAGGGCGCCCAGCTGCGCGGCACCAGCCCGGCCGAGCCCGCGACGGGGCGCGCATCCCAGGTCGCATAGGGCAGCCAGTCGGCAAAGACGCCGTTCTCGTCCGCCGCGATCAGCACGTCATGGGCCGGCGCGCGCTGGGTAAAGACCGGCATCTGTTGCTGGACCTGCACATGGCCGCTGTCGCTGCGCCGGCTGCCGCCGGTATCCTCATAGGTGCGGGCCTCGACGATCCTGGCACCGAATTTGGTCGCAGCGCGGCGATAGGCATCGGCCAGCGCCACATCCTCGGGATGGCTGCCGGCGACCAGGAACCAATTCGGCCATTTCTTCCACATCAGGAACTGCGCCAGCGCATCCGCCAGCATCGCATGGCTGGGCGCGGCGTGGATCACGTTGAAGCGGCAATCCTTGCCGCGCAGGTGGTCGCCCCGCGCCCGCGCATTCAGAACCAGGGCCCGGTCTCCGGCCTGGTCGGCCAGTGCCAGCGTTTCGGCATCATCGGCCAAAGTGACGATGAAGGGGATGCCCTCGGCCAGCAGCTTGTCCATCTCGGCCGCGGCGGTTTCGGGGGTGGCGGTAACCTCCAGCGCCTCGAAATCCTGGCCCATGAAGCGGCCGGTGGTATCGTTGTCCTCGATGGCGAGCCGCGCGCCCGCAAAGCCCAGATCCTGGGGCGGGGCATCCAGCCGCGAGATCGGCGGCAGGCTGGGCACGTCCACCCGCAGCACCGCGGCGCGCACGGTCTGCGCGTCCGGGGAATCCTGTGCAAGGGCCGGATTTGCCATGGACAAACCAGCCAAAAGTATGATGATTCTGCCTTTCATGGCCTTCCTCCCATCGGTATCATGCCGGGCCAATCCGCCTGCGCCAACCCGGCAGATGCCCCGGGTTTGATCGGGGAAAATCCCCTGATACCTAAGTCCTAGGGACTTTCGTCCTATGGACGCACACGCGGGCCGGGCGCATGGTCTGCGCATGGCATTTCTGCGGCTGATCCTGATCGTCTGTGCCGCCGCCCTGGCCGGAGCGGGCACCGGGGCGGCCCAGCCGGCTCACGGTTCCGCACCATCGCCCGACAGCGCCGTCTGGTTCGGCCTGCATTTCATCGACACCTCGACCGAGGGCGCGATCAACGGCGTGCGCGAGGACGAGACCCGCCGCATCGAGATGGCCGAGACGGTCATCGCCGAGGACCTGCGCAGCCGCGGTTTTACCCTGCTCGATCCGCCCGCCGACCAGGTGGCGCGGATCAAGAACCCGACCCAGTCCAACGGCAGCGACAGCCGCATCGCGCGCGATATGGGCGCGCATTACGCGATCTCGGGCGAGGTGCAGAAGGTCTCGAACCTGATCCTGTCCCTGAACCTTTATATCCGCGATGCCGAAAGCGGCGACACGGTCCGCGCCGGCGTGGTCGATATCCGCGGCAATACCGACGAAAGCTTTCGCCGCGGCTATCTCTACCTATTGAAAAACATCATCTTTCTGGAGGAGTGACGGATGATCCGACTGTTGGCCCTGACGATGGGAGCAGCCCTGGCGCTGGCACCGGCCGCCGAGGCGCACGGCCCGCCGCGGCTGAAGCTGGAGATGCAGCAAAAGCTGGATGCCACCCCGGACGAGGTCTGGACCGCAATCGGCAGATTCGACGACATGAGCTGGCATCCGGCGATCGCCAGCCTGGAACTGACCGGCGACGGCTCGGCCGACCAGCCCGAGACATCCACCCGCGTGTTGCATCTGAAATCCGACGCAGGCGACCCGACCATCACCGAGGTCCTGTCGAAATGGCAGCCCGAAAAACACTGCTATGCCTATCGGATCGAGGCGGTCGAGGTGACGGTCCTGCCGGTGACGAATTATGCCGCGACGCTTTGCGTCAAGGATGAGGGCGGCAAGGCCGTGGTCAACTGGAAGGGCGGCTTCTATCGCGGCTATCCGAACAACGAGCCTCCGCCCGAACTGAGCGACGAGGCGGCGATCAAGGCGGTAACCGGAGTCTATCAGGCCGGTCTCGACGCGCTGGCCGAAAGGTTCGGCAAGGCGGAATGACCAATCCGCCGCCTGCCGGCCTCTTGACGAGTCATGGGCCGGCAGGGCTGGCAGGTTCCAGGGAACCGCCCTGCTCTTGCCAGCCCTCGACCCCGTCGGGAAACCAGATCACGCCGCGATAGCCCAGCGCCACGGCGCGCTTGGCGGCATTCCAGCTCATCCAGCAGTCGCGCTTGCAAAAGATCACCATGGGCGCAGCCCTGTCGCCCCCCGACAGCCGTGCCAGCCCCTCGGCCAGCCGCGCCTGTTCCGCCGGGGCCAGCCGGTCATATCCGGTATCGTAAAGCCAGGCCGCGCCGGGAATGGACAGATGCGGCGGTTCGTTCCAAAACGTGCCTTCGGGCAAGCCCTCGGGCCGGGCGGTGCGGGGCAGAACGTCGATAAAGGGCACGCCTTGCGCATGCAGCCGCATCGCCTCGGCCGCATCGATCACCTGCGCGCCGGCCAGGGTGGCCGGGGTCTCGGACCGATAGGGCTCGCCATGAAAGCTTGGCGGCTCGGGCACTTGGGCCTGGGCCGCGCCGGCCAGAACCACAGCCAGCGCCGCCCAAGCCCATCTCATTGTTTCAAAGCCTTGCCGTAATCGTCCAGCAGCGGCACCCCGGCATCGCGCAGGATGGCGTCGATCTCGTCCTGGTGGCGGCGGATCAGGCTGTTCAGCTCGCGCTTCCATTCCTGCTCGCCCAAGCGCACGCCCATGGTGATGCGATAGAACATGCGCGGCCCGCCGCTTTCCTTGAGAAGCGGGGTGAATTGCAGTTCAGGATCCTGCTTGACCAGCGGTCCGGCCAGCGGACCCCAGATCACCGCGGCAGCCAGTTCGCCCGACTTCACCTGCGCAAGCATGTCGCCCACCGGGTCCTCGACCCGGCGATCCACGAACAGGTCCCAGCCGCGCATGTTCTTGGCCAGCCCCGCCCGCGCCAGGTTGCTTGCAGGCGGCGTGCCCGCCACCACGCCGATAGGATGGCCACCGAGCGCCGGATCATCCAGCGCCTCGACCGAGGCCAGCGGGCTGTCATTGCGCGTCACGATGCCATAGGCCGAGGTGTAGTAATGATTGGTATTCTGCACCATCTCGTCGCCCTGGGCATAGCCGATGACGACATCGCACAGCCCGGCGCGCAGGGTCTTGCGGATGAAGCCGGGACCCTGCGGGAACCAGGTATAGGCGACCGGCACGCCCAGCTTTTCGGCGAAAAGCTGGGCGATGCGGTTCTCGAAGCCCTTGCCGTCCTGGGACGACATCGGCACCGCGGCGGGATCGGCACAGACCCGGAACTCGGTCTTGGAGCGCAGGTCGGCAACCTGCGCCAAGGCGGGCAGCACGGCGCAGGTCGCCAGGACGGCAAGGGTAAGGGCGCGTCTCATCCGCTCATGCAGGAATCTTCCTGCGCAACGAATTCATCGGACTTGTCCTCTCTCTTCGCCGGGCGGCCGCGCGGCAAGTCTCCCGTGCCCCGCGCCAGCAGATAGGCATAGATGTCGTCGATATAGCACCAGACGTTCTTGTTGGTGCCAAAGGCCGGCATGACCAGATTGGCGGCGGTGTTGACCTCTTGCTTGCCCGAGGCGGCGATCTCCAGGAAATCGTAATAGCCCATGGTCAGCACCGATTTCCGCAGGGCCGGGGCATAGGTCGAACCCTCGCCATCCGGGCCGTGGCAGACATGGCATTCGGCGGAATAGCGGCGATAGCCCGAGAAGGTCGCCCAATCCACCGCGCCGTCCTCGGCGATCTTGTAGGTCGGGATATCCTCGGCCGTATACCACCGGCCGTTCTCCATATGGTCCGGGGTGATGTCCTGGCCGTTCGGCAGCACAAGCTTGCCGTCCGTTGCGGCGACCGCTGGCGTCTCCTCCTCCTCTTCGGCGGGCGCTTCCGCGGCCGGTTGCTGCTGCGCATCGCCCGAGACGGCGGCGGCAGCGCCTGCCCCGGCCTGGGCCGGGGGCGTTTCGGCGGTCTGCGCAAGGGCCGTTCCGGCGATGGCAGAGGCCGCGCATGCGACACAGATCGCCAAAAGACTGGCGGTCGTCTTGCTGGTCATGAATTTCCTCCCTGGCTGTCACCCGAAGATGATGGCGCGCCCCAAGGTTACCCCTGGGGCGCCCAGTTTCGAGTCACAGTTTGCTTTCCGGCACCAAAGTATTAGCCCGGCAGTTCGAACACGGTCAGCTGGCCGCCCAGCTCGGTATATTGCGACAGCGAGGCATAGCCGCCCACCGCGCCAAGCCCATCGTTGGGATTGGTCAGGCCCGCGGCAAGGCCGATCCCGGCCCAGCCGCCGACACCCGACAGGATGCCGACATACTGCTTGCCGCCATGTTCGTAGGTCATCACGTTGCCGATGATGCCCGAGGGGGTCTTGAACTTGTAAAGCTCCTCGCCCGTCTGGGCATCGACGGCCTTCAGATAGCCCTCCAACGTGCCGTAGAAGACCACGTCGCCCGCCGTAGCCAAAGCGCCCGACCAGACCGAGAACTGCTCGGGAACGGACCACTTGATCTCGCCCGTGGTGTTGTCCCAGGCGATGAAGTTGCCCATGCCGCCATGGCTGTTCGGCGCGGGATACATGGACAGCGTGGCGCCGACATAGGGCTGGCCGGCGGTATAGGCCACCCGGAACGGCTCGTAATCCATGCAGACGTGGTTCGTCGGCACATAGAACAGGTTGGTCTTGGGCGAGAAGGCCGCCGGCTGCTGGTCCTTGGTGCCCAGTGCCGCAGGGCAGACGCCGGTGGTGTTCTCGTCCTCGCCGTTCTGGGCGGTCGAGTATTCGGCCACCACGGCCGGACGGCCATAGGTTTCCGAATTCGGGTCCATGTCGACGCCGGTGGTCCAGTTCACCACCGGATCGTATTTCTCGGCCACCAGCAACTCGCCGGTCTCGCGATCCATCGTATAGGCCAGGCCGTTGCGGTCGAAATGGGTCAGCAGCTTGCGCTCTTGCCCGTCGACGGTCTGGTTGGTCAGGATCATCTCGTTGACGCCGTCATAGTCCCATTCGTCATGGGGCGTCATCTGATAGAACCACTTGGCCATGCCGGTATCGGCATCCCGCGCCATGATCGTCATCGACCACTTGTTGTCGCCCGGCCGCTGCGAGGGGTTCCAGGTCGAGGGGTTGCCGGTGCCGTAATAGACCAGGTTCAGGTCCGGGTCATACGAGAACCAGCCCCAGATCGTGCCGCCGCCGATCTGCCACTGATCGCCTTCCCAGCTGTTGAGCGAGCTGTCGGCGCCGATGGGCTTGCCCAGATGCGTGGTCGTTTCGGGATCGACCAGCAACTCCTCGTCCGGGCCGGTGGACCAGGCTTTCCAGGCCTCGCTGCCATCGGTGAGGTTCAGCGCGGTCATCCGGCCGCGCACGCCGTATTCGCCGCCCGAGATGCCGACCAGGACCTTGTCCTTGACCGGAACGACGGTGGCGGTCAGCGTCTCGCCGATGCCCGGGTCGCCGATCTTGGTCGACCATTTCACCTCGCCGCTCGTGGCGTCCAGGGCCACGACCGTGGTGTCGGCCTGGCCCAGCAGGATCATGCCGTCCGCATAGGAAAGGCCGCGATAGACCGTGTCGCAGCACATCACCGCAATGACGTTCGGATCCTGCTGCGGTTCATAGCGCCACAGGATCTTGCCGTTGTCGTTCAGGTCCAGCGCAAACACCCGGTTCGGAAAGGGGGTGTGGACATACATGACATCGCCGATCACCAGCGGCGAGCCTTCGTGTCCGCGCAGCACCCCGGTCGAGAAGGTCCAGGCGACGCGCAGATCCTTGACGTTGTCCTTGTTGATCTGGTCCAGGGTCGAATATCGCGTGTTCGCGTAATCGCCCATCTGGATCGCCCATTGCTGGGGCTTGGCGATCTCGGCCAGCACGCTGTCATTGGCCAGCGCCGCAGTGCCGGACATGAGCAGCGCAAGGCAGGCGCCATTCATTAGGTTTTTCATGAATTTTCCTCCGCATGCCGGTGGTCGCGCCTCTCCTCATGCGCAAGCACCTACTGCTGGAAGGTTCGGGTCCGGCCGCATTTGCGTCAACGCGGCCGGCAGGCTCCTTGGACCAAAGTATTAGGGAAATTCGGCAATAGGTATGGGGCAATCGCCCTGCCCCCACCCTGCCCCGTGTCCGTTGGCCGGTCCCGGCCGCCTAGCCCAGCCGCTCCGCGTGCCAGCGGATATGGTCGGCCATGAAGCTTTGCACGAAGAAATAGCTGTGATCGTAGCCCTGCTGCATGCGGAAGGTGCCGGGCTGGCGGCGTTCGGCCATGGCATGGGCCAGCGCCTCGGGCTTCAGAAGATCGAGGAACTGGTCGCTCGCGCCCTGGTCGATCAGCACCTCGCCGGGATAGCCCTTTTCGCGCATCAGGATGGTCGAATCATGCCTTTTCCATGCCGCCTTGTCGTCGCCCAGATAGGCGGCGAACTGTTTGCGCCCCCAGTCGGATTCGCTGGGATGCGCGATCGGCGCAAAGGCCGAGACCGAGCGATAGCGCTCCGGGAAGGTCATGGCGATGGTCAGCGCACCGTGCCCGCCCATGGAATGGCCGGTGATGCCCTGCGCCTCGCGGTCCAGCGGGAAGTTGTTGAAGACCAGCTCGGGCAGTTCATGGGTGACATAGTGCCACATCCTGAAATGCGGCGCCCAGGGCGCCTCGGTCGCATCGACATAGAAGCCGGCGCCCTGGCCCAGGTCGTAGGTCTCGTCGTTGGCCACGCCTTCGCCGCGCGGCGAGGTGTCGGGAAAGATCACCGCGATGCCGTATTCCGCCGCCCATTCCTGTGCGCCGGCCTTGGTCATGGCATTTTCATGCGTGCAGGTCAGGCCCGAAAGATACCACAGCACCGGCACCTTGCCGTGCCGGGCATCGGGCGGCAGGTAGATGGCAAAGGTCATCGGCGTGCCGGTCGCCTGGGACTGGTGGCGATAGACGCCCTGGATACCGCCGAAGCTGCGGTTTTCCGATACGGTTTCATAGGCCAGCGTCATGGGTTCTTCCCTTCTGTCAAGTCGTGGAACATGACCAGCGCATCCACATAGCCATGCCGGGGATGAAGAAATGCAGCCGGCAGGCGGCCGACAATATCGAAACCGGCTTTCTGCCACGAATGAACGGCATCGGCATTGGTCGAGACGACGAAGTTGAACTGCATCGCCCGGAAACCCTGCGCCCGCGCCCAATCCTTGGCATGGCCGACCAGTTCGCGGGCGATACCATGGCCACGCGCATCCGGGTGGGTGGCAAAGCTGGCATTGGCGACATGGCTTGCGGGGCCGGGCCGGTTGCGGCCGACATGGCTGGTGCCCAGCACTCGCCCGTCCAGCTCGGCCACGAAAACCGTGAAAGGCGCGGCGAACCAGTCGGCCAGCGCCTCGTCCCGCGAGATGTCGGGCGGGATGCAATAGGTCTCGCCCGCCCGATAGACGGGCTCCAGGATCGCCCAGATCGCCTGATGGTCGTCGGGCGTGGCGGGACGGATCAGGATGCCTGTCCCGCCCGCGCTCATTTCAGCTCGTCCACCGAGCGGATGACCTTGCCCAGGAGGCCGTAGTCCAGCGCCTCTTGCGTGTTCAGCCAGAAGTCGCGCTGGGTGTCCTTTTCGATCCGCTCGACCGGCTGGCCGGTGGCCTCGGCAAAGATCTGGTTCAGCCGGTCGCGCATCAGCCGCACCTGCTCGGCCTGGATCATCATGTCCGTGGACGTGCCGCCGATCCCGCCCGAGGGCTGGTGGATCAGGAAGCGGGTGTTGGGCAGGCAATAGCGGTTTTCCTTGTCCGCGCCGACAAAGATCAGCGCGCCGGCCGAGGCGACCCAGCCCGAGCCGATGGTGCGCACGGTCGGGCGGATGAACTTTATCACGTCATGGATCATGTCGCCGGATTCGACATGGCCGCCGGGCGACGAGATCAGCATGTTGATCGGCTCGTCGCTGTCCTCGGCCAGGGCCAGCAGATGCGCCACGGTGCGCTGCGCCAGCTTGTCGGTGATCGGCCCGGCAACGATCACCGTGCGCGACTTGAAATAGAGCTTGCCGATCTTGTCGCCCTCGGGCAGGCCGAGCCCCTCGTCCTTAGACCCTTCCTGGCGGCGCTCGTCGTCATCGTCGTCATCGTCGTCCAGGTGGAAATGCTTTGCCATGATCGGTCCTTTCATGTTGACGGCGGGGCCGGTCGCCCGCCCCCGCCGTCCTTTTAACTAAGCAGCCCTTGACGATCAGTAAAGGACGACCGAGCGGATGGATTCGCCCGCATGCATCAGGTCGAAGCCCTTGTTGATGTCGTCCAGCGACAGGGTGTGGGTGATCATCGGGTCGATCTCGATCTTGCCGTCCATATACCAGTCGACGATCTGCGGCACGTCGGTGCGGCCGCGGGCACCGCCGAAGGCCGTGCCCTTCCAGACCCGGCCGGTGACCAGCTGGAACGGGCGGGTGCTGATCTCGGCCCCCGCCGGCGCCACGCCGATGATGATCGACTGGCCCCAGCCGCGATGGGTGCATTCCAGCGCGTCGCGCATCACCTTGACGTTGCCGGTGCAGTCGAAGCTGTAATCCGCGCCGCCGATCTGGTCGAAGGGCGTCTTGGTCAGGTTCACGATCTCCTGCACCACGTTCTCGCAATTCTTCGGGTTGATGAAATGCGTCATGCCGAAATGCTCGGCCATCGGCTTCTTGTCGTCGTTCAGATCGACGCCGATGATCATGTCCGCGCCGGCCAGGCGCAGCCCCTGCAGCACGTTCAGCCCAATGCCGCCCAGGCCGAAGACCACCGCCTTGGCGCCGATTTCCACCTTGGCGGTGTTGATCACCGCGCCGATGCCGGTAGTGACGCCGCAGCCGATATAGCAGATCTTGTCGAAGGGCGCGTCCTCGCGCACCTTGGCCACCGCGATTTCCGGCAGCACGGTGTAGTTCGAGAAGGTCGAGCAGCCCATGTAATGAAAGATCGGCGTGCCGTCGAGCATGCTGAACCGGCTGGTTCCGTCCGGCATCAGGCCCTGACCCTGGGTGGCGCGAATGGCGGTGCAAAGGTTGGTCTTGCCCGACAGGCAGGACGCGCATTGCCGGCACTCGGGCGTGTAGAGCGGGATGACATGATCGCCCGGCTTGACCGAGGTAACGCCCGGGCCGACCTCGACCACGACGCCCGCGCCCTCATGGCCCAGGATCGAGGGGAAGAGCCCCTCGGGATCGGCGCCCGACAGGGTGAATTCGTCGGTGTGGCAGATGCCGGTGGCCTTGATCTCGACCATCACCTCGCCGGCCTTCGGGCCTTCCAGGTTGACCTCCATCACTTCCAGCGGTTTGCCAGCCTCAAGGGCCACGGCGGCACGGGTTCTCATCTTGTCTTCTCCTTCATGTCGGCCCTGGGCCTGTTGTGCTTCTCATGGCCTCGGGGGCCGGTAAACCGACCCCCGCCGTTTATCGTCGTGACCTGTCAGGCGCTCAGGCCGCAAGAGCGCCGGACCGTTTCGCGATATGGGTGGCGATCGCATCCATCAGCGGCGGCGAAAGCGCATCATAGGGCTCCAGCCCCAGTTCGCGCAATCTGGCGCGGATCGCCTCCATGCGGCTGGGATCGACCCCCGATTCGATGATCGAGCTGACGAAGGCCGCAAATTCCGGCGCCGACCAGCCGTCCTCGTCGGAAAGCTCGGTATGGACGAAATCCAGCCCGTAGAAGGGATGGTCCCTGTTCTCGATCCGGCCATACATGTGCACGCCGCAATCCCGGCAGCGATGGCGCTGGATCGGGGCCTCGGCATTGACGATTTCGAGCTTTTCGGCGCCTTCCAGCACTTCGAGCGCATCGCGGCCCACCACCGCCACCTGCGAAAAGATCGCGCCCTCGGGCTTCCAGCATTTCGTGCAGCCGCAGACATGGTTGTGGGCGGTCTGCGCCCG
This sequence comes from Paracoccus denitrificans, assembly GCF_900100045.1. Lineage (GTDB taxonomy): Bacteria > Pseudomonadota > Alphaproteobacteria > Rhodobacterales > Rhodobacteraceae > Paracoccus > Paracoccus denitrificans. Next base: position 145,119 of record NZ_FNEA01000008.1, on the reverse strand, counting down.
GACCGCGACCCGGACCGGGTTGGTGCTGCACTTGCAATGCAGCGTGCCGCCCGCGAACCCGGGCTGGGCCGGCTTGATGCCGTTGTCGACTGCGGGGTGGATCTTCACCCCCGATGTATCCACCATGGTCCCGTTCCTCCCCTCAGACCTATGCGCCGAGGTTCGCGCCATGGCAGGGCCGGAACAAGTGGGCAAAAGGTTGTAATCCCTGCCGGCTCAGATCTCGGGGCGGGTCACCAGCCAGGCGGCGATGGCGGTGCAGGCCAATGCCTGCGCAGCGATGAAGCGCGGATCAAGGCCCAGCCAGACCGCCCATGCGACGCCGGCCGACATGCCGGCGACGGCCCAGATCTTGGCCCCGCGGCCGATGACGCCGCGCTTGCGCCAGGCGCGGATCGGCGGGCCGAATTGCGGGTGGCGCATGATGCGTGCGCCCAGCCGGGGAGACGAGCGCATGAAGGCCCAGACCGCAAGCAGCAGGAACGGCACGGTCGGCAGGACCGGCACGAAGACCCCGATCACGCCCAGCGTCAAGGTCAGCCAGCCCATGGAGAACCAGAGATATCGCATCTTACTCCGCCAGTTCGCGCAGGATCGCATTGAGCACGGGCCGCCCCGCCGCCGTCGCCGCCAGACGGTCGCCCCGCAGCGAGATAAGCCCCAGCTCGGCCAGATTCATCAGCCGATCCTGCGGCAATTCGGCGCCATGCGCCAGATAGCGCGGGACATCCAGCCCCTCGACCAGCCGCATGGACATCAGCAGGTATTCCAGCGCCCTGTCGGAAAGGCCCAGCATCTCGCGCTGGCTGTCGCCGTTGCCGCGCGCCTCGACCGCCTCCAGCCACGCGCCCGGTGCAAGATGCGCCTCGGTCGCCCAGCGGCCCGAGGGCAGCGTCAGCCGGCCATGCGCGCCCGGACCCACGGCGGCCCAATCCCCCTGCCGCCAGTAGATCAGGTTGTGCCGGCTTTCGGCACCGGGCCGGGCGTGGTTCGAGATTTCATAGGTCGGCATCCCGGCCGCCGCGCAGATCTCTTGCGTGTCCAGATACATGTCCGCGGACAGATCGTCGTCGGGCAGGCCCTTGAGCCCGCCTTTCGCGTGCCGGGCGCCAAAGGCTGTGCCGGGCTCGATGGTCAGCTGATAGGCCGAGAGGTGATCGACGGCCATGCCGAGCGCCTCGCCCAGCTCGCGCCGCCAATGGGCGCGATCCTGGTCCTGGCGCGCATAGATCAGGTCGAAGCTGACCCGCGTGAAACAATCCCGGGCGATGTCGAAGGCCGCACGGGCCTCGCCCGCCGAATGCATCCGGCCCAGCCGGCGCAGGTCGTCGTCGTTCAGCGCCTGCACGCCCATCGAGACGCGGTTGACGCCCGCATCCGCATAGGCGCGAAAGCGGCCGGTCTCGACGCTGGTCGGGTTGGCCTCCAGCGTGATCTCGATGTCATTGGCAAAGGGCCATGCGGCGCGTGCCGCCTCGATCACACCGGCGACCGTCTCGGGTGCCATCAGGCTGGGCGTGCCGCCGCCGAAAAAGATGCTGTTCAGCACCCGGCCCGGCGTTTCGCGCCCCAGCCGCGCGATCTCGGCGCGATAGGCGGCCAGCCAGCGGCCCTGCTCGATCGCCGCCGCGACATGGCTGTTGAAATCGCAATAGGGGCATTTCGCGGCGCAGAACGGCCAATGGACGTAAAGCCCGAATCCGCCCGCCCGCCAATCCTCGGCAAGGGGCGCGGTGCTGGCGGCTGGGGCTGGCATGGGCTGGTTCATTCCCGATAGGCGGTCACTTCGATCTCGACCTTCATTTCGGGTCGGATGAGCCCGGCGACAACCATGGTCGCGGCCGGTAACGCATCCTTCATCGCCTCGCCCAGCACCGGGGCGATTTCATCGACCAAGGCCGGGTCGGTGATGGTGTATTGCACCCGCACGATATCCGATGCCGCGAAACCCGCCTCGGCCAGCGTGGCGAAGATGGTGGCAAGGGCGTTGCGCGCCTGTTCGGCGGCGCTGTCGGGCATGGCCATGGCCGCATAGTCATAACCCGTCGTGCCCGAGACGAAGCACCACGGCCCCTTCACCACGGCCCGGCTGTAGCCAAGCGCGGATTCGAAGGGCGAGCCGGTCGAGATCCTACGCAAAGAGCGTCTCCAGCTTGCGAAAGGCGCGGGCGCGGTGGCTGATGGCGTTCTTCTGCTCGGACGGCATCTCGGCATAGGTCACATCGTGGCCGTCGGGCACGAAGATCGGGTCGTAGCCATGGCCATGCGCACCGCGCGGCGGCCAGACCAGGCGACCGGGTGCCACGCCCTCGAAGATCTCCTCATGCCCATCGGGCCAGAGCAGGATCAGCGTGGCACGGAACTGGGCGGTGCGAGGCTCGGGGGCGCCGCGCTCGTCCAGTTCGGTCCAGGTGCGGGTCATGGCCTGCATGAAGTCACGGCCATTCGGCGTCTCTGCCCAGTCCGCGGTATAAACGCCGGGCGCACCGTCCAGCCCGTCCACCGTGATGCCGCTGTCATCGGCCAGCACCGGCAAGCCGGTCGCCTGCATGGCGGCGCGAGCCTTGATGCGGGCATTGCCGATGAAGCTCGACTCGGTCTCGGCCGGTTCGGGCAGGCCCATCTCGCCGGCCGAGGTCACCTCGATGCCATGCGGGGCCATCATGGCGCGGATCTCGTCCAGCTTGCCCTTGTTATGCGTGGCGACCAGCAGCTTTCTTTCGGTCAGCCTGCGCATGCCACGGCCTCGTTCTGGGCGCGGACCAGTTCGGCGATGCCGGCTTCGGCCAGATCGAGCAACTGGTTCATCTCGGGACGCGAGAAGGTGGCACCCTCGGCCGACATCTGCACCTCGATCAGCCGCCCTGCCCCGGTCATGATGAAATTGCCGTCGGTGCCGGCCTCGCTGTCCTCGGCATAGTCCAGGTCCAGGATCGGCTGCCCGGCATAGATGCCGCAGGACACGGCAGCGACATGGTCCATGATCGGATCGGCGGTGACGATGCCGGCCTTGAGCAGCTTGTTCATCGCCAGCCGCAGCGCCACCCAGCCGCCGGTGATCGCGGCGCAGCGGGTGCCGCCATCGGCCTGGATCACGTCGCAATCGACGACGATCTGCCGCTCGCCCAGGGCCCGGCGGTCCACCCCGGCACGCAGCGCACGGCCGATCAGGCGCTGGATTTCCTGGGTGCGGCCGGATTGCTTGCCGGCCGCCGCCTCGCGCCGGTTGCGGGTGTTGGTCGCGCGCGGCAGCATGCCATATTCTGCCGTCACCCAGCCCTGGCCCGACCCTTTCAGGAAGGGCGGCGCCTTCTCCTCGATGCTGGCCGAACACAGCACGCGGGTGTCGCCGCAAGAGATCAGGCAAGAGCCCTCGGCATGGCGCATGATGCCCGTTTCGATTGAAATCGGGCGCATATCACTTAAATTCCGGCCAGAGGGGCGCATCATTCATTCCTTTCGGGGGTTTTGCCGTCCAAATACAGGTCCGAAGCCCTAGACCGCAACCCGAGAACGTCCTGACAGATTGCCCATGCTAGAAACCGCGCTGCTTTCCGATCTCAACGACCGCTCACGCGAGGTTTTCCGCCGCGTGGTCGAAGCCTATCTCGCCACCGGCGAGCCGGTCGGCTCACGCACGCTGACCCGGGAAATGTCCGAGAAGCTCAGCGCCGCGACGATTCGCAACGTGATGCAGGACCTGGAGCTTCTGGGTCTTCTGGATCACCCGCATATCTCGGCCGGGCGCATGCCGACGCAATTGGGGCTGCGGCTGTTCGTGGACGGGCTGATGGAGGCCGGGCCGGTCTCGTCCAGCGACCGCGAGATGATCGAGGAAACCCTGGGCGACGACAATCGCGATACCGGCGTCATGCTGGACCGGGTCAGCACGGCGCTGTCGGCCCTGACCCGGGGCGCCTCGCTGGTGCTGATGCCCAAGCAGGAGGCGCCGGTGCGGCATATCGAATTCGTCAGCCTGGCCCCCGACAGGTCGCTGGTCGTGCTGGTCTTTGCCGATGGCCGGGTCGAAAATCGGGTCTTTACCCCCCCACCCGGTCATACGGCCAGTTCCATGCGCGAGGCGGCGAACTTTCTGAACGCCGTGGCCGAGGGCCGGACCCTGGCCGAGCTGCGGCGCAGCGTCGCACATGAGATCGAGGCGAGCCGTCAGAAGCTGGACAGTGTGGCGGCCCAGCTGGTCTCTTCGGGCCTGGCGCAATGGGAGGGGGAAAGCAGCGATCCGCGGCTTATCGTGCGCGGCCGCGCCAATCTTCTGGCGCATGAGCTGGCCGATCTCGACCGGATCCGCACCTTGTTCGACGATCTGGAACGCAAGCGCGACATCGCCGAGTTCCTGGAACTGGCCGAACAGGGCGAGGGCGTGCGCATTTTCATCGGTTCCGAGAACAAGCTTTTTTCACTTTCCGGTTCCTCTCTCGTCGTTTCGCCCTATATGAATGCCGACCGAAAGATTGTTGGCGCGGTCGGCGTCATCGGTCCGACGCGGCTGAACTATGGCCGCATCGTGCCGATCGTGGACTATACTGCGCAGCTTGTCGGCCGGTTGATCTCTGGCCGGAAAGGATGATGAGGACATGACGAACGAAAACCCGAACGGCAGCCCGCTGGATGAGGAAATCATCGACCCGCCGGCCGATGAGGTGCCCTCGCCCGAAGTCGAGGCGCTGATCGCCGAACGGGACGAATATCGCGACCGCTTCATGCGCGCGCTGGCCGATGCCGAGAACGCCCGCAAGAGGGCCGAAAAGGATCGCCGCGATGCCGAGCAATATGGCGGCTCGCGCCTGGCGCGCGACCTGCTGCCGGTGCATGACGCACTGACCCGCGCGCTGGAAGCCGCCAGCGAGGATCAGCGCGCCGCCGCCGCGCTGATCGAGGGCGTCGAATTGACCCTGCGCGAATTGAACAACGTTTTCGCAAAGCATGGCATCAAGGTCATCACCCCGGCCCCGGGCGAGAAATTCGATCCCCAGCAGCACGAGGCGATGTTCGAGGCCCCCGTGCCCGGCACGGTTGCCGGCAGCATCATCCAGGTCATGGATAACGGCTTCATGCTGCACGACCGACTGCTGCGCCCGGCCAAGGTCGGCGTCAGCTCGACCCCCGCAAGCTGAGCCGGTTACAGCGAGATACCCGGCAGCACAAAGCCCCGGAGTGATCCTCCGGGGCTTTTTCTTGGTGGCCAGTGGCGATGATACCAGCTTTTCTAGTGTCTTTTTGCTTGAACTATACTAGATGTGGTGTTCAGTCGCCGGCAAGGATCTGGCAAAGACGATCAAGCTGATCAAGGTCGCGATAGGTGATCACAAGCTGGCCACCGTCGGTCCCGGAATGGTTGATCGCCACCTTCATCTTGAGATGCGCGGTCAAATCGCCTTCCAGCGCGCGGGTGTCGGCATCCTTTTCCTGGCTGGCGCTCCTGGATTTCTGCGCCTTGGGGCCTTCGGCTTGGCGACGCACCAGTTCTTCAGTCTCGCGCACGGAAAGGTTCTTCTCGATCACCTTGCGCGCAAGCTCGACGGCATTGGATGCGGTAATCAGCGCCCGGGCATGGCCGGCAGTCAGCTTGCCTTCCTTGAGCCAGGCCTGCACCTGCTCCGGCAGGTTCAGCAGCCGCAGCAGGTTGGCGATATGGCTGCGGCTCTTGTTAAGCGCCTCGCCCAGCTTTTCCTGGGTGTGGCCGAACCTGTCCATGAGCTGGCGATAAGAAGCCGCCTCCTCGATCGCGTTCAGGTCGGCACGCTGGATGTTCTCGACAATGGCGACTTCCAGCACTTCCGTATCGTTCAGATCGCGAACGATGACCGGCACCTCATGGAGCTGGGCGATCTGAGCGGCACGCCAACGGCGCTCGCCAGCAACGATCTGGTAAAGGCCGCGATCGGTCGGATGCGGGCGCACGATCAACGGCTGCAGCATGCCGCGAGTCTTTAGCGAATCGGCAAGCTCCTGCAACGCTTCAGGGGCAAAACTGCGGCGAGGCTGATCCGGGTTCGGCGTCAGCTGTTCGACCGGAAGGATCTGCCGGGGCGCGGGACGCTCGGAAGGAATCAGATCCACATCGGCCATCAACGCCGACAATCCACGGCCCAGACCGCGCTTTTCAAGCTTGTTCTCTGCCATGATTCCTCCTCAGGCGGTCGCGAGTTGACGGGACAGGAACTCCCTTGCCAGATCGCGATAGGCGTGGCTTCCCTTGGAGTTCGGATCATATTGCAGCACCGGCATGGCATGCGATGGCGCCTCGGACAGCCGCACATTGCGCGGAATCACCGTGCGATAGACCAGGCCGGAAAGCGTGCTGCGCGCATCCGCCTCGACTTGCTGAGACAGGTTGTTACGATTGTCGGACATGGTCAGCAGCACGCCCTCGATGCGCAAATCGGGATTTGCGGTTTGCCGCACCTCGCGCACCGTCATCAACAGCTGCGAAAGCCCCTCCAGCGCATAAAACTCGGCTTGCAGCGGCACCAGGACGCTGTCAGACGCCACCATGGCGTTCACCGTAAGAAGGCCAAGCGCCGGCGGACAATCGATCAGAATATAGTCGAATTCCGAAGGAGCCGACAGTTTCCGGCGCAAAAGCTGGGTCCGACCGGGCCGGTTGGAGAGCTCAAAATCCGCCGAGGCAAGGTCGCGGTTCGACGGCACGACGCGGAGATTGGCAATCGCCGTGTCGCGCAGCGTTTCCTGCAATGCGCGCTCCCCGGTCAGCAGGTCATAGGACGTCAGCTCGCGTTCTTCCAACGGCACGCCCAAACCAGTGGAGGCATTGCCCTGCGGGTCAAGGTCAATGATAGCGACGCGCTGACCTTGTTCGGCCAAGGCCGCGCCAAGATTGATTGCCGTGGTAGTCTTTCCGACCCCACCCTTCTGGTTTGCAACAGCAATGATGCGTGTGTCAGGCATGGCGGAGTCCCGTGATTTCCAGAATGGCCGCGTCAGGATCTGTCGCGCTTTGGTGGGTTTTCAGGTCGAACTTCCAATCGCTTTGCGCCTGAGAAACCTCGGCTTGCCAGTTTCGGCCTTTCATCAGCCATGCTGTTCCAGACGGGCTCAGGTGCCGCTCTACATATGCCATGAGCTGCGGAAGCGGAGCAAGGGCTCTTGCACTGAGATTGGCGGCATCGAGCCGATCCAAAGCCTCGATGCGTTTGCACAGCACCTTTGCGTGCGGCAGTGCCAGCTCGCGAATGGCATTGCGCAAGAATGCCCCCTTGCGCTGGTCGCTTTCCACCATGGACAGCTCCAGATCAGGCCGCATGATCGCGACCACGATGCCGGGAAGCCCGCCACCGCTGCCCAGATCGACCCAGCTTCCTTGTGCATTCTTCGCGATCTCGACCAGATGCAAACTGTCAGCGATATGACGCGCCTCGATCTGATCAATTGTCGAAGCAGCAATCAGATTGATGGCCGGATTCCATTTCCGCAGCAGCCCGGCATAAGTCGCGAGGCGTTCTGTTTCACGTGAAACACTCATCAGGCGCTGCGGCGATTGCCGGCACGGATCACGGCGAGGATCAAGGTCAGCGCAGCCGGGGTCATCCCCTCGATATTCGCAGCGGCAGCCAGCGTCGCCGGGCGATGTTGGTTCAGCTTGAATTTGAGTTCGTTGGACAGGCCAGAAAGCGCGTCGTAATCAAACTCGGCTGGTATGGCTACTGCCTCTTCCTTTCGGAGCAGCTCGGCATCCTTGCCCTGACGGTCCGTATACTGATGATAAAGCGCATCTGTGGCCAACTGGCGGATGATGGCGGGATCTTGCAATACAAGCTGATCATCCAGTGCAAGGACTTGATCTTGCGGTATTTCCTGCTGAGCCAGCAGAGCAAACAGGCTGCGTCGAGCCCCATCGTGACGCACCTCGATCCCCGAACGGGAAAGCTCCGTCGGAGTAAAGGATACGGACTCGGCACGGTCCCGCGCCGCAGTATAGCGCCGCATCTTTTCAGAGAATGCCGCTCTGCGCTCCTGGCCGACACAGCCAATATCGATACCAAAAGGCGTCAAACGCTGATCAGCGTTATCCGCCCGAAGCGAGAGCCGGAATTCGGCACGCGATGTGAACATGCGATAGGGCTCGCTGACACCGCGCGTGGTGAGATCATCGATCATCACCCCGATATAGCTTTGCGACCGGCTGAAATGCAACGCCTCGCGGCCTTGCGCCTTCAATGCCGCATTGAGACCAGCGACCAGCCCTTGCGCCGCCGCCTCTTCATAACCCGTCGTGCCGTTGATCTGCCCGGCCAGGAACAGCCCTGACAAATTCTTGACCTCCAGCGACGCAGCCAAGGCACGCGGGTCGACATAGTCATATTCCACCGCATAGCCCGGCTGCGCGATCTGCGCCCGCTCGAGACCGCGGATTGAACGGACGTAAGCGAGTTGGATATCTTCCGGCAAAGACGTCGAAATCCCGTTTGGATAGACAAGATCGCTATCCAGACCTTCCGGCTCCAGGAAGATCTGATGCGATTCCTTGTCGGCAAAACGGACGACCTTGTCCTCAATCGAAGGGCAGTATCGCGGTCCCACGCCATCGATCCGCCCCCCATACATCGCTGATCGCGCAAGGTTTTCGCGAATTATTCGGTGTGTGTCGGGGTTGGTATGCGTGATCGCGCAGCTGACTTGCGGAGCTTCCGGCACCGTATTCAGGTAAGAGAACATCACCGGTTCTTCATCACCCGGCTGCTGATGCAGGCTCTCCCAATCGATGCTCTGCCGCAGAATGCGCGGAGGCGTTCCGGTCTTCAACCTCCCCAGCGGCAGGTTCAACGGACGAAGCGAAGCGGCCAAGGTCACGGAGGTGGACCCGCCCCAGCGGCCTGCTTGGCGGCTGATTTCCCCTATGTGAATCAAACCGTTCAGGAATGTTCCGGTGGTCAGGATGATCTGCCGCGCCTGCAATTCGCTATCATCGGCCAGCCGCAAGCCGGTGACTTGGCCACGCTCATGCAGTAATTCGGCAGCCTCGCCCAGGATCAGAGACAGACCGTCCTGTCCGGCCACTATCTTCGCCGCAGCCGAACGATAAAGCTTGCGATCCGCCTGTGCACGAGGCCCTTGCACGGCAGGACCCTTGCGTCGGTTCAAAAGCCGAAACTGAATGCCGGCGGTATCGGCGAGTTTCCCCATGACTCCATCGAGCGCGTCGATTTCTCGGACCAGATGGCCCTTTCCCAGCCCCCCGATCGCAGGGTTGCAGGACATGGTGCCGATATCGTCGCGGTGCAACGTGACCAGCGCGGTTTTCACACCCATGCGGGCCGCAGCCATGGCCGCTTCCACGCCGGCATGGCCTCCACCAATCACGATTACGTCGAATTGTTTCACGTGGAACCTTACTTTCCGATACAGAAGGAACTGAAGATCTCGTCCAGATAATCCTCAGCCCCGACCCGCCCAACCATCATCGCCAACGCTTGCGCTGCCTGCCGCAAGGCTTCTGCCAGAAACTCCGGTGCCAAGCTGTCGTCAATCGCCAAAGCCGCCACCGCGCGCTGCAAGGCCTCTGCCTGCCGCTTGTGCCCAACCAACCCTGAATCGGCAGCCCTGACTCGCAGGCGATCATAGACCAAATCCAGAAGCTCCGCGACCCCTTCCCCGGTCAGGCCGGAAATGGCAGTTTCCTCGCCCCGGCCCAGATCCGCCTTGGAACGGACGATAATATCGCCCAGCACCAAGGTTTCTTCAGGAACGCCATCGACCGACAAATGGATGCGCAGATCCGCTTCCGCAGCCCGTTGCACAGCTCGTGCAACCCCCATCGCCTCTACCGGATCACTGCTCTCGCGCAGACCGGCCGTATCCAGGAAGGTTACCGGCAAGCCACGCAAATCCGTATGCAATTCAAGGATATCCCGCGTGGTCCCCGCAATCTCTGAAACCAGCGCGATTTCCCTTTGGCCGATCCGGTTCAGCAAAGTCGATTTCCCGGCATTCGGCGGTCCAATGATGGCCACTTCATAGCCCTGGCGCAGCCGTTCGGTGGCCGGATAGCTTGCCAACATCCCCTGGATATCGCTGCGGACCGCTTTTATCAGGTCCAACGCCTCTTCAGGAACCTCATCGGGCACTTCCTCATCGGCAAAATCGATGCTGGCCTCGATCAATGCGCCGGCGCGGATCAGTTTGGACCGCAGCTCGTCGGCTTTGCGTCCCAACTCGCCTTCCGTCGCTCGCATGGCAAGCTTGCGCTGTGCCTCGGTCTCGGCTGAAAGCAGGTCAGCCAGACCTTCGGCTTCGGCCAGATCGATGCGACCGTTGAGGAAGGCGCGCTTGGTAAATTCGCCTGCTTCGGCGCGCCGCAATCCCCTTGCCAGCAACGCCTGCGACAGTCGGCTGGCGATGACGGGCGCGCCATGCAGATGCAGTTCGGCCACTTCCTCGCCGGTAAAGCTGTGACCTTCCGCAAACCATATCACCAGCGCGCGGTCGATCAGGTCGTCGCCATCCCGCAACGCCCGCAACGCCGCCATCCGGGGCGTTGCAACTGGTCCAGCCAGGGATTCCAGTGTCGCATGCGCCTTCGGTCCGCTGAGGCGGACAACGGAAACGCCCCCTCGACCGGGCGGGGTCGCCTCGGCAAAGATCGTATCCACCGCATCCTCCGCGCCGTCAGGCGTTCATCGAATCGAAGAATTCGCCATTGGTCTTGGTCTGCTTCAGCTTCGAGATCAGGAATTCGATGGCATCCGTGGTCCCCATCGGGTTCAGGATGCGCCGCAGCAGATAGGTCTTTTGCAGATCCTTGGCATCGACCAGCAATTCTTCTTTGCGGGTGCCGGACTTGAGAATATCCATGGCCGGGAACACGCGCTTGTCGGCCACCTTGCGATCCAGCACGATCTCGCTGTTGCCGGTGCCCTTGAATTCCTCGAAGATCACCTCATCCATACGCGAGCCGGTATCGATCAGCGCCGTAGCGATGATGGTCAGCGAACCGCCCTCTTCGATATTCCGGGCCGCGCCAAAGAATCGCTTCGGACGCTGCAAGGCATTCGCGTCGACACCGCCGGTCAGGACCTTGCCCGAACTAGGCACCACGGTGTTGAAGGCTCTACCAAGTCTTGTGATAGAATCCAGAAGAATCACAACATCTCGTTTATGTTCGACAAGGCGCTTGGCCTTCTCGATCACCATCTCCGACACGGCGACGTGCCGGCTGGCCGGTTCGTCGAAGGTCGAGGAAATCACCTCGCCTTTCACGGAACGCTGCATATCGGTCACCTCTTCCGGCCGCTCGTCGATCAGCAGCACGATCAGATAGCATTCCGGGTGATTTTTCTCGATCGAATGGGCGATGTTCTGCAGCAACACCGTCTTGCCGGTGCGCGGCGGCGCCACGATCAACGAACGCTGGCCCTTGCCGATCGGCGCCACCAGGTCGATGATCCGGGCCGAACGGTCCTTGATGGTCGGATCCTCGATCTCCATCTTCAGGCGTTCGTTCGGATAAAGCGGCGTCAGGTTGTCGAAGGCGACCTTGTGGCGGGCTTTCTCGGGATTCTCGAAGTTGATCTTCTCGACCTTGGTCAGGGCGAAATACCGTTCGTTCTCGCCCGGGGCGCGGATCACGCCCTCGACCGTGTCGCCGGTGCGCAGGCTGTGCTGGCGGATCATGTCGGGGCTGACATAGATGTCGTCGGGCCCTGGCAGATAGTTCGCCTCGGGCGAGCGCAGGAAGCCGAAACCGTCCTGGACAACCTCCAGCACGCCGTCGCCGCCGATCTCGAAGCCTTCCTCGGCATGCTCCTTGAGGATCGAGAACATCATCTCGCCCTTGCGCATGGTCGAGGCGTTCTCGATTTCCCACTCCTCGGCCATGGCCAGCAGGTCGGCCGGGCTCTTGGCCTTGAGATCGGACAGGTTGAGGCGTTCTTCGGTCATGTCTAGCCTATGGGCGCGCACTATCCGACGCATGATCGGTCCGCGCAGAAAACTGTGTCAGGAAAAACCCCACCGGACGGCGGTTGCGGGTCACATAGGCAGAATCCGGGCGCGAGTCAATTCTTCTAGAATTTCACGATCACCGACAGCACGATCAGGACCATGAGAAGGGTCGGAACCTCGTTCATCATGCGATAGCGCCGGCCGCTTAGCCCCTGGCCAAGCAGAAGCGCCTTGCGCTGGCCGGCCAGCCACATGTGAAACCAGGTCATTCCCAGCACCCCGGCTGCCTTGGTCCAGGGCCAGATCATCGTCCAGTCCACGATGCCAGGCGTCAGCACCAGCGCAAGACCTGCGATCCATGTGACGATCATCGCCGGATTCATGATCAGGCGCAGCAACTTGTCTTCCATGATCCGAAAGGATTGCACCGGCTCTTGCCCAAGATGGCCGCGTTCGGCGTGATAGACGAACAGCCGGGGCAGATAGAACAGTCCAGCCATCCAGGAAAGCACCGCCATGACATGCAAGGCTTTGATCCAGGGATAAGCGAGCGGCAGGAAATCGGTCATGTCACACCTCCGGCGCACCTTCTCTCTATCAAAAAGAAATAAAGATAAAGATAAGGATGTTGTTGTGGTTGGCCCTGTGGATGACGGGAAACCCCCGTTTCACGACAAAATTCCCCAGCTGGCGGCATTTGGGGAAAAAACGTGCGCTAAAGATCTGTTATTGAAAAAACGTCAAGGAAACAGCGGTATAGCTGGAATGCACCTGTGGATAAGTTTGTGAAAATTTTTCTTTTCCACAGCTTGTGGGCTGTTTCTGACAGGTTTTGGACATGTGGAGAAACCGGCTTCGTTCATGCTCTGTCCTCTCATCGGATCTGGAGGGCAGGAGGAAGGGGCGCAATCTCCACAGATCCCGCCCCCTGAGTCGCCCCGGCTTATCCACAGGGTTATGCGCGCGGGGTCTCCCCGCGACCGGACGGAGGCCGTCCGTCCCGGGAATAGTCCCTTGAAAGACTCCCGGGGAAAGGGTTGCTGCAAGCCGCCGGCGGCGGATCGAGAACAGGATCATCTGCTTGTCGCGACATTCGGCTGCCTGCGCACCGTTTCGCTCTGCGGTGTGCCGCTCGCCTCGTTGCGGCACGCTGCGGCGAGGCGCAAAACCGGCCGATGTCCGTTTCCGTCATCCGGGCGTCGCATTTGGCAAGTTACGGCAGGGCAAAGGGGTGCAATGCTTTGCGCAGGATGCCCCTTTGTGACGGAATCAAGCCATGCTGAACACAGCTGAAATCCTGGACCAGCTCGCCAACCGGCGGAAGAACTTCTCGCTCAGCCGCGACCTCTACTGCGACGAGGGCGTCTTTCATGCCGATCTGGAAAACCTCTGGTATCGCGAATGGCTCTTCGCCATTCCTTCCTGCGACATCCCCAAGACCGGCAACCACGCCACCCTGCAGATCGGCGAATATCCGGTGGTGATCGTGCGCGGTGCCGACGGGCAGATCCGCGCCTTTCACAACGTCTGCCGCCATCGTGGCCAGCGGCTTTGCCCCAAGCAGAACGGCACGTCGCCCAAGCTGGTCTGCCCCTATCACCAATGGACCTATGACCTCGACGGCAAGCTTCTGTTCGCCCGCGACATGGGCCCCGATTTCGATCCGTCGAAATTCAGCCTGAAGCCGGTGCATTGCCGGACCGAGGGCGGCATGGTCTTCATCTGCCTGGCCGACGATCCGCCGGATTTCGAGCAGCTCGGCGGTTTCCTGCGCGACTATGTCGGCGCAAGCGACCTGTCGAACGCCAAGGTCGCCTTTACCTCGACCATCGTCGAGAAGGGCAACTGGAAGCTGGTGATCGAGAACAACCGCGAATGCTATCACTGCGGCGGCAGCCATCCCTCGCTTTGCCGGACCTATTCCGACAACCCGCTGATGACGGTGATGGAGGGGCCGAATGCCGCCTCGCCCGAGATCCTGTCGCATTGGAACCGCTGCGACAAGGCCGGCCTGCCCGCGCGCTTCGTGAACGAGCCGGGGATGCAATGGCGCTTTGCCCGCGTGCCGCTGCTGAACAATGCCGAAAGCTTTACCATGTCCACCAAGGCGGCGGTGAACCGGCGCATGGGCACGATCCCGTGGAACGATGCGGGCAGCCTGATGTTCTATCACTTCCCGTCGAGCTGGAACCATTTCCTGCCCGACCATGCCATCGTGTTCCGCCTGCTGCCGATCTCGCCCACCGAGACCGAGGTGACCTCGAAATGGCTGGTCCACAAGGATGCGGTCGAAGGGGTCGACTACGACCTGCAAAAGCTGACCGAGGTGTGGCTGGCGACCAACGACGAGGACCGCCGCGTGGTCGAGGAGAACCAGAAGGGTATCCTGTCCCCCGCCTATGAGCCCGGCCCCTATTCCCCCAACCAGGAAGAGGGCGTGATCCATTTCGTCGACTGGTATGTGCGGCAGATGATGGATCGCCTGTCGCCGCGTCCGGCCATGGCGGCGGAATAATGGCAGTCCTGGTCAAGGCATTCGGCGACCGGCCGTGGAAGGATGACGAGCCGCTGGAATGCGCGATGGTGGTGCCCGAGACCTCGGACACCGCCACCTTCACCTTCCGCGCGCCTTCTGGGGCCTATTTCGACTACCAGCCCGGCCAGTTCGTCACGCTGGACCTGCCGGTCCCCGGCGGCAACGTGCAGCGGACCTATACGATCAGCTCCAGCCCCTCGCGGCCGCTGTCGATCTCGGTCACGGTCAAGGCGCAGCCGGGCAGCGTCGGCGGGCGCTGGATGATCGACCATCTGCGACCGGGGATGCGGCTGAAGGCCTTTGGGCCGGCGGGGATCTTTTCCTTCGTCCGGCACGAGGCGCCGAAATACCTGTTCATCTCGGCCGGCTCGGGCATCACGCCGGTGATGTCGATGACCACCTGGGCCTGGGATTCGGGCGAGATGCCGGACATCGTCTTCGTCCATGCCGCGCGCGCGCCGGCCGACATCATCTTTCGCCAGCGGCTGGAGGGCATGGCCGACCGCGTGCCGGGCCTGCAACTGCGCTTCGCGGTCGAGGAATCCGACCCGTTCCGCACCTGGCACGGTTATCGCGGCCGGCTGAACCAGATCATGCTGGGTCTGATGGCGCCGGATTACCTGGAGCGCGAGGTGTTCTGTTGTGGACCCGAGCCCTTCATGCAGGCGGTGCGCGACATGCTGATCGCCCTGGGCTTCGACATGGACCACTATCACCAGGAAAGCTTCGGTGCGCCCATCCGCAACGAGGCCGAGGCGCCGGTGCTGGACGACGTGGTCCCGGACGAGGAAAGCGCTGCCCAGATCACCTTCGAAAGCTCGGGCGTGGTGGCGAAGTGCCAGGAAACCGACACGGTGTTGGCGGTCGCCAAGGCCAACGGGCTCAACATCCCCTCGGGCTGCACCTTCGGCCTTTGCGGCACCTGCAAGGTCAGGAAGACCGCCGGCGAGGTGCATATGGTCCATAACGGCGGCATCACCGACGAGGACATCGAGGAAGGCTATATCCTGGCCTGCTGCTCGCATCCGATCGGGGCAGTCTCAGTCGAGGTCTGAGCCTTCGTTATGCAACAATAAACACAACGGAATAACAAGAACTTGAGGGCGCGGCCACGGCTGCGCCTTTTTCGTGCCAAGCTTGACAGAACTACCATACCGCGCGATCCTGACCCCGTACCTATCTCTTCGACAGGCAAAAGGAGGGCACGATGAATATCGACCTCTCGCGGCGCGGTTTCCTGAAACTGGCGGGTGCGGGTGTCGCGGCGACATCGCTGGGGGCCATGGGCTTCGGCGGAGCCGAGGCGGCGGAACAGGCGCATGTGCGCGCCTTCAAGCTGGCCTCGACGACCGAGACGCGCAACACCTGCCCCTATTGCTCGGTGGCCTGCGGCATCATCATCTATTCGGACGGCGACCTGAAGGCCGGCGAAGAGGCCAAAGTGGTGCATATCGAGGGCGATGCGGACCACCCGACCAACCGCGGCACGCTTTGCCCGAAAGGCGCGGCGCTGAAGGATTTCGTCAATGCCGAGACGCGGCTGACCACGCCCCGCATTCGCCGCCCCGGCGCGGCGAGCTTCGAGGAGATTTCCTGGGAAGAGGCGCTGGACAAGATCGCCCGCGCACTCAAGGACGACCGCGACGCCAACATGGTGCTGACCAACGACGACGGCGTGCCCGTCAACCGCTGGACCACCACCGGCTATCTGGCGGCCTCGGCCACCACCAATGAAACCGCATGGCTGACCTACAAGGTGGTCAGGTCCATGGGGATCGTCGGATTCGACAACCAGGCGCGCGTCTGACACGGCCCCACGGTGTCCAGTTTGGGCCCGACATTTGGCCGTGGAGCGATGACCAACTCCTGGACCGACATCAAGAATACCGACCTCGTTGTCGTCATGGGCGGCAATGCCGCCGAAGCGCATCCCTGCGGCTTCAAATGGGTGACCGAAGCCAAGGCCACGCGCGGCGCCAGGCTGATCGTGGTGGATCCGCGCTTTACCCGCACGGCTTCGGTAGCCGACTATTATGCGCCGATCCGGCCCGGTTCGGACATCGTCTTCCTGATGGCGATGATCAACTGGCTGATCCAGAACGACAAGGTGCAGTGGGACTATGTGAAGAACTTCACCAACGCCCCCCTGATCGTGAAGGACGAATACGGCTGGAGCGACGGGCTGTTCACCGGCTACGACCCGGAAAAGCGCGATTATGACAAGTCGAGCTGGGACTACGTGATCGGCGAGGACGGCTTTGCCGCCGTGGACATGGCGCTGGAGCATCCGCGCTGCGTCTGGAGCCTGCTCAAGGAGCATGTCTCGCGCTATACGCCCGAACTGGTCGAGGAGGTTTGCGGCACGCCCAGGGATCGCTTCCTGAAAATCGCCGAGATGATCGGCGAATGCTCGGCGCCCGACAAGACCATGACCTCGATGTATGCGCTTGGCTGGACCCAGCACTCGAAAGGGGCGCAGAACATCCGCGGCATGGCGATGCTGCAGCTGATCCTGGGCAATATCGGCGTCCGGGGCGGCGGGATGAACGCGCTGCGGGGCCATTCCAACATCCAGGGCCTGACCGATATCGGGCTGATGTCGAACCTGATCCCCGGCTATCTGAACATCCCGACCGAGAAAGAGCCGGACTGGCAGACCTACATGTCCAGCCGCAGCTTCAAGCCGCTGCGTCCGGGCCAGACCAGCTATTGGCAGAACTATCCCAAGTTCATGGTCAGCTTCATGAAGGCGATGTGGGGCGACGCCGCCACGGCCGAGAACGACTGGGCCTATCACTACCTGCCCAAGCTGGACGTGCCGACCTATGACATCCTGCGCATGTTCGAGCTGATGAATGCGGGACAGGTGAACCTGTATTTCTGCCAGGGCTTCAACCCGCTCCTGTCCTTTCCGAACCGGGCCAAGGTCACGGAGGCGCTCAGCAAGCTGAAGCTTCTGGTGGTCATGGACCCGCTTGAGACCGAGACGGCGCATTTCTGGGAAAACCACGGCGAGCACAACGACGTGGACACCGCCTCGATCCAGACCGAAGTGCTGGAACTGCCCTCGTCCTGCTTTGCCGAGGACGACGGCGCGCTGGTCAATTCGGGGCGCTGGCTGCAATGGCACTGGTCGGCGGCGACCCCGCCCGGCCAGGCCAGGCATGACACCTGGATCATGGCGCAGATCTTCCTGCGGGTGAAAAAGCTCTATCAGGAAGAAGGCGGCGTGTTCCCCGACCCGATCCTGAACCTGACCTGGAACTATGCCGATCCCGACGAGCCCTCGCCCGAGGAACTGGCCAAGGAGATGAACGGCCGGGCGCTGGAGGATGTCTACGACACCGCCGACCCGACGAAACTGCTGACCGCCAGGGGCAAGCAGCTTCTGAACTTCAGCCAGTATCGCGACGACGGCTCGACCATGGGCGCCTGCTGGATCTATTCCGGCTGCTGGAACGAGGACGGCAACAACATGGCCCGCCGGGACAATGCCGACCCCGACGAGACCGGCGCCTATCCGAACTGGACCTTTTCCTGGCCGCTGAACCGGCGGATTCTCTACAATCGGGCCTCGGCGGATATGCAGGGCCGGCCCTGGGATCCCTCTCGCAAGCTGCTGGAATGGGATGGCGAGAAATGGACCGGCTACGACGTGCCCGACATCGCGCCCACGGCCAAGCCCGGCGATGTCGGTCCGTTCATCATGAACCAGGAGGGCGTCTCGCGCCTGTTCACGCGGGGCATGATGCGCGACGGTCCCTTCCCGACGCATATGGAGCCGTTCGAGTCGCCCATCGCCAACGTGTTCAACCCGCAGATGCGCGGCAACCCGGTGGCGCGGGTCTTTGCCAGCGATGCCGAGCAATTCGCCACCAGCGAGGAATTCCCGATCGCGGCGACCTCGTATCGCCTGACCGAGCATTTCCACTACTGGACCAAGCACAACCGCATCAACGCGGCCTTGCAGCCCGAGTTCTTCGTCGAGATCAGCGAAGAGCTGGCCGCCGAAAAGGGCATCCGGCGAGGCGGCTGGGTGCGGGTCTGGTCCAAGCGGGGCGAGGTCAAGGCCAAGGCGTTGGTGACCGGCCGGCTGAAGCCGATGCAATGCGGCGACAAGCTGGTGCATGTCATCGGCATCCCGCTGCATTGGGGCTTCATGGGTGCGGCGCGCAAGGGGTTCGGGCCGAACAGCCTGACGCCCTTTGTCGGCGACGCCAATGTGGAAACGCCTGAATTCAAGGCGTTCCTGGTCAATATCGAACCCGCGACAGGGGAGGCCGTGTCATGACGACGGACCCGAACCTCGACAGCCCGCGCACGGCGGTCTCGAACCCGCCGGTGCAGCCGATGCAGGCCAACCTGGGGCCGGGCGATGTCGTCCGTTCCTCGGCTATGCCCGACCTGCCGCCGCCGACGCGCGAGTTGACGCCGGTGGCCAAGCTGATCGACGTGTCGAAATGCATCGGCTGCAAGGCGTGCCAATCGGCCTGCGCCGAATGGAACGACACCTATCCCGAGATCGAGCAGAACGTCGGCCTTTACGAAAACCCGCACGACCTGACGCCCGACATGTTCACCCTGATGCGGTTTTCCGAATACGAGAACCCGCAGACCGGCGATTTCGAATGGTTGATCCGCAAGGACGGCTGCATGCATTGCGCCGATCCGGGCTGTCTCAAGGCTTGCCCGGCCCCCGGCGCCATCGTGCAATATTCGAACGGCATCGTGGATTTCATCCACGAGAACTGCATCGGCTGCGGCTATTGCGTGACGGGCTGTCCGTTCAACATCCCGCGCATCAGCCAGAAAACCCATGTCAGCTACAAATGCACGCTGTGTTCGGACCGGGTGGCGGTAGGCCAGGGTCCGGCCTGCGCCAAGGCCTGCCCTACCCAGGCCATCGTCTTCGGCACCAAGGAGGACATGCTGGCCCATGCCGAAGCGCGGGTCGAGGACCTGAAGTCGCGCGGCTACGACAATGCCGGCATCTATGATCCGCAGGGGGTGGGCGGCACGCATGTCTTCTATGTGCTGCATCATGCGGACCAGCCCTCGCTTTACTCCAACCTGCCCGAGGAGCCGCGCATCTCGCCGGTGGTCGAGGGCTGGAAGGGCGTGACCAAGACGCTGGGCCTGGCCGCCATCGGTGCGGCGGCCATCGGCTCGGTCCTGCACGGGCTGATGACACGCGCCAACAAGGTCTCGGCCGAGGATGAAACCCATGCCGAGGAACTGGTCGAGGCGCGCGAACCCCCGGTCCCGCCGGGAAGGGAGGTGCTGTGATGCCGAAACGCATGTTCTCGCAACCGGGCGACCATATCGAAAGCCGGCATCCGGTCACGGTCAGCCGCTATCGCGGCATCACCCGGCTGAACCACTGGGTGACGGCGGCCAGCCTGATCGTGCTGCTGCTTTCGGGGCTGGCGCTGTTCCACCCCTCGCTCTACTTCCTGACCGGGCTGTTCGGCGGCGGGCAGACGACGCGCTGGCTGCATCCCTTTGTCGGCGTGCTGCTGTTCTTCAGCTTCCTGTTGCTGTTCTTGCAGATGTGGCGGCTGAACCTGCCCCGCCCCGAGGATCGCACCTGGGTCAGCCATATCGGCGAGGTCGTCCGCGGCGAAGAGGAGAAACTGCCCGAGCTTGGCAAATACAATGCCGGGCAGAAATTCGTCTTCTGGGCCATGTCGGTGCTGATCGCGGTGCTGATCGTGTCGGGCGTGATGATCTGGCAGCAATATTTCCCCGACCTGGTCTCGATCCCGG
Organism: Paracoccus denitrificans; assembly: GCF_900100045.1. GTDB lineage: Bacteria > Pseudomonadota > Alphaproteobacteria > Rhodobacterales > Rhodobacteraceae > Paracoccus > Paracoccus denitrificans. Next base: position 124,895 of record NZ_FNEA01000008.1, on the reverse strand, counting down.
TGCGGCGCTGGGCGGTGCTGATCCATGCGCTGGCGGCGGTGGCGATCATTCTGACCTTCATCCTGCACGTCTATGCGGCGATCTGGACGCGGGGCACCATCCGCGCCATGACGCGCGGCACGGTGACCGGCGGCTGGGCCTGGCGGCACCATCGCAAATGGCTGCGCGAACTGGCTGGACGCGAGGGAGGCGGCCCGGCAGAGTAGAGCAAAGCGATCCGAAAGGAAGCCATGTCCACTGCCCTGAAACCCGATCCCTCGATGATCGGCGGCGTCGCCAAGGTTCCGCTGGCGCGCCTGCCCCAGCCCGTGGCGCTGTTCTCGACCCGCGCCGAGCGGTTCGATTTCCTGGCCGGGCACAGCCCGAACCTTGCGCCCTATCTGCGCTTTCTGGCCGGCATCTGCCGGGCGCAGGCCGATCTGGCCCGCGAATTGCCCCAGCCCGAACCGTTGCCGCCCGAGCGGATCGAACTCGCCCGCGCCAGCCGCATGCCGCCGCTCGACCGCAATGCCATGCGCGAGGGGCTGGCACAGGCGCTGCCCCTGCTGCTGGAGCGGCTCGCGTCCCTTGAGATGCCCGAACCCGCCCGGCTGGCGCTGGTGGCATTGCAGGCGGCCGAGCCCTTGGATCTGGGCTGGGTGATGGGCAATGTGCTGGCCGACACCATCCCCGAGGACAGCGTGGCCCCGCATCTTTTCGCCGCCGCCGCCTTGCAGGTCCATGCCGCGATGCAGGCGGCGATGCTGGATGCCGCGCAACTGGTGCCGATCCGCACCGGCACCTGCCCGGCCTGCGGCGGCCGGCCGGTCGCCAGCCTGGTGACCGAAAGCATCGGCGCCGAAGGGGCGCGCTATTGTTCCTGCGCCACCTGCCAGGTGCTGTGGAACGAGGTGCGGGTGAAATGCCTCTGCTGCGGCTCGACCAAGGGCATCAGCTATCGCTCGGTCGAGACCGGCGAGGCCACGGTCAAGGCCGAGGTCTGCCGCGAATGCGATCGCTGGGTCAAGGTCCTGTATCAGAACCGCAATCCCTCGCTGGAACCCGTCGCCGACGATGTGGCGAGCCTGGGCCTCGACCTGATGATGCGGGACACCGAATGGAAGCGGGGCGGCTTCAACCCCTTCCTGACCGGCTATTGACGGTGGTGCGGCGCGGCTCATGATCGTCGGCACGGCAGGTCACATCGACCATGGCAAGACGGCGCTGGTCCGGGCGCTGACCGGGGTCGAGACCGACCGGCTGGCCGAGGAAAAGGCCCGCGGCATCACCATCGAGCTGGGCTTTGCCTATGCCGATCTGGGCGGCGGCGGCGTGACGGGCTTCGTCGACGTGCCGGGGCATGAGAAATTCGTCCATACCATGCTGGCCGGCGCCGGCGGCATCGACCTTGCCCTGCTGGTCGTCGCCGCCGATGACGGCATCATGCCGCAGACGCGCGAGCATCTGGCCATCCTGGACCTTCTGGGCATCACCCGCGGCATGGTCGCGCTGACCAAATCCGACCTGGCGCCGCCCGAACGCATCGCCCGGCTTTCCGCCGGGATCGCCGAATTGCTGGCCCCCACCGGCCTTGCCGGTGCGCCGGTCTTTCCGGTTTCGTCGCTGACCGGCGCGGGCATCGACGCCTTGCGCGCCGCGCTGGTGCAGGCCGAGGCCGAAACCGGCGCCCGCGCTGCCGAGGCGTGCTTTCGCCTTACCATCGACCGCAGCTTCACCCTGGCCGGGACGGGCACCGTCGTTACCGGCACGGTGCTGTCGGGCCGGGTCGCCCTGGGCGACCAGATCGCCATCAGCCCCTTGGGCCTGCCGGCCCGGGTGCGCGGCATCCACGCCCAGAGCCGCAAGGCCGAAGCCGGGCTTGCCGGCCAGCGCTGCGCCCTGAACCTTGCCGGCGAGGGGGTGACGCGCGATGCGATCCACCGCGGAGACGTGGCGCTGGACCCCGTGCTGCACGCGCCGACCCAGCGCATCGACGTGATCCTGCGCGCTCTGGAGGGCGAGCCCAAGCCGCTGGCCACCTGGTTCCCCGCCCGCCTGCATCTGGGTGCTGCCGAAACCGGCGCCCGCATCGTGCCGCTGGAGGGGCCGCTGGCGCCGGGCGAGGAGGGGTTGGTGCAGCTTGTCCTGGACCGTCCCTTGGCCGCGACCGTGGGCGAACGCTTCATCCTGCGCGACGTTTCGGCCCGGCGCACAATCGGCGGCGGGCGGCTGGTCGACCTGCGCGCGCCCGCCCGCCACCGCACCCGACCCGAGCGTCTGGCCGTCCTGCGCGCCATGGCCCTGCCCGATCCTGACAAGGCGCTGGCTGCCATGGCCGGGCTGGCGCTGGTCGACCTCGACGCCTTCGCCCGCGACCGCGCCTTGTCGCCGGCCGAGCTTGACCGGGCCATTGCCTCCTCGGGCATCGCCATCGTTCCGGGAACGCGGCAGGCGCTAAGCCCCGCCCGGCTGGGTGCGCTGCGCGAACGGATGCAAGCGGAACTGGCCGCCTTTCACGCCGAGAACGCCGATCTTCAGGGGCTGGGCCGGGAAAAGCTGCGGCTCTCGCTGGACCCGCGCCTGCCCAAGCCCGATTTCGCCGCCTTCCTGCGGGCCGAGGCGGCGGCGGGGCGCATCGCGCTGGACGGTGCCTTCATCCGCCTGCCCGGCCACCTGCCCCGCCTCTCGCCCGAGGACGAGGCTCTGCTGGAGCGCATCTTGCCGCGCCTTGTTGGCGAGGAACGCTTTCGCCCGCCGCGCGTGCGCGACTTTGCCCAGGAATTCGGCGCCGACGAGCCCGAGGTCCGCCGCATCCTGCGCATGGCTGCGCGCCAGGGCCGCATCGACCAGATCGCCCATGACCATTTCTTCGCCCGCGCCACCACGGTCGAGATGGTCGGCATCATCCGCGACATCGCGGCCCAGGCGCCGGAGGGCTGGTTCACCGCCCCGGATTTTCGCGACCGGGTGCGGAACGGGCGCAAGGTGGCGATCCAGATCCTTGACTTCTTCGACCGGCTCGGTCTGACCTTGCGTCGGGGCGATCTTCGTCGCATCAACCCTCACCGGATCGACCTGTTCACCCCGGACGGGCCGGACGGTCGGGGATAGGGAAGAGAAGCGTCCCCGGTGGGGCGGCCGGACTTCAAATCCGGTTGGGGCAGTGAGCCTGTCCCGGGTGGGTTCGACTCCCACTCTCTTCCGCCAGATGCGACGAAAGGACGGCAATGGACAGCACCACGCTCGGCACCAGCGATCTTCGCGTCAGCGGGGTTTGCCTGGGCACGATGACCTTCGGGAACCAGACGGCAGAGGCCGAGGCGCATGCGCAGATGGATCGCGCGCTGGCCGCCGGCATCACCTTTTTCGACACGGCCGAGCTTTATCCGGTGAACCCGGTGCGGCGCGAAACCGTGGGCCTGACCGAAGAGATCGTCGGCGCCTGGCTTTCCGCCCGCGGCACCCGCGACCGGGTGCAGATCGCCACCAAGGCGACGGGCCCCGGCGACAAGGTGCGGGCCGCGGGCTTCGACGGTGCCATCCTGCGCCGGATCATCGATGCCTCGCTCAGGCGGCTGAATACCGACCATATCGACCTCTACCAACTGCACTGGCCGGTGCGCGGCAGCTATGCCTTTCGCCAGAACTGGCGCTACGATCCCTCGAAACAGGATCGGGCTGCGACGCTTGCGCATATGGAGGACGTTCTGGCGGCGCTGGACGAGGCCGTGCGCGCCGGCAAGATCGGCGCCTTCGGCCTGTCGAACGAATCCGCCTGGGGCACGGCGCGCTGGATCGACACCGCCGAGCGCATCGGCGCGCCGCGCGTGGCGAGCATCCAGAACGAATATTCGATGCTCTACCGCGCCTTCGACACCGATCTGGCGGAACTGGCGGTGAACGAGGGCGTGACGCTTCTGGCCTATTCGCCGCTGGCGGCGGGGCTTCTGACCGGGAAATACCTGGACGGGGCCGAGCCGGCGGCCAGCCGCGTCGCCGCCGACCGCGCCACCGGCGGGCCGGGCGATCTGGGCGGACGACGCACCCCGCGCGCCGATGCCGCCGTCGCCGCCTGGCACGGGCTGGCGGCCGAACTGGGGCTGGATCCGATCCACATGGCCTCGCCTTCACCCGGCAGCGGCCCTTCCATGCGATCCCGATCATCGGCGCCACCGATACGGCACAGCTCGACCATCTGCTGGCCGGGCTGGATCTGCGGCTGTCCGACGAGGCGCTCAAGCGTATCGACAGGCTGCATCGCAGCCACCCGCTGCCCTACTGAACCGCAGGCCCGGGCGCTTGCGACGCCACGGCAGGGTTGGCAGCGTGGCAGGGCGCGGGCAATCTGCCCAGGTCACCTGCCCATGAGGATTTCATGCTGCCCCCGATCCTGTCGCATCTGCGCATCCCCGTCGTCGCCTCGCCCATGTTCATCGTATCGGGCCCCGAACTGGTGATCGCGCAATGCAAGGCCGGCATCGTCGGCAGCTTCCCTGCGCTCAACGCCCGCGAAAAGGACGGCGAGCCGCCGCTGCTCGACGCCTGGCTGACCCGGATCCAGGACGAGCTGGACCGCCACAACCAGGCCAATCCCGACAATCCCGCCGCGCCCTTCGCGGTGAACCAGATCGTGCATCGTTCGAATGCACGTCTCCAGCGCGACATCGAGATCTGCCACAAGCATCGCGTGCCGATCTGGATCACCAGCCTCGGCGCCCGCCCCGAGGTGAACGCGGCGGCGCATGATTGCGGCGGCATCGCGCTGCACGACATCATCAACAACAGCTTCGCCAGGAAGGCCGTCGAGAAGGGCGCCGACGGGCTGATCGCGGTGGCGGCCGGCGCCGGCGGCCATGCCGGGCCGCAATCGCCCTTTGCGCTGGTGCAGGAAATCCGCGAATGGTTCGACGGCCCGTTGCTGCTGTCGGGCGCGATCGCCACCGGCCGCGCGGTTCTGGCGGCGCAGGCGATGGGCGCGGATCTTGCCTATGTCGGCAGCCCCTTCATCGCCACCGATGAGGCCAACGCCCAGCCCGAATACAAGCGCATGATCGTCGATTCCGGGGCCGAGGACGTGGTCACCTCGTCGCTGTTCACTGGGGTTTCGGGCAATTACCTTGCGCCTTCGATCCGCGCGGCCGGCCTCGACCCGGCCAGCCTGGAGCGCGGCGACGTCTCGGACATGAATTTCGCCGATGCCTCGTCGCGGCCCAAGGCGTGGAGCCAGATCTGGGGTTCGGGCCAGGGCATCGGCGCGGTGCGCGAGGTGGTGCCGGCGGGGGCGCTGGTCGACCGGCTGGCGCGGGAATATGCCGAGGCGCGGGCGGCAATCTGCGCCTGATGACGAAAGGCAGGCAGGTTGCCTCCTGCCCGCCGCTTCTTCGTTCTTCAAATACTCATGCGGCCGTGCCAGCGGGCCGATCGGTTCCGTCGTGGAACCAAAAAAGCTCGCAAGGAACCGCGTCAGGCGACGCTCAGCCCCTCGGTCGAGGCAAAGAACATCGCCTGGCTTACCGCCGAGCGCACCTGTTCCTCGGAATAGGGCTTCGAGATCAGGAAGGCCGGTTCCGGCCGGTCCCCGGTCAACAGCCGCTCGGGGAAGGCGGTGATGAAGATCACCGGAATATCGCCCATGCTGGACAGAAGCTCGTTCACCGCCTCGATGCCGGACGAGCCGTCGGCCAGCTGGATATCGGCCAGGATCAGGTCCGGGCGGCTTTGATGCGCCAGGTCGATCGCGGCGGCATGGGTGCGGGCGATGCCGGTGACATCGTGGCCCATGGCCTGCACGATGCCCTTCAGGTCCATGGCGATGATGGTCTCGTCCTCGATCACCATGACCTTGCCGGTCAGCGCCTGGCTCATCTCGTTCAGGGCGATCTGCACCAGTTCCTCGGCCTCGGCCTGCGGGCATTGCATGACTGCGGCGATCTGGTCGTAGCGCAGTTCCTCGATGGTGCGCAAAAGCAGCGCCTCGCGGGAATTCGGGGTCAGGCCGCGCAGATGCGCCTGGGCGCTGGCCTCGCGCGGGGACTGCGCCTCCAGCTCGACCGGCTGGCCCGAGCTTTGCCAGATGGCATGGAAGGTGCGGAACAGCCCGATGCGGGTGTCCTCGCCATCCATCAGGCTGCGATCGGTCAGGATCGCCTCCAGCGTGGCGGCGGCGTAATTGTCGCCGGCGGTCTGGCTGCCCGTCAGCGCACGCGCGTAGCGCCGCAGATAGGGCAGTTCCCGGCTGATGGACTGGGCGAGATCCGCTGCGGTCATGGCTACCTCGAAAAAAGCGTCGTGTGTCGGAACCTGATCGGATAGGTAACGGTTAGGCAAGGTGCGCACAAGATTACCGGGAATAACTAAAAAATGAATACCAGGCGTGAGGAACGCAGGCGAGCAGCCATAGAAAAGCAGATCGACGAGAATCTGCGCCGAGTCTACGAGCAGGACACGACCCAGCAGATTCCCGACAGGTTCCTGCAATTGCTCGACAAATTGCGCGAGCAGGAGTGAACTGCATGACCGATCGAAAATCGGCGCGAACCGCCCGTTCCGGCGCCCATGGCGATCCTCGGGACGAGCTGGTCGATCATCTGCCGGCGTTGCGCGCATTCGCGCTGTCGCTGACGCGCGAGGGGGCCTCGGCCGACGACCTGGTGCAGGACACCATCGTCAAGGCCTGGACCCATATCGACAAGTTCCAGCCCGGCACCAACCTGCGGGCCTGGTTGTTCACCATCCTGCGCAACACCTTCTATTCCGCCCGCCGCAAGACCAAGCGCGAGGTCAGCGATACCGACGGGGTCCATGCCGCCCGTCAGGCCACCCGGCCCGAACATGACGGCCGCCTGGCGCTGAACGATTTCCGCGCCGCCTTCGAGCAATTGCCCGACGAGCAGCGCGAGGCGCTGATCCTGGTGGGCGCCTCGGGCTTTTCCTATGAGGAAGCGGCGGCGATGACCGGGGTCGCCGTGGGCACCGTCAAGTCGCGCGCCAATCGCGGCCGCCGCCGGCTGGCCGAGCTTCTGCAACTGGAGGAGGGCGAGGAGCTGGAGATGACCGACCGCGCCACGCTGGCGGTGATGGCGCAGAACACCCCGATCCTGCGCTGAGATACCGTCGTGCTGCGGCGGCTGCTGGACAAGCTGGAATTCACCAAGGGGCTCGGCTTCCGGCTGGGCGGCCTGTTGTCGGTGGCGATCCTGCCCATCGGGCTGATCTCGGTCATCCAGACGCTGCACCTGTCGCGCGAATACCAGCGATCCTCGGAAATCGCGCTGCTGGGCCGCACCGCCACCGCCGCCGCGGGAGAGCGCGCGCTGTTGCAAAGCGCGCTCGGCACCGCCGATGCGCTGGGTCCGGCGGTGCTGGAGACGATGGACCGGCCGCAAGCCTGTTCCGACATCATGCGCGGCCTTGTCCAGCGCACGGTAAACTTCGTCTATGCCGGGTTCACCCGGCTGGACGGGGTGACGGAATGTTCCTCGGTGCGCGGGGTGCATGACCTGACCGGCGAATCCGCCTTTCAGCAATTCATCGACAGTCCCGGCACGCTGGTCACCACCAGCACCGACGGGCCGGTCACCGGCAAGTCGGTGGTGGTGGTGATCCAGCCGCTTTATCGCGGGGTCGAGCTTCTGGGCTTCATCGCCGTCTCGATGTCGCACGACCTGCTGCGCTCGACCCATGTCTCGGGGCTGGGGACCGATGGCGCGCGCATCCTGACCTTCAACAACCAGGGCGAGGTCATCTCTTCGGACCGCGAGGGCGAGGGCGACATCGCCGAAGTGCTGCCGCGCGGCAAATCCCTGCCCTCGCTGCTGTCGCGCAGCGAGACGACCTTTCGCGACATCTCGAACTCGGGCGAGCGGCGGGTGTTCAGCGTCGTGCCGGTGGTGCCGGGCCTCGTCTATGCGCTGGGGTCGTGGAACCGGGCCGAATCGGGCATCACCGGCATCGACATCACCCGGCGCACGGCGCTGATCCTGCCGCTGATCCTGTGGGCCGCTTCGCTGGCCGTGGCCTATTTCGCGGTCTATCGCCTGGTGCTGCGCCATATCCGCGAGTTGCGCAGCCAGATGCGCCGCTTTGCCATCGGCGACCGCTCGGCCCCGCCGCCGGCCCCGCCGCCGGTGCTGGCCGACGCGCCCGCCGAGATCGAGGACATGAGCCAGACCTTCCACAACATGGCCCGCATCCTGATCCGCGACGAAGAGGCGATGGAGGCCGCCGTCAACGAAAAGACCGTGCTGCTGAAAGAGGTGCATCACCGGGTCAAGAACAACCTGCAATTGATCGCCTCGATCATCAACATGCAGATCCGGGTGATCGACCACGACGATGCCCGGCGCGTTCTGCGCTCGGTGCAGGATCGGGTGGCGTCGCTGGCGACGATCTATCGCAACCTCTATCAGGCCGAGCATCTGGATTCGGTCGAGGCCGACCGGCTGATCCGCGACATCATCAACCAGATGACCAACGCCTCAGTCGGCCCCGGCGCCGGGCTGCGCATCGACACCCGGTTGGAGCCGCAGGTGCTGATGCCGGACCAGGCGGTGCCGCTGAGCCTGCTGGCGACCGAGGCCTTCACCAATGCGCTGAAATACTCCGGCGTCTCGGACCCCGAGGCCGAGCCCTGGGTGCGGGTTTCGCTGCGCGCGGACGGGCCGGGCCATGCCGTGCTGGAGGTCGAGAACTCGATCGGCGCCAGCAGCCTGGCCGAAGGCACCGGCCTGGGCAGCCAGTTGATCGAGGCTTTCGCCACCCAGTTGGAGGGCGAGGCCGAGCAGGAGATGGGCGACGGTCGTTTCCTTTTGCGGCTGCGGTTCCGGGTCGAGCATCTGCCCAAGCGCGACGGGGCCGAGATGCCGCAGGTGGTGCTGACCTCGGCCGCGCGGCCGGGATCGCGGCACTAGGGACGGGGCCTCGCGGCGATCCGCGCCCGGCCATTGCTGCCCGTGCTGCCGCCTGCTACCGTCGCGGCGGCGGCGGTGCCCGCCCTTCGGCAAGGAAACCGCGATGCCCGATCCTGTGAACCTGCTGGCCTTTGCCGCCATCTCGCTGGGGATGGTGCTGACTCCCGGTCCCAACATGATCTACCTGATCTCGCGATCCATTTGCCAAGGCCCCCTGGCCGGGCTGATCTCTCTGGGCGGGGTCGCGCTGGGGTTCGTGTTCTACATGCTCTGCGCGGCGTTCGGCATCACGGCCTTCGTCATGGCTGTGCCTTATGCCTATGACGCCTTGCGGCTCGCGGGGGCCGCCTATCTGCTTTACCTGGCCTGGCAGGCCGTCAGGCCGGGCGGACGCTCGGCCTTTCAGGTCCGCGACCTGCCCAGGGACAGCGCGCGCAGGCTTTTCGCCATGGGTTTCGTGACCAATCTGCTGAACCCCAAGATCGCGGTCATGTATCTGTCCTTGCTGCCGCAATTCGTGACGCTTGGCCAGGGCAGCATTCTGGCGCAATCGCTGGCGCTGGGGGCGACCCAGATCGCCGTCAGCGTCACCGTGAACGCGATCATCGCCCTTGCGGCGGGCAGCATCGCGGCCTTCCTCACCGGGCGCCCGCTTTGGATGGTCGTCCAGCGCTGGCTGATGGGAACGGTTCTGGCGGGGCTTGCCCTGCGGATGATGGCCGAGACCCGCCGCTGACCCCTTATTCCTCGAAGCGGCCCACGGCGGCCCGATCCCGTTCGTATCGTCTGGCGAGCGGAAACGGCGGCAGCCAGGATTCGCGACGGATGGTCCATAGCTCATAGGTCGGCACCAACCGATCCGGGGCATCCAGCGAGCCCAGGTTCACCTCGATCTCGTCCCCGCTGCGCGCAAAGACGGACGATCCGCAGCGGGGACAGAAGAACCGCCCGGCATAATCGCGGGTTTCGCCCTGGATCGTCACCGCGTCCTGTGGAAACACCGCCGAGGCGTGAAAAAGCGCCCCGTGATGCTTGCGGCAGTCGAGACAATGGCACAGGCCGACCCGCCAGGGGTGCCCGGATGCAACGATTCGAACCTTGCCGCACAGGCAGCCGCCGGTGAAACGGTCCATGCCGCGCCTCCTTCAAGATCGGGCTGGCAGGCCGATCACGATGCCTTGCCCGCGTCCTGCTTTCGCGCTGCCTGCCGCATCTTCTTTGCGGCGATGAAGCGGCGGCGGCGGGACAGTTCCACGTTGATCAGCGCCCCCAGCATGACCGTGAAGCCGCCCAGATAGAACCACATCAAGAGCGCGATCACCGCGCCGATCGAGCCATAGATGCGGTTGTAGCTGTTGAAGCTGGCCAGATAGGCCGAGAAGCCATAGGACGCCGCCGCCCAGGCCAGCGCCGCGAAGACCGAGCCCCAGGTGAAGATCGCGGTGCGCGGCGTCTTCACGTTGGGGCCATAGCGGTAGAGGATGCCGATCACCACCAGCACGATGAAAAAGATCGCCATCCACGGCAGGGCGCCGATCAGCCAGTTGCGCAAGGGCACGTCGGGCAGGAAGTTGAAGGCGATGGGCACCACGACGATGGTGACCAGCCCCAGCGCGATCACCAGCACGATGACCAGCGTCAGCACATAGGCCAGCAGGAATCCCATGACCGTGGAATGCGAGCGCACGCCATAGGCCGCGTTCAACCCCCGGATCAGCCCGTCCACCCCGGCACGGGCCGAGACGGTGGCGATAAGGAAGGAAATCGCCGTGGTCCAGCCCAGTTGCGTGCGTCCGGCCGCCACCAGGGCGCTGATCTGGCCATAGATGATGTCGGCAGCGCTTTGCGGGATGAAGCCGTCCGTGGCATGGACGTATTGCTCGATCACCTGCGGGTCGTTCCACAACCCCCACAGCGCGAACAGCGCGGCAAGCCCGGGAAACACCGCGAACATGGCATAGAATGCCACCCCGGCGGCGATCAGGCTCATGTGGATCTTGTCCATCCGTTCAAAGATCGCCAGGACGAACTGCCACCAATCCCTGATCAAGATCCCGTCCTCTTTGCTTTGCCTGCCGGTCCTGCAGGGGAAACCCGCTTCCCCGTCGCAAGGGTTCCGGCCCTATTCGTGGTTCGCGTCCCCATAGCGCAGCCAGACCGCCTTTTCGCCCATTTTCGCGACGAAGGCGGCATGGGCCTCGGCCTCGGCCTCGGTGATGCGGGGTGCAAGCGGACGCGGCCTTTGACCACGCGGCGTCCCGCCCTCGGCCTGCGCTCCCGTGCCGGTGCCGCCATGCATCGGGCCGCTTTCCAGCACCAGCCCCGGCTGGCGTCCGCCCCGCAGCGCCAGATAGACCTCGGCCAGCAATTCGCTGTCCAGAAGCGCGCCGTGCAGTGTGCGGTTCGAGTTGTCGATGCGGAAGCGCCGGCACAGCGCGTCCAGCGAGTTCTGCGCGCCGGGGAACATGCTGCGGGCGATTTCCAGCGTATCGACCGCGCGGGAATAGGGCATCGTCGCATGCCCGACCATGCGCAGCTCGGCGTTCAGGAACTTCATGTCGAAGCTGGCATTGTGGATCACCAGCTTTGCATCATCGCCGATAAAGGCGACGAAATCCGCCGCGATCTCGGCGAATTTGGGCTTGTCGCGCAGGAAGTCGTCGCCAAGCCCGTGCACCTCGAAAGCCTCCTGCGGCATCGGGCGCTCGGGGTTGATGTAGACGTGGAAGGTGCGCCCGGTGGGCAGATGGTTCATTAGTTCGACCGCGCCGATTTCGACGATGCGGTCGCCGGTGTCGGGGTCGAAGCCGGTGGTCTCGGTGTCGAGGACGATCTCACGCATGGGGGCGTTTTGCCATGATCCGGGCACAGATGTCCATGATCGCCGCCCGCGCGCCCGTGAGCGTATCCGATGGGATCACCCAGTCCGCTCGCTTGCGCTTTTCGGCATCCGGCATCTGTCGCGACAGGATCATGCGGAAATTCTCTTCGGTCATGCCGGGGCGGGCCAGCACCCGTGCGCGCTGCACCTCGGGCGGGGCAGAAACCACGGCGACCCCGTCCATCTGGCGCTCCGATCCGCTCTCGAAAAGCAGGGGGATGTCCAGCACCACGATGGGCGCCGCCTCGTGCGCGGCGATGAAGGCGGTGCGATCCTCGGCCACCAGCGGATGCACGATGGCCTCAAGCCTTGCAAAGCCCGTGGGATCGGCGGCAAGCGCCTCGCGCAGCGCGGCGCGGTCGATGCCGCCGTCCTTCAGCACGCCGGGAAAGGCCGCGGCCACCGGCGCGACCGCCGCGCCGCCCGGTGCATAAAGCCGATGCACCGCCGCATCCGCGTCCCAGACCGGATGGCCAAGGTCGCTGAACATCTGCGCGGCGGTGGACTTGCCCATGCCGATGCCGCCGGTCAGGCCCAGAAGGTAGCTCATGCCAGCACGGCCCGGCGCAAGTCGTCATCGACCTCGGGGCGCTGGCCGAACCAGCGCTCGAACCCCGGCGCGGCCTGGTGCAGCAGCATCCCCAGCCCGTCTACGACCTCGCAGCCGCGCGCCTGCGCCTCGGCCAGGAAGGGCGTCATCAGCGGCGTATAGACCAGATCGGTGACCAGCGTGCTCGGCGCCAGCGCCTCCAGGGGCACGCGCAGCGGCGGCTTGCCCTCCATGCCCATCGAGGTGGCGTTGACCACGGTCATCGCGCCTTCCAGCATGTTGCCGGCCTGCGCCCAGTCATAGACCACGACCTTGGCGCCGAACTCGGCCCGGATCTGTTCGGCCCGGATGCGGGTGCGGTTGGCGATGCGCAACTCGGGCACCCCGCTTTCCAGAAGCGAGGCGACCACGGCCCGCGCCGCGCCCCCCGCCCCGATCACCGCCGCCGGCCCCAGGTCGGGGATCCAGTCCGGCGCATGCTGGCGGATATTGGCGATGAAGCCGTAGCCGTCGGTATTGTCGGCATGGATCTTGCCGTCGGCGCGAAAGATCAGCGTGTTCGCCGCCCCGATCAGCGCGGCGCGGTCGGTGACCACGTCGGCCAGCGCCAGGACGCTTTCCTTGTGCGGGATGGTGACGTTGGCGCCGACGAAGCCCATATGCGGCATGGCGCGCAGCACCTCGGCCAGATGCTCGGGCATCACCGGCAGCGACACGTAATGCCCGGCGATGCCATAGCGTTCCAGCCAGTGGCCATGCAGCCGGGGCGAGCGGGAATGCGCGACGGGCCAGCCGATGACCCCGGCAAGGGGGGCGTGTTTCGGGGTGGGCAGAGTGTCAACCATGGCAGACCTGCAGTGCTTTCCGAAGGGGCGGAGCCCCGGTATCGGGATGGATCGAACGTCGCGTCACAACTGCAACCCGGCCGCCCCGGGGTCAAGCCGCATCGCCTGTCACGGGCGGCGCCATGGCAGGAATGCAACCCTGGGGATGCAAGCTCAGACCGCGCTCATCTCGGGCAGGCCACCCTCGGCCACCAGATCCTCCAGCGTCAGGGATTCGATCAGCAGCAGATAGGACCAGAACACCTGGCCGAACATGCGGCGCAGCCGGCAGGTGGCCTCGTCGGTGCAATCCTCGCAGCGTTGATAGGACCGGCGCGACAGGCAGGGCAGCGGCGCAATCGGCCCGTCGACCTGGCGCAGAAGCTCGCCGATGGAAATCTCCTTCGGCCGCTTGATCAGCACATAGCCGCCCGCCCGGCCCCGGCGCGAGCCGACATAGCCGGCATTGCGCAGCTCCAGCATGATATGTTCCAGAAAACGCTTGGGCGCACCGGATCGCTGCGCGATCTCCTCGATCGTCAGGGCATTGCCGCCGGCGGCGACCTCGTCTGCCAGGGCCATCAGTGCCTTGATGGCATATTTCGTCTTCTGCGAGATCATAAAGGGAATCCTTAGTGTTCGCCGGCCCATCATGCAATGTTTTCGGCAAGAATTTGCAAGTGGCGCGGGGCTGACAAGGAACCTTCTTCCGAACGTCATCGTTCTGGCACATTGTCCGCGCATCCCTGCCGGGCAATAGCAAGGAGTCAGATGATGCGCATCGCAGTCCTCGGGGGCGACGGATTTGTCGGCTGGCCGACCGCCCTGCACCTCTCCGATCTGGGCCATGAGGTCCATATCGTGGACAATCTGTCGCGGCGCTGGATCGATACCGAACTGGGCGTGCAATCGCTGACGCCGATGGATTCCATTCAGGAGCGTTGCCGGATCTGGCATCAGCAGACGGGGCGCAGGATCCATTTCCACCTGCTGAACCTGGCCACGGAATACGAGCGGCTGAAATCCTGGCTGGCCGAGCATCGCCCCGATGCGGTGATCCATTTCGCCGAGCAGCGCGCCGCGCCCTATTCGATGAAGACCGACCGCCACAAGGTCTATACCGTGGGCAACAACATCAATGCGACGCATAACCTGCTGGCGGCGCTGGTCGAAACCGGCATCGACGCGCATCTGGTGCATCTGGGCACCATGGGGGTCTATGGCTATTCCACCGTCGGCGCGCCGATCCCCGAGGGCTATCTGGACGTGTCGATCGACACGCCTGCCGGCCCGCGCGCGCAGCAGATCCTGTATCCGACCCGGCCCGGCTCGGTCTATCACATGACCAAGAGCCTCGATCAGATCCTGTTCCAGTTCTATGCCCAGAACGACGGGCTGCGCATCACCGACCTGCATCAGGGCATCGTCTGGGGCACCCATACCGACCAGACCCGCCGCCACGAGCAGTTGATCAACCGCTTCGACTATGACGGCGACTATGGCACGGTGCTGAACCGTTTCCTGATCCAGGCCGCCATCGGCTATCCGCTGACCGTGCACGGCACCGGCGGCCAGACCCGCGCCTTCATCCACCTCCAGGATTCGGTGCGCTGCATCGAGCTGGCGCTGAAGGATGCGCCGCAGGCGGGCGAGCCGGTGCGCATCTTCAACCAGATGACCGAGACGCATCGCGTCCGCGACCTTGCCGATCTGGTCGCCCGCATGACCGGGGCCGAGGTCGCCTATCTGCCGAACCCGCGCAAGGAGGCCGACGAGAACGAGCTGGTGGTCAAGAACGACCAGTTCCTTGCGCTGGGCCTCAAGCCGATCACCCTGGCCGAAGGATTGCTGTCCGAGGTGGTCGAGGTGGCCAGGAAATATGCCCATCGCATCGATCGCTCGCGCGTGCCGGCCGTCTCGGCCTGGACCAAGGACATCGCCCGGCGCGTCGAGCACGACCCCGAGGGCAAGAGGCTGCGTTCGGTATCGTGACCCCCGAAGGCATTCACCCGGCAGGCAAGGCGCGGTCCGACCGCGCCTTTGTCACCCTGGCGACCAATCCCGACTATGCGACCGGGGCGGCGGCGCTGTTCCGCTCGCTGCGCCGCACCGGGACGACGGCCGATCTGGTCCTGCTTTATACCGACCTGCCCCAGGCGACGGTGGACGGGCTGCGCATGCTGGACGTGCGCGCGGTGCGGGTGGACCTGCTGCCGACATCGGACGGCTTCAACGCCTTGCATGCCCGCGACCGGCTGCACGGCGCCGCGCCCTTTACCAAGGGCGAAAAGCCGCCCTTCCACACGCCGCTGGACAATTTCGCCAAGCTGCGGCTGTGGCAGCTGGACTATGACCGGGTGGTGTTCATCGACGCCGATGCGCTGGTCTTGCAGAACATCGACCGGCTGTTCGACTATCCCGAGTTTTCCGCCGCGCCGAACGTCTATGAAAGTCTGGCGGATTTCCACCGCCTGAACTCGGGCGTCTTTACCGCGCGCCCCTCGCAGGCGACGTATCGGGCGATGCTGGCCCGTCTGGACCAGCCTGGCCAGTTCTGGCGCCGCACCGACCAGACCTTTCTGGAAAGCCATTTCCCGAATTGGCACGGGCTGCCGGTCTTTGACAACATGCTGCAATATGTCTGGCTGAACCTGCCGCAGCTATGGCGCTGGCAGGATATCCGCGTGCTGCATTACCAGTATGAAAAGCCCTGGCGGGATCATGCCAAGGTCGAGCAGCTGCGCCCGCTGATCGAGCTGTGGCTGGCCCATGCCGGCGATGGGCCGGTGCCCGATCCGCGCGACCTGCCGCCCCCGCCCGGCAGCGTATCCGGTGCGGCATGAGGATCGCGCTGACCGGCGCCTCGGGCCTCGTCGGGCGCTGGATCCACCGCGCCGCGGTGCAGACGGGCCATCAGGTCACGACCCTGCCCGGTTGGCGCCTGGGCGGCGTGCCCGGCCTGACCGGATGCGACGCCTTGATCCATGCCGCCTTCCAGCACGCCCCCGGCCGCTATCGCGGCGGCGAGGGTGCGGACCCCGAGGGCTTCATCCGCGCCAATCTCGACGGCTCGCTCATGCTGTTCCGGGCGGCGCGGGACCAGGGCGTCGGGCGGGTGATCTTTCTGTCCTCGCGCGCCGTGCATGACGGCCACCCCGAGGGCATGGCACTGCCGGACGAGCTTTCGCCCCTGCCGACAAGCCTTTACGGCCGGGTCAAGGCCGATGCCGAGGCGGCGCTGGCTGCCATGTCGGGACCCGGCTTCCTGACCGCCAGCCTGCGCCCGACCGGCGTCTATGGCCCGGGCCTGCCGCAGAAATGGGCCGGGCTGATCGGCGATTTCCTGCACGGCATCACCCCCGCCCCCCGCGTCGCGACCGAGCTGCATGGCGCCGACCTGGCCCAGGCCGTGCTGCTGGTGCTGGCCGATCCGGCCATGGCGGGCAGCTACAACGCCAGCGATCTGGTGCTGGACCGCAGCGACCTGCTGGCCGAGGTCGCCCGCCTGACCGACTGCGCGACGCCCCTGCCCGCGCCTGCCGATGCCGGGGCGCTGCGCCGCCCCCTCTGCGCCAGGTTGCAGGCGCTGGGCTGGCGACCCGGCGGCATGGCGCGGCTGCGCCGGGATCTGCCGGAGATACTGGGTGATCTGCAACCATAGGCAGAGATACGCCGACCCGGACCCGCTCGCGGTGTGGAGATCTTCCTTTGCGCAATCGTTCAGGTATTTGTTCGTTTTGTCCTTTTATGACGAGCCTCCCTGATGCGTATCCTTTCGATTTTTTGCGGTTTGTCCTTTGCGGTGATGGCAGGCTATTTTCTGGCCTTCGCGACCCTATCCATGCTCGCCACTGCACCCATGCCGGCAACCGATTCCCTGCCGTTGGACCGTTCCTTCGGACCAATATGCTGGGTGGCGCTGGGGCTGGCACTGCTGAGCGGCGGGCTCGCCTGCCTTTCGCGCTGCGAGGGCTGGGCGGCGCTGGCCATCGGCTGCGGCATCTTCGTGCTCTGCCATCTGGCCATGCTGGCCGGGCTGGGCGGGACCGGGGTGCCGGCGCTGTTGTGCCTGATCGCTGCGGGCTTTGCACTGGTGCCGCTGGTGCATACGCCAAGCAGCTATTGGCGCGTCGCGGGCTGAAGACGGCGCGGGGTGACAGGCCGGCAAGCCGCCGCTAATCTGGCGCCATGCCCGATTACGACGATCTTGCCGCCCGCATCCAGGCCCTGACCCATGACGAGACCGACGAGGTCGCGCTGATGGCGACGCTCGCCTGCGAGATCCACCACTCGGACGAGCGATTCGACTGGACCGGATTCTATCGCGTCACCGCGCCCGAGCTGCTGAAGATCGGTCCCTATCAGGGCGGCCATGGCTGCCTGGTGATCCCGTTTTCGCGCGGGGTCTGCGGCGCGGCGGCGCGGACGCGGCAGGTCCAGCTGGTGCCGGATGTCGACGCCTTTCCCGGCCATATCGCCTGCGCCAGCTCGACCCGCTCGGAACTGGTGATCCCGGTGATCGGCGGAGGCGAGCGGCTGATCGGCGTGCTGGATATCGACAGCGATCAACCCGACGCTTTCACGCGGGACGATGCCGACCGCCTGCAGGAGATCCTGGATGCCACATTCGGACGCGACTGAATTCACCGGCCATTGCCTTTGCGGCGCCATCCGGTTTCGCGGCACCTATGACGCGACCAACGACCTCAAGGCCTGCCATTGCGGCCAGTGCCGGCGCTGGTCGGGGCATTACTGGGCCGCCATCCTGCCGAAATCGCTGGAGATCCAGGGGCAGCCGAAATGGTATCGCGCCTCGGACATCGCCCGGCGCGGCTTTTGCCCGGAATGCGGCAGCTCGCTGTTCTGGCAGCGCGACGGCTCGGACATCATCGACGTGGCGGCGGGCGCCATCGACAGCCCGACGGGGCTGCGCCTGCTGGGCCATATCTTCGTCGCCGACAAGGGCGACTATTACGAGATCGCCGACGGGTTGCCGCAAGATCCGCGCGAATAGTTGACGCCGTGCGCCGCCCGTCCTAGGCGGCAGGAAAAGGGGGCGCGCGATGATCTGGGACACCTTGGCGAATTTTCCGCTGCAGCAGTTGCTGGCCTTCATGGCCGGGGCATTGGTGCTGAACCTGGCGCCGGGGCAGGACGTGTTCTTCGCCAGCGCCTGCGGCATCCAGAACGGCCCGCGCGCCGGGGCTTTGGCCGGCTTCGGCGTCGGGCTGGGCGTGATCTGCCATGTGGCGATGGCGACCGTGGGCCTTGGTGCGCTGGTGGCCGCCCATCCCGGCGCGCTGGTTGCGATCAAATATGCCGGCGCGGCCTATCTGCTGTTCCTGGCCTGGAAAAGCTGGAACGCGGGCGAGGTCGATCCCCGCGCCCGCGCCGCCAGCCGGCCCTGGAACATCATCCGGCGCGGGGCGCTGTCGAACCTGCTGAACCCCAAGCCGGTGCTGTTCCTGCTGGCTTTCCTGCCGCAATTCACCAAGCCGGAATATGGCCCGATCTGGCAGCAGATCCTGGGGCTGGGGCTGATGTTCACCCTGTCCGGCACGCTGGTCACCATGGGTTACGGGGTGGTCGGCGGGTTGGCCGGCCAGGTGATCGGCAAGCGGCTGGGCATCGTGAACCGCATTGCGGCGGTGATGTTCGCGGGCCTTGCCCTGCGGCTGGTCTGGAAATGAGCTTTCTCTACCAGCCGACGGCCGAACAGCCGCGCGTGATCCATGCCGATCACGAGATCCTGGTGGTCGAAAAGCCGGCTGGGCTGCTTTCCGTTCCCGGCCGGGGCGAGGATCGCGCCGATTGCCTGATCGAGCGGCTGCGCGGCGCCTTTCCGACCGTGCTGCTGGTGCATCGGCTGGACATGGACACATCGGGCGTGATGGTCTTTGGCCTGACCCCGCATGCGCAGCGCCACCTGTCCAGGCAATTCGAGGACCGGCGGACGAAAAAGACCTATGTCGCGCGGCTCTGGGGCCGGCTGGAGCCGAAAACAGGCATGGTGGACCTGCCGCTGATCGTGGACTGGCCGAACCGTCCGCGACAAAAGGTCGATCATGCCGAGGGCCGGCCGGCGCAGACGGAATGGCGGGTGGTCAAGGCGACGGATGCCGAGACGCGGGTGCGGCTGATGCCGATCACCGGCCGCAGCCATCAGTTGCGCGTGCATATGGCCCAGCTTGGCCATCCGATCCTGGGCGATCCGCTTTATGCGGCCGGTGCGGCGGCGGATTTCCCGCGGCTGATGCTGCATGCCGAAAGCCTGCGCTTCAAGCATCCCGAAACCGGGGTGATGCAAAGCTTTACCGCGCCCGCGCCCTTCTAGCCGGTCACGCAGGTTTCATGCCGGAACCCGCCGCCCTCGCGTAAGGTTGCAGAAGAACCAAGCAGGAGGGAGAGATGTTCAGGACCGATATCAGCCGCCGCCAAGCCATGCTCATCGGCGGCGCGCTGCCCATGGCTCTGGTGCTGCCCGCGCATGCCCAGACCGCCCCCGCCCAGCCGGCGGGCGAGGCGCCCGCCTTTCTCGGCCGCGCCAACACGATCCAGCTGGGCGGCTTCGAGGTGACGACGTTGTTCGGTGGCGGGAGCATGAGCGACAATCCGATCGAGACCTTCGGCCTCAATGCCGATCCGGCCGAGTTCGAAAGCCTCAGCGCCGAGAATTTCATCCCCGCCGACCGCAGCGGCGGCTCCTATACGATGACGCTGGTGCGCACGCCCGATGCGCTGGTGCTGTTCGACACCGGCATGGTCCCGGCCAACAACGCCGCCTCGATGGCGCAGGCCGGGGTCAAGCCCGAGGACGTGACCCATGTCGTGCTGACCCATATGCACGGCGACCATATCGGCGGGCTGATGGATGGCGAGGCTCCGGCCTTTCCCAATGCCGAGCTGATCCTGCCCCGCCCCGAGAACGACTATTGGGCGGCCAATCCCAGCGAGGCCTATACCGCCAAGGTGGTACCGCTGCTGGACAAGGCGCGGCAGATCGAGGGGACCGAGGAAATCCTGCCCGGCATCAAGGCCGAGCAGGCCCACGGCCACACGCCCGGCCACACCACCTATCTGCTGGAAAGCGACGGGCAGCGGCTGCTGATCACCGGCGACAGCTTCAACCACTATGTCTATTCGGTGCAGCGCCCGGCCTGGCATGTGCGCTTCGACGTGGACAAGGAACAGGGCGCGGCCACGCGCCAGGCGGTTCTGGCCCGGCTGGCCGAGGAAAAGATCCCCTTCATCGGCTATCACATGCCCTTCCCGGGCTTGGGCTTCATCGCCCCGAACGGCGAGGGTTCCTGGCGCTTCGTGCCCGCGACCTATCAGTTCGCCGGCTGACGGCCTTCGCGCCACGGCAGGCCCGTGGCGCGACAGGGTCGAGAAAATCGTTCATAATTTGTTCCGGCCTGCTAGGGTGGCATCAAGAGTCCTTGCAGGAGAGGCGCGATGCCGGATCAACAGGCCAAGTTCGAGAAGCTGAAGGCGTTGCACCAGACGGAGAGCGCCTTTGTCATGCCCAATCCCTGGGATGCGGGTTCGGCCCGGCTGCTGGCCAGCCTGGGGTTTCAGGCGCTGGCAACCACCAGCGCCGGCTATGCCTTTTCCAAGGGCAAGCTGGATTCCATCGCCGACCTTCAGCGCGACGAGATCCTGGACAACGCAGCCGAGATCGTCGGCGCGACCGACCTGCCGGTCTCGGCCGATCTTCAGGACGGCTTTGGCGCCGCGCCGGAAATCTGCGCCGAAACCATCCGGCTGGCCTGCTGGGTGGGGTTGGTCGGCGGCTCGATCGAGGATGCGACGGGGGACGCCGGCGATCCGATCCACGACCTGTCCCTTGCGGTCGAGCGCGTCCAGGCGGCGGCAGAGGCGGCGCGGGGCCTCCCTTTCCTGCTGACCGCACGGGCCGAGAACTTTCTTTGGGACCGGCCCGATCTGGATGACACGATCAGGCGGCTGCAAGCCTTTTCCGCCGCCGGGGCGGATGTGCTCTATGCGCCGGGACTGCCGGATCTCCAGGCGATCCGCACCGTCTGCGCCGCGGTGGACAAGCCCGTCAACGTGGTCATGGGACTGGCGGGTCCGACCTGGTCGGTTGCCGAACTGGCGCAGGCCGGGGTGCGGCGGATCAGCGTCGGCGGTTCTTTCGCGCGGGCGGCGCTCGGCGCGCTGATGCGCGCCGCCGAAGAGGTGAAAACGGCCGGCACCTTCACCTATGCCGCCCAGGCGCTGCCCGGTGCCACGGTCGCCCGGATCATGGCGCCCGGCGGCGAGGGGGTCTAGCCCAGGTTGAACACGCGCGAGGGCTGCACCTCGCCGCCCATGTAGCGACCGATGCACAGTGCGCGGCCGTTGCGGCTGACCCAGACTTCCTCGCCGAATTCGGCATGGCCCAGCACCTGGCCGGGATTGCCGTTCAGGATGCGGGTGGCGCCGATCTCGGTCGCCTGCATCTCGGGCAGGTCGGCCAGCGCGGCTTGCAGGGGCAGCAGCGCCGCCTCGATCTCGGCCTGGTTGGCACGGTCGATGCGGTCGAAGGCAAAGCCGTCCCCGGCCTCGAAGGGCCCCGACCAGATGCGGCGCAGTTGCGCGACATGGCCAAGGCAGCCCAGCTTGCGGCCAAGGTCGCGGGCAATGCTGCGCACATAGCCGCCCTTGCCGCAGACCATGCGCAGCTCGGCGCTGTCGCGGGCCGCGCCCAGCAGCTCCAGCGATTCCACCCAAAGCGGACGGGCGGCAAGCTCGACCACCTCGCCCTCTCGCGCGAGGTCATAGGCCCGCGCGCCATCGACGCGCACGGCCGAGACGGCGGGGGGAACCTGCATGATCTCGCCGGTGAATTCCGGCAGGGCGGCGCGGATCGCCGCCTCGTCCGGGCGCGCGTCGCTGGTTTTCACCACCCCGCCCGAGGCATCGTCGGTCGAGGTCTCGGCGCCCCAGCTTACCGTGAAGTCATAGGCTTTCAGCGCGTCGGTCAGGATCGGCACGGTCTTGGTCGCCTCTCCCAGCGCCACGGCCAGCACGCCGGTCGCATCCGGGTCCAGCGTCCCGGCATGCCCGGCCTTCTTCGCGTCCAGTGCCCAGCGGACCTTGCCGACCACGTCGGTCGAGCCGATACCGGCCGGCTTGTCCACGATCAGCCAACCGTGGATCTCGCGTCCCTTTTTTCGCGCCATTCTAGTTCTGTCCTACATATCCGATGATCGGCCCCAGCCGCCGCCCGAAATCGGCGCGGCCCAGGCCCGGGGCGTATAGCCGCGAAATCGAGCCGTCGAAATACAGCGCATCCCGCGCCCCCAGCCCGTCGCGGAACAGCCGGCCGAACTGGTGAAAGGTCACCGCCCGGTCCGAGATGGCGAACCATGCCGTCTGTCCGTCGGGCGAGACGCCGACGCCGTTCCTGATATAGCGGCTGTCGCTGTCCACCAGGAAACGCGGGTGCAGCGCGCCGTCGATGACCAGCATCGGCCCCGATTGCGTGGCGAGGCGGCAATCCGGGGCGGCCTTGGCAAAGGCGCGGCTTTCGATCACCTGATAGGGCCGCGCGCCGCCGGCGCAAAAGACGCCGTTCGGCAACATGCCGAAATTGCCGCCGCCGCCGGCAGTGACCAGGTCGTGCTGGCTGACGCCGTCGCTGACGTAAAGCCCGACCGGGGTGAAATCCGGGTGATACATGCCGGCATTCATGGCGAAACCCAGGCTTTCGCCTTGGGCCAGGGTGCGGCGGACGGCGGTGAAATCGCCGAGCGTCCGGCCATCCGGGCCGTTCAGCCACAGCCGCAGGCCCGGCTCCTGCCCCGCCGTCAGCGTGCAGATCACATAGCCCTGCCCGTCGAAGTCGCGCTTTTCGCAGATCCCGGCCAGGGCGGGCAGGGTCATGGCGATCAGCGCGCCAAAGGCCAGGCCCAGCCGGCGCTTGAGATCAATCTTCATCGTCTTCCGGGTGCGATTCGACGTCGCGCCGCACCCGGTCCTCGGACAAGAGGCGGCGGGTGTCGTCCATGCGGTCGAAGGTCTCGTCCAGCACGAATCGCAGCTGCGGCGCGTATTTCAGCGTCATCGCCTTGGCGACCAGATGGCGCAGCTCGCCCGCGTTGCGGCGCAAGGCGGCCAGCGCCTCTTCGGCATCATGCCCGCCCAGGGGCAGCACATAGGCCGTCGCGACCTTGAGGTCG
This sequence comes from Paracoccus denitrificans, assembly GCF_900100045.1. Lineage (GTDB taxonomy): Bacteria > Pseudomonadota > Alphaproteobacteria > Rhodobacterales > Rhodobacteraceae > Paracoccus > Paracoccus denitrificans. Next base: position 101,568 of record NZ_FNEA01000008.1, on the reverse strand, counting down.
GGCGAGGTCCGCACCTCTCCGACCGTGATCGAATGCCGGTTCAGCTCGGGGTCGTGGACATCCCCCCGCAGGAGGACGTCGGAAAGCGTGCGGCGGATCAGCTCGCCCACGCGAAGCTGACGCTGCGAGGGGCCGGTGCCGGAATGAAAGCGGTTCTGTGCCATGCGCGCAGATGTAGGGGGTCGCGGCCCGCGCCGCAACGGGATAGACATGCCGGAAACGGGGGATCGAGCATGGAAAAACCGGGAATCGTCATTACGGGTGCGTCGGGCCGCATGGGGCAGATGCTGGCGCGCACCGTTCTGGGGTCGGATCAGGCCCGTCTCGTCGGTGCAATCGAGCGCGAGGGCAACCCCTGGGTCGGCCGCGACCTGGGCGAGGCGATGGGGGGACCGGTGCTGGGAATCACGGTCACCGACGATCCGGTCGAGGCGATCGCCAAGGCGCAGGCGGTGATCGACTTCACCGCCCCGGCGGCGACGGTGGCCTTCGCGGAACTGACCGCGCAGGCCCGCGCCGTGCATGTGATCGGCACCACGGGGTTCGAGCCGGCCGACCTGGACAAGCTGAAGGCCGCCGCCCGCCACGCCCCGATCATCCGCGCCGGCAACATGAGCCTGGGCGTCAATCTGCTGGTCGGGCTGACCCGCAAGGTCGCCGCCGCGCTCGGCGAGGACTGGGACATCGAGGTGGTCGAGGCGCATCACAGCCGCAAGGTCGATGCGCCCTCGGGCACCGCGCTGATGCTGGGCGAGGCCGCCGCCGAGGGGCGGGGCCACGGCCTGGACGATCTGCGCACCCCGGCGCGCGAGGGCATCACCGGCGCCCGCGCGCCCGGCAGCATCGGCTTTTCCGCCATCCGCGGCGGCGACATCGTGGGCGAGCATGACGTGATCTTCGCCACGGCGGGCGAGCGTGTGATCCTGCGCCATGTCGCCACAGATCGCGCCATCTTTGCCCGCGGTGCGCTGCGGGCGGCGCTTTGGGGGCAGGACAAGGGGCCGGGCGAATACGACATGGCGGATGTTCTGGGGCTTTGACAGACCCGCATCTCGCATTAGGCTTCCCGCATTAGGTTTTCCGTGATGACCCTGCTTGCGACGCTTGACGATGCCGATGCCGACCTGACCGCCTGCCTGGCGCGGGTGATGGCGGCTGTCCTGAAGCCCGGCGACGTGGTGGCGTTGCAGGGGCCGGTCGGTGCGGGCAAGACCCATTTCGCCCGCGCCTTCATCCGAGCCCGGCAGGGCGAGGCGGCCGAAGAGGTGCCCAGCCCCACCTTTACCCTGGTCCAGACCTATGCCGACCCGCTGGGGACCGAGATCTGGCACGCCGACCTTTACCGCCTGACCCATCCCGAGGAACTGGCCGAACTGGGCCTTGACGAGGCCATGCGCGAAGCCGTCGTGCTGGTCGAATGGCCCGAGCATGGCAGCCCGCTGGAGGGCGCGCTGACCATCGGGCTGGAGCCGATGGCGGATGCGCCCGACCTGCGCCGCATCACGCTGGCGGGCTCCGAGCCGCATTGGGGCCTGATGACCCGCCTGCCCGCCATCGCCAAGCTGATCCATCGCGCCGGGTGGTCTGGGGCGCGGCTAAGGCCGCTGGCGGGCGATGCCTCGTCGCGGCGCTATTTCCGGCTGGTCGAGGATGACGGGCGCAGCGCCGTCCTGATGGATGCCTCGCCCGGCGTGACCGCGCCCTATGTCGCCATGACGCAATGGCTGAGGGCGCTGGACCTGCATGCGCCCGAGATCCTGGCCACCGACCAGGCGCAGGGGCTGCTGCTGATCGAGGATCTGGGCGACGATCTGGTGGCCCGCGTGCTGGAATCGCGGCCCGAGCTTGCGCTGCGCATCTATGACCGCATGACCGACCTGCTGGTGCAGTTGCACGGCCGCGAGTCGCCGGATTTCGTGCCGCGCCTCGATGGGCCGGAACTCGCGCATCAGGTCGGGCTTTTCGCCGAATACTACCCCCCTGCCGTCGGTGCGCCCGGCAAGGGGGCCGAGGTCGCCGCGGTGATCGAGCGGCTGCATGCGGAACTGGCCGCCGACCTGCCCCCGGTGCTGGGCCTGCGCGATTTCCATGCCGAGAATGTCGTCTGGCGGGACGAGGCGCCGCTGGGCCTTCTGGACTTTCAGGACGCGGTGGCGGTGCATCCGGCCTATGACCTGGTCTCGGCGCTGCAAGATGCGCGCCGCGACGTCGCCCCCGAGATCGAGGCGGCGCAGGTCGCCCGCTATATCGCCGCGACCGGGGTGGACGAGGCGCGTTTTCGCGCCGCCTATGCGCTGCTGGGGGCGCAGCGCAACCTGCGCATCATGGGCATCTTTACCCGGCTGGCGCAGCGCGAAGGCAAGCGGCGCTATCTGGCGATGATGCCGCGTGTCTGGGCGGCGATCCGGCGCGACCTGGCCCATCCGGCGCTGGCCCCGCTGGCCGCCGCGCTCGAAGGCATCCCCGCCCCCACGCCCGAGGCGATCGAGGGCATCGCCGGATGAGCCTGCCGATGATGATCTTTGCCGCGGGCAAGGGCACCCGCATGGCGCCGCTGACCGATGCGGTGCCGAAACCGTTGATTCCGGTCGGCGGCCAGACGCTTCTGGACCGCGCGCTGGCGCTGGGGCGGCAGGCGGGCGTCGGTCGGGTGGCGCTGAACATCCATCATCTGGGACACCAGATCCGCGATCACGTCGCAGGTCGGGACATTGCCGTTTCCGACGAATCCGACCTGCTGCTGGAGACGGGGGGCGGCTTGCGCAAGGCGCTGCCGCTGCTTGGCCCCGGCCCTGTGGTCACGATGAACCCGGATGTGATCTGGACCGGGCCGAACCCGATCCGCGCGCTGCTGGACGGCTGGCGCGAGGACATGGACGCGCTCTTGATGCTGGTGCCGCTGGACCGGACGCATGGCCGGCAGGGCGGCGGCGATTTCAGCCTTGGTTCCACAGGCCGGCTGATCCGCAAGGGCGATCTGGTCTATGGCGGGGCGCAGATCATCCGGCCCGACCGGCTGGCCGAGATCCCCGAACCGGCGTTTTCGCTCAACCGCCTCTGGGATCTGATGATCGCCGAGGGCCGGGCTTGCGGCCTGATCCACCCCGGCGCATGGTGCGATGTTGGTCGCCCCGACTGCATCCCGCTGGCCGAGGCGCTGCTCGATGCCTGACTGGCAGAACGGCGTCTTTGCCCTGCCTTGCGGCGCCGATTTCCCTGGTGCCTTTGCCGAAGGACTGATCCGGCGCATGCGTCACCACCCGCCGCAAGAGATGGCGCGGGTCACGGTCTATGCCAATTCCGGCCAGTCGCTGATGGCGCTGCGCCAGGCGCTGATCCAGCGCGGGCCGCTGCTTTTGCCCCGGCTGCGGTTGATTGCCGATCTGGGCGGCGGTGCGGCCACCACGCCCCTGGCGCGCCGACTGGAACTGGGCCGGCTGATCGACGCAGCGCTACGCGCCCAGCCGGATCTGGCTCAGGGGCAATCGGTGCCGGAACTGGCTGCCTCGCTGGCTGGGCTGATGGCCGAGATGCAGCTGGAGGGGCTGGACGCGCAGGCGCTGGACCGCATCGACGCCAGCGAACACGCCCAGCATTGGGGACGGGCGCTGGCGTTCCTCAAGATCGCCGCCGGCTATTACCTGTCCGACCCGCCCCAGGATCGCGAGGCCCGGCAGCGCGCCGCGGCCGAGGCGCTGGCCGCAGCCTGGGCGCGGGGCGAGATGCTGCCGCAGGGCCCGGTGGTCGTTGCCGGCTCGACCGGCTCGCATGGCGCGACGCGGGACTTCATGCGCGCCGTCGCCCGGCTGCCGATGGGCGCGGTGGTGCTGCCGGGTTTCGATGCGGACCTGCCGCAGGGGGTCTGGGACGGGCTCGACCAACGCTCCGAGGATCACCCGCAGGCGCGCTATGCGCCGTTGGTGGCCGAGTTCGGCGCACCGGCGGAATGGCTGGCGGACACCGCCCCCGACCCGGCGCGCAACCGGCTGATTTCGCTGGCGCTGCGACCGGCCCCGGTCACCGACCAGTGGATCGAGGAAGGCCCGCGCCTTGGTCCGCTGGCCCCCGCGACCGAACGCCTGACCCTGATCGAGGCCGAACAGCCCGGCGAAGAGGCCGAGGCCGTCGCGCTGATCATCCGCGAGGCGGTCGAGCGCGGCCAGCCGGTGACGCTGATCGCCGCCGACCGCATGCTGACCCGCCGCGTGCAATCGGCGCTGGATCGCTGGGGCATCATTCCCGACGATTCCGCCGGCCAGCCCTTGCCGCTGACCGCGCCCGGCCTGTTCCTGCGCCATGTCGCCGACCTTTTCGGCGCCGAGATGATGCTGGACGCGCTCTTGGTGCTGCTCAAGCATCCGGTCACCGCCACCGGCCTTGGCTCCGATTACCGGCGCGAGCATAACCGCCATACCCGCGATCTGGAGCTGCATCTGCGCCGCAATGGCCCGGCTTTTCCCGACGGCGCGGCCTTGCGGGAATGGGCGGACCGGGGCGACGCCTCCAGCAAGCCCTGGGCGCTGTGGCTGGCCGGGCTTCTGGACCGCATCGTGCCACTGGCCCAGGACCGTGCCCCGCGCCCGCTGGCTGATCGGTTGCGCGATCTGCGGGCCTTGGCCGAGGATCTGGCAGCCGGCCCGGGCGGCGATGCCGGTGCGTCCGAACTGTGGGCCAAGGCCTCGGGCGGCCTGGCGCGTTCGGTGCTGGACCATCTTGCCGCCCATGCGCATCTGGGCCACGACCTGCGGCCGGGCGAGTTCTGCGACCTGCTTTACGACGAATTGCAGGGCCAGGCGGTGCGGCAGGACGTGGCCGCGCATCCGCTGGTGCGGTTTCGCGGCCCGCGCGAGGCGCGCACCGAAGCCGTGGGTAAGGCCGCCGGGCTGGTGATCCTGTCGGGGTTGAACGAGGGCGGCTGGCCGCAGGCGCTGCCGCCCGATCCGTGGCTGTCGCGCCCGATGCGGCTGGCTGCCGGGCTGACCCTGCCCGAGCGCCGGGTGGGCCTTGCCGCGCATGACTTCCAGCAGGCCGTCGGCGCAGGCGCGGTGGTGCTGACCCGCGCCCGTCGCGATGCCGAGGCCGAGACCATCCCCTCGCGCTGGCTGAACCGGCTGGTGAACCTGCTGGGCGGGTTGCCGGACCAGCAGGGGCCGCAGGCGCTGGCCGAGATGCGCCGGCGCGGCCGATACTGGCTGGACCTGGCTGAATTGCAGGCCCGGCCGCGGATACGCCTGGCGCCGGCGCCGCGCCCCTCGCCCATCCCGCCGCCGCCCGCCCTGCGCGAGCTGTCGGTGACCGAGGTCAGGACGCTGATCCGCGACCCCTATGCCGTCTATGCCCGCCGGGTGCTGGGCCTGCGCGCGCTGGACCCGCTGCGCCCCGAGCCGGATGCGGCCGAACGCGGCAACATGCTGCACCACATCATGGACCGTTTCTTGCGGGGGCTTCCCGACCTGCCCGAGACGCCGCAGGCGATGAAGGCGCGGCTGCTTGCCATTACCGACGAGGTGCTGGAGGCCGAGGTGCCCTGGCCCTCGGCGCGGCTGTTCTGGCGGGCGCGCATCGCCGGCATCGCCGACCGGCTGATGGCGGACGAGGCCGAAAGGCTGGCCCGCGGCACGCCCACCGTGGTCGAGGAATATGGCGAGCAGGGCATTCCCGGCCTGGATTTCCGGCTGATCGCCCGGCCCGACCGGCTGGACCGGCTGCATGACGGCCAGGTGCATGTCTATGACTACAAGTCCGGCAAGCCGCCGACCGACAAGCAGATCGCGCATTTCGACAAGCAGTTGCCGCTGGAGGCCGCCATGGTCCGGCACGGTGCCTTCAGGACGCTGGGACCGGCCGAGGTCGAGGGCATCAGCTATATCCAGCTTGGGGGTGAGGGCAGGACCGAACCCCGCGAATTCTCCGCCGGCTTCGCCGAGGAGACCTGGGCCGGCTTCGTCACCCTGATTCGCCGCTATCTGGGCGGCGAGCGCGGCTTTACCGCGCGGCTGGCCATGGAGCGCAGCGATCACGCCAGCGATTACGACCACCTGTCGCGGCATGGCGAATGGGACACGACCGAAACCCCGCAACCGCAAAGGTTCGGCGATGATGGATGAGGCCACCCTTGCGCAGGTGCGGGCGGCTGACCCGCATCGCTCGACCTGGCTGACGGCCAATGCCGGCTCGGGCAAGACGCGAGTGCTGACCGACCGGGTGGCGCGGCTGCTTCTGGCCGGGACGGCGCCCGAGCGCATCCTGTGCCTGACCTATACCAAGGCGGCGGCGAGCGAGATGCAGAACCGCCTGCTGGCGCGGCTGGGCCGATGGGCCATGCTGCCCGAGGCGGAACTGCGCGCCGAACTGGCGCGGCTGGGCGAGGCGGGCGCCCCCGACCTGCCCGCCGCGCGCCGGCTTTTCGCCCGCGCCATCGAGACGCCGGGCGGGCTGAAGGTCCAGACCATCCACAGCTTCTGTGCCGGGGTCTTGCGCCGCTTTCCGATCGAGGCCGGCGTGCCGCATGGCTTTACCGAGCTTGACGACCGCAGCGCCGCCCTGATCCGCGCCGAGATCATCGAGGAAATGGCCCGCGACCATGCGCCCGAGTTGCAGGACCTGCTGGCGCTGCATTCGGGCGAGAGGCTCGACGCCTTCCTCGCCGGTCTGCGCGGGTTCGAGGCCCCTGCGGACCGGGACGCGCTTTGGGCGGCCTGCGGGCTGGCGCCGGGCGAGGATATGCAGTCGCTCTTGGCGGAATGCTTTGCCGCTGGCGCTACGGTGATCGCCGCGCTGGTCCCGCATCTGCTGAAAAGCGGCGCGAACGACCAGAAGGCGGCGGCGAAGCTTGCGCCCGGCAATTGGGTGCAGCCTGGGCCGGCGGAACTGGCGATCCTGGAATCCGTGCTGCTGACCGGGGCAAGCGCCAAGGAACCCTTTACCGCGAAATACGACAGCTTCCCCACCAAGGCGCTGCGCAACGGTCCTTGCGCGGAACTGCTGGACGACCTCGCCATCCTGATGGAGCGGGTCGAGGCCGCCCGCCCGCGTCGCATCGCACTGGCCCATGCCGAACGGACGCTGGCGCTGAATCGCTTCGGCCATGCCTTCCTGAACCGCTATCGCGCGCAGAAGGCGGCGCATGGCCGGCTGGATTTCGACGACCTGATCGACCGCACCGCGCGGCTTCTGTCGGAAAACAGCATGGCGCAATGGGTGCTGTTCCGCCTGGACGGCGGCATCGACCATATCCTGGTCGACGAGGCGCAGGACACCAGCCCCGCGCAATGGCAGGTGATCGAGCGGTTGACCGACGAGTTCACCTCGGGCCAGGGCGCGCGCGACCAGACCCGCAGCCTGTTCGTGGTGGGCGACCCGAAACAGTCGATCTACAGCTTCCAGGGCGCCGACATCGCGGTTTTCGAGGCTCGCCGGACCGGCTTTGCGCAAGCCTTCGACGCTGTGCAAGAGCCGATGCAGGTGCTGGAGCTGCGGCATTCCTTCCGCAGCTCGACCGCGATCCTTGCGCTGGTCGATCAGGTCTTTGCCGGCGATGCGGCGCGCGGCCTGGGCGATCCGCCGCAGCATCGCGCCTTTCGCACCGACATGCCGGGGCGCGTGGACCTGTGGCCGGCGATCCCCAAGCCCGAAAAGCCCGAGCCGGGCGATTGGACCGACCCGGTGGACCTGCCGGCCGAGAACTCCGAGACGGTGCAACTGGCCCGCGCCGTCGCCCGCGCCGTCGGCGAGATGCTGGGCCAGCCGATCTTCGACGCCAAGACCGGCAGGCTACGCCGCATCCGCGCCGGCGACGTGCTGATCCTGGTCCAGCGCCGCTCGGAACTGTTCGCCGAGATCATCGCCGCGCTGAAAGCCGCGAACCTGCCCGTCGCCGGCGCCGACCGGCTGAAGTTGGCCGGAGAGATGGCGGTGCAGGACATCCGCGCCCTGCTGTCGGTGCTGGCCACGCCCGAGGACGACCTGTCGCTGGCCGCTTGCCTGCGCTCGCCGCTGTTCGACCTGTCCGAGGAGGAGCTTTACCGCCTTGCTGCCGGGCGCAAGCGCGGCCAATACCTGTGGCGGCGTCTGCGCGAGTCGCATCATCGCCATGCGGTCGAGGTGCTGGCCGACCTGATGGGCCAGACCGGCTTCATGCGCCCTTATGACCTGATCCAGCGCCTGCTGATCCGGCATGGCGGGCGCGAGCGTCTGGTCGCCCGGCTTGGCCCCGAGGCGCAGGACGGCATCGACGAACTGCTGTCGCAGGCGCTGAGCTATGAAAGCTCGGAAACGCCCTCGCTGACCGGCTTCCTGGTCTGGCTGACCGGCGACGATGTCGAGGTGCGCCGCCAGCCGGGCTCGGCCGGGGATGGCGAGGGGCTGATCCGGGTGATGACCGTGCATGGCTCGAAGGGCCTGGAAAGCCCCATCGTCATCATGCCCGACGCGGCCAAGCGCAAACCCCCGCGCGAGGCGCCGGTGCTGCCCGGCCCGGACGGGCTGTCCCTGTGGCGCGGCAGGAAGGGCGAACGGCCCGATCCGGTCGAGGAACTGGCGGCGATGCAGACCGAGCGGCAGTTGCAGGAACGCAAGCGGCTGCTCTATGTCGGCCTGACCCGTGCCGAAAGCTGGCTGATCGTCGCGGCGGCGGGCGAGACCGGCGCGGGCGAGGACAGCTGGCACGCCATGGTCGAGGCCGGCATGGGCCGCGCCGATTTGACCGAGACGCGCCTGCCCGCCCCATGGGGTGGCGAGATCCGACGGCTGTCCTTTGGCGACTGGCCTGAAACCGCGCCGGATGCGGTGCTGGCGGAAAGACCCCTGCCGGCCGAGCCGGACTGGCTGCGCGCCCCGCCGCCGCCCGCGCCCGGGAAGGTCCGACCCGTCGCTGCGACGGCCTTGGGCGGTGCCAAGGTGATCGGTGCGGCGGGCGAGGGCGATGCCGAGGCGGCGATGCTGTTCGGCACCAGGCTGCATCTGCTGCTGGAGCATCTGCCGGGCCGCGACCCTGCGGATTGGCCCGAACTGGCCCGCGACGTGCTGGCCGATGCCGAGGGCGGCTTGCCCGGCCCCAACGAACTGGCCGCGCTGCTGACCGAGGCCCGCGCGGTGATCGAGGCGCCGGATCTGGCACAGGTCTTTGCGCTCTCCGACACGGCCGAGGTGCTGGCCGAGGTGGCGCTGGCTGCGCCCGTTCCGGGCATCGGCACCATGACGGGGGCGGTGGACCGGCTGGTGGTGGAACCGGGGCGGATCCTGGCGGTGGACTACAAGTCGAACCGCGAGGTGCCGGATACACCCGACGCGGTGCCGCTGGGCATCCTGCGGCAGATGGCGGCCTATCGCGCGGCGCTGCGGCTGATCTGGCCGGCCATCCGGGTCGAGGTCGCGGTGCTGTGGACGGCCTCGCGCAGCCTGATGGCGCTGCCCGACGACCTGCTGGATCGGGTGATGGCGGGCCTTGACCCCAACCGCCCCGGTGCCTAGCTGTTGACGCATATGCCCCGCCGGTGCCAGCCGGCACATCGCAGGAGAGCCCCATGGCCAACACCCAAGCCGTATCAGACGCCGAATTCGACAGCGAAGTCCGTCAGTCCCCGACCCCGGTCGTGGTCGATTTCTGGGCCGAATGGTGCGGGCCCTGCCGCCAGATCGGTCCCTCGCTGGAAGAACTGGCTGCCGAATACGAGGGCCGCGTCAAGATCGTGAAGGTCAATGTGGACGAGAACCCCGAAAGCCCCGCCGCGCTTGGCGTGCGTGGCATTCCGGCGCTGTTCCTGTTCAAGGACGGCCAGGTCGTGTCGAACAAGATCGGCGCCGCCCCCAAGGCCGCGCTGAAGGCCTGGATCGACGAATCCATCTGATCCCTAGGTGCCGGGGGCGGTGCCGATCGGCCAGCCGCCCCGGCGCATCGCCGCCAGGATCCGCGCCCCCGCATCGGGCCGCGTGGCGTTGATGGCGTTCTGCTGAAGAAACCAGAACAGGTAGCGGTCGAAATCCGGCGCATGGCTTTCCGCCTGCGCCAGCGCTTCCCGTGCGCCCAGATCGGCGACGTTCAGGCCGATGTGGTGAAAGTCGATCTGCCCGAACAGCACCACGGGCTTGCCCAGCAGGTAGCCGTCGAAGGCCACCGCGCTGTTTTGCGTCGCGACAAAGGCGCAGTCGCGGATCAGCCGCGCGGTGTCGCCGCCGATCCGCAGGTTAGGGTAAAGGGTCGCCAGCCGGGCCAGCGCGGCATGGTCGGCATCGTCGTAGCTTTCCCTTGGGTGCAGCGTGGCGATGGTGGGCCTGCCGGTGGCGGCGACCGCTTCCAGCATTTCGATCGGGCTCATGGTCTGGAACGAGCGGCAGCGGCGGATATGGCCTTGCAGCGGCACTAGGACCGTATCGCCGCGCCGGGGCGGCGGGCCGGGCAGCACGCGGTCGCGCAGCCGCTGGGTAAAGGTGTGGGCGGCCTGCGAGTCGACCGTGCCGGGATCGTAGCGGCTTTGCGCCACGGCAAAGCGCCAGCGTTGCTGCACCGGCTCGATCTGCCAGAACGGATAGTGATAGGCGCGGCGAAAGGTCAGCGCGCGGTCATGCGTCGGCGCCTCCATGTGAAACAGCGCATATCCGTCCCGCAAGGGCGCGGCCATGCGGGCCATGGCGCCGGTCTGGTGCCATTCGATGCGCCAGCCCGCGCCCTCCACCGCCTGGCGCAGCACGTTCATGAAGTTGAAGCTGCCGGCGCGCGCGGTTTCCAGCATCGAGCCTTCCAGATAGACGCGCAGGACGGGGGCATGGGTCATGGCCGGCAAGCTAGCGGGTGGCGCGGCGTGGCGGAAGGGGGCGGGTTGCGAAAGCGTGGCCCGGCCCATATCTGACGCGGCAGGGCTGAGATCGGAGAGAAGCATGTCCGAAGACAAATTTCCCGGCTGGCACGGCACCACCATCCTGGCCGTTCGGCGGGCCGGCCGCGTGGTCGTCGCCGGGGACGGCCAGGTCAGCGTCGGCCAGACGGTGATGAAGGGCACGGCGCGCAAGGTGCGCCGGCTGAACCCCGGCGGACATGAGGTGGTGGTGGGCTTTGCCGGCTCGACCGCCGATGCCTTCACCCTGCTGGAGCGGCTGGAGAAGAAGCTGGAGGCGGCGCCCGGCCAGCTGGCGCGGGCCTGTGTCGACCTGGCCAAGGACTGGCGCATGGACAAGTATCTGCGCAACCTGGAGGCCATGCTGATCGTCACCGACGGGCGCGACATCTTCGTGGTGACGGGGGCCGGCGACGTGCTGGAGCCCGAGCATGACGTGGCCGCCATCGGCTCGGGCGGGAATTTCGCGCTGGCCGCGGCGCGCGGGCTGATGGAGAGCGACCTGGATGCCGAGGCCGTGGCGCGCAAGGCCATGGCGATCGCGGCGGATATCTGCGTCTATACCAACGGGAACCTGACCGTCGAGGTTCTGGGGTAGTCAGGGGGCTCCGCCCCCCGCCCTTGCAGGGCGTCCCCTGGGGTATTTGGAAAACGGAAAGAGCCGGGATGGGGCGCTTTTCGGTGCCGGAAGACGGCGTCGGGTCCGTTGCGGTTTGCGGTCCTTGCCGGCGGCTTGGTTGAAACGGCGGCGGGGCGGCTCTAAGTGATGCCGGAATGAGACAGGAGCCCCGAATGTCCGACCTGACCCCGCGCGAAATCGTGTCCGAACTGGATCGCTTCATCATCGGGCAAAGGGATGCCAAGCGCGCCGTGGCCGTGGCGTTGCGCAATCGCTGGCGCCGGCGGCAGCTGGGCGACGACTTGCGCGACGAGGTCTATCCCAAGAACATCCTGATGATCGGCCCGACCGGCGTCGGCAAGACCGAGATCAGCCGCCGCCTGGCCAGGCTGGCGCGTGCGCCCTTCCTGAAGGTCGAGGCGACCAAGTTCACCGAGGTCGGCTATGTCGGCCGCGATGTCGAGCAGATCATCCGCGACCTGGCCGATGCCGCCGTCATCGAGACCCGCGAGCGCATGCGCGACGAGGTCAAGGCGCGTGCCCACAAATCGGCCGAGGACCGGGTCGTCGCCGCCTTGGCCGGCGAGGGTGCGCGCGAGCAGACCCGCGAGATGTTCCGCGACAAGCTGAAGCGCGGCGAACTTGACGACAAGGTGATCGAACTGGAATTGCAGGACAATTCCAGCCCCTTCGGCATGATGGAGATTCCCGGCCAGCCGGGGCAGCCCATGGGCGGCATGATGGACCTGTCGGGGCTGATGAAGGCTTTCGGCGGGCGGCGGGTCCGTCGCAAGCTGAGCGTCGCGGAAAGCTATGACCTGCTGATCGCGGAAGAGGCCGACAAGCTTCTGGACGACGAGGCCGTCAAGGCCGCGGCGCTGGAGGCGGTGCAGGAGAACGGCATCGTCTTCATCGACGAGATCGACAAGGTCGCTGCCCGCACCGATGCCCGCGGCGGCGATGTCAGCCGCGAGGGCGTGCAGCGCGACCTGTTGCCGCTGATCGAGGGCACCACGGTTTCCACGAAATACGGGCCGGTCAGGACCGACCATATCCTGTTCATCGCCAGCGGCGCCTTCCATATCGCCAAGCCCTCGGACCTGTTGCCCGAGCTTCAGGGCCGGCTGCCGATCCGGGTCGAGCTGCGGGCGCTGACCGAAGAGGATTTCATCCGCATCCTGACCGAGACCGACAACGCCCTGACCCGGCAATATACCGCGCTGATGGCCACCGAGGGCGTGACGGTCCAGTTCATCCAGGACGGCATCCGGGCGCTGGCGCGCATCGCGGCCGAGGTGAACGGCTCGGTCGAGAATATCGGTGCGCGGCGGCTTTATACCGTCATCGAACGGGTGTTCGAGGAGCTTTCCTTCAGCGCGCCGGACCGTTCGGGCGAGACGGTGGTGGTGGACGCGGCCTTCGTCGAGAAGCATCTGGGCGATCTTTCGCGCTCGACCGATCTTTCGCGCTATGTGCTCTGAGGGAACCGCGGCGTGGTCCCGTCCGTTGTGCCGGCAGGTCAACGGACGGGAACGCCCATGAGTTATATATTTGGAATCATCATCTTCGTGCTGGATGTCTGGGCCATCGCCTCGATCATCAACACGAACGAGACCATGACCACCAAGCTGGTCTGGATCGCGCTGGTGGCGATCCTGCCGGTTCTGGGCTTCATCATCTGGTGGTTCGCAGGGCCCAAGGCGAATTACGGCTGAGGGCTTTTCCGCCGTGCGCGGCGGTGGCATTGTCGCCCGCATACCACCAAAGGGCGGGGGACATGCCGGGGCGGATTCTTGTTGCGTTGCTGTTGTTGCTGCCGGCCTGCGCGCCGCGGGGCGAGATCACCGTCGCACCGGAGGCGGCGCGGGTGGGCCATGTCGAGCGCATCTATGTCGCCACCAACCGCACCCCCGACGGCAGCCGGCAAGAGGGGGTCAGCTTCGGCCGGGTCGATGTCTCGGTCCCGCCCGAGCGCCGGCCCGGCTCGATTACCTATCCCCGCCAAGGCGCGAAACCCGATCCGCAGCGGGATTTCCTGGTCGCGGAATATGCCCGCTTTGCCCGGCCCGCGGATTTCCAGGCCGATCTGCGCCGCGCCATTGCCGCGCGCCCTGCGGGCGACCGCGATGTGGTGCTGTTCGTGCATGGCTACAACAACACCTTTGCCGAGGGGCTGTATCGCTTTGCCCAGATCGAGCGCGACCTGAGCCTGCCCGGCGTGCCGCTGCATTTCTCATGGCCATCGCGCGGGCAGCCGCTGGCCTATGCGGCGGATCGCGACAGCGTGCTTTATTCGCGCGACGGACTTGCACGCAGCATCGGCATCGCTGCCGAAGCCGGCGGCGGCAAGGCGATCCTGGTCGGGCATTCCATGGGCGCCCTGCTGCTGATGGAGAGCCTGCGCCAGATGGCCATCGCGGGCGAGCGCCGCACCCTGGACCGGATCGGCGCGGTGGTGCTGTTGTCGCCCGATATCGATGTCGGGGTCTTTCGCACACAGGTGCGGGCCATCGGCAGGCTGCCGCAGCCCTTCGTCATCTTCACTTCGGGGCGGGATCGGGCGCTGAACCTTTCGGCGCTGATCTCGGCCGAGCCGGTGCGGCTGGGCAGCCTGACCGATGCCGGGCCGGTGGCGGACCTGCCGGTGATGCTGGTCGATGTCGGCGCCTTTTCGACCGGGGACGGGCATTTCAATGTCGCGACCTCGCCGGCGCTGCTGCGCATCCTGTCGCAGGCGCAGGAACTGAACAGCGTGTTTTCCTCGGACGTGGGCGGTGGAGTCGGGCCGCTGACCCGTGCGGCGCTGCATGCCGAGCGGGCGGCGCAGATCGTGATCTCGCCGGCCTTCTAGCGCCGCAGATAGACGTAATATGCGCCCTCGCCGCCATGGCGGCGATGCGCGGGGCGGACTTGCAGCACCATGGCATTCAGTGGCGGCATGTGCAGCCAATGCGGCACGTTGTGGCGCAGCGCGCCGGGCCTGACCGGCAGCGGCGCGTCCGGCCCGCCCTCGCGCCCCTTGCCGGTGATGACCAGGACCAGCCTCCGTCCCTCGGCCCGGGCCTGCAGGATGAAGCGGGTCAGCACCGGCTGGGCAACGGCCAGCGTCATGCCGTGCAGGTCGATCCGAGCCTCGGGCGCGAGCTTGCCGCGGCTCATCTGGCGATGGGTCTTGTGATCCATGCGCAAGGGCTGGGCGTGCAGCGCCTCGCGCGGGGCCGGCGACAGGTCGAGACGGGTCGTGCCGGCGCCGGGCTTGCCGCCGATCCGCAGCCCGGCCAGCGGCAGGGGTGCGACTTGCGGCATGGCGGGCGGCATGGCGGGCGGCTTTTTCAGCGGTCTGGGCTCGGGCGCAGGTTCGGCCTGCTTGCGTGCCGGGTGCAGCGGCACGGCCGTTGCGGCGACGCGGGACCACAGGGCCTTGTCCTCGGCCGAGAGTCCTCGCCGGCGTGCCATGGATCAGGCCGTGGCGACCAGTTGCCAGTTCGGGTCGTCCTGACCCATGCGGCGGGCAAAGGTCCAGGTGTCGCGCTGCTTGCGGGCGGCCTTGGGATCGCCCTCGATCACATTGCCGTCGGCGTCGCGGGTGGCGACGATCATCTCGCCGACGAAGCGCACCGAAAGCTCGGCCATGCCGGTGGCGGGGGTGAACTCGGCCCCGGCCAGCGCGGTTTCGCGGGTGCCCAGGAACTGCGCCTCGGTGGTCAGGTTGCGGGCCTTGCGATCCTCGATCACCGACTCGAAAGCCTCGGCCACCGGCGGCGCCAGAAAGCCGCGCACCTCGGACAGATCGCCGCGCTCGAAAGCCATCAGGATCATCTCATAGGCGGATTTCGCGCCCGACAGGAACGGACCCACGGCGAAATCGGGCTCGATCCGCTTCATCTCGGCCAGGGCCTTGGCTGCGGGGCTGCCGGGTTCGGCATGGTCGGTGATGTCGCTGTCGCCCGCCTCGGCGGTCCCGTCGATCACGTCGAAGCGGCGGCGCTGCACCGGCTCCTCGGGTATGCGCGGCGATTCGAACCCGTCACGCGTGCCAAGAACCCCGCGCAGGCGCAGGATCAGGAATACGGCAATCGCCGCGAGGACGAGCAGTTGCAGCAGGGGGTTCGACATCAACGGACCTAACGAGCTTTGTATCGGCGCTTTCGCATGCTTATGTAGGGTGGAGACCGGCCCAAGTCCAGTTTTGTGCCGGAAATAGAAGTGCCGGAGGAAAAAGGCGTTATGTGGCTGCTGTTGCCTTTCGTGATCCTGCCGATCGTCGAGATCGCGCTGTTCATCCAGGTGGGGGGCGTGATCGGCGTCCTGCCCACGATTGCGCTGGTCCTGGCCTCGGCCGTGGCCGGTGCGGCGGTGATGCGGCATCAGGGTGCGCGCGCGGCGCTGGACGTGCAGCGCGCCATGCAGGAATTCCGCGATCCGGGCCGGCCGATGGCGCATGGCGCGCTGGTCATGATCGCAGGGCTGCTGATGGTGGTGCCGGGGCTGTTCACCAGCGCATTGGGGCTTTTGCTGCTGATTCCGGCAGTGCGCAGCCTGATCCTGCGGCAGATGGCGTCGCGGGTGCAGGTTTCGGGCAGCGGCTTCAGCTATCGGCAGGGCTATGGTGCCGAAGGCGATTTCGGTGCCGATCCAGCGGGCTTTCGCCGCGGTCCCGGCTGGCGCGACGAAGGGGTGATCGACGGCGAATACTCGGTGCAGGACGACCCGCCCGGCCCGGTGCGCGAAGGGCTGACCGACCAGGGCGACGGCACGGGCGAGCAGTCTCCGCGGCGCGGCAATTCGGGCTGGACCCGGCATTGAGCGCCGGGCGGCGGGGTGCTAGAACCCCGTCAGATCCGAGGAGAATTCCATGAGCGACGAGAACAACAGCGGCGCCGCCGCGCCCGAGGCCCAGAATCCCGGGCAGAATGCCGCCCAGCCGGCCGTGCGGTTGCAGATCCTGACGCAGTATATCCGCGACCTGTCCTTTGAGAACGCGGTGGCGCAGAAGGGCCTGCCCTCGGGCGAGGTGCAGCCGGAAATCAGCGTGCAGGTCAGCCTGGATGCCCGCAAGCGCCCGGCCGAGCACCAGTATGAGGTGATCAGCAAGTTCCGCGTGCAGTCCTCGAACGCCACGGACAAATCGCCCTTGTTCCTGTGCGAGCTGGATTACGGCGGCATCTTCCATGTCGAGGGCGTGCCCGAAGACCAGTTGCACCCCTTCCTGATGATCGAATGCCCGCGCATGATGTTCCCGTTCGTGCGGCGCATCGTCTCGGACATGACCCGCGACGGCGGCTTCCCGCCCTTCAACATGGACCCGGTGGATTTCGTGGCGCTTTACCGGCAAGAGATCGCGCGCCGGACGCAGGCCCAGCGGCCCGCCGACCAGCCACTGTCCTGAGACGATCACTTCTGCGTGAGATCGACCCGTTTCGGCCCGCGGTCCCCAAGGCCGCGGGCTTTTCGCTGTCCGGCGCCGCTGCCGATGCGGTGCTGGCGCGGGCTGCGCGAAGGGGCTAGCTTCGCGGGGAAAATGACGGAGAACGGCATGGCGAAAGGCGCGAAACGGGCCTGGCAAAGGATGCTGTCGGGGCGCAGGCTGGACCTTCTGGACCCGACGCCGGTGGATATCGAGATCGGCGACATCGCCCATGGCCTGGCCTTCGTCGCGCGCTGGAACGGCCAGACCCATGGCGACTGGGCCTATACCGTGGCCGAGCATTCGCTGCTGGTCGAAGAGATCCACACCCGTGCCAATCCCGATTGCGAGCCGCGCTGGCGGCTGGCGGCGTTGCTGCATGACGCGCCCGAATATGTGATCGGCGACATGATCTCTCCGGTCAAGGCGGCGCTTGGCCGGGAATACGGCGAAATGGACGCGCGGCTGGCGGCGGCGATCCACCGCCGTTTCGGCCTGCCGGCGCAATTGCCCGCGACGGTGAAGCGCGCGATCAAGCGCGCCGACCGGATCTCGGCCTGGCTGGAGGCCGTGCAGATCGCCGGGTTCTCCAGGGCCGAGGCGGATCGCCTGTTCCCCATGCCCCGCCCCGAATTGTTGCAGGGGTTGGAAATACGGCTGCGCCCGCCACTGGAAACCCGCAACGCCTATTTGTCGCGCTTTTCCCAGCTTATTGCGGAAATGGACCGGAAATCGTGATCCCGGAAAGAAAAACCCCGCATCAGGGATGCGGGGGAAACGGGCTCAGATTTCCATCTCTTCCAGTTTTTTGCCGGTATCCAGCGCCTCCTGCACCCAGCGCGGTTTGCGGCCACGCCCGGTCCAGGTTTGTGACGGATCGGCGGGATTTGCGTATTTGGGCGCAACCTTGCTGCGTGCTTGCTTGGCGATCGTCAGCTCGGCCAGGTTGAAGCCGTATTCGCGCGCGGCACTTTCGGCCGCCGCCAGCGCCTCGCGCTTGCGACGATCCTCGAAGGTGGAAATGGCGCGGTCGAGCTTGTTGCGCAGATCCCGGAGTTCGCGCAAGGACATGGCGTCCAGTTCGATGCTCATATCGTTATCCTTGGTTTTGGCAGTCTGTGTCCCCAATATTTGCATTCCAATATGAATTGCAATCTTTTTTGAGAACCAGATTATTAACGCGGGCTGCGTTTGGCCAAAATCCGCTGCAAGGTCCGTCGGTGCATATGCAGGCGCCGCGCCGTTTCGCTGACATTGCGGTCGCATTGCTCATAGACGCGCTGGATATGCTCCCAACGCACGCGGTCGGCCGACATCGGCGTTTCCGGCGGGGGCGGCAATGTGTCGCCCCGCGCCAGAAGCGCGCGGGTCACGTCATCGGCATCCGCCGGCTTTGACAGATAATCCGTCGCACCCATCTTGACCGCGGCCACCGCCGTCGCGATGGCGCCATAGCCGGTCAGGACGACGATCCGGGTATCCTCGCGCGCCTCGCGCAGGGCATCGACCACATCAAGCCCATTGCCATCCTCAAGCCGCAGGTCGACGACCGCATGGGCGGGCGCGTGCTCGGCCACCGCGGCGCGGGCCTCGGCGACCGAGGCGGCGCGGGTGACGGCGAAGCCGCGTTTTTCCATCGCACGGGCCAGACGGTTCAGAAAGATCTCGTCGTCATCGACCAGCAGAAGGCTGGGGTCGGGGCCGATTTGGTAATCCTCTGCCATATTCACTTGCCCTTGAAAGTTCACTGTTGATTAGAGTGTTTTGCCCATTCGGTCAAACCCCGGTGCTTGACGCAGCGTCAATGAAACAGGCGGCGCGTTCCGCCAGATCCTGGGCGGAAAGCTCACGGCCGAAGAGTTCGACGGTCCCGGAGCCGGGAATCACAAGATAGGTATTGGTCATGTGATCGACCAGATAGTTCTCGGGGTCCTCCTGATCATTCAGCTTGTAATAGTTCCGCCAGGCTTTCGATACGGCATCGATTTCCGCTGCGGTTCCGGTCAATCCGATCATTCGCTCATGCATGGCCCCGGCAAAATCGCGCAGCACCTCGGGGGTGTCGCGTTTCGGATCGACGGAAATGAAGACCGGCGTGACCTGCATTCCCTGTTCTTCCAGCATCGCCACCGCCTCGGCATTGCGGGCGCTGTCCAGCGGGCAGACATCCGGGCAATAGGTATATCCGAAATACAGCAGCGCCGGTTTTGCCAGCACTTGCCGGTCGCTGACCCGACGGCCGTTCTGGTCCGTCAACTCAAAGGGTGCGCCCAGACCGTCCAGCCCGCCCTGCGTCACGTCCTTGCGGCAGGGGGCGAAGGGATCGGCCTCGCCGCGCGACAGCCACAGCCAGCCCGTCACCAGCACCGTCACCGCAGCGAGGCTGCCGAGGATCAGGATCGTTCTGTCTTTGCCCATCCGGCGCATCTCCAGTCCGTGGGCGCATTGATCGCGCATCCGGCCATGGGTATCAATGCAAAAGCCCGTCCCCCAACAGAAAGACCCAGCGTGCCATTCGGCCTTGTTTCCCACCGCATCGACCTTTTTCCCGGCCAGCCGGCCCCCGAGCCGATCCGCCTGCGCACCCTGATCCTGTTGCGCTGGGTGGCGATCGCGGGCCAGTTGGCGGCCGTGGGCGTCGCGCTGCTGATCGGAGCCGGCTTCCCGCTGGCGGCGGTGCTGGCGGTGATCGGGCTGGCGGTGGCGCTGAACCTGGCGCTGACGGCGCGGCCGGACCGGCGCATCTCGGCACGCGAGGCGGCCTGGCAGCTGGGTTTCGACCTGGGGCAGGTGGCGGCCTTGCTGGCGCTGACCGGCGGGCTTGCCAATCCCTTCGCGTTGCTTTTGCTGGTGCCGGTGACGGTCGCGGCGACCGCCCTGCCGCCCCGGCATTTGCTGGCGCTGGGCGCCGCCACCTTCCTGATGGTGACGCTGGCGGCGGTCTGTGCCCAGCCGCTGACCTTCGGGTCGGGCGGGCTGGTCACGCTGCGCGAGCCGCTGCTGGTCGGGCACTGGTTCGCCATCGTGATCGGCGCGGTGTTCTTTTCCGGCTATGCCCGGCTGGTCGCCGCCGAGGTCAGCGCCACCTCGGATGCGCTGTTCGCCGCCCGCCTGGCACTGGAGCGGGAACAGAGGCTGCAACATCTGGGCGGCGTGGTCGCCGCCGCGGCGCATGAACTGGGCACGCCGCTGGCCACGATCAAGCTGGTCGGCGCCGAACTGGCCGACGAACTGGCCGAGGCCCTGCCCGAGCGCGAGGATCTGGCCGAGGATGTCACCTTGCTGCGCCAGTCGGCGGACCGTTGCCGCGACATCCTGAAATCCATGGGCAGCGCCGGGCGCGACGACCTGCTGATCCGCTCGGCTCCGCTGATCGAGGTGCTGGCCGAGGCCGCTGCGCCCCATCACGGACGCGGCGCCGAGATCGTGGTGCTGCCCGCCTCCGAGCCGCTGATCGTCCAGCGCGATGCCGCCGTGATCCACGGGCTGCGCAACCTGATCCAGAACGCCGTCGATTTCGCCGCCCGCAGCGTGACCGTCGAGACCGGCGCCGACCGCCGCGATCTTTGGGTGCGGGTCGCCGATGACGGGCCGGGCTTTCCGCCCGCGCTGTTGCCGCGCATCGGCAGCCCCTTCCTGACCACCCGCCCCCGGGCCGAGGACGGGCGCAGCTATGAAGGCATGGGCCTGGGCCTGTTCATCGCCAAGGCGCTGCTGGAGCGCTCGGGCGCGCGGCTGCGCTTTGCCAATAGGGCAGAGGGCGGTGCCGAGGTCGTCGTCACCTGGCCGCGCGAGGTGATCGAGACCGGGAATCGCGCGCCGCTTGGGCCGAACCCCGAGATACTGGCCTGATCTCCGGTCGCGTTAACCACTTCTTAAAACATCCCGCTATAGTTGTATCCGACTGTATCGTTCAGGGATGTTCCGATGGTTGCGCATTTCCTTATCGCCTTTGCGGCGGCGGTGCTGGCGGTCTTGCCGGCCTTGGCCTTGACCCGGCTTATGGATCGGCGCCTTGCCGGGGCAGGCACGGCGCGCGGGCTGGAACGCGGGCTTGAGCCGACCGTCTTCCTGTTTCGCGACGGGGTGCTGGTCGATGCGACCTCGCCGGCCCGCGCCCTGTTGGCCAGCTTGCCGGGCGAGGGGGACTGGCAGCGGCTGAGTTCATGGCTGTGCATGCGCCTGCCGGAATTCGGCGCGCTGCTGCCCGATCTGGGCGACGCCGCGCGGATCGAGCTGAAGGAGCGCGCCGGCGACAGCCCGTTGCGGCTCTTGGCCGATGATCTGGGCGATGGCCTGCTGCGCCTGACACTGGCCGACCCGGCGGCCGAGGATGCCGGTATCCTGGTCGATTCCCTGTCCCTGCGCGCCATGGAGCAAGAGCTGGAAATCCTGCGCAGCGCCATGGACCACTCGCCGATGCTGGCCTGGCGGCAGGATCCGCAAGGTCAGGTCACCTGGGCCAATTCGGCCTATCTGAACCTGGCCGAGGTCAAGGCGCGGGGACAGACGGTCTGGCCCCTGCCCCGGATCATCGACCTGTCGGCGCGGCCGGTCCAGCCCGCCACCTCGGGCGGGGCGCGGCGGATGCAGGTCGACCATGACGGGCAAAGCCGCTGGTATGATTGCCACCTGCACGAAATCGGCGGGCAGACCGTTGCCATCGCCCTGCCCGCCGATGCGGCGGTCCGGGCGGAACGCTCGCTGCGCGAATTCGTCCAGACCCTGACCAAGACCTTTGCCGACCTGCCCATCGGGTTGGCGATCTTTGACCGCGATCGCAACCTGCAACTGTTCAATCCGGCACTGATCGACCTGACGGGGCTTGCGACCGGGTTCCTGACCGCGCGGCCGACGCTTTACGCCTTTCTGGACCGGCTGCGCGAGGCGCGGATGGTGCCCGAGCCCAAGGATTATCGCAGTTGGCGCAACCAGATGAACACGCTGGAGGCCGCGGCGTCCTCGGGGCATCACGTCGAGATGTGGTCGCTGCCCGGCGGGCAGACCTATCGCGTGACCGGACGGCCCCATCCCGACGGCGCGGTGGCCTTTCTGTTCGAGGACATCACCTCGGAAATCTCGCTGACCCGCAAGTTCCGCGCCGACCTGTCACTGGGTGCCGAGGTGCTGGATGCGCTGGAGGATGCGGTGGCGGTCTTTGGCGCCAATGGCGATCTGCTGATCTCGAACCGCCGCTATGCCGATCTGTGGGACGCGGCGGCACCCGGCACGCTGGAGGGACATGTCCAGGTCTGGACCGATGCCTGCGGTGCAAGCCCCGGCCTTGCCGCCCTGCGCGAGGCGCTGAATGCTGCCCTGCCGGACGAGCCTTTGCGCGGTGCCATGGCCGGGCCGGCGGGTGGGCTGTTGTCCTGGGGACTGCGCGGGCTGTCCGGTGCCCGCCTGCTGCTGAGCTTTGCCGCCCCGGTGCCGAGCCTGCCGGTCGGGCGCGATGCGCCCCGCGCCGCACATGATCCCGAGCCGGCCGAACGTGCCGCGATGTCACGCGCCCTGACCGGATGATCGCGCCGCTCTTGCCCTGCCCGCCCGGCTGCGCTTCCCTTGGCAAAACCTGTCGGAGGGGATCATGGTGGCAATCGGACGAATGGCGGGCACGGGACTATGGTCATGACGGTGGACCCCGATCTTCTGGCCGGGCGGCGGGTGCTGTTCGTCATGGCGCTGGATGCGGAATATGGGCCGCAGCTGCGCGCGCGGATCTCGCCGCTGATGACCGGCGTCGGGCCGGTCGAGGCGGCGGTCGAACTGACCGCGGCGCTGTCGCGGCTGGCCGCGCGGGATGAGTTGCCCGAACTGGTGGTCTCGCTGGGTTCGGCCGGCTCCCGCCGGTTGCAGCAATTGGGCGTCTATCAGGTCGCTTCGCTGGAATATCGCGACATGGACGCCTCGGCCCTGGGTTTCGCCCGGGGCGAGACGCCGCTGCTGGGCCTGCCCGTGCGCGTCGACCTGCCCTTGCAAATTCCGGGCATCGCCTCGGCCAGCCTGGCAACCGGGGCCAGTATCGTCAGCGGTGCCGGCTATAACGCGATCGCCGCCGAGATGGTCGATATGGAAAGCTTTGCGGTGCTGCGCGCCTGCCAGCGCTTCGGCCTACCGCTGATCGGGCTGCGCGGCATTTCTGACGGGGCCGAGGAACTGGCGCAGCTCTCGGACTGGACGCAATATCTGCATCTGGTCGATGAGCGCCTGGCCGAGGCCGTGGACCGGCTGGCCGAGGCGCTGGAGCGCGGCGAACTGGCGCTTTAGGCGTGCCAGGGCTGCCCTTCGCGGCTTTTCGCCGGCGCGACGTGGGCCAGCCCACGCCAGATGTCGCAGGGGGCATTCGCGGCGGGTGCCGGCGACATCGGGGGCAAGGCGCGGCTCGTGGCATGCGCTGGCCGCCGCCCTGCGGGGTGGGCCTTGCAATCCCTTGCCGGCGGCAGGCGAAGTGCCGTCAGTCGCCGGCGATCAGCGTCTGCCCCTCGGGCCAGCGCAGCGAGGTGGTCAGGGTGATGACGCGTTCCTCGCCCGCGGCGATCTTGCCGTTCCAGACCAGCAGCCCGCGCTTGCCGTCGGGATCGGTCTCGTCGGGGCTGGGATCGGAGGACCAGTCGATGCGCAGGTTTTCCTGGGTCGAGACCGGCACGCGGTCGATCACCCGCAGCGGCCATTCCTCGCCCGTCAGGTTGCGCAGGCGCAGGATCGCGGTTTCCCGGCGCTCCGAGGATTTCGAGATCAGCCCGCGATTGCCCTCGATCTCATCGGGAATGCGACGCTCCAGCTTGATGCCGGTCAGCGGCCCGAAGCCCAGCTTCATGTCGTCGCCGGCGGCGGTCAGCTCCAGCGCGCCGCGTCCGACCATGGCGCCATCGGCATAGAAGGTTGCGTCGCCCGGCAGGATCACCGCCCCGGTCGAATTCACCGTATCGGCAACCAGATAGGCGCTGTCGTCGCGGCGCGGCACCGCCTCGGCGACGATCTCGGGCGCCAGTTCGTGCGAATCCAGCGGCAGGCGCAGCGCATCGGCGCCGTCGCGCATGTCCACCGGCGTCGGATAGTCATAGACCACGGTCTCGCCCACCATGCCGGCCAGGGCCGAGCCGGTGATCCCGGGCTCGGGTGCCGATGCGGGATAGGCGCGCTCCATCGAATCCATGACGGCCTGTTCGGCCATGGGCGCGGCCGAGCGGCTGTAAAGCTTGGCCTCGGGATCGCCGATGCGCGGGAAATCGGGCTGCAATTCGCTGGGCGCCGACTGGTCCATCGGTCGCGCAGTGGACAGCACCAGATGCACGCCGCGCCAGTCCTCGCCGGTATTCTGCCGCACCAGCAATTCGCGATCCAGCCGCAGCTTGCCTTCCTTGCGCTGCAAGGACAGGTCATAGACCGGCTCCCAGCTTGCCTGGCCGGTCAGGCTGGTGATGCGGATGCGCGCAGGCTGGCCCTGCCCCTGCACCGCGATCACCAGCGCGCCGCGTTCGGAATCCGGGCCGCGCAGGGCCTCGAGCCGGGCTTCGGCGCGGGCGAGTTCCTCGGCCAGTTCCTCGCGCCCCGCATCGGCGGCCTCGGCCTCGAGTTCGGCGCGGATCGCGGTCTGGCGCGCTTGCAGCAACTGCTCGCCCACCGAGCGGGTCAGCGCCGCGATGTCGCCGGTGCCGGCGGCGTCGGATTCGGCCAGTTTCATCAGGAATGCGATGGTGTCCTCGGCCGCCTCGGCCCGGGCCTTGATCTCGGCCACGCCGGCATCGCGTTCGGCCAGCGCGGCTTTCAGGCGGCGGACCTCTTCCTCGGCGGTGCGCAATTCGGGGGATTTCGCCGGGGTTTCGGGCAGGGCGCGTTCCTGCTGGAAGCCGGTCGCGCCGATCACCGCACCCTCGGCCGAAATGCGCAGGCTTGACGCGTCGATGCCTTCCGGGATGCCGGGGATCACCAGCTCATGCGCGCCGGCGGGCAGGTCCAGGCTGGCCTCGCGCGTGACGCCGGCACCCCAGGGATAGACGGTGACATCGGTGACGCGGGCGGTCGTCTCGATCCGGTCGGCCAGCGCGGGACTGGCCAGCAGGATGGCGGTGGATATCAGAAGATGGCGCATCGGACCCCCTTGTCATGACCGGGCCAAGGTCAGCGAGGGGCGCCGGAAATGCAAGAGGGCGCCCCGGGGGACGCCCTCACATATCCGTTTGGGATCAGCCCTTCTTGAGGCAGCGATTGCCCAGAAGCTCGGCGATCTGCACCGCGTTCAGCGCCGCGCCCTTGCGCAGGTTGTCGCTGACGATCCACATGTTCAGGCCGTTTTCCACCGTCACGTCCTGGCGGATGCGGCTGACGAAGGTGGCGAAATCGCCCACGCATTCCACCGGGGTCGAGTAGCCGCCCGGCTCGCGCTTGTCGATGACCAGGATGCCCGGCGCCTCGCGCAGGATGTCGCGGGCCTCGTCCTCGTCCAGGAAGTCCTCGAACTCGATGTTCACCGATTCCGAATGGCCGACGAAGACCGGCACGCGCACGCAGGTCGCCGTGACCTTGATCGCCGGATCGACGATCTTCTTGGTCTCGGCCACCATCTTCCATTCTTCCTTGGTGTCGCCGCTGTCCATGAACACGTCGATCTGCGGGATCACGTTGAAGGCGATCTGCTTCTGGAACTTCTTCGGCTCGACTTCCTGACCCGGGACATAGACGCCCTTGGTCTGGTTCCACAGCTCGTCCATGCCCTCCTTGCCGGCACCCGAGACCGACTGGTAGGTCGAGACGACGACGCGCTTGATGCGGGCGCGATCATGCAGCGGCTTCAGCGCCACCACCATCTGCGCGGTCGAGCAGTTGGGGTTCGCGATGATCATCTTGTTGCGGTAATCCTCGACCGCATCCGGGTTCACCTCGGGCACGACCAGCGGGATCTCGGGGTCGTAGCGGTAAAGCGACGAGTTGTCGATCACCACGCAGCCCTGCGATGCGGCGATGGGCGCATAGGTCTTGGTCGCGTCCGAGCCGATGGCAAACAGCGCGATGTCGTAGCCGGTAAAGTCGAACCCCTCGATATCCTTGCATTTCAAGGTCTTGTCGCCATAGCTGACCTCAGTGCCAAGGCTCCGGCGCGAAGCCAGAGCGACAACCTCATCAGCAGGAAACTGGCGCTCGGCCAGGATGTTCAGCATTTCACGGCCCACGTTCCCCGTGGCGCCGGCGACAACGACCTTGTAGCCCATTGGGGTCTCCTTCAACAAAGGACGCCGCGATATAGGGGGTATTGCGGAAAAGGGAAAGCGAGATTTCGTCAAAACGCCCGCTGATCTGGCAGGATTTCGGCTTAATGCCGAGCAATTCGGCGATCTGCCAGCATCAACTTATGCACCCATTCGGATTCCCCTTTGAAATCATGGGGAACCTGGTCGGCGGTTCGCCGGCCCGACAGCGAGAGCGAAGCGAAGAAATCGAAGCCGTAAAGCTCCAGCCGTGCCATGTCCGAGCGCGCGATCAGGTCGATCATCATGGCGCCGGTGGTGGGCGGGGCGCCCAGCCGGGCCTTGAGTGCCTGATAATCCGCAAGCGGATGCAGGTAGAAGCCGGGGCTGGTCGCCGTCCGCCAGTCCAGCCGCTTGCGCTTGGGCGACATCCACAGGACGCGGGTGGGTGCCAGGCGGGTGCGGTCGGCTTCGGAAAGCCGCACGGCCAGCGCCAGCCAGTCCGTGCGGCTGCCATGGCTTTCGGCCGAGGGTATCGGCGCGCGGTTGATGCGGATCACCAGATCGGCGGCGTCGATCTGTGCGCCGTGCCGGGTATCGGCCAGCGCGCGGGCATTGCCGACCAGCGCGATGCGCTTGCCCGCCAGATCGCCCAGCACTGCGGATTGCGGCGCCGAGAGGCGTTGCAGCGCGCCCTCGTCCCGCAGGGTGCGGGCAATCAGGAAGCCGAGGCGGTTCACGAAAGCAGTCCGCGATAGACTTCGACCAGGGCGCGGGCCTCGGTTTCGATGGCGTGATTCGCCTCGACATGGGCGCGTGCCGCCTGTCCCGCGGCATGGCGGGCGGAGGGATCGTCCAGCCAGCGCGCGATGGCCGCCTGCATGGCGGGCTGGTCCTCGGGCGGGATCAGGCTGCCGGTCACGCCGTCCGCGACCAGTTCCTCGAAGGCGCCGACGCGCGTCGCCACGACCGGCACGCCGCAGGACATGGCCTCCAGCGGGGTCAGGCCGAAGCCCTCCCATCGCTGAGGCGCGACATAGAGGTCCAGCGCGCCATACCACGCCGCCATCCGGTCCACCGGCACCTCGGGCGGAAACAGGATGCGCTGGGACAGGCCCGCCTCGGCCACCTGCGCCTTGAGCGCGGCCAGATAGGTGCGGTGCTTTTCCGTCGCCCGGCCCATGACCAGCGCGGTCACGCCGGGGCGCGAAGGCAGCAGCGCCAGCATCGCCTGCACGAAATCGCCGGTGCCCTTTTGTGCGCGGATGCGGCCGTAGCAGCCGACCAGCACCTGATCCGGCGGCAGGCCCAGGCTTGAGCGCAGCGCGGTCCGGTCGGCCGGGGGGGCAAAGCCGTCGATGTCGATGCCGTGGTGGATGACGCGGGCGGGGCGCTCCAGATAGGCCGCGCCCCTGGCCGAGGTCGCGACCAGCGCGTCCATCTGCGAGATCAGCCATTTCGTATAGCGGCTGTGCCGGCGCTGCGAGGCCGAGGTGAAGAGCAGCCGATAGCGCCGCCGCAGCACATGCCGCAGGATCAGCCCCAGCGCCATCTCGGTATTGCGGCGCGCGTGCCAGACCCGCCAGCGGTCGCGCGGCAACAGCGCGGCGCGGGCCAGCGGGATATGCGGCAGGCCGGACGGCAGGCCGGGGCCGGTGGTGGCGATGCCGATCATCCCTGCCTGCACCGGGATCAGCCGCACCACGGTCGCCGTGACGCCCGACAGGCGGCGCTTCAGGTTAGGGGCGACCACGTCGATCCGGTCGGCGGGCATTTCAGGCATCGGGCGTCTCGGGCGTCAGGAAATACAGCAGGAACCCCACCGTAAGCGGAATCAGGAAGAACAGGAACAGGGTCGAGTATGCCTCGGCCGCGCTGCCTTGCGCGCTGGCCCAGCGATAGACCGGGCGCGAGGTGAATTGCAGCACCCCTGCCCCGCCGATCGAGAACATGTTGAGGAAGGTCACGCCCCGCCCCACCAGATGCGGGGGCAGAAAGGCGCGGCCATGCGCCATCAGCACGGTATAGGTCGCACCCGACAGCCCGACCAGAGCCAGGAATGCCACCGACAGCGCGACGCCCTCGGCGGGAAACAGCCACAGCCCGGCCATCACCGCCACGCCGGCGCCGTTGGCGATCAGCGCCAGCCTGCGGATCGAGCCCACCAGCCGCGTCGCCGGCCCGACCAGGAAATTGCCGACCACCATGGCGACGCCCATCGCCAGCGTCGCCCAGCCGATCAACTGGTCCGAGGCGCCATGCACCTCGGCCATGTAGGGGCCGGCCCAAAGGCCGCGGATCGCGGCCGAGGCGGCATAGTTCACCGAAAACAGCGGCAGGATGAACCATAGCGGCCGCAGCCGCAGGATCTCGGCCAGCGATCCGCGCGGCGCGGTGGCGGCCAGCCGCTCGGGGTCGCGGGTAAAGGCCAGGATCGCCAGCGCCACCGCCAGCGTGACCGCGGCCAGCGCCCATAGCGTCTCGCGCCAGCCGAAGGCCTCGGTCGCCCAGACCAGCGGCGCGGCGCCCAGGATATTGCCCAGCGAGCCGAAGCCCACCGCCGCCCCGGCCAATGTCCCGAACAGCGCCGTAGGATAGTTGCGGGCAAAGATGTAATAGCTGCCCATCAGCGCCGGCGCGCAGCCGATCCCCATCAGCGCCAGCGCGACATGCAGATGCCACGGCGCCTGCGCCAGCGCAAAGACCGCCGCCCCGCCCGCGCCGCCCAGGGCCAGCAGCACGGCCACCGTGCGGCGCGGGCCGATGCGGTCCAACGCCCCGCCGATGGGGATCTGCATCAGCGCGAAGGTCAGGAACCACATGCCCGAGGAAATCGCCAGATCCTCGGGCCCCGCGCCCAGTTCAGCCTGCAGGACCGGCGACAGCACGGCCAGGAAGGCGCGATAGAACTGACTGAGCGTATAGGCCAGGATCAGGCTGATGATCCCCCCCGACAGCAATGCGCGCATGAAGCGCCCCCCTCCGATCCGACGGGCCGAGACTTGTCGATTGCCGGGCGGGACGCAATGGCCCCGCGGCGGATTTGCCGCGGGGTTGCCCGAACGCTTCACGACCCGCCCGCCTACCCAAGCCGGATCGGGCTGAACTGGGCGGATGCGGCTATTCGGTCTTCAGCTCGGCGTCCCAGGCGGTCAGGGGCGCCTCGCTCCATTCGCCATAGGTCGCGTTGGGCAGCACGATCCAGTCCACGCCGAAATGCGCCCGGTTCTCGTCCACCTTTTCGCGCTTGGTCGCGGTATCGGCCTTGTGGAACACGCCGTCGAAATCGTGCAGCGTGTCGCCCAGCAGCAGGACGATCTCGTGGTCCTCGGACACCACGCCGCGCCGCTCGACCTTGGTGGTGCCGTAAAGCAGCACATGATCCTCGGAAACCTGCGGCAGGCCCAGTTCGTTCAGCGTGGCGATGGTCGAGGGCTTGTTCTCGCCGAAACGGTCCGAGATGTAATAGATCGCCACCCCGGCCTTGTCGGCATGGTCCAGGAACTCCCCGGCGCCGGGGATGAGCGTGGGCTTGCCGTCCCGCTCCCAGAAGCCCCAGGTGTCCCAGGTGTCATATTGGTGGCACGCCTGCATGTCGCGCACCAGAAGCGGAGTGTTGTCGATCACCGTCTCGTCCAGGTCGGTAACGACGGCCAGCCTGGCCGGATCCTCGGCCTTGGCGACGGCGGCGTCCAGCCGCTCGGTCGCCAGCGCAAAGGCCTGCAATTGCAGCGCCCGGACCTCGGCCGATTGCTGCTGATAGCGCAGGCCCATGGCGAATTCGCCGACCTGGCATTGCGGCATCTGCGCCGCGTCCTGCGCCACGGCGGCAGGCGCGATCAGGGCGGATGCGATCAGGCCCAGCAGCAGGCGGCGGGCGATGTGGTCGTGGGTCATGGAACTCTCCCTGTTTTCTGGCGGGCGTTTTGGGCGCCCCGGCGGAAGCGTCGGGATTGTTGATTGACCAGTCAAGCAAAAACCTGTCGTCAGGCCGAAGCCAGCCGCGCCGGCGCCTCGCGCACCGGCAGGTGGATCAGCGCGCTGAAGGCGCCGACGCCCACGCCGACCCACCAGACCAGCGTGTAGTCGCCGTAGATGTCATACATCTTGCCGCCCAGCCAGACGCCCAGGAACGAGCCGATCTGGTGGCTCAGGAACACGAAGCCGTAAAGCGTGCCCATGTAGCGCAGCCCGTAGATATAGGCGACGAGGCCGGAGGTCAGCGGCACCGTGGCCAGCCACAGCCCGCCCATCACCAGAGAAAAGACAATGACGCTGGTGGGCGTGATCGGCATCAGGATGAACGCGGCGGCGGCGATGGTGCGCAGGGTATAGATCCCGGCCAGCAGGTATTTCTTGGTATAGCGCTTGCCCAGCCAGCCGGCAAAGATCGCCCCGGCGATATTGGCCAGCCCGATCAGCGAGATCGCCGCCGCCCCCAATGCCGAGGTGGTGGTGATGCCGATGCTGGCCAGCGTGCCCATCGGACTGATCGGCCCGCACATCTCGGTCACCATGGCGGGGAAATGCGCGGTGATGAAGGCCAACTGGTAGCCGCAGGAAAAGAAGCCGGCAAAGATCATCAGGTAGGACGGGTCGGTAAAGGCGCGCTTCAGCACCGAGCCCATGCTTTCCTCCAGCTCGCTGCGGCTGGCGGGCTTGCCGCCGCCCAGCAGCGGCAGGAAGAACAGGCAGGCCAGCACGATCACGCCGAAGATGACGAACACCGTCTGCCACGGGTAATGGACCAGGAGCACCTCGGCCAGCGGCGCGCCGAAGACCTGTCCGGCCGAGCCGGCGGCGGTGCCGATCCCCAGCGCCAGGCTGCGGTTCTCGTCGCTGGCGGCGCGGCCGATCACCGCCAGGATGACGCCGAAGCCGGTGCCGGCGATGCCGAAGCCGACCATGACCTCCAGGAGCTGCATGGCCAGCGGGTCGGTGGCATAGGCGGTCAGGATCAGCCCGGCGGAATAGAGAAAGGCGCCGATGATGACCGACCAGCGGTCGCCCCAGCGTTCGGCCAACGCGCCGAAGATCGGCTGGCCGATGCCCCAGGCCAGGTTCTGGATGGCGATGGCCATGCTGAACTCGGCCCGCGGCCAGTCGAATTCCTGTGCGATCGGGATCTGGAAGACGCCGAAGCTGGCCCGCAGGGCAAAGTTGATCAGCAGGATGATCGAACCGCCGATCAGCACCGGCGTGAACAGCGGCGCGCGCATTGCCTTGGTCATGAACCTCTCCCTTTCGCAGCCTGCAATTCCTGCGCCCGGCCGGCGGTCGCGTCAATGGCGCTGATTGCCTGAATCGGGCGGCGGCGCTAGCCTTGGGGTTCAAGGCGATGCGGGGAACTGGATGTATCAGGTGATCGGAACCGGCAAGAGCCGCGCCATGCGCGTGCTCTGGATGCTCGAGGAATTGGGCCAGCCCTATGAACATGTCGCCGTCAATCCGCATTCCGAAGGCGTCCGGCCCTTCAACCCCGCCGGCAAGGTGCCGGTGCTGGTGGTGGACGGCACGCCCATCACCGATTCGACCGCTATCCTGACCTATCTGGCCGACAAGCATGGCGCGCTGACCCATCCGGCCGGCAGCCTCGACCGGGCACGGCAGGACAGCCTGACGCAATTCGTGCTGGACGAATTCGACGCGGCGCTGTGGCTGGCGGCGCGGCACAGCTTCGTGCTGCCCGAGGAAATGCGGCTGGCGGCGATCAAGAACACGCTGCGCTGGGAATTCGAGCGCAGCCAGCGCACCCTGGTGCATCGTATCGCCGAGGGGGGCTTCCTGATGGGCGATCGCATGACCGTGCCCGACATCATCCTGGCGCATTGCCTGACCTGGGCGCTGACGGCACGCTTTCCGATCACCGAGCACCGGCTGACGGATTATCTCCAGATGATGCGCGCCCGCCCGGCCTATCTGCGCGCGACGGCCAGATAGGCGGCGGCGCCCTGCCCGGCCAGCCGCCCGGTGGCAAGGCAGCCGGTCAGCAGATAGCCGCCGGTCGGCGCCTCCCAGTCCAGCATCTCGCCGGCGGCAAAGACGCCGGGCAGCGCTTTCAGCTCCAGCGCATCGGTCAGGCTTTCGGCGGCGATCCCCCCGGCCGAGGAAATCGCCCGCTCGATGCCCATCGGCCCGTCGTGCCGCAACCGCAGCGCCTTGGCGCGCATGGCCAGCCGCTCGGGCTCGGCAGGCAGCGGTTGGCCCCACTCCATCAGCAGCGCCGCGCGGACCGGATCGCCCAGAACCCGCCGCAGCCGGTTGCCGACCGACAGCTTCGAGGGCGCGCGCGCAAGGCGCCGCGCCAGTTCCCCGGCATCCAGGTCCGGCGCCAGATCGACGAAAGCCTCGGCCCCGTCGCGCATCGCGGCCGAGACCTCATAGATCCCGCCGCCCTCGATTCCTCTGGCGGTGACGACCCATTCGCCGCGTCCGACCCGGCCGGCGACATGCAGGGCCACGCCCTTGACCGCCTGGCCGAAATGCCGCGCCATCTGCGCCGACCATGTGACGCGGAACCCCATGTTCGCCGGCCGGAACGGCGCCACCGCCACGCCCCGCCCAACCAGCCAGGGCACCCAGGCCGCATCCGAGCCCAGCCGCGGCCAACTCGCCCCGCCCAGCGCCAGCACCACGGTGCGGGGCGCCAGCACTTCGATCCCGTCCGGCACCTCGAAGCGCCAGCCTTCGCCCAGAAAACCCGTCCAGCGCCAGCGCGTCCGCAACTCGACCCCCATCGTCGCAAGCCGTGCCAGCCAGGCCCGCAACAGCGGCGACGCCTTCATGCCGACCGGAAACACCCGCCCGGTCGAGCCGGTGAACAACTCCACTCCCAGCCCACGCGCCCAGGCCATGACCTCCTGCGGCCCGATTTCTCCGTTCTCCAAATACTCCGGGGGAGGCCGAAGGCCGGGGGCAGCGCCCCCATATCGCGTCACGAACAGTTCCCAGGCTTCATCCCGCGTCAGGTTCAGCCCGGATTTCCCCGCCATCAGGAACTTGCGCGCCGGGGTCGGCATGGCCTCGGCCACCACCACCCGGGCGCCCTGCCCGGCCAGCACCTCGGCCGCCATCAGCCCGGCTGGCCCCGCACCGATCACCAGGGCCTCGATCTCGGTCACCGCCCGCCCCGCGGCATCATGCACAGCCGCAACAGCATCCGCTCCATCAGCGCCATGGCCGGCGCCCGGGACGAGGATCGCAGCACAAGGTCGGTCTCGATCAACTGGTGGATCGCATCCTCCAGCGCCCGCATCCCCCAATCCTGCGCCTGGCGAATCATCCTGTCGCGGCGCGGACCAAAAACCGGCGGCCGCAGCCGCGAAAGCCCCGCTCCCGGCCCGCCCGGGTCCGAGGCCCCGGCATGCAGCGCCCGGAAATGCCGCAGCGCCGCGATGCACAGCGTCACCGGCACCGTGCCCTGCCCCTCGATCCGCCGCATCAGCGTGCCGAACTCTCGCGCGCGGCCCTCGGCCACGCAATCGATCAACTCGTCCACCTCGGCCTCGATGGTGGCGGGCGCCAGGGCGGCGATCTCGGCGGGGGTCAGCGGCTCGGGGTCGCCATGCTTGTAAAGCCCGATCTTTTCCACCGTCTGCCGGAAATCCCCCGGATCCAGTGCGCGGGACAGCGCCATCAGGTCGCGCATGGCGTCGCGCGGCACCTCGCGCAGGCCGGCATCCTTCAGCCAGCGCCCGATCTCCTCCTCGCCGGGCGGGTCGTCGTAGATCGGCGCCGTGACGGCGGCGGGATGCGGCTCGAACAGCTTGCGCAGCGCCGAGGACTTGCCCAAGGCACCGCCTGCGACCACGATCACCGCATCGCCCGGCTTCCATTCCGCGATTGCCGAGGCGACGGCGGGCGCGGCGGCGTCCGGCGCGTCATCGACCAGCACCACGCGCTGGCCGGGAAAGAAGCCCACCGCCTTGACCGCATCCAGAAGCGCTGCCGGATCCTTGCGCAGATCGGCGCCGGGAATGCGGGTCAGGCGCATCTCTTCCTCGGCGCCCTCCCCGACCAGCGCCTTGACCGCCTCGGCGCGCTTCAGCGCCACGCGCATCGCGTCCTGCCCATGGAGCAGCAGCGCCGGCCGCGTCGGATCGGGCCGCGCCAGGTAGCGTCCGATCTCGGCGCCCTTCAGGATCATGGCACCGCGTCGGGCTGGACGGCCAGGAGCCGCGTCACCACTTGGTCGGCCAGCATCCGCGCCAGCCGTTCATGCGCGTCCTGCTCGGCCGCCATGGTCGCGATGGTGGTGCCGGTCGTGGAATACGAGGTAAAGCTGCTGACCTGCCCGTGCGTCACCTCGCGGCCGGTTCCGGCTTCGGTCAGGGTAAAATCGGCGCTGCCGTTCAGGGCATAGCGCGTCGTTACCTCGTCGGGGGTGATCGCCTGCGGCACCACGGCGATGCGCAGCCTGTAGTCTAGCAGGAAGCGGGCATTCGCTTCGGGCCCCAGCCGTTCGGCGATGCGGCCGGCAAAGGCAAAGTCGTCCGGCGTGCGCGGATCGGCGGTGCGGACCTGGCCGAACAGCTTGCCGCCCGTGCCCCCCGGCCCGTAGACCGGGGAAAAGCCGCAAGCCGCCAGCGCCAGCGCGGCCAGGATGACCGCCCGCCTAGACCACGACATTGACGATCCGCCCCGGCACCACGATCAGCTTCTTCGGCGCCTGCCCCTCCATGAAGCGCCGCACGGTTTCGTCGGCCAGCACGATGGCCTCGATCTGGTCCTTGGGCATGTCCTTGGGCACCTCGATCTCGGCCCGGCGCTTGCCGTTGATCTGGATCGGCAGCACCACGCTGTCGGAAACCAGCAGCGCTGGATCGGCCTTGGGCCAGGTGGCATCGACCACCATGCCCTGCCCGCCGGCCTTCATCCAGATCTCCTCGGCCAGGTGCGGCACCATGGGCGCCATCAGTTGCGCCATGATGCGCAGCGCCTCGCGCCGGCTTTCGCCGCCCGCGCCCGACTTGGCGATGGCATTCGCCAGCTCATAGATCTTGGCCACGGCCTTGTTGAAGGCAAAGCCCTCGATGGCGCGCGTCACCTCGTCGATGGCGCGATGCGCGGCGCGGGTCAGGTCGGGGTCGGCCCCGTCCTCGGGGATCTCGTCGGCCAGCCGCCAGACCCGGGCAAGGAAGCGGTTCGCGGCCTCGGCCCCGGCGGCGGTCCATTCCACGTCGCGCTCGGGCGGGCTGTCCGAAAGCATGAACCAGCGCGCGGTATCGGCGCCGAAGCCTTCGACGATGTTCACCGGATCGACGACGTTCTTCTTGGACTTCGACATCTTGGCCGAGGGAATCACCTCGACCGGCGTGCCGTCGGCCAGCTTGCCGTCCACCACGTCCTCGGGCAGGTGATAGACCGGGCGGCCGCGCTCGTCGCGGGTCATGTAGATCTCATGCGTGACCATGCCCTGCGTGAACAGCGCGTCGAAGGGCTCCTTGGCGCTTTCCGGCAGGTGGCCGGTCTTGACCATGGCGCGGGCGAAGAAGCGCGAATAGAGCAGGTGCAGGATCGCATGCTCGATGCCGCCGATATACTGGTCCACGTTCATCCAGTAGTCGGTCTCGGGCCGGTCGGTCGGCGTGGCTGCGTGCGGCGAGGTGAAGCGCGCGTAATACCAGGACGAATCGACGAAGGTATCCATGGTGTCCGTCTCGCGACGGGCCGGGCCGCCGCATTTCGGGCAGGTCGTCGCGGCCCAGGTCGGATGCCGGTTCAGCGGGTTGCCGGGCACCTCGAAGCTGACGTCCTGCGGCAGCAGCACCGGCAGGTTCGCCTTGGCCTCGGGCACGGTGCCGCAGGCGTCGCAATGCACCACCGGGATCGGGCAGCCCCAGTAGCGCTGGCGCGAGATGCCCCAGTCGCGCAGGCGGAACTTGGTCACGCCCTCGCCGTAGCCGGCGACCTCGGCATGCCGGATGGCGGCGTCCACCGCCGCCTCGCCGGTCTGGTCGGCTGCGCCGGCAAAGCCGCGCACATAGGTCACGGTCTCGGATTTCAGCGGCACGAAAGGCGCCTTGGCGACCAGCGCATCGGCCTGTTCCAGGTCCATGCCGCGCTCGCCGAAGGTGGCGCGGATCGGCAGCCCGTATTTCGTGGCGAACTCATGGTCGCGCTCGTCATGCGCGGGCGAGCCGAAGATGGCGCCGGTGCCGTAATCCATCAGCACGAAATTGGCGATCCAGATCGGCAGTCGCCAATCGGCATCCAGCGGGTGGCGCACCGTCAGGCCGGTGTCGAAGCCCATCTTGGGCGCGGTCTCGATGGCTTCCTCGGTGGTGCCGATGCGGCGGCACTCTTCGACGAAAGCCGCGACCTTGGGGTCCGAGGCGGCCAGCGCCTTGACCAGCGGATGATCCGGCGACAGCGCCACGAAACTGGCGCCCATCAGCGTGTCGGGCCGGGTCGTGTAGACCTCGATGGTCGGGAAATCGGGCAGGTCGACGGTGTGGAAGCGGAATTGCAGCCCGCGCGACTTGCCGATCCAGTTCGCCTGCATCAGCCGCACCTTCTCGGGCCAGCCCTCCAGCCCGTCCAGCGCCGACAAGAGCTCATCCGAGTAGTCCGAGATCTTGAAGAACCACTGCGTCAGTTCCTTGCGCTCGACCGTGGCGCCCGAGCGCCAGCCCTTGCCGTCGATCACCTGCTCGTTGGCCAGAACCGTCATGTCCACGGGGTCCCAGTTCACCTGCGCCGACTTGCGGGTGATGAGCCCGGCCTCCAGCATGTCCAGGAACAGCGCCTGCTGCTGGGCGACATAGGCGTCGTCGCAGGTGGCGAATTCGCGGCTCCAGTCGATGGACAGGCCCAGCGGCTTCAACTGGCCGCGCATGGTGGCGATATTGCCATAGGTCCAGTCGCGCGGATGGCCGCCCTGCTCCATCGCCGCGTTCTCGGCCGGCATGCCGAAGGCGTCCCAGCCCATCGGGTGCAGCACGGAAAAGCCCTGCGCGCGCTTGAACCGCGCCACCACGTCGCCCATCGTGTAGTTGCGCACATGGCCCATGTGGATGCGCCCCGAGGGATAGGGGAACATCTCCAGCACGTAATATTTGGGCCGCTCGTCCCGCACGGCGCGGAACGTATCGGCCTGCTCCCACGCCTCTTGCCAGCGCGGTTCGCTGATTGCGGGATCATAGGGCATGGAAACCTCCGGGCGACAGATTGCCCGCAGGGTATTAGCCGCTTGCCCGATGCAGGTCCAGCGGGGTCGGGTGGATCAGAGGTTGCGGTCCTGGACCCGCAGCTGCCGGGCGCGCGTCAGGATCGCATCCTCGACCGCGCGCACGGTGTCGGGCGCCACCGACGCACCGCCCGCACCCTGCAAGGAAACCTTGAGCGCACGCGCATCCAGCGCCGGGTCGCTGACCTTGATCGTGGCGCGATAGGACCGCCCGCCGCCCGGAGGCGTGCCATAGCCGGTGACGATGACGCCGGTGAACGGGTCGATCGACTGGATCGGCAGGAAGTTCAGCACGTCCAGGCTGGCGTTCCACAGGTATTTGTTCACCGCCACCGTGTCGTTGGGATTGCGGCGGTCCGAGAACACGTCCCAGATCGTCTCGCGCCGTTCGGCGACTTGCGGCTGGGCCTGGCGATTCCCGCCCGGGGCCGAGGTCGCCGAGCCGGCCGAACCCATGGAGCCCATGCCCGAGCCACCGCCCGAACAGGCGGCAAGCCCGGCCGAGATCAGCAGGGCGGCGGTCAGCCGTGCGGCGCGTCTGGTCATCTGGTGTCCCCCGGATCGTCCTTGCGCGAGCCATAGCGCAATTCCGCCCCTTGCGACAAGAGAGGCCGCGCCACGCCGCGCGATCCTTGCCTGTCGGGATGATATGGCTCGCGCGCGTAAAGCCCCCTTTTGCACGGGATCGGCCGGTTGCGGGCTGTTGCAACGGGGTGTGGCCCATGTGCATCACAGGCTTTCGGAATCCGGCTAAGCCGATGCGATTCCGTTGCAATGCGGGGGGGAAAGCGCGACACCACTTGCATACCCCAAACCGGCCCGCCGGGTGGGGCATACGAGAGAGACAAGAGGGAAACATCATGAAAAAGGCTCTTATCGCCTCCACCGCGCTGCTCCTGACCGCGGGCGTGGCTGCCGCCGACGTCAAGATCTCGGGCTACGGCCGGACCGGTGTGATCTATTACGAAAACGACTCGGACGTGAATGAATCGCGGGTTCAAAGCCGCCTGCGGATGAACATCGACGCCTCGTCCTCGACCGATTCGGGCGTTGACTTCGGTGCTCGCTTCCGTCTGCAGTGGGACCAAGGGGAAGAGGGTGAAGCCCAGACCAACGCTGGCAAACTCTGGGTCAGCGCCCAAGGCTTCACCGTTGAAGTCGGTAACGTCGACACCGCCTTCGCCTCGAACGGCCTGATCTACGAAACCGGACTCGGCTCCTATGACCGTTCGGTCGGCTTCAGCGCCGTGACCGGCGCCTTCTTCGCCTATGACTCGAATGGTTATGGCATTGACGAAGTGGATCGCGTCGGCATCCGCGCGCTCTACACCCTGGGCGACCTGACCCTGCAAGCCTCCTATGTCGATCCCGATCAGTCCGGGACGGTTATCGGCGTGGAAGAAGAGTTCGGCTTCTCGGTCGACTACACTTGGAACGAGCGTCTGGAACTGTCCGCTGCCGCCGCGTTCAACGGCGCCGGCATCGACGGCAACGACATCTACTTCCTCGGCGCCCGCTACGCTGTCATGGACAACGCTCGCATCGGTCTGAACTTCGTTGACGCTGGCGACGAAGAAGATGGCTACGACGGCAAGACCATCGCCCTCTACGGCGACTACACCCTGGCTGATGGCCGCACCAACCTGGAAGCCTACATCGCCAACAACGATCGTGACAGCAACGAAACCGACAACGCGTTCGGTATCGGCGTGAACTACGATCTGGGCGGTGCCCGCCTGGGTGCTTCGCTGCAGCGCGACTATGCCGAGAACGTGACCGCCGACTTCGGCGTGCGCTTCGAGTTCTGATCCTTCGGGATACGGAAACAGGAAGAGCGGGCCTTGCGCCCGCTCTTTTCTTTTGGAAATCATGCCGTCATGGGACTGGATGAGATCAGGCGCCGCATCAGCGCGGCCGAGACAGCTTCGGGGCGCGCGGCGGGCGAGGTCACGCTGATCGCCGTCAGCAAGGTGCAACCCCCCGACCGGGTCGAAGCGGTGCTGGACGCCGGCCAGCGCGTATTCGGCGAAAACTACGTGCAGGAGGCGGCGGGGAAATGGCCCGGCTGGCGCGAGCGTTTCGCCGGCATCGAGTTGCACATGATCGGCCCCTTGCAGACCAACAAGCTGAAGCCGGCGCTGGAGCTTTTCGACGCCATCCATACGCTCGACCGTCCCTCTCTGGCGACGAAGCTGGCCCGGCAGGTGCAGGTGCGCGGGGCCTGCCCGCAGCTTTTCGTGCAGGTGAACACCGGCGCCGAGCCGCAAAAGGCCGGCATCCTGCCCGATGAGGCCGATGCCTTCATCGCCCAGTGCCGGGCGCTGGATCTGGCGATCTCGGGCCTGATGTGCATCCCGCCCGAGGATCGCGATCCGGTGCCGCATTTCCGCGACCTGCGCGACATTGCCGCCCGCAACGGGCTTGCCGGCCTGTCGATGGGCATGAGCGCGGATTTCGAAACCGCCATCGCCGAGGGCGCCACCCATGTCCGCATCGGCAGCGCGATCTTTGGCGCGCGCGATTACCGCTAGGCACCCGGGCCGCGAGGGCGGCATCGGCCGGTTGGCGCGTTAACCCTTTATTAATATTGCTGATGCGACCTTGGCGACGGCCGGCTATCCTGCCCGTCAGGTTTGCGTGATTCGTTTGGATAGTGCCATGTTCCTGCTGAGCAGTCTGATCAGCTTTCTGTTCGCGGGCCTTGCTGTCGACGTGGCGTCCACGACCCGCAACTCCGAAGGGGGCGCGAACCCCGACAGGCCCCAAGACCCCGGCGACGACGATCCCGATCAGCCCCAGGGACTTGTGGTCGAGGGCAGCGAGGGTTCGGACTGGCTGGCCGGCGGCTATGGCGACGATCTGCTGATCGGCCATGGCGGCAATGACGATCTGCATGGCGGGCTGGGCAATGACACGCTGCTGGGCGGCGACGGCACCGACTGGATCTATGGCGACGGCGATTATGGGCCGGGCGGCGACGATTCCATCGAGGGCGGCGCGGGCGACGACTATCTGGCCGGGCAGGGCGGCAACGACACCGTGCATGGCGGTCCGGGCGACGATTCGATCTTTGGCGGCGATGGCGACGATTTCCTGACCGGCGGCGATGGCGAGGACTGGATCTCGGGCAATGCGGGCAACGATACGCTGGTGGCCGGGCGCGGCGAGGATGATCTGGACGGGGGCGACGGTGACGACCTGCTGATCGGCTCGGCCCATCCCGACCGGGCCTGGCTGCATGGCGGCGCCGGCCGGGACACGCTGCATCCCGGGCCTGGCGATTTCGCCGAGGGCGGCGAGGGCGAGGATCTGTTCCTGCTGGATGCTCCGGGCGACGATCCGGGCGAAAACCTGCCGGTCATCGGCGATTTCGACCGGCATCAGGACCGCATCGAGCTGCGCTATCACGGCACCGGCGAGGGGGGCCAGCCCCGGATCTCGTTGCAGCGCGAGACCGACGGCTCGGCCGTGATCCGGCTGGACGGGATGGCGGTGGGCCGGATATTGCAGGCCGAGGGGCTGCGCGTCGCCGACATCGCCCTGACCCGTATCGCGCCGCGCGGCTGAACGGCAGAAAACCCTTTCCTTTGCGGCCGTTTCCGCCTATACGCCCGCATCCGCTTGGGTGATTCCGGCGGTATCTCTCCATGGGCCTGTGCTGGACGACATCCCGGCCTGAGCCATAACCCCTTGATCCTGAAAGGAGCCCCCGATGTCGATCACGGTCGAAGAAAAGAACCGCGTGATGACCGAATTCGCCACCAAGAAAGGCGATACCGGCTCGCCCGAGGTGCAGGTCGCGATCCTGTCCTCGCGCATCGCTACGCTGACCGAGCATTTCAAGACCCACAAGAAAGACAACCATTCGCGTCGTGGTCTGCTGAAGCTGGTCGCACAGCGCCGCAAGCTGCTGGACTACCTGAAGGGCAAGGACGAAGCCCGCTACAACGTGCTGATCGCCAAGCTGGGCCTGCGCCGCTAAGGCAGGCTGCTGCGTGCCAGGCACGCTTTCGGAAGTTCGAGGCGCCCGTTGCGAAAGCCGCGGGCGTTTTTCGTTCCGCATCGCGGGCCGCATCGTGGGCCGGTCGATCCGCAAAGCCGGCAAGAGCGGCAGATCGGATCCGGGGGATCGCCGTCATGGATATTCGGCGTTCGGCATCCTTGCGACCCGCTTGCCGGGCGAATATCGCCCTGGCAAGCGGCGCTCTTTCCAAGTCCTCCGCATCGGCGGCGAGCCGGCCTTTCCGTCGGATCGCACGAACGGAGCCGGCATGCAGCCGCACCGGCAATCCGCCTGGGACGGCAGCGACCCAAGACACTTCCCATATCCCTTGTTTTCCTGTATGGGGCGTCTCCATCTGTGACGTGACGCCAGGCCCCGGGGCACATGCGAAGGATAGGGGCGGCGGCAATGGGGCCGCCATTTGACACGGGACGCGACCGGAAGGGCCGGCGCGTCGCCAGAGGAAACCAGATGTTTGATGAAGTGAAGAAATCCATCCAGTGGGGCCAGGAAACGCTCACGCTGGAAACGGGCAAGGTTGCCCGTCAGGCCGACGGCTCGGTCATCGCCACCCTGGGCGAGACCAGCGTCATGGCCAACGTCACCTTCGCCAAGGAACCCAAGCCCGGCCAGGACTTCTTCCCCCTGACGGTGCATTACCAGGAAAAATACTATGCTGCCGGCAAGATCCCCGGCGGCTTCTTCAAGCGCGAGGCCCGTCCTTCGGAAAAGGAAACGCTGACCGCGCGCCTGATCGACCGCCCGATCCGCCCGCTTTTCGTCCCCGGCTTCAAGCATGAAGTGCTGGTGATGTGCACGGTGCTGAGCCACGACCTGGTCAACGATCCCGACATCGTCGCCATGATCGCCGCCTCGGCCGCGCTGACGATTTCCGGCGTGCCCTTCATGGGCCCGATCGCCGCCGCCCGCGTCGGCTTCGCCGATGGCGAATATGTGCTGAACCCCGAGGTCCAGGACATGGACCACCTGCGTCTGAACCCCGAGCAGCGGCTGGACCTGGTCGTCGCCGGCACCCGCGATGCGGTGATGATGGTCGAATCGGAAGCCTATGAGCTGACCGAGGCCGAGATGCTGGGCGCGGTGAAGTTCGGCCACGAAGCGATGCAGCCGGTGATCGACCTGATCATCGACCTGGCCGAGGCCGCCGCGAAGGAACCCTTCGAGTTCGCCTCGCCGGATTACAGCGCGCTTTATGCCCGGGTGAAATCGCTGGGCGAGGCCGATATGCGCGCCGCCTATGCCATCCACGACAAGGGTGAGCGCCGCGACGCCATCGAGGTCGCCAAGGCGAAGGTCCTGGCGGGCCTGTCCGAAGAGGAACTGCTGGACCCGAACCTGGGCTCGGCGCTGAAGAAGCTGGAATCGGGCATCCTGCGTGGCGGCATCATCGACGGCCGTCCGCGCATCGACGGCCGCGACAACAAGACCGTGCGGCCCATCGATTGCGAAGTCGGCTTCCTGCCCCGGACCCACGGCTCGTCGCTGTTCACCCGCGGCGAGACGCAGGCGCTGGTCGTGACCACGCTGGGCACCGGCGACGATGAGCAGATCATCGACGCGCTGCATGGCAACTCCCGCAGCAACTTCCTGCTGCATTACAACTTCCCGCCCTATTCGGTGGGCGAGGTGGGCCGCGTCGGCAGCCCCGGCCGTCGCGAGATCGGCCACGGCAAGCTGGCCTGGCGCGCGCTGCAAGCCGTGCTGCCGGCGCCG
This sequence comes from Paracoccus denitrificans, assembly GCF_900100045.1. Classification (GTDB taxonomy): domain Bacteria; phylum Pseudomonadota; class Alphaproteobacteria; order Rhodobacterales; family Rhodobacteraceae; genus Paracoccus; species Paracoccus denitrificans. The sequence goes on along the minus strand of NZ_FNEA01000008.1, from coordinate 58,600 downwards.
ACCGACTTCCCCTATACCATCCGCGTGGTCAGCGAGATCACCGAGTCGAACGGCTCGTCCTCGATGGCCTCGGTCTGCGGCGGTTCGCTGTCGATGATGGATGCGGGCGTGCCGCTGAAGGCGCCGGTCGCCGGCGTCGCCATGGGCCTGATCCTGGAAGAGGACGGCCGCTGGGCGGTGCTGACCGACATCCTGGGCGACGAGGACCACCTGGGCGACATGGACTTCAAGGTCGCTGGGACGGAAAACGGCATCACCAGCCTGCAGATGGACATCAAGGTCGCGGGCATCACGCCCGAGATCATGGAACAGGCGCTGGCGCAGGCCAAGGATGGCCGTCTGCACATCCTGGGCGAAATGTCCAAGGCTCTGTCCGAAGGCCGCCGCGAGTTCAGCGCCCATGCCCCGCGCATCGAGACCATGACCATTCCGACCGACAAGATCCGCGAAGTGATCGGCTCGGGCGGCAAGGTGATCCGCGAGATCGTCGAGACCTCGGGTGCCAAGGTGGACATCAGCGACGACGGCACCATCAAGATCGCCTCGGCCAATGCCGATTCGATCAAGAAGGCCTATGACATGATCTATTCGATCGTGGCCGAGCCGGAAGAGGGCAAGATCTATGTCGGCAAGGTCGTGAAGCTGGTCGATTTCGGCGCCTTCGTGAACTTCTTCGGCAAGCGCGACGGTCTGGTGCATGTCAGCCAGATCGCCGGCAAGCGCCTGAACCACCCCAACGAGGTGCTGAAGGAAGGCCAGGAGGTCAAGGTCAAGCTGCTGGGCTTCGACGACCGCGGCAAGGTGCGCCTTGGCATGAAGATGGTCGACTAGGTGTCCGGCGAGGAGATCGCCCCCGAGAAGAAAGAAGAGACCGCCGAAGGCTGAGCCTTTCGCGACATCAGGAGGGACCCGGCATCGTCCGGGTCCTTTTCATGACGGCCCCGGACATCAGCGGATGGACAGGGTTCATTCACGGCGGGAACAGGTGGATGGTCAGGCGCAGGAAATCCCGGATCGAGCGCTTCTTTTCGCTCAACCAGCACCGCAAGCGTTGGGGGGCGTGGCGGCATGTCGCCGCTGATCCCGACCTGGCGGCGATGCGCGAGCGGATCGTCGAGGCCGGCGAGCCGGTGCAGACAGGCCGCACAGAAAAATCTCTCGACTTGCACCTGGCAAATCTGAGGCGCGAATTTTCTGGCCAACCCGAGCTTCTTCTTCATCACGCGACGCTGATCGTGCTTATCCGCCGCGAGGTGCGTCCGGCCGAAAGCCTTGGGCAGTTTCTTGCGCTGTGGGGGGAGGAGGCAGAATTTCTTTGCGGAAATCTGAATCTCCGCTGGCTGATTTCGGCGGCGGATACTTTTGCCGACCACGCCCCTGATGTGCAGGCGCGCGCGGCCGCAATGATGGCCTCACTATTGGGTAATACCGTAAAGATCTACGAATCCGACCGTTATATCCGCGGTGCAGGAGTATCGGCCCCTTTGCCCAAGCGGGTCGAACGGCTTCAAACTGAGCGGGTGACATTGTTCGACGGGATGCTGGTCTTTACCGTCGGAACCGAAGACACTCTTCGAAACATGTACTGGCGGCTGGAGCCTTACTTTGCCGCCGGTCACGCGGGGAAGATCCTCAAGACGGTCTATGACCGGATGCAGGTCAACGACACGGCCTTTGCCCGGCTTCGCGCGCTTCACCGCCGCGACCGCACCGGCTGGTGGGAGGACGAGGCATGAGCGCCCTTGACCCGCCGGACCGCCTGGTCCCGGTCTATCTCATCAACCTCGACGGTTCGGATGAGCGGCTTCGTTCAGCCACCCGGCAACTGGACGAGGCGGGCATCCCTTTCGAACGCGTCCCGGCCTTTGACGGCAGGGCACTGCGGATCGAGGAATTTCCCGATTACGACCCAGCCGGGGCGATGGCCTATATGGGCCGGCCTTTGCGCGGGGGCGAGATCGGCTGTTATCTCAGCCATCTCGATTGCGCGCGGCGGTTTCTGGACAGCGGCGCCGAATATGGCGTGGTGTTCGAGGATGACATGCAACTGAAGCCCGGCTTTGCCAAGGGGTTGCGCATCCTGTCGGACTGGCTGGACCGGCATGATCGCGACTGGGATCTGATCAATATCGGTGCCGGCCAGCACAAGATATTTACCCCGGTCATGGGTTTCGAGGTCGCAGGCCGGCATCATGACCTGACCCGCGCCCATTACTTTCCCATGACAACGACCGGGCTGATCTGGTCGCGGCAGGGGGCCGAGACCTTTGTCAGCACGCATCGACGCATCACTGCCGGGGTGGACAATCATTTCCGCCACTGGCTGACCCGCAGCGACCGGGGACTGGCGGTTTGGCCGCCGCTGGTCACGACGACCGGCGTGGAAAGCCAGATCGAGGACGGCAAGGGCAAGCGGTCGGCAAGCGGGCGGCACCCGCTTTACGGGCTGATCAAACAGCGGCGCCAGCTGATCAACAAGCTGATCGCATGGCGCCACAAGCGGCGGCTGGCGCGAGGGTGAAAAGGCCGCGGGCGGTGCCGCGGCCTTTGCGATTTGGCCTTACGCCGGATCCTTGGCAAAGCGCAGATAGGGCAGTGCCTTGTTCAGCTGGCCGTATTTCGCCTCGGCCGCCGCGTCGTCCAGCGCCAGCGCGACGATCACGTCCTGGCCCGGCACCCAGTTCGCGGGAGTGGCCAGCGGCACGCCGTCGGTCTTTTGCACCGCATCCAGCGCCCGCAGGATTTCGGCAAAGTTGCGGCCGACCGACATCGGATAGGTCATGGTCAGCCGCACCTTCTTGTCCGGGCCGATGATGAAGACGGTCCGCACCGTGGCCGAATGCTGCGGCGTGCGGCCCTCGGTCGGCAGGTAGTAATCGGCCGGAAGCATGTCATAGGCCTTGGCGACCTTGAGGCCGGTGTCGTCGATGATGGCGAAATTCGCCGGCGTGCCGGCCACCTTTTCGATATCGGCCTTCCATTTGCCGTGGTCCTCGACCGAATCGACCGAGACGCCCAGAACCTTGGTGCCGCGCTTCTCGAACTCGGGGATCAGCTGTGCCACGACGCCGAATTCCGTGGTGCAGACCGGGGTGAAATCGCGCGGATGAGAGAACAGGACCGCATAGCTGTCGCCGATCCAGTCGTGGAAACTGATCTGGCCCTCGGTCGAGTTCGCGGTGAAATCCGGGGCGGTGTCGTTGATGCGCAGGGACATGTCGGATCCTTTCGGTTGATCTCAGGCGCCAAGATAGGCATCCGCGGCGGATTGTCCAACTCGATCTGTTCAGTCGTGATAAAATCCACCCCTGCTGCCGCTTGCAGCCCGGTCCCGCGGGTGCCAGTCTGCGGGCCAATCGCAGATCAAGGGAGGCTCGGATGAGCGGACTTGCCGACAAGCGGAAATTCTACATCAACGGCCAATGGGTCGCGCCCAGCCAGCCGAACGACCTTGAGGTCATCGACCCCTCGACCGAAGAGCCGGTTGCGGTCATCAGCCTGGGCGGCCAGGCCGACACCGATGCGGCGGTGGCCGCGGCCAAGGCGGCCTTCCCGGCCTGGGCGGCCACGCCCCCGGCCGAGCGGCTGGCCCATGTCGAAAAGATCCTGGAGATCTACAAGCGCCGCGCGCCCGACATGGCCGCCGCCATCAGCGCCGAGATGGGCGCGCCGCAGGACATGTCGCTGAACGACCAGACCGCCGCCGGCAGCTATCACATCGAGACCTTCATCGAGGCGTTCAAGGGTTTCGAATTCATCCGCCCGCTGCGTCCCGACACACCGACCAGCATGGTGGCATGGGAGCCGGTCGGCGTGGTCGGGTTGATCACCCCCTGGAACTGGCCGATGAACCAGGTCACGCTGAAGGTGATCCCGGCGCTGCTGGCCGGCGATACGGTGGTGCTGAAGCCCAGCGAGATCGCGCCGCTGTCCTCGATCGTCTTTACCGAGATCGTGGACGAGGCCGGGTTGCCGCCGGGGGTCTACAACATGGTGAACGGCGATGGCGTGGGCGTGGGCTCTCAGCTTTCGGTGCATCCCGACGTGGACATGATCAGCTTTACCGGCTCGACCCGCGCCGGCATCGCCATCACCAAGGCCGCCGCGGACACGCTGAAGAAGGTGGCGCTGGAACTGGGCGGCAAGGGTGCGAACCTGGTCTTTGCCGATGCCGACGAAAAGGCGGTGGTGCGCGGGGCGCGGCATTGCTTCTACAACAGCGGCCAAAGCTGCAACGCGCCAACGCGGATGCTGGTCGAGCGGTCCTTCTATGAGACCGCGGTCGAGCAGGCCCGCAAGGTGGCCGAGGAAACGGCCGTGGCAAGCGCGCATCAGCCCGGGCGGCATATCGGCCCAGTGGTCAGCAAGCAGCAATGGGACAAGATCCAGGATCTGATCCAGAAGGGCATCGACGAAGGTGCGCGCCTGGTCGCCGGCGGCCCCGGCCTGCCCGAGGGCGTCAATCGCGGCTATTTCGTGCGCCCGACGGTCTTTGCCGATGTCACCAACGACATGACCATCGCCCGGCAGGAGATCTTTGGCCCGGTGCTGTCGATCATCCCCTTCGACAGTGAGGAAGAGGCGGTCGGGATCGCCAACGACACGATCTATGGCCTGACCAATTACGTCCAGACCGGCGACGGTGCGCGCCGCAACCGGCTGGCGCGGCAATTGCGCGCCGGCATGATCGAGACGAATGGCCAAAGCCGCGGCAGGGGCTCGGCCTTCGGCGGCGTCAAGGCGTCCGGCCGGGCGCGTGAGGGCGGCGTCTGGGGGCTGGAGGAGTTCATGGACAGCAAGCAGATCAGCGGCTGGGACCCGGAAGCGTGATCCGTGGGGCCGCCTTTCGGGCGGCCCTTTTCCTTGCGGGGTCATGCCGCTAGCATCCGCGCCATGAAGGGCGAGGGGGCGCGAAAGATGAAAACCATCCTGATCACCGGCGGCGGCAGCGGTATCGGCCGGCTGACCGCCCGGCGGTTCCTGGAGGCCGGCTGGCGCGTCGGGCTGATCGGCCGGCGCGAGGCGGCCTTGGCCGAGACGGCGGCGGGCCACCCGGATGCGCTGGTCCTGCCTTGCGACGTGACGGACGAGGCGGCGGTCGATGCCGCCTTTGCCCGCGCGGTGGCGGAATGGGGACGGCTGGACGTGCTGTTCAACAATGCCGGCGCCATCCTGATCTCGCGCCTGATCGACGAGATTTCCTGGCAGGAATGGCGCGACATCGCCGGGGTGAACATCGACGGCATGTTCCTGTGCGCCCGCGCCGCCTTTCGCCAGATGCGGCGGCAGCAGCCGATGGGCGGGCGGATCATCAACAACGGCTCGATCGCGGCCGAGGCACCGCGTCCCGGCTCGGTGCCCTATACGGTCTCGAAACATGCGGTGACGGGGTTGACGCGGACGCTGGCGCTGGACGGCCGCCCCTATAACATCGCCTGCGGCCAGATCGACGCCGGCAATGCCGCGACCGAGATGATATCGGCCGTGGCGACGCAGGGCGCGCCGCAGGCCGACGGCTCGATCCGGCCCGAGCCGGTGATGGATGCGGCGAACGTGGCCGAGGCGGTGCTGCACATGGCCAGCCTGCCCGAAGGCGCCAACGTGCTACATATGACGGTGATGGCGACCAACATGCCCTTTGTCGGGCGCGGCTGAACAGTCTTGGACATGCGAAAGGATAAGGGATGAAACTGCTGCGCTATGGCCCGCCGGGCCGGGAAAAGCCGGGGCTTCTGGACGGCGAGGGCCGCATCCGCGACCTGTCGGCCCATGTCGCCGATATCGCCGGCGCGGTGCTGGAGCCCGAGGGGCTGGCCGGGATCGCGGCGCTGGACCTGGACGGGCTGCCCATCGTCTCGGGCCAGCCGCGGCTGGGGCCCTGCGTGGGCCAGGTGCCGAAATTCGTCGCCATCGGGCTGAACTATGCCGACCATGCCGCCGAGGCCGGGCTGCCGGTGCCGGCCGAACCGGTGGTGTTCAACAAATGGACCAGCTGCATCATCGGCCCGGACGACGACGTGGTGATCCCGCCGGGCGCGCAAAAGACCGATTGGGAGGTCGAGCTGGGCGTGGTCATCGGCGCCCGCACGAGCCATGTGTCCGAGGCGATGGCGCTGGAGCATGTCGCGGGCTATTGCGTGGTCAACGACGTGAGCGAGCGCGAATGGCAGGCCGAGCGCGGCGGCACCTGGGACAAGGGCAAGGGGTTCGACACCTTCGGCCCGATCGGTCCCTGGCTGGTCACGCGCGACGAGGTGCCCGATCCGCAGGCGCTGGAGCTGTGGCTGGAGGTGGACGGGCTGCGTCGCCAGCAGGGTTCGACCGCGACGATGATCTTCGGCGTGGCCGAGATCGTGGCCTATTGCTCGCGGCTGATGACGCTGATGCCCGGGGATGTAATCACCACCGGCACGCCGCCCGGCGTCGGCATGGGCGCGACGCCGCCGGTGTTCCTGCGGGGCGGCGAGGTCATGCGGCTGGGCATCGAGGGTCTGGGCGAGCAGCGCCAGAGGGTGCGGCGCAGCGACTGACGGCGCGGGTGCCGGAGTATTTGCAGAACGAAGAAGGCCGTCAGGCTTCGGCGGCCAGCGTTTCCGCCAGCGTGTCGGTCTTGGTGAAGTAGTCCGGCGACAGCCGCAGCACCCCCGGCAGGTCCAGCAGAACGCGGCGCAGGTGCTGGCGGATGGCGGCCTCGGCGCGGTCGGGGTCGCCCGCGGCGATGGCCTCGGCCACGTCGCGGTGCTGGGCCAGCATGGTGTCCTTGGGCGTCATCGCCGTCAGCAGGTGGCGGGCGCGGTCGAGATGCATCTTCATCTGGTGCAGGTGGTTCCAGACCATCGCCTTGCCGGCGATCCCTGCCAGGGTGGCGTGGAATTCCTCGTCCAGCTGCGCCAGTGCCGCCGGCTCGGTCTCGGCCTCCTGCCGGGCGATCTGGCGGGACAGCGCCTCGCGGTCCTGCGGTTGCGCGCGGGCGGCGGCCAGGCGCGCGATGTCGGATTCGACCGATTCGCGGATGAAGCGCGTGCAGAGCACCCATTCCATGTCGATGCGGGTGACGAAGGTGCCGCGCTGCGGCCGGACCTCCAGCAGCCCCTCTCCGGCAAGGCGGATGAAGGCTTCGCGCACCGGCTGGCGCGACAGGGCGCATTGGTCGGCGATCTCCTGTTCGGAGAGGCGCGTGCCGGGCGGCAGTTCGCCGCGGATGATGCGCTGGCGCAGGCGGGCGTGCAATTGCGCCGCGAAGGGCGCTTGCCCGCCCGTGGCGGATAGGGCTTCGGTCGATGCGGGGTCCATGAATCCTCCCTGAACCCGCATTAGTTCTATCCTTGATCTTGCGTCAACCTTTCGGGCTGCGGCAAAAGCTCATCACCGTGCTTTGGCGGTAGAGCTCGCCCGGCCCCAGCAGCGCCGAGGGATAGTCGGCATGGTTGGGCGCATCGGGCCAGAGCTGCGATTCCAGCGCGATGCCGGCATGGCGGCCATAGGGCCTTCCGTTTAGGCCCGGCGCGCCGGGCGCCAGATGCTCGCCGGGATAGACCTGGAGCCCCGGCTCGGTCGAGCGCAGGCTCATCATCAGCCCGCCCGCCCGGAGCATCGCGACCTTGCGCGGCATGATCCGGCGCCGGGACGAGACGCAGAGGTTGTGGTCGATGCGCGGCCCGCCCAGCCGTTCGCCCAGGGCGACCGGGGCGCGGAAGTCCAGATGCGTGCCCTGGACCGGGGCGGGGTCGCCCAGCGGGATCATGTCCCCGTCCACCGGCAGATAGGTCTCGGCCGGGATGGCCAGCCGGTGGTCCGACACGGTTTCCGCGCCGTCGAGGTTGAAATAGCTGTGCTGGGCGAAATTGCAGAAGGTGGCCTCGTCCGAGGTGGCGAGGATCGTCAGCATCAGGGTCGGGCCGGGCAGGATGGACCAGGTGGCGCGGATCAGCATGGCGCCGGGAAAGCCCATATGCCCCGCGGGCAGGTAATCGGCCAGCGCCACCGAGCTTTCGTCCCAATCGGCCAGCATCCAGTTGCGGGTGCCGCAGCCGTCATGGCCGCCGTGCAGCAGATGGCGCCCGTCCTGGTTGCGATCCAGTTGCAGATCCTGCCCGTCGATCACGGCGCGGCCATGCGCGATGCGGTTGGCATGGCGCCCGACCACAGCGCCGAAATAGCGGCCTTCGTCCAGATAGGGCTCCAACCGGGGAAAGCCCAGCACCAGCGAATGCCCCACCCCAGACAGCCGCAGATCCTGGAGCGAGGCGCCCAGCGTGATGATCGAGGCCGTCAGCCCGTGGCCCGAGATCGTCGCCTGCATCACTGGCCGGCCATCGGGAAGCATGCCGAACTTGCGGGGCATCATGCCTTGACCCGCGGCTCTGGCCGGCCCCGGGTGCCCGGATCCAGAAGCCAGGTGCGGCCATCCTCGGGACCGTGCCGGCCCTCGGCGGCGCTGGTCACGATTAGCTGCGAAAGATCCGGGCCGGCGAAGGCCGGGCAACTGGGCTGGCTGGCTGGCAGGGTCAGGCGGCGAAGCAGGCTGCCGTCCGGGGCATGGCAGGCGACCGAGCCGCTGCCCCAGCGCGCGTTCCAGAACCGGCCCTGCTCGTCGGTGACGGCGCCGTCGGGGAATTGGTCGGTGCCGGCCAGGTCCAGGAAGACGCGGGCCTCGGTGCGGGGCCAGCCCCGCTCGTCCAGGTCCTGCGACCAGACAGTCTGGGCGGCGGTGTCGGCGAAATAGGCCCGGCGCCCGTCAGGAGAAAAGCAGATCGCGTTCGGGATGGACATGTTTCCCCGCAGCAGGCGTAGCTCTCCTTCAAGATACCGATAGATCGCGCCTTTTCCAGCCTTGGCATCGCGTGCCATCGTGCCGAGCCAGAAGCCGCCGAAAGGATCGGCCCGCCCGTCGTTCGAGCGGTTGCCGGGCCGGTCGGCTTCCAGTGCGACCAGCCGTTCCTGCCGGCCGTCGCGCAGGTCGAAGCGGATGAGCGCGGTTTCGCTGGCGATCAGCAGGTGGTCGCGGTCGATCCAGCCGGCGGCCGAGACCATCTCGTCGAAGCGCCATTCCAGCTCGGCCCCGTCCTGCCGCGACAGGAGCCGGCGGCCGAGGATGTCGAACCAGAAGGGCTGGGCGCGCTCAGGATGCCAGAAGGCGCCTTCGCCCAGCTCGCAGATGCGGGGGTCGAAGACCTGTGCGCTCATGCGCAGGCCCGCAGCGCCGCCACGATTTCGCGCGCGCGGGCGCCAACTGTCTCGGGCCCGTCGCCGGGACGATAGAGCGCGCTGCCGATGCCGAAGCCCTGCGCCCCGGCGTCCAGCCATTCGACGAAATTCCCCGGGCCGGCACCGCCCACGGCATAGACCGGCAGGTCGGGCGGCAGTACCGCGCGCAGCGCCTTCAGCATGCCGGTGCCGGCCTGGTCGGCGGGAAACAGCTTCAGCCCGGTCGCACCGGCGGCGATGGCGGCAAAGCATTCGGTGGCGGTAAAGACGCCGGGCCAGGATTGCAGGCCGCGCGCCCTCGTCTCGCGGATCACCGCCGGATCGGTGTTGGGTGAGACGATCATCCGCCCGCCCGCATCGGCCACCTGCGCGACCTGGTCCACCGTCAGCACGGTTCCGGCGCCGATGGTCGCCTGTCCGTCCAGTGCCGCTGCCATCAGCCGGATGCTGTCCAGCGGATCGGGCGAGTTCAGCGGCACCTCGATCCGGTCGATGCCGGAAGCGACCAGGGCGCGGGCGACGGGCAGGGCCTCGGCCGGGGTCAGGCCGCGCAGGATGGCGATGATGGGCTGGGTCATGTGTCCTCCGGCAAGTCGAGGCGGGCGGCGGCAAGGCCGGCCAGGACCAGGGCGCTTGCGTCTTTCTGGCATGTCCTGGCGCCCGCTGCCAGCAGCAGGGTTTCGTAAAGCCGCGCCAGATCCGGCGCGCCGACGATCACGGTCGGGGCGTCCTGCCAGAAATCCCGCGCGGCGGCCAGTTCGGCGCCGATGAGCAGGCCCGAAAGCCGCCCCGCCGCCTGCTCCGGCGCGAGGCCCCGCAGCAGGGCGGCGGCGCGCAGGGCAAACAGCCCCGATTGCGCGGCATGGGGATCGGCCAGCGCCTGGGCCCCTGCCTGGACAACGGCCGTCGGGTCGGGTCGCGCCGTGCCGATGGTCAGCCGCAGCACCGATTGGCCGGCAAGCAGCGCGAAGATCTCTCCGGTCATGAAGCTGCGAAAGCGTTCGACCCGGCCCCGCGACAGGCGGACCCATTTGCTGTGGGTGCCGGGCAGGCAGAGCGCGCCCTCGAAATCCGGGTGCCCGGCCAGGAAGCCGGCGATCTGGGTTTCCTCGCCGCGCATGACGTCGGGCGGCTCGGCCTGCGACAGGCCGGGCAGGATGCGGACATCCAGCCGCGGGTCGCGGGTGGGAATGCTCGTGGCGCGGCGCGGGTCGATGGGCGGGCAGGGGATGGCGCGATAGCTCGCCTCGGCCCAGCCGCCGCGGGCGCCGACCATGCCGCAGGCGACGACGCGCATCCGGCCGGTCGCGGGCAGCCAGTCGGCGATCAGGTCGAGCAGCGCCGGCTCGAATTCCGTAGGCGTCAGCGCGCTCATGCCGCGATCCGAACTGCGGGCGCCCAGCGGCTGCGCATCCCGCATGGCCCAGGCGCGCAGCCTTGTGGTGCCCCAGTCGACGGCGATCCAGTTGGGGGTCACGACTTGCTCTTGTTCGACACGTCGAAGATCACCGCGGCCATCAGCACCAGCCCCTTGATGACCTGCTGATAGTCGATGCCGATGCCCAGGATGGACATGCCGTTGTTCATCACCCCCATGATGAAGGCGCCGACGACCGCGCCGATCACCGTGCCGACGCCGCCCGCCATCGAGGCGCCGCCGATGAACACCGCCGCGATCACGTCAAGCTCGAACCCCACGCCGGCCTTGGGCGTGGCCGAGTTCAGCCGGGCCGAGACCACGATCCCGGCCAGCGCCGCCAGCATCCCCATGTTCATGAAGGTCAGGAACACCACTCGCTCGGAATTGATGCCCGACAGCTTGGCGGCCTTGGCATTGCCGCCGATGGCATAGATGCGCCGGCCGATGGTGGTGCGTTCGGACACGAAGGCGTAAAGCGCGACCAGCACCGCCATGACCATGAAGACGTTGGGCAGGCCGCGGAAATTCGCCAGCACCCAGGTCATCCAGACCAGCGCCAGGAAGATCAGCGCGTTCTTGGCGGCGAAAAAGGCGAACGGCTCGTCCACGATGCCCACCGCCTCCTCGCGCTTGCGGCCGCGGATCTGCAGCCACAGGATCGCCAGCGCTGCGCCCCAGCCCAGGATCAGCGACAGCGTGTTGGGCTTGTCCGGGCCGAAGAGGTCGGGAATGAACCCCGAGGCGATCATCTGGAATTCGCGCGGAAAGGGGCCGATCGACTGGCCTTGCAGGATCCACATGGTCAGGCCGCGGAACACCAGCATCCCGGCCAGGGTGACGATGAAGCTGGGGATCTTCCAATAGGCGATCCAATAGCCCTGGATGCCGCCGATCACCGCGCCTGCGGCCAGGCTCAGCACCACGACGACCGGGATCGGCAGGCCCAGCCGGACGATCATCAGCGCCGAAAGCGCGCCGACGAAGGCCGCGACCGAGCCGACCGACAGGTCGATATGGCCGGCGACGATGACCAGCAGCATGCCGACCGCCATGATGACGATATGGCTGTTTTGCAGGAACAGGTTGGTCAGGTTCACCGGCCGGAACAGGATGCCGCCGGTCACTACCTGGAAAAAGGCCATGATGACGATCAGCGCGAAAAGGATGCCGTATTCGCGGATGTTGCGGCGGATGAAGCCGAAGGTGTCGCCGCGGCGGTCGGTGGTGGTGTCAGACATGGGCGGCCTCTGCCTCGATTTCCTCGGGGGTGACGGTTTCGTCGGTCAGGTCGTGGCCCGAGCGGATGATGACCTGCATGATGCGTTCCTGCGTCGCCTCGGCCGTCGGCATCTCGCCGACCAGCCGGCCCTCGTTCATCACCAGGATGCGGTCGGTGATGCCCAGAAGCTCGGGCATTTCCGACGAGATGACGATGATCGACTTTCCGGCGGCGGCCAGATCGCGGATGATGGTGTAGATCTCGTATTTCGCGCCCACGTCGATGCCGCGCGTCGGTTCGTCCAGGATCAGGATTTCGGGCTCGGCGAACAGCCATTTCGCCAGCACCACCTTTTGCTGGTTGCCGCCCGACAGGTTCATCGTGCGGCTTTCGACCGAGGGCGAGCGGATGTTGATCCGCTGGCGATAGTCGCGCGCCACCGCCCCCTCGCGCTGGCGGTCCACCACGCCGCGGGTCGAGATGCCGGCAAGGTTCGCCAGCGGGATGTTGCGGCGGATCGTGTCGTCCAGCACCAGGCCCAGCGACTTGCGGTCCTCGGTCACATAGGCAAGGCCGGCGCGGATCGCGCGCGGCACGGTGGACAGGTCGGCCGGCTTGCCGTGCAGCGTGACCGAGCCGGATTTCCAATCGCCCATCGAGCGGCCGAACAGGCTCATCGCCAGTTCGGTGCGGCCAGCCCCCATCAGGCCGGCGATGCCCAGAACCTCGCCGCGCCGCAGGTCGAAGCCGGCGCCCTTGACCAGCAGGCGGCCGTCGCGCGCCGGATCGGCGACGGTCCAGTCGCGCACCTGCATCACCACCTCGCCGACCTTCGGCTGGCGCGACGGATAGCGGTCGCTCATCGAGCGGCCGACCATGTCGCGGATGATGCGCGATTCCTCGACCATGCCGTCGTGATGCGCCACCGTCGCGCCGTCGCGCAGCACGGTGATGCTGTCGCAGACCTGGCTGATCTCGTTGAGCTTGTGCGAGATCAGGATCGCCGTCATGCCCCGGTCGCGAAATCCGGCAAGCAGGCGCAGCAGCGCATCGCTGTCGTTCTCGTTCAGGGACGAGGTCGGCTCGTCCAGGATCAGCAGGTCGACCTTTTTCGACAGCGCCTTGGCGATCTCGATCAGTTGCTGCTTGCCCATGCCCAGGCTGCCGACCTTGGTTTCCGGGCTTTCGCGCAGGCCCACCTGGGCCAGCAGCTCGGCGGTGCGGCGGTTGGTCTCGCGCCGGTCGATGATGCCGCGCGTCGCGATCTCGTTGCCCAGGAAGATGTTCTCGGCAATGGACATCTGCGGCACCAGCGCCAGTTCCTGGTGGATGATGACGATGCCCTGTTCCTCGCTGTCCCTGATCGAGCGATTGGCCACGGGCCGGCCGTCATAGAGGATCTCGCCCTGATAGCTGCCATGCGGATAGACGCCCGACAGCACCTTCATCAGCGTGGATTTCCCGGCGCCGTTCTCGCCGACCAGTGCGCGGATCTCGCCGCGCCGGACGGCCATGTTGACATTGTCGAGGGCCTTCACGCCGGGGAATTCCTTGGTGATCCCCCGCATTTCCAGAATCGCGTCCATGGCCACCCCTTGCGGTCACGCGGATCGCGCCGCCGCAAGAAACCTGCGGCGGCACCCGGTCACTTCAACTGGTCCTCGGTATAATAGCCCGAACCGACCAGCACCTCTTCGAGATTCCTTTCGGTCACGGCCACCGGCTCCAGCAGATAGGAGGGCACGGTCTTGACGCCGTTGTCATAGCTTTCGGTATCGTTCACCTCGGGCTCTTCGCCCTTCATCATGGCGTTGACCATGCCGACGGTGACCTTGGCCAGCTCGCGGGTGTCCTTGAAGATGGTGGAGTATTGCTCGCCGGACTTGATCGACTTGACCGACTGGATCTCGGCGTCCTGGCCGGTCACGATGGGCATGGCCAAGTCGCCCGAGCCGTAGCCGACGCCCTTCAGCGACGACAGGATGCCGATGGACAGCCCGTCATAGGGCGACAGAACCCCGTGCAGCGGCTTGTCGGTGTAGTTCGCCGACAGGATGTTGTCCATGCGTGCCTGGGCCGTGGCCGGATCCCAGCGCAGCGTGCCCACCTTGTCCATGCCCATCTGTCCCGAGGCGATCACGACCGAGCCGTCGTCGATCAGCGGCTGGAGGACCGACATGGCGCCGTCATAGAAGAAATAGGCGTTGTTGTCGTCCGGGCTGCCGCCGAACAGCTCGACATTCCAGGGCTTCATGTCCGGAAAGCGTTCCTTCAGCCCGTCGACCAGCGTGGTCGCCTGTTCCACCCCGACCTTGAAGTTGTCGAAGGTGGCGTAATAGTCGATGTCGGGTGTGTCGCGGATCAGCCGGTCATAGGCGATGACCTTGATGTCGGCGGCCTTCGCATTGGCCAGCGCGTTCGACAGCGTGGTGCCGTCGATGGCGGCGATCACCAGCACATTGACGCCCTTGGTGATCATGTTCTCGATCTGCGCCAGCTGGTTGGGGATGTCGTCGTCGGCATATTGCAGGTCGGTCTGGTAGCCCGCGTCCTGGAACTGCTTGACCATGTTGTTGCCGTCGTCGATCCAGCGCGCCGAGGTCTTGGTCGGCATCGAGATCCCGACCATGCCCTCGGCCACGGCGATGCCGGGCAGCGAAAGCGCCGCCGCCGAGGCCAGAGCCAGGGCGTATTTCCTCAGGTTCAGCATGTTTCCTCCCTGTCGATATTGCCCGGGTGGCGGCCGCCTCCACGGCATGGCCCAGCCGGTGCTCCCCCTTCTTGCGCGGCGCGGAAAAATCGGGCCTCCGAGCCGCGGCGGCGGTTGCGAACCGCCAGTCCGACCGTGAGGCTAGTCCTGGGTCATATGTCCGTCAATTATGCAGAAAGTGAGTTTGCATATCGAAACTGATATGAAGGTTTGCGCCAACATGAGCGGCATCCGGTTTGCAGGCAAGGCAGCGTGGTTCAGGCGTCGGCGCGCAGATCGGACCAGTCGGGATGGCGGTCGAACTGGGCGCGCACATAGCTGCAGGCCGGCACGATCAGCACGCCGCGCGCCCGTGCATCCGCCACCAGCCGCCGCACCAGCGCGGCGGCGGCGCCCGAGCCGCGCATGGCGTCGGGCGCATAGGTGTGGTCGGCGACGATGATGCCGGGGCCGCCGGCGCGCCAAGTCAGTTCGGCCTCGCCCTCGATTCCGGGCAGGGTGACGACATAGCGGCCGGAACTGCCGTAATCCTCATGCGCGACATGAATGGTCGGTTGCACCATGGTTTCCTCCGTCACTTCGCCGCCATCATGCATGACGGTTGTAATCCGGCCCATCCCCGCTTGGTCGCGACGTTGCGGCCCGGGCGCGTAGCGGTCGTCGGGGCTGGTGCTCCGGCCCTGCTGTGGGCGGGGATCCGGCGCCAGGATCCGGCGCAGTTCGGGCGAAAACGGCCCGGCGAGGCGTTCGAGCCGGGCGATATCGACCTTGATGCCGCCCATGCGGTCCTTGACGGCACGCAACCCGGTGCGGTGCCAGCATCCGTCCTGCCACCGCTCGATCTCAAGATAGTTCGAGCCGCTGTCGAGCGGCAGGCGCAGGTGCCGGTCAAGGCGCAGATAGGACTGTGCCGCGGTATCCTTGCGCGCGCTGTCGACCGGACGCAGTTCGCGACCGGCCCGCGGATGCGCATGGGCCTTACCCAGCATCGCGGCCAGTTCGTCGAGCATGCGGCGCGAGATCTGGCCGGGAACCGGCGTCGGTTCGGCGGTGTCCGCCTCGGTTGCCGGGCCGGATGCTTGCGCCGGCGATCCGGCGGCTTGGGACCAATTGCCCAGGACCGCGATGCGGGCGGCCAAGGTGCGGGCTGCGGCATGGCCGGCAGGCGGGCCGGTGGCGATCAGCCCCTCGCCGCCGCCGACGGTGGGCGCCAGCCCGGCCCGGATCATCTCGTGCATGATGTTCTCGAGCCGACCGAGCCGCGCGATCGCCTCGTCCATGGCGGCGCGGGCCTGGTCCAGCCCATCGGCATCGGGGAAAGTGCGGCGAAGCCGGGTGACTTCACCGTTGCCGGGACCGCCGTTTTCCGCCTTTCCGGACGCCTTTGCCATCCCGTCCCATTGCCAGTTCGACACCGCGTTGCAGGCGATCCTATGCCCGCACGCGGCGCTTGGCCATATGCGGCATGGCAAGCCGGGTCAGGCGCGTTCGGAATACTCGAACAGTTCGGTATTGACGACGATATCCTCGTCCGCGCCGACGAATGGCGGGATCATGATGCGCAGCCCGTTGTCCAGGATCGCCGGCTTGAAGCTTTTCGCGGCGGTCTGGCCGTTCAGTACCGGCTCGGTCTCGGCCACGCGGCAGATCACCTTCTGGGGAATGCGCACCGACAGCGCCTCGTCGCCGTAATATTCGACAGCGGCCACCATGCCGTCTTGCAGGAAAGGCCGCCGCTCGCCCAGGAGATCGGCGTCAAGCTCGGTCTGCTCGAAGGTCTCGCTGTCCATGAACACCAGCTTGCCGTCCGATTCGTACAGGAATTGCTGGTCCTTGGTCTCCAGATGGACCTGCTCGACCTTGTCTTCGGAACGGAATCGTTCGTTCAGTTTGCGCCCGTCGCGCAGGTTCTTCAGCTCGACCTGGGCAAAGGCGCCGCCCTTGCCGGGCTTGACGTGGTTCACCTTGACCGCCGCCCACAGCCCGCCGTCATGATCCAGCACGAAGCCGGGCTTGATTTCATTGCCATTGATCCTGGCCATTTGGGATTACCTTGAAAATATTAGGGAATTTCCGACGGTCCGGGGGTTGAACCGGGATTGCGCGCACCTATATCCATTGCCGTGCCTCAAGGCAACCGAAAGGCGTTTCGTGCGTTGTCAAGGGTGCCTGCGAATTTCCGCATGTCGCAAGAACGTTGCTTTTGGCAGCTATTCAACGTATCTGCCGGGGTTTGCATGCCATGCATGGCGGTCATGCGGCGGGAGGCATACCGAATCACGGCACCGATCGGCTAAGCCGGCCAGTGCCGCCTATGAGGCAGGATGATGCAGCAACCTTGGCATTGGTCAAGGTGCGGGGGCACCGCAAGAAAAACAGGATAATGATGATGCGCGATTTCGTGGATGGCTCGGCTTTCAATTTCGAACAGGGACAGCGGGCCCGCAAGCTTTTTGCGGCCGTTGTGCTGGCTGCGCTGGACGATGCGATCGCCGATGACAAAAAATACGGCAACGGGCCCGATCAGATCGCACGTTGGGCACGCTCGCGCGACGGGCGCGAGGTGCTGTCCTGCGCCGGGATCGATCCGAACGAGCGTGTCGTGAAGGGGCTGATGGAATTCGTGGCCAAGGGCGTACGCACCTCGGTCGCGCTGTCGCGCGAGGAAAGCGAGCGCCGCCACGCCGCCGAAGAGGCCGACGCAGCGTAAGCGCGTCCGCCGCGCATTGGCTGGGCCGTCCTGCGGGGCGGCCTTTTTCGTTGCGGGCGGTGGCCGCTATGCAGGACGGGGCTGACATTGGCATTTGCTGCCTGCCGTCATGCCAAGCACCCAATCTCTCTGGTGGCAGGAACGGGAAATGATCAACGCCTATACAGCCGGGGCAAGCCTGTTGCGCGTGAAGGGCATGACCGTGGGGCTGGTGGCCATGCTCAGCGGCATTGCCTCGAATCCGGCCTATGCGAACATGGTTTCCACGATTCAGACGCCACCGGAGCAAGGGATTGAAGAACTGTCCAACGCCCAGTCCCTCCATGAGCTTTCTCTGGCGAACTTCATCGCGAGCAACTGCCGGATAGAAGGCGTCGGTGCCGGCGATGCGGCACTGATCGCCGGCACTGCTCAGGCCGTTGCCGGCCACATGGGCCTGAGCATGGACGACTACTTTTCGAACTTTCTCCAGCCTGCCTTGAACAAGGTCAGCATGCCCGACGCCTGCGACAAACATGCCGAGGCGACGCGCGACATCGCCCTGAGGCTGAAAGAACTGGGCGGCGCGGTCATCGAGTGAGGGGCGGGCGGCTCAGCGAAACAGATGCAGCGCCAGCGGCGCGATGATCGAGGTCAGCACCGCGTTCAGCCCCATGCCGATGCCGGCGAATGCGCCCGCGGTCTCGTTCACCTGAAAGGCGCGGGCGGTGCCGATGCCATGTGCGGCCACGCCCAGCGAAAAGCCGCGCGCCCGCCAGTCGCGGATCCCCAGCGCATTCAACAGCGGCGTGGCGATGATCGCGCCGAAGATCCCCGTGACCAGCACCAGGACGGCGGTGATCGTGGGCTCTCCGCCCAGCCCCTCGGCGATGCCGATGGCGACGGGCGCGGTGGTCGATTTCGGCGCCAGGCTTGCCAGCATCACCTCGGACAGCCCGAAGGCCCGGCCGATGGCCAGCGCCGAGACCACAGCCGTCACCGAGCCCGCCAGCAGCGCCGCGACCAGCGGCAGCAGCGCCTTTCTGACCCGGCGCAGGTTGTCGTAAAGCGGCATTCCCAGCGCCACCGTGGCCGGGCCCAGCATGAAATGCACGAATTGCGCGCCCTCGAAATAGGTCTGGTAGCTGGTGCCGGTCAGCCCCAGCACGCAGGCCAGCAGGATCACCGCGCAAAGCACCGGGTTGGCCCAGCTTTGCCGGCCCATGGCCCGAAAGAAGGTGTCGCCCAGCCAATAGGCGATCAGCGTCGCCGTCAGCCACAGAAGCGGCCCTTGCGTCAGATAGCTCCAGATCAGCGCCGCGTCGGTCATTCCTCGGGCCCGCCCATCCGTTTCACCACGGCGCGGAACACCAGCGCCCCAGCCGCGATGGCCAGCGCGGTCGATACGGTCAGCGCCAGGGCCACCGCCAGCCCATCGCTACGGAACTGGCCCAGATGCGCCACCACGCCGACGCCCGCCGGCACGAAGAATAGCGACAGATGGCCCAGGATGCCGGTGACCACCGGGCGCAGCATCTCGGCCAGCGCCGGGCGCAGGCTGCAGGACAGGACCAGCAGCAAAAGGCCCAGCACCGGGCCGGGCAGCAAAAGGCCAAGGCTGCGCGTGGCAACCTCTCCGATAAGCTGGAAGACCAGGATGATGGCAAGCGCGGGAATCATGCCGGCCAGATTAGCAGCGTATTTCTTGTGGTGAACCCTTAAATCTTGTGGATAACCGCCGAAGCCCCGCCATATCTGGGGGTTTGTGTTGACTTGAGGCCCAGGATCGCCAAAAATCCGGGGGATTTGAACGATCTTCGTGGACCCTTCGCATTGCGCTTTGACCGCCTGCGCCTCAATGGTTTCAAAAGCTTCGTGGACCCGACCGACCTGGTCATCCACGAGGGCCTGACCGGCGTGGTCGGCCCGAACGGCTGCGGCAAGTCGAACCTGCTCGAGGCGCTGCGCTGGGTTATGGGCGAAAACCGGCCCACCGCCATGCGCGGCGAGGGGATGGAGGACGTGATCTTTGCCGGCACCGCGCGGCGTTCCGCCCGCGCCCATGCCGAGGTCACGCTGACCATCGACAACAAGGCCCGCCTCGCCCCCGCCGGCATGAACGACAGCGATGCGCTGGACATCACCCGTCGCATCACCCGCGACGCCGGCAGCGCCTATCGCATCAACGGCAAGGAGGTGCGGGCGCGCGACGTGCAGATGCTGTTCGCGGATGCCTCGACCGGGGCGCATTCGCCGGCGCTGGTGCGGCAGGGGCAGATTTCCGAACTGATCAATGCCAAGCCCAAGGCGCGGCGGCGGGTGCTGGAAGAGGCGGCGGGGATTTCCGGCCTCTACCAGCGCCGGCACGAGGCCGAGTTGAAGCTGAACGCGGCCGAGGCGAACCTGACGCGGGTCGACGACACGCTGGACCAGCTTTCCACGCAGGCGGCCAGCCTTGCGCGGCAGGCCCGTGCCGCGGCGCGCTATCGCGAGATCGGCGCCGCGCTGCGCCGGGCCGAGGGCGTGCTGCTTTATCGCCGTTGGGCCGAGGCCGATCAGGCCAAGGCAGCCACGGCCGAAGCGCTGCGTGCGGCGATCCGCGCCGCTGCCGAGGCCGAGGCAGAGGCCCGCCGCGCCATCGCCGCCCGCGAGGAGGCCGAGGCGAAGCTGCCGCCCCTGCGCGAGGAAGAACAGGTCGCCGCCGCCATCCTGTCGCGCGCCACCGTCGAGCGCGAGGCGCTGGACGAGGCCGAGGCCCGCGCCGGCCAGGCCATCCAGACGCTTCTGGCGCGGATCGCCCAGCTCGACCGCGACATCGAGCGCGAATCGGCGCTGAACCGCGATGCCGGCGAGGTGATCGAGCGGCTGGAATGGGAACGGCGCGAACTGGAAAAGGCTGGGCAGGGCCATGAGGAACGGTTGGACGCAGCCGGCAATACCGCCGAGGAAGCCGCCGAGGCCCTGCGCGAGGTCGAGGCCAAGCTGGCCGAGTTGACCGACGAATCCGCCCGTCTTGCCGCCCGCCACCAATCCGCCGAGCGGCTGGTCCATGACCTGCGGCAGATGCAGGAGCGCGCCACCCGTGCCGCGCATGATGCCGAGGCTGCGGCCGCCCGCGCCACCGAAGCCGGTGCCGAGGCCGATGCCGCCCGCGAAGCCGCCGAGGAAGCGCAGGAGGAAGCCCGCGAGCGCGTCGAGGCTGCCGAGGAGGCGTTGGCCGACGCCGAGGAAGCCCGCGCCGCGCTGGAGACCGAGGAATCCGCCGCCCGTGCGGCGAGGGCCGAGGCCGAGGGCGAGGTCTCGGCGCTGAGTGCCGAGATGGCGGCGCTGAAGCGGTTGGTGGAGCGCGGGCAGGGCGGCGATTCGATCCTTGACCTGGTGCGGGTCGCGCGCGGCTACGAGGCGGCTTTCGGTGCGGCGCTGGGCGACGATCTGGGCGTCGGGCTGGCCGGCGACGGTTCGGGCTGGCACCTGCTGCCGGCCTATGGCTCGCCGCAGCCGCTGCCTGAGGGCGCCGCTCCGCTGTCGCCGCATGTCGAGGCGCCCGAGGCGCTGGCCCGCCGGCTGTCGCAGGTCGGGCTGGTCGCGGATGCGGCGATGGGCGCGGCGATGCAACCGGCGCTGGCCCCCGGCCAGCGGCTGGTCACGCAGGCGGGTGACCTGTTTCGTTGGGACGGCATGCGGGTGATGGCGGGCGAGGCGGCGTCCTCGGCCGCGCTGCATCTGCAAAAGGTCAACCAGCTTGCCGAACTGACCGAACAGGCCGAGGCGGCGCAGGCCCGTGCCGGGGATGCGCAGGCCGCGCATCAGGCGCTGCGCGACCGCCACCTGGCCGCGACCGAGGCCGAAAAGCGCGCCCGCGACGCAAGGCGCGAGGCCGAGCGCGGGCTGTCCGACGCCGTGCGCGCCGTGACCCGGGCCGAATCCGAGCTTTCCATGGCGCAAAGCCGCGCCGAATCCGCCCGCGCCGAACTGGCCCGGCATCGCGAGGATGCACTGGACGCACGTGCCCGGCTGACCGAGGCCGAGCGGGTGCTGGCCGAACTGCCCGACCGCGGCGCAGCGGCAGCGGCGCTGGAACATGCCCGCACCGGGGTCGAGGCGGCGCGCATCGCCACCCTGACCAGGCGTGGTGCGCTGGACGAGCTGCGGCGCGAGGCGAATGCGCGGACCAGGCGCCTGCAAGAGATCGCCAAGGAGGAATCCGGCTGGCGGCTGCGGCTGGATCAGGCCGGAACCCGTGCTGCCGAACTCGCCGCCCGCCGCGAGCAGGCCGCGGAGGATCTGGAGGAAGCCGAGGCCCAGCCCGAGATCCTGGCCGAGCGTCGCGGCGTTCTGACCGAGGCCGAGGCGCAGGCCGCCGCCCGCCTGTCCCGCGCCCGCGATGCGCTGTCGGCCGCCGATCAGGCGCTGCGCATCGCCGCCGAGACCGAGCGCGAGGCCGAGCGCGCGGCATCCGACGCGCGCGAGACCCGCGCCGCCCGCGAGGCCCGCGCCGAGGCTGCGACCGAGGCCGAATCCACTGCCCGGCTGCGCATCCACGAAGAGCTTGAGGCCACGCCCGAGGCGCTGCTGGAATCTCTGGGCGAGGTCGAGGAGATCGCTCCCGAGGCGCTGGAGGACCAGATCGCCCGGCTGCGCCAGCAACGCGACGCGCTGGGCGCGGTCAACCTGCGTGCCGACGAGGACAAGCGCGAGCTTGAGACCGAGCGCGACCGGCTGGCGACCGAGAAAGAGGACCTGACCGAGGCGATCCGCAAGCTGCGCCAGGGCATCGGCAGCCTGAACCGCGAGGGACGCGAGCGCTTGCTGGCCGCCTTCGACACGGTGAACGCCAATTTCACCACGCTGTTCACGCATCTTTTCGGGGGCGGCGAGGCGCGGCTGGTGCTGGTCGAATCCGACGACCCGCTGGAGGCGGGGCTGGAGATCATGTGCCAGCCTCCGGGCAAAAAGCTCAGCACGCTCAGCCTTTTGTCGGGTGGCGAGCAGACGCTGACGGCGTTGGCGCTGATCTTTGCGGTCTTCCTTGCCAATCCGGCGCCGATCTGCGTGCTGGACGAGGTGGACGCGCCGCTCGACGATGCCAACGTCACCCGGTTCTGCGACCTGATGGACGAGATGACCCGGCGGACCGAGACGCGCTTTCTTGTGATCACGCACCATGCCGTCACCATGTCGCGCATGGACCGGCTGTTCGGCGTGACCATGGTCGAACAGGGCGTCAGCCAGTTGGTCAGCGTCGATCTGAAACGCGCGGAAGCTCTGGTGGCCTGACGCGCAAAGCGGTAATCAGCGCGCGATTCCGTGACGGAGAAAATGATGCGAACCTTGGTTCCCCTTGTGCTGGCGGCGCTGATGCAGGCGCCCGCGGCGCAGGCACAGGTCATGGGCGATCCCGAGGTGATTCGCCTGATGATGATGGATTTCGGCCTGCCGACCAAGCTGACGACCGACGCCGCCGGCGATCCGCTGATCGAAAGCCGCATCGACGGCACCAGCTTTCAGGTCTATTTCTACCAATGCGAAAAGACCTGCGCCGCGATCCAGTTCTCGGCCGGGTTCGATCTGGACGATTCGATGTCCGAAAGCATGGCGAACCGCTGGAACCGCGAAAAGCGGTTCGGCAAGGTCTGGCTGGACGAAACCGGCGATCCCTTCATCGAGATGGATATCGGGGTTGCAGGCGACGGCATCGGACGCAAGAATTTCGACGATGCGCTGGACACCTGGCGCATCGTGCTGAGCGATTTCCGCGACTTCATCGACTGGTAGGAGGATAGCATGTCCATCGAGACGAAACTGGCAGAGCTGGGGATCACGCTGCCCGACGCACCCGCGCCGGCCGCGAATTACGTGCCCTATGTGATCACGGGCAACCTGCTGTTCGTCTCGGGCCAGATCAGCCCGGCCAAGGGCCGCCTGGGCGCCGATCTGGCGGTCGAGGAGGGCGCCGAGGCGGCGCGCGGCTGCGGCCTGGCGCTCTTGGCGCAGGCGCGGGCGGCGCTGGGGTCGCTGGACCGGGTGGTGCGCGTGGTCAAGCTGACCGGCTTTGTCAACTCGACGCCGGAATTCACCGACCAGCCCGAGGTCATCAACGGCTGTTCGAACCTGATGGTCGAGGTGTTCGGCGACAAGGGCCGCCATGCTCGCGCCGCCGTTTCGGCTCCGGCCCTGCCGCGCGGCGTTGCGGTCGAGGTCGAGGCGATCTTCGAGTTCGCCTGATGCGCCTTGCCCCGGATTTCCTGCGCTTGCCCATCGCTCATCGTGGGCTGCACGGGCCGGGCGTGCCGGAAAACAGCATGGCGGCGTTCCGCGCCGCCATCGCTGCCGGCTACGGCATCGAATGCGACATCCAGCGCGCCTCGGACGGCACGGCGCTGGTCTTTCACGACGACGACCTGCCGCGCCTGACCGGGGCCGAGGGGCTGGTCAGCGCCCTGGGCATCGACGCCTTGTCGCAATTGCGCATCATGGGCAGCGCCGAACCCATCCCGACGCTTGCCGAATTGTTGGACGAGGTTGCGGGCAGGGTGCCGCTGCTGATCGAGATCAAGGACCAGAGCCTGCGCATCTCGGCCGAGGTCGGCGATCTGCAGGCCGAGGTGGCGCGGCTGCTTTCCGGCTATGACGGGCCGGTCGCGGTCATGTCCTTCAACCCGCATGCGGTGGCGGCCTTCCATGCCGCGGCGCCGGGGGTGACGGTGGGGCTGACCACCTGCGGCTATGAGGCCTGGGACTGGCCGATGCTGGACGAGGCCACCCGCGCGCATCTGGCGGCGATCGCCGATTTCGACCGCGTCGGGGCCAGCTTCATCTCGCATGACCGCACGGACCTGGACAATCCGGCGGTGGCGGCGCTGAAGGCGCGGGGCGTGCCGGTGCTGTGCTGGACCGTGTGTTCGCCCAAGGAAGAGGCGATTGCCCGCCGCGTGGCCGACAATATCACATTCGAGCATTACCTGCCCGCCAAGCCCTGACAATCGCCGCGCCCGCGCCTATGTTTCCCGCCATGAGCGAGCTTGCCGTTTCCGTCCTGCCTGCGATTTCCGGGATCGACGCCGCCGAATGGGACGGCTGCGGGGCGGGCGCCAATCCCTTTACCACGCATCGCTTCCTGTCGGCGCTGGAGCAATCCGGCTCGGTCGGCGACGAAACCGGCTGGCACCCCAGCCATCTGGTCGCGCGGCTGGACGGGCAGGTCGCGGGCGTCGCACCCTGCTATGTCAAGACCCACAGCCAGGGCGAATACATCTTTGACCACGGCTGGGCGCAGGCCTATGAGCGCGCGGGCGGGCGCTATTATCCCAAGCTGCAATGTGCCGTGCCCTTTACCCCGGTCAGCGGGCCGCGGCTGATCGCCTCCAGCCCGGCGGTGCAGCGCGCGCTGCTGGCGGCCATGGCGCAATTCGCGCAGCAATCGGGCCTTTCGGGCGCGCATGTCACCTTCTGCACCGAGGCCGAGGCGCAATTGGGCGAGGCGGCCGGCTTTCTGCCCCGCGCCAGCGAACAGTTCCACTGGCTGAACCAGGGCTATGAAAGCTTCGACGACTTCCTGGCGCAACTGTCCTCGCGCAAGCGCAAGGCGATCCGCAAGGAACGCGAGCGGGCGCAGGCCTTCGGTGGCAGCATCCGCAGTCTGACCGGGGACCAGATCCGGCCCGGGCATTGGGACGCCTTCTGGACCTTCTACCAGGATACCGGCGGGCGAAAATGGGGCCGGCCCTATCTGACGCGCGCCTTTTTCGACATCCTGCACCACACCATGCGCGACGACTGCCTGCTGATCCTGGCCGAGCGCGACGGCCGCCCCATCGCCGGGGCGCTGAACCTGATCGGGCGGGACGCGCTTTACGGCCGCTACTGGGGCTGCGTCGAGGACCACCCCTTCCTGCATTTCGAACTGTGCTATCACCAGGCCATCGACTGGGCCATCGCCCATGGCATTCCCCGCGTCGAGGCCGGGGCGCAGGGCGAACACAAGCTGGCCCGCGGCTACATGCCCAGCCAGACCCATTCGCTGCATTGGGTTGCGGATCGCGGCTTTCACGGCGCCATCGCCGATTACCTGCAACGCGAGCGCGAGGCCGTCGGCGAGGAAATGGCGATCATGGCCGAGATGGGGCCGTTCCGTCGCGGCGAGGTCAGGGACGCTTGACCAGCCGGAACGCGGCCGAGGCGGCCCAGCCCGCCGCCACCGCGATCGCCAGCGACATGATGCCGTAGATGAAGGGCTGCTCCAGCGCCAGGCGATAGAGCCAGCGTTCCAGCCCGACCTTGCGCACCTCGATGGGCGCGCGGAAGGTGTCGATGACCTGGCCGTCGCGCAACAGGAAGATGCGTGTGCTGTAGAAGCCCTCGACCAGGTTCGCGGGCAGGCGGACGTCGGCGCGGAACAACGTCTGTTCGGCCAGCCGCACCGTGCCGTCGTCCTGGCGGTAAAGCCCGTTGGCCTGACGCAGGCGGATCAGCGCCGCGGTATAGGGCACGGCGTCCTCGACCTCCATCGGTCCGGCAAAGGCGCGCATCGCCAGCGGAATCGAGACGCGGTAACGCTGGTCCTCGGCCGGGGGCAGGATCAGGTGCAGCGGCCGGGTCGTCGCCACGGCATAGAAGCTGGGCGCCGAGCCGATGCTGACCCGGCCGGTATTGATCCAGATGCCCAGCCGGCGTTCCTTGTGGCGCACGGTCAGGGTCTGGGCCGGGCCCTCGACCGCGACGATCACGTCCAGCGGGTGGCCCTGCGGAATGCGTGTCTCGCGCTTGATGGCGCCATAGATGATGATCTCGGAGCCGTCGAAGCTGGTGGTGATGTCCACGTCGTCCCGCGACAGCCCGGCGACGATCTGCTCGGAGGGCGGGGCAGGGGCCGGCGCCTGCTGCGCGGCCAAGGGCAGGGCCAGCAGCATCAGGGCCAGCAGCGGGGCAAATGCGCGTCTCATCGCAATATCCCCGGCGTGATCGAGTAAAGCTCGTCCGGGCGCAGGAACAGGTCCAGCGCCAGCCTGCCGCAGACGGCCAGCACCAGAAGCGCCAGCAGGATGCGCAACTGCTCGGCCCGCAGCCGCGCGCCCAGATGGGTGCCGATTTGCGCCCCGGTGACCCCGCCGACGATCAGAAGCACCGCCAGCATCACGTCCACCGTGTTCGACGAGACCGCATGCATCAGCGTGGTATAGGCCGACAGGAATGTGATCTGGAACAGCGAGGTGCCGATGACCACCTTGGTCGGCATGCCCAGCAGATAGATCATCGCCGGCACCATGATGAAGCCGCCGCCGACGCCCATGAGCGCACCCAGAACGCCCACCGCGGCGCCGACCAGCAGCACCGGGATCGAGCTGATGTAAAGCCCCGAGGCGCGGAACTTCATCTTCAGCGGCCATTTGTGGACCCAGCCGTGCTGGTGGCGGCGCATCGGCTTGATCGGCCCGCTGCGGCGCGCGCGATGCAGCGCGCGCAGGCTTTCCTGAAGCATCATCGCGCCGATGAGCCCCAGGAAGACGACATAGCAAAGCTGCACCACCAGGTCGACCTGGCCCAGCCGCGACAGCAGGTTGAACAGCAACACCCCTGCGGACGAGCCGACAAGGCCCCCGGCCAGCAAGACCCAGCCCATGCGGAAATCCACGGTCTTGCGCTTGACATGCGCCAGCACGCCGGAAAAGGACGAGGCCACGACCTGATTGGCGCCGGTCGCCACCGCGATAGCCGGCGGAATGCCGATGAAGAACAGCAGCGGCGTGATCAGGAAACCGCCGCCAACCCCGAACAGGCCGGACATCAGCCCGACGATGCCGCCAAGACCGATCAGCGTCAGCGCATTGACCGCCACTTCGGCGATGGGAAGATAGATCTGCATGTCCTGCCCGGCTTATTGCCTTGTTCCGATGCTGCCCCGGCAACAGCCCTGCGTCAAACGCTTCCATGGCTCTTCCGGCGGGTTGTCGCAAGGCTGTGGCGCGGATAAAGCAGATGTGACAGGCAGATAACGGCGAGAGGCGCGGGCGGCGCGGACAACGCCCCCGGCGCGGCGGCCGGACAGGGAAAAGCATGCGCATTCTGATCACCAACGACGACGGCATCAACGCTCCGGGGCTCGAGACGCTGGAGGCGATCGCGACCGAAGTCGCTGGACCTGCGGGCGAGGTCTGGACCGTCGCCCCGGCCTTCGAGCAATCGGGCGTCGCGCATTGCATCAGCTACGTTCACCCGACGCTGATCGCCGAGCTGGGGCCGCGCCGCTTTGCCGCTGAGGGCACGCCGGCCGATTGCGTGCTGGCCGCCATCGCCGACGTGATGCGGGACAACCCGCCGGACCTGGTGCTGTCGGGCGTGAACCGCGGCAACAATTCGGGCGAGAACGTGATGTATTCCGGCACCGTGGGCGGTGCGATGGAGGCGGCGTTGCAGGGCCTGCCCGCCATCGCCCTGTCGCAATACATGGGAAGCCGCACCGCGGTGCTGGACGATCCGTTCCAGGCGGCGCGGATGCACGGGCCGCGGCTGATCCGGCAATTGCTGGATTACGGCGACTGGACCTCGGACGAGGATTTCCGGCTGTTCTACAACATCAACTTCCCGCCCTGCGACGCGGGCTCGGTCAAGGGCACGCGGGTGGCGCCGCAGGGCCGGCGCCAGGGCGTGCGCTTCGAGGTCGAGCCCTATCACGCGCCGAACGGGCGGCGGTTCCTGTGGGTGCTGGGCGGCTCGCAGACCGCCGAGGCCACGCCGGAGAGTGACGTGGACGCAAATATGCGCGACTATATCTCATTGACGCCGATGCGGCCGGACCTGACCTGCCACAAGACCCTGGCCGAACTGCGCGGCGTTCTCGAAGAGGGCTGAACCTGGGCATGAGCGACGATCCCGAGACTGCCGAACGCAAGATGCGCTTCCTGTTCGCGCTGCGGCAGCGCGGGGTCACCGATCCGCGGGTGCTGGAGGCGATGGAGCGCATCGACCGCGGCGAATTCGTGCGCGGCCATTTCGAGGATCGCGCCTATGACGACACGCCCTTGCCCATTCCCTGCGGGCAGACCATCAGCCAGCCTTCGGTCGTGGGGCTGATGACCCAGGCGCTGGAGGTGGGGCCGCGCGACAAGGTGCTGGAGATCGGCACCGGCTCGGGCTACCAGGCGGCGGTGCTGTCGCTCTTGTGCCGGCGGGTCTATACCATCGACCGCCACCGCCGGCTGGTGGCCGAGGCCGAGGCGCTGTTTCGCCACCTGGGCCTGCCCAACATCACGGCGCTGGTGGGCGACGGTTCGCGCGGGCTGCCCGAGCAGGCGCCCTTTGATCGCATCATGGTGACGGCGGCGGCCGAGGATCCGCCGGGGCCGCTCTTGGCGCAGTTGAAGATCGGCGGTATCATGGTGGTGCCGGTCGGGCAGTCGGATGCGGTCCAGACCCTGATCCGCGTGCGCCGCGGCGAAAACGGCTTTGACTATGACGAATTGCGGCAGGTGCGCTTCGTGCCGCTGGTCGAGGGGTTGGGACAGACATGACCCCCGGCTATCCAGAGTGAGGAACGGGCAGATGATCAAGATCAGGCAGTTGGCGATGCTCGCCGGCGCTGCGGTGGCTTTGGTGTCATGCGGGCCGCAGGGTGGCTTGGATTTCAGCAATTTCGACCCCGACCTGCGCCGCTGGGGCGGCGGCGGGTTGGAAACCGCCCAGGCCGCGGCGCGGGCCCAGCCTCGGCCGGCCCCCGACCAGCGCGGCGTGATCTCCTATCCCGGCTATCAGGTCGCCATCGCGCGGCAGGGGGATACCGTGGCGACGATTGCTGCGCGGCTGGGGCTGAACGCGGCCGAACTGGCCAGATACAATGCCATCGAGGCCAATACCGTGCTGAACCCCGGGGCGGTGGTCGCCCTACCGCGCCGCGTTGCTGCCGGGGCTCCTGCGGCGGCGCCCATCGTGTCGTCGACCGGGCAGGTCAGCGATCCCTTTGCCGGCCAGGGGATCAAGCAGCCGAACGTGCCCGCGGCCTCGGGCGCCGGAGCGGTGACGTCGCAGACCCTGCCGGCCGCAAGCCAGCCCAAGCAGCATGTCGTGGCGGCGGGCGAGACGGCCTGGTCCATCGCGCGCAAATACAACGTCTCGGTGAACGACCTGGCCCAGTGGAACGGGCTGACGCAGGATATGACCCTGCGCACCGGCCAGCGCCTGCTGATCCCCGTCGCCGGGCAAAGCCGCCCCGCCACGGCGGCCGTCACCGCGCCCGGAACGGGCAGCCCGACGCCGAGCCCGCCGTCTTCGGCCCAGCCGTTGCCGAACGAGAAGACGCAGCCCGCCGCGAGCCCGGTGGACAAGCCGGCCGGCCCCGATCTGGGCAAGACCCGCACCGCCGCCTCGGGCAGCGGCAAGTTCCGCATGCCCGCCAATGGCGCGATCATCCGCACCTATCAGAAGGGCAAGAACGACGGCATCGACATTGCTGCCGCGCCGGGCAGCACCGTTGCAGCCGCCGGTAGCGGCACCGTCGCCGCGATCACCCGCGACACCGACCAGGTGCCGATCATCGTCGTTCGGCACGACGGCAACCTGATGACCGTCTATGCCGGCCTCGAGGATGTCGCCGTGACCAAGGGCCAGACGGTCAGCGCTGGCACCCCGCTGGGCAAGACCCGCAACCAGGGCGTCGTGCATTTCGAGGTGCGCAACGGTTTCGACAGCGTCGATCCCGAGAAATACCTGAACTAGCCTGCCGGGATCCTTCTTTCGGTCCCGGGGCCGGCAAGCTGCCAGCCGGACGGTTTTGCCGGCCCGGTGCGGCGTGCTCAGTCCCGCTCGCACATCTGGCGCAGGGCCATTTCGATCTCGTGACGGATCATCTGTTGCAGGTTGCGGCTGAGCCGGTCGCCGATTTCGCCCTGAAGTTCCTGCCGGATCGCCTCGCGGATCATGCCGCGCAGATGGGTGCCCTTTGGCGCATCCTGGTCCTGCGGTGCGAAAAGACGCGGCTCGCCATTGTCGCAGGCGATGGCCTCGGCGGCCCGAGCGGCGGCGGCGGGATTGATCGGGGTCGCGGAAGCATTCGCGTGCAGCATGGTTTCCTCCAATTGCGGGGTGGCGGCGGTCGGCGCCGGCGAAGAAGACTGGGTCGGTCCTGGATCGATGTCGGAAAAAAGCGAGGGCCCGGAGGAACCGGCCGAAGGCTCGGCCATATTCGCCCGGTCGGCATGGGTTGCGCCGATGGCAGCCCCTTTGTCCGGTGGAACGGGCGGCCAGGCATCCAGTCGCCCCGGCTCGGTGGAGTGCAGTTCTGCCGAGGTCTCACCCCTTCCCACCGCCTCGATCCGTGGCACGGGATCGGGCGCGACCAGAGTGCTGTTGTCCAGCACCAAGGGGGTGATTCGCGTCGAAGATGGGGGACGGGCCGGCTGCACCAGCTTGATCGGAGCGGCCGGCGGGCCGTCCTGTTCCGGCAGTCGTCCGTTCAGCGCCGGGTTCTGGATCCGGCATCCCGCTCCGTCCTGCGCGATGAGCCGCCGGATCGAGGCCAGCACGTCGCCGACATTGTCCGATCCGGGCGAGGGGACCGGATGGCGCATCGCTTCATGTTGCATGATGCGCCCCCGGATCGCGGGCGGTGTCAGTCCCTGCCGATCGCGCGCAACACGCGGTCGAGGCTTTCGCCCTGCCTGCTGGTATAGGGTGCGTCCTGCACCGCATTGTAATAGGCCGATGGGTCATAGGTCGGTATCCCCAGTTTCAGGTTTTCCACCGTCAACAGACCCATAGCAGCCAGAAGTTGATAATGTGCTAATTGCAGATTGGCCTCTGCCGAAATCTTGTCGGCCCGCGCTTCGAGCAGCGATTGCTCGGCATCCAGCACGTCCAGAGTGGTGCGAGCGCCCAGCGTCGCCTCCTCGCGCACGCCTTCGTAGGCCTGCTGCGCGGCGACGATCTGCTCGTCGATGGCGCGGATCTGTGCCCGCGCCACATCGATTCCCGCCCAGGCCCGGCCGACCGCTTCGTCGACCTGGCGCGAAACCTGAAGCAGTCCCGCCCGCGCCTCGTCCCGCCGCGCCATCGCCTTGCGATGGGCCGAGGGCAGGCGCCCGCCGGAATAAATCGTCTGCGACAGGCTGAGCGAGGCGCCAAGGCTGTTGCGGGTCGATTCCTGACCCTGGATCGAAAGCTCGTGCGAGCGGCCGATGCTGGCCTGGCCGCTCAGCGTCGGATTGCGCTCGGCGGCAGCGGCGGCGACGCCCAGTTCGGCGGCAGCAGCCAGGCGCTGTGCCTGCGAGATCGCGGGATGGCTGCGCTGGCCGATCTGCCGTGCCGTCTCCAGCGAGGCGGGCAGCGACGGGGTGGGCGGCGGCGGATCGAGCTGGCCAGGCGCCCGGCCGGTCGCGGCCCGATAAACCTCGCGCGCCACCTCCAGATTGCCTCGTGCGGCCGCGAGGCTGGCGCGCGCCGCGGCCAGGGCGGCATCGGCCTGCGACACGTCGGTCTGAGTGATCTCGCCCACCTCGAAACGATCTGCGGCTGCCTGCTGTTCCTGCCCGATCACGCGCACGGAATTGGATTGCAGATCAACCTGTTCGGTCGCGCTGCGCACATCCAGATAGGCCTGGACCGCGCCCAGAAGCACGTCCTGTTCGACGCCCACCAGCGCGGCGCGAGTGGCCAGCACGGTTTCCTTGGCGGCGTCGATGGCGATGGCGTTGCGACCCCAGTCGTAAAGCGTGATCTGGGCTTGCAGGCCGATGCTGGTCGAGCGGCCGATCGCCAGGCCGTTGATCTTCTGGAAACTGTGCTCGGCGATCCATTGCACAACGGGGCGCAATTGCGCCAGGGCGGTCGCCGCATCCTCGTCCGCGGCGCGCAGGACGGCGCGGTTCTGCTCCAGCAATGCCGAATGGCGATAGGCTGCGACCATGGCATCGGCCAGCGATTCGGCGCTTGCCGGAACGGCCGTCGCGCCAGCGAACAGGGCCGCGATCAGCGGGCGCCGCAGTGTTCTCAGCGTTTTGCGAAACATGCCATGGCCTTTCCTGTCGGCATCACAAGACGAAGCCCCGCGGGCGCGCAAAGCCCGGCAGCAGCGGGGCGACGGCATTGAAGGCAAAGCGCCAGTTCACGCGCCCGTCCAGCTTGTGGCCAAGGCGGACGATGCCCAGATTGCCCTCGCGGAACAGGGCGACGATGCGGCCGCCCTCGCGCAGTTGCTCGGTCAGCGCCTCGGGCACCTGCTCGACCGCGCCTTCGATCAGGATGGCGTCATAGGGGGCCTGGCCGGGGCAGCCCTCGGCCAGCGCGCCCTGGACGACGGCGACGTTGAACACGTCCTGCGCGGCCAGCCGGCCTTCCGCCTCGGCAGCCATCGCGGCATCCTCCTCGACGGCGACGACGGCCTCGGCGATGCGGGCCATGACCGCGGCGGAATAGCCGTAGCCGCAGCCGACATCCAGAACCAGGTCGCCGTTCTGCAGGTTCAGGATATCCATCATCTTGCCCAGCGTGCGCGGCTCCAGCAGCACGCGGCCGGGGGCAAGGTCGATATTGTTGCCGACATAGGCGACATCCCGGCGCGATTCGGGGACGAACTGCTCGCGCGGGACGTTCAGCATCGCCTCGATCACGGGATAGCTGGTCACTTCGTTCGGACGAACCTGAGTATCGACCATCATGGTGCGGCGCTGCGCGAAATCGGTCATTTATGCGAACCCTGCTCTCGGTTGGCTTTGTGCTCTCTTGCCACGAAAATCCGATGCGGGCAACGGCGCCGGAGGTTCTTGCCGCGACGGTGTGGCCGTGGCGGGTCAGCGGGCACGAGCGGCCATCCGTTTCCCCGCTACCGCCTGTTGCGCCGCCTGTTTCGGCGCTGGAGGCGGGATTCCCCATCAACCGCCTTTTCCGCGCCGGCCACGACCATGCTGCCCATGCCTGCCAAGATGCTCTGCGAGGCGCTGTTTCCTTTCCGAAAATGCGGCCCTGCGGTGCGGCAAAGTGGCGCGACCATCGGTCCGGCGAAACGGATCAGGCCGGCTCCTTCCATTCCAGCACCAACTGGGTTTGGATCACCACGGCGGCGAGCTTGCCGTCGCTGCGCAGGATATCGGTCTGCCAGATCATCGTGGTCCGGCCCAGGTGCAGCGGCCGGGGTCGCGCCTCGGCCACGTCGCCCAGCCGAATCGGCCGCAGGAAATTCGTCTTGCTCTCCAGCGTGGTCGTGGCGGCGCCGGGCGGCAGGCGCAGATGGGTGGCGGTGCCGGCGGCGTGATCGGCCAGACTCATGATCGCGCCGCCATGCAGCACGCCGTTGCGATTGGTCAGCGTCCGCGTCACCGGCATGCGCAGGATGACCTCGTCCAGGGTTGCCGCAACCACCTCCATCCCCAGCGATTCGGAATAGGGCGAATGCGCCTCGATGGCGGCGGGCATCTGGCTGTCGTTCATCACGCTCCCCTTGTTTGCCCGCATCTTCGGCGGCGGGAGGGGCGGCGTCAATCGCCCGTCGTGCTGGTCAGCAGGCCGGGACGGGTTCGGGGCGCCCGGCAAGGTCGAGGCCGCGGGCGGTGGGCGGCTGCCAGGTCCTGGTGGCATGATGCGCGCCCGAGGGGTTGGTGCCGATCTGCGACCCGCCGGTGCCGCCGGTCCAGCCGGTCGAGCCGGAATTGTCCGGTGCCGTGCCGTCGGTCGAGGCGGTCTGGGGTGTCGCGGGTTCGGCCATGCCGGCCGCAGGCGGGCATTCCCCGGCAGGGGCGGCGGTGGCGACGGCCTGCGCCGGCTTGGGCGCGTCGGCCGGGGCGGTCTGGGCCGAAAGCGGCGCGGCCAGGCAGGCCAGCGCAAGGCTTAGGGCCAGCGAGGGCAGTGAGGGAAACTGGGGCATGGGCTGCGTCCTCCTGCGCCCCAACGCCCGCCACTGCGCCGGGTTCCGCATGGCCCCGGCTTCACCGTTTCCCAAATACTCGAGAATCCCGGCGCTATTCGACCGAGATACCCGCAACCCCCTGCTCGGCATGGCCGACGATGGCCGCCAGCGGGAAACCCGCATCGCGGATGAAATCCAGCACCTCGCCGGCCGCCTCGGGCGCGCAGGCGACCAGCAGCCCGCCCGAGGTCTGCGGATCGGTCAGCAGCGCCCGCTGCCACAGGGGCAGGCCCTCGGGCAGCGCCACCTCGGCGCCGTAGGCGGCCCAGTTCCGGGTCGAGGCGCCGGTGACGAAGCCTGCCTCCGCCAGCTCTGCCGCCCGCGACAGAAGCGGCAGGTCCGTGAGCCGCAGCCGCAGCCGCAGCCGGGCGCCGCGGGCGATCTCCAGCCCGTGGCCCAGGATGCCGAAGCCGGTCACGTCGGTGATGGCATGGACATCGGCGCGCTTTGCCAGATCGGCGCCGACCCGGTTGAGCGTCGTGGCCGATGCGACCATCTCGGCCACGCCGGCCTCGTCCAGCGCGCCTTTCTTGATCGCGGCGGAATAGATGCCGACGCCCAGCCCCTTGGTCAGGATCAGCGCGTCGCCCGGCCGCGCATCGGCATTGCGGCGCAGCTCGGACGGATGGCAAAGCCCGATCACCGCCAGGCCATAGATCGGCTCGGGCGCGTCGATGGAATGGCCGCCGGCGACGGGGATGCCGGCCTGATGGCAGATCTCGCGCCCGCCCTCCAGGATCTCGCGGATCCGTTCGGGGGCGAGCTTGTCGATGGGCATGCCCAGGATGGCCAGCGCCATGATCGGCCGGCCGCCCATGGCATAGATGTCGGAAATCGCATTGGTCGCGGCGATGCGGCCGAAGGCGCGCGGATCGTCCACCATCGGCATGAAGAAATCGGTGGTGGCGATGACGCAGGTGTTGTCGTCGACCTGCCAGACCGCGGCGTCGTCCGAGGTCTCGGTCCCGACCAGCAACTGCGGAAAAGCCTGCGCCATGGGCTGATCGGCCAGCAATTCGCGCAGGACCGAGGGCGCCAGCTTGCAGCCGCAGCCGCCGCCATGCGCCAGCGAGGTAAGTCTGGGAAGGTCGTTCATGTCCGGGCTCTCCTATCGGTCAGCCGCCGCACGGTAACGTAGAATGCCGGGACCATGAAGATGCCAAGGAAGGTCGCCGCGATCATGCCGCCCATCACCCCGATGCCGATCGAGTTCTGCGCCGCGGCGCCCGCGCCGGTGGCGATGGCCAGGGGCAGCACCCCCAGGATGAAGGCCAGCGAGGTCATCAGGATCGGCCGCAGCCGCAGCCGCGCCGCCTCGACCGCGGCCTCGACGGTGGCCCGGCCCGATTGTTCAAGCTCGCGTGCGAATTCGACGATCAGGATGGCGTTCTTGGCCGCCAGGCCGATGGTGGTCAGGATGCCGACCTTGAAATAGACGTCGTTGGCCTGGCCGAAGGTCAGCGCCGCCACCACCGCGCCCAGGACCCCCACCGGCACCGCCAGCATGACCGAGAACGGGATGGACCAGCTTTCGTAAAGCGCTGCAAGCGACAAGAACACCACCAGTGCCGAGAGCGCGAAAAGCCAGGGCGCCTGGTTGCCCGATTGCCGCTCCTGGTAGGACAGGCCCGTCCAGGCCGTGCCATAGCCGCCGGGAAGCTGCGCCACCAGTTCCTCCATGGCCGCCATCGCCACGCCGGAACTGGCGCTGTCGCTTTGCTGGCCGGTGATCTCGATGGCGTCGATGCTGTCCATGCGCGACAGGCTGGGCTCGACCGGCTCCCAGCGGGTGGTCATGAAGGCGGTAAAGGGCACCATCTCGCCATCGGCGTTGCGGGCATACCAGCTGTCCACGTCCTCGGGTTGCATGCGGTTCGCCGCCGCCCCCTGCACGACCACCGGGCGCAGCTGCGCGCCAAGCGCGAAATCGTTCACCTCGGTCCCGGCGAAGATGGTCGAGAGCATGGCGTTCACGCCCGACAGGCTGACCCCCAGGCTTTCCGCCTTTTGCTGGTCGATGTCGATCTTCAGCGCCGCCTCGGTCTCGGTGCCGCTGCTTTCGACGCTTTGCAGGCGGGGGTCCTCGGCGGCGGCCAGTTCCAGCGCCTTGGCGGCCTGGGTCAGCGCCTCGGCTCCGCCGCCGGACTGGTCCAGCAGGAACATGCTGAACCCGGCCGCATTGCCCAGCCGGGGGATCGCCGGCGGCTGCAGGAAGGTGATCCGCCCCGCCCGGTGCTTTTCGAAGCGCGCATTGGCACGCGAGGCGACCGCGCTGGCCGCAAGCGCGGGGTCCTTGCGCTGGTCGAAATCGCGCAGCTTGACAAAGACCATGGCCCGGCTTTGCGAGGTGCCCGAAAAGCCGAAGCCCATGGCGACGAAGACCGATTCCACCGCCGCCTTTTCCTCGGTCAGCATGTAGTTCTCGATTTCCTGCACGACGGCGGCGGTCTGCTGCGCGGTCGAGCCCTCGGTCAGGGTGATGCGCGATTGCAGCACGCCCTGGTCCTCGCCGGGGATGAAGGTGGTGTGCATGCGGCCGAAAAGATCGGTCGCGCCGTAGCTGATGGCCGCAAGCAGCAGCATGACCAGCATCGGCCGGCGCAGGCTGCGGCGCACGGTTGCGGAATAGCCGCGCGTCACCCGCTCGAACCCGGCGTTGAACCAGCGGGCGGGGGCAAAGCGCGCCGGGCCGTGGCTTTGCCGCAGAAGGCTGGCGCACATCGCCGGCGTCAGGATCAGCGCCACCAGCAAGGACAGCACCATCGCGGTGATGATCGTGACCGAGAACTGGCGATAGATCACCCCGGTCGAGCCGGGCATGAAGCCCATGGGCAGGAACACCGCCGACAAGACCAGCGCGATGCCGATCAGCGCGCCGCTGATCTGGCCCATGCTCTTTTCCGTGGCCTCGACGGGGCCCAGCCCGTCCTCCTGCATCACCCGCTCGACGTTTTCGACCACGACGATGGCGTCGTCCACCAAAAGGCCGATGGCCAGCACCATCGCGAACATGGTCAGCGTGTTCACCGAATATCCCAGCGCCGCCAGCATGCCGAAGGTGCCCAGCAGAACCACCGGGATGGCGATGATCGGGATCAGCGTCGCCCGCCAGTTCTGCAAGAACAGCAGGATGACCAGGAAGACCAGCCCGATGGCTTCGATCAGCGTGTGATAGACCTTCTCGATCGACAGCTCGACGAAGGGCGCGGTGTCATAGGCGATATGCACCTCGACCCCTTCGGGCAGGGCGTTCTTCAGCCCCTCCAGCGTGGCGCGCACGGCGCTTGCCGTCTCGACCGCATTGGCGCCGGTGGCCAGGTTCACCGCAAAGCCCGAGGCGTTCATGCCGTTGAAGCGCGAATCGCGGCCATATCGGGTCTGGCCGATCTCGACCTCGGCCACGTCGCCCAGGCGCACGGTGGCGCCGTCCTCGCCGGTCTTCAGCAGGATGTTGCGGAAATCCTCGACCGAGGTCAGCTGGCTTTGCGCGGTGATGTTTGCGGTGAATTGCTGGCCCGCCACCACCGGCTGCTCTCCCAGTGCGCCGACCGACACGGTGCTGTTCTGCTGCGCCACGGCGGTGGTCAGGTCCGTGGGCGTCAGCTGGAACTGCGCCAGCCGCAGCGGGTCCATCCAGATCCGCATCGCATAGCCCGAGCCGAAGACGTTGACCCCGCCCACGCCCTCGGTGCGCTTGACCGGGCCCTCGACCACCTGTTCCAGCAGGTTGCCCAGCTCGATGGTGGAATGCTGGCCGGTGGTCGAGACCAGCGAGCCGACCATCAGGATCGACGAGGACGAGCGGGTGACCGAGACGCCGTCGTTCTGGACCGGAGTGGGCAGCCGGCTTTCCACCGAGCGGACCTTGGACTGCACCTCGTTCAGCGCATCGACCGGCTCCACGCTGTCGTCGAAGGTCAGCTCGATGACGCTCCGTCCGGTCGAGGCAGACGAGACGGTATAGAGAAGCCCGTCCAGCCCGGTCAGCGCATCCTCGATCGGCGTGGTGACCGAGTTCTGCACCGCCCGCGCCGTCGCGCCGGAATAGTTGGCGGTGATGCGGATCGTGGTCGGCGCGATGTCGGGATATTGCGAAACCGGCAGGCCGATCAGCGACCAGGTCCCGATCAGCATGGTCACGATGGCCAGCACCCAGGCAAAGACCGGGCGGTGAATGAAGAATTGCGCCATGTCCTAGCCTTCCCCGCGCTCATCGACCTCGCGCACGACGCCCTGGGCGTCGATGGTGACGGGGACGGTGGCGATCTCGGTGCCGGCGCGCAGGTTGTCCAGCCCGTCCACGATCAACTGCTCGCCCGGATTGATGCCCTGGGTGACGATCCAGCTGTTGCGATGGCTGCCCTGTTCGCTCAGCGTGACCTGCTGGGCCTTGCCGTCGCGGGCGACAAAGGCGGTCAGCGTGCCGTCCGAGGCGCGGCTGGTCGCACGCTGCGGCACCAGGACGGCGCGGGTCGTGCCCAGCGTCAGCTTCACGCGCAGGAACTGGCCGGGCAGGATCATCTGGTCGGGATTGTCGAATTGCAGCCGAATCGGCACCGTCCCGGTGGTGGGCGAAACCGTGATGCCGGGGCTGACGATCCGCCCCGCGCCCTGGTATTCCTCGCCGGTCTCCAGGATCAGTTGCGTCCCCACCCCGCCGTTGACGGTCAACTGGCCGGCACTGATGCGCGCCCGGTTGCGCAGCATGCGGGCGCTGGATTCCGACACGTCGACATAGATCGGGTCGAGCTGGGTGATGGTGGTCAGCGATTCGGACTGGCTCGCCGTCACCAGATCCCCGACCGAGACCGCGGCCACATCCGCCACGCCGTCCAGCGGGCTCCTGATCTCGGTGCGCTGCAAGGCCAGCCGCGCCGCATCCCGCGCGGCTTCGGCGGATTTCAGGTCGGCCTCGGCCTGTTTCAGCGCCACCTCGGCATTGGCGCGGTCCACGGCCGAGACGCCCGAGCCCTCCAGCCGGCGATAGCGGGTGACGGTGTTCTGCGCCTGGGTCAGGCTGGCCTCGGCGCCCGCCACGGCGGCCTCGGCTGCGGCCAGCGCTGCGGCCAGGGTCTCGGGGTCCAGCCGGAACAGCACGTCGCCGGCCTTGACCGGCCTGCCCGGATCATAGGCGATTTCAAGAACTTCACCCCCGACCTGCGGCCGGATGCCGGTCTGCTGATAGGCGATGGCGCGGCCGGGCAGGGTGACGGTATAGGGCACGTCCTCCTCGGCGGTGGCCATCACGCCGACTTCGGTCGGACCTTGCGGCCCGCGCCCGCCCGGCCCCTGTTGCGCGAAAGCCTGGCCCGCCAGCAGGATCGCCAGCGCCGCCCATCTTATCATCCCCTGCCCAGAGGCCATCTGCCGTTCCTTGCGGTTTGGTGGTTGGCGCATTGTTTAGACGGCAAACCCCAATGGCAAGTAAACGACCGGCTCACCCCCGATCACGGATTCGCCAGCGGGCCCGGCCTTCACCGTTCTCCAAATACTCAGCCGACCGCGCGCAGGGGCCCGGCATCTCAGAAATCGACGCAGATGCCCTTTTTCTCGTAATCGCCATAGCGCACCGGCTCGGGCCCGTCGCGCCCGCCCAGTTCGACCGGCAGGTCCAGCGGCTTCGCCTTGCGGCGGCGCTCTTCGGCCTCGGCCAGCGCGCGCTGTGCGGCGGGCGGCAGATCCTTGCGGTCGGTCATGGCGGTTTCCCCTGCTTCGCGCTAGACGAAGTCAATCTAGGCAAGAGGCAGGCTTTGAACAAGACGCGCACGCAGGGACAGGCAAGGGACGGGGCAAGATCGGGTGCGCTGCGCCTGCTGGCCGCGGTCGACGATGGCGCGACGCTGGACGAGGCCGGCGCGCTGACCGACCGCCTTGCCCCCGCCGAACGGGCCCGCGCCCGCCGGCTGGCGCTGGAGGTCCTGCGCAGGGCCGATCGGGTCGACCTGCTGCTGGCGCCGATGCTGGCCCGTCGCCCGCGGCCCGAGATCATGCGCATCCTGCGGCTCGCCGCGGTCGAGATGCTGGCCCTGGGCGAGGCGCCGCATGGCGCGGTCAATGCCGCCGTGGCGCTGGCCCGCGCCTCGGGGCGCAAGGGGCAGGCCGCGGCCGGCATGGTGAACGCGGTGCTGCGCAAGATCGCCGGCGCCGCCGAGGCCTGGGCACGGCTTTCGCCGCAGAAGATGCCGTTCTGGCTGCGCGCCCCGGTCGTGGCCGCCTGGGGCGAGGATGCCGCCCGCGCCATCGAGGCCGCGCATGAGGCCGGCGCGGTCCTGGACCTGACGCCCAAGGGCGCGGATTGCCCGGGCGAGGCGCTGCCCACCGGCTCGCACCGGCTGCCCGCCGGCACCCGGGTCTCGGCGCTGCCGGGCTATGCGGAGGGCGACTGGTGGGTGCAGGACGCGGCGGCGGCGCTGGCGGTCCGGGTGCTCGATCCGCAGCCGGGCGAGCGGGTCGCCGACCTTTGCGCCGCGCCGGGCGGCAAGACGCTGCAACTGGCCGCAGCCGGGGCCGAGGTGACGGCGGTGGACATTTCCGAGCTGCGCCTTGCCCGCGTGGCCGAGAACCTGGCGCGCTGCGGCCTCCAGGCCCGGCTGGTCGCGGCGGATGCGCTGGACTGGCGGCCCGACCAGCCGCTGGACGCGGTGCTGCTGGATGCGCCCTGTTCGGCCACCGGCACCATCCGCCGCCATCCCGAACTGCCGCGTATCCGCGACGGCGCCGGCCTTGCCGAACTGACCGGATTGCAGGCCCGGCTGATCGACCATGCGCTGGACCTGCTGAAACCCGGCGGCCGGCTGATCTATGCCACCTGCTCGCTCCTGCCCGCCGAGGGCGAGGATCAGCTTGCCGCCGTTCTTGCCCGCCATCCCGGCCTGGTGGTCGAGCCGCCCCGCGCGCCCGGCGTCGAGCCGGACTGGATCACGCCTCAGGGCGGGCTGCGGCTGCGCCCGGATCTGTGGCCGGAACGCGGCGGTATGGACGGGTTCTTCATCGCGCGCTTGCGAAAATCCGCCGAGCGGACCTAAGGTTGCGCCGTCCTAGTGAATGCGTTGCCCATGACCGATAGCTCCGTCGCGCCCAGGGGGTTTCTGCGCCGCCCCGAACCCAAGGCCATCGGCCATCCCGGTCGCGGCGAGCAGATCGTCGGCGGTGCGCTGCACCTGGGCGGCATCACGCTTTCCGGCGATTTCTTCGCCGCCGACCTGCCGGCCAGCGTCGCGGCCGAGTTGCACGGCTTCGGCTGGCTCGACGACCTTGCGGCCGTGGGCACGCCCCGCGCCCGCGCCATCGCCCAGGACCATGTGCTGCGCTGGCTGCGCCGGCACCGCCAGCCGCAGCCCGAGACGCCGGAATGGGTGCCCGAGGTCACGGGGCGGCGGCTCTTGCGGTGGATCTTCCATGCCGGGATGATCCTGCCGGGCCTGGACCGCGACGGGGCCGAGCCCTATTTCCGCGCCCTCGACCAGCACCTGATCCATTTGCGCGACAGCTGGTATGACAGCGTGGACGGGATCTGCCGGCTCGAAGCGCTGGCGGGGCTGGCCGTCGGCGCCATGTCGCTGCGCGACCGCCAGGCCATGGCGCAGCCGGCCCTGATCGCCCTGGCCGAAGAGGCCGATGCCATGGGCGTCGCCACCCTGTCCGAGGCGCGCTCGCCCGAAACGCTGCTGGAGGCCATGGCGCTGCTGGTCTGGGCGCAGGAGGTGGCCGAGGAGGTGGGGCTGGACTGCCCGTCCGAGCTGCGCGCCACCATCGCCGAGATCGCGCCGATCCTGCGGGCGCTGCGCCATGCCGACGGGGCGCTGCCCGCCTTCCACGGCGGCGGGCGCGGCGCGGCAGGCCGGCTGGACCGCTGCCTGCGCGCGGCCGAGGGCGCGGCGCTGCCTGCGCACGGGCTTGCCATGGGCTTTGCCCGCATGGCGCGGGCGCGCACGACGCTGATCCTGGATGCCGCGCCGCCCCCGGGCGGTCCGGCGGCGGTGCGCGCCCATGCCTCGACGCTGGCCTTCGAGCTGACCGTGGCGCGCCAGCCCCTGATCGTGAATTGCGGCCCCGGCGACGGCTTCGGCCCGCTTTGGGCCCGGGCCAGCCGCGCCACGCCCTGCCATTCGGCGTTGTGCCTTGCCGGCCTGTCCTCGTCGCGGCTGAACCCGAACCGGCAGGAGGGCGAGCCCGACATCCTGACCGAACGTCCCGATCTGGTCTGGGCCGGCGATTGCGATGCGCTGGGCAACCTGACCGCCCCGGATTGCGGTCCGGCGCATTCGCCCGAATCCGCGCATCTGCTGGCCGGCCATGACGGTTGGCTGGCCAGCCACGGGCTGACCCACCTGCGCGAGCTTTGGCTGGATCCCGACGGCATGGGGTTGCGCGGCGAGGATTCGCTGGCGGCGCTGGATGCCAGCGCGCAGGCCCGGCTGGACCAGGTCCGCCCCGAAGAGGGGCTGGCCTTCGACATCCGCTTCCACCTGCACCCCGAGATCGAGGCCCGCCAGCAGGGGCATGAGGTGCATCTGACCCTGCCCAATGGCGAAGAATGGCTGTTCGCCCATGACGGGGTGGGGCAGTTGCGGCTGGAGGCGTCCTGCCTGCTAGACCGTGCCCTGGCCGAGCCTCGTCCCTCGCGCCAGATGGTGATTTCCGCCCATCTGCTGGGCCGGGCCATCCAGATCGGCTGGACCTTGGCGCGTTCCGAGGGTAGGTGACGGGCCAAATCCGCCATCCATCCCACGGGGCACCGACCGATGACCGACCGCATTCCGCTGAAGCGCGCGCTGATTTCCGTTTCCGACAAGACCGGGCTGGTCGATTTCGCGCGGGCGCTTTCCGCGCGGGGCGTCGAGATCCTGTCCACCGGCGGCACGGCCAAGACGCTGCGCGAGGCGGGGCTGAGCGTGGTGGACGTTGCCGACGTGACCGGCTTTCCCGAGATGATGGACGGCCGCGTCAAGACGCTCCACCCGGTGGTGCATGGCGGCCTTCTGGCGCTGCGCGACAATGACGAGCACATGGCGGCTGCGAAATCGCACAGGATCGGCATGATCGACCTGCTGGTCGTGAACCTTTATCCGTTCGAGGCGACGGTGGCCAAGGGCGCCGCCTATGACGACTGTATCGAGAACATCGACATCGGCGGCCCGGCGATGATCCGCGCTGCCGCCAAGAACCACGCCTTCGTGACGGTCGTGGTCGATGTCCAGGATTACGCCGCCGTGCTGGCCGAGCTTGACGCCAACGACGACCGCACCGGCCTGGCCTTCCGCCAGCGGCAGGCGCAGATCGCCTATGCAAGGACGGCCGCCTATGACGCCGCGGTCTCGACCTGGATGGCGGGTGCGATCGGCGAAGAGACCCCGCGCCGCCGCAGCTTTTCGGGCCAGCTCGCGCAAAGCCTGCGCTATGGCGAGAACCCGCACCAGTCCGCCGCCTTCTACAGGGACGGCTCGGATCGCCCGGGCGTCGCCACCGCGCGGCAATGGCAGGGCAAGGAGCTTTCCTACAACAACATCAACGACACCGACGCGGCTTTCGAACTGGTGGCCG
Organism: Paracoccus denitrificans; assembly: GCF_900100045.1. Lineage (GTDB taxonomy): Bacteria > Pseudomonadota > Alphaproteobacteria > Rhodobacterales > Rhodobacteraceae > Paracoccus > Paracoccus denitrificans. The sequence goes on along the minus strand of NZ_FNEA01000008.1, from coordinate 14,924 downwards.
AGTTCGACCCGGCCGAAGGCCCGGCGGTGGCGATCATCAAGCACGCCAACCCCTGCGGCGTCGCGCGGGGCGACAGCGCCGTCGATGCCTACCTGCGCGCCTTCGACTGCGACCGCACCTCGGCCTTTGGCGGCATCATCGCGCTGAACACCACGCTCGACGGCGAGACGGCGCAGGCGATCACCGAGATCTTTACCGAGGTGGTCATCGCCCCCGACGCCACCGACGAGGCGAAGGAAATCTTCGCCGCCAAGAAGAACCTGCGCCTGCTGACCACCGGCGGGCTGCCCGATCCGGCCGCGCCGGGCCTGGCCTTCCGCCAGGTCGCGGGCGGCTTTCTGGTGCAGGGCCGCGACAACGGCCGCATCCTGCGCGCCGACCTGAAGGTGGTGACCAAGCGCCAGCCGACCGATCAGGAACTGGCCGACCTGCTTTTCGCCTGGACCGTGGCCAAGCATGTGAAGTCGAACGCCATCGTCTATGCCCGCGACCTGGCGACCGTCGGCATCGGCGCCGGCCAGATGAGCCGCGTCGATTCGACCCGCATCGGCAAGCGCAAGTCCGAGGACATGGCCGAGGCGCTGGGCCTCGCGCAGGCGCTGACCATCGGTTCCTCGGTGGCCTCTGACGCCTTCTTCCCCTTCGCGGACGGGGTCGAGGCGCTGGCGGCGGCGGGCGCGCGGGCGGTGATCCAGCCCGGCGGCTCGATGCGCGACGCCGAGGTGATCGAGGCCGCCGACCGGCTTGGCCTGGCCATGGTCTTCACCGGCCAGCGGCATTTCCGTCACTGATGGCCGAGACCGCGACCCCCAAGCCGCGGAAAAGCCCGGCGGCCCGGAAGCGGCGCTCGAAAAAGCCGCCGCCGCGTGTCTGGCGCAATGTCTCGCTGGTGGCGGGATTGGTCTTTCTGCTGGACCAGGCGCTGAAATACCTGGTCGTGCATGTGCTGCGGCTGGACCAGCTGCGCGAGATCGACGTGATCGACCCCTGGCTGAACCTGCGCATGGCCTGGAACCAGGGCATGAACTTCGGCCTGTTCGCCAGCGATGTCGAGGTGATGCGCTGGGTGCTGATCGGGATCGCGCTGGCCGTCTGCCTTTGGGTCGGGATCTGGATCGGGCGGGCCAAGCCCTCGCGGTTTGCGCAGGTTTCGGCCGGGTTGCTGATCGGCGGGGCGCTGGGCAACGTCGTGGACCGGCTGACCTATGGCGCGGTCGCGGACTTCCTGAACATGTCGCTGCCGGGCTGGCGCAACCCCTACAGCTTCAACGTGGCCGACATCGCGATCTTCCTGGGCGCGATGGGGCTGGTGCTGCTGCCGCCGGAAAAGAAGCCGGCGGCGAAAAGGCGCAAGACGTCTGCCAGGCCGCGCCCGGCGAAATCCCGCGCGCCCGACGCCCCGTCGGAGCCCGAGGGGCAGGGCGAGCTGGCGCTGGACGACAAGACCCGTGACGAGGCCGGCAATACGCGCTAAGAACGGGCCGGACGAACAAGAGGGACGGAAGATGCGGGCGATCGCGCTGACCATGACCACGCTGCTGCTGGCCGCTTGCAGCAGCGATCCGCATCTGATGAACACCAGCGCCGGCCGCTCCAGCCCGGACGAGTTCTCGATCCTGCCGACCAAGCCCTTGCAGATGCCCGCCGACCTGAACGTGCTGCCCACGCCGACGCCGGGCGGTGCGAACATCACCGATCCGACGCCCCATGCCGATGCCGTGGCGGCGCTGGGCGGCAATCCGGGCCAGCTTTCCGTGCAGGGCGTCGGTGTTGCGGATGCGGCGCTGATCGCTCATGCCTCGCGCCTGGGTCGCGACCCGGCGATCCGCCAGACCACCGCGCAAGAGGATCTTGCCTGGCGCAGCCGCCATTCCCGCCGCGCGCTCGAGGTGCTGGCGCGGACCAATGTCTATTATCGCGCCTACGATCCGATGACGCTGGACAGCTGGTCGGAACTGGAGCGCTGGCGCCCGACCGGCGTGCAACTGCCCGCGGCACCGCCCCGCGGCCTGAGCCAGGGGGGCGAAGTCGCCCCGCCCAGCGTCCACGACCGGGTGCCGATCCTGCGCGAGGACTAGGCGCCTCGCGCGCCGATCACGCCGAGATGAGGGGCGGCAGGCTTGCGCGCGCCCGTCCGCGCGGGCAGGTTCGGGGCGCAACCCGGAACCGGAGCCTGCCATGACCATCCTGACCCGCCTTGCGCCCGTTGCGCTGCTGCTGGCCGCATCCCCCGCGCTGGCCGAAATGCCCAAGGGGATCAGCCATTTCACCCTGGAAAACGGACTTGAGGCCGTGGTGATCGAGGATCACCGCGCCCCGGTCGTCGTGCAGATGCTGTGGTATCGCATCGGCTCGGCCGACGAGCAGCCGGGCAAGTCGGGCATCGCGCATTACCTGGAACACCTGATGTTCAAGGGCACCGACAAGCTGGGACCGGGCGAGCTGTCCAAGACCGTGACCGCCAATGGCGGCCGGGACAATGCCTTTACCAGCTATGACTTCACCACCTATTTCCAGCGTATCGCCAGCGACCGGCTGCCGCTGATCATGGAAATGGAGGCCGACCGCATGGCCAATCTGAAGATCGGCGAGGATGACTGGCAGGCCGAGCGGCAGGTGGTGCTGGAGGAGCGCTCGCAGCGCACCGACAGCGACCCCGGTGCGCAATTCTCGGAAGAGCGCAGCGCGGTGCAGTTCTACAACCACCCTTACGGCCGCCCGGTGATCGGCTGGCGGCAGGAGATGGAGGGGCTGACGCGCGAGGACGCCATCGCCTGGTATGACGCGCATTACGCCCCGAACGCCGCCGTTCTGGTCATCGCCGGCGACGTGACGCCCGATCAGGTGCGCGAACTGGCCGAAGAATATTACGGTCCCGTCCCGCCCAAGCCCGATGCGACCCGCAAGCCGCGCCCGCAGGAGCCGATCCAGCGTTCGCCCCGGCGGATGGAGCGGGTGGATGCCCGCGTCGCCCAGCCGGTGATGATCCGCACCGTGATCGCACCCGAACGCAACCGGGGCGAGCAGCAGACCGCTGCAGCGCTGACCGTGATGGCCGACCTGCTGGCGGGTTCGGCGCAGACCTCGGTCCTGGCGCGGGATCTGGTGCTGACCGGCAAGGCGCTTTACGTCAACGCCTCCTATGACGGGTTCTCGGTCGATCCGACGACCTTCGGCATCTCGATGGTGCCGGCGCCGGGCGTGTCGAATGCCGAGGCCGAGGCGGCGCTGGACGCGGCGCTGGCGAAATTCCTGTCCGACGGTCCCGACCCGGCGCAGCTGGAACGGGTCAAGACCCGGATCCGCGCCGCCCGCATCTATGCCCAGGATTCGGCGCATGGCCGGGCCTATGACTATGGCCAGGGCCTTGCCACCGGCCTGACCGTCGAGGACGTGAACGACTGGCCCGACATCCTGGCCGCCGTCACGCCCGAGGATATCCGCGCCGCCGCGAAACTGGTGCTGGAGAGCAAGGGCAGCGTCACCGGCTGGCTTCTGCCGCCCCCGGATGCGCAAGTCGAGGCCGGGGCCCAGCCTGTTCCCGCGGCCCCGCAACCCGTCTCTGCCGATGCCGCCAACCCGGGAGAAGCCGAATGATCCGCACTCTTGCCACCCTTGTCTTCGTCCTGCTGGCCAGCCTGCCTGCCCGCGCCATCGAGATCCAGCAGATCACCTCGCCCGGCGGCATCAGGGCCTGGCTGGTCGAGGATCACTCGATCCCCTTCACCGCGCTTTCGCTGATGTTCAAGGGCGGCGCCAGCCTCGATGCGCCCGGCAAGCGCGGCGAGATGAGCCTGATGACGGCGCTGCTGGAGGAAGGCTCGGGTCAGATGGATTCGGTGCAATATGCCGAGGCGGTCGAGGCGCTGGGGGCGCAGAACCGTTTCGACGTGGGCGACGACGCGCTGATCGTGAGCGCCCGCATGTTGACCGAGAACCGCGACGAGGCGGCCGAACTGTTGCGCCAGGCGCTGGCCGAGCCGCGCTTCGACCCGGATGCCGTCGAGCGGGTGCGGGCCCAGTTGCAGGCGGTGATCCGCTCCGAGGCGACCGATCCCAACGCCATCGCCAGCAAGGAACTGGCGCGGCTGGCCTGGGGCGAGCATCCCTATGCCACCTCGATCAACGGCACGCGGGATTCTGTCGCGGCGTTGACCCGCGAGGATCTGGCCGCGGCCAAGGATCGCATTCTGGCCCGCGACCGCGTGGTGGTGGCGGCAGCAGGCGACATCACCGCCGAGGACCTGGGCAAGTTGCTCGACAAGGTGCTGGGTGGGCTGCCCGAGCAGGGCTTGGCGCCGCTGCCGGAAAAGGCCGCGCTGGAACTGACCGGCGGGGTGACGATGATCGACTGGGACAGCCCGCAAACGGTGGTCAGTTTTGCCCAGCCCGGCCTGCCCATGTCCGACCCGGATTACTTTGCCGCCTATGTCGCCGATCACATCCTGGGCGGCGGCGGCTTTTCGTCGCGGCTGATGGACGAGATCCGCGAGAAGCGCGGGCTGACCTATGGCGTGCGCACGGGCCTTGCGAACGGCGTCTATGGCGAGACCTGGCAGGGCGGCATGGCCAGCGCCAACGATAAGGTGGCCGAGGCGGTCGGCCTGATCCGCAGCGAATGGGACCGTTTCGCCGAGGGGGGCGTGACGGAAAAGGAACTGGCCGACGCCAAGACCTATCTGACCGGCGAATATGCGCTGCGCTTCGACGGCAACGGCAAGATCGCCGGCATCCTGGCCGGGATGCAGCTGATCGGCCTGCCGGCGGATTATGTCAACACCCGCAACGGCAAGATCGAGGCGGTGACGGCCGAGGACGTGCAGCGCGTGGCGCAGCGCCTGCTGCATTCCGACCAGATCCGCTTCGTGCTGGTCGGCCGGCCGGAAGGCGTCGACGCGACGAACTGACGAATCCTTTCCCGGAGCGCCGGGAAATGCTAGATCTGGGGGCATGAACACTCATGCCCCCAAGATGCGCCCGATTATCCGGCAATTGGACGAGGCCGCCGCCAACCGCATCGCCGCCGGCGAAGTGGTCGAGCGCCCGGCCTCGGCGGTCAAGGAACTGGTCGAGAATGCGCTGGACGCCGGCGCCTCGCGCATCGAGGTCGCAATCGCCAAGGGCGGCAAGGCGCTGATCCGGGTCAGCGACGACGGCTGCGGCATGACGGCCGAGGATCTGCCGCTGGCGCTGGCCCGGCACGCGACCAGCAAGATCGACGGCAGCGACCTTCTGGACATCCGCAGCTTCGGCTTTCGCGGCGAGGCTTTGCCCAGCCTGGGCGCCGTGGGCCGGCTGTCTATCACCAGCCGCGCCGCCGGTTTCGACGGCGCGCAGATCGCGGTTGCGGGCGGGCGCATCGGCCCGGTCAAGCCTGCGGCGGGCAATCGCGGCACGGTGGTGGAACTGCGCGACCTGTTCTTTGCCACGCCGGCACGGCTGAAGTTCCTGCGCTCGGACCGGGCCGAGACCCAGGCGGTGGCCGAGGTGATCCGCCGCCTCGCCATGGCCGAGCCCTATGTCGGCTTCACGCTCTCGGACGAGGACGAGGGCCGCGTGCTGTTCCGCGCCGATGCCGAGCAGGGTGAGCTGTTCGGCGCGCTGCAGACCCGGCTGGCCCGCGTCATGGGCCGCGATTTCATCGACAATGCGTTGGCCGTAGACGCGACGCGCGACGGCATCACCCTGACCGGCTTTGCCGCCCTGCCGACCTATTCGCGCGGTGCGGCGGTGGCGCAGCATCTTTATGTCAACGGCCGCCCGGTCCGCGACAAGCTGCTGACCGGGGCGCTGCGGGCGGGCTATATGGACGTGCTCGCCTCGGGCCGGCATCCGGCGGCGGTGCTGTTTCTGACCTGCGATCCGCATCAGGTCGATGTGAACGTGCATCCGGCCAAGGCCGAAGTCCGTTTCCGCGAGCCCGACATTGCCCGCGGGCTGGTGGTCAGCGCCTTGCGCCATGCGCTGGCGGGGGCGGGGCATCGCGCCTCCTCGACCGTGGCGATGGCGGCGCTGGGGGCGGCGCGGCCCGAGCCCGCTTCCGAACAGCCGCGCCGCTATCAGGCGAGCTACGCCCCCGCCCGCCCCTCGGCCCCGGCCATCGCCGCCAGCCTGGCCTTTCAGGCGCCGGGCTTTGCCGAGGCGCCCACCGCGCGGGTCGAACCGCAACCCGAGGCCCTGCCCGAACCCACCCAGGCGCCGCTGGGCGCCGCCCGCGCGCAGCTGCACGAGAACTGGATCGTCGCCCAGACCGCCGACGGCATCGTCATCGTCGACCAGCATGCCGCGCATGAGCGGCTGGTCTATGAGCGGCTGAAGGCCCAGCTTGATGCCACCGGTATCGCCAGCCAGGCCCTGCTGATCCCCGAGATCGTCGAACTGTCCGAAGCCGACGCCCATCGCATCCTTGCCATTGCCGGGGAACTGGCGGCGCTGGGGCTGGTGATCGAGCCCTTTGGCGGCGGCGCCGTGGCGGTGCGCGAGGTGCCGGCGCTGATCCAGCGCCTGAACGCTGCGGCCCTGATCCGCGACATCCTGGACGACCTGGCCGATCAGGGCGCATCGGACCGGCTGCGGGCGCGGGTCGATGCGGTGCTGTCCTCGATGGCCTGCCACGGCTCGGTGCGCTCGGGCCGGCGCATGTCGGCGGACGAGATGAACGCGCTTTTGCGCGAGATGGAGCGCGTGCCGAAATCCGGCCAGTGCAATCACGGCCGACCGACCTGGATCGAGCTGAAGCTGGCGGATATCGAGCGGCTTTTCGGGCGATGATCATCTCGCACCGGCACCGCTATGTCTTTGTCCATATTCCGAAAACCGGCGGCACCTCTTTGACGATGGCGCTGGAGGCGCGGGTGGGCAAGGATGACATCATCCTGTCCGACACGCCCAAGGGCCGCAACCGCCGCCGCCGGGTCAGGGGCGTGGCCGCGCGCGGGCGGTTGTGGAAACATTCGACGCTGGCCGATATCCAGGGGCTGGTCGATGCGGCCGCCCTGGCCGACTATCTGGTCTTTACCCTGGTGCGGAATCCCTGGGCGCGGGCGCTGAGCTATTATTCCTGGCTGCGCGGTCAGGGCTTTGCGCATCCCTCGGTGCGGCTGGCCAAGGCGGCCGGCTTTGCCGATTTCCTGCGCGACCCGATGACGCAGGCGCAACTGGCGGTTCCGGCCCGGCATTACCTGACCGGCCCGCAGGGAGAGCGCGCGGCGCTTTGCCTGCGGCTGGAACATCTGGGCGCCGACCTGCCGCAGCTCGAGGCTCGGCTGGGCTTTTCCCTGCACCCGCTGCCGCATGAGAACCGCTCGGAGCATGGGGACTGGCGCCTGGCCTATGACGCCGAAACCGCCGGCATCGTCGCACGCGCCGCGGCCGAGGACATCGCCCGCTTCGGCTATCGCTTCGATCCCGATTGACCCGGGCGCCCGTCGGGGCGACAAATGGACAGATCCCGGAGGAGCCGTCATGCTGGAAATCAGTCCCGAAAAGATCGCCCATGTCGTCATTCGCGCCCGCGAATACGACAGCGGCGTGAACGCCTGGGCGCATAGCGGGCATCGCAAGGGCCATGGCACCCAGACCGAACTTGCCGAATTCATCGCCAGCCTGAACGAGGACGAACAGGCCAGCCTTGTCGCGGTGATGTGGATCGGCCGCGATACCTTCGGCCCCGAGGATCTGGACGAGGCGATCGAGACCGCCAAGGCCGAGCGCAGCTCCCCGACCGAGGACTACCTGATGGGTGAGCCGCAACTGGCCGATTACCTGGAAGCGGGGATGGAGGCACTGGGCATTTCGCCCGAAGAGGTCGAGGACGAGTTGCAGCGCCCCGTCTAGCCGCCCGAACCGGATCGGCAACCGTTCTGTTCGAGCCTGCGGAAGCAAGCGCAGGTTCCCGGCTCTCGGCGGATCATGCCGGGGTCGTCGGGTCGATGCCAGGCTTTGGGTCCAACGCCGTGATCGGGACCGGGCATCGGCGACCGGGCCTGCCCCCATGCTTCGGAGGCGAGTATCCCGCCGTCAGCCGCGCGCCAGCCGGATCAGCTCTCCGGCATCGGTCAGGATCAGCAGTGCACCATCCGGCGCCAGTTCGATGTCGCGCACCCGGCCGATGCCCTCGACCAGGCGCTGCTCTCCGGTCACGCGGTCGCCCTCGATCCGCAGCCGCACCACCGCCCCGGCCTGCAAGCCACCGATCAGCGCATCGCCCCGAAGCTCCGGGAACATCGCGCCGTCATAGAACAGCATGCCGCTGGGCGCGATCACCGGATCCCAGTAATAGACCGGCTGCTCCATGCCTTCGCGGCTGGTGATGCCCTGGCCGATGGGGGCGCCGCTGTAATCCTGGCCATAGGTGATGACCGGCCAGCCGTAATTGCGCCCTGGCTCGGGGCGGTTGAGTTCGTCGCCGCCCTGCGGGCCGTGCTCGACCGTCCACAGCCGGCCCTGCGCGTCCAGCGCCGCCGCCTGGATGTTGCGATGGCCCCAGGACCAGATCTCGGGCCGGGCCTGGCCGTCGCTGAACGGGTTGCCGGGTGCGGGAGCCCCGGTTGCGGGGTCGATGCGCAGCACCTTGCCCAGATGGGTGTTCAGATCCTGCGCCAACTGCCGTGGCTCTGGCCGCGAGCGCTCGCCGGTGGTGACGAACAGCCGGCCCTGCCGGTCGAAGACCAGGCGCGAGCCGAAATGCAGGGTTGAGGCCCATGCCGGCTCCTGCCGGAAGAGCACGCGCATTTCCTCCAGCGCGGTGCCGTCGTCCGACAGCCGCCCGGTGCCGACCGCGGTGGCGTTCCGCCCGTTGCCGCGCGGTTCGGAAAAGCTGAACCAGACCTGCCGGGTGCTGGCGAAGTCCGGCGCCACCGCCACGTCCAGCAGCCCGCCCTGGCCGCGGGCATCGACCCGGGGCAGGCCCCGGATCGGCTCGGACAGCCGGCCGTCGCGATAAAGCCGCAGCGTGCCGGGGCGTTCGGTGATCAACAGCCCGCCATCGGGCAGAAGCGCCATGCCCCAGGGATTGCCGAGCCCCCGGATCAGCGGCGTCCGAGAGATGGGGATCTGCTGGTCGATCTCGGCCGCGCGGGTCTGGCCTGGAAAGGCCGGCTCCTGCCCCCTGGCATTCGGCGGCCGGTCGTTCAACTCGGCCAGCGCCGGCAAGGCGGCGAGGCACAGGGCAAGGCTGGCGGCAAGGGCGCGTCGCGGCATCATGGTCGCATCCGTCTGGCAGGGTCGCGCCTCAACGCGCCTGCCGGCGCTTGCGTTCCCGCGCCGTCACAGCGCCGAGAGGTGGTCCTGGAAGGTCGCCCGCGCCCGGCCCCATGCCCCCTCGTCGATGCGGTCCAGGCCTTTCAGCACCGGCAGCAGCTGCCCGGCATAGTCCAGCGCGCTTTCGCGCGGCAGCAGCGAGGGCAGATTGTCGATCGCCATCACGTCCAGCGGCGGATGATCGGCGACGCGGATCACCGGCTCGGCCCAGTTGGTCGCGCGGTCATAGACCTTGACCGGGTTGAAATCGCTGGAGGGATCGCAGGCGACATCGCCGATCACCCTCAGCCGCCGACCGGGATCGACCGCCTCGGGCGGCACGAAGACCGGGGTTCGTGGCCCGGCCAGGATGCAGTTGATGAACAGTTCATGCGCCAGGATCTCGGGGAACGGGCCGCCGCTGGCGGTCTCGGCCATGTCCCATTTCGTGACCCGCACCCCCATTGCTGCCAGCAGGTCCGAGGCACCGCCGCCGACCCGTCCCAGCGCGCCGATCACGATGGCATGTGGTCGCGGCGCGCCGGTCGCGTCCAGCTCGGCCCGCAACTCGTCCTGCATCGCCTCTTGCGATGGCCAGCCGGCGACCGGCGCGCAGATGCCCCCCTGTCGCTGCGTCGCCCAGGCTTTCAGCGTGACCGCAGCCCCTGCGAAACCGGCCCAATAGCCGAATGCCGCCAGCCTGCGGCCGTCGCTGTCGGTCAGGTATTCCAGATCGTAAAGCGTGCCGCCGCCTTCGCGAAAGCGGCGCAGCAGCGCCAGCCCGGCCGGCTGGCCCTTGTAGGCATGGCCGAACATGATGTGGCGATGCGACAGGGGCGTGCCGTCCTCGGGCAGTTCCTTGAGGCCGAAGATGACGGCCTCGGCCGGGGCACCCGGCCAGGCGCCTTCGGGCGCGATCTCGGCCCCGGCTGCGGCGTAATCGGCGATGGGCAGGATGCGATGCGGGCTTTCCTCGACCGTGACGTGGAAGCCCTGCGCGATCAACTCGCGCACACCCGCAGGAGTAATGCCGACCCGCCGTTCGTTGGCGCGGCTTTCCGTGCGGACCCAGAGATGAACCATAGGTGCCTCCTTATGCTTGGGGCTAGGGAAACCGGGCCTGCGCGGCAAGCGAGGGCCGCCGCGCGCCGCGAAACGGCCCTTGCCCGGCGGCGTCGATGCGGGCGATGGCCTGGGCGATAGGCTCGACGATCACCGCCATGGCGAAGGCAGTGGCGTGGACCATGCGCTCGCCGTCCAGCGCCAGGGCGACATGGCCGGGCCAGAACAGCAGGTCGTTGCGGCGGACCCGGTCGTCGGCCGGGGCGAAGGCGGCCTCTTGCAGGTCGCTGTCGCCGGGGCAGGGCACGGCGCAGGCCGCCAGCGCCGCCTGCGCCAGACCCGAGCAGTCGATGCCGCAGCGGCTGTTGCCGCCCCACAGATAAGGCGTGCCCAGGAAACGCTCGGCCACCGTGGCGGGATCGCGCTCGGGCCGGTCCGAGATATGCTGGGCCGGCACCCAGCCGCCCTGCGCCAGCCGGGCGAAACCGTCCTGCATGGCGATGACCGACAGCCGCGCACCCAACGACAGGCGCATCGACTCGGGCGTCTTCATGTTCGGCTCGGCATAGACATGGGTGGCGGGGGCGCTGACGCGATGGGTGATCGCGGGCATCTGCCCGTCCAGCCCTTCGGCCCGGACCCAGCCGCAATAGCCATCCGCCGCCGCCTGCACGAAGGCCCAGCCATCCACCTGTTCCAGCAGCACAAGATCCGCGCCGAAATTCAACTGACGGTCGCGGGCGCCTCCGGGCGCACGGCACAGGTCGGCCAGCGGCACCGCCAGCCGCACCGGCTGGCCGGGGGTATAGGCCGGGCGCTGCAGGATGCCGCGCAGGCAGTCCAGCGCAATACGCTCGGTCGCCGGCGTCAGGCGGCGGTCGGGTGCCGTCATCGCAGGATCTCCGGCAGGGCGTGCAGGATGGCGCGCATGGCCTGGCCCGCGCCGCCCTTGGGCCGGCCCGGTGCGGCGCTGGGCTGCCAGCCGTAGATGTCGAAATGCGCATAGGCCCGCGCCTGGCCGGTAAAGCGGCGCAGGAACAGTGCCGCAGTGATCGCCCCGGCGAAGCCGCCCGAGGGTGCGTTGTCCAGATCGGCGATGGCGGGCTCGATCATCGCCTCGTAAGGCTCCCAGAAGGGCAGGCGCCAGACCGGGTCGGCATGGGCCCGGCCTGCGCCCTGGATCGTGGCGGCCAGCGCGTCGTCGTCGCAGAAGAATGGCGGCAGTTCGGGACCAAGCGCGACGCGGGCGGCGCCGGTCAGCGTCGCCATCGAGACCAGCAGATCCGGCGCCTCCTCATCCGCCAGCGCCAGCGCGTCGGCCAGCACCAGCCGGCCCTCGGCATCGGTGTTGTTGACCTCGACCGTCAGGCCCTTGCGGCTGGTCAGCACGTCGCCGGGGCGGAAGGCATTGGCGGAGATGGCATTTTCGACCGCCGGGATCAGGATGCGCAGCTGCATGGCGCGGTGCAGGCCCAGGCGGGCCAGGGTCTCGGCCAGTCCCAGCACGTTGGCAGCACCGCCCATGTCCTTTTTCATCAGCGCCATCGAGGCGGACGGCTTGATGTCCAGCCCGCCGGTGTCGAAGCAGACCCCCTTGCCGACCAGCGTCAGCCGCGGCCCCTCGCCCGGGAAGCGGATGTCGATCAGCCGGGGCGGCTGAGCACCGGCCCGGCCGACGGCGTGGATCATGGGGAAATTCCGCGCGAGCAGATCGTCGCCGCAAGTCACCTCGATTTCCGCGCCATGCCTCTGGGCCAGTTCGCGGGCGGCCTGCTCCAACTCGCCCGGCCCCATGTCCGAGGCCGGGGTGTTGATCAGGTCGCGCGCCAGATACTCTCCTGCCGCCATGGCGATCAGCCGGTCGCGATCCAGCCCGTCGGGGCAGACGATCCGGGCGCGCGGTGCCTCGATCCGCTTGTAGCGGTCGAAGCGGTATTGCGCGAAAAGCCAGCCCAGGGCGCCTTGCGTCAGGTCGAAACCTTGCGGGCGATTTGCCAGGTGCCAATTGCCGGCAGGCAGGGCCTCGGCCGCTCGTGCCAGCGCAAAGCGTTCGCGCGCCGGGCGATCCGCGGCCGCCGGTTCGGGGCCGATGCCGAACAGCGCCCCGTCGAGCCCGCCCTCGGCCGAGGGCAGCAGGCAGACCTGCCCCGGCTTGGCCGCGAAACCCTGCGCCCTGGCCCAGTTCGCCGCAAAGGGGCCGATTTCGGGCGGCAGGACGGGCTCGGCTTCGCCCGGCCGGATCAGCCAGAGCGGAAGCGAGGGGGCATCGGAATCGGCGAATTCGGGAATCATCGGCTTGCTCGTGATCTCTTGACCTTTGTGGCACCCTAGCGCCCGGGTGCGAGGCTGCAAGGCGCGATCCGCTCAGCGGTCGTCCGGCGGATCCCACAACTCGGTCAGGGAGCGATTGCCGATCCGTTCCAGCCGGCGGACCGTGGCGGCCAGGGCAGGGGGGTCCCGGCGTTCGGCGCAAGCACCGACATCGATGGCGACCCCGGCCAGGGTGACCAGCCCGACCTGCCAGGCCAGCCGCGAAAGCTGGTCGGCACTGGCGACAATGGCCCCGAGATCGCCGCGCTGCGAGGCCGCGACCGTGCGGCGCAGCGCCAGCGCAAGCTGTTCCAATGCTGCGCCGATGACTTGTGCCGCCGCCGGCTCACCCAGTTCACGAATGATCTGCTCAAGCCTTTGCACGTCGATCCGGACGGTTTCGTCCATGGCCAGAACTGCAATCTTGGTCATCCCTGCTCCCATGTCGGGCCCTGTCGCGCCGATGCGCAAACTGGCAGCAATCCATCAAGAAAAGGTTATGAGGCTTGCGCTAAACCACTCGAACTTTATCGGTTCAGCCGCTATCACTCGTTCGATCGGTAGATGAGGAAGCAATGAGAGAAGCACGTCCACTGCCGCAGTATCTGGTCCAGCGCTATCATGGTTGGCGCGCCACAGCCTTTGTCGAGAATCGGGTCTGGTATCGCCGGTTGGCCGATGACGGCCAGCACCCCCGCGCCATGGTCATTGCGTGCTGTGATTCGCGCGTGCACGTGACCTCGATCTTCGGGGCGGATACCGGCGAATTTTTCATTCATCGCAACATCGCGAATCTGGTCCCCCCCTATGCGCCGGATGGCGAGCAGCACGGCACCTCGGCCGCGGTCGAATATGCGGTGAACACGCTCAAGGTCGCGCATATCGTCGTCGTCGGGCATACGAATTGCGGCGGCGTGCAGGGATGCCATGCCATGTGTTCCGGCCATGCGCCCGAGCTTGAGGAGAAATCCAGCTTTGTCGGTCGCTGGATGGACATCCTGCGTCCGGGGTATGAGCGCGTGACCCCGCTGCCGCCAGAGCAGCAGATTCGCGAACTCGAACGGCAGGCAGTGCTGATTTCGCTCGAGAACCTGATGACCTTTCCCTTCGTGAAGATGGCGGTCGAATCGGGCAACCTGTCGCTGCACGGCGTCTTGCACGATATCGCCGAGGGAATGCTGGAGCAGTACGACCATCAGGCCGGAGGTTTCGCACCGATCGTCTGAACGGTCGCTGCGGCGGTTCCCGGGGGCAGCCCGCAATTTCAGGTGCCGGCGGGTGAATGCCTGGTCGGCCCTGATGCTGGTATGGGCCGGGGTTGTGGCAAAACTCTGCGTCGCTTGCACATCGGCAGGGGCTGCTGTGCGTTTCGTGCTGTATCAGCAAGACCCGTGCCGATTTTTGGGTGTCCTTGCGCCTGATCATCCCGGTATGGCCGCTATCAGATGTCGGATGCCGACCAATGCGACCACTTACTTGATGTTGTGTGCTAGGGCGTGTGGGGATTCACAAACGGGGGTTGATGTGATTCATCCTCCGGATGGATCGCGATGTTCTGACGGATGCCCAGTGGGCGAAGATCGAGCCGCATTGTCTGGGTAAGCCAAGCGACCCTGGACGCAGCGGCAAAGACAACCGGTTGTTTCTGGAGGCGGTGCTGTGGATTGTGCGCACGGGCAGTCCGTGGCGCGACCTGCCGGAGCGGTTCGGCAACTGGAACACGGCATTCCGGCGGTTCCGAGATTGGCGGGAAGCCGATGTTTTCAGGCGCATATTCGATGCGCTGTCGGATGAGCCTGACCTGGAATATGCCATGGTCGATGCGACGATCGTCAAGGTCCACCGTCATGGTCAGGGCGCAAAGGGGGGACTCAGAGCCAGGCCATTGGCCGCTCCAAAGGCGGCATGACGACCAAGATTCTGGCCCTCACCGATGCCTTGGGCAACCTCGTGCGCTTCCGTCTGATGCCGGGCCAGCGCTACGACAGCGTCGAGGTGCCGCCGCTGATCGACGGGATCGCTTTCGACGGGCTGATCGCCGACAAGGCCTTCGACAGCAATGCATTGGTTGCCGAGTTGAACGACCGCGGCGCTCGGATCGTGATCTCACAACACCCCGCCCGCGCGCAGAAACTCAGGATCGACCCCGACATCTACGCCTGGCGCCACCTCATCGAGAACTTCTTCTGCAAGCTGAAGGAGTTCAAGCGCATCGCCATGCGTGCCTGCAAAACCGATCAGAGCTTCGAAGCAATGGTCTACCTCGCTGCAGCCGTTATCAACTCACGATGAATCCCCACACGCCCTAGTGT
>NZ_FNEA01000007.1 GCF_900100045.1 Paracoccus denitrificans | reverse complement strand
ATTACCAAGAAATCGTATCAGCCGCAATTGCCGGCTCTCCGTCGCCGGATGTGCATATTGGCACAAGCGCATGCTGTCATATGCCCCTATGGGATGGGGCGTCCGGCAGAGAGACGCGCGGATTCGTCAGCGCCTGCACCGTGCGTGCCTGATCCAGCCGCGCTCTCGCGTCGCCGGTGAAGGACTGCCATGCCGGCGAGGCCTCGATCACCCCGGCCAAGGTCGAGGCCGTGTAAGTCGTGCCGAAGGCCTGCCTCGCCCCATGAGCCACATAGGCCACGGTTTCCGGCCATTTCAGCCAGCGCGGGCTGGTATCGGCGAGGCGATTGACCCAGCCAGCCAGGCCGCGCAGGAAACCGGAGAGCCCTCCGAGCAGTCCCGGCCCTGTCGGCGGTTGGCGCAAGGCTTCCAACCCGTCGCTGAGCACCGGCGCCAGCGCGAGGGACATCTCGCGGTTGCGATCCGCGTCGTGGTTCGTCCAGCTGCCCATCTGTCCGGGGGTCTCCAGCCGCTCCAGCAGCACCGGATCAGGATCGACCTGCCGGATCGCGGCAATCAGCCCGCCGGTGGCGATGGCATGCACCGCTTCGGCCTCCCGAAGCCGTCTGGCGACCGTGTCCCACGTGACCGCGCTGAGGCGGCGCTCCTCCTCGTCGGCGAGACGGCGGGCTTCTGCGGCTCGCTCAGTCGCGATCTCTGCCGCCTTCTGCGCCTTCAGCCGTTCCTGTTCGGCCTTCCACGCCGCCCGGTCCAGACGGCGGCGGCGCGGCCCCGTACGGGCCTGCCCATGCTTCGCGCCGACCGCGGCGTGATAGCGGTCCTGCCAGCCGCGCATCGCCTGCTTGTAGCTGCGCGACGGCGAGCCGGACCAGCCATGATCCTTGTGCCGGTCCTGCTCGCGATGGCCCTCATGGCAGCGCTTGGCGTCCATGCGCATATTGTCATCTGCACATATGGGCACGGCCAGAACATGCACATGCGGGTGGGCTTCATCGCGATGCTCGACGATGCTCAGCACTTCGGCCCCGTTCCACGCGGCATCGGCCTTGGCGAAGGCGATCACGTCCCTGCGCCAGCGCAGATACTCAGCCTGGTCCATGTCCTCGACCGGATCGGGAAAGCTGAAAACGCTGCCGAGCATCACATGCGTGTCGCTGCGAATGGTCCGCAGATCGCCCTTCCGGTCCGGCTGCTCCTTGCGCAATCGGCGCAGCAGCTTGTTTTGTTCGGCGATACGCTGCTCGATGACCTCGACCACCTCCGAGGGCCGGATACCTTCGAGGATGGTGGGCGGCTGCGAGTTCCCGACATGCGGGCAGGCCCCGTCCAGCCGCTCGGCCTCATCCGCGACGTCACGGACCGACCGGCTCTTGCTGTTGCCCTTGCGCGAATAGGTCTGCTTGTGCGCCTCCAAATTCCTCTACAGCTTGCGCGACCCTTCCGGTCCTCTGGCCCTGCCGCGGGGCAAGTGCCGACCGGGGCTGCGCAAATCGCCCACCCTTGCCCTTGCCGCGAATCGGACGCATGGCTGGCGGAATGGAAAGGAATCGCGCATGAGCGAATGGACCAAGGGCTTCTGGGCAATGATCGCGGTCTGCGTGACCTGGGGCCTCTCGCCGATCTTCTACCGCGCCCTGGCCGGCGTCCCGACCGTCGAGGTGCTGGCGCATCGCACCATCTGGTCGCTGGCGCTGTTCCTGGTCGTGCTGGGCGCGCAGGGCCGGCTGGGCCAGCTGCGCGCGGCGCTGACCGGCGCTGTCGTCAGGCGGATCGCCCTTGCCGCGCTGACGATCTCGGCGAACTGGGGGCTGTTCATCTGGGCCGTGCAGGCCGGCCATGTGGTGCAAAGCTCTCTGGGCTACTACATCTTCCCGCTGGCCGCGGTGATGACCGGGGTGCTGGTCTTCGGCGAAAGCCTGACCCGGGTGCAGGCCATGGCCATCCTGCTGGCGGTGCTGGCGGTCGTGCTGCTGACCTGGGGGCTGGGGGTCGCGCCCTGGATCAGCCTGGGGATCGCCCTGACCTTCGTGCTCTACGGCGCGCTCAAGAAATCGCTGCCGCTGGGCCCGGTGCTGTCCGTCGCGGCCGAGGTCGCGCTGCTGGCGCCGCTGGCGCTTGGCTGGCTGATCGCCCAGGCGCTTGGCCTGATGCCGGCGCCGCTGGCCCAGCCGCTGGGCTTCGGCGCGAATCTGCCGGTAACGCTGCTGCTGATCGCCTCGGGCGCGATCACGGCGGTGCCGCTGATCCTGTTCAGCTATGCCGCGCGGCGGATCGAAATGGCCACGGTCGGGCTGATGTTCTATCTGAACCCGACGCTGCAATTCCTCTGCGCCGTGCTGCTGTTCGGCGAGACCTTCACCACCTGGCACATGATCGCCTTTGCGATGATCTGGGCGGCGCTGGCGGTCTATTCCGCCTCGGCCCTGCGCCAGTCCCGCCGCGCCCCGCCATTGGCAAACGGGTGAAACCCCGTATAGAACAGCGCGAAAGAACATCCGGGGGCGACATGGCCAATCAGAACGACAGCTTCATCGACGAGGTCACCGAGGATCTGCGCCGCGACCGGCTGTTCGCGCTGTTCCGCCGCTATGGCTGGATCGCGCTCCTGGTGATCCTGGGCATCGTCGGCGGGGCCGCCTGGCGGGAATATTCCAGCAGCCAGGCCGAAACACGGGCCCGGGCCTGGGGCGACGCCATCATGGCCGCCCGGCAGGGAGACGATCCGATCACCGCGCTTTCCGCCGTCGATCCCGCCGGCTCGGCCGGTCGCAAGGTGCTGTCCGAAATGCTGGCAGCCGGCGCCGAGGCCCAGGCCGGCCTGCCGCAAAAGGCGGCCGAGCGACTCAAGGCCGCCGCGGCCGGCCTGCAAAACGATCCGGTGCTGCACGACCTGGCGCTGCTGAAGGCCGTGATGGTCGCCGGCCCGGCGATGGATGCGGCCGAACGCGACCGGCTGCTGGCCGATCTCTCCAAGCCCGGCGCCCCCTTCGAGCTGCTGGCGCTGGAGCAGAAGGCCGTGGCGCTGATCGGCGCCGGCCGCACCGAGGATGCCGTGATGCTGATCGGCCAGATCCAGCAAAAGGACGGGTTGTCCGAGCCCTTGCGCCGCCGCCTGTCCGAGATGATGATCACGCTGGGCGTGGAACCCGAGCCCAGCGAAGGATCCCTGCCGCAGACCATGCCGGCCCCCGCCGCAAACTGAAGGCCGGCCCCGCCGGCAAACCGAACCAAAGCGCCCGTGGCCGAACCCGACCCAATACCGGCCCGGATAGAGGAGAAAGCGATGACGAGGCTGTCCCTGATCGCCGCTCTGGCTGGCCTGACCGCCCTTTCGGCCTGCACCCAACGCGAGGCGCCGCTGCCCGGAGAGCGGCTGGACCCGCGTGCCGTGCTGTCGCCCGACGGTCCTGCCACCGAAGGCGCCCAGGCGCCCACCACCGCCGCCCTGTCCCTGCCGCCTGTGCGCGCCAATGCCGACTGGCCGCAGCGCGCCGGCAACGCCGCCCATGCGCCGGGCAACGTCGCGCTTGGCGCCGGCACGCGCCGGCTCTGGGCGGTGCCCATCGGCACGGCCTCGGACAAGCGCCACCGCATCACCGCCGAACCCATCGTCGCGGCGGGGCTGGTCTTTGCCATGGACAGCCAGTCCACCGTCACCGCCACCACGGCCGGCGGCGGCCGGGTCTGGAGCGTCGATCTGCGCCCGGCCGGCGAAAGCGGCCGCAGCGTCTCGGGCGGCGGGCTGGCCTTCGAGGGCAACCGTAT
This sequence comes from Paracoccus denitrificans, assembly GCF_900100045.1. Lineage (GTDB taxonomy): Bacteria > Pseudomonadota > Alphaproteobacteria > Rhodobacterales > Rhodobacteraceae > Paracoccus > Paracoccus denitrificans. The sequence goes on along the minus strand of NZ_FNEA01000007.1, from coordinate 196,716 downwards.
CTTCGTCACCACCGGCTATGGCGAGCTGGTGGCGCTGGATGCCCGCACGGGCGCCGTCGCCTGGCGGCAAAAGGTCGGCTCGACGATCGGCGGCGCGCCCACGGTCGTCAATGGCGTGGTCTATGTGCTGGACCGCGAACAGACCGGCTGGGCGGTGCGCGCCAATGACGGCAAGGTGATGTGGCGCAGCTTCGGCAACAAGGACATGGCCGGGGTGATGGGCGCCTCGGCCCCGGCAGTCTCGGGCAGCACGGTGGTCTTTCCATCGAACACCGGCGCGCTGGCGGGCGTGGATGCCCGCGACGGCAGCCAGCTCTGGGTCGCCAATGTCGGCGGAACCCGGGTCGGCCGCGCGGTCAGCTATTTCCGCGACATGACCGGCGATCCGGTCATCCTGGGCAACACGCTTTATGCCGGCACCAGCGCCGGCGGCGTCGGCGCCTACGACATGAGCAACGGCATGATGAAATGGCATGCCCGCGAAGGCGCGGCAAGCCCGGTCCTGGCCGCCGGCAATTCGGTCTTCCTGGTGAACGACCAGGCGCAGCTGATCCGGCTGGACGCGGCGAACGGCGCCCGGGTCTGGGCGCAGAAGCTGCCCTATTTCACCGAGTCCGTCATCCGCAAGCAGGACCGGGTCTGGAACCATCACGGGCCGGTGCTGGCGGGATCCAAGCTTTACCTTGCCTCGTCGGACGGCTATCTGCGCGTCTTCGATCCCGCCTCGGGCGCGCTGATCGGCACCGCCCAGATCCCGGGCGGCGCCGCGGCAGCCCCGGCCGTCGCGGGCCAGACCCTTTACGTCGTCACCCATGACGGCCAGTTGATCGCATACAGATGAGCTTTACCCTCGCCATTGTCGGGCGCCCCAATGTCGGCAAGTCCACGCTGTTCAACCGCCTTGTCGGCAAGCGGCTTGCCCTGGTCGACGACCAGCCCGGCGTGACCCGCGACCTGCGCGAGGGCGCGGGGCGTCTGGGCGACCTGCGCTTTATCGTCGTCGATTCGGCGGGCCTGGAGATCGCCGAGGACGACAGCCTGCAAGGCCGCATGCGCCGCCTGACCGAGCGTGCGGTGGACGAGGCCGACGTTTGCCTGTTCGTGATCGACGCCCGCGTGGGCGTGACGGCGGCCGACGAATATTTCGCCGACATCCTGCGCCGGCGGGCCAGGCATGTGATCCTGGCCGCCAACAAGGCCGAGGGCCGCGCCGGCGAGGCGGGCGCGATGGAGGCCTATGCGCTCGGCCTGGGCGAGCCCCTGCGCATCTCGGCCGAGCATGGCGAGGGCATGGACGACCTCTACCGCGCCCTCGTGCCGCTGGCCGAGGCGTTCGAGGCGCAGAACGTCCAGCAGGCGCCCGAGACCGACGTCGCCGTCGAGGATGGCGACGATGAGACCGAGGACTGGCGCCCGTCGGAAAGCAAGCCCTTGCAGATCGCGGTGATCGGCCGGCCCAATGCCGGGAAGTCGACGCTCATCAACAAGATCCTGGGCGAGGACCGGCTGCTGACCGGACCCGAGGCCGGCATCACCCGCGATTCGATCAGCGTCAGCACGAATTTCATGGGCACGCCGGTCCGCATCTTCGACACCGCCGGGATGCGCAAGAAGGCGCGCGTGACCGACAAGGTCGAAAAGCTTTCCGTCGCCGACGGCTTGCGCGCCGTGCGCTTTGCCGAGGTGGTGGTGGTGCTTCTGGACGTGGGCATCCCCTTCGAGCAGCAGGACCTGCGCATCGCCGATTTCGCCGAAACCGAGGGCCGCGCCGTGGTCGTCGCCGCGAACAAATGGGATCTGGAAGAGGACAAGCCCGAAAAGCTCAAGGAACTGCGCGAGGCGTTCGAGCGGCTCTTGCCGCAGTTGAAGGGCGCGCCCCTGGTCACCGTCTCGGCCCGCACGGGCAAGGGGCTGGACCGGCTGCACAACGCGATCCTCAAGGCGCATGAGGTCTGGAACCGCCGCATCCCCACCGCCCGGCTGAACCAGTGGCTTTCCACCATGACCGAGGCGCATCCGCCGCCCGCGCCCGGCGGCCGCCGCATCCGGCTGCGCTATATCACCCAGGTCAAGACCCGGCCGCCGGCCTTCGTGGTCATGGCGACCCATACCGACAAGCTGCCTGACAGCTATCAGCGCTATCTCGTCAACGGGCTGCGGCAGGATTTCGACATGCCCGGCACGCCGATCCGGCTGACCTTCCGCGACCAGGGGACCAAGAACCCCTACAAGGACAAGGCCAGCAAGATCAACCAGTCCGGCGCGCTGTCCAAGCACAAGCACCGGCAAAAGCCCAAGGGCAGCTAGGCCGGGCGCCTAGGTCGTCACCCGCACCAGCGCCACGGCAATGATGGCGATGGCGATGACCGTCATGGTGGCGATGGCCGCGTCGGTGGTGACGGTGCTGGCGGCAATGCCGATCAGCCCCCAGATCACCGCCACGCTGAAGCCGATCCGGCGCCCCAGCCGCAACTGCACGCTGACCGCGGCGACCGAGCCGATCAGCAAGGCGATCACCGCCGCGGCCTCTTGCGGCACGCCCAGCCGGTCGCGCAGCAGCCCGGTAAAGACGGCAAAGCTGACCAGCAGTCCCCAGCCCGCGACAAAGCCCAGCGAGGAACTGTGCTGCACCAGGCTGCCGGCGCGGATGCCGCGCAACGCCGCCGCCAGGAACCCCGCCAGCATCGCCGCCGACAGCAGGAAGGCGATGACCGGATGGCCGCGCAGGAACCAGGGCCAGATCGCTCCCGCCAGCAATCCCAGGATCAGCGGCGCATGTTCGCCCAGGCTGTCGTCCCGTTCGTGCAGCCGCAGCAGATGGCCCGGCGTCGGCGGGCCGGCGTTCTGCGGCGGCAATTCGCGCTCTTCCTCCAGGGCGGCGGCGCGGGCCAGGCGCATCCGGCGCCTCTCGAACCAGCGGCGGCCGGCGTGATAGGCCAGCGCCGCCCAGGTCATGCCCAGAAGCCCGGCCATGCCCAGGCCCTCGGGCCGCAGGAACAGGCCGGGCAGATCGACCGGCGGCGGCCGGGCGCCGGGGTATCCCTGCCAGGGCGACAGCGCAAGGCCCGGCTCTGCCAGCGGCAGCGCAGCGGGCTCGGATCGCAGCGCGTAAAGCAGCGTGCTGGCCGTGAAGACCAGCACCGCAAGGATCAGCAAGGATGCGCCCGCGCGAGACATGGGCAGGAAACGCCGCCCGTTCCCGGCCGGTTTCGCGTGCTCTATCTTTTGTTAAGTCAGGCCAGGACGCCGTCGGCGCCCAGCCGCGTCCTGCCGCCCAGATAGGGATGCAGCACCTCGGGCAGCTTGACCGACCCGTCCGCCTGCTGGCCGTTTTCCAGCACCGCGATCAGCGTGCGCCCCACCGCCAGGCCCGAGCCGTTCAGCGTATGGACGAATTCCGGCTTGCCGCCGCCCGCCGGGCGATAGCGCGCGTTCATGCGCCGGGCCTGGAAATCGCCGCAATAGCTGACCGAGGAGATCTCGCGATACTTGCCCTGCCCGGGCAGCCAGACCTCGAGGTCATGGGTGATGCGGGCGCCGAAGCCCATGTCGCCGCCGCACAGCACGATGGTGCGGTAAGGCAGGCCCAGCCGCTCCAGCACCGCCTCGGCGCAGCGGGTCATGCGGGCATGTTCCTCGACCCCCGATTCCGCATCGGTGATCGAGACCATCTCGACCTTTTCGAACTGGTGCTGGCGCAGCATCCCCGAAGTGTCGCGGCCGGCGCTGCCGGCTTCCGAACGGAAGCACTGGCTATGCGCCACCATGCGGCGCGGCAGGCTGGCATGGTCGACCAGATCGCCGTTCACGGTGTTGGTCAGCGTGACCTCGGATGTCGGGATCAGCCACCAGCCCTCGCGGGTCTGATAGCTGTCCTCGCCGAATTTCGGCAGCTGCCCGGTGCCCTCCATCATCTCGGACAGCACCAGGACAGGCGCCCAGGTCTCGGCCAGCCCATGCTCTTCTGTATGCAGGTCCAGCATGAACTGCGCCAGCGCGCGATGGACGCGGGCGACGCCGCCCTTCAGCACCACGAAGCGCGAGCCAGAGAGTTTCGCGGCGGTCTCGAAATCCATGCCGGGACGGACGCCCTCGATCTCGAAATGCTCGCGCGGGGCGAAGTCGAAGGCGCGAGGTTCGCCCCAGCGCCGGATCTCGACATTGTCGTCCTCGTCCTTGCCCGGCGGCACGCCGTCCAGGGGCAGGTTGGGGACGGCCAGCAGCAGCTCGCGCAGCTTGGCGTCCAGCGCCGTGGCCTCGGCCTGCAGCCGCGCGGTTTCGTCCTTCTTGGCGGTGACCAGGGCGCGCAGACGCTGGAATTCGGCCTCGTCGCCGCGACCCTTGGCGGCGCCGGCCTCCTTGCTGGCCTTGTTCTGCTCGGCCTGCGCGGCCTCGGCGGCCGCGATGCGGGAACGGCGGTCGGCATCCAGCGACAGGATCTCGGGCGAAACCGGCGGCAGGTTGCGCAAAGCAAGCGCAGCGTCGAAAGCGGCAGGGTTTTCGCGGATGGCGCGGATGTCGTGCATGGCTGACCCGTGTTAAGTAAGTACTTACTGTAAGCCCGGATAACCCAAAGCGGCGCAGGGCGAAAGCCTCAGCCCGCCATCTCAGCCCGCCGCCTCGGCCAGCATGTCGCGCAGCACGCCGAAGAACCGCTCGCGTCCCGGATAGCCCTCGACGCGCACCATCTCGATCCCGCCCCGCAGCAGGATGAAGGTCGGCGTCAGCCAGGGCTGCCGCGCCAGCGCCAGCCCGTCGGGCCAGGGTCCATCCAGATCGACCATCAGCAGCGGCGCCGCGCGCCCTTCGGGGTGCCGACCATAGACCGGCGCGATCTCGCGATCCCACTGCGCGCAATAGACGCAGCCCCTGCGCCGCACCATCAGCAATTGCAGCCCGGACGCGGCCGTCCCCGGCCCCGCCGCCATGGCCGCCATCCCGGCCAGTATCGCCCGCCTTGTCAGCATTGCCCGCTCCGTTGCTGCCCCAGACCTATCCCCCGCGCCCATCCGCCACAACCGCCCGGCGTTTACATGTCTTCCTTGTGGAAATATCCACGGGGTGCGGGGGCAGTCGGCGCTCGCGTCGCAACAAGGCAGCGGGATGGGCATGGACGAACTGACCGAACCCTTGACGCAGGGCAACCGCCGCGCGCTGTCCCGCGCGATCACGCTGATCGAAAGCACGCGCCCCGACCATCGCGCCCGCGCCTTGGCGCTGCTGGCCGAACTGCCCCAGCGGCAGGCGCTGCGCATCGGCCTGTCGGGGACGCCGGGGGTCGGCAAGTCCACCTTCATCGAGGCTTTCGGCAAGATGCTGACCGCGCAGGGCCTGAAGGTCGCGGTGCTGGCCGTCGATCCCAGCTCGGCACGCTCGGGCGGCTCGATCCTGGGCGACAAGACCCGGATGGAAACGCTGAGCCGCGATCCCAACGCCTTCATCCGCCCCTCGCCCTCGCGCGCCGAACTCGGCGGCGTGGCGCGCCGCACGCGCGAGACGGTGCGGCTGTGCGAGGCGGCGGGCTTCGACGTGGTGCTGATCGAGACGGTGGGCGTCGGGCAAAGCGAAACCCTGGTGGCCGAGATGTCGGACCTGTTCATCCTGCTGCTGGCCCCGGCCGGCGGCGACGAGCTGCAAGGCGTCAAGCGCGGCATCATGGAGATCGCCGACATTATCCTTGTCAACAAGGCCGACGGCGATCTGCGCGAGACCGCGATGCGCACGGTCGCCGATTACGCCGGCGCGCTGCGGCTGCTGCGCAAGCGCCCCTACGACCCCGAGGGCTTTCCCAAGGCGCTGCCGGTCTCGGCCTATACCGGCGAGGGGCTGGACAAGGCCTGGTCCAACATGACCTGGCTTGCCGACTGGCGGCGCGAGCACGGGCATTTCGACGGCCGCCGGGCCGAACAGGCGCGGCACTGGTTCCTTGCGGAACTGCGCGCCGGGCTGCTGGCGCGGCTGGACCGACCCGAAGTGCGCGCCCGGCTGCGCGAGATGGGCGATGCCGTGGCGCGGGGCGAGAGCGATCCCGATTCGGCTGCGGCGCATATGCTCGACTGGCTGGGGGCGGCGGAATGCGATTCGCTGACCGCCGGACGGCAGGCCCATGAACGCCGGGCCTGACCCGCAGGCCGATCCCGGCGCCGCGCTGACCGCACTGCTGGGCCAGCCGCCGCAGGGGCCGGCCGCGCTTGCCGCCGCATGGTTCGACACGCCGCTGGGCGCCATGATTGCGGTGGCGGATTCCGACCGGCTGCACCTGCTGGAATTCGTCGAACGCGAGGCGCTGCCGGCCGAGTTGCGCCGCCTCGCCAAAGGCGCCGGGGGCCGCATCGGCCCCGGCCGCACCGCCGTCACCGACCGGGCCGAAGCGCAGATCACCGCCTATTTCGCCAGCGGCTTGACGGCTTTCGACCTGCCGCTGGCCCTGCACGGCACGGATTTCCAGCAGCAGGTCTGGCGGGAATTGCAGCGCCTGCCCGCAGGCGCAACCATCAGCTATGCCGAGCTGGCGCGGCGCATCGGCCGGCCCTCGGCGATCCGCGCCGTGGCGCGGGCCAATGGCGCAAACCAGATCGCGGTGGTGATTCCCTGCCACCGGGTGATCGGCTCGGATGGCGGGCTGACCGGCTATGGCGGCGGTCTGTGGCGCAAGCGGGCGCTGCTCGACCATGAAACCCGGCATTTCCCGGCATGAGGCAGCGCGGCGCGGCAAGAGAACCCGGCAAAAAGGCTTGACGTGCCGCCCATCTCGCTTTATCCCGCGCAAACGGATTTCCGGGCGCTGCCACGCGGCGCCCTTTCATATTGCGGGCAGACGCCCGCGCAGGATCGAATCGAAGGAACAAGATCATGTCGCGCGTTTGCGAACTGACCGGCAAGGGCCCGATGAGCGGCAACAACGTCTCCCACGCCAACAACAAGACCCGCCGCCGGTTTCTGCCGAACCTGAACGAAGTGTCGCTGCTGTCGGAAAAGCTGGGCCGCAGCTACCAGCTGCGCATCTCGGCCGCGGCGCTGCGCTCGGTCGACCACCGCGGTGGTCTGGACGCCTTCCTGGCGAAAGCCAAGGACGCGGAACTGTCGGATCGCGCGCTGAAGATCAAGCGCGAGCTGGCGAAAGCCTGATCCTTTCTTTCCGTCTTTCTGGCCACGCCTGTCGATTCCAGGTCCGGCCACATGCGATGCGCCCTGCCGTCCGCGGCGGGGCCTTTTCATATCTGGACGGGCGGTAATCGAAACCCGCGCCGCACCGGCTCGCATTTCATGACGCCCCGGCGGCAGTTCATGCCAAATCGTCCCTGACGGCCCAGCGCCCGGCCACAGGCACAGCCCGGAAATCCCGGTGAAGTCGCGCCGCCGTCGTGCTATCATTGCAAGAGCCGGGGCGGAGGGCTGGGCATGATCGGCGAGGATATTCGCGGCGGCGTGGTGATCGGCATGCTGCTTGGCCTTGACGAAGGCCGGCCGCTGGTGGTCTTTCCCGGCAATCCCTCGGCCCAGGCGGTTCCGGCGCGCAGCCTGGTGCGGTTCGAGCCCGGCGATATCGGCGCCGAGCTTGCCATCCTGTTCGAGGATGGCGATGCGTGCCGGCCGCTGGTGGTCGGCCGCATCGTCTCGGCCATGCCCGCCGGGCCAGTGGCCGTCGCCGACGGCGAGCCGCTGCGCATCACCGCCCGGCAACGGATCGAACTGCGCTGCGGCAAGGCCTCGATCGTGCTGGAGGCGGACGGCCATATCACCATTCGCGGCACCTATCTGGTCAGCCACGCCTCGGCGGCGAACCGCATCCGCGGCGGCTCGATCAACCTGAACTGATGTATCCCCCCGCCCCCGTCCTGCCCGAGATCCTGCGCCAGCACGCCGAGCAGGCGGCGTTCCTGTGGACGCTCTACGACCGGGCGATGCTGTTCCCCGAGGAAAACCCCGAGATGGACGCCCTGCGCATCGCCCGCCTGCTGGAGCGGCTGGAGGCGCATATGGACGGGTTGCGCGTGGCCGGCACCGAGGGGCTGCGCATCGCCGAGGCGCGCTTTGCCGAATACCCCGAACCGGGCGAACTGTTCGTTCTGCGCATGCTGCAACCCGGCGCCGAGGGGCTGCGCGTGGCGGCGCTGGATCTGGACCGCGTCAGGGCCTATCTGGCCGAACGGCTGGATCAGCCGCCGTAATCCGCCATGTCGAGCCGGCGCAGGAAGATATTGCCGTCATAGCCCATCTCGAACCCCTCCCAGTTCTCGCCGTCGAAGATGAAGACCTCCTTCCAGCCCGAGATCACCAGCTTCTCGTCCGAGGCGTGCATGTAGAAGGCTTGGCCCAGCTCGCGCAGCGGCTCGACGACATTGCCTTTCTGCACGCTGATTCCATAATTCGCATCGGTCCAGTAGCGCCGGCCCTTGAAGCTGAGCACGCCCATATAGTCCCAGGGCTGCGATTGCAGTTCCGTCAACTCGTCATCGACTATCGCATAGGCCGCGCCCCTTGCGCCGCAGACATGGATCGCGCCATCGGGCATGACCTCGATCGCGTGGAAATTGCGCTGCACGGGCAGATCGACCGGAACCCAGCGCCGGCCTTCCAGCCGCGCGAGAACGCCGCGGTTCCCGCAGGCATGGATCATATCCGCACGCGGCCCGTGGATGCATCGGAACACTGCGTTGCCGTAGCCCTCTATCCGCTCCCACGCGCCACCTTCGCGGGCATAGGCCGTGCTGCGATCGCCGTAGACATACTGATGGCCGGCATCGAGATGCCACAATCGCCGCAGGACGCCGTCCTGAAGGGTCGTTACCGAATCACCCCCCGGCGTAAGGTCGTGCACATGCCGGCCCAGTTGCAGCACGACATGATGGTCTGGTGAAAGGCTGGCATGGGACAGGATGGATTTGTCGATCCGCATCCGCACCGAGTATGTCAGGGTCGCGCCGAAATCGACCATCAGCAGGAACGAGCGAACCACCTCGCTGTCCTCGTCGCTGAGCTCGAAACTCGCCGCATAGCGCGTGCCGCCCAGATGAAAGGCGTCGATGGCTTCGATGTCCACCTCCTCCGGCGCCAGGTCGTCTATGGTCCTGCCGGGATCGTCATATGCATTAGCCACTTTGTGACCTCACTCTTGTGCTGAGAAGTTCTTCGTGCGTCTGCGGCCTAAGCTTTCCGTCGGCCCCCTTCTTCTTGGGCGCCACGCTCTGCAGATAGGCCAGCAGGATCAGTTTCAGGCATTCGAGCGCGTGCTCCCTGGTTTTCTCGTCCTCATCTTGCAGGCATTCGTGGTGAGCGTCATAGGCCTGTTGCGTCTCGGCGATCGCATCGCCGAGAGTCGGACGGGGATTGTCGGCCAGATACTCCCTGATCGCCGTCGTCTTGAGATTGTGCGGCGTCTCCTTCTTGCTGCCCTTGCCCCTTTTGGGGGTATTGTTGTCGCCCAGATGGCGGGACTGCATGCAGACGCAGGGGGCCTTGTCGACATCATAGCTCCCCCATGGCTTGTAGTTCGGACCGCCGCGGGCCTGCTGAAACATCTGGTTCTCGAATGGATGCTCGGATTCCTTGCCGGTCTGCTCGGAGTTGCAGGGGCTGTCACCATGCTCGTGAACCTGCATTCCCAGGTCGTTCAGCAGCGTCACGCAATTGGTATCGCTGAAATTGGCCGCACAGATCTCGGCCCAGGGCGGCGTCTGCCCGCCGGGCGAGGCGTGATTATGCGTGGCAAGGTCGGAAAAGCGGATCACCGGCTCGCCGTCGAACTTCACGTCGTTCGACCAAGAGTTGAAATATTTCTTGCCGGTGTTCTTCGAGGTGATAATGCCCTTTTTCGCCGCGCATCCCGCCTCGGTCCCCGAGGTGCGGCTGACGTCGGACTTGTTCTTGATGTTCACCGTCTTGCCGCCGATGAACACCGTCCCGGTGCCGTTTTCCGTGTCCGAGGCGACGCCGAAGCTGGGATAGGGCACCGGCACGCCCGGCGGGGTCGCCGGGTTCTCGGGCGGGGTGAAGCAGGTGTCGGGAAAGGCGGCGATGGTCTGGGCGTTGACCGCCTTGCCGCTGATCTCCAGCCCGTTGGCGAAAACCCCGCTCATCGCACCGCCCCCGTGGCAAGGCGGTCCTCGGCCGAGACGCGCCGGGCCGGGCCGCGCGCCTCGTGCAGCACCGCCGCCCCGCAGGCACCATCGTCGCCCGAGGCCTCGACCAGCACCGGCGAGCCGGGGGCATAGCCCTTGCGCACCGCCGCCAGCGCCATGCCCAGCATCGCCGGCACCGCCGCCGCGCCGATATTGCCCAGGCTCTCGGCCGGGCTCCACAGATCCTGAAAGGCGGTCCGGCCGCGTTCCAGCCGCAAGGTCATCAGCGCGGCTTGGCGGAAGAAATGCTGCTCGCCCGGCAGGTCCGAGATGCGGTATTCGACATGGGCGAGATCGGTCTCGGCCTCTGCCAGCGCGGCGCGATAGGCGGCCGCCATGCCGTCGCCGCGCAGGGGCAGGTCCGCGCCGTCCTCGCCACGCGCATTGCCCAGAAAGGCCGCCTCGCGCGCCAGCCCCAGCCCGGTCAGCCGCAAGGCGCCCCCCGGCCCCAGCAGCACCGCCGCCGCCGCCTCGCCGGGGATGAAGCCGTCGGCATTGCCGTTCTGAAGCAGTCGCTCAAGGCCGGCGTAATGCGCCAGCGCCGGCCCGGTCAGATAGCTGTCGAGCCCCAGCAGGATCACCCGCCCCGCCTGTCCCGCCGCGATCATGCGCCGCGCCCGTTCCAGCCCGACGAAGCCCGAGGGCCGGCCATGCGCCACCACATGCGCCCGCCGCTCGGGCAGGCCCAGGATCTGGGACAGCATGCGCAGCAAGGCCGAGGGGTCTTGCACCGGGCGACCGGGGCGGCCCTCTTCGGCCAGGCACAGGATCAGCGCAGCCTCGGTGGCGGCGGGCTCCTGGCGCAGGATGTCGGCCACCGCGCCGGCGGCCAGATGCGCCATGCGCCGCTGGCCGATCCAGTTGCGGGGCAAGGGCACCGGCGCACCGATGCGCCAGCCGCCCGGGGCGATGAAGCGCGTCTCGGCGAACCCATCCAGCCGCGCCCGCATCGCCGCCGCCGAGGCGACCCAATCGAGCCCCACCGCCGTCACCATGCCCGCCGCCAGCACGCCGATCATGGGCCATCCCCCTCGCCCTCGCCCGGAACGGCCGCCAGGCGGATATAGCCGCGCCCCTCGCGCTCGGCCCGCAGCATGGCGGCAGTCGGCGATCCGATCCATGCGCGCGAGAATTCGGCGATGGTGCGGCGGATCGGCACCTGCACGCGCCAGCTCAGCATGAAAACCCGCGCCTCGGCATCGATGGCCAGCGTGTCGGGCAGCGCCGCGGTGTCGAGGCAGCATTCGCGCCCGCGCCAGACCCGGAACGGCAGCCGGGTGTCGGGCAGACGGAACGCCTCGCGCCCGCGCGGGGTCAGATGCACCAGCACCACCGGGGTAAAGGGCGCGGGCGGCGCGATCTGCTGGTCGGGCGGCGCCATCTGGTAGTAGCGCTCATCGAAATCCCGCGGCAGGAAGGGCGCGGTCTCGGCCACCCAGCGCTCGTCATAGGTGCCGCCATAGGGCAGGCGCAGCGGCCAGCCGCGCCCATAAGGCCCCAGCGCCATCGGCTGCCAGTCGCCATAGGGCGAGGTGATCTCCTGCCCCGGCGCCTCGGTATTGGGCAGCGCGAGCCCGGCCGGACTGCCGCCCGAGGCGGTGGCCCAGCCCAGCCCGACCGGATTGGCGGCATGGACCGGCACGTCGGGACCGGGTGGACGGCTGCGGTCGGGACCGCCGAAGGCCGTGTCATAGGAAAACGGCATCCGCGTGAAGGGATAGGGCCGGGTCGCGGCGATGGCCGGCCCCAGCACGCGCCATTCGCGCTGGCCGACCACGTCGAGCTGCTTGGACCAGTTGCCCACCGCCAGCCCGACGCGCAGCCGCTCGACCGGGCGGCCGTCCGGTGCATGGGCGGCGCCGTTCAGCACCACATCGCAGAAGGGCTTGCGAAAGGCGAAATCGCTTTCCCAAAGCGGCGCGGAAAAGCCCGGCGCGCCGGTATATTCGTCGGCCATGACCAGCGGACGCTGGTCCTTCAGCGGCAGGGGCGGGTCGGTTTCACGGTCGGGAAAGGCGAAGCTGCCCTTGACCACCAGCAGCATGTAGCCTTGCCCGGCCACGTCCATGCCGGTCCCCATCTGATGGGGAAAGCCGGTCTGGTCGAAAATCTGCACGGCGCGCCTCAGTCCAGCGCATAGCCGAAGCCGTCCGGCCCGCCGGTCACCGTCACCCTGCCGATGCCGCGCCCTTCCAGCCTGGCATCCAGCACCCGGCGGCTGAGTTCGGGCAGGATCGCGCCGGTCAGGATGGCGTCGATCATGCGGCCGCCCGATTCGACCTCGGTGCAGCGGGCGCGGATCTGCTCCATGACTCCCGCGCCGATCACCAGTTCGGCGCCATGCGCGGCGGCCAGCCTGCGGCCGATGCCGGCCAGCTTCTGCCCGGCGATGGCCTCGATCATCGCATCCGAAAGCGGCAGGTAGGGAATCGTCACCAGCCGCCCCAGCAGCGCCGGGGGAAACACCTTCAGCAAGGGCGGGCGCAGCGCGGCCGACAGGCTGTCGATCTCGACCCGGGTGCGGCCGGCATCGGTCAGCGCCATGATCTCGTCGGTGCCGACATTCGAGGTCATCAGGATCAGCGTGTTGCGAAAGTCGATCCGCCGCCCCTCGCTGTCGTCCATCATCCCCTTGTCGAAGACCTGGAAAAAGATCTCGTGCACGTCGGGATGGGCCTTTTCCACCTCGTCGAGCAGGATCACCGAATAGGGCCGGCGCCGCACCGCCTCGGTCAGCACGCCGCCCTTGCCATAGCCGACATAGCCCGGCGGCGCGCCCTTGAGGGTCGAGACGGTATGCGCCTCCTGGAACTCGCTCATGTTGATGGAAATCAGGTTCTGCTCGCCGCCGTAAAGCGCGTCGGCCAGCGCCAGCGCGGTCTCGGTCTTGCCGACGCCCGAGGGACCGCAGAGCATGAAGACGCCCATCGGCTTTTCCGGCGCGCCCAGCCCGGCCATGCCGGTCTGGATGCGGCTGGCGATGGTGGCCATGGCATGGTCCTGACCGACGACGCGCTGCGCGAGCAGGCCCGCAAGGCCCAGCGCGCGCTCGGTCTGGCTGGCCAGCATCCGGCCCAGCGGGATGCCGGTCCAGTCCTGCACCACCGCCCCCACCGCCAGCCGGTCCACCGAGGGCAGGATCAAGGGCCGCTCACCCTGCCTTTCGGCCAGTTCGGCCATCTTGGTGCGCAAAAGTGCCAGCCGCGCGGCGGTGTCGGGGGGGTCGGCCGCCTCGGTTTCCGCAGAGGCTGGGGGCAACCTATCAGCGCCGTCCGTATCCGCCCCCGCCTCGTTCGCCCCCGTCTCGTCCAGTGCCATGCCCTCGCCGCGCAACTCGGCCCGCAAGGTCAGGATGTCCGAGACCAGCGCCTTTTCCGCCTCCCAGCGTTCCAGCGCGGCCGCGCGCTCGGCCTCCGTCGCGGTGCGGGCGGCGTCGTTGGCGGCCTGGCGCTCGGTCGTGTCGATCCCGATGGCGGCCTCGCGGGCGATGATGCCCGCCTCGATCTCCAGCGCCTGCAGGCGACGCTCCAGATCCTCCAACTCGGCGGGCGTGGCGTGCTGGCTGACGGCGACGCGGGCGCAGGCGGTGTCGAGAAGGCTGATCGCCTTGTCCGGCAATTGCCGCGCCGGGATATAGCGATGCGACAGCGAAACCGCGGCCCCGATCGCCTCGTCCAGGATCTCGACCCGGTGGTGCTTTTCCAGCACGCCCGCCACGCCGCGCAGCATCTCGACGGCGGCCGCCTCCGATGGCTCCTCGACCTTCACCACCTGAAAGCGCCGGGTCAGCGCCGGATCCTTTTCGATATGCTGCTTGTATTCGGCCCAGGTGGTGGCGGCGACGGTGCGCAACTCGCCCCGCGCCAGCGCGGGTTTCAGCAGGTTCGCGGCATCGCCCGTTCCCGCCGCGCCGCCGGCACCGATCAGCGTATGCGCCTCGTCGATGAACAGGATCACCGATTTCACCGAAGCCTGCACCTCGTCGATCACCGATTTCAGCCGCTTTTCGAACTCGCCCTTGACGCTGGCGCCGGCCTGCATCAGCCCGATGTCCAGCAGCCACAGATCGACCGCGGCCAGTTGCGGCGGCACGTCGCCGCGCGCCAGCCGCAGGGCAAAGCCCTCGACCACGGCGGTCTTGCCCACCCCTGCCTCGCCGGTCAGGATCGGGTTGTTCTGCCGCCGCCGCATCAGGATGTCGATGATCTGGCGGATTTCCGGGTCGCGGCCGACCACCGGGTCGATCTTGCCGGCCCGCGCCCGCTCGGTCAGGTTGGTGGCGTATTTCGCCAGCGCCCCCTCGGGCGGTTTCGGCACGTTGGCCGGCGCCATCTCGGGCGGGGCCGTCCCCTCCGCCTCGGCCGAGCCGGCCAGGATGCCGGGCAGGTCCGGCGCCATGCGGTCGGGGTCGATGCGGCCGAACTCCGGGCTGATGCGCAGCAGCAACCCCTCCAGCACCGGGGTCTTGAGGCAGGCGACCAGGATGTCGCCCGAACGCACCCGATCGGTGCCGCCCTCCAGCGCGGCCAGGGTCCAGCCCTCCTGGATGGCGTGAAAGATGTGGTCGGAAAACTCCTCGACCGCGCTGGCGCCACGCGGCAGGGCGTCCAGCGCCCGGGCCAGGTCGCCCTCCAGCCGGGCGGCGTCGACCCCGGCCGCCGCGGCGATCAGCGACAGGTCCGAATCCGGCATCCCGGCCAGCGCGGCAATGAAATGCACCAGCTCGACATAAGGATTGCCGCGCGCCTTGGCGTTGCGCGCGCCGTCGGAAAACGCCCGCAGGCACAGCGGGTCCAGCCGGCCGACCAGCTCCTTGCGCTTGACCGTCTCTCTGGAACCTCTGGCGGGGGCGCGGGGCGTCACGGTCGTCATCCTGGCCATCCTTGCGAAGCTGGCAAAAGAACCGGAGCGATAAATCGGGCTTGCCACGGGCAAGCTCGGGGGGAAAATGACCCTAGGGAAGTGTATTGCAAAACCGCGACTTTCGGAAATCCTTTCGCAAGGAGCCGGCGATGGGCAACCTGCCGCAAAAGGAACTGCCGCGATGATCCCGGCCCTGCCGGGGGACATCTTCCACGAGGGCCAGGTGCTCAACAACACCTGGACCGTCGAGGGTGTGTTGGGGCGCGGCGGCACCGGCGAGGTCTATCGCGCGAAAAGCCTGGTCACCGGCCGGGTGGTGGCGATCAAGGCGCTTTCGGCCGGATTCTCGGGCGACGAGGGCTATCTGGAGCTGATGCGCCGCGAAGAGGCGATGCGCGACATCCTGCACGATGCCGTGGTGCGCTACAGCGACTGCTCGCGCACGCCCGAGGGCCATGTCTTCCTGGTGATGGACTTCATCGACGGCCCGGCCCTGTCCGAGGCGATGGCCGAGCGGCGGCTGGGGATGCGCGAATTGCTGATCGTGGCGCATCGCGTGGCCGAGGGGCTGGTGGCCGCCCATGCCCGCGGCGTGGTGCATCGCGACCTGTCGCCGGACAACGTGATCCTGCGCGACGGCCGGGTCGAGGGCGCGACGGTGATCGACTTCGGCATCGCCAAGGACACCGCCGCCGGCGCGCATACGGTCGTCGGCAACCAGTTCGCCGGCAAATACGAATATGCCGCGCCCGAACAGTTCGACGGCAAGGCCGAGCCGGCCAGCGACCTCTATGCGCTTGGCGCGTTGCTGCTGGCGGCGGCGCGGGGCGAGGTGCCCTTTGCCGGCGCGACGCCCGGCGAGATGATCCGGCGCAAGGCCGAGACCTTGGACGTGACCGGCCTGCCCGAGCCCCTTGCGGGGCTGATCCTGTGGCTTTCGGCGCCGCGCATCGCCGAGCGCGCGCCCTCGGCCGCGGCGGTGGTGGCACGGCTGGATGCGCTGCTGAAGGGGGCCGAGGCCGCGCCGGCCCGCAAGGGCGCCACCCCGCGGCCGCAGCAGCGTCGGGCAGGGGGTGGGCGCGGTCGGATAGGGATTATCCTGCTGGTGCTGGCCGTGGTGCTGGCGGGCGGATTCTTCGCGGCAAGGTCGCTGCTGGTCCCCGACCTGCCGCTGGTCCAGCCTTGGCGGCTGGAGGCGGCGGGCGGCGAGGCGCCCCGGCTGGCCGGGCCGGCACCGGATACCGCCAGCGCCGGACGAATCGCGGCCGCCTTCGCCGCCGCAAACGGAGGCGATCCGCCGCCGGACGCGCTGTCCCCGGCGCGCGGCATGCCGACACCGGGCTGGGCCGAGGCGGTGGAGCGGCTTTTCCCGGCACTGCAAGGGCTGCAGGACTGGACGGTTCTGGTCACCGACATGCGCGCCGAGGTCACCGGCACCGCCGCCACCCCGGCCGAGCGCGACGCAGCCGCCGCCCGGCTGGCCGAATGGGCGCAGGCGACCGGCATGGAACTGGTGGCGCGGCTGGCCGCCGCCCCCGCCCTGCTGATGCCGGCCGATCTGGACGCGCTGCTGGCCCATGCCGCCAGCTGCGGCCCGCTGGCCAGCGACCTGCCGCAAGGGGGCGCCCCGCCCGGCGCCGGCGTGACGATCCGCGGCGCCTTGCCCGATGCAGCCGCCGCCACGGCGCTGGCCGAGACGCTGCGCCCGGCGCTTGGCGACCGCACCCTGCGACTGGAGGTCGAGACGCTCAGCCCCTCGCTCTGCAGGATCCTCGCCGCGGCCTCGGACCTGCCCGAGGGCGGCATCGGCATCCGCCTGGCCGAGGCGAAGCGGCCCGAGCCCTCGCTGACCGGGATCTATCGGCCCGGCGACAATCCGGTGGCCGATGTGCTGATCCCCGCCGAATTGGCGGCCACGCCCGAGGCAGAGCTTTGGGTCGCGGTCGAGGAAACCGGCCAGGTCTTCAACGTGCTGCCCAATGCCGGCGACCAGGAAACCCGGCTGGACCGCATCGGCCGGCCCGAGGGCACGCTGCGCCGCGTGCGCGTGCTGTGGCCTGCCGACGATCCCGGCCTGGGCCAGGGGCGCATCGCCTTTCGCGTCAACGACCGCGATTTCGGCAAGGCGGGGATCTTCGCCTTCGTGACCCGCGGCCCGCTTTTCGACGAACGCCGCCCGGGCGACGAATCCGCCGCCGCCTTTGCCGAGGCGCTGGCGGCACGCCGCGCGGCCCGGCCGGACCTGATTCTGGCCGCCACCCATCGCATCCTAGACCTGCGACCCTGACGGCTCGTCTGTTCCCACGGTCAGGGCATATCGGCCGATCCGCAGGATTTCATTGCGCAAAGCCTCGGTCCGTGAGATGATTTTCCCATTCCGAGAAGAACATAATGTGGCCTTTGAGAAGGTTTCTCCTATGTTTCTCGCCCCGCTTTCCGTGCCGGATTCCGCCGGATCGGATCTTCGCAACGACATGAGATTTCTGGCTCTCGCGCGGGCGCTGGACGGGGCCTCTCGGGCGACCCGGGCCGAGCAGCTGGCCAAGGGCAATACCGGCGACGTGGCGCTGGACTGGGCGCATCTGCTGGACGAGGCCGAGGCGCTGGCCCAGACCGGCCGCGACCTGCGCCTGCTGGTCATCGTGGCACGGATCATGACCAACATGCGCGGCCCCGAGGGACTGGCCGAGGGGCTGGACCTGCTGGCCGGCACGCTGGAGACTTGGTGGGACCACCTGCACCCCGCCTTGCGGGAAGGCCAGCTTGTGCGCGAAGCCGCGCTGCGCCGCATCAACGCGCTTTACCAGATCGAGAATGCCGATGCGGGGATCCTGGGCGATCTGGAGTTCAATACCATGCTTGCCCCGCGCGGCCTGCCGGTGGTCTCGGGCGGGGATCTGGCGGCGGGCACGGTCACGCCCTCGGTCCTGGCCGCCGAGGGGCCGACCGGCCTTTCCGCCGCCGAACAGGCCGAGCGCGCGGCGCTTCATGACGCAAGGGTGACGCGGGTGCTGACCGCCTGCCGCGCCTCGCGCGACATGGAGCCCGAGGCGGTGGCGGGGCTGGAGGCAGGGCTTGCCGCCTCGCTGGAGGCGCTCGCCCGGCTGGAAACGGCCCTGGCCGCCCGCATCGGGGACGACCCGCCGACCCGCTTTCCGGCGCTGCGGCGGCTGCTGGAGCGGATGGCGGCGACGCTGGCCAGCCCGCAGGCCCAGTTCAGCCATGCCGCGCAGCCGGCGGCGCAGGCGGAAACCGACGCACCCGCGGCGCCCCCCGCCCCGATGCCCGCACCTGCGGCCGTTCCCTTCGCGTCCGTATCAGCGGGCCTGCCGGCAAGGCTGGCCACACGCGCCGAGGTCGAGACCTGTCTCGACCTCATCATCGATTTCTACGACCGCAACGAACCTGCCTCGCCGCTGCCGCATCTGGCGCGGCGGATGAAGAAGATGGTGCCGATGAACTTCCTGCAACTGATGGAGGAACTGGCGCCTGGAGGAATGAAGGAATTCCGCAATGTCGCCGGAGTGGCCGAGGACAAGGGACGCTGACGGCAGGGCGCAATCGGGGCCGGCGCCGGATGGCGCCGCGACAGGGAGTAACCCGCGATGAGCGAGAGCAAGGCCAAGGTAATCGAACGCAATCGCGCCCCAAGGGTGCAGATCGCCTATGACGTCGAGCATTACGGCAGCCCGACCACCATCGAACTGCCCTTCGTCATGGGGGTGATGGCGGATCTGGCGGGCAAGTCCACCTCGCGCGAGGCGCAGAAACCGCCCGCCGAACGATCCTTCGTCGAGGTGGATGCCGGCCGCTTTCCCGCCTTCATGGAGGCGCTTTCGCCCCGCGTCACCGCCCGCATCCCGAACCGCCTGCCCCGCAAGGAGGGCGAGGAGGCCGGCGAGGAAGAGATGTTCGTGGACCTGACCTTTCGCAACATGGGCGATTTCGCCCCCGACCGCATCGCCGAGCAGGTCCCCGAACTGGCCGAACTGATGAAGATGCGCCGCAAGCTTGAGGAACTGCTGAGCTATATGGACGGCAAGGCCAGCGCCGAAAAGCGCATCGCCCAGCTTCTGAACGACGAACCGCTGCTGGCCCGCGTCGCCGAGCAGGCGGTGACCCCCGGCAGCGACGAGACGGAGGGCTGAGCCATGGCCGAACAGGAACTCAAGGGCGCCGGGGCCGCACCCGAAGCCGAAGCCGTCGATCTGGACGAATTCGGCACGCTTCTGGAAAAGGATTTCCGCGTCAAGGAACAGGACGACAGCGCCAAGCTGCGCGAACTGGTCGCGAACCTGGCCCTTGCCGCCCGCGAAAAGGCCGGCAGCGCCACGATCTCGGGCAATGCCGTGCGCTCGATCAAGTCGCTGATCGCCGGCATCGACGAACTTCTGACCGCGCAGATGAACGAGGTGCTGCACGCCCCCGAGATCCGCCGCATGGAGGGAAGCTGGCGCGGGCTGCACTATCTGGTGAACAACACCGAAACCGACACCATGCTCAAGATCCGGGTGCTGAACATCACCAAGGACGAGCTTGCCGACCAGCTCGAGGATTTCGAGGGGCAGATGTGGGACCAGTCGCCCATGTTCCGCAAGCTCTATACCGAGGAATATTCCAGCTTCGGCGGCGCCCCCTTCGGCAGCATCGTCGGCGATTACGAATTCAGCCACCATCCGCGCGACGTGGGGCTGCTGCGCAACCTGTCGGGGATCTGCGCCTCGGCCCATGCGCCCTTCATCGCGGCGGCCTCGCCCCGGCTGTTCCGCATGGAAAGCTGGCAGGAACTGCCCAATCCGCAGGACCTGAAGATGGTCACCTCCTCGCCCGATTACGCGGCCTGGCAAAGCCTGCGCGAAAGCGAGGATGCGCGCTATATCGGCCTGACCCTGCCGCGCGTGCTGGCGCGGCTGCCCTATGGGCCGGACACCATCCCGGTCAAGGGCTTCGACTTCCGCGAGGAAATCGACGGCAGGCACGACCATTACGTCTGGATGAACGCGGCCTTTCCCATGGGGGTGAACATCAACCGCAGCCACAAGCTGTACGGCTGGGGCAGCCAGATCCGCGGCGTGGAATCGGGCGGCGCGGTCACCAACCTGCCGGTGCATACCTTCCCCAGCGACGACGGTTCGGTGGTGATGAAATGCCCGACCGAGATCGCCATCGACGACCGGCGCGAGCACGAGTTGGCCAAGCTGGGGCTGATGCCGATCCTGCATCGCAAGAACACCGATGTCGCGGCATTCCTGGGCGCGCAGACCTTGCAGGATTGCGAGGCCCGCGCCGGGCGGCTGGTCGATCCCGACGCCCAGGCCAACGAGCGGCTGTCAGCCAACCTGCCCTATCTGCTGCCGGTCTGCCGCTTCGCGCATTACCTCAAGGCCATCGCCCGCGACAAGATCGGCACCTTCAAGGAACGCGCCGACATGGAGGTCTGGCTGTCGGAATGGATCAACCGCTATGTGCTGGCAAACACCGCCATGGCCGACGACAAGGCCAAGGCCAAGCGCCCGCTGGCCAAGGCCGAGGTCCAGGTGGACAGCGTCGAGGGCCGGCCCGGCTATTACGCCGCCCGCTTCTACCTGCGCCCGCATTACCAGCTGGAAGGGATCAACGCCTCGCTGCGGCTGGTCTCGGAACTGCCCTCGGTCAAGGGGCCGTGACGCGCTTTGCCCGGGGGCCGCGCCGGCCCCTGCGGCACCGGGCCGGCGGGCGCCCATGACGCGCGCGGCCCCTGACGCGGCCCCGAGGGGCCCCGCCATGTCTGAAACCCGGCTTGCCGAACAGGCCGAACAGGGAGATACGAGATGGCTTTCACCGGATACCTCAAGATCGACGGCATCGACGGCGAATCGCGTCGGGCCGATCACGAAGGCGAAATCGACATCTGGGGCGCCGACCTGAAGGCCGAGCAGAAAAGCTCGGCCGCGACCGGGTCGGGCCGCGTGCGCGGGCGCGCCACCGTCAGCGACCTGACGCTTTACAAATGGTATGACGCCGCCTCGCCCTATCTGGCGCTGGCCTGCATGCAGGGCAAGGCCTTCGAGACCATGGTCTTCACCGTCCGCAAGGATTCGGGCGAGGCGCATCTGGACTATCTGACGATCACCATGACGAACTGCCTCGTCTCGTCCTATTCGATGAGCCAGAGCCAGCCCGCCCCGGAAATCGACACGATCGCCGAGCAGATCAGCCTCTCGTTCGAAAAGATCGCCATCAAGTATGTCGTGCAGGCCGACGACCATTCGAAAGGCGACGAGCACGAGGTCGAATACGACCTGATGGCGGCCAAGTGACCGCCGGGATGCGCGCAGGATCGCCATGGCCAGCCCCGCCCCCGACCGCCCCCGCACCTCCGTGCCCCTCCAGGCGCGGCGCGACGAGGTGCAGCCCAGCCTGTGGGACCGGCTGATCGACGACCTGCCCGCACTGTCGGCCGAGATCGCCCGGCGCGAGGCGGCCCTGACCGCCCGCCACGGCGCCGCGCGCTTGCAGGCGCTGCTGTCGGGCGAGGGGCGCGACGGGCTGGACGCCGACCAGGCGCGCGAACTCGCGGCGCTGGCGCAATTGCAGGCCCGCCACGCCGCCTTGCAGGAACGCGGCATCCTCGTCACCCCGGACGTGCTGCGCGAGGCGGTGCGCCGCGACATCGAGGATCTGTTCGGCATCGAGCGGCTGGAGGTGCGCTATCTGCTGACCCCGGCCGAGCGCCGCGCCGCGCCCCCCGGCATCGCCGGCGGCGCCGAGGATCCGGCCGAGATGCTGGCCGATTTTCCCCATGTCCGTGCCTCGGTCCTGAATTACGGCGTGCCCGCCTTTGCCGGGCGGCGCGCGGGCGATTTCGACCACGAGGCGCTGGCGCGCGAATTGCGCGAGGTGCTGGCGGTGTTCGAGCCGCGCCTGCGCCGCGACACCATCCGCATCGCGGTCGAGCCCGGCACCCGTGTCGGCCTGCGCGTGCACATCGAGGGGCTTTTGCTGATGGCCCCGGCGCCCGAGCGGCTGCGGCTGCTGACCACCATCGACCTGGACACGGGTGCCGCCGCAACGGTGCTGGAGGAGGGCTGATGGACCGCGCCTTCCTTGCCGCCTACGAGGCCGAACTGGACCATATCCGGGTGCTGGCCGGCGAATTCGCCGCCCTGCATCCCAACGTGGCGCGCAACCTGTCGCTGGACGCCGTGCCCTGCCCCGACCCCTATGTCGAGCGGCTGCTGGAGGGCGTGGCCTTCCTGGCCGCCCGCACGCGGATGAAGGTCGAGGCCGAGGGCCAGCGTCTCACCGCCGGGGTGATGGACGCGCTTTGGCCCGACCTGGCCGCGCCGGGGCCGGCCATGGGCATCGGCGTGCTGCAACCCGGCCCGCAGGTGCAGGCCATGGCGGGCGGGCATCCGGTGCCGCGCGGCAGCCGCTTCACCGCCGCCGTGCGCGAAGGGCTGGCCACCCGCGCCACCTATGCCACCGCGCAGGCGGTGACGCTCTGGCCGCTGGCGCTGGGGACGGCGGACTACCTGCCCGACCTTGGCGCGCTGGCCGCCGCGGGCCTTGCCGCGCCGGGGGCCGAGGCGGGCATCCGCATCGGCCTGCACGCGACGGGACCGACCGCGCTGTCGGCGCTGGCGCTGGACCGGCTCGACCTGTGCTTTGCCGGCAGCGCGCGGGCGGGGGCGCTGTTCGACGCGATCTTCGGCGGCGGCCTCGGGGCGCTGGCGCGGCCCGCCCGGCCGGGGGCGGTCGCGCTTCCCCTCGCCCGGCCCGACCTGGTGGGCACCGGCGACGACGAGGGGCTGACCCCGCGCCTGCGCCGCAGCTTCGAGGGCTTCCGGCTGCTGCGCGACTATTTCCTGATGCCGGAACGCTTTCACTACCTGCGGCTGGACGGGCTCGCGCCCGCCGCCCGGCAATGCGGCGAAGGCGTGACGCTGGAGCTTGCCCTGCCGCTTGCCCGCCCCCAGCCGCTGCTGGAGGGGCTGGGCCGGGACGATTTCCGGCTGTTCGCCACGCCGCTGGTCAACCTGTTCGAGAAAGAGTGCAATTTCGTCGAACTCGATCCGCGGGCCACGGCGCATCCGGTCCATCCCGACCGCGCCCGCACCCGCGATTTCGAGGTCTATCGCCTGATCCGCGTCGCCGATGCCGACCGCGAGGGGCAGGACGGGCTGCTCTGTCCCGCCCATGCCCCCGAGGCGCCGCGCCATGCCGGCCCGGTCTGGTGGACCGAGCGCCGCCCCCGCCGCCCGGCCACCGACGAGATCCGGCGCGGCCAGATGCGCAGCTCCCATGCCGGGCACGACCTGTGGATCTCGGTCTCGCGCGCGGACGGGCGGATGCCGCACCGGCTGGACATCCGCGCGCTTTGCACCAATCGCGACCTGCCGATCCTGGACGACACGCCGCGGTTGACCCCCGAGGGCGGCGAGCCGGTGATGCGGGTCGATCTGTTGGGCCCGATGCGCCGACCCCAGCCAGCACTGGCAGGCGCGCCGCCGCAGGCGGGCCAGGGCGGCACCGCGGGCCTGGACGACCTGACCTGGCGGTTGGTGGCGCAGCTTGCCTCGGGCCATCTGTCGCTGGCCGAGGCCGGGCGCGACGGCGCACCGCTTTGCGCGCTGCTGGCGCTTTACGCCGATCGCGGCGATCCGCGGCTTGCCCGCCACGCCCGCGCCGTCGCCGCAGTATCGAGCCGCCCGGTGATCGAGCGGCTGGAGCTGCCCGGCCCGCTGGCCCTCGGCCGCGGCACCGAGATCACGCTGGAGATCGACGAGGCCCCGCTGGCCGGGGCCAGCCGGCTGCTCTTGCCGGCGCTGCTCGACCGGCTGTTCGCCCGGCACGCCTCGGTCAACGCCTTCGTGCGCACCCGCACCCGCCTTGTCCAGAAACAGGAGGAGATGTCATGGCCGATGCGGCCCGGCCTGCGCGCCCGGATCTGACGGGGAACCCGCCCCCACCCGCCGGCATCGAGGCCTTCGCCCTGATGCGGCGGCTGGAATCGCCCGGCCGCCGCTTCGGCCATGCCGGCGGCCCCGAGCAGGAGCCCGCGCGGCTGGGGCAGGAAATCCGCCTGGGCCCCGCCGCCTGCGAGGTCGCGCGCTTCAGCCCCGCCGAAGGCGACGCCCCCGCCCGCATCGCGCTGGAGATCACCGGGCTTTTCGGCCCCGAAGGCCCGATGCCGCTGCATCTGAGCCGCCGCATGCTGGAACGCATGTCCGAACGCTGGTTCGCCGGCTCCGCCCTGCCGGAACCGGGGGCGGATCGCGCCTTCCTGGAGTTCTGCAACCTGCTCCAGCACCGGATGATGGCGCTTTACTATCGCGCCTTTGCCGAGGCCCAGCCCGCCATCGCCGCCGATCACGGGCGCGAGGGCAGGCTTTCGGCGATGATCGCGGCGCTGGCCGGCCTCGGCCTGCCCGGCACCGCCGAGGCGCTGGACGATCCCGCGCCTGCCCTGCGCCACGCCACCGGGCTGGCCAGCCAGATCCGCAGCCCCGAGACGCTGGCGGCGCTGCTGTCGGACCTGCTGGACGCGCCGGTGCGGGTGGCGGAATTCGTGCCGTATTGGCAAGAGATCCCCGCCACCCTGGCCAGCCGACTCGGCCGTACCCATGCCGGGCTGGGCCGGGGCGCGATGCTGGGTCCGCGGGCCTATCAGCCGCAGGCCCGGGCCGAGATCGTCGTCGGCCCGCTGACGCTTGCGCAATACCGCAGGCTGATCGAGGACGGGCCGGCAAGGGCGGCGCTGCGCCGCCTGCTGCGCTTTGTCATGGGCGAAGAGATCGGCTTCGACCTGCGGCTGGTGCTGGCCGCGCCCGAGGTGCCGGCGCCCACGCTGGGGTTGGGGCCGGCGTTGGGACAGACCGGCTGGCTGGGCGGGGGTGCGGGGCGGGACCGCGACGACCTGCGCCTGCCGCTGGATGAAAGGCAGGCCGCCTGATGACCCTGCGCCTCACCATCCTTGCAAGCCCCGTTCCCCAGCCCCAAACCGAATTGCGGCTGGACAGCGGCCGGGCGGAGCTGGGGCGCGAGCCGGGCTGCGACTGGCAGATCGACGACCCCGAGATGTTCGTCTCGCGCCGCCATTGCATCGTCGAGGCCACGGCCGAGGGCTGGACCGTCACCGATACCAGCACCGGCGGGCTGTTCCTCGACGGGGCGGCCGAGCCGCTGGGACCGGGCCGCAGCGCCGCGCTGCGCGACGGAATGCGGCTGCGGCTGGGCGACGTCACTCTGGGCGTGACCGTCGAGACCGGGGCGCAGGCAGCGGCGGCACCCGACCAAGGCATCGGGATCGACCCGTTCTTCGCGCCCCGCGATCCGGCACCGCCGCCGCCGCCGCGCCCGCTGGAACTGCCCGAACCCTTCGAGCGCACGACCGGCCGTTTCGCCCCGCAACCGCCGCCCGCGCCGCCGCCGGGCTTCGACGATCCCTTCATGCTGGACCCGCTGCCCGCCGCACCGCCTGCAACGCCGCCCCAGGCGGGCGACGATTGGAGCTGGGGACCGGCGGGCGCATCGCCGCCCCGGCCCGAACCCGTGCCTGTCATGTCAGCCGCTCTGCCGGATTCCCCTCCCCCTGCCGCCCCGCAACCGCAGCCGCCATCCGACGCGGCCGCCGCCTTCCTGCGCGGCGCCGGGCTGGACCCGGCAAGTGTCGAAGGTGTCGACATCGAGGCGCTTGGCCGCCGCTACCGGATGCTGGCCGAGGGGCTGGTCGCATTGCTGCGCGCGCGGGCCGAGGAAAAGGGCTCGTTGCGCGTCGCCCGCACCACGCTGGGCGCGGCACAGGTCAACCCGTTGAAATTCCTTGCCATGCCCGACGAACAGGTGGCCGCGCTGATCGCGCCGCGCGGGTCGGGCTATCTGGACCCCGACGACGCCATCGCCGAGGCGTTCCGCGACCTTGCCGACCACCGGATGCGCAGCTGGCACGGCTTGCAGGCCGCGCTGCGCCGCATGATCGACCGCTTCTCGCCCGAGGCGATCGAGGCGCAGCTGGCCGATGCCGGGCTGCTGCGGGCGCTGCTGGCGGGCGGGCGCTCGGCGCTGCTTTGGGACGCCTATGCCGCCCGCTGGGCCGAGATCGCCCGCGCCGCCGAGGACCGCTTCCTGGGCGAGGTCGGCGCCGAATTCCGCGATGCCTACGAAACCCCTGACAGGAGCGAGCCATGACAACGATCCTTCCCATCCTCACGCGCCGGGCCACGCTGGCCGGGCTTGGAACGCTGGCGCTGACCGCGGCCTGCGGCGGGCCGACCGGTCCCGGCTCGGTCAACCTGGCCATGTCGGCCTCGGCCGGGGTCAATCCCGGCCCCGACGGCAGCGACCGGCCGCTGACGCTGCACATCCTGCAATTGCGCGGCACCGCCGGCTTCGACGCCGCCGATCCGCTGGCGCTGCAAGATCCAGCAACCGCCCTGGGGGCCGATCTGGTCAAGGCCGAGACGGTGACCCTGGCGCCCGGCAGCAGCGCCGAAAAGGCGTTGGTGCTGGATCCGGCGACGACCGCGGTGGCGGTGGTCGCCGGCTATCGCAACCCGGCCGGCAAGACCACGCGCGCCAAGGCCGCCGTCTCGCCCACCGGCACCGCCAGCTTCACCGTCACCGCCGGGCCGGGCGGCGTCACGATGACACCAGCCTGAAGGGAAAGCGCATGACCGAAGGCAGCCGCGTCTTCTGGTCCGAGGGCCTGTTCCTGCGCCCGCAGCATTTCCAGCAGCAGGACCGCCATGCCGCGGCCCAGTTGCGCGCGCTGCTGCGGGCGCGGCCGCGGCAGGCATGGGGCTTTGTCGCGCTGCGGCTGGACCCCTCGGCGCTGGAGGCCGGGCAGGTCGCCATCGCCGAGGCCGAGGGGCTGTTCCCCGACGGCACCGCCTTTCGCATCCCGGCCGACAGCCCGGCGCCGCCGCCGGTCGCGGTCGGCCGCGCGACGCCCGCCGGCGCGGTCCTTCTGGGCGTGGCGCCGCGCCAGCCCGGCACGGCGGCGGTCGATCCCGCCCATGCCGAGCCGGGCGGCGCGCGCTGGCGCGGTGAATGGACCAGCCTGCGCGACGAGATCCGCGGCGGCACCGAGCCCGCCGAGGTCGAGATCGCCCGGCTTTCGACCCGGCTGTTCCTGCCCGGCGAGGCCACGCAGGGCGCCGTCACCCTGCCCTTGGCCGGGATCGAGGGGCTGGCCGCCGACGGCCGGGTCGCCTTGGCCGAGGGCTGGCTGCCCCCCGCGCTGACGCTGGCCGCCGTGCCCTGGTATGCCGGGCTGCTCAAGGAACTGGTCACCGGGCTGGACCGCATCATCGAGGCGCAGGGCGGCATGGTGCTGGGCGGCGGCGGCCGCTCGGTCGAGAACCTGCTGATCCTGGAGCTGGCCAACGCCGCCCGGCCAAGGCTGCAACACCTGCTCGCGCAGAACCTTGCGCACCCGTCCGAGCTTTTCGCCGACCTGGCCGAGCTGGCGGGGCGGATGGCGACCTATGGTTCCTCGACCCGGCGGCTGTCGCCGCTGCCCGATTACGATCATGCCGACCCGCAGCCGGGTTTCGCCGCGCTGGCGGATGCGCTGCGCTCGCTGATCCTGTCCCTGCGTCATGTCGAGCCGAAATCCCGCGCCCTGCCGGTCGCGCGTCACGCGCAGAACGTCTGGAAGGTGCGCATCGACAATCCCGAGATCCTGCAGAACAGCCGCATCGTGCTGCGCATCGGCTCGGACATGTCTGACGAGGGGCTGATGCAGCTTTTCACCCGCCAGGTCACCGTGGGCGCGGCCGAGGAGTTCGAGACGCTGTGGACCTCGCGCCTGCCGGGCATTCCCCTGCGGCCGCTGCATTCGCAGCCGCGCGAGATCCCCTATGACGGCGACCGGCTGTGCCTGGAGCTGGACCGTAAGTCCGAGCACTGGGCACGGCTGCAAGCCTCGCCGGGCTTCGTGCTGGGCGTGTCCGGCAAGCTGGACCGCGAACCCGAAATCGACTGCTACGCGGTCAGCAGATAGGGGCGGGGGATGGGCGGCGATCCGAACGATCCCTTCGGCCTCGGCGACCCCGGCCGCACCCGGATCCGCCCCTTGGGCGCGGGCCGGCCGCAATCCCAGCCCGATCCGCCCGGTCCGATGCTGCCGCGCCCCGCCTGGCAGGCGCCGCCCGATCCCGTCGCGCCCGAGGCCGCGCCCCATGCCCGGCGCGGGCGGGCGCATCCCAACCCGCTGGTCGCCGCCCATGCCACGCTGCTGGAACTGGCGCCCGAGCTTGAGCGCGCCAATCCCCCCGCCCGCCCCGATGCGCTGCGGGCGCGGCTGCAATCGGTGCTGGTCGAGGGGCGCGACGCCTCGGTCGCCGCCGGCACGCCGCTGAGCCGGGCCGACCAGGGCGCCTGGTTCGTCGCCGCCCTGCTGGACGACCTGGCACTGAACACGCCCTGGGGCGGGCAAAGCGACTGGCCCCGGCAGCCCTTGGTGACGCAGATGACCGGCGAGGTCGATGCCGGCACCCGCTTTTTCGACCGGCTGGACACGCTGATGCGCAACCCGGCGGGCGAGCGCGACCTGCTGGAACTGGCGTGGCTGTGCCTCTGCCTGGGCTTTCGCGGCAAGTATCGCGTGCAGGGCGGCGCCGGCGAAGGCGCGCTGGTGGCGCTGCGCGCGCAAATCGCCCGGCTGCTGCGCGACCCGGAACGCGAGGCCGCGCCGCTGGCCCCGCATGGCGCCGGAGTGGTCGCGCCGGATACGCCGCGCCGATTCGCGGTGCCGCTGTGGACGCTGTGGCTGGGGGCGCTTGGGCTGGTCCTGGCGATCCATACGGGCCTCTCGATGCATCTGTCGGGCAAGGCGGAAAGCCTGTTCACCCAGGCCGCCGGCCTGCCGCCGCCCGACCGCGCCGCGATCTTCCGCCCGGTCCGCCAGACCGTCGAGCCGGCCCCGGAACTGCCGGCAACCGTGATCGACCCGCTGCTGCCCGCATTCGAGGCCGCACTGCCCGCCGCCCTGCGCCCGGCCATGAAGGGGCGCGAGACCTCGGGCCTCGTGGTGCTGGTGGTGCGGGCCAGCGACCCCGAAGTGTTCCGCTCGGCCAAGGCCAGTCTCAACCCGGCCTATCAGCCGCTGGTCGAGGCGATCGGCAGGACCGTCGTCGCCAATGCCCATCGCATCGGCGCGGTCGCGGTCAGCGGCCATACCGACAACGTGCCGGTGCAGCGCAGCAATCCCTTCGCCTCGAACCAGGGGCTGTCCGAGGCGCGGGCCGAAACCGTCGCGCAGGCGCTGGCGGCGGCCGGCGTGCCCGCCGAACTCATCAGCGCCGAGGGCCGCGCCGACAGCCAGCCGGTGGGCGACAACGCCACCCGCGATGGCCGCGCTCAGAACCGCCGGATCGAGATCCGCATCGAGAAGAGGCAATAGATGCGTATCCTCAAGGCCATATTCCGGTTCTTCCTGTCTCGCGGCTTCTGGACCTTCGTCGGGCTGGCGCTGCTGGCGGCAGCGATCTGGTTCTATGGCCCGCTGGTTTCGGTCGGCGAGGCGGCACCGCTGGAAAGCGCCGAGGTCCGCGCGCTCTGCCTGGGCGCCATCCTGGTTCTGTGGCTGCTGATCCTGCTGGTCGGCCAGATCCGCGCCGCGCGGCGCAACCGCATGTTCGTCACCGAACTGGCCGCGCCACCGCCCCTGCCCGACACGCCCGATGCGGCGGCCGAGATCGGCGGCAAGTTCCAGGAGATCCTGGCGACACTGGCGCGCTCGCGCCTGGGCAAGCGGCGCTTTTTGCGCGAGATGCCCTGGTATGTCATCATCGGCCCACCCGGCACCGGCAAGACCACGGCGCTGCGCCAGTCGGGGCTGAACTTTCCCATCGCGCTGAACGACGACCTCAAGGGGGTTGGCGGCACGCGAAACTGCGACTGGTTCTTTACCGAAAACGCCGTGCTGGTCGACACCGCCGGCCGCTATACCGACCAGTCCAGCGAACCCGAGCGCGATGCGGCGGAATGGGCCGGCTTCCTCGACCTGCTGAAAAGGCATCGCGGCCGGCGGGCGCTGAACGGGGTAATCGTCGCCCTGTCGCTGGACGAGTTGCTGGGCCCCGAGGACGCGCTGCGCCGCCACGCGCGCGAGATCCGCAAGCGCCTGACCGAGATCGCCGAGCGGCTGGAGATGCAGCTGCCGGTCTATCTGATGCTGACCAAGGCCGACCGGCTGCCGGGCTTCGAGACGTTCTTCGGCGCGCTGACCTCGGCCGAGCGGGCGCAGGTCTGGGGCGCCACCCTGCCGGTCGACGCCCTGCCCGAGCCCGAGGCGATCACCCGCGAGTTTCGCAGCCTCGCCGCCGTGCTGGAGGGCCGGCTGGACGCACGGCTGGCCGAGGATGCCGACCTGCCGCAGCGCGCCGCGATCTTCCGCTTTCCGGCCGAGTTCGAGCGGCTGGAGGCGCCGCTCCGGCTGCTGATCGACACCGCCTTCGGCGAAAGCCGCTATGAGCAGACGCCCTGGCTGCGCGGCTTCTACCTGAGCTCGGCCACGCAGGAGGGCTCGCCGCTGGACCGGATGCTGGCGGGGATGGCGGCGGGCTTCGGCCTTGCGCCCGCGCCGGTGCCGCATCGCGCGATGGGCGAGCGGCGGTCGTTCTTCCTGCACGACCTGCTGGCCGGGGTGATCTTCGGCGAGGCGGGCTTGGGCCTGTTCGATCCGCGCGCCGAGGAGCGCCGGACATGGATCTGGCGCGGCTCGGCCGTGGCGGCGGCGCTGCTGGTGCTGCTGGCGGGCCTGGGCTTTCTGTTCAACACCATGCGCCAGTCCGGCGCGGTTGCGGACCAGCAGCGCCTGCTGGCCGACCTTGCGGGGCGGCTTGCCAACGCCGCCTCGCGACAGGCCCCGACCGAGCCCCTGGACCTGCCCGTCGCCCTTGACGCCATGACCGAGATCGAGGCGGCCCGGACGCCGGTGCCCGGCGGGCCGCTGGCGCTGATCGGCCCCTCGGCTGCGGCCGAGATCGAGGGCGCGGCCCGGCTGGCACGCGAACGCGGACTGCGCAACCTCCTGGAGCCGCGCATGGTCGCCTTTCTGGAGGCGACGATGTGGCGGCAGATCCGCGACCCGGATTTCCTGCTGGGCGCGCTGAAAGCCTATCAGATGCTGACCGGGCTTGGTCCCTATGACCGCGCCTGGCTCGCGGAATGGTGGCAGGAGGTGCTGCCCGCCTTTGCCGCCGAGACCCCCTTCCCGACCGAGGCCGCGCGCCTGTGGCAGCTTGCCGCGCTGGACCGGCTGGGCGGCGACGAAAGCCGCATCGAGGCCAATCCGCAGCTGGTCGAGGCCGCCTTGCAGGCGATCTGCACCGTGCCCTTGTCGCTGCGCACCTATCGCGCGCTGATGTCCGAACCCGAGATCGCCACCCTGCCCGACTGGATACCGGCGGAAAAGGCCGGGCCGCTGGCGGGGCAGGTGCTGACGCGGCTGTCGGGCCAGACCCTGCGCCAGGGCATTCCCGGCGCCTTTACCTGGCAGGGCTTTCACGGCACGGTGCTGCCGATGCTGCCCGGCATGGCCGAGGCGGCGCTGAACGACCGCAAGGTCTTTGCCGGCGGCTGCGCGGAAAGCGCCGATGCCTCGGCCGCCTCGCTGCAAGCCGACATGATGAAGCTTTACCAGGACGATTTCATCAATGCCTGGGAGGGGTTCCTGCGCGACGTGCGGCTGGCGCCGATCCCCGACCTGGCCACCGCCACCGCGAACCTGAAGGACCTTGCCAGCCCCGACAGCACGCTGAAGCGGCTGCTGAACGCCGTCGTCGCCGAAACCGACCTGGCGCGACCGCCCGAACAGGGCGACAGCCCCGAGATCAATCCCGGCGTGCTGAAGAAGGTGGCCGGCAAGCTGGGCCTTGGCGCCGCAGCCAGGATCGGCACCAAGGTCGCCGCCGCCGCCCGCCGTCCGGGAGAGCCCGAGCCGCCGCCGCCCGGGGCCGAGATCGCCCGGCATTTCGCCCCGCTCAAGGCCATCGTCGCCGAGGTGGACGGCAAGCCGCCGCTGATCGCGGATGCCGAGACGGCGCTGGGGGCGCTGTCCAAGGAGCTTCTGACCGTGCAGGCCAGCCCCGATCCGCAGGCGGCGCTGTTGTCGCGCGGCGGGCTGCCGCAATTGACGGGCGATCTGCGCAATGTCGCGGCCACCCTGCCCGACCCGGTCAACGCCTGGCTGGGCGCCATCGCCGGCGACACGATCAGCGTCACGCGCGAGGCGATCCTGGCCCAGCTCAACGCGCGCTGGCGGGCGGATGTGCTGCCCTTCTGCCGCGCGGCGACGGGGGGGCGCTATCCCTTCGTCGCGGATTCGGCCATCGACGTGACGGTCAGCGACTTCCAGCAGCTTTTCGGACCCGGCGGCCGCTTCGACGGCTTCACCAACGAGACGCTGGCGCCCTATGTCGATACCAGCGCGCGGCCCTGGCGCTGGCGGGCCGACCTGGGGCTGGACGCCCGCACGCTGGCCCCGTTCGAACAGGCCCGCGCCATCCGCGACGCACTGTTTCCGGGTGGTGCCGGGCCGGTCATGGCCTTTACGCTGGAGCCGAAGGACCTGACCCCCAATGCCGCGCGGGTGACGCTGAACGTGGACGGGCAGAGCCTGGTCTATTTCAACGCCGCCGCCCGGCCGATGCCGATGACCTGGCCGGGCAAGGACGGCACCAACCTGATCTCGCTGAGCTTCACCCCGGTGGATGGCACGGGCGAGGCGATCAGCACCGAAACCGGCGCCTGGGCCTGGCTGCGGCTGGTGCGCAAGGCCGGGCTGTCGCCCACCGCGCTGCCCGAGGTCTTTGGCCTGCGGCTGGGCATCGGCCCCTATGCCGCCCGGTTCGAACTGCGCGCGGCTTCGGTCGAGAATCCCTTCGATCTCAGCATGTTCGGTGCCTTCCGATGCCCGGAAGCGTTCTAGGCCCGCAGGCCGGCTTCTGGGGCAAGCTGCCCGCGCGCGGGGATTTCGTCGGCCGCGGGCTGCCCGAGGCGTTCCGCCGCCGCTGGGACCGCTGGGCCGCGACGCATCTGGCCGGGCGCGAAGGCTGGCCCGGCGACTGGCCCCACGACTGGCCCGATGGCGGGCTGCGGCTGCGCATCGCCTCGGGCGGGCGGGCGGCGGCGGGGCTGGTGCTGCCCTCGGCCGACGCGGTGGGGCGGCGCTTTCCGCTGGCGCTGTTCCTGCTGGACGACACGCTGCCCGGGCCCGAGGCGCTGGAGCCCTGGTGCGAGGCCGCGCTGCAAGCCGCCGCCGAACCCGACCCGGATGCGCTGTGGCAGGCGCTGGCGGCCCTGCCCACGCCCATAGGCAAGGCCGATGCGCCGCCGCTACTGCTGTGGCGGCGCGGACATCCGGCGCTGGAGGCCGATCCGGCGGCACCCGAACCGGCCCTGGCGGCGATCTTCAGTTCAGGTTGACCTTGGAGCCCTTGACCGAGGTTTCGCCCGACGCCTTCACGTCGATCTTGCCCGAGCCCTTGATCATGATGTCCTTGCCCTCGATGGTGATGGTGCCGTCCTTTTTCAGCACGATGGCGGCCGAGCCGCAGGTCAGCGAGATCGAATCCGCCGCCACGATGGCCAGCGCCGCGCCCACGTCCAGGGCCATCTTGCCGCCGACCTTGTGCAACTCGTCCGCGCCGACCGTGGTGCCTCGCTTGCCGGCGACGTCCAGCGTCGAATCGCCGCTGATCTTCTCGACCCGGTTGCCGCCCGCCTTGTGGCTGCGGTTGCCGGCGACCTCCACGGTTTCGTTCCCCGCCACGTTGGTCGAGCGGTTGCCGCCCACCTTCCAGCCGTCGTCCGAGGTGATCGCATGGTTCTGCCCGGCCAGCACCGTCACGGCGCGCGCGCCGACGATGGTATTGGTCTGCGCCGCGCCGACATTGCGCGTCTCGGTCGCGGCCACGCTGTCCACCCGCGCCGCCTTGACGGTGATGGTCTGCACGCCGCCGACGGTCTGGCTATGCGCACCGTCGATGGCCTCGGTGGAACTGGCGGCCACATGGATCGTCTCGGTGGCGCCCACGTCCAGGCTGCGATGGCCGCCGACCTTTTCCGTATCGTCCACCCCGATCGAGACCTGGCGGTTCGCGTCGATGGTGGTGAACTTGTCGTGGCCCACGCTTTCGCGGCGGTCGTTGCCGATGGATTGGGTGGCGTCGTTGCCGACATCCTCGATCCAGTCATGGCCGATGCGGCGGGTCTCGTCGTTCTTGATCAGCTCGTTATGGTCCTTCTGCGCCTGGAAATACACCTCCTCGGCGCCGGCCTTGTCCTCGAAGCGCAGCTCGTTCCAGCCGCCGCCGCCGGGCGAGCTGTTGGATTTCCAGCCCGATTGCGTGGCATTGCCGGGCAGGCCATAGGGCGGCACCTGCTCGGCATTGTAGACCCGGCCGGTGACGATGGGCCGGTCGGCATCGCCGTCCAGGAAATCGACGATCACCTCCTGCCCGATGCGGGGGATCTGGATGAAGCCCCAGCCCGCCCCGGCCCAGGTCTGGCTGACGCGGACGAAGCAACTGGAATGCGCGTCGCGCCGGCCCTTGCGGTCCCAGAAGAACTGCACCTTCACCCGCGCATGCTCGTCGGTATAGATCTCGGCCCCCGCCGGCCCCACCACCACGGCGGTCTGCGGCCCGCGCATCGGCCGGCGCGGCGTACGGCGCTCGGGGCGAAAGGGGATGCGGGCCGGGGCGCAGACCAGCCGGACGTGATAGCCCAGCGGATCGCGCCCCTCCTGCCCGGCGCGCTGGCCGGCGCGGACCTGATCGTCCCACATGCGATAGCGGGCGGACAGCACCAGATGGCGGTCGTTCTCGGCCTCGCGCGGGAAACCCGTCAGGGTGAAGCTGCGCCCCGGTCCCGGCGGACGGGCGGTGCCCTCGGCCGCGACGCGCTCGAAGGCGGCCTGCGCCTCTTCCAGCCGGATGCCGGCCAGACGGTCGCCGCGCCCCAGCTCCAGATGGCGGCCGGGATAAAGGTAAGCCTCGCGCCGGTCGCCGGCATGGCCCTCGGGCCGGCTCGCCGTCGCCATCAGGTCCGAGGATGGCTTGAGGAAATCGTAATCGGTCTGCGCAAAACCCCCGATCCGCACCGAGGCGCGCGGCACCCAGCCGGTCAGGTAGTCGCCTTCGCGCGGCGCGCTGGGGCTGTCGGGCTCATAGGCGATCTCTTCGGCGCCCGGCACGGGCTTCATCGCCGCATTGGCATCGGCCAGCACGGTGACATGGCCGTCCTCGCCATGCTCGAAGAAATAGAAGATCCCCTCCTCCTCCATCAGCCGCTGAAGGAAGTCGAGGTCGCTTTCCTCGAACTGGACGCAATAGTCGCGCGGCGGGTAGCTGCCCTCCAGCCGCTTGTCCAGCACCACGTCGGGATAGGCGCGCAGCACCTCCTCGATGATGTCGGGCACCGAAAGGTTCTGGAAGATGCGGTTGTCGGTCGCGAGGCTCGCGAACCACAGCGCCGGGCGCAGAAGCAGCCGGTAAAAGGCGAAGTCGTCGCGGATCTCGGCCAGGCCGAACTCGGCGACATGGCCGTCGAAATGCCGCGGCTCGCTGTCCTCGGCCCCCTTGACGGCAATGGTGGCGCGGGTGCCCAGCAGATCGGCCGGCTTGAGGTCCAGCGTCCTGGCCGAGAAGCGCAGCTCGAAGGCGAAGGGGGCCGAGACCTGTTCCTCGCCCTCCATGCGCTCGAAGGTGACGGGCTCGCCGATGGCGGGGATGGCGACGGTGATCTCGCGGGCGGATGACATGCTGGCCTCCTGCCTCCGGGGCCGGTCGACCGGCCGGATTGCCGGTTCCAGTATGGCGCAAGCCGGGCGGATTGGCGAATGATTACAGCACCTGCGGACAGGCCAGCCCCGCCAGCAGGCGCCGGGCCGACAGCGGGTTCAACGGCCGCTCGAACTCCATCTCCAGAAACAGCCGCGCGCCTTCGGTGCGCAGGTCGATCAGGAAGCGCCGGCCGCCGTCGCGTTCGCGCAGCCGCAGGGGCGCCAGCAGGCGCATCAGGCCCCAGGGGCCGGGCTGCTGCAACCGGGCCGCGCCCTCGGGCGTCGCAAAGCTGACCTCGACCCCGGCGGCGGGATCGGCGCCCGGCCAGTCCAGCGCCACCGCATCCCCCGCCGCGCCCACCGGCCCGCCATGGCCGCCGACCAGCAGCGTGGCCCGGCCGCGTTCGGCCAGAGCGGCGGCCGAGATGCGCAGCCCCGGCGCCAGCGCCGCCCCCGCCGTCAGCGCGCGTTGCAGAAAGGCGGCGCTGTCGGGGCTGAGCCCGGCAAAGCGCGCCTCGGGCTTCCAGCGCCAGGGATCGGCATCGCGGTCCAGCAGGGTGGCGGCGCGTGCGCCCAGGAAACGGTCCATCGCGCCGCCCGGCCCGATCAGGGCGGCGACCGCGGCCGGATCGGCATCGGGGCCTTGGGCAAAGGGGAAACGCCCGGCCAGCGCGGGGGCGCAAAGCGGCAACACCTCGGCCTGCCAGGCGCGGGTCAGCGGGTTGGTCAGGTCGCTGGCCTCGGCCGCGCCGCTTTCGGCCAGCGTGTCCTCGACCAGCCGGCCGATCAACGGCGGCGCGTCGCGCAGCGCCCTGACCGTGCGCGCCCGGGCCTGCACGCCAAGCAGCCGGCGCTGCGCATCCGCCGCATCCGCGTCCATGGCCCCCAGCGCCACGTTCAACTCGGCGAACAGCGCGGCGATCTGGGCGATGCGGCCGCTTTCGACATATTGGATCTCGGGGCCGAAGCGGACGGCGACGGCCAATTGCAGCTCATGCGGGCGGCTGCGGTCGGTGCCGCCCACCTGACGCCAGACCTCGGCGATCAGCGCCGCCAGGGGAGAATCCGGCCGCGACAGCGCCCCCGAGACCAGCACCGCCCGCCGCCGGTCGTCAAAGGAACGCAGCCGCAGGTCCGCAAGCCAGTCCTGCCAGTGCTGCAAGGTCGCGCCCTGCAGCAGCGCCATCACCCGGTCGGGACTGTCGTTCTGCTGGGCCGGCGCCTGGGCGAACAGCGTCGCGCCGGCCTGCCTTGCCGCCTCGACCGCCAGCCCCGCGCCGCGCGCCCGGGCCATGTCCCAGCCGGCGACGGTGTAAAGCCCCGGAATCGGCCGGCCCAGCGGCTGACCCGAGCGGCGCTCGGCGATATCCGCCAGCACCGGCAGCGCCTGCAAGGGGCGCCAGGGCGGCAGCGCCGCCGCCTCGGCCAAGCGGCGCAGTTCCAGAAAGGCGCGCTCGGGTTCGGGCGCCTCGGCCGCCAGGATGCGCGCTTGCGCCAGCAATTCGGCATCGGGCGGCACGACCGGGGTGTCGGGACGGCGCGGCAGGGCCAGCATATGCGGCGCAAGGCCGGCCAGCGCAGGATCGGCGCCGACGCGATCCTCGGCCCAGCCGGCCAGCCAGGCGGGTTGCCATTCCGCCGCACCCGACAGCACCGACCAGGCGCGCAGCGTGTCATAGGCGGCTGCGGGCTCGCCCTCGCCGGCCAGGGCGCCGTCGATGGCGCGGGCCAGCGCCGGCGGCAGGTGGCGGGCGCGCGCCTCGGCCAGCGCCGCCGCCGCGCGACGGGCGGCGTCGCGCCCGGTCAGCCAGCCCAGTGGCCGCACCCGGACCCGCGCCATGCCCGCCGCCACCTGAGCCTCGGCCCGCTGCAACCGATCAAGCCGCGCGCCCAGATCGGCGAAAGGCGCATCGCGATCCAGTCCCGCCGCCACCGCTTCGGCCTGAAACAGGCGGTCGAGCGCCCGGCTTTGCCCGGTTTCGACCCAGAACGCCCAGCCCAGCGCGGCAAGCAGCCATGCCCCGGCCAACACGGCCAGCATGGCGCCCCAGCCCGCCGGCCGGCTGCGGTCCAGCGCCTGGCGCCGCGCCTCGGTCCGGGCCAGGCAATCGGCAACCAGGTCGCGCACCGGGTCAAGCTCGGGCCCGCCGCGCCGCAGGGCCTCGGCCAGGCTGGCGCCGTCCATGGCGCCAAAGCCGCGCGCAGCGCCCTGCCAGCCCGGCAGCGCCGGATTGGCCGCGCCCGCATCCTGCAAAAGCAGCGCCAACCCGGCCCGCGCCGCCGCCACCGCCTGAGGCGGCAGGCCCGCGCGCAGCGCCTCGGTGCCGAAGCGGTCCAGCAGCACCCGCGCATGGCCGGCCAGCGCCGCCATGTCCTCGGCCACCCAGGGCAGGCGCTCGGCATAGGCCAGCACCGGCTGGGCCAGCCGCCCGGCGACGGCGGTCAGAGCTTCCCTTCGGCCTGCCATTTGCGCAGCGTCTCCTCGCCGACCTCGAAATGCATCGAATCCTCGCGGCTGTTATAGGCGGCGCCCCAGAACCAGCCCTCCTCGTTGAAATACTCGGCCAGGATCAGCAGCCCGAACTGCGTCGCGCCATCGGCAAAGGGGTCGAGCTGCCCCTCCAGCGTCAGGTCGATGGCCGTGCCCCAGGAGTGGTTCGAGATCGACCGGGTCGAGCCGCGGATCAGCCGCGCGCACAACCCCCCGGCCGTGCCCAGCTTGGCATGGATGTCGGGATCGCTTTCCCGCAGCCGCTCCAGCACCCGCGACAGGCTGTCGAGCGCGGGCTTCAGCATGGTCACGGTGATCGGCCCGACCTTGCGCGTCTCGATCAACCCCCGCAGCCGGGGATTGGTCACCGGCTGGCAATCGGTGTTGTAGCTGTCGCGCGGCTGCCCCAGGATCGCCAGCATCGTCGCGTTGCGCGGCTGGGTGATGCCCTTGTTGAAGCGCGACTTCGCCAGCCGCATCTGCTCGGTCAGCGCCTCGGTCGGCGGCGGGCTTTCGAAATCCTCGCCGCCCAGATCGGCCGGGGGCGCGACCTGGGGCGGCGGCGCGACCGGGGCGCGGTTCGCCACCAGGCTCAGGTCGTCGCGCAGCTGCGCCAGGTCGGCGCGCAGGCCCTGACGTTCCACCCGCGCCTCGGCCAGCGCCTCGCGCAGCACGGCCAGTTCGGCCTCTTGCCGGGACAGGCGCAGCTCGGTCGCCTGGTCGGCGCTGTCGAGAAACCAGGTCGTGACCGCAAAGGCGATGGCGCCGATCACCACGCCGATCGCCACGATGATCGGCGCGGCCAGCGTGCCCGCCGGCCGGGGCGCGCGGGACAGGCTGCGCCCCGGCGGCGCCTTGCGCGCGGGCGGGGCCGTCGGCGGGACGGGACGGCGGCCCATCTCAGCCCGGCCCGATGTCGACGACGATGACCGAAACATTGTCGGGCGCCCCCGCGGCCAGCGTCTGCTGCACCAGCCGGGCACAGGCGGCATCGGCGGGCGTGCCGGCACCCGGCGCGGCGCCGGGGCGGGTGTCCCGCAGCGCCGCGGCCAGCGCATCGTCGGGCAGCACATGCGTCAGCCCGTCCGAACACAGCAGCAGCCGGTCCCCCACGACCAGGTCCAGCGCGACGAATTCCGGCGCCGCCCCCGCCCCCACGGCGCGGGTAACGATATTGGCCTGCGGATGGCCGCGCGCCGCCTCGGGCGCCAGCCGGCCGGCATCCACCCATTCCTGCACCAGCGAATGGTCGCGGGTCAGCAGGGCCAGCCCGCCGTCGCGCAGCAGATAGGCCCGCGCGTCCCCCGCCCAGGCCAGCGTCAGCCGGCCGCGCCGGATGATCGCCGCAACGGCGGTGGCGCCGATCACCGCACCCTCGCGCCGGCCCCGCTCTGCGATCAGCACATCCGCCGCCGCAAAGCGCGCGGCCAGCGCCTCGGCGGGTTCTTCGCTGTCGGCGATGGTTTCCAGCGCGTCGATCACCCGGTCCGAGGCATAGCCGCCCAGCCGGTGTCCGCCCATGCCGTCCGCCACCGCCCAGACCCGGCCCGAGGGATCGACCAGGATCGCGTCCTCGTTCTGGTCGCGCACCGCGCCGCGATGGGTCAGCCCGGCGCCCCGAACCGACAGCCCGCGCCGGGTGGTGGGACCGTTCACCGGGTGATCCTTTGCAGGCAAGGCAACCTCATCCCGAACAATCGCGCAAGAATTGAAAACATCCTTAGTTTAGCGTAAAATATTATTTCAGGGATGCAGTTTTTTATGGTGATTCCCGTGCTGCGGACTGGTCTAGCCATATTGTGCGGCATTTGCCTTCTGGCCGGCTCTGCCCAGGGCCAGGACTTGACCGAAGAGCAGATCCTGCAACGCTTCGAGGCGCAGCGCGAGATGTATCGCGCCACCCTTCAGGGCCAGAAGACGCGCGGGCTGGACATGATCTCGGTCACGCAGGGCGGCGAACAGGGCGCGACCGAGGCGACGGAGCCGTCCGGCACCGTGGTCTTTGGCGAATTCGCGCCCGAGCTTCAGGTCAATATCGCGATCCGCTTCGCCTTCGATTCGGCCAGCATCGCGCCGGACCAGCGCCCGGCCCTGGAAAGGATGTGCTCGGCGATGCGGCAATCGGATGTCGGGCTGTTCCGCATCGTCGGCCATACCGACGCAAAAGGCAGCGACAGTTATAACGAAACCCTTTCGAAGCTGCGCGCCGAAGAGGTGCGCCGCTGGCTGGTCCAGGATTGCGGCATCACCGCCTCGCGGCTGGAGGCGCTTGGCATGGGCAAACGCTTCCTCGCCAATCCCGCCGATCCGGCGGCCGCCGAAAACCGCCGGGTCGAGTTTCAGGCATTGAGCTGACGAACGACCGCACCGCCGGAGGTTCCGGCGGGATACCGACGACGCAAAGACATTCGACGGCCTGACGAAACAAGGACGACGGCCATGTCGTCGCATTGATCGGGGGAGGCAGGAAAGTGACACTCGCAAGACGCGGCATCCGCCTGCCACGCCCAACCGCCCCCGCAGCCCTGATAACGGCGCTTGCCGCCCTGGCCCTGCTGGCCCTGCCCACCGGGCCGGCGCGGACCCAGACCGCAGGCCAGATCACCCAGGACAGCTATCAGCCGCCGATGCAGCGCCTGTCGGGTTCGGTCGTGTTCAGCGGCTCGCCGGGGCTGGCCGCACCCCCGGGCGCGGATCGGCTGTCGATCCGGCTGGCCGATGTCCGGGTCGAGGGCGCTCTGCCCGGCAGCGAGGCCGAGGTCGCAGCGCTGCGCCAGCGCCTGACCGGCAAGCGGATCGCGGTCTCCGAGATCTTCGCCGCCGCCTCGGACCTGGAGGCCGCCTATGTCCGCAACGGCTATGTGCTGTCGCGCGTGGTCATCCCCGCCCAGACGCTGGAGGATGGCGGCGCGCTGCGCCTGACCGTGGTCAGCGGCTTTGTCGAGAGGATCGATTCCAGCGCCGCGCCGCCCGGCCTGCGCGCCCGGCTGGACGCCATGACCGCGCCGCTGGTCGACCGCCCGACGCTGCGGCTGCCCGATATCGAGCGACGGCTGCTGCTGGCCGGCGACATGTTCGGCGTCGCGCTGGGATCGGCACTGTCCACCGGCGCCCGGCCCGGCGGGACGATCATCATCCTGAACCCGCAGTTCCGCTCGGTCACCGGCTTCGTCGGGCTGGACAACAGCTTCTCACGCGAATTGGGGCGGTGGAACCTCAGCGCCGGGGTCGAGCTGAACAACCAGCTCGGCCGGGGCGAGGTGTTCTATCTGCGCGCCTCGGGCCATCCCAGGCTGGGCGATGACGGCTATTTCAGCGACCGGCCGCAATTGCGCACCCTGGCCGGCGGCGCGGTGCTTCCGCTGGGCCATGACGGACTGACCTTCGGCATCGAGGCGGCCAGCTCCAGGACCGGACCGGACACGGGCGCGGTGGCCACGGCCTCGGATTTCGACCGGCTGTCCTTCAGGCTGTTCTATCCGGTGGTGCGCTCGGTCAAGCGCAACATCTCGGTCACGGCGGCGCTGGACCTGCAACGCGACCGGCAGGATCTGGAAACCGGCGCCGGCGATTTCGGGCTATACAAGGACCGCACCCGCGTCCTGCGCCTGACCGGCGAGGGCAACTGGCAGCTTTCCGACCAAAGCGCCCTGCGCATGGCGGCGGTGCTGTCGCTCGGGCTGGACGCCCTGGGCGCGCGCAGCGCTGCCGAAGCGACGCCGGCCCTGCCGCTGTCGCGCGACGGCGCAGACGCGGATTTCCGCAAGCTCGAGCTGTCCTTTCGCTATGACCGCGATTTTCGCCAGGACTGGAGCCTGGCGCTGTCGGGGCAGGCGCAAAGCGCGTTCGGCGACCCGCTTCTGTCCAGCGAGCAGTTCGGCATCGCCTCGACCGAGGGGCTGTCGGCCTTTGACCTGGGCAGCCTGTCGGGCGATTCCGGCTGGTTCCTGCGCGGCGAGGTGGCGCGACACTTTCCGACGCAGGGCTTCGGCCGCCCGCTGGTGGTCAGCCCCTATGTCTTTGCCGCGGTGGGCGCGGTCAATCTGGAAAACCCCTCGGCCGACGAGGCGGCCCGCATCAAGGCCACCTCCTTCGGCATCGGCGTCGATCTGCGGCTGATCCGCGACCCCAGCTATTCCTCGGCGCTCATCAGGTTCGAATACGGCAAAGGGAACAGGGACGATGGACAGGAAGATCCCTCGCGTTTCACGATCGTCAGTTCGTATCGCTTCTAGCCCCCGGCGCCGGCTG
Source organism: Paracoccus denitrificans (assembly GCF_900100045.1). Lineage (GTDB taxonomy): Bacteria > Pseudomonadota > Alphaproteobacteria > Rhodobacterales > Rhodobacteraceae > Paracoccus > Paracoccus denitrificans. The sequence goes on along the minus strand of NZ_FNEA01000007.1, from coordinate 154,217 downwards.
TGGGCGGCGCTGCTCATATGCAGCGCGCTGGTGCCGGGACCGCTGGCGGCGCAGACCCTGCCCAGCGGGCCGAACGTGGTCGGCGGCAGCGCCAGCGTCGGCACGCCGCGCACCGGCGCCATGCGCGTGGACCAGCGGAGCGACCGCGCCATCATCGACTGGAGCAGCTTCAGCATCGGGGCCGGCGGCTCCGTCCGGGTGCATCAGCCGGGACGTGACGCAGCGCTGCTGAACCGGGTGACCGGAGACCGCCCGACCCGCATCGACGGTTTTCTGGGCGCGAACGGCCAGGTCTTCGTCGTCAACCGCAACGGCATCCTGGTCGGGCGCGAGGGACGTATCGCCACGGCGGGTTTCGTCGGCTCGACGCTGGACATCTCGAACGAGGATTTCACCGCCGGCCGGCTGCGCTTTTCCGGCGACCGGCCCGGCACGGTCGAGAATCGCGGCCACATCGACATCATCCCCGGCGGCTATGCCGCGCTCTTGGGCGGACGGGTCGCCAACAGCGGCACGATCCGCGTGCCGCTGGGCACGGTGGGGCTGGGCGCGGGGCGGCGGGCGGTGCTGAACCTTTCGGGCGACAACTTCCTGTCGGTGGCCCTGCCGCCCGCCGAGGACGGCGAGGCCATGGCGCTGGTCCGGCAGCACGGCCGGATCTCGGCCGATGGCGGCGTGATCGAGATCGAGGCGGCGACGGCACGCCATGCCGCGCGCCATGCGATCAACCTCACCGGCGTGACCGAGGCGCGCACCGTCTCGGGCCGCTCGGGCCGGGTGGTGTTGGGCGGCGGCGACGGCGGCCGGGTGCGGGTCGCGGGCCGGGTCGATGTCAGCGGCGGCCGACGCGCGGCGGCACCAATCACCGCCGAACGGCCTGCGGTGCGGCCCCGGCGCGGCGGCAGCATCACCATCACCGGCGACCGCATCGCGCTGGAGGGCGCCGTTTTGGATGCCAGCGGCACCGGCGGCGGCGGGCTGATCCGCGTCGGCGGCGATTATCGCGGCACCGGCGACCTGCCCCGGGCGCGGCGCACCACGCTGGATGCCAGGGCGCAACTGCTGGCCGACGGGATCGGCCGTGCCGATGGCGGGCGGATCATCGTCTGGTCGGATGCCCATACCCGCTTTGCCGGCGGCGTCTCGGCCCGGGGCGGCACTCAGGGCGGCAACGGCGGCTTTGCCGAGATATCCAGCCGCGGCGAGTTGGCGATCCGCAGTTCCGACGTGCGGGTCTCGGCCCCCCGCGGCCGGCCGGGCACCGTGCTTTTCGACCCGCAGAACCTGCGCATCGTCGGCGAGGACAGCTATGACCCCGACGATCCGACGCATGTGCTGGTGACGGATATCTACAGCATGTTGCTGGATGCGGGGCATTACATCCTGTCGACCGAGGGAGAGGGCGACGATGCCGGCGACCTGGTGGTCGACACGCCGATGACCCTGACCTTCGCCGCCGGCGCGGCCAGCCATCTGGACCTGCGCGCCGACAACGACCTGCTGGTCAACGCCGCGATGAGCTGGAGCGGACCGGGCCAGTTGTCGCTGACCGCGGGCGCCGGCATCACCAGCATCGGCGCGCTGAGCTGGAGCGGCGCCACGGCGCTGAACATGACCGCAGGCGAAAGCATCGCGCTGAACGCGTCGGTGCAGGGACCGGCCGGGGCGCTGAACCTGCAAGCGCCGCTGATCACGGCGATGGCGGGCGTCGCAGTGGACAGCTTCCGCCTGAACGGCGCCTCGCAATGGCGGCAGGTCGCCGCCACGCTGCCCGGCTTTTCGGCGCGCGACTTCGCCATATCCGACACCGCGGGCTTCCTGCGTGCGACGGGCGGCGCCGGGACCGCCGCCAGCCGCTATGTCATCGCCGATGTCTACGGGCTCCAGGGCATCGGCTCGGCCGGCCATGCCGGAGCGCATTACGCCCTGGGCGCCGATATCGCGGCGGCGGGCACGGCCGCCTGGAACCTTGGCGCGGGGTTCCGGCCCATCGGCAGCCGGGGGACGCCGTTCTCGGGCAGCCTCGACGGCGCCGGGGCCGGCGGCGGCCATGCGATCACCGGGCTTGCGCAGGTCGTCTCCTCGGGGCCGGGCGGGCTGTTCGGCACCATCGCCGGCGCCACGATCCGCAACCTGCGCGTGCTGGACATCGACCTGAGCGCGCAGCAAGGCTTTGCCGCCGTCGCAGGCGGCCTGGTCGGAGAGACGCAGGCCGGCGAGGCGCCGAACGTGATCGCGAATGTGCTGGTCACCGGCCGGATCGAAGCCGAGATGGGCGAGGATTCGGTCAGCAGCGCCAGCTTTGGCGGGCTAGCCGGGGTTTTCGGCAACGGCCGCATCACCGGCGCGGAATCGCGCGTCACCCTGGCGCTTTCGGGCGAGGCGGACGGCTGGGGCGACGTGGTTCTTGCCGGCGGCCTTGTCGGGCAGTCGCTGGGCGGGACGACGATCACCGGCAGCCGCTATGCCGGCAGCATCGAATCCGGCTTCGACGGGTCCGAGGACAACAGCGAGGGCTTCGCCCCCGCCTCGCGCATCGGTGGGCTGGTCGGGATGACCGATGACGGCGACAGCATCGCGGATTCAACCGCCGCCGCCCAGATCACCCAGACCGGCAACGGAAACTGGGTCATCGGCGGGCTGGTGGGCGAGAATGCGGGGGCGCTGACCGGGGTCTCGGCAACCGGCGGCATCGCCCTGACGCAGGGAGGGACAGAGACCATCCGCCTGCTGGCCCTTGGCGGCCTGGCCGGGACGAACAGCGGCACCGTCTCGGATGCCTGGAGCGATGTGGCCATGGACCTCGACACCGCGGGCTATGTCCGGGCCGGCGGACTGATCGGCACAAACGAGGGCACGGTCGGCACCGCCTATGCCCTGGGCAGTCTGGGCCTTGCCCTGTCCGGCCTGCCCGAAAGCGGCAGCATCGCCGAGATCGGCGGGCTGATCGGCGCGAATGAAGGCACGATCGCCGATGTCTTTGCCGGCAATGCCGTCGACATCTCGGGTGATGCGGCCGTCGCGGCGGGCGGGCTGGTCGGCTGGAATCCGGGCGAAATCGCCCGAGCCCGCGCCTCGGGCCGCCTGGGGGTGGCGCTGGACGGCACGGGCGGCCCGGATGCGCCGCGCTCGGCCCTGGGCGGGCTGGCGGGCTGGAACGACGGCGGCATCGCCGACGCCTATTCGCTGGCGCCCGTGACCTATTCCGGCAACCTGCCGGCGACCATCGGCGGGTTGGTCGGCTCGAACGCCGGCAGCATCGAGCGCAGCTATGCCGCGGGCCGGATCGCGGCCACCGCAACGCCGGCCCTGCTGCGCACCGGCGGGCTGGTCGGGGCCGATGACGAAGGCGAAGGCACCGGCAGCGTCGCCGTGTCGTTCTGGGACCGCCAGACCAGCGGGCAGCAGCAATCCGCCGGCGGCACCGGGCTGACCACGGCGCAGTTGCGCGATACTGCGGGCTTCATGGGCCGCGCCACGGGCTGGAGCTTTACCACCACCTGGGCGCCGGGCGGCAATGGCGCCTATCCGCAGATCTACAGCATCGACCCCGTGCTCTGGACCCAGCCCACGCCGCTGACCGCGACCTATGGCGACGCCCTGCCCACGCCCGGCGGCACGGTGCATGGGCTGGGGCGCTATCTGTTCGGCGACCAGCCCTTGGTCGCGGGGATCTTCAGCCTGCCGGCGGGCACGCGCAATGCCGGGACTTATGCCATCCAGACGGCGGGCACGGTCACCTCGCCCGGCGGCACCAGCTATGACATCATCGCCTCGGCGGCGAGCCTGACCATCAACCGCGCGCTGCTGACCGTCTCGGCCGACGACCTGAGCAAGATCTATGGCGAGCGGCTGCTGTTCTCGACCGGCGATGCCACCGCGGCCGGGCTGCGCCATGACGACCGGCTGACCGCGGTCGATCTGGCCAGCGCGGGCGCCGAGGCCGGGGCCTGGGTCGCCGGCACGCCCTATGCCATCACCGCAGGCGGAGCCCGGATCGGCGGCGCGGACGGCGATGCGACCGGCAATTACATCATCAGCTATGCCGAGGGCGCGCTGGAGGTGGTGCCGCGCAGCATCATCATCGGCGCGCGCGACAGCCTGGCCCGGTTCGGCACCGCGCCGCTATTGGACTGGGCGCTGACCGGCGGAAGCCTGGCCGAGGGCGACACGATCACCGGCGTCCTGCTGGCCAGCGATGCCACGCCGGCCAGCCCGCCCGGCCTTTATGGCATCACCGCCTCGGATGCGCGGATGCTGGACGGGGCCGAGGCGAACTATGCCATCGCCTATGCGCCGGGAACCTTGCAGATCGTCAACCCGGCCGCGACCCGGGGGATCCCGATCCCGCAGAACACCTTGCCGGGAACGGCGCTGCCGAACCCGACGGACGGCCCGGTGCCCTTCCCGATCACGGTGGCCGGCACGGCTTCGGTGCTGCCGGGCGGGCCGCCGCCGGTCACCTCCGGCCCGCAGGACGACGGGCTGACCCGGCTGGCCGCATTGTCGGACGAGGTCTCGCAGATGATCGACGCCTGCAGCCAGCACGAGGGCCAGGCCGAGGACATGCTGGCCTGCCTGTCGCGGGCGCTGGACCGCTATTCCAGCGCGCTGGATGAGCTTTCGGCCGAACTGCCGCCCTCGATGCAGACGGTCTCGGCCATCCTGCGCCAAGCCAGCGCGGATATCGGCGCGGCGCGCAGCCGGGCGCTGGACCGGCTGGCCACGGCGGGCAGCGAGGCCGAGCGCCGCGCCATCCGCCGCGACGCCCTGCGCGAGGCCAGCCGGACGATGTCGAACGCCCGGGCCGAAATCGTCAAGCAGATCGAATTGCTGCGGGTCGAAGACCCCGAACTGGCCCGCACCCATGCCCGGCAGGAGGGGCTGATCCTTGCCACGGTCGAGAAAGCCGATGCCGTCCTGGTGCGCGCGGTCGGGCTTTAGGCCCGCCGCCATCCTGGCCGCCCTGATCGCGGCGCTGCTGCTGGCCGCACAGGCGGCAGCGGCACCCAAGGTGGCGCTGGTCATCGGCAACGCCGCCTATGACGGCGTGCCGGCGCTGGACAATCCCGCCAACGATGCCGAGGATATGACCGCCGCCCTGCGTGACCTCGGCTTCCAGGTGATCCTGGGCGTGGACAGCGACCAGGCGCAGATGCGGGCGCTGATCGGCCAGTTCGGCGCGGCGGCGCGGACCGCCGAGGTGGCGCTGTTCTATTATGCCGGCCATGCCTTTCAGGTCGCGGACCAAAACTATCTGCTGCCGCGGGATTTTCGGCTGGAGCGGCTCGACCAGGCCACCGCCCGCACCGTTGCGCTGGACGAGGCGATGGCGGCGATGGCGGCGGTGCCGGGGATCAAGATCGTGCTGCTGGACGCCTGCGGCGACAATCCGCTGCGGCTTCCCGACGGCGGCAGCGGATTGGCCCGCATCGGCAGCGCCGCCGATTTCCTGATCGCCTATGCCACCCAGCCCGGTGCCGTGGCCTTCGACGGCGCCGGCCGCAACGGCACCTTCACCGAGGCGCTGCTGAGCCATATCCACACCCCCGCGCAGGACATCGGCGAGATGATGATCGCGGTGCGCAAGGATGTGATGGCGCGCACGGGCGGGCAGCAGATTCCCTGGGACGCCTCGGCGCTGACCCGGCAGTTCCGCTTTGCCGACGGACCGCCCACGGCCTCGCCCGAGACGCTGTTCTACCAGGTCGCCGTCCGCGCCGCCGACCCGGCGCTGCTGCGCCTTTACCTTCAGCGCTATCCCAACGGCAGTCATGTCGGCGAGGTGCTGGCGCTGCTGGCGCAGGACCCCGCCCGCTCAGGCCAGGCGCGGCGCAGCCTGGGACCCGAGGCCGAGGGCGCGGCGGGCGAGCAGCTTTGGGATCTGGCGCGGCGCAGCCGGCTGAAGCCGCTGCTGGAAAGCTATGCCCGCAGCTATCCCAACGGGCCGCATATCGACGAGGCGCGGCGCATGCTGGCCGAACTGTCCGCCGAAACCGACCCCGGCCCGGCCCGGCGCTGCGAATTGCTGGCCACCCATCCGCGCGACGGGACCGAGACCACGCCCGGCATCTCCTACGAGCTTCTGGCGCAGAACGCCGTCGAGGCGATGCGGTCCTGCGAAGAGGCCAGCCGCCTCGACCCCCGGCAGGCGAAATACGTCGCGCTGCTGGCGCGGGCCACCGCGGCGGCCGGCCTGCGGGCCGAGGCGGTCGCGCTTTACGAAAACGCGGCCGGGCGCGGCGACCTGCGGGCCATGGTCAGCCTGGCGCTGCTGAAGGAAACCGGCGACGGCGTAGCGCCCGACCCTGCCGGGGCCCTGGCGCTTTACGAAAGGGCCGCCGCCGCCGGCAGCGCCGACGCGGCGATCAATCTGGCGGTGACGCTTCTGGACAGCCGGCGCCCCCAGGACCGGCAGCGGGGCATCGCGCTGATGCAGCAGGCTTCGCAGGCCGGATCGCCCATCGCCACCTTCAACCTGGGCGTTCTGGCGCAAGAGGGCCGCTTCGGCGATCCCGGCGACGCCCGGACACTGTTCGAACGCGCCGCGCGCGAGGGCGAGCCGCGCGGCCATCGCGCAGCAGCCGTGCTGCTGGACGAGGGGCGCGGCCTGCCCCGCGACCCCTCGCGCGCGGCGGTGCAACTGCTGCTGGGGGTCGCCTCGGACGATGGCAGCCTGCTGCGCGAGCTGGCCGAGCGGGACGGGAACTGGAACCCCGAGACGCTGAGCGCGCTGCAACGCCGCTTGGCGCGGGCGGGGCTTTATCAGGGCGAGGCAGACGGCGAACCCGGCCCGGCACTGGATCAGGCGTTGGAGCTGTGGCGCAACGGCGGCTTCGACACCGCCGCACTGTCAGGCTGAGCGATGCCCGGAGATTGCGCACCGCCCGCCGATCCGACAGAAGCGCACCCGTCGAACGCCGCGGTGCATCCCGCCGGGACAGGTCGGCCTGACGACCGGGCGGAATGCAGCAAAACTGGCCGGATCGGCAGATATCGGGGAGGCCGCCGATCCGGCCGATTCCTCCCCTCGCGACAACGAAAAGCCTGCGGCCTACCGGATGAAAGACAGCGCCGCAGCCGCAACAGAAGGCGCGGAATGCACCCCGGCCGTGCCAGCCCCTAGCAACTCCCGACCGGGCTGGCCTGCGTCTCGGAGGTCATGAGCACCAGGATCGACGCCAGGTTCCTGACCATCCGCTGCGATCCTTCGTCCGCCACGGTGCCCGCAATGGCCATGGCGATCTCGGCCGCGATCTGCAGGGCGTCATGCTGCCCGTTCAGATAGCCGGAATAATAGCAGCTCCGCTCTTTGTCCTTGCCGAAATGATATTCGACAAGCGCCTTCCATTCCCCGTCCGAGATGATCGAAGCCGCATGCTTCTCGGCCTTGAGCACCTGCAACTCTCTCACAGCACAGCTCACACCCGGTCTCCTTCGGATCGTCCATGAATAAGCTGGAGGTCGGCTGAGCGCACCCGGACGGATGCGCTCAGTCACATGTCAGAAAGCGAAGTTCACACCGACGCGGATGCTGTGATGCTCGGGCGTCGCCCGGGTCGTGTAACCGGCCGCATCGGTCAGGGTCGTCTTGCCGAACTGCCGGAACTCCCATTCCCCGAACAGCGACGCCCGCTCGTTCAGCCTCTTCTCGACGCCCAGCCCGACGGTCAGGGCGCTGTCGGTGAAATCGCCGTCGTAACGCATGCCGGCGCCGGTCACCGTGTAGTCGAACGAGCCGTGCGCAATGCCGACGGACCCGTAGAACAGCAGGTCCTCGGCTTCGTTCAGCACGCCGGTCTTCCAGCGCAGCGACAAGAGACCGTTCAGCTCGCTCGACGCGGATTCGCCCGCCCGCGAAAAGCTGTCATCCGCGCCGCCGGCCTCATAGGCCAGTTCGGGGCCGGTCACGATCTGCCGGCCGCGAACCTCGCGCTGCCATCGATAGCCCATCTGAAGGGAAAAGGTCGCGCCCCGGATATCGACCGAACCCGGCGTATAGGCCGCGCCGCCGCCCGGCTGCGAGATGCCGACCCGGTCATCCGAGCCGAAAGCGGATCCGAGGGCACCGCCCAGATACAGCCCCTCCCAGCTCCCGATGGCGGGCGCGACCTCTTGCGGCATGACGACCGGAGTCTCGACCACGGGAATGGTGAAGCCGCCGCCAAATGCCGGAACCGCGGCCAGCAGAACGCTCGTCGAAATAGCAATACTTTTAAACATATTATGACCTCTGGGTGTTATTGGGCAGCAATCAGCGGGCGGTTGTTCTGCAGATGGCGCATGCCCATCTTGCGGGCCTGGCGACCGGACGGCAGGTATCGGGCCGGGGTCGGAACATGGTCGGGATCGGCCAGTTGCGGGAAAAGCGTAAAGATTTCCTCGGCAGCCGCCTTGCCGACGGCCTTCAACGCCTCGGCGCCGGTATAAAGCGATTCCGTCTCGGCGCCGTTCGACAGCACCACCTCGTGCCGGTCGAACAGCATGTGGAAATATTCCACCTCTTGCAGGTCGTTCGCGATATCGAACCCTTCCAGCAGCACCAGTTGCTTGGCCGCCACCAGCACCTCGCGCGTCTTGAACATCTTCTGCGCGATGTTCGAGCGCACCAGGACCCGGTGCTGCGGCGAGACCAGAAGATCGGCGACCGGCAGGCCCTTGCCCAGGGCGCCCGCGGCAATGCGGATCGGCCGCAGGTTCGGCATGGCTTTCAGCTCTGCCGCGCTCAGCTTGCGCGAGCCGATCCAGCGGATCGGTTGCAGGCCGTTGTCCCGCGTCTGGACCAGATCGCCGGCCCGCAGGGTCTCGATCGCCACCTCGTCATCGGCCACCGCGATCCGCGTGCCCCTGGCAAAGCAGGGAACCCTGGTGTTTTCCTCGTTCAGCAGTTCCGCCGAAACGAAGGTGCCGCCATTCGTCACCGGGTCGTAGCTGCTGAAGATACGCAGCCCGCCGGCCGAGGCCAGCGCACCCTGCGATTGTTCATAGCGCAGCCAGTCAAGCGGGGTGTTGAACTGAAGGCCGGGGTTGGCGGCATTCCACGCCGCCAGCCTGGTCTGGTTGTAAAAGGCGGACAGGTCGACAAGGTCGTTGTTGCTGCTGTCCGCGTCGCCGATGCCCTCGGTCGCGTTGAAATCGGTGATCGTGTCCGCCGTGCCGTCCGCGATGAACACGTCCGCATCCAGGCCGCCGGTCAGCGTATCGGCGCCCGCACCACCGTCCAAGGTGTCCCTGCCCGCGCCGCCCAGCAGAGTATCGCTCCCGGCGCCGCCAAGCAGGGAATCGTGCCCCGCACCGCCGTCAACCAGATCGTTCCCGGCTTCGCCCAAAAGGAGATCGTCGCCGGTACCGCCATAGATCAGGTCATGGTCGGCACCGCCTGCAAGCGTATCGTTTCCGGCATCGCCGTGAAGCGTATCGTTTCCGGCATCGCCGTAGACCAAGTCGTTATCATCACCGCCATAGACGAGATCACCGCCACCCCCAGCCCAGATCCGGTCGTTTCCTTCGTCGCCGTAAATCGTGTCAGCATGACCGGCAGTGGCCCCGCCGCCATCCCCGACGATGCGATCATTTCCAGTACCGCCATATAGCAGGTCGGAGCCCATCATGCCTTGAATATAATCGTCGCCGGCGCCACCAAAGATGGTGTCATTGCCGTCAGGCGTGCTGTCTATTCTTGCACCGTAAAGGTAGTCGTCGCCATCGCCCCCGTCGATGGAATCACCGCCTATCGAGCCTGTGATGGTATCGCTGCCCCCTCCGCCATAGAGCGTGTCCGCCCCCATGTCGACGTCAGAGCCGTTCATCAGGTCGTTGCCGTCGTTGCCATAGACCAGATCAAAGCCATTGCCCCTGTGGAATTCGTCGTCCTGGGGTGTTCCGTTAAGGATGTCGTTGCCGTTCGTCCCTGGAATAATAGCCACTCGTTAATCCCCTCGATCGTATTGTGACAGCGCCTTTTGGCTGGTGCGCGAAACACGCATGCGGGGCTGGATGGGCCACTCGCACCGAACGACATACGCAGGCCCGCGCGCTAAACCGAGGCGCGAGTCCCGAGTGCCTCGCCATCTGTCACGAAAAGCATTTCATGCATCGTGAAATGCGTGGATGAGGGGGTGATCGGCCTTTCGCGGCCCGACGCCGCCGCAGGATGCAGTTGAAAGCGATTCTGTGGCAAAGCGCCGGCCCCTTGCCGGTCGGCTGCGCCAAAGGCGGGCAACATCAAAGCCATAACCGCAGAATCCCCATCGGATGCCGCCAATGGCAGTCCCGGCCATGCGGCCGGCAAACCGCGCGATGCTTGCCCGGCCCGTTGCCGAGACACGGCCCGGATCGCGCGGCCGTCAGTCGCCGCCAGGTTGTCGGCCCAGGTTGTCGGCACTGGGCCGTCCGAATGTCGCGAATTGCGAGGCTGCCGCCCCGGTTGCGCCCGGCCCGGCGCAGGCGTGTCACCCTATCGAAAGCCTGCGGTTCCAGCGTTCGATAAAATCCGACCGCCTGCCCCGCGCCACGGGCAACAAAGTATCGTCGTCAAGATAGACCAGCATATTGTCATTGGCGACGTTCACGCGTTCGATCCCGCTCCAGGACACCCAATGCGACCTGTGGATGCAATAGCCGAACTCATCCGGGATCTGTTCCAGAAAGTCGCGGATCCTGCCGCGCAGGAAATATTTCTCGCCCTTGAAGGTCGAAATCGAAATGTAATGTTCCTGCGAGGATACCGAGCGGATGCATTGCGCCAGAAACCTCTTGTCCGAAACGGTGATGACGCACATGTCGGATGCGGTTTCGCCCCCCTCGGGCACCAAAGGGTCCAGGGGCAGCACCTCTGCCAAGGCTTGCACCGGCGGCTGGAGGGCGAACACCTCGGCCGGTTCGGGCTGCGTCACATGCCGGATGACATCGGGAAGGACAAAGATTCCAAAAACGACTTCCAGCCCAAGGAAGATCGCGAAATGGAAAACCCACAGGAACGTGGTTTCACGAACGGGCAATCTTGGCCCATCGAACAGCGAAACGCTCCATTCGCCCAGAAACGTCGCGATGAACGATGTCAGCAGGACCATCCAGATCGTATGGACGCTGCGAATGCCAAGCCGGCCGCCGAATTTTCCCGAAAGCGATAGAAACAGGAAATACAGGGCAAAGACGACCACCCCCATGGAAAATATTATCGAAACGGACTGCCATTTATCCAGTTCGGCATGGGCCCGATAGGGGCGCATCAAGACGAACAGGACCATGCAGAAAATGGCAAAGATCTGGAACCTGCAATTCCTGACAATGGCGCGGATGAACAGGGGGCAAGGCGTTACGGACGAGCCGTTGCAAAACGTGACAACGGTTTTTGGGGATACCTCCATGTTCCTCTCCAATCATTAACAACTCACCGTCAACCTTGAACCTGGCAAGTTCTACCCAATACTATGTGGACACAGGATACTGTCTGGTTAACACCCTGCGCGATTCCATCGCACTCAACCCTTGCGGTCGACAGTCATGCCGGATCGCTTTTTTCAGGTGGCGGTCGGCGGCGGGGCCCTTGCCTGGCTCTCCAACCGTTTCCGCAACTGGCGATCCGTCCTTGCCGACAGTTCAGGCATGAACTGCATCTTCGGACAGTGCCGCGATACGCGTATTGTCCACATCGCGCACGCCTATAGGTATGTGCAATCTCCCAGCCGAGGCGTGAGTCTTGAGCGTCCCGTTTGTTGTCACGAATCGCCATTCATGTGTCATGAAATGCGATTCGCAGCAATACTGCGCGGCCCGGGATCGCGCGCAGGTGGAGGCCGGGCAAGACGCGCGGAAGGTTCCCCGCCCCCGGGGCCTGCCGCCTTGACCCGGCAACGGCGGTTGGCCCGGGCAGCCATCCCGGCTAAAACCCCCGCGCGACGGATTCGGAAAGGAAAGCGCGCATGTCCGCGACCGAGAAGATCGCCTTCGGCAGCATCGTCGTCGGCCTGATCGTGCTGGCGCTCAAGGCGCTGGCCTGGTGGCTGACCGGCTCGGTCGCGCTGCTTTCGGATGCGCTGGAAAGCACAGTGAACGTGGCCACCGCCGTCGCCGCGCTGATCGCCATCCGCGTCGCCGCCAAGCCCGCCGACAGGGACCATCCCTATGGCCATCACAAGGCGGAATTCTTCAGCGCCGTGCTGGAGGGGGTGATGATCATCGTCGCCGCACTGCTGATCCTGCGCGAAGCCTGGCACGGTTTCCAGAACCCGCGCATGCTGGACGCGCCGCTGGAGGGGCTGCTGGTCAACGGCCTGGCCAGCGTGCTGAACGGGCTGTGGTGCTGGGTGCTGATCACCCGCGGCCGCCGGCTGAGATCGCCGGCGCTGGTCGCGGATGGGCGTCACCTGCTGTCGGACGTGATCTCGTCCGTGGGCGTGGTGGCCGGCGTGACGCTGGCGGTCGTGACCGGCTGGGCGGTGCTGGACCCGGCGCTGGCGGCGCTGGTCGCGCTCAACATCCTGTGGTCGGGGTGGAAGGTGATGGCCAGCTCGCTGTCGGGGCTGATGGACGAGGCGGTGTCCGAGGACACGCTGGCCGATATCCGCGCCACCATCTCGGACGCCGCCGCCGGCGCCATCGAGGCGCATGACCTGCGCACCCGCCATGCCGGACCGCGCACCTTCATCGACTTCCACCTGGTGGTGGACGGCCAGACCACGGTCGATGCGGCCCACGACATCTGCGACCGGATCGAGCAGGCGCTGAAGCGCAAGCTGCCCGGCGCGCTGATCACCATCCATGTCGAGCCCGAGCACAAGGCCAAGCATTCGGGCGTGGTGGTGATCTAGCGCAGCCGCCGGCCCTCGGCGTCGAAGTGAAAGGCGCGGTTCGGCTCGAAGCCCAGTCCCACCACCTCGTCCACGGCATAGTCCTGCTCGCCGAACAGCCGCACGGTCAGAAGCCCGTGGTCGTCCGAGGAAAGATAGACCAGCGTCTCGCCGCCCAGCTTCTCGACATGGCTGACGCGGCCGCTGATCTGGCCGCCGCCGGGCACCAGATGCTCGGGGCGGATGCCCAGCCTGTCCGAGCGCAGGCCCAACTTGCCGGCATCGAGGAAATTCATCTGCGGGCTGCCGATGAAACCGGCGACGAAGGTGTTGTCCGGGTCGTTGTAGAGGTCCATCGGCCGGCCGACCTGCTCGACCACGCCGCCGCGCAGGACGACGATCTTGTCGGCAAGCGTCATCGCCTCGACCTGGTCGTGGGTGACGTAGATCATCGTCGCGCCCAATTCGCGATGCAGCCGGGCGATCTCGATGCGGGTCTGCACGCGCAGCGCGGCGTCAAGGTTCGACAGTGGCTCGTCGAACAGAAACAGCTTGGGCCGCCGCACGATGGCGCGGCCGATGGCGACGCGCTGGCGCTGGCCGCCCGACAGCTCGGCCGGGCGCCGCTCCAGCAGATGCGCCAGCGCCAGCATCTCGGCCGCCTTCTCGGTCGCCTGCAGGATCTGCGCCCGGGGCGTGCCGGCCTGCTTCAGCGCCAGCCCCATGTTGTCGCGCACGGTCAGGTGCGGGTAGAGCGCATAGCTCTGGAACACCATGGCGATCTCGCGCCGGGCCGGGGCCAGGTCGTTGACGCGCGCGCCGTCGATGGTCACGTCGCCCGAGGTCACGTCCTCGAGCCCGGCGATCATGCGCAGAAGCGTGGACTTGCCGCAACCCGAGGGGCCGACGAAGACGCAGAACTCGCCATCCTCGACATTCAGGTCGACGCCCTTGATGACCTGGGTGGTGCCGAAGGACTTGGTGACTTGGTTAAGGGTCAGGGCTCCCATCGGGATCACTCCTTGTTGGCGTTCATGTCGATGGCCGTCATTTCACCGCGCCGGCGGTGATGCCGCGGATGAGCTGGCGCGAGAAGATCAGGTAGAGCACCAGCACCGGCAGGATGGCGAGGCTCAGCGCCGCCAGCACAGCGTTCCAGTTGGTGACGAACTGGCCGATGAAGACCTGGCTGCCCAGCGTGATGGTCTTGGTTGCCTCGCTGGGCGCCAGGATCAGCGGAAACCACAGGTCGTTCCAGATCGGGATCATGGTAAAGACGGCAACGGTGGCCATGGCGGGGCGCACCAAGGGCAGGACCAGCCGGAAGAAGATGGTGTATTCCGAAAGCCCGTCGATGCGGCCGGCATTCTTCAGGTCGTCCGAGACGCCGCGCATGAATTCCGACAGGATGAACACCGCGAGCGGCAGCCCCTGCGCCGTATAGACCAGCACCAGCGCCGTCAGCGTGTTCACCAGCCCCGATGCCACCATCATCTGCAGGATGGCGACGGTGCCCAGCCGGATCGGGATCATGATCCCCAGCGCGAGATACAGCCCCATCAGCATGTTGCCGCGAAAGCGGTATTCCGACAGGGCGAATGCCGCCATGGCGCCGAACAGCAGCACGAAGAACAGGCTGGCCACGGTCACGATCAGCGAGTTCTGGAAATAAAGGACGAAATCCCCCTGCGCCAGCACCGTGCGATAGCCGACCAGGTCGAAGCTTTCGGCCGTCGGCACGGCCAGCGGATCGGCAAATATCGCGCGGCGGTTCTTGAAACTGTTGATGACCACGACGAAGACCGGGAACAGCGCGATCACCGTGTAAAGGATCAGCACGGCATGGGCGGCCAGGCTGCGTGCGGTGGAATGGCGGGCTTGGCTCATGGTCTCACCTCAGAACTGATAGCGGCGCAGCCGGCGCTGGATGGCGAACAGGTAGAAGCTGACACCCAGCAGGATGATGCCGAACATGGCGGTGGCGATGGTCGCGCCCATATGCGGATCGCCGATCTGCAACTGGAAGCCGAAGAAGGTGCGGTAAAGGAACGTCCCCAGGATGTCGGTCGAGAAATTCGGCCCCGCCAAGGCCCCCTGGGTGACGTAGATCAGGTCGAAGGCGTTGAAGTTGCCGACGAAGGTCAGGATCGAGATGATGCCGATCGAGGGCAGGATCAGCGGCAGCTTGATCTTCCAGAACTGCGACCAGCCGGTGACGCCGTCCATCTCGGCCGCCTCGATCACCTCGTCGGGGATCGACAGCAGCGCGGCATAGATCAGCATCATCGGGATGCCGACGAACTGCCAGACCGAGATCAGCGCCAGCGTGGTCAACGCCGTGCCTTCGCGGCCCAGCCAGGGCGCGAACAGCCCCTTCAGCCCGACGGCATCCAGCATCCCCGGCGCAATGCCCCAGATCGGCGACAGGATCAGCTTCCAGACGAAGCCGACGATGACGAAAGACAGGATGGTCGGGATGAAGATGGCGGTGCGATAAAACGCCGCCCCCCGCAGCCGCGGCGAGCTCAGCAGCGCCGCCAGCGCCACGCCGACCGGGTTCTGCACCAGCATGTGGACCAGGAAGAACCAGGCGTTGTTGCCCAGCGCGTTCCAGAAGCTCGCCGACCAGCGCGGATCGCCGAACAGCGTGGCAAAGTTTCGCAGGCCCACGAAGACCCGCCCTTCCTCGCCCGTATTGAACAGCGACAGGTTCAGCGTCCCGAACAGCGGAACGATCATGATGGCGGTATAGACCAGCACCGCAGGCGCAAGAAACACCGCGATATGCCAGCGAAACGCTTTCCGCTGCGCCATGACGCCCTCCTTTTTCCGTTTGAAAAATACCCTCGGGGGGTGCGGGGGGCGGAAAGCCCCCCGCCATCGCCGGGCCGTCAGGCCCGGCCAGGCGTCACTTCTGCTGCGGCGCGTGCCACGCGGCCAGGCCCTGTTGCAGCCTCTCGGCCGCGGCCTCGGGCGTCTCGGCGCCGGTGATCACGTTGGCCGAGGCGGTCCAGGTCTCGTTCTCCAGGTTCGGCGTGCCGCGCGACAGGATCTGGTAGGTCGAGCGGATGGTGGGCTCACAGGTCTCGCGCCAGCCGACGAATTCCCTGGCCAGCGGATCCTCCATCTCGACCGGGGCCGAGTTCAGCGAGAAGAAGCCCGGCAGCGCATTGGCGTAAAGCGAGGCGAATTCCGACGAGCCGACCCATTCCAGGAATTTTCGCGCCTCTTCCGGGTGCTTCGTCGCGGCATTCATGCCCAGCGCGATATCGGTATGGTCGCTGATATAGCAGGTGTCGCCCTCGGCCGGGACGGGCGGCGGGAAGGCACCCATCTCGAAGGCGCCGCCGATCTGCGGGCCGAAGACGCCGATCTCCCACGAGCCAGCCGGATAGATCGCGGCGCGACCCAGCGTGAACAGGTTCTGGCTGTCGGGATAGGTCTGCGCCTCGAACCCGTCGCCCAGGTAGTCCTTCCACTTCGCCAGTTGGCGGAAGGGCGCGACCCAGCCATCGTCGGTCAGGCTCGACGTGCCCTCGATCAATGCCTTGCGGCCCTCCTCGCCATGCCAGTAGTTCGGGCCGATGTTCTGATAGCCCATGGTCGCCGCTTCCCACTGGTCGGCCGTGCCCATGGCCATCGGGATATAGGTGCCGTCTTCCTTGATCTTGTCGAGCAGCGCAAAGAACTCCGCCTCGGTCCTGGGCGGGGTCAGGCCCAGTTCGTCGAAGGCGGTCTTGTTGTAGATGAAGCCATGGATCACCGAGGCCATCGGCACGCAGAAGGTCTGGGCGCCGTCATCGGTCTGCCAGGCCGATTTGGCCACGTCCGAGAAATTGGCCATCGCCGCCAGGTCGCTCAGATCGGCCAGCTTGCCCTTCTTGAACAGTTCCAGCGAGGCGTCGAAGGGCCGGCAGGTGATCAGGTCGCCGGCCGAGCCCGCATCCAGCTTGGAGTTCAGCACCGCGTTGTATTCCGGCGGCGCCGAGGGCGCGAAATTGATCTTGATGCCGGGATTGGCGGCCTCGAAGGCCGGGATGATCTTTTCCTGCCAGATGGCGAGGTCGTCGTTGCGCCAGCTCTCGATGGTCAGCGTGACGTCCTGGGCCCAGGCGGCGCCGGTCAGCAGGGTGCTGGTCAGCAGTGCCAGGCGGATGGTCTTGGTCATGGTCTTCTCCCTTCGGCATCGGGTCTCTCGCGGACCCTCTGGTTGAAATCAGATCAGCGGGGCCAGCAGGCCCCCGGTTTCGGCCAGCCGCGCCTCGGCCGTGTCAGACGCCATGCCGCGCGCGACCAGGATCGCGGGCTTGACCGCGCCGCCGGTGCGCGACAGCGCGACCTCGGCCTCGTCGCGGGTCACGCCCGCCACGGCGGCGACGATGCGGGCGGCGCGGTCCACCAGCTTGATGTTGTCGGCCACCAGGTTGACCATGTAGCCGTCATGGACATGGCCCAGCCGGATCGCGACCAGCACCGAGAGCATGTTCAGCGCCACCTTTTGCGCCGTGGCAGCCCCCATGCGGGTCGAGCCCGAGACGACCTCGGCCCCGGTCTCGATCAGCACCGGAATGTCGGCGCGTTCCAGCAGGGCCGAGCCCGCAACATTGGCAAAGCCGGCCACGGTCACGCCGCGCTCCTGCGCAGCCGTGGCAATCGCCAGCGCATAGGGCGTGCGCCCCGAGGCCGAGAGGCACAAGATCACATCCCCCGCCGCAAGCCCGGCCCGGTCCAGATCGGCCAGCGCCAGCGCCGGGTCATCCTCGACGCTGCCCTTCAGATGCAAAAGCGCCTCGGCCCCGCCGGCGAACATCATGGGCGTGCGTTCGGGCGCGATGCCGAAGGTGCCGGCCAGTTCCAGGCAATCCGCCAGTGCCATCAGCCCCGAGGAACCGGCCCCGGCATAGCCGAGCTTGCCGCCCCGGCGCAGCGCAGCGCCGGCGGCCTCGGCCGCGCGCTCAAGCGCCGGCAACGCGGCTTCCAGCGCGGCCAGCGCCGAGACCTGCGCCTGAAGCAGGATGCCCAGCACATCGCCGCCGGAGCGCGCGTGAAGCCCTGTCGATGCCGGATGCCTTGCCTCGGTGCCGGATGCGGTCATGTGATTCCCCCTGTTCCGTTGATAATGCCAAAACAATACCAATTGTAAAGACCCTTCTTAAAAATCTACATAGAACGGCGTTTTCTTGGGATAATCAAAATACCCCTTCCCTTTTGGTATTGTTTTGGTATCGTCATTCCAAAGGAGTCGCCATGTCATATTTCCTGGGCATAGACGGAGGGGGGACCGGCTGTCGCGCCGCCATCGCGGATGGCGAGGGCCGGATCATCGGCCAGGGCGCGGCAGGGCCGGCCAATATCTCGGTCGAGACCGAGGGGGCCTGCGCCAATATCCTCGCCGCCGCCCGCGCCGCGCTCCAGGACGCCGGGCACGGCCATCTGGACGAGCTGACCGCGGTGCTGGGCCTTGCCGGCGCCAATGTCACCGCCGCCGCCCGCAGCCTTCGGGCCATGCTGCCCTTTCGCCGCACGCGCATCGTCACCGATGCGGTGACCGCCGCCACCGGCGCGCTGGGGGGCGGGGACGGCATCGTCGCCGCCATGGGCACCGGCTCGGTCTTTGCCGTCCAGATCGGCGGCGAGATGCGGCAATATGGCGGGCGCGGCTTCGTCTTGGGCGACGAGGGCAGCGGCGCGGTGCTGGGCCGGGCGCTGCTGGCCGAGGCCCTGCGCGCCGAGGACGGCTTCGCGCCGATGAGCCCGCTCTTGCAGGCGGTGCTGGACGAGTTGGGCGGGATCGAAGGGGTGATCTCATTCGGCTTTCGCGCCCGGCCCGCCGAATTCGCCGGTTTCGCGCCGCGCATCGTCACCGGCGACGATCCGGCGGCCGAGCGCATCTTTGCCGGCGCCGTCGCCGAAATCCGCGGCATGATCGACACGCTGCAAGCCGGTCGCGACCTGCCGGTGGTGTTCCTGGGCGGGCTGGGCACGCATTACGCCGCCCGCCTGCAAGGGCTGTGGCGGGTCCGGCCGCCCAAGGGCTCGGGCCTCGACGGGGCGCTGCACCTGGCCCGGCAGGAGGCGTGATGGGCGAGCTTTTCACACCCGAGGCTTTCGAGGAAACCGGCGGCGGACCGCTTTACCTGCAACTGCACCGGCTGATCGCCGAGGCCATCGCCTCGGGGCGGCTGCAACCCGGCGACAGCCTGCCGTCCGAGCGCGAACTGGCGGCGATGACCGGCCTGTCGCGCGTCACCGTGCGCAAGGGGGTGGCGGAACTGGTCGCCTCGGGGCAGCTGGTGCAAAAGCGCGGCTCGGGCACCTTCGTCGCGCCCCGGGTCGAAAAGCTGGAACAGGCGCTGTCGCTGCTGACCTCGTTCACCGAGGACATGGCCCGGCGCGGCCGCAGTGTCGAAAGCCGCTGGATCGCCCGCGGCCTGCACGCCCCCGCCCCGGAAGAGGTGATGGCGCTGGGGCTGGGCGTCGGCGAAAAGGTGGCGCGGCTGGAACGGGTGCGCAGTTCGGACGGGGTGCCGTTGGCCATCGAGCGCGCCTCGCTGTCGCAGGCCATCCTGCCCGATCCCGATTGTGTCACCGATTCGCTTTATGCGGTGCTGCAAGACCGCGGGCTGCGGCCGGTGCGGGCGGTGCAGCGCATTTCGGCCGCGAACCTGAACGCCAAGGACGCCGAGCTTCTGGGCGTCCCCCCCGGCGTGGCCGGGCTGCGGATCGAACGCATCTCCTACCTGCCCTCGGGCAAGGTGGTCGAGTTCACCCGCTCGCTCTATCGCGGCGATGCCTACGACTTCGCCGTGGAACTGAAACTTGCCCCGGAAGGCGAAAGGAACCCGTGATGAGCCAGACGCATATGGCGCGCGAAGTGGCCGAGATCCCCGAAGCCGCCGCCCGCTTCCTCGAACGCTCGCGCGACGCGGTGCTGGATGCCGCGGCCGCCCTGCGCCGCAAGGACCCCGACCTTGTGGTCACCGTGGCGCGCGGGTCGTCGGACCATGCCGCGACCTATCTGAAATACGCCATCGAGCTCGAGGCCGGGGTGCCGGTCGCCTCGGTCGGCCCCTCCATCGCCTCGATCTATCGCCGGCCCTTGCGGCTGGGCAAGGCGGCCTGCATCGGCATCTCGCAATCCGGCCGCAGCCCGGACGGGGTCGAGATGATGCGCGCCTCGGGCCAGGGCGGCGCGCTGTCGATCGCCATCACCAATGTCGAGGACAGCCCGATGGCGCAGGTCTCGGCCCATTGCCTGCCCTTGCAGGCGGGCGAGGAGAAAAGCGTGGCCGCGACCAAGACCTTCGTCTGCTCGGTGCTGGCCGGCCTGTCGCTGCTGGCGGAATGGCGCGAGGACCACGCCCTGCAGGATGCCGTCGCCGCCCTGCCCGATGCGTTCGGACAGGCCGTGGGGCTGGACTGGTCGCCCCTTTCGGCGCGGCTGGCGCGGGCATCCTCGGCCTTCGTGCTCGGCCGCGGCCCCAGCTTTGCCATCGCCTGCGAATCGGCGCTGAAGTTCAAGGAAACCTCGGGCATCCATGCCGAGGCCTATTCGGCCGCCGAGGTGCTGCACGGCCCCGCCGCCATCGTGCAGGCCGGCTTTCCGGTGCTGGCGCTGGGTATCGAGGACGCCGCCCTGCCGCAACTCAAGGCCACGGCCGAGCGGCTGGCGGCGCAGGGTGCGGATGTGTTCATCACCGGCACGGAGGTCGGCGGCGCGGTCACCCTGCCCTCGGTCCCCGGCCTGCATCCGCTGGTGGCGCCGCTGGTCACCATCGCCGGCTTCTACGCCTTCATCGAAGGGCTGGCGCGGCGGCGCGGCTTCGATCCCGACACGCCGCCGCATCTGCGCAAGGTGACGGAGACGGTGTGATGGCCGAGGTTCTGACCGGCGCGCGGATCTTTGACGGCGCGCGTTTCCTCGACGGCCATGCGCTGGTGATCGAGGCGGGCGAGATCGCCGCGATCCTGCCCGAGGCCGAGGCCCCGGCCAAGGGGCGGCGGGCGGTGCCGGGCATCCTGGCCCCGGCCTTTCTGGACTTGCAGGTGAATGGCGGCGGAGGGCTGATGCTGGACGGCACGACCGATCTGGACGGTCTGCGCCGCATCTGCGCCGCGCATCGCGCGCTTGGCACGGCGGGCGTGCTGCCGACGCTGATCACCGACACGCCAAAAGCCACCGCCCATGTCATCGCACTGGGGATCGCGGCGGCCGAGGCGCAGGTGCCGGGCTTTCTGGGCCTGCACCTTGAGGGGCCGCATCTGGACCCGCGTCGCAAGGGCGCACATGACCCGGCGCTGATCCGGCCGATGACCGACGAGGATCTGGCCCGGCTTTGCGACGCCGCCCGCCGGCTGCCGGCGCTGATGGTAACGCTGGCGCCTGAAGCGGCGAGCCCGCAGCAGATCGCCGCCCTTGCCGGGGCGGGCGCCGTGGTCAGCCTGGGCCACAGCGATTGCAGCCATGACGAGGCGCAGGCCGCCTTTGCCGCCGGCGCCCGCTGCGCCACGCATCTTTTCAATGCCATGAGCCAGATCGGCAACCGCGCGCCGGGGCTGGCCGGGGCGGTGCTGGCCGGCAAGCCGAGCGCCGGGCTGATCGCCGACGGCATCCATGTGCATCCGGCGGTGATGCGGCTGGCGCTGGGCGCGCGGCCCGAGGGCATCTTCCTGGTCACCGATTGCATGGCCTTTGCCGGCACCGACCTGACCGAGATGGAACTGGGCGGCCGCAAGGTTCTGCGCCGCGACGGGCGGTTGACGCTGGCCGACGGCACCTTGGCCGGGGCCGACCTGACCCTGCCGCAGGCCATCGCCGTGCTGGTCCGTCAGGTCGGCATCGCGCCCGAACGCGCGCTGCGCATGGCCTCGGCCATCCCCGCGGCATTGCTGGGCTTGCAGGACCGATATGGCACGCTGGCCCCCGGCCGTCCCGCCGACCTGGTGCTGCTGGACGAGGACTTCGCCCTGCGCGGGCATCGGCTTTCGCCCTGAACGCCCGGAAATGCCGAGTGGAACGCACGGTCTTTTCCTTGCGCGCCGCTCGTGCCACACTCGGGCCGCGCGAAACCAAGGATGAGGCTCCGATGAACGCCCCCCTGCCCGAGGCGGTGAAGAAGTCCGTTCTGCTGAACGGACTGACCCCCGAGATGCGCGACAAGCTGCTGAAGGACGCCCAGCGGCGCAGCTATCGCGAGGGCGAGACCATCTTTTTGCAGGGCGATCCGGCGCGGGCGGTGTTTATCGTCCTGAACGGCTTCATCAAGCTGTCGCGGCTGACGCCGAACGGTTCCGAGGCGGTGGTGGCGATCCTGGGCCGCAACCGCAGCTTTGCCGAGGCGATGGTGCTGCGCGGCACGCCCTATCCGGTCTCGGCCGAGGCGATCTCGGACTGCACGGTCCTGCAGATCGACGGGGCGCGGCTGCGGCAGTTCCTGCTGGAGAACCAGGAATTCGCCATCGGGCTTCTGGCCTCGACCTTCGTGCATCTGCAAGGGCTGGTGGACCAGATCGAAAGGCTCAAGGCCCATACCGGAGTGCAGCGCGTGGCGCAGTTCCTGGCCGACCTCTCCGATGCCGTGGCCGGCCCGGCCGAGGTGCGCCTGCCCTATAACAAGCGGCTGATCGCAGGGCATCTGGGCATGCAGCCCGAAAGCTTGTCGCGCGCCTTTGCCCGGCTGCGCAAGCATGGGGTCGAGATCGAGGCCGACAAGGCCATGATCGCCGATATCGCCGAATTGCGCATGATGGCCATGGATTGATCCGGCCCTGCCGGGTGCATCTGAAAACAGCACCGGCAAGGCAGGTTCTCAACGACATTTCAGTCGATCCATGAACCACTGGTCGACCTGTCGCACGAGACGGTCCGAACCCAGCAAAAACCGCTGTTCGTCAAGACCGGGGTCCACAGCCGGACCCGGCTTGTCAGCCTGGCCTCCGGGCGGCGATCCGGCC
Source organism: Paracoccus denitrificans (assembly GCF_900100045.1). Lineage (GTDB taxonomy): Bacteria > Pseudomonadota > Alphaproteobacteria > Rhodobacterales > Rhodobacteraceae > Paracoccus > Paracoccus denitrificans. The sequence continues at coordinate 131,472 of NZ_FNEA01000007.1, read as the reverse complement.
CTCATATGACATGCAACCCCCAGATCAGCACCAGCCAGATCGTCAGCGGCACGACGAAGGCCGCCCACCAGCCTGATCCGCGCTCCAGATGCAGAAAGCCGCCCAGGATTGCGCGGGCCTTGAACAGCGCCACCGCCAGCAGCGCCGCCGCGGCGACAGGGCCGGGAACGAAGGCCAGCGCCGTGGTCGCGCCGGTCAGGCCCAGCAAGATCAGCCAGATGCGCGTCAGATCCATCCCCTACCCCAGCAGATAGACGGGCGGCAGGAGCAGCACCCAGACCAGATCGACCATGTGCCAGAAGGCCGCGCCCGCCTGCACCTCTTCGGTGCGCAGCCGGATCGCCACCAGTGCCAGCACGCCGATGCCGAACAGGACATGCGCGGCGTGAAAGCCGGTCAGCAGGTAGTAGAAGGTGAAGAACGGATGGCTCTCCATGCCCAGGCCGGCCCGCAGGTCGCCGGCATATTCGACCGCCTTCACCGCCAGGAAGCCCGCGCCCCCCAGCGCCGCCAGCGCCAGCCCGACGCGCGCCCCGCGCCGGTCGCCCCGGCGGCAGGCACGCTCGGCCCGGGCGGCAAAGAAGCCCGAGGTGACCAGGATCGCGGTGTTCAGCGCCGCCATCCAGCCATGCAACTGCGCCTGCGCCGCGGCAAAGCCCGCCGGGTCGGTCAGCCGCACCCCGGCCATGGCGGTGATGCCCGCGGCAAAGACCAGCAGTTCCGAGGCGATGAGCACCCACATGATCGGCTCGCCCGGCAGATCCTGGAGACGCATCACGCCACCAGTTGCCGATAGATCACCGGCAGCGCCGCCAGCAGCCGGTCGGGATGCGGGATCAGCGAAAAGCCGCCCTGGCCAAAGATGCGGGGAAACCAGCTTTTCGCGTCGCGATCCACGGTGATGCCATGCACGGCATGGCCGGCCCGTCGCGCCTCGCGCACCGCCATGGCGCTGTCCTCGATGCCGTGGCGGCCCTCGTAATGGTCCAGGTCGTTGGGCTTGCCGTCGGTGATGACCAGAAGCAGCCGCCGGCTGCTGGCCTGCGCCGAAAGCCCGGCCGAGGCATGGCGGATACCCGCGCCAAGCCGGGTATAGAAGCGCGGCCTCAGCCCGGCGATGCGCCGTTCGATCGCGGCGCCCATCGGCTCGTCGAAATCCTTGCAGGCGCTGAGGAACACCCGGTCGCGTTTCAGCGAGGAAAAGGCGTTGATCGCGAAACGGTCCCCGCAGGCGTCCAGCCCCCAGGCCAGCGCCGCCAGCGCCTCGCGCTCGATCTCGATCACCGCCCGCCCCGTCACCGCGCTTTCGGTCGAGCGCGACACGTCGAGCAGGATCGACACTGCAAGGTTGCGCGCCAAGGGCCGGGACTGGCGCCAGATGCGGTCGCTGCCCTGGCCGGTGGCGCGCAGGTCGGCGGCGGCGCGGACGGTCAGTTCGGCATCCAGCTCGTCCCCGTCGCGGTGGCCGGTGGTGATGAGGCGGCCGGGGCGCAGCGCCTCGAACTGGCGGCGCACGGCGCGAATGCGGGTTTGCGCGCGGGGATCCGGGGTCAGCGCCTCGTCATGTTCGGGCGCACGGTTTTCCAGCACGCGCACATGATGGGCAAGATAGCGGCCGCGCCGCGCATCCCATTCGGGATAGGTGCGAATGCCGGCGACCGCCTCAAGATCCGCATCCTCGGGCGCAAGATCGAGATGCAGGCGCAGGCGCGTCGCCGGTGCCTTGGACACCTGGCCAAGGCCCAGTTCTTCCTGGTCCTCGGCCGCCTTCTTCGCATCGTCCTGATCGTCATCGTCGACATGCCGGTTGAGGTTCATCAGGTCGGCCCAGCTCAGCAGGGCCTCGAACTTGTGCAGGATCAGGCTGTCGCGGCGCTGCGGCTGGTCGCTTTGGCGGCGGCGGGCGCGGAACATGCGGGCGTTGGCCGGATCGGCCGCAATGCCGTCGGGCGCATCGCCCGGCGCGGCGGCCAGCGTCGTTTCGGGCAGCGCCAGGTCGGGCCAAAGCGGCACCGGCCGCATCGGGCGATAGTCGCGGGGTGCCTTTACCTGCGGGTCGTCCAGCATCGCCAGCCAGTCGCGGGCCAGGGGCGGCAACGGCGCCGGATCGCCCAGCAGATGACGGGCCAGCGCCTCGACCACGGCCTCGGCCGGGGGCAGAGGGGCGACGGGACGCAAGGACAGCACCAGCTCGGCAAGGTCGTCGTAAAGCCCGGTCAGGCCCGGCGCATCCTGCAACGTGGCCTCGACGGCCCGCTGTGCCGCGCCCAGCCGTACCAGGTCGCGGCACAGCGGGTCGCCCTGCGCCGGCGCCAGACTGCCATGCGCGGCGCAAGCCGCAAGCCACAGGAAAAGCGCCCCGTTCGCCTGCCGCGAGGGCAGCACCGACAGCCGTTCCGGCAGGCGCAGGATCTCGCCGTCGAAACTGGCATGCGGCACCGTCTCGGCCGGGGTGCCCAACCGGCGCAGCCAGCCGATGCGATGGTGCGACGCCTGGACGGCGGCGGGCCGGATCTCGACCGCCGCGCCGCCGCCCAGGGCCCGGAACAGCACCGCGAGCCGTCCCGAGACCTCGGAAAGCGCCACCGCCTGATCCTCGAACGCCTGCGGCGCGCCGAAGCTGCTGGCCCAGACGTGCCAGATCTTGCCGACGGTTTCCTCGGGCTCCCAGGGTTCCAGGTCCAGACCCATGGCGCTTCCCCTCAGCCGAAGATCGCGGCGGCAAGGTCGCGCAGACCGCGCTTGACCTCGGCATCGTCGGTCAGGGGCTCGATCATCGCCGCCTCGATGGCGCGGTCCAAGTTCATGCCGCGCCGGGTCAGGCTTGCGGCATAGACCACCAGCCGGGTCGAGACGCCCTCTTCCAGATCCTGGCCCTTGAGGCCGCGGATCTTGCCCGCCAGCCGCACCAGCCCCAGGGTACGGTCGCGGTCGAGCCCGCTTTCGCGGGCCACGATCTCGACCTCGCGCGCGGGTTCGGGAAAGTCGAACTCCATGGCCACGAAACGCTGCCGGGTCGAGGGTTTCAGCGTCTTGAGGATGTTCTGATAGCCGGGGTTGTAGGATGCCACCAGCATGAAGCCCGGCGCCGCCTCGATTTCCTCGCCGGTGCGGTCGATGGGCAGGATGCGGCGGTCGTCGGTCAGCGGGTGCAGCACCACGGTCACGTCCTTGCGCGCCTCGACCACCTCGTCGAGATAGCAGATCGCGCCCTCGCGCACCGCACGGGTCAGGGGGCCGTCGGTCCAGACCGTCTCGCCGCCCTTGAGCAGATAGCGCCCGATCAGGTCGGCGGCCGACAGGTCGTCGTGGCAGGCCACGGTATAAAGCGGCCGGCCCAGCCGCGCCGCCATATGGGCGACGAAGCGGGTCTTGCCGCAGCCGGTCGGGCCTTTCAGCAGCACCGGCAGGTCGTTCGCGGCGGCGGCCTCGAAGACGGCGACCTCGTCGCCCTGCGGCAGGTAGAAGGGGGCGTCGACCGCCCCGTTCCCTTGGGTTTTCACATGCGCGTTCATGGCTTACTCCGCAGCCTCCAGATGACCGTCCTTGTGCGCCTGCACCGGACCGGCCTTGACCACCTCGCGGCGTGGGAACAGCACGGCATAGATGAACAGCAGCGCCCCCAGCACGACGGCCACGCCCGAACCGAAGCGCATCCAGTAGAACAGCGCCAGCCCGTCCTGCACGTCCATGAAGAACCCGCCCTCGACGCGTTGCAGATGGGTCTGCACCGTGCCGGCGAAGGTCAGCGTCACCGTCATGAACACCATGCCCGAGGACATCAGCCAGAACGAGGCCATGTTCAGCACCTGGTTGTAGGGGTCGCGGTTCTTCATCAGCGGCATGCAATAGGTCACCAGCGCCAGCACCAGGCAGACATAGGCGCCATAGAAGGCCAGGTGGCCGTGCGCGGCGGTGATCTGCGTGCCGTGGGTGTAGTAGTTCACCCCGTGCAGCGTGTGCAGGAAGCCCCAGACCCCAGCGCCGAAGAAGGCCAGCACGGTGCAGCCCAGGCTCCAGACCAGCGCGGCCTTGTTCGGATGGTCGCGCCGGCCCTTCCAGACCATGACGAAGGCGAATGACATCATGGCGAAGAAGGGCACGATCTCGAAGCTCGAGAAGATCGAGCCGATCCACTGCCAGTAAGCCGGCAGGCCGATCCAGTAGTAATGGTGCCCGGTGCCCAGGATGCCCGAGAACAGCGCCGTGGCGACGATGACGTAAAGCCATTTCTCGACCACCTCGCGGTCCACGCCGGTCAGCTTGAGCATCAGGAAGGCAAGGATGGCTGCCATGATCAGCTCCCACACGCCCTCGACCCACAGATGGATGACCCACCACCAGTATTGCTTGTCGAGAACCAGGTTCGCCGGGTTGTAGAAGGCAAAGAGCCACAGCAGCACTAGGCCCCAAAGGCCCATCAGCAGCACGTTGGTCACCGCCGTCCGCCGCCCCTTCAGCGCGGTCATGCTGACGTTGTACATGAAGATCACCGCGGCGACGGCGATGCCGAGCTTGACCCATTTCGGCTGTTCCAGGAACTCGCGCCCCTCCTTGCCCAGCAGCCAGTGGCCGTGGAACAGGTCGAACAGATAGGTCACGACCACGCCCGCCGTGCCAAGCACGAAGATGCCCAGCTGGATCCAGGCCAGCAGCGGCGAATGGATCTCGCGCTCGGCCTCTTCGGGCAGGATGTAATAGGTCGCGCCGAAAAAGCCCAGGAGCAGCCAGACGACCAGGCTGTTGGTGTGCAGCATCCGGGCGATGTTGAAGGGCAGGAGTTCGGACAGGAAGTTCGGGCTGACATAGATCCAGCCCATGATCAGGCCGATCGTGACCTGCACGGCGAAAAGCACCATGGCCACAAGGAAATAGGCATAGGCGATGCGTTGCGAATGATATCTCATTGTCGTGTCCCCCTCAGCCCGCGTCGTTCGGTGGCCAGTTCTGGGTGTTGATCGTTCCCGTCCACAGCAGGAAGTCGCTCAGCGCCCGGAACTCCTCGTCCGTCAGATCGAAGCGGGGCATCTGCCGGCGGCCCTCGATCCCGGTGGGCATGGATTCCATCCAGCCCTTCAGCGTCTCGAAGGCCGAGTCGGGATCGTCCTGCACGCCCCAGCGTTTCATGACATTGCCGAGCTCGGGCGCGAAATAGGCGCCTTCGCCCAGAAGCGTGTGGCAGTCGATGCAGGCGTTGCGTTCCCAGATATGCTTGCCCTCGACGACCGAGGGGGTGAGCTGGCTTTCATCCACGGCCTTGGTGCGGGCGTAGATATGGCTGTGCACGGTCAATGCGCCAAAGATCAGAATGAAGAATATGGACCCGCCATAGAAGACGTTCCGGGCCATGTTCTTGGTCATGATTTCGCTCATGACGCGGGTCCCCTATCTGTTATTTCCGATAAGACCTCACTGTCCGGCAAGCGTGAGTCGCTCATTGATGAAAGTCAAGTGAAGCAAAAGCTGGACATTTTGTCCGGAAATTCCGCGTCCTGCGCGGCGATCGCCAGCTCGATACGGCAGCCCGGCAGACGTGCCATCGCGGCGCAGGCGGCCTTGGGCGGCATCAGGCAAAGCGCGGTCGAAAGCCCGTCCGCCAGCGCCGCGCTGTCCGCACTGACCGAGATCGTGTCCCAAAGCGGCACCCCGCCACCCGGTGCGACGATATGCGGCAGGCCATGCGGCCCGATCAGCGTGCCGCCGGGCGAAGATGTCGCCACCGCACGGTCGCGCAACCGGATGCGGCGGTGCTCGCGCCCCGCGGCATCGGCCAGCCCCACGCGCCAGTCCCGCACGCCCAGCGCCCGGATCTCGCCCGCGTCGATCAGAAGCTCGGCCAGGTCATGGCGCGCGGCCGCCTCGGCCAGCCGGTCGGCGGCCCAGCCCTGCGCGAGGCCGTTGAAGGTCAGCGCCATGCCGGGACGGGTCAGCCGGACCTCGGCCTGCGACCAGTCGACCGCCTGCCAGCCTGCCAGGGCGCGGGCCGTGGCCTCGTCCTCGCCCCGCGCCCGCGCCAGCCACAGCGGCTGCACGGTCGGGTCGAATGCGCCGCCGGTGGCGCGGTGCAGCCGGTCGGACAGGGCCAGCAGCTCGACCATGCCGGCGGCGGGAAAACGCAGCCGCCCGTCGCGGTTCAGCCGCACGAGGTCCGAATCGCGATGCAGCGAGAACAGGTTCTCGACATGGGCCAGCAGCCGCGCCGCCTCGGCAAAGAAGCCGCGCGCCTGCACCGGGCTCGCGCCATGCAGCCGCAACGTGACATCGGCCCCCATGGCGCGGCCCTGCCATTCCTCGGTCGCGGCCCGTGCCGTGCCGGGCAGCGCGGCACAGGCGGTCAGCAGCAGGAAGCGGCGGCGGTTCATGGCGCATCTCCGGTCGGGGCGGCGCTGCGGGCGCGGCGCTTCAGCACCGGGCAGGTGCCGGGGTCGTTCATCACCACCTGGCAGCGCAGGCACAGCACGCATTCGTTGGGATTGATCCGGCCCAGGGGGTCGATGGCGCCGACAGTGCATTTCGTCTCGCACAGCCGGCATTCGCGGCCGCATTGCGGGCGGCGGCGCAGCCAGTCGAAGATCTTCAGCTTGGCCGGGATCGCCAGCCCCGCCCCCAGAGGGCACAGGTAGCGGCAATAGAACCGCTCGATGAACAATCCGCCCGCCAGCACCGCCAAGGCGAACAGCACGAAGGGCCAGGCGCGCAGGAAGCGCATCGAGATCACCGTCTTGAACGGCTCGACCTCGGCCAGGATCAGCGCCTGCTCCATGCTGTAGAAGCTGAGCGCGACGATGGCGACGAAAAGCGTGTACTTGATCACCCAGAGCCGTTCGTGCAGGGCCTGCGGCACGGCGATCTGCCGCACCCCCAGCCGCTGCGCAGCGGCATTGGCCAGCTCTTGCAGCGCGCCAAAGGGGCACAGCCAGCCGCAGAACACGCCGCGGCCCCAGAACAGCAGGCCCAAGGCGACGGCGGACCAGATCAGGAAGATGATCGGCTCGATCAGGAACGTCTCCCAGCGAAAGCCGGACAACAGCGCGTTCAGGAAGGCCACCACCTGCACCACCGAAAGCTGGCCGTTCAGCCCCCAGCCCAGCACCACCAGCGTCGTGGCCAGAAAGCCCAGCCGCACCCGCCGCCACAGCATCGGCCGGCGCACCAGCGCCTCTTGCCCGAACAGGATCAGCGCCAGCACGAACAGCATGGCCGCGACCACGGCGATGCCGGGGATCTTCTTCAGCCAGAACTCCTGCCACAGCGGAACGGCGGGGGCCTCGGCGACGGCATAGGCTTCGGGCAGGCGGATGGTGGCGCGGATGGGCAGCGCGGCCTCGTCCCCCGCGGCAAGCGGCCGGGTCGCGGTCACCACCAGGTCGAAGGGCCGGCGCGGGTCGATGCCGCCGGCCAGGGGGTCGATGTTCAGCCGAAACAGGCTGATTTCCTTGAAGGCCGGCGCATCGGGCAGGGCAAGCTTCTCGACCATGACGAAATCGCCGTCGTCCGGTTCGATCCGCAACGCGCCCTGTTCAAAGGCGATGCGCTCGAACCGGCCCGAGCGGCGCCATTCCGTGCCGCGCGGGCTGTAAAGGCCGCGCGACAGCACCGCGACCAGCGCCTGACCGGGTTGCAGCGCGCCTGCCGCGGCGGTGAAGTCCTGCGCGCCCAACAGGTTGCGGCCGACGGTCGGCGGGTCGATCAGCCCGGCGTAAAGGTCCAGGAACGGCGCGTCCGAAGGCTCGACCGGCACCTTGGCACCCGCGAAGGCGCGCGCCGCATCGGCCATCGAGACCAGCGCATGGCCGAATGCCCCCTCGGCCAGCAGATCGGCCCATGTCGCGGGGCGATAGCCGACCCGGTCGATGCCGCCGCCACCCAGCCCCTGCGCCTGCGCCAGCACCCGGGCGCTGCGCAGGATGCCGTCGCGGATCACCCCGGTCGAAACCGTGGCGCGCGAGATCACGTCGGGCAGCGCCCGTCCCTGCCCTTCGCCCTGCGACAGATCGACGCCGCGAAACCCGTCCACATAGGCGGCGATATGCGCTTCGGAAATGCCAAGGCTCAGCACCGGCTCGGTCTGGCGCACCAGTCTGGCGCCGGCGATCACGCCCTGCGGCGTGACCGCGACCAGCACGTCCAGCGGCTTGCCGGAATAGCCGGTGGTCGCCGCGATCTCCCAGGTCGAGCCGATCACGCCCAGCATCCGGCCGTCGCGGCTGACCCCCCAGCCCGGCACCGGCGTTTCGCGGCGGTCCAGCACCACCGGCCCGTCCGCGCCGAACAGCGCCTGCGCCAGTGCCGCATCGGGGGCGGCAAGCGGCTCGGGCCGCGCCGGCAGGGCCAGCAGGATCAGTGTCAGCAGCGCCAGCAGCAGGCGGCTAGGCGCATGAGAGGATTTTCCGGGCATTGCCATCCGCGTCCCAGGGTTCGTCCCGCTGATCGCGCAAATGCCGCACCTCGGCCTTAACAAAGGTCAAAGCCCCGCGCGCGGATTGCGCCCAGGAACGGCGTGAACGCGCGCCAGCAAATAGGAAAGCCAGATGAGACAAAGGACCCCATTCGCCAGACCCGGCCTACTGGCCTCGGCAGCCCTGGCCCTTGTCCTTGGGCCGCTTGCGGTCGCCGCACAGGAACAGGCCGCCCCGCCAAAGGATCCTGCCGCCGCACTCGAGGATCACAAGACCAAGACGGACAACCGCTATGAGCCCTCGCTGGACAACCTTGCACAGCAGGACGTAGCGGCGCTAGGCGCCCCCGAGGGCATCCCGGCCCTGTCCGACGCCCAATACAACGAAGCCAACAAGATCTATTTCGAACGCTGCGCCGGTTGCCACGGCGTCCTGCGCAAGGGCGCGACCGGCAAGGCGCTGACCCCCGACCTGACCCGCGACCTGGGCTTCGACTACCTGCAAAGCTTCATCACCTACGGCTCGCCGGCGGGGATGCCGAACTGGGGCACCTCGGGCGAGCTGACCGCCGAGCAGGTCGACCTGATGGCGAACTACCTGCTTCTGGACCCGGCCGCGCCACCCGAATTCGGCATGAAGGAGATGCGCGAATCCTGGCAGGTCCATGTGGCGCCGGAAGACCGGCCGACCCAGCAGGAAAACGACTGGGATCTGGAAAACCTGTTCAGCGTCACGCTGCGCGACGCCGGCCAGATCGCGCTGATCGACGGCACCACCTATGAGATCAAGTCGGTTCTCGACACCGGCTATGCGGTGCATATCAGCCGCATGTCCGCCTCGGGCCGCTACCTGTTCGTCATCGGCCGCGACGGCAAGGTCAATATGATCGACCTTTGGATGAAGGAACCCGCCACCGTGGCCGAGATCAAGATCGGCTCGGAAGCGCGTTCCATCGAGACCTCGAAGATGGAGGGCTGGGAGGACAAATACGCCATTGCCGGCGCCTATTGGCCGCCGCAATACGTCATCATGGACGGCGAGACGCTGGAGCCGATGAAGATCCAGTCCACGCGCGGCATGATCTACGACGAGCAGGAATACCACCCCGAGCCGCGCGTGGCGGCGATCCTGGCCAGCCATTACCGGCCCGAGTTCATCGTGAACGTCAAGGAAACGGGCAAGATCCTGCTGGTCGACTACACCGACCTCAAGAACCTCAAGACCACCGAGATCGAGGCAGAACGCTTCCTGCACGACGGCGGCCTGGACGGCTCGCACCGCTACTTCATCACCGCCGCCAACGCCCGCAACAAGCTGGTGGTGATCGACACCAAGGAAGGCAAGCTGGTCGCGATCGAGGATACCGGCGGCCAGACCCCGCATCCGGGCCGCGGCGCGAACTTCGTCCACCCGACCTTCGGGCCGGTCTGGGCGACCTCGCACATGGGCGACGATTCGGTGGCGCTGATCGGCACCGATCCCGAGGGCCATCCCGACAATGCCTGGAAGATCCTGGACAGCTTCCCGGCGCTGGGCGGTGGCTCGCTCTTCATCAAGACGCATCCGAATTCGCAATATCTCTATGTCGACGCCACGCTGAACCCCGAGGCCGAGATCTCGGGCTCGGTCGCGGTCTTCGATACCAAGGCGATGACGGGCGACGGTTCGGACCCGGAGTTCAAGACGCTGCCGATCGCCGAATGGGCCGGCATCGCCGAGGGCCAGCCCCGCGTCGTGCAGGGCGAGTTCAACAAGGACGGCACCGAGGTCTGGTTCAGCGTCTGGAACGGCAAGGACCAGGAATCGGCGCTGGTCGTGGTGGACGACAAGACCCTCGAACTGAAGCACGTCATCAAGGACGAGCGGCTGGTGACCCCCACCGGCAAGTTCAACGTCTACAACACTATGACCGACACCTATTGAGTCGAGCGGTTGCAACCCAGGTGGGGGCGTTCGCGCCCCCGCCCCGGCAGTATTTCAATGGGGGTTCGGACATGGCCGGCAAGACGGTGACGAACGGGGCCGCGCAAGGAAAGGCCGCGCGCAGCGGCGCGGACGGTGCGGTGCGGGGCAAGGCGGGGATGGGCCGGGTCGATCTGATCGGCGCAGGCCCGGGCGACCCGGAATTGCTGACGCTGCGGGCTTTGCGGCTTTTGCAGCAGGCGGATGTGGTGGTGCATGACCGGCTGGTCTCGGACGAGGTGATGGCCTGCATCCCTGCCCATGTCCGGCGCATCCCGGTGGGCAAGGCGGCGGGCTTCCATCCGGTGCCGCAGGAACAGATCAACGCCCTGCTGGTCGAGCTGGGCCTTTCCGGCCTGACCGTGGCGCGGCTCAAGGGCGGCGACCCGACGATCTTCGGCCGCGGCGGCGAGGAGTTCGAGGCCGTGACCCGAGCCGGCATCCCCTGCGACTATGTGCCCGGCATCACCGCGGCGCAGGGGGCGGCGGTCTCGGCCCGCTTTCCGCTGACGCATCGCGGGCTCGCGACCGGGCTGCGCCACGTCACCGGCCATCGGGCGCGGGACGCGGCGCTGGATCTGGACTGGGCCTCGCTCGCCGATCCGCAGACCACGCTGGCCATCTATATGGGCGCGGCGAACATGGCCGAGATCGCGCGCGAGCTGATCCGCCACGGCATGCCGGCCGACCTGCCGGTGCTGGCCGTGTCGCAGGCCAGCACCCCGCAAGAGCAGCGGCTGCACGCGACGCTTCAGGACATCGCCGCCGCCCTTGCGCGCAAGCCCCTGCCGGCGCCGGTGCTGTTCATCGTGGGCCATGTCGCGGCGATGGCCGAGGATTGCGCCCTGCCCCAAGAGCTTTACCGCCCGGAATGGCGGCTGGTGGCGCATGGCTAGGCTGGCGCTCCTGCTGGTGCTTCTGGCGGGGACCGCGGTTGCGGGACCGCCCGATGCCGCGCGGCAGGACGAATTGCGCCATCTGGTGCGCCAGGATTGCGGCTCCTGCCACGGCTTGCGGATGACCGGCGGGCTGGGCCGCCCGATCACGGCGGCGGCACTGGCCGGGCGCGACGTCGAGGACCTGAGCGACGTGATCCTGGACGGCATGCCCGGCACCGCCATGCCCGGCTGGCGCCCGCTGCTGACCGAGGACGATGCGCGCTGGATCGCCGATTACCTTCTGAAGACGGAGACGGAATGATGTTCAAGGCAACTCTCGCCGCCCTCCTGCTGATCGCCGCCCCGGCGCTGGCCGACGAATTGCGCGGCACCGGCGACCTGGGCCTGATCGTCGAGCGCGAGGCGGGCTCGCTGCTGGTCGTGGACCGCAGCGAACGCGCAGCCCTCGGCCGGATCGAGGGCCTGGGCGATCTGTCCCATGCCAGCCTCGTCTATTCCCCCGACGAACGCTTCGCCTATGTCTTCGGCCGCGACGGCGGCTTGACCAAGGTGGACATCCTGACCCGTCAGGTGGTCCACCGCGTGGTGCAGGCCGGCAACTCCATCGGCGGCGCCATCTCGGACGACGGCCGGCTGGTCGCGGTCGCGAATTACGAGCCGGGCGGCGTCAAGGTCTTCGACGCCGAGACGCTGGAGCCAGTGGCGGACGTGCCGATGGGCTCGAAAACCGTGGGCATCGCCGATGCGCCGGGCTCGCGCTTCGTCGTCGCCACCTGGGACACGGGCGAGGTCTGGATCCTCGACCATTCCGCCGATCCCGCGCAGCCGGCGATCACCAGGCTGGAGGGCATCGGCGCCAATCCCTATGACGCGCTGCTGACCGGCGACGGGCGGCACTATATCGTCGGGCTTTTCGGCGAAAAGGGGCTGACGCAGGTCGATCTGTGGCAGGATCCGCCCAAGGTCACGCGCTTCCTGCCCGATTACGGCAAGGACCAGCCCGACCTGCCGGTCTACAAGATGCCGCATCTGCAGGGCTGGACGCTGGCCGACGGGGTCTTTGCCCTGCCCGCCGTGGGGCTGCACCAACTGCTTTGGGTCGATGCCGACGGGCTGGCCGAGATCGCCCGCACCGACCTGGCCGGCCAGCCGGTCTTTGCGCTGGCCCGTCCCGACAAGCGTGAGGTCTGGGTGAATTTCGCCCCGCCCGACAACGACAAGCTGCAGGTGGTCGATGTGCTGACCCATGAGGTCCTGGACACGCTGACCCCCGGCAAGGGCGTGCTGCACATGGAATTCGCCCCGCGCGGCCGCGAGGTCTGGCTGTCGGTCCGCGACGAGAACCGGATCGAGATCCGCGACACCCGCACCCGCGAGGTCCTGGGCGAGATCGAGGCGCGCGCGCCCTCGGGGATATTCTTCACCGACCGCGCGCATCGGACGGGGCTATGACGATGGACGACCTGGACCTGCGCCTGCTCGACGGCTTCCAGCGCGACCTGCCGCTGGAGCCCCGGCCCTTTGCCGCCATGGCCACGCGCCTTGGCACCGGCGAAGCCGAGGTGATCGCCCGTCTCGTGCGCCTGCGCGACGAGGGTATCGTTTCGCGCATCGGCGCCACCTGCCGGCCGAACACCGCCGGCGCCTCGACGCTGGCCGCGCTGCGGGTGCCCGCCCCGCGCGTGGACGAGATCGCAGCACTGGTCGGGGCCGAGCCGGGCGTCAACCACTCCTATCTGCGCGAGGGCGACTGGAACCTGTGGTTCGTCGCCACCGCCCCCGATACGGCGGCGCTGGCCGAAAGCCTTGTCCGGATCGAGGCGGCGACGGGGCTTGCCGTGCTGTCCCTGCCGCTTGTGCGCGCCTTCAACATCGACCTGGGCTTTCCGCTGATCGGCCCGCGCCGCGCCATGGCACTGGACCGGCCCGCCGACCTGGATGCCCTGCGCCCACGCGACAAGGCGCTGATGCAGGCGCTTTCCTCCGGGCTGGCGCTGGTCCCGCGCCCCTTCGTCGCGCTGGGACAGGCGCTGCACCGCAGCGAGGCCGAGGTGATCTCGCGCATCCGCGCGCTGGCCGAGGCGCGCATCCTGACCCGCGTCGGCGTGATCGTGAAGCACCGCGCGCTTGGCTGGACCCAGAACGCCATGGTGGTCTGGCGCCTGCCCGAAGCGGCCGTCGAGGCGGCCGGCACCGCGCTGGCCGGAGTTCCCGGCGTGACGCTGTGCTATCAGCGTCGCTGCGTGCCCGGGTTGTGGGACTGGCCGCTGTTCTGCATGATCCACGCCCGCTCGCACGCCGAGGCGATGGAGGTGCTGGCCGAGGCCCGCGCCCTGCCGGAGTTGCAGGAGGTCCCGCATCGCATCCTGTTTTCGACGCGCTGCTTTCGCCAGCGCGGCGCCACCATCGCCGAGGTAGCCGCATGAGACGCCAGACCCTGCCGCCCGAGGCGCTGGACGACACCGACCGCGCCATCCTGAACAACCTGCAAGAGGGGTTTCCGCTGACCCCCCGCCCCTTCGACGACGCCGGCGCGGCGCTCGGCCTGACCGGAACCGCACTGATCGGGCGGCTGGAACGGCTGCGCGAGATCGGCGCCATCACCCGCTTCGGCCCCTTCTACGACGCCGCGGCGATGGGCGGGGCCTTCTGCCTTTGCGCGCTCTCCGCGCCCGAGGCGGATTTCGACCGCATCGCCGATCTGGTCAACGCCCATCCCGAGGTCGCGCACAACTATGCCCGCGACCATGCACTGAACATGTGGTTCGTGCTCGCCACCGCCACGCCCGAAGGCATTGCCGAAATCGCCGAGCGGATCGAGGCCGAGACCGGGCTGACCGTCTGGCGCTTTCCCAAACTGCGGGAATTCTTCATCGGCTTTAGGGTGGCGGCATGACGGCGCCGGACGATACCGACCGCCGGCTGATCGCCGCGACGCAAGCCGGGTTGCCGCTGGTCGAGGCGCCCTATGCCCGCATCGCCGCCGATCTGGGCGTGTCCGAAACGCAGGTCATCGCCCGGCTGTCGGCCCTGAATGCGCAGGGCGTGATCCGCCGCATCGCCATCGCGCCCAATCATTACGCGCTGGGAATGACCGCGAATGGCATGAGCGTCTGGGACGTGGACGACGCGCAGGCGGAAGCCCTGGGCGAAAAGGTCGGCGCGCTGGATTTCGTGACGCATTGCTATCTGCGCCCGCGCGCGCCGGTCTGGCGCTACAACCTGTTCGCCATGCTGCACGGCCAAAGCCGGGCCGAGGTCGAGGAAAAGCGCGCGCAGGTCCGCGCCCTGCTCGGCCCCGCCTGCCGGGCCGACGACATCCTCTATTCCACCCGGATTCTGAAAAAGACCGGCCTGCGCCTGAAGGACGGCTAAGAAAGGCAAAGCCATGTTCCGCCTGACCCAATATATGCAGCAGCTTCTGGACCCCTCGCCGCCGCGCCGCCGGACACGGCCGGGTACGGTCCGCCCGGTGGTGATCTGGAACCTGACGCGCAGCTGCAACCTGAAATGCCGCCATTGCTATACCGTCTCGGCCGACCGGCCGTTTCCGGGCGAGCTGACGCATGAGCAGGCCATGGCCGTGCTGCGCGACCTGTCGGATTTCCGTATCCCGGCCCTGATCCTGTCGGGGGGCGAGCCGATGTCGCGCTTCGACTTCTGGGAACTGGCCGAGGAGGCGCGGAGGCTCGATTTCCGCCACCTGTCGCTGTCCACCAACGGCACCAGGATCAATGCCCAGAACGTGGACCGGCTGGCCGGGCTGGGCTTCGACTATGTCGGCATCTCGCTGGATGGGATCGACGCGGTGAACGACTGGTTCCGCGGCGTCGAGGGTGCCTTCGACCAGGCGCTGGCCGGCGTGCGGGCCTGCAAGGCGCAAGGCGTCAAGGTCGGCCTGCGCTTTACCATCACCGAGGGCAACGCCCATCACCTGCCCGCCATGCTGGACCTGTGCCGCGACGAGGGCGTGGACAAGTTCTATCTGTCGCATCTGGTCTATGCCGGCCGCGGCGACAAGCACCGGGGCGAGGATACCGAACATGCCCGCACCCGCCGCGCCATGGAGCTGCTGATCGCCCGCGCCTGGGAGGCGGTGGAGCGGGCCGAACCGCTGGAGGTCGTGACCGGCAACAACGATGCCGATGCGGTCTATTTCCTGCGCTGGGCCGAGACGCGCTTTCCGCCGGCAGCCGTCGCCCATCTGCGCGCGCATCTGGAGGCGTGGGGCGGCAACTCCTCGGGCCTGGGCGTCGGCAATATCGACCCGCAGGGCAAGGTCCATCCCGACACCTACTGGTCGGACTACACGCTGGGCTCGGTCAAGGAGCGGCCGTTCTCGGCGATCTGGACCGGGGA
This sequence comes from Paracoccus denitrificans, assembly GCF_900100045.1. Classification (GTDB taxonomy): domain Bacteria; phylum Pseudomonadota; class Alphaproteobacteria; order Rhodobacterales; family Rhodobacteraceae; genus Paracoccus; species Paracoccus denitrificans. The sequence goes on along the minus strand of NZ_FNEA01000007.1, from coordinate 115,853 downwards.
CGACCCGATCCTGGCCACGCTGCGCACCCGGCCGCGGCCGCTGAAGGGGCGCTGCGGCGCCTGCGCCTATCAGGCGGTCTGCGGCGGCAATACCCGCATCCGGGCGCTGCAACTGACCGGCGATCCATGGGCCGAGGATCCGGCCTGCTATCTCTCGGGCTCCGAGATCGGCGCAGAAGGTGCTGACCTGGACCGCCTTGCCGTCACGCCTTTCCGGGGAAAAAGCCATGATCCGGCCCACCGCTTTCTTTAGCCTGCTGCTCGCCCTGCCGCTGACGGCCCATGCCGACCCGGCCGCCGACTATGCCGAGCATTGCGCCGCCTGCCATGGCGAGGACCGCTTGGGCGGCACCGGCCCGGCGCTGATCCCCGAAACGCTGGGCCGGGTGCGAGGCATCGACACGGTGATCGCCCAAGGCCGGGTCTCGACCCAGATGGAGGGCTTTGCCGACCGGCTTTCGCCGGAATCCATCACCGCGCTGGTGGACTACGTCACCGCACCGTTGGACCACCGCCCGGACTGGAGCGCCGAACAGATCGCCGCCAGCCGCGAGATGAATCCCGACTACCAGCCGGCGGAAAAGCCGGTCTTTGCCGCCGATCCGCTGAACATCACGCTGGTGGTGGAGACCGGCGACCATCACGTCAGCGTGCTGGACGGCGACACGTTCGAGGTGCTGGCCCGCTTCGCCACCCCCTTTGCTGTGCATGGCGGGCCGAAATTCAGCCCCGACGGGCGCTTCGTCTACATCATGTCGCGCGACGGCTGGGTGCAGAAATACGATATCTGGTCGCTGGCAGAAGTCGGCCGCATCCGCGCCGCGCTGAACAGCCGCAACATCGCCATCAGCCCGGACGGCCAGCGCATCGCGGTGGCGAACTATCTGCCGGAAAGCCTGACCATCCTCGATTCGGACCTGAACCCGCTGCGACTGATCGCCACGCAGGTCGACGGCACCCCCAGCCGGGTCAGCGCCGTCTATCAGGCGCCGCAGCGCCACAGCTTCGTGCTGGCGCTGAAGGACGCGCCCGAAATCTGGGAGGTCGCGACGACCGACCTGTCCATCCGCCGCATCCCCATCGACGAGCCGCTGGACGATTTCTTCTTCTCGCCCGACTATCGGCAGTTGATCGGCGCCAACCGCGACGGCGACAAGGGCGTGGCAATCGACCTGGACGACGGGCACAAGGTGGCGGAACTGCCCCTGCCCGGCATGCCGCATCTGGGCTCGGGCATCACCTGGGAACGGGACGGCCGCCGCGTCATGGCCACCCCGCATCTGGGCGAGGGCGTGCTTTCGGTCATCGACATGCAGGACTGGAGCCTGGTCAAGCAGATCAAGACGAGCGGCCCTGGCTTTTTCCTGCGCGGCCATGCCACCAGCCCCTATGTCTGGGCGGATGTGTTCTTTGGCCCGCACAAGGACGAGATGCACGTCATCGACAAGCAGACGCTCGAGATCGTCAAGACGCTCGCGCCCTTTCCCGGCCAGACATTCGCCCATAGCGAATTCACCCGCGACGGCAGCCATGTGCTGGTTTCGCTTTGGGAGGACGAGGGCGCTGTCGTGATCTATGATGCGAAAACGCTGGACGAGGTGAAGCGGCTGCCGATGCGCAAGCCTTCGGGGAAATACAATGTCTGGAACAAGATCACCTTCGAGGACGGAACCAGCCACTGACGGCTGGCCGGTCTGGAAACTGGCGCTGCTGTTCTATCCCTTCGCGGCGGCGGCGGTCTGGATCAACCTGTTCATGCTGTCGCTGCTGGCCAGCTGGATCGGCCTGCCGGTGCTGGCGCCCATCCGGGCGGCCGGTGCCGCGCTGGTGCTGGGCGTGCCGGCGGCCTGGGCCTCGGGCCGCTGGATCCGCGGCCTGATGGACCGCGCCCGGCCGCGCAACTGACCTCTTTCGCCGACCCAAAAGGCCCGTGCATTCCACCGGCACAAGGGCTGCGGACAGGTCGCCTCATATCATAATTAGAAATTATCATTCAAATTAAAATTTATAAATTACAATAATTCAGAAAGCTGTTAGAACCTGTCGCAAGAGGATATGCAGATTCGCAGGGGCCACACGCTGCGGTTGCATGACAGCCACATTCCGCACCCGGTATCTGCGTCGCCCCCGGTGACGCGACCCAGCAAAAGGAGAGCTATCATGGACGGAAACGATATCAGGAGCACCGGCAAATGCCCGGTGATGCATGGCGGTAACACCGCGATGGGCAGCTCGGTCACGGCCTGGTGGCCCAATGCGCTGAACCTCGACATCCTGCACCAGCACGACAGCAAGACCAATCCGCTGGGCCAGGACTTCAACTATAGCGAAGAGCTGAAAAAGCTGGACGTCGAGGCGCTGAAGGCCGACCTGCGCGCGCTGATGACCGACAGCCAGGACTGGTGGCCGGCCGACTGGGGCAGCTATGTCGGCATGTTCGCCCGCACCGCCTGGCACATGGCCGGTTCCTACCGGACCAGCGACGGCCGTGGCGGCGCCAATACCGGCAACCAGCGCTTTGCGCCGCTGAACAGCTGGCCGGACAACGTCAACACCGACAAGGGCCGCCGCCTGCTGTGGCCGATCAAGAAGAAATACGGCAACAAGATCTCCTGGGCCGACCTGATCGTGCTGGCCGGCACCGTCGCCTACGAGGCCGCGGGCCTCAAGACCTATGGCTTCGCCTTCGGCCGCGAGGATATCTGGCACCCCGAAAAGGACACCTACTGGGGCGAGGAAAAGGAATGGCTGGCCCCCAGCGACAGCCGCTATGGCGACGTGACCAAGGCCGAAACGCTGGCCAACCCGCTGGCCGCCGTGCAGATGGGCCTGATCTACGTCAACCCCGAGGGGGTGAACGGCAAGTCCGACCCGCAGGCCACCGCCTACCAGATGCGCGAGACCTTTGCCCGCATGGGCATGAACGATGAGGAAACCGTGGCGCTGACCGCCGGCGGCCACACCGTCGGCAAGTGCCACGGCAACGGCAATGTCACCGACCTCAGCCCCGATCCCGAGGCCGCCGGGCCGGAGTTCCAGGGCCTGGGCTGGATGAACACCAAGGGCCGCGGCATCGGGCGCAACACCATGGTCTCGGGCCTGGAAGGCGCCTGGACGACCCACCCGACGCAATGGGACAACGGCTTCTTCGAAATGCTGTTCAAGCATGAATGGACGCTGACCCACAGCCCGGCGGGCGCCTCGCAATGGGAACCGATCACCATTGCCGAAGAGGACAAGCCGGCCGATGTCGAGGATCCCTCGATCCGCCACATGCCGATGATGACCGATGCCGACATGGCGCTGAAGGTGGACCCGATCTATCGCGAGATCTCGCTGCGCTTCATGAACGACTTCGAGGCGTTCAGCGACGCCTTCGCCCGCGCCTGGTTCAAGCTGACCCATCGCGACATGGGGCCGAAGGCGCGCTACCTGGGCCCGGACGTCCCGGCCGAGGACCTGGTCTGGCAAGACCCGATCCCCGCCGGCCGCAGCGACTACGACGTGGCGGCGGTCAAGGCCCGGATCGCGGCTTCGGGGCTCAGCGCCTCGGATCTGGTCGCCACCGCCTGGGACAGCGCGCGGACCTATCGCGGCTCGGACCATCGCGGCGGCGCCAACGGCGCGCGCATCCGCCTGGCCCCGCAGAAGGACTGGGAAGGCAACGAGCCCCAGCGCCTGGCCCGCGTGCTGTCGGTGCTTGAACCCATCGCGGCCGAGACCGGCGCAAGCCTTGCCGACGTCATCGTGCTGGGCGGCAACCTGGGCGTGGAGCAGGCCGCGAAAGCCGCCGGCTTCGACATCGAGGTGCCCTTCGCACCGGGTCGCGGCGATTCAACGGCCGAGCAGACCGATGCCGCGTCCTTCGACGTGCTCGAACCGCTGGCCGACGGTTTCCGCAACTGGCAGAAGCAGGACTATGTCGTCAGCCCCGAGGAAATGCTGCTGGACCGCGCCCAGCTCATGGGTCTGACCGCCCCCGAGATGACCACGCTGATCGGCGGGCTGCGGGTGATCGGCACCAACCATGGCGGCACCAAGCATGGCGTGTTCACCCAGCGCAAGGGTGCGCTGACGAACGACTTCTTCGTGACGCTGACCGACATGGCCAACAACTGGGTGCCGGTGGGCAACAACCTCTATGAGATCCGCGACCGCAAGACCGGGGCGACCAGATACACCGCGACCCGCGTGGACCTGGTGTTCGGCTCGAACTCGATCCTGCGCGCCTATGCCGAGGTCTATGCCCAGGACGACAATGCCGGGAAATTCGTGCGCGATTTCGTGGCAGCCTGGACCAAGGTGATGAACGCCGACCGCTTCGACCTGGCGGCCTGATCAGGTTTCCTGTCCCCGTGGGCGAGGGATCGCCCCGGGGAGACCAGTTGTGGTAACGATTGCTGCCCGTGGACCGGAAACGGTTCACGGGCGTTTTGCCGTCGGATGGCCCGCCTGCCGCGGGGCCGGCCGGGATCAGAGAAAGCTTTGCGGATCGATATCCACCGCCAGCCGCAGGTTGCTGGGCGGTTTGGGTGCCGACGCCAGCCACTCGGCGATCGCGCCCTGCACCGGCGCCTGGCGCGGCGCACGGATCAGCATCCGCACCCGATAGCGCGCGCGGATGCGGGCGATGGGTGCGGGGGCCGGGCCGAACAGCTCGGCACCGATGGCGCGCAGGGGCTCGGCGCGGCGAGCCAGTTCGCGGGCGTAATCCTCGACCACCGGCTGGTCGGGATGCGACAGGATGATCCCCGCCAGCCGGCCAAAGGGCGGCATGCCCGCCGCCTGGCGCGCCACGGCCTCGGCATCCCAGAACGCCTCGTCCTCGCCCGACAGGATGGCGCGGATCACCGGATGGTCGGGCTGATGGGTCTGGAGCAGCGCCAGCCCCCGCGCATCGCCGCCCTCGCGCCCGGCCCGTCCCGCCACCTGCCGCATCAGCTGGAAGCTGCGCTCGGCCGCGCGCAGGTCGGCGCCCTGCAGGCCAAGGTCGGCGTCGATCACGCCCACCAGCGTCAGGCGGGGGAAATTGTGCCCCTTGGCGACGATCTGCGTGCCGATGATGATGTCGGTGCTGCCCGCCCCGATCTCGGCGATCGCCTCTTTCAGCGCGCGGGCCGAATGGAACAGGTCCGAGGACAGGACCGTCGCCTTCGCCTCGGGGAACCGCTCGGCCACCTCCTCGGCCAGCCGTTCCACCCCCGGCCCGATGGCGGTCATCTTGCCCTCGACCCCGCAGCTTGGGCAGGCGTTCGGGATCGGCTTGGTCGCGCCGCATTGATGGCAGACCAGGCGGTTCTGGAAGCGATGCTCGACCATGCGAGCGTCGCAATGGTCGCAGCCGATCTGCTGGCCGCAGGCCCGGCAGGCAGTGATCGGCGCATAGCCGCGCCGGTTCAGGAACAACAGCGACTGCTCCCCGCGTTCCTTGCGCGCGCGGATCTCGGCGGCAAGGCGGGGGCTGATCCAGCGGCCCCTCTCCATCTCCTGCTGGCGCAGGTCGATGGTGCCCATCTCGGGCAGGTCGGCCGTGCCATAGCGCGCCCTCAGGTCGAGGCGGCGGTATTTCCCCGATCCCGCATTCACCCAGCTTTCGACCGAGGGCGTGGCCGAGGCCAGCACCACCTGCGCAGCTTCGACGCTGGCGCGCAGCACCGCCATGTCGCGGGCGCTGTAATAGACCGCATCCTCCTGCTTGTAGCTGGAATCGTGCTCTTCATCGACGACGATCAGGCCCAGGTCGGCAAAGGGCAGGAACAGCGCCGAACGCGCGCCCACCACCAGCCCGACATGGTTTTGCGCCGCCATGGTCCACAGCCGCCGGCGTTCCGTGCGGGTGATGCCCGAATGCCATTCGCCGGGCCGGGCACCGAAGCGCGCCTCGACCCGGTCGAGGAACTCGGCCGACAGCGCGATCTCGGGCAGCAGCACCAGCGCCTGCCGACCCTGGCGCAGGCATTCCGCGACGGCCTCAAGATAAACCTCGGTCTTGCCCGAGCCGGTAACGCCGCGCAGCAACGTAGTGCCATAGGCGTGGCTCTTCAGCGCATCGCGCAGGGTCTCCGCCGCCTCGGCCTGATCCTCGGCCAGCGGCTTGCCCGGCAGGCCGGGGTCCAGTCGCGGATAGGGCACATCGCGCGGCGCCAGCACCTCGGCCAGCGTGCCGGCCTTGACCAGCCCCTGCACCACCGATGCGCTGACCCCGGCCAGCTGCGCCAGCTCGCCCGGCGCGAAACCGGCGCCGCCGTGATCCTCGATTACCCGCAGCACGGCGGCGCGGGCATCGGTCATGCGCGCGGGCGGCGGCCCCGCGCGATGGATGATGCGCCGGGCCGAGGGCGGCTGGTCCAGGTCCGGTGCCCGCGTCGCCATGCGCAAAAGCAAGGGCAGCGGCGTCAGCGTGTATTCGCCCATGCGGATCAGGAACTCGATCATCCCCGGCGTCAGCGGCGGCGCGTCGATCAGCCGCGCCACCGGCCGCAGCCTCGCCGCATCGAAATCGCCGATCCCCGGCCCCCAGACCGCGCCCATCACCCGGCGCGGACCCAGCGGCACGACGACAAGCTGGCCCAGCCGCACGCCCCCCTCGGGCGCAAGATAGTCGAGCACCCCGACCACCTCTTGCGTCAGCACCGCGATGCGCGCGCCATGGGGATAGAAAAGCGGCGGGGACATCTCAGAGCGGCAGCGAAGCCCAGCCGATCAGCAGCAGCAGCGGCCAGTTGCCGACCAGGAACGGACCGGCGGCCAGGGCCGGCAGCAGGGCGACGAGATCGGGCTGAAAGGCTTCCAAGGCATTTCTCCTGCAACGATGGCGGATAAACGTGCCCCCAGGGGCCCGCCACTAGTGGCATGGCGGCGCACCGCCCCGCAAGTCGGCGCCGCCATGCCGCGCGGCCCGGACTTCACGCGCCGGCTGTTATGCGCTAAACCCACGGCAAAACCGCAAGAAGGGCTTCCCCGCATGAAATTCTTTGTTGATACCGCCGACGTCGCCGCCATCCGCGAGCTGAACGACCTTGGCATGGTGGACGGCGTCACCACCAACCCGTCGCTGATCCTGAAATCGGGCCGCGACATCCTTGAGGTCACCAAGGAAATCTGCGACATCGTCGAGGGCCCGGTCAGCGCCGAAGTCGTCGCAAGCAAGGCCGGGGACATGATCCGCGAGGGCGAGCATCTGGTGAAGATCGCCCCGAACATCACCGTCAAGGTGCCGCTGACCTGGGACGGGCTCAGGGCCTGCAAGGTGCTGTCGTCGCAGGGACACAAGGTCAACGTGACGCTGTGCTTCTCGGCCGCGCAGGCGATCCTGGCCGCCAAGGCCGGCGCCACCTTCATCAGCCCCTTCATCGGCCGGCTCGACGACATCAACTTCGACGGCATGGAACTGATCGCCCAGATCCGCGAGATCTATGACAATTACGACTTCCAGACCCAGATCCTGGCGGCCTCGATCCGCTCGGTGAACCACATCACCGACGCCGCCCGCATCGGCGCCGACGTGATCACCGCGCCGCCCGCCGTCATCAAGGCGATGGCGAATCACGTGCTGACCGACAAGGGCCTGGAACAGTTCAACGCCGACTGGGCCAAGACCGGGCAGAAGATCGTCTGATGAGCCAGGAGCCCGCGGCCGAACTGACCGAGGAGATCCGCGCCCGGCTGCTTGCCCGGCCCGAGCTCATCCTCTCCGACCGCGACCTGATGCGCGCGCTGATCGGCGCGCGCGAGGCCGAGGTGGGCGAGAACGTCATCGACATCCGCGGCCGCGCCATGCAGGCGCTGGAATCGCGGCTCGACCGGCTGGAGGCCGCGCATGAATCGGTGATCTCGGCCGCCTATGACAACCAGTCGGGGATGAACACCATCCACCGCGCCGTGCTGTCGCTGCTGGAACCGATGGATTTCGAGGAGTTCCTGGAAAACCTCGACATCGCGGTCGCGCCGATCCTGCGGGTGGAAACCTTGCGGCTGGTGATGGAATCGGGCGGTGCGATACCCGAGCCGGAAGACGGCGGCCCGCTGGTGATCGCCCCCGCCGGCACGGTGGCCGGGCTGATCTCGGGCGGGCGGCGGATGCCGCGCGGCGACGACATCGTGCTGCGCCGCGCCGTGCCCGAGACCCTGCCCTTTCATGGCGAGGCCCGGGCCCCGATCCGCTCCGAGGCGCTCTTGCCCATCGACCTCGGCCCCGGCCGCTTCCCGGCGCTGCTGCTCATGGGTTCGGCCGATATCGGGCGCTTCAACCCCGCCCAGGGCACGGATCTCCTGCGCTTCTTCGGCCAGGCGTTCCGGCTGGTGCTGATTTCCTGGCTCAGGAAATGACCGGCGGGGCCGAGCTTTTGGCGCTGGCCCCGGCCATGGCCGACAATCTCGAGCGTTGGCTGGCCAGCGAGCGGGCTGCGCGCGACCGCTCGGACCACACGATCCGCGCCTATCAGGCCGACCTGCTGGCCTTCCTGACCTTCCTCGGCAGCTATCACGGCACGCCCGCCCTGCCCGCGACGCTGGCCGGGCTGACGCAGACCGACATGCGCGCCTTTGCCGCCGCCGAGCGCGGGCGGGGGCTTTCGGCTCGCTCGCTCGCGCGGAGGCTCTCGGCCACACGCAGCTTCATCCGCTGGATGTCGGACCGGCACGGCTTCGACGCTTCCAGGGCGCTGGCCTCGCGCGGGCCGAAATACACCCGCTCGCTGCCTCGCCCACTGGCGCCGGAACAGGCGCAGGACGTGCTGGAAATCACCGGCAGCACCCATCCCGAAGCCTGGATCGCGACCCGCGACGCGGCGGTGCTGACGCTGCTCTGGGGCTGCGGGCTGCGCATCTCCGAGGCGCTGGGGCTGAACGGCGCCGACTGGCCGCTGCGCGAGGCGCTGACCATCCGCGGCAAGGGCGGGCGCGAAAGGCAGGTGCCGGTCCTGCCCATCGCGCGCGAGGCCATCGCCGATTACCTGCGCCTCTGCCCCTATCCGCTGCAAGCCAAGGCTCCGCTGTTTCGCGGCGCTCGTGGCGGTCGGCTCAGCCCGACGCTGATCTCGGGCGCGATGCGACAGGCAAGACAGGTGCTGGGCCTGCCGCCGACCGCGACCCCGCATGCGCTGCGCCACTCCTTCGCCACGCATCTGCTGACTGCGGGCGGCGATCTGCGCACGATCCAGGAACTCCTGGGCCATGCCAGCTTGTCCACGACCCAGGTCTATACCGGCGTGGACGACGCCCACCTGCTGGCGGTCTATCGCGCCGCCCACCCCCGCGCCTGAGCGCCTTCACCGTTTCCCCAATACCCATGCGGCACCCATGCAGCCGCGCGACCGGCACAGGCCGCGCCAGCCTCTCGCCAAGGTTTCTTCGTTCCCCAAATACTCATGCGACCCCACCGCCCGGGCCGGCTTTACATTTCCCGCACGGCCCCGCAAAGGGGCGGCATGTTCGAACTCTCCCTCGACCTCGTGCTGCTGCTGGCCGGCGCCGCATTCGCCGCCGGCTTCGTCGATGCCATCGCCGGCGGAGGCGGGTTGATCACCGTCCCCGCCCTGATGCTGGCCGGCCTGCCCCCGGCGCAGGCGCTGGCCACCAACAAGGTGCAGGGCGTCTTCGGTGCGGCGACTGCGGCGATCTCCTATGCCCGGCGCGGGTTGGTGGACCTGCGCCAGCAGACCGGCGCGGCGGCGGTGGCATTCGCGGCCGGGCTTTGCGGCGCGCTGCTGGTGACATGGCTCCCGGCGCAGGCGTTGCGCTATGGCTTGCCGGTGGTGCTGATCGGCATCGCCGCGTTCTTCGCCCTGCGACCGGGACTGGACGATACCGACCGCATGCGCCGCATCGCCCCCGCGGCCTTTACCGCCACGGTCGTTCCCATCGTCGCCTTTTACGACGGGCTGGTCGGGCCGGGCACGGGTTCCTTCTTCATGCTGGGCTTCGTCATGCTGGCGGGCTACGGCATCCTCAAGGCAACGGCGCACACGAAGCTGCTGAACTTCGCCTCGAACCTGGGCGGGCTGGTCGCCTTTGCCGCTGTGGGCAAGCCGCTCTGGCTGGTCGGCGCAGTCATGGCACTGGCGCAGATCGGCGGCGCCATGCTGGGCGCACGACTGGCGATGCGAACCGGAGCGCGGGTCATCAAGCCGCTGCTGGTCGTGACCTCGACCGCACTGGCACTGCGGCTGATCTGGCAGCTTCTGTAAAGGACGAAACCTGGCCCAAGCCGCAACGGCCGGGGTCTCAGCTTGGAAAACCCCCGGCGCGGCGCAGCTCGCCCGTGGCCAGCCCGCGCCAGTTGCGCAAGGGTCCGGTCAGGTATTTCTGCACCACCGGATGGCCTTCCTCCAGCAGCCCCAGATGCACCATCAGCGCGGTGATCGCCGCTTCGGCACCGCGCGTGCCGCCATCCGCGACCTTCAGCGCGATCCCCAGCCCCCGCTCGGGAACGATGCCGACAAAGACCGCCTCGGCCCCGGTCTTGACCGCGGCGCGACCCTTCATGGCGCGCATCAGCTCGGTGCAGGCCCGCCCTTCGCCGGCGACCAGGTCGGGATGGGCCAGCATCGCCTCGACCAGGCGCCGCTGCGCGCGGCCTCGCACCCCGGCCCCCGGCTGGGCGAAGCCGGCCATGGCATGGGACAGCCCCTCGATCGTGCAGGCGAAATTCGGCGCCGAGCAACCGTCGATGCCCCAGCCGGTGGCGGTCTCGCCGGTCACCTCCTCGAAGGCGCGGCGCACGGCGCGCTGCACGGGATGATCGATCTCGACATATTCCGGGCCGGCCTTCATGTGCCGCTTGAGCGTCAGGAAGCCGGCATGCTTGCCCGAGCAGTTGTTGTGGATCTGGCAGGGGTTTTCGTCCGAACAGGTCAGCCGCTTGCGCTCGGCCGGGTCGTTGGGCATATGCGCGCCGCAGCGCAGGTCCTCCTCATCCAGCCCCAGGCCGGACAGCCAGGCCGCGACCCGCTCGGTATGGATGCGGGCGCCGTTATGGCTGGCGCAGGCCAGCGCCAGATGCTCGCTTCCCAGCCCCGCCGCATCGGCCGCGCCGCTCTCGACCAGCGGCAGCGCCTGCACCATCTTGCAGGACGAGCGCGGATAGATCACCGCACCCGGATCGCCCCAGGCCTCGACGATGCCGTTCGCATCCGAAATCACCACATGGCCCAGATGGGTGCTCTCGCGCATGCCGCCACGCCACAATTCGATGAGTCTGGCTGCGGTCATGGTCGCTTTTCCTCTGACAATCGCGCGATTTTCCGCGAACGGGGGTTTTTCACGGCTTCCTTTTCGCATTATCTTGCCGCCAGATGGTTGAAAACACCACCGTCATCGGCAACAAGCCGGAACAAACCGGACCATGGCAGGAGGCCAGAGCATGTTGAAATTCGCGCCGCGCGCCGCAGCGGCAGCCGCCGCACTCGCGATCGCCGCGTCTTCGCCGGTCCTGGCCCAGGACTCGACGAATGTAGTCGGGACCGAGGGCGACTGGACCGTCTTCTCGGCGAACAGCCCCAAGGAATGCTGGGCCGTGTCGGCACCGAAATCCACCCAGAACCTTGACGCGAGCGGCAAGCCCAAGGAGGTGACGCGCGGCGACATCCGGCTTTATGTCGCCTATCGCCCCGGCCAGTCGGGCGAGGTCTCGTTCTCGGGCGGCTATCCCTTCGCCCCGGATTCGGCGGTCGAGGTGAATATCGGCGGCAACGTCTTCAAGCTGTTCACCGAGGGCGAAAGCGCCTGGACCGGCTCGCCGGCCGACGACGCCAAGCTGGTCTCGGCGCTGCGCGCGGGCTCTTCGGCCGTGATCACCGGCCGCTCGGCACGGGGCACGGTGACCAAAGACACCTTCAGCCTGTCCGGCATCACCGCCGCGACCAACAAGGCGCAGGCCGCCTGCAAATAGGCCGCACCTGCCGGAACCGATACGAACAGGGGCGCGAGCCCCTGTTTTCTTTTGGGCCGTCTTGCCCTATATAGGCCCATTGCCCCCTCGCCCGGACATCCAGCCATGAACGCCGCCCCGATCACCCAGGACCTGCTGACCATCCCGCGCAAGCTGCCCGAGACGGCAGGCAGGAACCTCGTCGGCCTGACCCGCGAGCAGTTGCACGAGGCACTGATCCAGGCCGGCACGCCGGAAAGGCAGGCCAGGATGCGTGTGGGCCAGATCTGGCAATGGATCTATCACTGGGGCGTGCGCGATTTCGCGCAGATGACCAACCTGGCCAAGGACTATCGCGCCCTGCTGGCGGAAAACTTCGAGATCGCGCTGCCCGAGATCGTCACCCGCCAGATCAGCGCCGACGGCACCCGCAAATACCTGCTGCGCATCAGCGGCGGGCACGAGGTCGAGACCGTCTATATCCCCGAGGAGAACCGCGGCACGCTTTGCATCTCGTCCCAGGTGGGTTGCACGCTGACCTGCTCGTTCTGCCACACCGGCACGCAGAAGCTGGTGCGCAACCTGACGGCGGGCGAGATCGTCGGCCAGGTCATGGTCGCCCGCGACGACCTGGGCGAATGGCCCAAGCCCGGCGCGCCCAAGGACGAGACGCGACTGGTCTCGAACGTGGTGCTGATGGGCATGGGCGAGCCGCTCTACAATTTCGACAATGTCCGCGACGCGATGAAGGTGGTGATGGACGGCGAGGGCATCAGCCTGTCGCGCCGCCGCATCACGCTGTCGACCAGCGGCATCGTCCCCGAGATCGCCAAGACCGCCGAGGAGATCGGCTGCCTTCTGGCCGTCAGCTTCCACGCCACCACCGACGAGACCCGCGACAAGCTGGTTCCGGTGAACCGCAAGTGGAACATCGAGACGCTGCTCAATGCGCTGCGCGAATATCCGCGCCTGTCGAACTCGGAACGCATCACCTTTGAATATGTCATGCTGGACGGGGTGAACGACAGCGACGAGGATGCGCGGCGGCTGGTCCGGCTGATCCGCGGCATCCCAGCCAAGGTGAACCTGATCCCCTTCAACGAATGGCCCGGCTCGCCCTATCGCCGCTCCGGCTGGGAGCGGATCGAGGCTTTCGCCGACATCGTCCACAAGGCCGGCTATGCCTCGCCCATCCGCACCCCGCGCGGCGAGGACATCATGGCCGCCTGCGGCCAGCTGAAATCCGCGACCGAGCGCGGCCGCAAGACCGCCGCCCAGATCGCCGCCGAGGCCCGCGCCTGAGGCTTTTCTGCAGGTGCTTGCGGCTTGGTCGCATGAGTATTTGAAGAACGAAGAAGCGTGGACGCGCGCCGAATGAAGCTTCTTCGTTCCACAAATACTCATGCAACGGCGCCACAATCGGCACGCTGCGCCTTCACGAATCCGCCAGAACCCGTGGCGACCTTGCCCCGCGCGCCCCGCAGTCGTAGAAGCGTCGCGACCCGCGAAAGAGGTGCCGCATGACCCGCCCGAAACCCGTCGTCCTTTGCATCCTCGATGGCTGGGGCATTTCCTCGCGCCCCGAGCAGAGCGCGCCCGACCAGGCCAGGACGCCGAATTTCGACCGCCTGATGCGCGGCTGCCCGCATGGAACGCTGGTGACCTTCGGCCCGGATGTCGGATTGCCCAAGGGCCAGATGGGCAATTCCGAGGTCGGCCACACCAATATCGGCGCCGGCCGCGTCGTGGCCATGGACCTGGGCCAGATCGACCTGGCCATCGAGGACGGCAGCTTTTACGAGAACGCCGCACTGGGCGAGTTCATCCGCAAGCTCAAGGCCAGCGGCGGCACGGCGCATCTGATGGGCGTCGTCTCGGACGGGGGCGTGCATGGCCATATCCAGCATGTCATCGCCGCCGCGCGTGCGGTGACCGACAAAGGCGTGCCGGTGGTGATCCATGTCGTCACCGACGGTCGCGACGTGCCGCCGCAATCGGCGATGGGCTTCGTCACCGAACTTCTGGGCGAATTGCCCGAGGCCGCGCGTATCGGCACCGTCGTCGGCCGCTATTACGCCATGGACCGCGACAACCGCTGGGAGCGCGTCGCCCGCGCCTATGCCGCCATGGTTCGCGCCGAAGGGCTGCCCGCCCCGGATGCGGCGCAGGCGGTGGCCGACGCCTATGCCCGCGGCGAGACCGACGAGTTCATCCAGCCCACCGTGGTCGAGGGCTATGCCGGCGCGAAGGATGGCGACGGCTTCTTCTGCCTCAATTTCCGCGCCGACCGCGCGCGCGAGATCCTGGCCGCCATCGGCCAGCCGGATTTCTCTGCCTTCGACACCGGCAGGCGGCCGGAATGGGCGGCGCTTCTGGGCATGGTCGATTACTCGACCAGCCATGACGAATACATGCAGGCCGCCTATCCCAAGCGGCAGGTGGTCAACACGCTGGGCGCCTGGGTCGCCGCCAGGGGCCTGCGCCAGTTCCGCCTGGCCGAGACCGAGAAATACCCGCATGTCACCTTCTTCCTGAACGGCGGCAAGGAGACCCCGGAAGAGGGCGAGGATCGCTTCATGCCGGCCAGCCCCAAGGTCGCAACCTATGACTTGGCGCCGGAGATGGCCGCGCCCGAGGTCAGCGCAAAACTGGTCGAGGCCATCGAGGCGGGCTACGACCTGATCGTGGTGAACTATGCCAACCCCGACATGGTCGGGCATACCGGCAGCCTGCCCGCCGCCATCCGCGCCTGCGAGGCGGTGGACAAGGGGCTGGGCATGATGCTGGAGGCGTTGGAAAAGGCCGGCGGCGCCGCGGTGGTCATCGCCGATCACGGCAATTGCGAAACCACCATCGACCCCGAGACCGGCGGGCCGCATACCGCCCACACCACCAACCCGGTGCCGGTGATCGTCTTCGGCGGGCCCGAGGGTGCCAAGCTGCGCAACGGCCGGCTGGCCGATGTGGCGCCGACGGTGCTGGACCTGATGGGGCTGGACCTGCCGCCCGAAATGACCGGCACCTCGCTGATCGGGCGCGCATGAAACACAGGCTGCTCCTGCCGGTGCTGGTGGCCTTTGCCATCGGCTCGATGGCCCCGGCCCAGCCGGCAGCGCCCGCGCAGGACGATTCGTCGCTGGGCCAGGCCGCGCAGGAGGCTGCCAGGGCCGCCGACATGCTGCGCGAGGCGGTGGGCCAGCTGGACGAGGCGCTGACCGAGGACGATCAGGTCGCCTCGCTGACCCGGATGATCCGTGCCTATGAACAGGGCATGGCGGCGCTGCGCGAAGGGCTGCGCCGCGCCGGCATCCGCGAGCAGGAGATCCGCGCCGAATTCGACGCCCGGCGCGAGCGGCTGGGCCGGGTGCTGGGGGTGATGACCTCGATGCAGAAATCGCCCGAGACCATGTTGCTCCTGCATCCCTCGGGACCGGAATCCTCGGCCCGGGCGGGGATGATCCTGTCCTCGGTCGCGCCGGGGCTCGATACCGAGGCGCGGGAGATGCAGCAGAAGCTGGAGGAGATCCGCACCGTGCGCGCGATCCAGCTGAGCGCGGCGAATACGCTGGCGCAGGGGCTGGACCAGGTGCAGGAGGCGCGGCGCCTGCTGGCCTCGGCGGTGACCGACCGCTCCAGCCTGCCGGTGCGTTTCGGCGAAGACCCGAAGGAGTTGACCGCGCTGGTGCAATCGGCCGACACGCTGGACGCCTTTGCCTCGGGCATCGTCGGCATGGAGCAGGATGTCGGCCCGCCCATGGCCGATTTCGAGGGCGCGCAGGGCAGCCTGGCGCTGCCGGTGCTGGGCCGCGTGCTGCGCCGCTATGACGAACCCGATGCCGCGGGGGTGCGCCGGCCGGGAATGGTGATCGCCACCTCGCCCGCCGCACTGGTCACCACGCCCTGGCCGGCGACGATCCGCTATCGCGGCCCGCTGCTCGATTACGGCAATGTGATGATCGTTGAGCCCGCGCGCGGGTATCTGATGATATTTGCCGGACTGGCGCAGGTCTTCGGCGAGACGGGCGACGTGCTGGCCCTGGGCGAGCCGGTCGGGCTGATGGGCGGGCAGGAGCCGCCTGCGCAGGAGTTCGGCGCCGAGTTCGTCGCCAATGCCGCAGCCGGAGGCGGTGCTGGACAGACCGAGACACTCTATGTTGAACTCCGCAAGGGCAAGGAAACACTGGACCCGGCAGAATGGTTCGTGATGAATCCCATTGTCGGAGAGGCCACGGACGGGACAGGCCGCAACGCAACCGGGCAGGACGGAACTGAATGAAACATTATCTTCTGGCAGGGGCGATCGGCACGCTTGCGGGCATCACCGTCGCCACCCAATTCGCCGGCCCCTTGGTCGCGCAGGAAACGGGCAAGAACGCCTCGGTCTACGAACAGCTGGACCTGTTCGGCAACGTGTTCGAGCGCGTGCGCGCCGATTACGTCGAGCAGGTGGACGACAAGAAGCTGATCGAGGCGGCGATCAACGGCATGCTGACCTCGCTTGACCCGCACAGCTCGTTCCTGTCGGCCAAGGATTACGACGACATGCAGACCCAGACCCGCGGCAGCTTCGGCGGGCTGGGGATCGAGGTCGGGCAAGAGGACGGGCTGGTCAAGGTGATCTCGCCCATCGACGACACGCCCGCCGCCGAGGCCGGCGTGAAGGCCGGCGACTACATCACCCATGTGAACGGCGAATCGCTGATGGGCCTGACGCTGGACGAAGCGGTCGAGAAGATGCGCGGCCCGGTCGGCTCGGAAATCAAGATCACCATCCTGCGCGAGGGCGAGAAGGAGCCCTTCGACCTGACCATCACCCGCGACACGATCAAGCTGACCGTGGTCAAGACCCGGATCGAGGGTCATGCCGTGGTGCTGCGGATCTCCACCTTCAACGACGAAACCATGCAGACGCTGAATACCGAGATGGCCAAGGCGATCAAGGACGCGGGCGGCATCGACAAGGTGACGGGCTTCGTGGTGGACCTGCGCAACAACCCGGGCGGGCTGTTGAACCAGGCCATCGAGGTGTCGGATGCCTTCCTCGACAAGGGCGAGATCGTCTCGACCCGCGGCCGCAAGCCCGAGGAAAGCGAACGCTGGAACGCCAAGACCGGCGATCTGGCGCAGGGCAAGCCGATGGTGGTGCTGATCAACGGCGGTTCTGCCTCGGCATCCGAGATCGTCACCGGCGCGTTGCAGGACCACCGCCGCGCCATCGTCGTCGGCACCAAGAGCTTCGGCAAGGGCTCGGTCCAGACGGTGATGCCGGTCACCTCCGACAGCGCCATCCGGCTGACCACGGCGCGCTATTACACGCCCTCGGGCCGCTCGATCCAGTCTCTGGGCATCCAGCCCGACATCATCGTCGAGCAGCCCACGCCGAAACCGCAGGAAGAGGACGAGGCCGGCAAGCCCCGGACCGAATCGAAATTCCTGAACTCCGAGGCCGATCTGCGCGGCGCGCTGAACAACGATTCGATCAGCGACGAAGAGCGCAAGCAGATCGAGGAGGAGGCCAAGCAGGTCGAGGCCACCGCCAAGCTGCGCGAAGAGGATTATCAGCTGGCCTATGCCGTGGACATCCTCAAGGGCCTGGCGGCGGTGGATTACCACGCCCAGGCGGTGCCGGAGGCCGCGAAACCCGCCAATACCGGCGAGGACGCGGCCCAGGGGGCGCAGGCGGAATGAGCGCGGATCTGCTGGGCCCCTCGGGCCTGCCTTACCGGCCTTGCGCCGGGGTGGTGCTGATCAACCCGGTGGGGCTGGTCTTTGCCGGGCAGCGCATCGACAATCCCGGCCCGGCTTGGCAGATGCCGCAAGGCGGCATCGACCGGGGCGAAAGCCCGCGCGAGGCGGCCCTGCGCGAACTGGTCGAGGAGACCGGCGTCACCCCCGACCTGGTCGATGTGCTGGCCGAGACGCCCGGCTGGGTGACCTATGACCTGCCGCCGGAACTGCTGGGCAAGGTCTGGAAGGGACGCTATGGCGGCCAGAAGCAGAAATGGTTCGCCATGCGCTTCCTGGGCGAGGATTCGGCAGTGCGGATCGCCACCGAGCACCCGGAATTCGAGCGTTGGCAATGGATGCGGGCGGCGGATCTGATCGACGGCATCGTGCCCTTCAAGCGCGATGTCTATGCCCGGGTTCTGAGCGATTTCCGCGAGATCCTGGCCTGAACGGCCGACGCCGCGCCTTGTGGCACGGGCGGAATGGGTATTTGGAAAACGGAAAGAGAGGCGGCGCGGCTATCGGGCCGCCCCCTTGTCTTAGCCGCGCAGCATGGCCAGCAGGCGGGTATCGGCATAGCCGTCGGGCGTCACGCCGCGCGAGCGCTGGAAGGCCCGGATCGCCTCGGTCGATTGGCCGCCCAGCTTGCCGTCCACCCCGCCGGTATCGAAGCCGCGCGCCATCAGCAGGCGCTGGATCTCGGCCTTTTCGTTGTTCGACAGCGTGCGGTCGCCGCGCGGCCAGTTGCCCTGGATGCCGCGGCGGCCGGCGATGGCCTCGCCCAGATAGGCGACGGCCAGGGCATAGCTGTCGGAGGCGTTGTATTTCAGGATGGCGCGGAAGTTGTCGGTGATGAGAAAGGCCGGACCCCGCGCCCCCGCCGGGGCCAGGATGGAGCCCGAGGGCACCGGCGCGCCGCTGACCGTGCGCACCCCCATCGCCGCCCATTGGCTGCCTGAATGCTGCACCGACTTGCCGGACCGGTTGAAGTCGAAGCCCGGCGGCAGGATCACCTCGGCTCCCCAGGGCTGGCCGGGGCGCCAGCCGTTCTGGCGCAGGTAGCTGGCGGTCGAGGCCAGTGCATCGGTCGGATCGTTCGACCAGATGTCGCGACGGCCGTCGCCGTTGAAGTCCACGGCATGGCTGAGGAAGGACGACGGCATGAATTGCGTATGCCCCATGGCCCCGGCCCAACTGCCGACCATATGGGCGCTGTCCACATCGCCGGACTGGATGATGCGCAGCGCCGCCACCAGCTCGCCGGCAAAGAATTCGCCGCGGCGACCGTCATAGGCCAGCGTCGCCAGCGCCGGCACGATCCGGGTGTTGCCGCGATTGGCGCCAAAATTCGATTCCATGCCCCAGACCGCCAGCACGATCTCGCGCGGGACGCCGTAGCGCGCCTCGATGGCCGAGAGCGTGCCGGCATATTGCGCGGCCTTGGCACGGCCGGTTGCCCCGCGCGTGCCGATGGCACCGTCGAGATATTCCCAGATCGGCTTGGTGAATTCGCTTTGCTTGCGGTCCAGCGCGACGATGCTGGGCTGGTAGTGCGCCCCGGCCATGGCGCTGTCGAACGTGCCGGGCGAGACACCGGCCGCCAGCGCGCGCGGGCGGAAGCTTTGCACCCAGTTCTGGAAGCCCGCCTCGGAGCCCTGCCCGCCCGCCGTGGGCAATCCGCCGAAATTGCCGCCGCCGACGGTGCCCGGCGTGTGGTTCAGCGACACGCCGCAGCCTGCCAGGGCGATGGTCAGCACGGCCGAGGTCGCGATGCGGGAAATGCGTCTGGTCATTCTGCCTGTCCGTTCCGTTGCTCGTTTTGGGCTTTTGTTCTGGTTGCAGCCAGTCTAGCCCAGCATGGCGCGGCTGGATAGGGGCGGATCAGCCGTCCTCATCACCGTAAAGCGGCTCCATCTGGGCAACGATCACCGCGTTCTCCTCCAGCGCGCGGTCCATCAGGGCGCGCTCTTCCTCGGGGATCTCGTGGCCCTCGGCCAGCCGCTCGTCGATGCTGCCATGGCCGGTGACCTCGATGGGCGCAAGGCCGGCCTGCTTCAGGATGGCGACGGTTTCGCGCACCGCCTCTTCCTCGTCCTTGCCCGAGGCATAGCAGACCAGCGCCGCGCCGGTAGCGCCCTGGGGCAGGCCGTCATCGGCCGCGCGGCCGACTTCGACCAGAAGCGTATAGACCTGTTGCATGGCTTTCCCTTCGCCGCGATTTGGCGTCATATCGCCCGAAACGGACGGAGGTGACAATGAGCAAGAGCTTGCGCCGCGTGCAATCGGCGCTGGAGGCCGCGGGCCTCGCCGCACTGATCCGCGAGACCGACGACAGCGCGCGCACCGCCGAGGGCGCAGCGGCGGCGGTCGGCTGCGCGGTCGACCAGATCGCCAAGTCGATCATCTTTCGCGGCGAGGAATCCGGCCATGTCGTGCTGTTCCTGACCGCGGGCGGCAATCGCGTCGATCCGGCCAAGGCGACCGGGGTGGCGGGGCAGCGGCTGGGCAAGGCCGATGCGGACCTGATCCGGGCCGAGACCGGCTTTGCCATCGGTGGCGTCGCGCCGGTCGGGCATCTGCGCCCGATCGAGGCCTGGCTGGACCCACGCCTGCTGGAATTCGACACGGTCTGGGCGGCGGCAGGCACCCCGCGCCATGTCTTTGCCATCGCGCCCAGCGATCTGATTCGCATTACCGGCGCCCGCCAGGCGGATTTCACCGCCTGAACCGCCGGGCGGCAAAAGGGGCGGGAAAACCCGCCCCGGCTTCGCTATCCTGCCACTGCCCGGTAAAGCCAGATCAGCACCACCGCGCCGATCAGCCCGGCCACGCCCTGCGCCAGCCAACTGCCCGCCTGCGCATTCAGCCCGACGAGGCCCAGAAGCGCATTGCCGACCACCGCACCGACGATGCCGAGGATGACGTTGAGGAAAATCCCCGTATCGGCCTTCATGATGCTGCTGGCGATCCAGCCCGCCAACCCGCCGACGACGATCGCGGCCAGCCAACCCAAACCCTGCATGTGAACCCTCCGATTGCAAGACGACATGCGGGGTGAACGCGCAAACGCGCCTTCGGTTCACGGCCGCATCACGCCCAGCTGCGCTGATGCGGCCATGCAACGGTTCAGTCGCGCAAAAGCTCGTTGATCGAGGTCTTGGAACGGGTCTGCGCATCGACGCGCTTGACGATCACCGCACAATACAGGTTCACACCGTTCTTCGAGGGCATCGAGCCGGCGACGACCACCGAACCCGCCGGAACCTCGCCATACATGACCTCGCCGGTCTCGCGGTCCACGATCTTGGTCGATTTGCCGATGAAGACGCCCATGCCCAGGACCGAGCCCTCGCGCACGATGCAGCCCTCGACCACCTCGGAACGGGCGCCGATGAAGCAATTGTCCTCGATGATGGTCGGGCCGGCCTGCATCGGCTCCAGCACGCCGCCGATGCCGACGCCGCCCGACAGGTGCACGTTCTTGCCGATCTGCGCGCAAGAGCCGACGGTGGCCCAGGTATCGACCATGGTGCCCTCGTCGACATAGGCGCCCAGGTTCACGAAGCTGGGCATCAGCACCACGCCCTTGGCGATATAGGCCGAGCGGCGCACGACGCAGTTCGGCACGGCACGAAAGCCGGCGGCCTGCCATTGCGCCTCGCCCCAATGGGCGAACTTGCTGTCCACCTTGTCCCACCAGGTGCCGCCTTGCGGCCCGCCCATGTGGACCTCCATGTCCTTGAGGCGAAAGCCCAGCAGCACGGCCTTTTTCGCCCATTGGTTCACATGCCAGTCGCTGCCGCGCTTTTCGGCGACGCGCAGCACACCCTTGTCCAGCGCCTCCAGCGTGGCCTCGACGGCATCGCGCACCTCGCCCCTGGTGGCGGGGGTGATCTGGTCGCGGATCTCCCAGGCGGATTCGATGGCGGCTTCAAGGGCGTCATTCGACATGGTCTGGCCTCTCTCGGGTGGAAACTCTTGCCCAAGGGCTATAAGCCGAGGGGTGCGGCCGCGCAATGCGGCGGTTTCTGCCAGAGGATCGGATGACGGAACTTGACGAGCGCAGCCACCCGTTTCGCGACAGCCATCAGGACGTGGAGGCGGCGCGGACCATCCCCGACACGGCCCAGACGCGCGCGCCGGCCTATCGGCTGGCCTTTACCGATTCCGAATTCCTGCTGCGCGAGGAACTGCGCCCGGTGCGGTTGCAGCTCGAACTGCTGAAGCCGCAGATGATCATGGATGCGCGCGGCATCCGCTCGACCGTGGTGATGTTCGGCGGCGCCCGCATCCCCTCGCCCGACCGGCGCGAGGGCGCGCGCACGCCGGCGCTGGCCGCCCTGTCGCATTACTATGACGAGGCCCGGCGCTTTGCCCGGCTGATGACCGAACGCAGCCTGAAAAGCTATGGCGCCGAGGATGTGATCTGCACCGGCGGCGGTCCGGGGGTGATGGAGGCCGGCAACCTGGGCGCGCACGAAGCCGGGGGCGCCTCGATCGGCCTGTCCATCGTGCTGCCGCATGAACAGACGCCGAATGCCTATGTGACGCCGGACCTGTGCTTCAATTTCCACTATTTCGCCATTCGCAAGATGCATTTCCTGATGCGGGCCAAGGCGGTTACGGTCTTTCCGGGCGGCTTCGGCACCATGGACGAGATGTTCGAGGCGCTGACCCTGATCCAGACCGGCCGCATGAGGCGCATCCCCTTCATCCTGTTCGGGCCGGAATTCTGGCACAAGGTCATCAACTGGGAGGCGCTGGCCGAGGCCGGCACGATCAGCCCCGAAGATCTGGAGCTGATCAGCTTCGTCGAAAGCGCCGACGAGGCGGTCGAGATCATCGACAATTGGGTCGTACCCTGCCCCTGAGCGGGGCGGGCGCGGTTCTGGTGAGCGGGGCGAGGCGGCTCTGGACGAAGCTCCGGCCCCAGCCATTCCCCGCTCTGCCCATGCGCGGCGGTGTTTTGCGGATGCTTTTTCCGGCCATCGCCTTTTCGGAACCCCGGCCACGGCCGGGCAGGCTGGCCAAGGGCGTTCCATCGGCCCCGGCAACCCTGTCATCGGCGCCGAGCACATATTTGACCGGGTCATTTCGGCCACCAGGCGATGAAATCGCCCGCGACGATATTCGAGGGCTGGTCACCGCCCTGCCGATCCGTTGCCGCCATGGCCTGCTGCGCCTGGGCGGCGCCGTGGCGATAGGTTGCATATGACAGTTCGGGCCGCATCTCGGGTTCGGGCTGGTCCTCGACCGCTTGAATCACGATGGTTCCCAGCTTCAGCGCGCGCTGGAACGCTTCGTCCTCGCCATAGATCGCGGTAAGGAACCTGATCACCCGGGCGCGAAACACGGCGCGATCCTGCGGACCATCGGGGTTGCTGGCCGTTCCCGGCATGCCCTCCCGCTCCGGCGTTGGGGGAGATTCTGCCCGCCGCGAATGGTCGACGCCCTCGCGGCCAAGCTGCATGTCCTTGTCGACCGCGTCTGCCTGCCCGACCGGAGGCACCTCGGGCCGGGCGCGGGCAAGGGTGGGACCGACGACCTCGACCTCTTGTGCCGCATAGGTGGCCGCGGGGCCGGTCCGGCTATGGATATGGTGAACGACTGGAATCATGGCGCACCCGGCGACTCGCGATCTGGATGCGCCCATCATAGCGGATGCCGGGCGGATTTCACCGCTCCCGCGCCGGATTTTTCCTTAAAATTTTAATAAATTTAATGGCTTGTCATTCCCGATGATAGGGGTTGCCGGCCAGGATGGTGGTGGCGCGATAGATCTGTTCGGCCAGCATGACCCGGACCAGCATATGCGGCCAGACCATGCGGCCGAAGCTGATCGCCAGATCGGCCCCGTCGCGCAGGCCGGGGTCGATGCCGTCCGCGCCGCCGATCACGAAGGCGACATCCCGCGCCTGATCGCGCCAGCCGGCGATCCGGGCCGCGAATTCGGGTGAGCTGAGCATCTGGCCGCGCTCGTCCAGCACCACCAGCGCGGCGCCCTGGGGAATGGCCCTGGCCAGCAGCGCCGCCTCGGCCACCATGCCGCCGCCACGCTTGTCCTCGACCTCGGCCAGCGTCACGGGCGGCAGGCCCAAGGCGCGGCCCGCCTTGGCGTGGCGGTCCAGATAATCGGCGATCAGCTTCGCCTCGGGGCCCTGCCGCAGCCGCCCGACCGCGGCAATGACCATGCGCATGGATCAGTTGCGGGGCGAGCCGGGCTGGTCGGCCGCATGTTCGGCGCGCAGCCGGTCAAGCGCGGCAGAACGCAGCGCGTCGGCGGGCATCCACATCTTTTCCAGCTGATAGAACTCGCGGACCTCGGGGCGGAAGACATGGACGATCACGTCGTCGGTGTCGATCAGCACCCAATCGCCGGTTTCCTTGCCCTCGATCCGGGCCGAGCGGCCGGTCTGCTCCTTCAGGCGCTCGACCAGCTTTTCGGCGATCGAGGCCACCTGGCGCGCGTTCCGGCCCGAGGCGATCACCATGTGATCGGCCATGGCCGAGCGGCCGCGCAGGTCGATGGTCACGACATCTTCGGCCTTGTCGTCGTCAAGAGAGGCAAGAATGCGGTCCAGTAGCTGATCGCTCGTCAGCCCGGATTCCGCGGTGGTCGCAGCCGGCGCAGAGGCCGGCGAGACGGTATTGGACAGGGTTCATCCTCCGGTCATCACGCCGATCTCCCCCGGCGCAGGGGCCTTATCAATGTAGCACGGAATCGCGCCCGCTCAATGCAGGCGCAGCGGATTTCTGGCCGCACCCCCCGCCGGACAGGCGGAAACCGGCAGATTTCCCCAGGGATCGGCGCATCTGACCTGCCCCTCGGCCCAGGCCAGATGCCGGCTTTCGACGCCCGCCATCTGCCGCGCCTGCTTGAGCGGCGTGTCGGCCACATGCACCGCCAGCGCGAAAACGGCCACGCAGATCAGCGGGATGGCCCGCAGGATGATGCGAATCAGCATGATCGGTCCCTTTCCTGTCCCTTGCACAGAAAATAGGGACCATTTCTCAACTTGGAATTAACAGAGCCGTGTGACGATATTGAATATGACGTGAAATCGACCTATTACTGCTGGCATGCGAGGATTCGTCTATTTCGACATTCATGACCGCGCCCGCCTGCCCGGCCGGTTCTACGGCGAAAGCCTGTCCGTCACCGCCCGACTTTGACGGGAGCGGGCGCCTGCGCGCGCCCTGCCGCATGTTGCGGCGCCCCCTCCGCCCTTTCCCAGCTAGTCTTCCAGAAAAGAGACAGCCATGACCGGCAACACGAACGCGGGCGCGCCCCGCACCCTCTACGACAAGATCTTCGACGCCCATGTGGTCGAGCGTTCCGACGACGGCACCTGCATCCTCTATATCGACCGTCACCTGGTGCATGAGGTGACTTCGCCCCAGGCATTCGAGGGGCTGCGCATGGCCGGGCGCAAGGTGCGCCGTCCCGACCAGACCATCGCGGTGCCGGACCACAACGTGCCGACCACGCCCGACCGCGTGAACGGCATCGAGAACCCCGAGGGCCGCATCCAGGTCGCCGAACTGGACAAGAACGCCCGTGAATTCGGGCTGAACTACTATCCGATGTCGGACATCCGCCAAGGCATAGTGCATATCGTCGGCCCCGAACAGGGCTGGACCCTGCCCGGCATGACCGTGGTTTGCGGCGACAGCCATACCGCGACGCATGGCGCCTTCGGCGCATTGGCGCACGGCATCGGCACCTCGGAAGTGGAACACGTCCTGGCCACCCAGACGCTGATCCAGAAGAAGTCCAGGAACATGAAGGTCGAGATCACCGGCAAGCTGCGCCCGGGCGTGACCGCCAAGGACATCACCCTGTCGGTGATCGGCGCGACCGGCACCGCCGGCGGCACCGGCTATGTCATCGAATATTGCGGCGAGGCGATCCGCGACCTGTCGATGGAAGGCCGCATGACCGTCTGCAACATGGCGATCGAGGGCGGCGCCCGCGCCGGCCTGATCGCCCCCGACGAAAAGACCTTCGAATACGTCAAGGGCCGCCCCCACGCCCCGAAGGGCGCCGCATGGGAGGCCGCGCAGGCCTGGTGGAAGACGCTGTTCAGCGACGAGGGCGCGCATTGGGACAAGGTCGTCACCATCCGCGGCGAGGACATCGCCCCGGTGGTGACCTGGGGCACCTCGCCCGAGGACGTGCTGCCGATCACCGGCAAGGTTCCCGCCCCCGAGGATTTCGAGGGCGGCAAGGTCGAGGCCGCGCGCCGCAGCCTGGACTACATGGGGCTGAAGCCCGGCACGCCGCTGAACGAGATCAGGATCGACGCGGTCTTCATCGGGTCCTGCACCAACGGCCGGATCGAGGACCTGCGCGCCGCTGCCGGGATCCTCAAGGGCCACAAGCTGGCGCCGGGCGTGCGCGGCATGGTCGTGCCCGGCTCGGGCCTCGTGCGCATGCAGGCCGAGGAAGAGGGTCTGGACAATATCTTCATCGACGCGGGCTTCGAATGGCGCCTGGCCGGCTGCTCGATGTGCCTGGGCATGAACCCCGACCAGCTGGCACCGGGCGAACGCTGCGCCGCGACCTCGAACCGCAATTTCGAGGGGCGGATGGGCCGTGGCGGCCGCACGCATCTGATGTCGCCGGTGATGGCGGCGGCTGCGGGCATCAAGGGCCACCTGACCGACGTGCGCGAGTTGCTGGCGGAAACCGTCTGATGCTTGGGGCGGGGTCCTCAGCGGCCCCGCCGCCGCAGCAGCAGCAAGGCGTTGATCGCGATCAGCAGCAGCCCGGCATTCTCGAACCAGAAGTTGTACTTGATGTTCGCGAATTCGGCGTTGATGAGCCTGTCCACATGATGAAAACTCACCGCGCGCACCAGCACGAAACCGCAAAGCACGACCAGCCCCAGCAGGGCAAGGCCGTTGCGGCGCCTGTGCCCGCGCAGGGCCTTCGTCGTCCAGGACAGCGCGATCACCATGCCCAGCACCATCCCGGCGATGAAGGCCAGTTGCACCAGCTGACGCTTGTCATACCAGCCTTGCGCCCGGGCCATGCAGCGCCCGGTGACGATCAGCGCGGTTTGCAGGTCCAGTTGCTTGTTCAGCGCCAGAAAGGCCATCAGCCCGGCGATCGCCAGCCACAGCCCGCGCGCCGCGCCGGCCGGACGGCAGTGCAGCACCTTTACCGCCAGGAACAGGCAGACAAGATACGAGAGCACCGTCAGCCAGCCGGTGATCTCGGGGTCGCCGATCTGCGGCGTCCAGTCGCGCGCGATGCAGGCGCGCAGGGCGGCGAAGCTCGAAAACCCGAAAAGCATCAGCAAGACCCGCATGGCCATGGCGCAAGGCGCCGCTGGGGTCTCGGTTAACGGGCGCAAGCGCCCCAAGTCAATTCTGCGAGGATCAAGACATGGACAAGTTCACCACACTGACCGGAATCGCGGCACCCATGCCGCTGGTCAACATCGACACCGACATGATCATCCCGAAACAGTTCCTGAAGACGATCCATCGCTCGGGTCTGGGCAAGAACCTGTTCGACGAGATGCGCTACAATCCCGACGGCTCCGAGATCCCCGATTTCGTGCTGAACCAGCCGGCCTACCGGGAATCGCAGATCATCGTCGCCGGCGACAACTTCGGCTGCGGTTCGTCGCGCGAGCACGCGCCCTGGGCCCTGCTGGATTTCGGCATCCGCTGCGTGATCTCCACCAGCTTCGCCGACATCTTCTACAACAACTGCTTCAAGAACGGCATCCTGCCCATCGTCATGCCGCAAGAGGTCGTGGACGTGCTGATGGAGGACGCGAAGAAGGGCGCCAACGCCCGCATGACCGTCGATCTGGAAAACCTGACCGTGACCACCTCGGACGGGCAGAGCTTCCCCTTCGAGCTGGACCCGTTCCGCCGCCACTGCCTGCTGAACGGTCTGGACGATATCGGCCTGACCATGGAGAAGGCAGGCGCCATCGACACCTATGAGGCGCAGATGGCCCAGAGCCGGCCTTGGGTGTAAGGGCGCTTGCCGGGGCGGCGCTGCTTGCCGCCCTTGGCCTTGCCGCCCATGCCGATCCCCTGCGGATCGCCACCTACAGCCCCGACCTGTCGCGCGACGGGCCGGGGCTTTTGTTGCGCGACCTCGGCCGCAAGGACGCGCAGATCGAGGCGGCGATCCGGGTCGTCGCCGAGACCCGGCCCGACATCCTGCTGCTGACCAAATTCGACTGGGATTACGAGGGTCGCGCGCTGGACGCCTTTGCCGCAAGGCTGGCCGAGGCCGGGCTGGACTATCCGCACCGTTTCGCCGCCCGGCCCAATTCCGGCATGGCGACCGGGCTGGACCTGAACGCCGACGGGCGGCTGGGCACGGCCGACGATGCGCAGGGCTTCGGCACATTCTCGGGCCAGGGCGGCATGGCGATCCTGTCGCGCCACCCCATCGGGCCGGTGACGGATCACACGGATTTCCTGTGGCGCGACCTGCCCGGCCACCTGATGCCGCCACTGCCCGAGGATGTCGTGGCGATCCGCCGCCTGTCCTCGACCGCGCATTGGGACGCGGTGATCACGGTCGCGGATCGGCCGCTGCATCTGCTGGGCATGTCCGCGACGCCGCCGGTCTTCGACGGGCCCGAGGACCTGAACGGCCGGCGCAACCATGACGAACTGGCCTTCTGGCTGCATCACCTGCCCGACGGCCCCTTCGTGCTGGCCGGCAACCTGAACCTCGATCCCATGGACAGCGAGGGCCGGCCCGAGGCACTGGCCCGGATCATGGCGCATGTCACAGACCCCCTGCCCCGCAGCCCCGGCGGCGCGGCGGCAAGGGGCGGCGTCAACGACGGCCACAAGGGCGATCCGGCGCTGGATACCGGCGACTGGCCGGACGACAAGCCGCCGGGCAACCTGCGCGTCGATTACGTCCTGCCGGCCAAGGGGCTGAAGGTGCTGGGCTCGGGCGTGCTCTGGCCGGCCGACGGACCGCTGGCCGAGGCAGCGCTGGCGGCTTCGGCGCATCGGCTGGTCTGGGTCGACCTGGACTGGCCGCCCGCCCCCTAGGTCTCCGCCCCCCGATTCCGCTTGCTGCCCGCACGACATCGCGGGTAACATATGCGTGTATCGGTGCCCCTTTCGGGGCCAAAAGGGAATGCGGTGCCGTCTCCGGCGTCTTGGGGACCAAATCCGCAGCCGCCCCCGCGACTGTAGGCGGAGAGCGGACGCCCATCGTGCCACTGGCCATCCGGCCGGGAAGGCGGGCGTCAGCCGTGACCCGCGAGCCAGGAGACCTGCCGATGCGTGAAACCGCAATGTCGTCGGGTTGGACGACCAAAGGAAAGGGTCGCAGATGACCGCAAAACCCATGACCGCCGCCGGCGCCAGCCGCGCCTCGGTGCTGTTTCCTGCCGTGGCCGCATTCGCCATCGGCTTCGGGCTGATCTTCATGTCCGGGCTGGTGCAGGCCGAGACCCTGCATGACGCCGCCCATGACGTGCGTCACGCGACCGGCTTCCCCTGCCACTGACATGTTCTCGCGCATTCTGACCAGCGGATTGATCGCTGGCGCTGTAACGGGGCTGATTGCCGCCCTGTTGCAGCTTTGGTTCGTGCAGCCCGTGCTGCTGCATGCCGAGCTGTACGAATCCGGCCAACTGGCGCATTTCGGTGCCGAAACCGTCAGCGCGCATCAGGATCCGGGGCCGTTCGAATGGACCCGCAACATGCTTTCGGTCCTGTTCACCATGATGGTCTATGCCGGCTACGGGCTGATGCTGGTGGCGCTGATGGCGGTTTCCGAATCGCAGGGCAATGCGGTCACCGCGCGGCAGGGGTTGCTTTGGGGGCTTGCCGGCTACCTGACCATGCAGCTTGCCCCCGCCTTCGGTCTTGCCCCCGAGGTGCCGGGCGTCGCCGCCGCCGATGTGCAGGTCCGCGCCATCTGGTGGCTGGGCACGGCGCTGGCCACCGGGCTTGCGCTGTGGCTGATCGCCTTTGGCAAGGGCTGGGCGGCCTGGGGCGTGGCGGTCGTGCTGCTCCTGGCGCCGCATGTGATCGGCGCACCACAGCCCGACAGCTATGCCGGCCCGGTCCCGCCCGAGCTTTCGGCCGAGTTCGCCGGCCGCGCGCTGGGTGCCGGCGCCATGGCCTGGGTGCTTCTGGGCCTGCTGGCCGGCTGGTTCTGGCAGCGCGAAAGCCAAAGCGCGCCGGTTCCGCAAGCCGCCTGATCCGGGCCGAAACCCTTACGGCCGGGCGTGCATTCCGCGCCCGGCCTTTCCATGAAACGGGGAAAAGACATGGATCGCTCGATCCCGATGCTGCTGATCGGCCTGATCTTCGGCGGTGGCATGGGCTTTGTCATCGCCGCCGCCAACGGCATCACGCTGGACGGCCACGATCATGGCGCGCATGGCCATGGCGTGCAGGCCGCGGCGCATGACCACGGCCCTCCCATCGACCTGCCCGCCGGCAGCGCCACCGCCTCGGCCCGGCTGGAGCCCGACAGCACCGCAGGCTGGAACCTGTTCGTCGAGGCGCAGGGCTTCTGCTTTGCCCCCGAACATGCCGGGCTGGCCGATCGCAGCGGCGAGGGCCATGCGCATCTCTATCGCAACGGCACAAAGATCGCCCGGCTTTACGGCCCGGCCCATCACCTCGACATGCTCGCGCCCGGCGACCGGCTGCGGGTCGAATTGAACTCGAACGACCACCGCCCGCTAACCGTCGCCGGCCGGCCGCTCGCCGTCGAGCTGACCGTGCCCGACCGCCCCATCGGCATCCGCGCCGGGGCCGAGGGCCTGCCCGACAGCGCCATCTGCGCGGCGCCGTGATGGAGTTCGGTGCTGAGGACCGAGCCGCACTGGAGCGCATCCTGCGATGGCGCCGCGACGTGCGGCATTTCCGCGACGACCCGGTCCCCGAGCCGCTGCTGGACGAATTGCACGCGGCGATGGAACTGTCGCCCTCGGTCGGCAATGCCCGGCCCTGGCAGGTGATCCGGGTCGAAAGTCCGGCCCTGCGGGCCGAGATCCGCGCCGATTTCCTGCGCTGCAATGCCCAGGCCGCAGGCCGCTATCAGGGCCGGCAGCGGCAGGAATACGATGCGCTGAAGCTCGCCGGCCTGGACCATGCACCTGTCTGGCTGGCCGTCTTTACCCGGATCGACCCGTCCGAGGGCCACGGCCTGGGCCGCGCCACCATGCCGCAGACCCTGCGGCAGTCGACGGCCATGGCGATCCATGCGCTGTGGCTGGCGGCGCGGGTGCGCAACCTGGGCCTTGGCATGATCTCGATCCTCGACCCCGCGCGGATCACGGCGCTGCTGCAAGCGCCGCAGGACTGGGAATTCTCGGCACTCATCTGCCTCGGCTGGCCCGAGTTCGCCGACGACACGCCGCTGCTGCACCGCACCGGCTGGCAGGAAAACATCGCGCGGGACTGGCAGCGGCGCTGAGCGCTACATCTTCTCGCCCGGCAGGCGGCTGGCCTGCCTGACCCAGTCGGCGAATTGTTTCTCGTCGAACGGTCCCTCGGGGATATGCAGATAGCGCACATCCGGCTGCTTCGAGGCGACCGGCGGCATCGGTTCAAGCTGCGTGCCGCGAAAGAAGCCGACCTTGATGTATTTCGTCATGCAATGGAAGCTGAGGAACCAGTGCCCCTCCTCGACCCCGTAAAGGGGCGAGTTCCATTTCACCGCCTTCTTCACCCCCGGCACGGCGCGGGTGATGATCTCGTCCAGTTTCCGGCCGATCCCCTGCTTCCAGCCCGGCATGGCGGCGATATAGGCGCGGACCGGCGCCTCGCCATAGCCCTTGGGGATCTGCGGATTGCCGCCCGAAAGCAGCTTCGGCTTGTCCGGCGATTTCTCCATGCTCCTAGAACTCCACGCCCGGCTGGGCCTTGATCCCGTCGCGGAACGGGTGCTTGACCTGCTCCATCTCGGTCACAAGATCGGCCAGCGCGATAAGTTCCGGCTTGGCGTTGCGCCCGGTCAGCACGACATGGGTCATCGGCGGCTTTTCGTCGCGCAGGAAGGCCAGCACCTCGTCTAGGTCCAGGTAGTCATAGCGCAGTGCGATGTTGATCTCGTCCAGCAGCACCATGCGGATCGAGGGATCGCGGATCAACTCCTTGGCCTTTTCCCAGCCGGCGCGGGCGGCGGCGATGTCGCGCTCGCGGTCCTGGGTTTCCCATGTAAAGCCCTCGCCCATGGCATGAAACTGGCACAGCTCGCCGAAATGCGTGGTCAGCAACCGCCGCTCGCCGGTATCCCACGCGCCCTTGATGAACTGGACCACCGCGCAGGGCATGCCATGGGCGATGCAGCGCAGGATCATGCCGAAGCCCGACGAGGACTTGCCCTTGCCCTTGCCGGTATGGACGATGACCAGGCCCTTTTCGCCCTGCTTTTCCTGCATCATCCTGTCGCGGGCGGCCTTGATCCGGGCCATCTTCTCGGCGTGGCGGGTATTGTCGTCGGTCTGCATCGGGCACTCCTTCGCTTGACAAGTCGGGACCGGGCGCGCACAGACATGGGGCGCTGGTTCCTGTCCTATGACAGGCTAAGAGGGAATGCGACAGGCAACCGCCTGAAAGCAGCCGCCCCCGCGACCGTGACCGGAAAGGTCGCCCCTCTGCCACTGGCGAAAGCCGGGAAGGCGGGGCGGCCGTGGGCCCAGGCCCGAATCCGCAAGCCGGGAGACCTGCCGGTGCAGAAGGATTGACCGGCGGACGGGGTGTTCCCGCTGGGGCTTGGGGCATTCGCGCCCCTGCGCCCTGCCGCCATAACGGATGAAGGGCGCATGACAGTCACGCTGCATGTCTGCATCACCTGCCGCGCCGGCCAGCCCGTCCCCGAGGGCGAGCCCGTGCCCGGCGCGCGGCTGCACGACGCACTGACCGCCGAAGGCCCACCCGAGGGCGTGCGCATCGTCCCGGTCGAATGCCTGTCCGCCTGCGCCAACGGCGCCGCCATCGCGCTGTCGGCGCCGGGCCGCTGGACCTATGTCTATGGCCGGATGGAGGCCGGGGACGCCCCCGAGATCCTGGCCGGCGCCGCGGCTTACGCCCAGGCCCCC
The DNA here is from genome assembly GCF_900100045.1 of Paracoccus denitrificans. Taxonomy (GTDB): domain Bacteria; phylum Pseudomonadota; class Alphaproteobacteria; order Rhodobacterales; family Rhodobacteraceae; genus Paracoccus; species Paracoccus denitrificans. The sequence continues at coordinate 83,201 of NZ_FNEA01000007.1, read as the reverse complement.
GACGGCATCGTGCCCTGGCGCGAGCGCGTCACGATTTTCCGCAAGCGCAGCCTCGCGCGCATTCCCCCGATTGGATGAGAGATGAGCGACCTGACCAAGACCCCCGTGACCGTCATCACCGGCTTTCTCGGCGCCGGCAAGACCACGCTGATCCGTCACCTGATGTCGCAGCCGCAGGGCAAGCGGCTGGCGGTGCTGGTCAATGAATTCGGGACCATGGGCGTCGATGGCGAGATCCTGAAGTCCTGCGCCGACGAGAACTGCCCGGCCGAGAACATCATGGAGCTGTCGAACGGCTGCATCTGCTGCACCGTCGCCGACGATTTCATCCCGACGCTGGAGCGGCTGATGGCGATGCCCGTCAAGCCCGATCACATCCTGATCGAGACCTCGGGCCTTGCGCTGCCCAAGCCGCTGCTGAAGGCCTTCGACTGGCCGGCGATCCGCTCGCGCATCACCGTGGACGGGGTGATCGCGCTGGCCGATGCCGAGGCCGTGGCCGCCGGCCGCTTCGCCCCCGACGAGGCCGCCGTCGAGGCGCAGCGCGCAACTGATCCCAGCCTGGACCACGAGACGCCGCTTTCCGAGGTCTTCGAGGACCAGATCGCCTGCGCCGACATCGTGCTGCTGTCCAAGGCCGACCTGGCCGGCGAGAACGGGCTGGCCGCCGCTCGCGCGGTGATCGAGGCCGAGGCCCCGCGCAAGCTGCCGATCCTGCCGCTGACCGATGGGGTGATCGACCCGCGCGTGATCCTGGGCCTGGGTGCGGCGGCCGAGGACGACCTTGCCGCCCGCCCCAGCCATCACGACGGCGCCGACGATCACGAGCATGACGATTTCGACTCGGTGGTGATCGAACTGGCCGAGATCGCCGATCCCAGCGACCTTGCCGCCCGCATCGAGCGGCTGGCGCGCGAGCAGAACATCCTGCGCGTCAAGGGCCATGTCGCCGTCGCCGGCAAGCCCATGCGCCTGTTGGTGCAGGCGGTGGGCGAACGGGTGCGCCATCAATACGACCGGCCCTGGGGCGACGGCCCCCGCGCCTCGCGCCTCGTGGTGATCGCCGAGCATGACGACATCGACGAGGCCGCGATCCGGGCGGTCCTGGCCGCGTAAGCCATGCATGTCGTCTTTCGCGAAAGCCGTGGGCTTGAGGAAACCGAGGTCCCGACCGACCCCGGCCAAAGCCCCGCCGACCTGGTCGTGCTGTCCTATTCGGACAGCGACCTGGGCGCTTTCGCGGCAGGCTGGCACAGGGCTGGCGAGGGCCTGCCCGCGCTGCGGCTGTGCAACCTCTCGGCGCTGCGGCATCCGGTTTCCGTCGATCAATATTGCGAGGCCACGCTTTCCGGCGCCCGCGCCGTGCTGGTCCGGCTGATCGGCGGCGAGCCCTATTGGCCTTACGGCACAGCCAGCCTGCAGGATCTGGCGCGCAGGCGGGGCATCGCACTGGCCTTCCTGCCGGCGGACGGTCGGCCCGATCCGACGCTGGACCGCTTCTCGACCTTGCCGGTGCCGGTGCTGCGCCGGCTGGCGGCGCTTTGCGACGAAGGCGGCGCGGTCGCGGCGCAGATGGCACTGGCGGAACTGGCGCAGGCGGCAGGACTGCCCGCCGCCCCGGTCCATGGCGAGGCCGCGATCCCGCAATGGGGTTTCTACGATCCCGACGCAGGCGTGACCGCAGGCCCCACGCCGGGCGAGGCCCCGGTGCTGGTCAGCTTCTATCGCAGCTACCTGACCGCGGCCGACCTTGCGCCGGTGGATGCGATGATCCGGGCCCTGCGCGGGGCGGGCTTTGCCGCGACCGGGGTGTTCGCGCCCTCGCTCAAGGCACCGGGCTTTGCCGCTTGGCTGGCGCCGCATCTGTCCGGCCTTGCGGCGGTGGTGAACCTGACCGCCTTTTCCGCGCGCGACGATGCGGGCGCCACGCCCTTCGACGGCACGGATTGCCCCGTGTTCCAGGTGGCGCTGTCCACCGCGCCCCGCGCCCTGTGGGCCGCCGAGGACCGGGGGCTTTCCGCCGCCGACCTGGCCATGCATGTCGTGCTGCCCGAGGTCGATGGCCGCATCTTCCTGGGCGCCGTCAGCTTCAAGCAACCACAGGTCCGCGACCCGGCGCTGGAGTTCTCGCGCCTGATCCACGCCCCGGACATGGGCCGCATCAACGCGGCGGTGGCGCGGATCAAGGCATGGCACCGGCTGCGGCAGGCGATGCGACGCGCCGTCGTGCTTTCCACCTATCCCGGCAAGGCGCATCAACTGGCCCATGCGGTGGGGCTGGACGCGTTGGCGTCGACCGGCACAATCCTTGGCATCCCGCATGACGACTTGGGCCGCCGCATGACGACCGAACGCATCCACTGGCCGCTCTCGGACTACCGCAAGGCGCTGGCCACCCTGCCACAACGCCTGCAAGACGACCTGCGCGCGGCATGGGGCGAACCGCCGCCCGACGGCTTCCGCTTCGCCGCCATCCGCCACGGCGCCGACCTGATCGCCCTGCAGCCCGAGCGCGGCGAGGTGAAAACCCGCGCCGACGAGTACCACGACCTGACGCGCACCCCGCGCCATGAATATGTCGCGTTCTACCTCTGGCTGCGGACCCAGGCGGACGCCATGATCCACATGGGCGCGCATGGCACGCTGGAATGGCTGCCGGGGAAATCCGTGGCGCTGTCCGGGGAATGCTGGCCCGAGGCGCTGCTGGACGACCTGCCGGTGATCTATCCCTTCATCGTCAACGATCCCGGCGAGGCCGCGCAGGCCAAGCGCCGGCTTTCGGCCGTGACGCTGGGCCACCTGCCGCCGCCGCTCGTGGACTCGGGCGTCCCCGAAAACCTGACGCATCTGGAACGGCTGCTGGACGAATATTCCACAGCCGACGGGCTGGACCCCCGCCGCCGCGACCGGCTGATCCTCGCCATCCGCGACGAGGCCCGCGCCGCCGGGGTCGAGGCCGATCTTGGCCTGCCCCCCGATGCGGCACCGGCCGAAGCGATCCCGCTGATCGACCGCTTCCTTTGCGATCTCAAGGACAGCCGCTTCGGCGATGGGCTGCACGTCTATGGCACCGGCCCCTGTGGCAAGGCCGAACGCGACGGGCTGGCCGGTGCGCTCGCCGGCAAGCGGGTGGCGCCCGGCCCCTCGGGCTCGCCGGCGCGCGGGCGGCAGGACGTGCTGCCGACCGGGCGCAACCTCTTCGCCGTCGATCCGCGCGCCGTGCCCTCGCGCGCCGCCCACGCGCAAGGGGTGAAGCTGGCCGAGGAACTGTTGCGCCGCCACTTGCAGGACCATGGCGACTGGCCCAAGGGGCTGGTCGTGGACCTGTGGGGCAGCGCCACCATGCGCACGGCAGGCGAGGAATTCGCCATGGCGCTGCATCTGGCCGGTCTCAGCCCGCGCTGGGATGCCGCCTCGGGCCGCGTCGCGGGCATCGAGATCCTGCCTTTGGCCGAACTGGGCCGACCACGGATCGACGTGACGCTGCGGGTCTCGGGGCTCTTTCGCGACATCTTCCCCGGCCTCGCGCAACTCTTCGAAACTGGTGCCGAGGCGCTGGCCACCCGCGACGAGGCGCCCGGGGACAACCCCTATCGCAGCCGCGCCCCTCGCGTCTTCGGCCCCAAGCCCGGTCTCTACGGCCTTGGCATCGCCGAACTGGCCGAGACCTTCACGGATGCGGCGCGGCAGGCGGCGGGCGAGGCATGGCTTGCCGCCTCGTCCCACGCCATCGGCGCCGATGGCCGGATCAGCCATCAGCCGCAGGCGATCCGCGACCGCCTGGCCGGGGCCGATGCCTTCGTCCATGCGCAGGACCTGCCGGAATCAGACCTGCTGCTGGCCGGCGACTATGCCGCGCACGAGGCGGGCTTCGCCGCCGCCATGGCGCGGATCGGCGCAGCCGCACCCGCGCTTTACCACCTGGACGCGACCCGGCCCGACCAGCCCCGCGCCCGCAGCCTGACCGAGGAAATCGCCCGCGTCACCCGCGCCCGCGCCGCCAATCCGGCCTGGGCCGACGGCATGATGCGGCACGGCTTCCGCGGCGCGGCCGAGATCGCGGCTACGCTCGATCACATGGCCGCATTCGCCAATCTGGCGGGCGTGGTGCCCGGTCACCTGTTCGATCTCTATCACGACGCGACGCTGGGCCGGCCCGAGGTCGTGGCCTTCATGGAGCGCGAGAATCCGCAGGCACTCGCCGCCATGCGCGCCATGTTCGCGCAGCTGCTGGAATCGGGCCTCTGGGCCACGCGGCGCAACTCGGTGCTGGCCGAGGCGGCGCCATGAGCTACGAGGTCAAGGGCTGGTGTCCCGGCGCATTGCGACCGATGGCCTCGGGCGACGGGCTGGTCCTGCGCATCCGGGCCCGGAACGGCAGGCTGATGCCCGATCAGGCGCAGGCCATAGCGGACCTCTCCTGGAGCCATGGCAACGGGCTGATGGACCTGACCAGCCGCGCCAACCTGCAGTTGCGCGGACTGACCCCCGCCGGCCATGCGGCAAGCGTTGCGATTCTGGCCAGGCTCGGCCTGATCGACCGCGACGCCGGGGCCGAAGCGCGGCGCAACGTGATCCTGTCGCCCTTTGCCCCCGTGGGCAGCGCGGCCTGGCAACTGGCCGAGGCCATGGCCCGGGCGATGACCGAGCCGGAGGCGCCGCAGGTGCCCGGCAAGTTCGGTTTTGCCGTCGATACCGACCCGCCGGTGCTGGCGCAGACGCCCTCGGACATCAGGCTGCACCCGCAGGGCCCGGGATGGCTGATCGTGCCGGATGGCGGCGACTGGGCGCTGGCGGCCAAGGACACGCACGAGGCCGCAGCCCGCGCCGTCGATCTGGCACGCTGGTTCATGCAGGGCGGCGTGCGGGACGGGCGCGGGCGGATGCGCGACTATCTGCGCCGCGCTCCCGCCCTGCCCCACGGCGCCCTGCCGCTGGCATCCTTTCCGTTTTCCAAATACCCATGCGACGGCGCCACCGAAGCCGCCTGTGCCGATCCGCCCGGACCCGGCCCGGCGCCGAACGGCTGGCTGCTGGGCTTTGCCTTCGGCCAGATCACCGCCGCCCAATTGGCCAGGGCGGCCGCACTTGGCCCGCTACGCCTGACCCCATGGCGCGCGCTGCTGATCGAGGGTGCGGCCCGCCCCCGCATCGACGGCGCCATTCTCAAGCCCGACGACCCGCTCTTGCGCATCCATGCCTGCACCGGCGCCCCCGGCTGCCCGCAGGCGCGGGCCGATGTCCGCGCGCTGGCCCGCAGCCTGGCGCCGCGTCTCGCACCCGGCCAAAGCCTGCATGTCAGCGGCTGCGCCAAGGGCTGCGCATATCGGGGCGCGGCCTCGGCGACGCTGGTCGCCACCACGCCCGGCCGCTTCGACCTGATCCGAAACGGCGGCACGCGCGATCCCGTCACGCTGGCGGGGCTTGCGCCGGACCGCATTCCGCTCTGACCCCGCCCTTGCAAGATAGCCGCAGAAATCCCAGGAAACCCCGATGCTGCACCAATACGAAACCGACGGCGCCCGGATCTATGCGCAGTCCTTCGCCACCATCCGGGCCGAAGCGGACCTCGCCCGGTTCGCCGCCGAGGAAGAGCCGGTCGTCGTGCGCATGATCCATGCCGCCGGGCTGGTGGGGTTGGAGCGCGACGTAGCCTTCTCGGCCGGCATGGCCGTGGCGGCACGCAAGGCGCTCGAGGACGGCGCGCCGATCCTTTGCGACGCCCGCATGGTCAGCGAGGGCGTCACCCGCGCCCGCCTGCCCGCCGCGAACCGCGTCATCTGTACGCTGAACGACCCGCGCGTGCCCGACCTCGCCGCACAGATGGGCAACACGCGCAGCGCCGCAGCGCTGGAGCTGTGGCGCGACGATCTGAAGGGCGCCGTGGTCGCCATCGGCAATGCGCCCACCGCGCTCTTTCACCTGCTGAACATGCTCAGGGACCCGGCCTGCCCGCGCCCGGCCGCGATCATCGGCTGCCCGGTGGGCTTCGTCGGCGCGGCGGAATCCAAGGCGGCGCTGATGGACGACCTGCCCGCGCCGGCGCTGATCGTGCGCGGGCGGCTGGGCGGCTCGGCCATCACCGTGGCTGCCGTCAACGCGCTCGCCAGCCGAAAGGAATAGCCATGGCCCCCCAAACCGGAAAGATCATCTGCGCGGGCCTCGGCCCCGGCGATCCCGACCTGATTTCGGTCCGCGCCGACCGCGCCATCCGCGGCGCACGGCAGATCGCCTATTTCCGCAAGAAGAGCCGGGCCGGGCAGGCCCGCCGCATCGTGGCCGAGATGCTGGCGCCGGACGTGATCGAACACGCGATGGAATATCCGGTCACCACCGAGATCCCCTTCGACAGCCCGGAATACAACCGGCTGCTTGCGGCCTTCTACGACGACTGGACGGCGCGGCTGGCGCGGCTGGCCGTCGACAGCGACGTTGTGGTGCTGTGCGAAGGCGACCCGCTGTTCTACGGCTCGTTCATGCATCTGCATGCCCGGCTGCAAGGGATCGTCCCGGTCGAGATCATCCCCGGCATCCCCGGCATGACCGGCTGCTGGAACGCCATCGGCCAGCCGATGACCTGGGGCGACGACGCCATGACGGTGCTGATGGGCACCCTGCCCGAGGCCGAGCTTGCCCGTCACATCCGCGCCGCCGACGCGGTGGTGGTGATGAAGACCGGCCGCAACCTGCCCAAGATCGCCCGTGCGCTGGCGACCGCCGGGCGCATGTCCGACGCCTGGCTGGTCGAGCGCGGCACCATGCCGAACCAGCGCGTGACGCCGCTCGCGCAGGCCGATCTGCAGGCCTGCCCGTATTTCGCCACCGTGCTGGTGCATGGCAACGGCCGCCGCCCGCTGTCCGATTCCGCCGCGGATGCCGCAGAATGAGCGGCTGGGTCGCGGTGGCCGGCCTGGGGCCGGGCGCGGAGGATCTGGTCACGCCCGAGGTCAGGGCGGCGCTGGCCGAGGCCACCGATGTCGTCGGCTACATCCCCTATGTCGCCCGCGTCGCACCGCGTCCGGGGCTGGCGCTGCACCCCTCGGACAACCGCGTCGAGCTGGAGCGCGCGCGCCTTGCGCTGGACCTGGCGGCGCGGGGGCGGCGGGTCGTGGTGGTCTCTTCGGGCGATCCGGGGGTCTTTGCCATGGCCTCGGCGCTCTTCGAGGCGCTGGAGGGATGCGAGAATACCCCCGACATCCGCATCCTGCCCGGCATCACCGCCATGCTGGCCGCAAGCGCCCGGCTGGGCGCGCCCCTGGGCCATGATTTCTGCGCCATCAACCTTTCGGACAACCTCAAGCCCTGGGCGCTGATCGAAAAGCGCCTGCGGCTGGCGGCCGAGGCCGATTTCGCCATGGCCTTCTACAATCCACGCTCCAAGGCCCGGCCCGAGGGCTTTGCCCGCGTGCTCGAGATCCTGCGCGAGGCTTGCGGTCCCGACCGGCTGATCTCGTTCGCGCGCGCCGTCTCGACCCCGGACGAGGCGCTGAACACCGTCACCCTGGCCGAGGCCCGCCCCGAGATGGCCGACATGCGCACCGTGGTCATCCTGGGCAACAGCGCCACCCGCCGGGCCGGCGCCTGGGTCTATACGCCGCGATCCGTGCCATGAAGCCAGGCCATCACCTCGGCCGGCGCAGCGACGACGCGGCGCAGCGGCAGCACGGGACGGTCGATCATCACGACCGGCAGGCCCAGTTCGCGCGCGGCGACGATCTTCGCCTGGGCGGCATGGCCCCCGGCATTCTTGGCGACGACGTGGGCGATGTCGTGGCGCCGCATCAGCGCGATGTCGCCCGTGACGGTGAACGGCCCGCGCGAGACGATCAGCGTGGCGTCGCGCAGGGGATGCGCCGCCACCTCGGCGAAACGCAGCATCCAGATGTGGTTCAGCCCCACGAAGGGTTGCAGGTTCTGCCGCCCGATGGCCAGGAACACCGCCGAACCGTCGCCGGGCAGCGCGCGGGCGGCGGGCTCGTAATCGGCGACGTGGATCCAGCGGTCGCCCGGCGCGGCAACCCAGGGCGGGCGCTCCAGCGCGATCAGCGCCGTGCCGGTCGCACAGCAGGCGGCGACGGCATTGCGGCTCATGCCCTCGGCAAAGGGGTGGGTGGCGTCGACGACATGGCTGATGCGCTCGGCCCGCAGGTAATCCGCCAGCCCCTCGGAGCCGCCGAAGCCGCCGATGCGCATCGGCAGCGGCTGCGCCACCGGGTTGGCGGTGCGGCCGGCATAGGAATAGACTGCGTCCAGCCCGGCCTCGGCCAGCGCGCGGGCCATGGCCCCCGCCTCGGTGGTGCCGCCCAGCAGAAGGATGCGCGTCATGGCTGATCCCTGGCTTTCCATCATCGGTATTCAGGAGGATGGCCTTGCCGGCCTGCCGCCTGCAAGCCGCGATGCGCTGGATCGGGCGGAAATCGTCTTCGGCGCCCCCCGGCATCTGGAACTGGCGGGGATCGGCGGGCAGCGGGGCCGGGCATGGCCGGTGCCTTTCGGTCTTGATCCGCTGCTGGCCTTGCGCGGGGAAAGCGTGGCGGCGCTGGTTTCGGGCGATCCGTTCTGGCATGGCGCCGGCGGCAGCATCGCCGCCGTGCTGCAAACGGGCGAATGGCGGGCCTTTCCCGCGCCCGGCACCTTTTCGCTGGCCGCCGCAAGGCTGGGCTGGCGGCTGGAGGAGACCGCCTGCCTCGGCCTGCATGCCGCGCCCTTTGCCCGGCTGCGCCCGGTGATGGCGCGGGGGGCGCGGGCGATCTGCCTGCTGCGCGACGGCACCGCCCCCGCCCAGCTTGCCGAATGGCTGGTGGCGCAGGGGCTGGGCCCGACGCGCATGGTGGTGATGGAGGCGCTTGGCGGCCCGCGCGAACGCATCCGCGAGGCACGGGCGCAGGGTTTCGCGCTGGACTGCATCGCGCCGGTCGCGGTGGCGCTGGACGGGGCGGATCTGCCATCGGGCGCCGGCCTGCCGCGCGGCTTCGGCCTGCCCGACGACAGCTTCGCCCATGACGGCCAGATCACCCGTCGCGCCATCCGGGCGGTGACGCTGGCGGCACTTGGCCCGCGGACGGGAGAGATGCTGTGGGACATCGGCGGCGGCTCGGGCTCGGTCAGCGTCGAATGGTGCCTGAACGGCGGCCGGGCGGTGACGCTGGAGCCCCGCACCGACCGCATCGCCAATATCGCCGCGAATATCAAGGCGTTCGGGCTGGCGGATCGGATGCGCGCCGTCCAAGGCGCGGCACCCGATTTCCTCCACGATCTTCCGGCACCCGATGCGATCTTTATCGGCGGCGGCGCTTCGGCCACGCTGATCGACGCCCTGCCCCCCGCCCGTCTGGTCGCGAACGCGGTGACGCTGGAGACCGAGGCGCTGCTGATCGGCCTGCACGCGCAACGCGGCGGCAGCCTGACCCGCATCGCGCTGGAGGAAGCCGTCCCGCTGGGCCGGATGCGCGGCTGGACCCCGGCGCGCAGCGTGACGCAATGGAGCTGGCCATGAGGGTCGCGGGCATCGGCTTTCGTCAGGCGGCAAGCCTTGCCTCGCTGGCCGACGCGCTGGCCCGCGCCGGAGCGGCCGAGGCACTGGCGACCAGTCCGGCCAAGGTGGCGGCGCCGGCGATCCGGGCTTTGGCCGCGCAGACCGGCCTGCCGCTGCTGGCCGTCGAGGTCGCCGGCATCGCAACCCCCACGCAATCGCCGCGTATCCTCGCGCGGCACGGCACCGGCTCGCTGGCCGAAGCCGCCGCCCTGGCAGCACTCGGCCCCGGCGCGCGCATCGTCGCGTCGCGCGTAACCTCGCAAGACGGGATGGCCACCGCCGCCATCGCAGAAGGAGACCCCGCATGACCGTCCATTTCATCGGCGCCGGCCCGGGCGCGGCCGACCTGATCACCCTGCGCGGCCGCGACCTGATCGCGTCCTGCCCGGTCTGCCTTTATGCCGGCTCGCTGGTGCCGCAGGCGCTGCTGGGCCATTGCCCACCCGGCGCGCGGATCGTGAACACCGCGCCCATGGACCTCGACCAGATCGTCGCCGAGATCGCCGCCGCGCATCAGGCGGGCCATGACGTGGCGCGGCTGCATTCGGGCGACCTGTCGGTCTGGTCGGCCATGGGCGAGCAACTCCGCCGGCTGCGCGAGCTGGGCATCCCCTATGACGTGACGCCCGGCGTGCCGTCATTCGCCGCCGCCGCCGCCGCGCTGGGGGCCGAACTGACCCTGCCGGGTGTGGCGCAATCGGTGGTGCTGACCCGCACCTCGGGCCGCGCATCGGCCATGCCCGAGGGCGAGACGCTTGCCAATTTCGCCGCCACCGGCGCCACGCTGGCGATCCACCTGTCGGTGCATGTGCTGGACCGCGTGCAAGCGGAACTGGTCCCGCATTACGGCGCCGATTGCCCGGTCGCCGTGGTGTTCCGCGCCAGCTGGCCCGACCAGCGCATCCACCGCGCCACGCTGGGCACGCTGGACCCCGCCATCGGCGAGGGCGAGCGCACGGCGCTGATTCTGGTCGGCCGGGCGCTGGCGGCGGAGGGTTTCGACGAAAGCCGCCTCTATGCCGGCGACTACGACCGCCGCTTTCGCCCCGTCGGCACCGCACCGAGGTTCCCGGAATGAAAGGGCTAGTCGTCAGTGCCCCCGCCTCGGGCAGCGGCAAGACCACGGTCACGCTGGGACTGATCGCGGCCTTGCGCGCACGCGGGCTGGTGGTGCAGCCGTTCAAAAGCGGGCCGGACTATATCGACCCCGCCTTTCACCGCGCGGCGGCGGGACGCGAGTCCTTCAACCTCGACAGCTGGGCCATGGACCGGGCGCAGATCGCGCATCTGATCGGTGCGGCCGGGGGTGCGGACATTGCGCTGGCCGAGGGCTCGATGGGGCTTTTCGACGGCGTGGCGCGTGCGGGCGGTTGCGGCAACGGCGCCAGCGCCGACATCGCCGCGCTGACCGGCTGGCCGGTGGTGCTGGTCATGGATTGCAAGGGGCAGGCGCAATCCGCCGGTGCCGTGGCACTGGGGTTCCGCGAGATGCGCCGCGACGTGCATCTGGCGGGGGTGGTGCTGAACCGCGTCGCCTCGCCCCGGCACGAAACCCTGATGCGGCACGCGCTGGACCAGCTTTCGATCCCGGTGCTGGGCGTGCTGCCGCGCGAAGCCGGGATCGAGCTGCCCGAGCGGCATCTGGGACTGGTGCAGGCACAGGAACACGCCGCGCTGGAGGCGCTGCTCGCGGCTGCGGGCGAGGCAGCGGCGCGGCACCTGGATCTGGATGCCATCATCGCGGCGGCCGCGGGCGGGATCGCGGCCCAGCCCTTTCGCCCGCTGCCGCCGCCGGCCGAACGCATCGCGCTGGCGCAGGACGACGCGTTTTCCTTTGTCTATCCGCATCTGGTCGCCGGATGGCAGGCGGCAGGGGCGACGATCCTGCCGTTCTCGCCCCTGGCCGATCAGGCGCCGGACGACAGCGCCGGGGCCTGCTGGCTGCCGGGCGGCTATCCCGAACTGCATGCGGGCCGGTTGGCTTCGGCCGGCCGCTTCCGCGCCGGGCTGCGGCGTTTTGCCGAGACCCGCCCGGTGCATGGCGAATGCGGCGGCTACATGGCGATGGGCGCCGGGCTGGTCGATGCTGAAGGCACGCGCCACGAAATGGCCGGGCTGCTGGGGCTGGAGACCAGCTATGAAAAGCGCCGGATACATCTGGGCTATCGCCGCGCCGAACCGCTCGCCGGGCTTTATGCCCCTGCGCTGGCCGGGCACGAGTTCCATTACGCCACCATCCTGGCCCAGCCCGACGAGCCGCTGGCCCGCGTCACCGATGCCAATGGCGATGCGGTGCCCGAGACCGGCTCGCGCCGCGGCCACGCCACCGGCACCTTCTTCCACCTGATCGGAGAGGCGCCATGATCGAGCTTGCGCTGATCGGCATCGGCACCGGCAGCCCCGGCCACCTTACGCGCGAGGGCATCGCCGCGATGGCGGATGCCGACCTGATCCTGATCCCTGCCAAGGGCGATGACAAGGCCGACCTGGCCGATCTGCGCCGGGCGCTTTGCCAGCAGGTGCTGGCCAGCCCACCGCCGCTGGCCGTCTTCGACATGCCCGCGCGCGATGCGGCGGACGGCTATCGGCAGGGCGTCGAGGCATGGCACGACGCCATCGCCGAACGCTGGGAACAGGTGATCCGCGCCCATGGCGCCATCCGCCCGGCACTGCTGGTCTGGGGCGACCCGTCGCTTTACGACAGCACGCTGCGCATCGCGGAACGGGTGGCGCGCCGCCTGCCGCTGAACCTGCGCGTGATCCCCGGCATCACCGCGATCCAGGCACTTTGCGCCGCCCATGCCATCCCGCTGAATGCGGTTGCCGCGCCGGTGCTGATCACCACCGGCCGCCGGATCCGCGACCACGGCTGGCCCGGAACGGTGGACCGGCTGGTCGTGATGCTGGACGGCGAATGCTCGTTCCAAAGCCTGGATTCCGAGGGGCTGCATATCTGGTGGGGGGCCTTTCTGGGCATGCCGAACCAGATCCTGATCCGGGGGCCGCTGCCCGAGGTCGCAGGGCATATCCTGGAGACCCGCGCCCGGGCGCGGGCCCAGCACGGCTGGATCATGGACATCTACCTGCTCGAGCGATGCCGGTCACGCTGACCCTGCCGCCGGGCCCCGATGCCGACGCGCTGGCCGGGGTGCTGCGCAGGCTTGGCCCCGACATCGCCCTGCGCCGTGCCGCGCTGCGGGCGCGCGATGCCCGGCCGGTATTGATGGCGCTGCAGGCGCCGGGGCGCGGCGCCTATCTGTTCCACGACCTGCACCCCGGGGATGCTGCCGATATCGCGGCGACGATCCGTGCCTATCTGGCGGCGCCGGACGGCTGGATCATGGACGCCCGGCCCTGCGGCCGACTGCGCTTTTGCCTGAAACTGCGCATCCCGGCGGCCTGAAAAATCCGCCGTCCACGCCGCGCGGAGGGAGGAGACGCGGCATGAACGGCGGTCACTGCCATGAAGACCCCGTGCGGCCCGGGGTAACGGGGGATGCAACCCCGTCCACCCCAGCTTGCGCTTGCCGCACGGCATGGCGCAAGCGCCGCGGCCCCGCACGACCGGAAAGAAAGCGATCCTGCCCGGATCGCAGTCACGCGGGCAGGCCGGCCGCGGAAAAAACGGCGCTTTCGCGAACAGAAAATCCCCGCCGGGCCAGCGACTTTCACGAAAATGGCATCGCCGCATGCGTTGGCAGATCGGGCGGGCTGTGCAACTCTGCTCCGGCGCGAGCCCGATTGCAGCCATATGCCACATGAAAGGAACGACGACATGCGCCTGATTCTCACTGCCGCCGCCCTGGCTGCGGTTCCGCTGGTCAGCCTGGCCCAGGATGATCCGGTCAAGCAGGCCATCGACGCCCGCCACGGCTTTTACCAGATGCTGGCCATCAACATGGGCACGCTCTCGGGGATGGCCAAGGGCGATGTCGCCTATGACGAGGCCGCGGCCAGCCGCGCCGCCGCCAATATCGAGGCGCTGACGCAATACGACCTGCCAAGCCTGTTCATCGAGGGCAGCAGCTCCGCCGATGCCCAGGACAGCGCGGCCAAGCCCGACATCTGGTCCAATCCCGAGGATTTCGGCACGAAGTTTGCCGGGCTGGGCGAGGCGGCGACCGGCGCCTCGGATGCGGTCAAGGGTGGTGCCGGAGAGGTCGGCGCGGTGGTTCAGAAGCTGGGCGGCGCCTGCAAGGCCTGTCACGACGACTATCGCGAAAAGAGCTGATGAAAGGCCCCGTCCGCGAGGTCCGGCTGTGGGACCCGCTGCTGCGCGGATTCCACTGGTTGCTGGCCTTTTTCGTGATCCTGGGATGGTGCCTCGGCCAGTTCGGGCCTGCCAAGATGACGCTGCATTTCTGGTGCGGCTATGTCGTGGCGGGGCTTTTGCTGTTCCGGCTGGTCTGGGGGTTTTTCGGCCCGGCCCCGGCGCGGTTCTCGCATTTCCTGCGGGGACCGGGGGCGATCGCGGGCTATATGCGGGGGATGTTCCTGCGCGAGCCCAGCTATTGGCCGGGCCACAACCCGCTGGGGGCGCTGTCGGTCATCGCCATGCTGGCGGTGCTGGCGGCGCAGGTGACCACCGGCCTGATCTCGGACCCCGACGACTATATCAACGTCGGCCCGCTGGCCTCTTACGTCAGCGGCGCCACGCGCTCCAAGGCGGTGGGCTGGCACAATCTGGGCGCCAACCTGATCCTGGTCCTTGTGCTGCTGCATATCGCGGTGATCCTGTTCTATCGCTTCTGGAAGCGCGAGAATCTGGTGCAGCCGATGATTACCGGACGCAAACAGGTTCGTGAGGAATAGGCCGCGGAATTGATCGAATCGCCCCCGCGTGTCAGGCTGGGCCATGCCGGGCCTGCGTTCTGGCCTGTCCGGCATGCCTGAACCGCACGAAGGAGCCGATGATGATCAGCAAGACCGTCGCCCTTGCCCTGGCGTTTTCGATGGCCGCCATCCCCGCGCTTGCGGACTGCCCCGGCCACAAGAAGGTCTCCAGCGACCAGACGGCGGCGACTACGCCGACCGAAAGCCCGGCCCCCGCGCCGAGCGTGAACAGCTAGCGAAAAGGGCGGGACCCGCGCCCCGCCCTTTCTCAGTTGAACCTGTTGTCGCGCGGGAAGCCGCGCGGCGCCATGTAGCCTGCGCCCGCCCGCTTGCCGAGCCATTCGGTCAGGTCCGGCTCGCTGCGCGTCCGGCCGCCGGTTTCCTGCCAGCGCAGCCCTTCGGCCAGGGTGATGCAGACGGCATCCGACAGCCCGCCATCCTTGTATTTCTGCAAGCGCACGCCCTTGCCGCGCGCCATTTCCGGCAGTTCTGACAACGGAAAGACCAGCAGCTTGCGGTTCTGGCCGACCACCGCGACATGATCGCCGGTCACGCGGCGGCACAGCGCCGCCTCGCCGTTCAGCACCTGCTTGCCGGCGCGGGTCTGCGCCAGGATGTCGGCCCCGGCAACGACGAACCCGTCCCCGGCCTTCGAGGCGACCAGATATCGCTCGCCGTCGCGCCAGGGGAACATGTCGATCACGGCGGCATCGTTCGGCAGGTCGATCATCAGCCGCAACGGCTCGCCCATGCCGCGCCCGCCGGGCAGGTTGTTCGCCGGCAGGGTATAGAAGCGGCCGTTGGCGGCAAAGACCATCAGCTTGTCGGTGGTCTCGGCATGCAGCGCCATGAACGGACCGTCGCCATCCTTGAACTTGACCTCGGCATCCAGCGGCTGGTGGCCCTTCATGGCGCGGATCCAGCCCATCTTCGACAGGATGACGGTAATCGGCTCGCGCTCGATCATGGCGTCCATGTCGATCTCGGCCACCTCGCCGGCCTCGCCGATCTCGGTGCGGCGCTGGCCGCCGGAGGCGGACTTGCCGAATTTCGCCCGGGTCTCGCGCAGTTCCTCGGCGATCCTGGCCCATTGCGCGCCCTCGTCGGCCAGCATGGCCGCCAGGCCCTCGCGCTCGCGGGTCAGGTTCTCGTGTTCGGCGCGCAGTTCGATTTCCTCAAGCCGGCGCAGCGCACGCAGGCGCATGTTCAGGATCGCCTCGACCTGCACGTCGGACAGCTTGAACTCGGCGATCATGACCGCCTTCGGATCGTCCTCGTGCCGGATGATCTCGATGACGCGGTCGAGGTTCAGGAAGGCGATCATATAGCCCTCCAGCACCTCCAGCCGGGCCGCGATCTTGTCGAGCCGGTGGTTCGAGCGCCGCACCAGCACCTCGCGCCGGTGGTCCAGAAAGGCGCGCAGCACCTCTTTCAGCGAGCAGACCTTGGGCACGCGGCCGTCGATCAGCACGTTCATGTTCAACCCGAAGCGCACCTCCAGGTCGCTCACCCGGAACAGCGCCGCCATCAGCTGCTCGGCATCGACGGCGCGGGTGCGCGGCTCCAGCACGATGCGGATGTCCTCGGCCGATTCGTCGCGCACATCGGCCAGGATCGGCACCTTCTTCAACTGGATGACCTCGGCCAGCCGCTCGATCAGCTTGGATTTCTGCACCTGATAGGGGATCTCGGTGACGACGATCTGCCACTGGCCGCGGCCCAGATCCTCGACCGACCAGCGCGCCCGCAGCCGCAGGCTGCCACGGCCGGTCCGGTAAGCCTCGGCAATGGTTTCGCGCGATTCGACCAGCACGCCGCCGGTCGGGAAATCCGGCCCCGGCACGATCGAGACCAGCGTGTCGTCGCGCGCATCCGGCGCCTTGATCAGATGCAGGCAGGCGTCGATCACCTCGTGCAGGTTGTGCGGCGGCACGTTGGTCGCCATGCCGACCGCGATGCCCGAGGCGCCGTTGCACAAAAGGTTCGGAAAGGCGGCGGGCAGCACGATGGGTTCTTCCAGCGTGCCGTCGTAGTTCGGGCGGAAATCGACCGCGTTCTCGGCCAGCCCCTCCATCAGCGCCTCGGCGGCCGCGGTCAGGCGGGCCTCGGTATAGCGGCTGGCGGCGGGGTTGTCGCCGTCGATATTGCCGAAATTGCCCTGCCCGTCCACCAGCGGATAGCGCATGGCAAAGGGCTGGGCCAAACGCGCCATGGCGTCGTAGATCGCGGCATCGCCATGCGGGTGATAGTTGCCCATCACGTCGCCGCTGATCTTGGCCGATTTGCGGAAGGCCCCCGTGGGCGAAAGCCTGAGTTCGCGCATGGCGAACAGGATACGGCGATGCACCGGCTTCAGCCCGTCGCGCGCATCCGGCAGCGCCCGGTTCATGATGGTGGAAAGCGCATAGGTCAGATACCGCTCGCCGATGGCGCGAGACAGCGGCTCGGACGTGGTCTGATCCTGGCTCGGATCGGGCGGGGTCGGATCTGGAACATTCGGATCGTCTGACATGTTCCGGTGAATAGGCCCGCACGCCGCGCCGGTCCAGCCGGAAATGCGCGGCTTGCGCAAGGCCCGGCCTTGGCGCAGAACCCCGGCGGCAAGGAGGCGCGCATGAAGACCGTTCTGATCACCGGCTGTTCCTCGGGCATCGGGCTGGACGCGGCGCGGCACATGCGGGCGCGCGGCTGGCGCGTCATCGCCACCTGCCGCAAGCCCGAGGATATCGAGGCCCGCCGCGCCGAGGGCTTCGACACGCTGCACCTGGAACTGGGCTGCGAGGACAGCGTGGCGCGCTGCGCCGAATCCGCGCTGGCCCTGGGGCGCATCGACGCGCTGGTGAACAACGCCGCCTTCGCCATCCCCGGCGCCGCCGAGGACCTGCCGCGCGGCGCATTGCGCGCGATCTTCGAGACGAATCTGTTCGGCACCCATGACCTGACCCGCCGGCTGATCCCGCATTTCCGCGAGCATGGCGGGCGGGTGGTGAACATCAGCTCGGTCCTGGGCCTTGTCGGCATCCCCTGGCGCGGCGCCTATGTCGCGACGAAATTCGCGCTGGAAGGGCTGACCGACGTGCTGCGCGTCGAGATGGCCGATACCGGGGTGCAGTTCATCCTGATCGAGCCCGGCCCCATCGGCACCAGGATCCGCCAGAACTCGATCCCGCATTTCGAGCGCTGGATCGACTGGCAAGCCAGCCCGCGCGCCGGGCAATACCGCCGCACGCTGCTGAAACGCCTCTACGAGCCGGCCGCGAAGAAGGACCGCTTCGAACTGCCGCCCTCGGCCGTCAGCACCCGGATCGCGCAGGCGCTGGAAAGCCCAAGGCCCCGCCCGCGCTATTACGTCACCACGCCGACCCATGTCTCGGGCATCGGGCGGCGGCTTCTTTCCACGCGCGCTCTGGACTGGTTCGCGCGCCGCAGCTAGGCTTCGCGCCGAAAGGGCCCGCCCATGCATGACAAACCGCTTTTCTACCTGCTCGCGATCTGCTGCCTTGCCGTGGTGGTGATCCTGGCCACCGGCATCGGCGGTTTCGCCAAGGGCGGCGAGTTCAACCGCAAGCAAGGCAACCGCATAATGCGCTGGCGCATCATCGCCCAGGCCATCGCCATCGCGGTCTTCCTGCTTTATCTCTGGGTAAGGAGCGGCTGATGGTCGTGCTGAACAAGATCTACACCCGCACCGGCGACAAGGGCGAGACGGCGCTGTCGAACGGCGAGCGCGTGCCCAAGCATTCCCTGAGGGTCGAGGCCTATGGCACCGTGGACGAGCTGAACGCCACGCTGGGCCTCGCCCGCCTGCATGCCACGGACGAGATCGCGGCGCGCATCGCGGTGATCCAGAACGATCTTTTCGACCTTGGCGCCGACCTGTCGCGCCCGCGCATGGTCGAGGATGCCGAGGCGCCCTATCCGGTGCTGCGCATCATCGATGCCCAGGTCGAGCGGCTGGAGACCGAGATCGACGCGATGAACGCCGACCTCGCCCCCCTGCGCAGCTTCATCCTGCCGGGGGGCTCGGCGCTCGCGGCGCATCTGCACCTGTCGCGCACCGTGGCGCGGCGGGCCGAGCGCGCCGCCGTGGCGCTTTCCGCGGCCGAGGATGCCAATCCGGCCGCCGTGAAATATCTCAACCGCCTTTCGGACTGGCTGTTCGTGGCGGGGCGCGTCGCCAATGAAAACGGCGCGCAGGATATCCTGTGGGTGCCAGGAGCCAGCCGTTAGCGACAACATGACGGAATGGAAATGTTACGACGCGTTACGGTCGTTTTTTCCCTGTCATTGCCGCCGATGGCCCGCTAACAAACCCTCCGAACAGGTGACGCAACCAAAGGGGAGAGGCCGATGAAGGTTCTCGTGCCAGTCAAGCGCGTGATCGACTACAACGTGAAGGCGCGTGTGAAGTCTGACGGTTCTGGAGTTGATCTTGCGAACGTGAAGATGTCGATGAACCCGTTCGACGAGATCGCGGTCGAGGAGGCGATCCGTCTGAAGGAGAAGGGCCAGGCCGAGGAGATCATCGCGGTCTCGATCGGCGTCAAGCAGGCGGCCGAGACGCTGCGCACGGCGCTGGCCATGGGCGCCGACCGGGCGATCCTGGTGGTGGCCGCGGACGACGTGCAGCAGGACATCGAGCCGCTGGCGGTGGCGAAGATCCTCGCCGCGGTGGCCAGGGCGGAAGGCACCGAGCTCATCATCGCCGGCAAGCAGGCGATCGACAACGACATGAACGCCACCGGCCAGATGCTGGCGGCGATCCTGGGCTGGGCGCAGGCGACCTTCGCCTCGAAAGTCGAGATCGAAGGGGCCAAGGCCAAGGTGACGCGCGAGGTCGACGGCGGCCTCCAGACCATCGCGGTCAGCCTGCCGGCGGTGGTCACCGCCGACCTGCGGCTGAACGAGCCGCGCTATGCCTCGCTGCCGAACATCATGAAGGCCAAGAAGAAGCCGCTCGATGAAAAGACCGCCGCCGATTACGGCGTCGACGTCGCGCCGCGGCTCGAGGTGGTCTCGGTGCGCGAGCCCGAGGGCCGCAAGGCCGGCATCAAGGTGGGCTCGGTGGACGAGCTGGTGGGCAAGCTGAAAGAAGCGGGGGTGATCTGATGGCTGTTCTGCTGCTTGGGGAAGTCACGAACGGCGCGCTGAACCGCGACGCGACGGCGAAGGCGGTGGCCGCGGTCAAGGCCTTGGGCGATGTGACGGTGCTCTGCGCCGGGGCCTCGGCGAAAGCCGCCGCCGAGGAGGCCGCGAAGATCGCCGGCGTCGCCAAGGTGCTGGTGGCGGAAGACGCCCTCTACGGCCACCGCCTGGCCGAGCCGACCGCGGCGCTGATCGTGGGCCTCGCCGGCGACTACAGCCACATCGCCGCCCCGGCGACCACCGATGCCAAGAACGTCATGCCCCGCGTCGCGGCGCTGCTCGACGTGATGGTGCTGTCGGACGTCTCGGCCATCCTCGACGCGGACACATTCGAGCGGCCGATCTATGCCGGCAACGCCATCCAGGTGGTGAAGTCGAAGGACGCGAAGAAGGTCTTCACCATCCGCACCGCCAGCTTCGACGCGGCGGGCGAAGGCGGCACCGCCCCGGTCACCGAGACCGCGGCCGCCGCCGATCCCGGCCTGTCCTCCTGGGTGGCCGACGAGGTGGCCGAGAGCGACCGCCCCGAGCTGACCTCGGCCAGGCGCGTGGTCTCGGGCGGCCGCGGCCTCGGCTCGAAGGAGAGCTTCGCGATCATCGAAGAGCTGGCCGACAAGCTCGGCGCCGCGGTGGGCGCCTCGCGAGCGGCGGTGGACAGCGGCTATGCCCCGAACGACTGGCAGGTCGGGCAGACCGGCAAGGTCGTCGCCCCCGAGCTCTATGTCGCGGTCGGCATCTCGGGCGCGATCCAGCACCTGGCGGGGATGAAGGACAGCAAGGTGATCGTGGCGATCAACAAGGACGAGGAGGCGCCGATCTTCCAGATCGCCGATTACGGCCTGGTCGGCGACCTGTTCTCCGTCGTGCCGGAACTGACAGGGAAGCTCTGAGCGCTTTCTCCGTTTTCCAAATACTCCGGGGGAGCGCCCCTGAGGCCCCATCAAGGGGCCGCAGGGGCGCGGGGGCAGAGCCCCCATCCCTGCGAAAACCGTTTGAAAACCGCCCGTTTCCATAACGGGCGGTTTTTGCATTGAACGTCCAAGGCGCTTACGCCTATCGTCCTGGCTGACCGACGAAAGGATGGGTTCATGGCGATTCAATCGGTGGGCGTGATCGGCGCCGGACAGATGGGCAATGGCATCGCGCATGTCTTTGCCCTGGCGGGTTATGACGTGCTCATGACCGACATCTCGCGCGAGGCGCTGGACAAGGCCGTGGCGCAGATCGACCACAACCTGGAACGCCAGGTCAGCCGCGGCAAGGTCTCGGCCGAGGACAAGGCCGCGGCGATGCGGCGCATCACCACCACCATGACGCTTTCCGACCTGGGCAAGACCGACCTGATCATCGAGGCCGCCACCGAGCGCGAGACCGTCAAGCAGGCGATCTTCGAGGATCTGCTGCCGCATCTGAAGCCCGAGACCATCCTGACCTCGAACACCTCGTCGATCTCGATCACCCGCCTTGCCAGCCGCACCGACCGGCCCGAGCGCTTCATGGGCTTCCACTTCATGAACCCGGTTCCGGTCATGCAGCTGGTCGAGCTGATCCGCGGCATCGCCACCAACGAGGAGACCTACAAAGCCCTGGTCGAAGTGGTCGAAAAGATCGGCAAGACCTCGGCCAGCGCCGAGGATTTCCCGGCCTTCATCGTCAACCGCATCCTGATGCCGATGATCAACGAGGCGGTCTATACGCTTTACGAGGGCGTCGGCTCGGTCAAGTCCATCGACCAGTCGATGAAGCTGGGCGCCAACCACCCGATGGGGCCGCTGGAACTGGCGGATTTCATCGGCCTCGACACCTGCCTGGCGATCATGAACGTGCTGCACGAGGGGCTGGCGGACACGAAATACCGGCCCTGCCCGCTCTTGGTGAAATATGTCGAGGCAGGCTGGCTGGGCCGCAAGACCGGGCGTGGGTTCTACGACTATTCGGGCGAGGAGCCGGTGCCGACGCGATAGGGGCTCCGCCGCCGCCCTGAACGCCCCTCGACGGGGCGCTCAGGGCGTCCCCGGAGTATTTTCAGAACAGAGAAATCAGGACTTCCTGCCGATCCTGGGCTCGGTTCCGGCAAGGATGCGGGCAATGTTCGTGCGATGGCGGATGAAGATCAGCACGGCCATGAACGCCGTCACCGCCGCCATGCGCGCGCCATCCAACCAGAGGGCAAGGCAGGGCGTCAGCGCAGCGGCCACCAGCGCCGAAAGCGACGAGATCCGGCCGGCCAGCGCCGCCAGCAACCAGATCCCGCAGGCGATCAGGCCCAGCCGCCAGTCCAGCGCCAGCAGCGTGCCAAGGAAGGTCGCGACCCCCTTGCCGCCCCGAAAGCCCAGCCAGACCGGGAACAGGTGGCCCAGGAAGGCCGCCGCGCCCGCGACCAGCGCGGCATCGGGACCGGCAAGCCAGCGCGCCAGCAGCACGGCGATGGCGCCCTTGCCGCTGTCCAGCAGCAGCGTCGCCAGCGCGGCCGGCTTGTTGCCGGTGCGCAGCACGTTCGTCGCGCCGATATTGCCCGAGCCGATTCGGCGCAGGTCGCCCAGGCCCAGCGCACGGGTGATGACGATGCCGAAGGGCACCGAGCCCAGCAGGTAGCCGATCACGGCCCAGAGGATCAGGCTCATGCATCCTCTCCGAAGACGCGGCGGCCGGCGACCCAGGTGCCCAGCACCCGCCCTTCCATCCGCGCACCGTCGAAGGGCGTGTTCTTCGACTTCGACAACAGCGTGAAGCGGTCCAGCACGAAGGGCGCGTCGGGATCGAACAGCACCAGATCGGCCGGGGCGCCCGCCGAGAGCCGCCCGCCCGGCAGTCCCAGCCGCCGCGCCGGATTGAGCGACATCGCCCGCCAAAGCTGCGGCAGGCTCAGCCCGCCCTGATGGTAAAGCCGCATCGCCGCCGGCAGCAGGGTTTGCAGCCCCACCGCGCCCGGCGCCGCCTCGGCAAAGGGCAGGCGCTTGCTTTCCTCGTCCTGCGGGGTGTGGAAGCTGGCGATCACGTCGATCAGCCCCTCGGCCACCGCCTCGACCATGGCCAGCCGGTCCTCCTCGGAGCGCAAGGGCGGGGTGAAGCGGAAGAAGGTGCGATAGCCGCCCACGTCGTATTCGTTGAGCGTCAGGTGATGGATCGAGATGCCGGCGGTCACGTCCAGCCCGGCCTCGCGCGCGCGGCGCAGCGCCGGCAGGCTGGCCGTGACGGTGATCTGGTCGGCATGGTAGCGGGCGCCGGTCATCGCCACCAGCGCCAGGTCGCGGTCGAGCCCCATCACCTCGGCCATGGGCGAAACCGCGGGCAGGCCGTAGAGCGAGGCGAACTTGCCGCCGGTCGCCGCCGTACCTTTCGACAGGCCCGGCTCCTGCGGATGGCCGACGATCAGCGCGCCAAGGCCGCGGGCATAGGTCATGCAGCGCGACAGGAGCCGGGTGTCGGAAACCACCCGCACCCCGTCGGTGAAGGCCACGGCGCCGGCATCCTGCAGAAAGCCCATCTCGACCATCTCGCGCCCCTGGCGGGCGCGGGTCAGCGCCGCCATGTGGCGGATGTTCACCGGCGCATCGGCCGCACGGCGGGTGGCGAATTCCAGCGATTCCGGGGCATCGATCGGCGGCATCGTGTCCGGCCGCGCGATCACCGTGGTCACGCCGCCCGCCGCAGCCGCCAGCCCGGCGCTGCGGAAGCTTTCCTTGTGCCGCTCGCCCGGCTCGCCGATCTTGACGCCCCAGTCGATCAGGCCGGGGGCAAGGCATCTGCCGCCGCAATCGATCAGTTCGGCGCCTTGCGGGGCGTCGGCACCAACGGTCTCGATCCGGCCGTCGCGGACGGTCAGCGTGGCGTCCTCGACCGATTGCGTCTCGGGGTCGATCAGGCGGGCGTTCTGGAAGTGCAGGATCATGCCATCATCTCCGCCGCCTTGGCGCCGCGTTCGGCCCGCAGGTTGCGCGCCAGCAGGTCCATCGCCGCCATGCGCACCGCGACCCCCATTTCCACCTGGTCCTGGATGACGCTGCGGTTGATGTCGTCGGCGATGGTGCCGTCGATCTCCACCCCGCGGTTCATCGGCCCCGGATGCATGACGATGGCATCGGGCGCGGCCAGCGCCAGCTTTTCCGCGTCCAGGCCCCAGCGGTGGTAATATTCCCGCTCGGACGGGATGAAGCCGCCATCCATCCGCTCTTTCTGCAGACGCAGCATCATCACCACATCGGCGCCCTTCAGCCCCTCGCGCATGTCCTCATGGATCTCGCAGCCCCAGTCGCGCGCGCCCGAGGGCATCAGCGTCGCCGGCCCGACCAGCCGCAAGCGGTTCTCCATCTTGCCCAGCAGGATCAGGTTCGAGCGCGCCACTCGGCTATGCGCGATGTCGCCGCAGATCGCCACGGTCAGCCGGTGCAGCCGGCCCTTGGCGCGTCGGATGGTCAGCGCGTCCAAGAGCGCCTGCGTCGGATGCTCGTGCCTGCCGTCGCCCGCGTTCAGGACCGCGCAATTCACCTTTTGCGCCAACAGGTCCACCGCGCCCGATTGCGGATGACGCACCACCAGCAGGTCGGGATGCATGGCGTTCAGCGTCAGCGCGGTGTCGATCAGCGTCTCGCCCTTTTTCACCGAGCTGGTCTGCATCGCCATGTTCATCACATCGGCGCCCAGCCGCTTGCCTGCCAGCTCGAAGCTGGACTGCGTGCGGGTCGAGTTCTCGAAGAACATGTTGATCTGCGTCATCCCCGCCAAGGCATCGGAATGCTTCACCGTGCGGCGGTTCAGATCGACATAGGTCTCGGCCAGGTCGAGAAGCGTGGTGATTTCGGGGGGGGCGAGCGGCTCGATCCCCAGAAGATGGCGGGCACGGAACATGGCTTGATCCCCAAGGTCGCGGTCGCGCCTTCTATGGCAAATGGCGGGCCGGGCGGCAAGCAGCCCCTTGCCTTGACGCGGATTTTGCCGCATCGCCAGATCATGCGTGAACAGATCGGCCTTGTCAGCTTCGTCTCCTCGGGTCCGGGCGACCCCGAGCTTCTGACCCTGCGCGCCGCCCGGCTGCTGGCCGAGGCGGATGTGGTGCTTTACGACGACCTGGCCTCGGGGCCGGTGCTCGAGCAGGCCGGGCCGCAGGCGCAGCTGATCGGCGTCGGCAAGCGCGCCGGGCGACCCTCGGCCAAGCAGGAACATGTCAACGCGCTCCTGGTGGAACACGCCCGGGCGGGCAAGCATGTGGTGCGGCTGAAATCCGGCGATTCCGGCATCTTCGGCCGGCTGGAAGAGGAGTTGTCGGCGCTGCGGGCTCACGGCATCCCGTTCCAGATCGTGCCCGGCGTGCCCTCGGCCATGGCCGCCGCCGCCGTCGCCGGCCTGCCGCTGACCCGGCGCCAGACCGCGCGGCGGCTGCAATTCGTCACCGGCGCCGACGTGACCGGCGGGCTGCCCGAGGACCAGAACTGGGCCGCCCTGGCCGATCCGCGCGCCACCACCGTCGTCTTCATGGGTCAGCGCACCTTCCCGCAGATGGCGGCATTGCTGGTCGAAAACGGCCTGCCCCCGGATACGCCCGCATTGCTGGCCGAGGCGGTCGGCCATCCGCACCAGCGCCTGATCCGCACCACCGTCGCCCGCCTCGCCGAGCAGCTTGCCACCGAAGGCCCCAGCCCGCATCCGGCGCTGATCCTCTACGGCCCGCTGGCCGAGGGGAACTGAGCCCGGCAGTTTCTCCGTTCTGCAAATACTCAATATTGCGCCCGCGCGCCCAGGGACTATGCTGGCCGCGAGAGAGGACCGCCATGCTGGGTTTCGTGACCGTTCAGGACAATGCGCCGGGTGCCGGCGACCGGCTGCTGACCGCCGCAGCCGAGCGGCTGGCCGCCGCCGGGATGCGGCTGGCGGGCGCGGTGCAGATCAATACCGAACCTGTGCCGGGGGGCGATTGCGACATGGACCTGCGCATTCTCGGCGATGACGGGCCGCTGGTGCGCATCACCCAGTCGCTCGGCCCGGGGGCACAGGCCTGCCGGCTGGATACCGGCGCGCTGGCCCAGGCCGTCGCGCGCACCGAATCGGTGCTGGACCGCGGGGCCGAGTTGCTGATCGTCAACAAGTTCGGCAAGCAGGAATGTTTCGGACGCGGCTTTCGCGAAACCATCGCCCGCGCGCTCGCCGCAGGCATCCCGGTTCTGGTGCATGTTCCCGACGAACAACTGCCCGCCTTTCGCGAATTCGCCGGCGAACTGGCCGAAGAGCTGCCGCCCGAGCAGATCGAGGACTGGTGCCGCGCCCGGCTGACCAGTTCGGCAGCCTGACCATGCAGATCGACGCACGCGGCCTTCTGTGCCCCCTGCCGGTGCTGCGGCTGCGCAAGCGGCTCATGGCGCTGCCGCGGGGCACACGGGTCACGCTGCTGGCCACCGACCCCGCCGCGGTGATCGACGTGCCGCATTTCTGCGCCGAATCCGGCCATCGCCTGGTCGGCAGCCGCGAAATCGCGCCGGGCGAGACCGAATACGTCGTCGAACGCGGCCCCGCCTGCGCCATCGCCGCGGACTGATGCTGGCGATCTTCCTGAAGACCCTGCCGTTCTTTCTCGTCATCGGCACGGGCTGGCTGGCCGGGCGCACGCGCTTTTTCCCGCCCGAGGCCACCGGCTGGCTGACGAAATTCGTCTTCTACTTCGCGCTGTCGGCCATGCTGTTCCGCTTTGCCGCGACGCTGGATGTGGCCAGCCTCTTCGACCCGGCCTTCGTCATGGCCTATCTTTGCGGCTCGGCCGCGCTTTGGGCCCTGGGTTTCGCGGTGGCGCGCTGGCGCCGCCAGCCGCTGGTCACCGCGGCGATGGAGGCGCATACGGCAATGACCGGCAATACCGGCTTTCTAGGCGTGCCGATGCTGGTCGTGCTGCTGGGCGAACGCGCCATCGGCCCGGTGCTGATGGTGCTGACCATCGACATGGTGGTGTTCTCGACGCTGATCACCCTGATCGTCACCGCGGCAAGGCAGGGGCGGGTACGGCTGGCGACGCTGTGGCCCCTGCTGCGCGGCATCGTCTCGAACCCGATGATCGTCTCGATGCTGGCGGGACTGGCCTGGGCCGGGCTGCACCTGCCGATGCCGGGGCCGCTGGACGAATTCCTGGCACTCTTGGGCGCCTCGGCCACGCCGGGGGCGCTGTTCGCCATCGGCGCCAGCCTGGCCGGACGCGCGGCCGAGCGCATGGGCCCGGCGCTTTGGCTCAGCCTCGCCAAGCTGGTGCTGCACCCGCTGGCGGTGGGCATCGCCGCGCTGGCGGTATTCGGGGTCGAGCCCTATGCGGCGGGCGTGATGATCGCCGCCGCCAGCCTGCCGGTCGCGGGCAACGTCTATATCCTCGCGCAATATTTCGGCACCGCCGTGCAGCGCGTCTCGGCCGCCATCCTGATCTCGACCGCGGCGAGCATCGCCACGGTTCCCGTCGTCATTCACTGGATCACGAAAGGCTAGACCATGCGCGACATTTCGCAGTTGAACCTGACCCACCTGCTCTTCGACATGGACGGGGACGGCATCGCCACCGTCACCCTGAACCGCGCCGCCAAGCGCAACGCCCTGAATGCCGAGACGATCGAGGAACTGGTCGCGGTCTTTTCCGCCCTGCCCGCCTCGGGCGCCCGTGCCGTGGTGCTGCGCGCCGAGGGGCCGCATTTCTGCGCCGGGCTGGACCTGGTCGAGCACGGGCGCGAGGAACGCAGCCCTGCCGAGTTCATGCGCATCTGCCTGCGCTGGCACGAGGCGTTCAACAAGATCGAATATGGCGGCATTCCGGTCATCGCCGCGCTCAAGGGCGCGGTGGTGGGCGGCGGGCTGGAACTGGCCTCGTCGGTCCATATCCGGGTGATGGACGAGACCACCTATTTCGGCCTGCCCGAGGGGCAGCGCGGGCTGTTCACCGGCGGCGGCGCCACGATCCGCGTGCCCCGGCTGATCGGCCAGGCGCGCATGATGGACATGATGCTGACCGGCCGGCTGTATTCCGGGGACGAGGCGGTGCAGGTCGGGCTGGCGCAATACCGCGTGGCCGACAGCGAGGCGCAGGCCTACGACCTTGCCCGCCGGGTGGCGCAGAACACACCCCTGTCGAATTTCGCGGTCTGCTCGGCGATCTCGCATATGCAGAACATGTCGGGGCTGGACGCCGCCTATGCCGAGGCCATGGTCGCCGGCATCGTCAACACCCAGGACGCCGCCAGGGGAAGGCTGGACAGCTTTGCCCAGGGCACGGCGCAAAAGATCAAGCCGGGCGAGGCAGGCTGACCCCGCCGCCGCAAGGTTTCGGCCGCAAGAAACGGATCGCGGCCGCGTGCCAAGGCGGCAACATGCCCTGCGAAACCGGCCGCACGGGTCGAAGGAGGGAAGATCATGCCGGCACCGGCCGCCACCAACCGCCCCATGACGCCGCTGGAATGGGCGATGCTGCTGGCCCTGTCGGCGGTCTGGGGTGGGTCGTTCTTTTTCAACGCCGTGGCGGTGCGGGAATTGCCGGTGTTCACCGTGGTCGTGTCGCGCGTGGCGCTGGCCGCGCTGATCCTGCTGGCCATCCTGCGCCTGCGGGGCGAGCGGATGCCGCGGGGCCGCCCGGTCTGGGCGGCGTTCTTCGGCATGGGCCTGCTGAACAATGCCATCCCGTTTTCGCTGATCGTCTGGGGACAGCAGCACATCGCCTCGGGCGCGGCCTCGATCCTGAATGCCTCGACGCCGCTCTTCACCGTGATCCTCGCCCATCTCCTGACCAGCGACGAGCGCATGACCGGCGGCAAGCTGGCCGGGGTTCTCATCGGCTTTGCGGGCGTGGCCGTGATGATCGGGGCGGATGCGCTGCGGGACCTGGGCGCGCATGTCGTGGCGCAGCTTGCCTGCCTTGCCGGGGCGATATCCTATGGCTTCGCGGGCATCTACGGACGCCGGTTCCGCGCGATGGGGGTCAGCCCGATGAGCACGGCGACCGGACAGGTGATCGCGTCCAGCCTGATCCTGCTGCCGCTTGTCGCGGTCGTCGACCGGCCATGGACGCTTGCGGCGCCAAGCCCGGCGGCCATCCTTGCGTTGATCGGCCTGGCCGCGATTTCGACCGCGCTAGCCTATGTGCTGTATTTCCGCATCCTCGCCACGGCGGGCGCAACCAATCTCGTGCTGGTGACATTCCTGATCCCGGCCAGCGCGATCCTGCTGGGCATCCTGTTCCTGGACGAAACCCTGCAACCCCGCCAGCTTGCCGGCATGGCGCTGATCGGGTTGGGGCTGGCCGCGATCGACGGGCGGCCGTGGCGGGCGGTCCGGCGGCGAAAAGGCGATTCGGCCGCATGAGCCTGATGACCCATGCCGCAGGCCACGGCAGCGCCGGGCTCAGTCCACCGGACGGATCAGCTTCTTCTCAAGCACGCGCAGCACGGTGCGCAGGTCGTGCCCGCGCTTGAGCACGCGCCCATCCATGCCGATCACCGCATATTGCCCCTGCGCATTGCGCATCCTGGGACGCTTTTCGATGCGATAAAGCGGATGCTCGGCCGCGCGGCGAAAGACCGAAAAGACCGCCATGTCGCGCAGGAAGGACATGGCATAGTCCCGCCATTCCCCCGCCGCCACCATGCGGCCATAGATCGACAGGATGACGCCCAGTTCGGCCCGGTCGAAGGCCACGCGATCATGCTCGGACGGGAAACCGAAGGGCACATTCATCATGAAGGAATGGTGACACCGCCCCGGCGCGCAATCAACGAAAAAGGGGCGGCCTCGGGCCTTACCTTGCCGATCTGCCCGAAATCGTGGCCTGAAGTCCCGCCCGCCGCCGCCCGGCCATGCGCGCCAGCGTGCCGTCGCGCCACATGCCCTCGTGCACGCCGACCATGACGACATGGCCCAGGATCAGCGTCAGGAGCAGCCAGCCCATCTCGCCATGCAGCGCATCGCCCAGCCCGACCATCCAGCCGATGGGAGGCTGCTGGGCCGGAAAGATCTCGAAGCCGAAGGGGGCAAAGACCCGCTCGCCGCCATAGGCGCGCAGCAGGGCCGCGACCGGCACCAGCACCATGACCAGATACAGCGCCAGATGGCCCAGCCGCGCCGCCAGTCCCCAGAACCCGGGGCCGTGATCCGGCCGGCGGCTGCGGTTCGCCAGGGCCCAGCCCACCCGCAGCACGATCAGCAGGAACAGCACCGTCCCCACAGGCTGATGCCAGCCGACGAAAAAGGACACCAGCGGCGTGCGGCCCAGAAGCAGCCGCAGCCCCATGCCGAAGAACTGCCACAGCATCAGCGCCGCGATGCTCCAATGCAGCAGGCGGGTCACCTTGCCATAGGCCTGCTCGGTATCGCGCAAGGGCAGGGATCTGGGGGTCATGGCCGCTCCTGCGCGGCCGGCCGCGCGAGTAAAGTTGACTAAATTCCTTAGCGACAGTATGGCCATGGCCCCAGACGGGCAAGACCCGCGATCCGGTGCCCGGGGTAACATGGTTGTCAGCTTATTCTTTTTCCCGCGATTTCACTCGTTCCGGCCCGGACGGGCCTGACATGGACACGCATCGCGACATTCCCGCCGATACCGGCTGCCCGCTGACCGAGGCGCAGGAGGGGCTGTGGTATGTCCAGGCGCTGGACCCGGGCAACCCGATCCTGAACACCGGGCAATATCTCGAGCTTGTCGGCCCGCTGGACCGCGACGCGCTGGCCCAGGCCGCGCTGCGCACCATCGCCGAGACGCCCGCCCTGTCGCTACGCTTTGGCACCGGGCCGCAGGGACCGCGGCAATGGGTGGGGCGCCCGCCGATGCTGGGCTTTGCCGACCTGTCCGCCCAGCCCGATGCCGAGGCGCAGGCACTGGCGCAGATGCGCGCCGACAGCCAGCGCCCGCTGGACCTCGGCAACGAACCGGCCGGGACGCTGACGCTTTTCGTCCTAGGGCCCGAGCGGCACCTGCTTTACGAGCGCATCCATCACCTAGCCATCGACGGCTATGGCATGGTGCTGGTGACGAACCGCATCGCCGCGCATTACGCCGCGCTGGTGGCCGGTGCGCCGGCGCCCGAACCCTTTGGCCCGCTGTCGCTGGCGGCCGAGGAGGACGCGGCCTGGCGCGCCTCGCCGCGCCGGCAGGCCGACCGTGACTGGTGGCATGCGGAACTGGCCGGCCTGCCCGAAGTGGCCGGGCTGGTGCCGGGCCGCGCGGTCAGCGGACCCGATTTCCTGCGCGACACGCGCTTGCTGCCGCAGGCTTTGCTGGACCGGCTGGCGGGCTATGCCGCCCAGAACCGGCTGGGCTGGCCCGACATCCTGAACGCGCTGACCGGCGCCTATCTGGCGCGTTGGACCGGCGGCGAGGCGGTGATCGGCCTGCCCTTCATGGCGCGGATGGGACGCAAGATCGCGCAGGTGCCCTGCATGGCGATGAACGTGCTGCCGCACCGGCTGCGGCTGGACGAGGATGCTCCTCTGCCCGAATGGCTGGCCGCGCAGTCCAGGCGAATGGCGCAGGGTCGCCGCCGCGGCCTTTACCGCAGCGAGCTTCTGCGCCGCGAATTGGGGCTGGTCGGCGGCACGCGGCGGCTGTACGGGCCGCTGGTGAACGTGCAGCCCTTCGACAAGCCGCCGGAATTCCCGGGGCTGGACTGCCGGCTGCATATCCTCGGCGCCGGCGCGGTCGATGACCTGACGCTGACCTTCCGCGGCGATCCGGCCTCGGGCATGATCTTCGAGGTGGACGCAAACCCGGCGCTTTATGCGCCCGAAGAGGTGCGCGGCCATGGCGACCGGCTGGTCGCCTTCCTGACCGCCGCGCTTTCGGCCGAGACGCTGGCCGGCGTGCCCACCGCCAGCCCCGCCGAAATCGCCGAGGCAAGGGCGAGGGGCGAGGCGACGCGCCATCCCCTGCCCGACACCACCCTGACCGCGCTGATCGAGGCGCAGCTTGCCGCCACGCCCGGGGCGCCGGCGATCAGCTTCGACGCGGACAGCCTCAGCTTTGCCGAACTCGACCGCCGCAGCGCCGCCCTTGCCGCGCGGCTGGAGGAACTGGGCGCCGGCCCCGACCGTATCGTCGCGGTGGCGCTGGAGCGTTCGCTGGAACTGCCCGTCGCGCTGCTGGCGATATTGCGTGCCGGCGCGGCCTACCTGCCGCTGGACCCCGCGCATCCGCCCGAACGCATCGCCCGCATCCTGGCGCAGGCCCAGCCGGTCGCGGTGCTGAGCACGGCCGATCTGGCGGGGCTGTTTCCCGCCGGCACCGATCCGCTGCTGCCCGGCGACTGGCCAGCCGAGGGACGCCCCAAGGCCAGGCCGCAGCCCGGCGATCTGGCCTATGTGATCTTCACCTCGGGCTCGACGGGCGAACCCAAGGGCGTCGCCGTCGAGCATCGCGCCATCGTCAACCGCCTCATGTGGATGCAGGCGCATTACGGCATCGCCCCCGACGACCGCATCCTGCAAAAGACCCCCGCGACCTTCGACGTATCGGTCTGGGAATTTTTCCTGCCGATGATCGCCGGGGCCGAGCTGGTCATGGCGCCGCCCGGCGCGCATCGCGACCCCGCCGCCATCGCCAAGGCGATCCGCGACCGCGCCGTGACAACCTGCCATTTCGTGCCCTCGATGCTCTCGGCCTTCCTGGCCTCGCCCGCCTCGCAGGGGCTGGCGATGCGCCGGGTGTTCTGCTCGGGCGAGGAGTTGACGGCCGATCAGCGCGACCGCTTCCACGCCCGGATCAAGGCCGAGTTGCATAACCTCTACGGCCCGACCGAGGCGGCGGTGGATGTCAGCTATTGGCCCGCCGGGCCCGAGGATCGCACGAACCCGATCCCCATCGGCTGGCCGGTCTGGAACACGGCGCTGGAGGTGCTGGACGATCGCATGCGCCCGGTGCCGCCGGGCCTAGCCGGGCATCTTTATCTAGGCGGGGTGCAGCTTGCGCGCGGCTATCTGGGCCGGCCCGACCTGACGGCCGAGCGGTTCGTGGACGGCCCCTCGGGGCGGCTTTACGCCACGGGCGACCTGGCGCGGCTGCGGCCGGACGGGGCGGTGGTCTATCTGGGCCGTTCGGACCACCAGGTGAAGATCCGCGGGCTGCGGGTCGAGTTGGGCGAGATCGAGGCGGCGATCATGGCCACCGGCATGGCGCGCGAATGCGTGGTGATCGCGCGCGAGGACCATGCCGGCGAAAAGCGCCTCGTCGGCTACCTGGTGCCGGGCGAGGATTGGCGGCCGGGACTGCTGGCCGAGCGGCTGGCGGCCGGCCTGCCCGCCTATATGGTCCCCTCGGCCGAGGTGGCGCTGGAGGCACTGCCCGTCACCTCGAACGGCAAGCTGGACCGCAAGGCACTGCCTGCGCCGGAATTCGCCGCATCCGGCCGGGCAGCGGAGACCCCGACCGAGCACCTGCTGGCGCGCCTCTTTGCCGAAATCCTGCACCTGCCCGAGCCGGCCCCGGCCGAGGCGGATTTCTTTGCCCTTGGCGGCGACTCGCTGTCCGCCGTGCGGCTGGCGCAGGCGCTGGAAGCCGAGACCGGCCGCGACCCCGGCCTGGGCACGATCTTCGAGTATCCGGTGCTGGCCGTGCTGGCCGCCGCGCTGGATGCGCAGACGCCGCATGACGACGGGCTTGGTCCGCTGATCCTGCTGGCCGAGGGCGATGCGCAGGCCGCGCCGCTGTTCCTGATCCATCCGGCGGGGGGCCTTGCCTGGGGCTATCGCGGGCTGGCACGGCGCATCGCGCCGGCGCGGCGGGTCTGGGGGCTGCAACATCCGGGCCTCGATCCGACGGTGGCGATGCCCGAAAGCCTTGCCGCGCTGGCGCAGGACTATGCCCGGCGCATCACCGCGCTGGCACCGCAGGGAAAGATCCATCTGGCGGGCTGGTCGGTCGGCGGCATCCTGGCACAAGAGATCGCCGTGATCCTGTCCGCGATGGGCCGCGAGGCCGGGGTGGTCGCCATGCTGGACAGCTATCCCTGCGACGCCTGGCGCGACGAGCCCGAGCCGGACCCGGTCGCCGCCCTGCGCGCGCTGCTGGCCATCGCCGGCTACGACCCCGAGGCGCATCGCGACCTGGACACGCGCGAGGCGGTGGTCGCCTTCCTGCGCCGGGGCGACAGCGCGCTGGGGGCGCTGCCCGCGCAGGTGCTGGACGGGGTGGTCCGCACCGTGACCGGCACCAACCGGCTGATCCGGGGCCATCACCATCGCAGCTTTGCCGGCACGGTCACGCATTTCCGCGCCGCCCGCGACCACAAGGATCGCGCGCTGACGCCCGAAATGTGGGCGCCCTATGCCGCCGGGCTGGAGGTCATCGACCTGCCCTTCATGCATGCCGAGATGACCTCGGCCGAAGCCACCGCCCTGATCGCGCCCGAGCTTGCCCGCAGGCTGGCCGAGAGCTGATCCTGTCGTCAGGGCGGCCCGGTGGCGGGCGGGGCAAGACCGGCAAAGCCCTTGTCGGTCCGCCGCCCGGCCAGCGGAATACGGCCGGAAACCGCTTGCCGCATCCGGCGACTGCCCCGGCAGAACAGCGCAGCAAGCAAGATCAGAAAATATCCGGCGAACAGCATCCGAATCCCCATTCGATTGCCGCCAGCCAAGCACCAAAGGCTGAAGATCCGGTTAACCCGCGCTGGCAAAGGGCAGGACCAGCGGGAAGGAGCCCGCCAGCGTCTGGATATGGATATGCCCGGGCAGCACATGGACCTGCACGCGATGGCCGGGATGGCGGGCGAGGTCCGCGACGAACTGCATGGTGGCCGGTGCCGGCCCGTCGGGGGGCGGGCCGTCGCTGCCCGAGCGTTTCTCGCGATCCCCCAGTGCCACCAGCAGCGGCAGCGATGCGGGCGCAGCGGCTTGGGCCACGCGGCGGATCAGCGCCTCGTCCCACCAGATCGAGGGGCTGATCGCGGCATGGCGGGCAAAGCCCTGCGGCCGCGCCAGCAGCGCATATAGCGTGAACAACCCGCCGAAACTGTGGCCCCAGAGCGTGCGGCGGGCAGGATCTACGGGCAGGCCGGCCTCGGCCGCGTCGCGCAGCGGGCCGGTCAGCCGGTCGTGAAAGATCGCCGCGCCGCCGGCCGTGCGGCCTTCGTGGACATGGTCGGGGCGCAAGCCGTCGCCCGGCCCGTCGGGCGCGGTAAAGTCCAGCGTCCGCAGCTCACGCGCGAATTGCCGGTCGGTATCGTAGCCGATGCCGACGACCATGAGCCCCGGTGCCAGCGCCAGATGCTCGGGCGTCAGGAAATCGAAGGCGGCATTGCCGTCCAGCATGTAGAGCACCGGCCAGCCGCCCGCCGGCACGGGCGCCCTGGGCACGGCCAGGAACAGCCGGTAGCCGGGACCGACCGCCACCACCTTCTGCGACAGCCGATGCGTGGGCGCCCCGGTCTGGAAGATGCGCAGTTCGGCCTGTTTTCTGGCATGCTCCGGCCCGACCCGTCCCAGCTGCGACATATTGCGTCGATTCCTCCGCTTATAAAGCTCCGACCTCCCGCCAGCGTTAGTTGACAAGGACAGTCAGGAATATAGGTTGCGCGCTGACCGAAGCCAGCCCTGATCCGGGGTCAGCCAAAGCGAGTCCTGATCCGTTTTCAAGGAGTTTCTCATGGCACATCCATCGCGCCCCTCATTTCGCGCCCTGCTTGGCGTGTCGGCGCTGGCGCTTGCGGTGATTTCGGCCCCGGCGCTGGCCGAGACCGTCTTCACCAAGCCGCTGGTCGATTTCCCGGGCCGCGTCAGCGCCGGCGGCGTCGAGCGCGCCCCGGTCCACAAGGGCGGCAAGGCGGTGATCGAGGGCCAGGACCTGATCCCCGGCCAGACCGTCACCCTGATGCGCGGCACCACCACGCTGAACGCCGAGCCGATCACCGTCGATGCCGAGGGCAAGTTCAGCTTTGCGCTGGACGTCGATGCCGAGGCCGAGACCGGCTTGCAGCCCATCGCCGTCATCACCGAGAACCCGGCCTCGGCCGAGGTGGTCCAGCTGAAGATCTCGCCCGAGGTGGCCATCTCGGGGGCCGATAAATTCGCCATCGCCAGCGAGCCGGTGGTGCGCGGGCTTTATCAGGTGAAGTTCAGCGAGGCCGCGAATGCCGCCTTCGTGACCAGCGCCGTCGGCCGCCCGCCGGTCAAGGAAGCGAAGCTGGTCAAGATCAACCC
The DNA here is from genome assembly GCF_900100045.1 of Paracoccus denitrificans. GTDB lineage: Bacteria > Pseudomonadota > Alphaproteobacteria > Rhodobacterales > Rhodobacteraceae > Paracoccus > Paracoccus denitrificans. The sequence continues at coordinate 47,551 of NZ_FNEA01000007.1, read as the reverse complement.
CGAGACGCTGAAGATCGAGGCCGAGGCCGTCCCGGGCGCCGCGCCCGCCCGTCCCGACGGCAGCGACGGCGGGCTGTTCGCCGTCTACGGCGTCGATGTCGACGAGGCGAACGGCAATGTCTGGGTGACCAACACCCGCCAGGACACGGCCGCGGTCTACAAGCAATCGGACCTGTCGCTGGTCAAGCAGTTCGAGCCGGGCGCCGTGCCCCATGCCCGCGACGTCGTGGTCGACGAGGCCAATGGCCGCGCCTATGCCAGCGCCACCGGCACGCCCGAGATCAAGGTCTTCGACACCGGGACGCTGGAGCCGCTGGAGCCGATCACCATCCAGTCGCAGATCCGGGGCGAAGAGTTCTCGACCATGGCGCTGGATATCGACGAGGCGGGCGGCAAGCTGGTCACCGTCAGCATTTCCACACCAGAAGCCGCGGTGGTCGATCTGGCCTCGGGCGAGGTCAAGGTGATCGCGCTGCCGGGCGCCAAGGTCGCCTCGGGCGTGGCCTACGACCCGCAGGAGGGGCTGATCTTCGTCGCCTCGCAGGCCACCGACAACCTGCTGATCGTCAAGGCCGAGACCGGCGAGGTCCTGCATGACGTGGCCGTCGGCGCCGGCCCGCTGAACGTCGCCTTCGAGCCGGTGGGCCGCCTGGCCTATGTCGCCAATCGCGGCGCCGGCACCATCGCCGTGGTCAGCCCCGAGGGCGAGGTCGTCGCCAACCTCGACGCCGGCAGCTTCCCCAACCAGTTGCGCGCCGACGGCAAGGGCAACGTCTGGGCGGTCAACAAGTCGCGGGGCGAGGACGACGAGGCGGGCGACCGCATCTGGCGCATCACCCCCGCCACGGAGTAAGAGGGTCCTCGACCCTGCCGGGGCGTTCGCGCCCCGGCGCACGAGCCAACGGACCCGCCATGACCCTGACCCGCCCGCTGCTTGCCGCCCTTGCCCTGATCGCCTCGCTTGGCTCTGCCGCGGCGGATGTGGTGGCCACCGACATCCTGGGGCGCGAGGTGCACCTGCCCCAGCCCGCGCGCCACATCGTGCTGGGCGAGGGGCGGCACCTGTCGGTGCTGGGCCTGATCCATGACGATCCGGTCGCGCTGGTCTCCGGCTGGCGGCTGGACAAGGCGCTGGACGAACCGACCATGCAGGCCTATCGCGAGAAGTTCCCGACCATCGACCAGATCCGTCCGGTCGGCTCGGGCAATCGCGACATCTCGGCCGAGGCGATCATCGCGCTGCATCCCGACCTGGTGGTGCTGACGCTGATCGACCGGAACGACCCGGGCATGGAGGTCGCCCGCCAGCAGATCGAGGCGGCCGGCATCCCGGTCGCCTATGTCGATTTCTTCTCGCATCCGCAGGAGAACTCGATCCCCAGCCTGCGCATCCTGGGCAAGCTGACCGGCGCCGAGGACCGCGCCGAGGAATTCGCCGGTTTCTACCAAAGCCGGCTCGACCGCATCCGCGACCGGCTGGCCGTGCCGGGCATCGTCCGGCCGCGCGTCTTCTTCCACGTCCATGCCGCCCCGCAGAATTGCTGCTCGACCGTCGGCACCGGGGTGTTCCACGATTTCATCACCACGGCGGGCGGGCAGAATATCGGCAACGACACCGTCAAGGGCGTGCTGGGCAATGTCAGCCTGGAATACCTGATCGGCGCCGACCCGGATGTCTATGTCGCCACCGGCGGCACGCATATGGCGGCGCGGGGCGGGCTGGTGCTGGGCTCGGGCGTCGATGCCGAAACCGCGCAGGCCGGCTTCGAAAGGCTGATCTCGGCGCCCGGCTTCTCGTCGCTGCGCGCGATCGAAGAGGGGCGCGCGGCCGGGGTCTGGCATCTGTTCAACGATTCGCCCGTGCATATCGCCTTGATCGAATACCTGGCCAAGACCTTTCACCCCGAACTGTTCGAGGATGTCGATCCCGCCGCCACGCTGGCCGAGATCAACGCCCGCTTCTCGCCCGTCATCGTGCCGGGAACGTGGTGGGTGACGCCGAAGCCATGAGCGACGCGACGCTTCAGCTCTATCACCGGCAGGGCCGGCGCAACGCCCTGCTGGTCGGGGTGCTGGGGCTGGCGGCGCTGGCGGCGCTGCTGCTGGATCTGGTGACCGGCCCCGCCGGCCTGCCGCTGGCCGAGACGCTGCGGGCGCTGACCGGCGGCGAGGTGGCGCGCGGCACTCGGGTCATCGTCTGGGACGTGCGCCTGCCCGTCGCCTGCATGGCGCTGCTGGTCGGCGCAGCGTTGGCGCTGGCCGGGGCCGAAATGCAGACCGTGCTGGAAAACCCGCTGGCCGAGCCCTTTACGCTGGGCGTCTCGTCCTCGGCCGCGCTTGGCGCCGCCGTGGCCATCGTGCTGGGCCTGACCCTGCCCGGCCTGCCGGCGGTCTGGAGCGTGTCGGGCAACGCCTTCCTGTTCGCGCTTGGCGCGCTGGCGCTGTTGCAACTGCTGGGCCGCATCCGCGGCGGCGGACCCGAGGTGCTGATCCTGTTCGGCGTGGCGCTGAACTTCACCGCCGCCGCGCTGCTGTCGCTCTTGCAATTCGTCGCCTCGGCCGATGCGCTGCAACAACTGGTGTTCTGGACCATGGGCAGCCTCGCCTCGGCGCAATGGCCGGGCGTGGTGATGATCGGCGTGGTGCTGGCCCTTGCGGTGCCGTTTTCCTTTCGCGCGGCGTGGAAGCTGACCGCGCTGCGGCTGGGCGAGGACCAGGCGAAAAGCTTCGGCGTCGATGTGGCCGGCCTCAGGCGCTGGACGCTGCTGCGGGTCAGCCTGCTTGCCGCCTCGGCGGTCTCGATGGTGGGCGTGATCGGCTTCGTCGGGCTGGCCGGGCCGCATATCGCCCGGATGCTGGTGGGCGAGAACCACCGCGTCTTCCTGCCCGCCAGCATCCTGACCGGGGCGCTGGTCATGTCGCTGGCCTCGACGCTTTCCAAGACGCTGGTGCCGGGGGTGCTGCTGCCGGTCGGCCTGGTCACCTCGCTGATCGGGTTGCCGATCTTCTTCGCGCTGATCCTGCGCGGAAGGCGGCGCTGATGCAGGGGTTGCTGGCCCGCGGTATCTCGGTCCGCTACGGCACCCGCTCCGTGCTGGAGGGGCTGGACCTGCCGCTGCTGCGCCCGGGCGAGGTCACGGTGCTGGCCGGGCCGAACGCGGCCGGGAAATCGACGCTCCTGCGCGCAATCGCCCAGTTGCAGCCCCATGGCGGGCAGGTCTTTCTGGATGGCCAGGAGCTGTCCCATACCCCGATGCGCGACCGCGCCCGGCTGATCGGCTTCATGCCGCAAAGCCTGCCGTCGAGCTCATCGCTGGTGGCGCTGGAAAGCGTGATCGCGGCACTGCGCGCGGGCGATACGCTGGGCGCGCGGCAGGCCGATGCCACCGCCATGGCTGTGCTGGACAAGCTGGGTATCGGCGCGCTGGCGCTGGAGCCCCTTTCGGCGCTGTCGGGTGGACAGCGCCAGATGGTCAGCCTGGCGCAGGCCATCGTGCGCGATCCGCGCCTGCTGCTTCTGGACGAGCCGACCAGCGCGCTGGACCTTGCGCGACAGGTGCGGCTCTTGTCGGAACTGCGCCGGCTGGCGGGCGAGGGGCGCATCGTCGTCGCCGTGCTGCACGACCTGGCGCTGGCGGCGCAATGGGCCGACCGCATCGTGCTGATCCACGGCGGCCATACCCATGCCGAGGGCGCCCCGGAACAGGTGCTGACGCCGCAGCTTCTGGCCGAAGTCTATGGCGTCGAGGCGCGGGTCGAGCGCTGCTCGCACGGGCGGATCATGGTGCTGATCGACGGCGAACACGCCCCGGCCTGATCCCGTATAGGGCGTTTCCGCGCCGCGCGGTCAATGCGCCCGCTGGCGCGAACGAAAGGGCAAGGGCGCGACGGGAATGCCTTCCTCCAGCAACCTCCTGGCATCTTCCAGCTTGGCCTCGCCATGGATCGCGCGCTCGGGCGCCAGGCCCTCGTGCATGGCGCGGGCCTCGGAGGCAAAGGACATGCCGACGTAATCCGAATTCTCCTCGACATGGCGGCGCAGCTTTTCCAGAACGGCCTCATGCTCGTTGCGCGGGCTGTGCAGGTCGGCGGCCTCGTCGCGACCCTGCGCCACGCGCGGCGCCATCAACGCCTTGTCCACTGTGGTCGAGCCGCAATGCGTGCAAGTGACCTGGCCCGCGGCGCGCAGGCTTTCGAACCCGTCCGAGGACCGGAACCAGCCATCGAATTCATGGCCTTTGTCACAGCGCAGGGCATAGCGGATCATCGCGACTCCTTTCCCTTGGAATATCGGGCCGCACAAGGGCTTATACAAGACTGCGCCGCGCCAGATGCCCGATCCGCTCGATCAGCGTTGCGGGATTGCCAGCCCGCGCCAAAAGCAGCGCCCGCGCCGCCTCGCCCATGCGGCGCTGGCCCGCCGCATCCTGCGCCAATGCGGCCAGCAACTGCGGCAGCACCGCCGCCTCGCAGCCTCTTGCCGCCCCCACGGCCTCCAGATCGGCGTAGTCGCCGGCATGGTTGGCGACATGCGGCCCGTGCAGGATGGCGCAGCGCCAGGCGGCGGGCTCCCATGGCGTATGCCCGCCGTGATCGGCAAAGGAACCGCCGGTGATGCAGATGCCCGCGGCGCGATACCACGATGCCATCTCGCCCAGCGTATCGGCCAGCAGCACCGCCGCCCCCAGCCCGCCGCCCCGGCTGCGGCGGACGACGTCCAGCCCCCGCGCCGCAATCAGCGCCGCCACGGCATCGCCGCGCTGGGGATGGCGCGGCGCCAGGATCAGCCGCAGGCCCGGCGCCGCCTCGCGGGCAGCCGCCCAGGCGTCCAACATCGCCGCATCCTCTCCCTCGTGGGTCGAGGCCGCCAACACGGTGCGGAAACGGTCCGGCGCATCCTCGCCCGGATCGACGCGGGCCGGACCCAGCAGCTTCAGGTTCAGCCGCGGCGTCAGCGCATCAGCCCGCAGCCCCAGCGCCAGAAGCCGCGCCTCGCTGTCCGCATCCTGCGCCGACAGCGCGTCGATGCGGGCCAGCATCGGCCCGATCAGCCCCGGCAGCCGGCCCCAGCGCGCCGCCGAGCGGGCCGAGATGCGCGCGCCCACCACGACCTGCGCCACGCCCCGCGCCGCCGCCATGGCCGAGCGGTTGGGCCAAAGCTCGTTCTCGACCGTGACCAGCACCGCGGGCCGGACCCGGCCCAGAAAGCGTCCCACCGCCTGCGGCACGTCCAGCGGCGCCAGCGCGCAGGCATGGCCCAGCCGCCGGGCAAGATCGCGCCCGGTCAGGCTGTTCACCGTCACCACCAGGGGAAAGTCCCGCGCCAGTTCCTCGGCCAGCACCTGAACCGAGTTCAGCTCGCCCACGCTGGCCGCATGCAGCCAGATGCCGCCCGGCGCGACCTCGGGGCCGGAAAGCGCCAGCCGCTCGCGCCAATCCGCACCGGCCAGCGGCGCGGCAAGACCCAGCGCCCCGCCGGCCAGCGCCGTGGCGCCGCGCCAGATCAACGCGTCGCGGCCTCGGCTGCCTCGCGGATGGCGCGGATGTTCTCGCCATAAGGCGCGCTGTTCGAAACCGAGCCGCCCCGGAACACCGCCGAGCCGGCGACCAGCACATCCGCCCCCGCCGCCGCGACCAGCGGCGCGGTGGTGGGATCGACCCCGCCGTCGATCTCGATATGGACCGGCCGGTCGCCGATCATGGCGCGCAGCTCGCGCACCTTCTCGATCTGGCTGTGGATGAACTTCTGCCCGCCGAAGCCGGGGTTCACCGTCATCACGCAGATCAGGTCGACGTCGTCCAGCAGGGGTCGCGCCGCATCGGCGGGCGTGCCCGGGTTCAGCGCCAGCCCGGCCCTGGCACCTGCGCCGCGAATGGCCTGAAGCGTGCGGTGGACATGCGGCCCCGCCTCGACATGGGCGGTGATGATGTCGCTGCCCGCCTCGGCGAAGGCCTCGATATAGGGATCGACCGGGGCGATCATCAGATGCACGTCCATCACGCCGCGGATATGCGGCCGGATCGCCTTGCACATGGCGGGGCCGAAGGTCAGGTTCGGCACGAAATGCCCGTCCATCACATCGACATGGACCCAGTCGGCGCCCTGGTCCTCGACGGCACGGCATTCCTGGCCGAAATTGGCGAAATCCGCGGAAAGGATCGAAGGCGCGATCTTGATGCGGCGGTCGAATGTCATGGCTGGCTCCCTGCATTGCCCCTGGTCCCGGTTATCGTCCAAGGCCGCCGGCCGTCAACATGCATGAAAGTCGCATTTCTCCGTTTTCCAAATACTCCGCGGGGGTCCGGGGGCGCGAAGCCCCCGGCTTCCCCCTTGGGCTTTCCGCCGCAGGGCCTATATTGGAGCCAAGGCGCCAGGCCGCTGCCGGCCCTCGCGCATCCCTATTCCGAAGGACTTCCGATGACCGAAACGAAGGAAATTTCCTGGGACGACCGCATGCTGCCCTTCCAGCTGGAACGCTCGGACATGCGCGGCCGCGTCGCGCGCCTCGGGCCCCTGCTCGAACATATCCTGTCGCGCCACGACTACCCGGTCGCGGTCAGCGCCATGGTGGCGGAACTCACCACCCTGGCTGCGCTGATCGGCCAGACCATCAAGCTGCGCTGGAAGCTTTCGCTCCAGGTGCGCGGCAACGGCGCCATCCGCACCATCGCCACCGATTACTATGCGCCCGAGACCGAGGGCGGCCCCGCCCGCATGCGCGCCTGGGCCAGCTTCGACGCCGAACGGCTGCAAGAGGGGGTGCCCGGCTTCGACCAGCTCGGCCAGGGCTATTTCGCGGTGCTGATCGACCAGGGCGAGGGCACGACGCCCTATCAGGGCCTGACGCCCCTGGCCGGCGGCTCGCTCGCGACCTGCGCACAGACCTATTTCGAACAGTCCGAGCAGCTTCCGACCCGGTTCGACCTGACGGTGGGCCGCTCGCGCCTGCCCGGCCAGCACCAGGACCATTGGCGGGCCGGCGGCATCATGCTGCAAACCCTGCCCGCCGCCAGCCATGCCGCACCCGAGGGCGGCACGCTGCAATCCGCCGACATCCTGCAAGGCGCGCAATCCGAGGACTGGAACCGCGCCACCATGCTGATGGCGACGGTCGAGGCGATGGAACTGGTCGACCCCACCCTGCCCTTGCCGAACCTGGTTTTCCGACTGTTCCACGAGGAAGAACCGACCTCCTTCGCCGCCCAGCCGCTGGTCTTCGGCTGCTCCTGCAACGCCGAACGGGTGCGCGGCACGCTGTCGATCTATTCGGCCAAGGACATCGCCCATATGACGAACGAGGACGGCATCGTCACCGCCGATTGCCAGTTCTGCGGCGCGCATTACGAATTCGACCCGAAAAGCCTCGGCTTCGAGGCGGAGATCGACGCCGAGGGCAACCCGCTGCCCAAGGGCGAGGCCGGGGAAAACCGGGCCGCGCTTTGACGATGGCGATCCGCGAGACATTGATGCGGGCCCTGTCGGGAACGACGGGGCCTTCGTCCGATTTCGACTTCGGAGGCACGCCGCCGGGCGAGGCGGTCCTGCGCCCTGCCGGCGTTCTTGCCGCCTTCGACGCAGTGGACGGCCGGCTGATCCTGACCAAGCGCGCCTCCAGCCTGCGCCACCATCCCGGCCAGATCGCCCTGCCCGGGGGCAAGGTCGATCCCGGCGATGCCGACGAAACCGCCGCCGCCCTGCGCGAGGCACATGAGGAGGTCGGCCTCGACCCCGCCCGCGTCGAGGTGCTGGGCACCATGCCGCCGCATCGCACCATCACCGGCTTTGCCATGACCCCGGTGCTGGCGCTGGTCCACGGCCCCTTCACCCCCATCCCCGAGATGGGCGAGGTCGAGGAGGTCTTTACCGTCCCCTTCGCCCACGTCGCCGATCCGGCGAACTATCATATCGAGGGCCGGATCTGGCGCGGGGCGCGGCGGGACTATTACGTCGCCCCCTGGGGACCCTATTATATCTGGGGCGCCACCGCCCGCGTGCTGCATTCCCTTGCGACAAGGCTTTCCGCATGACCCGTCTGACCGCGCCCTTCCTTGACGATCCGGCATTGAAGCAGGTTCTGGCCGCGCTTGCGGCCGGGGGCGCGCAGGCGCTGATCGTCGGCGGCGCGGTCCGAAACGCGCTTCTGGGCGAACCGGTGGCGGATGTGGACATCTCGACCTCGGCCCGGCCCGAGGACACCGTGCGGCTGGCCGAGGCCGCCGGGCTGCGCTCCGTGCCCACCGGCATCGAGCACGGCACCGTCACCGTCATCGCCGACGGCCGCGGCTTCGAGGTCACCAGCTTTCGCCGCGATGTCGAGACCTTCGGCCGCCGTGCCGTCGTCGCCTATTCCGACCGGATCGAGGACGACGCCCATCGCCGCGACTTCACCATGAACGCGCTTTACGCCACCGCCTCGGGCGAGGTTCTGGACCCGGTCGGCGGCCTGCCGGACCTGGCCGCGCGGCGGCTGCGCTTCGTCGGCAATCCGCACGCCCGCATCGCCGAGGACTACCTGCGCATCCTGCGCTTCTTCCGCCTGCTCGCCTGGTATGGGCGCGAGGCCGAGTTGCAGGCGCTTGCCGCCTGCCGCGAGCTGCGCGAGGGGTTGACCGGCATCTCCAGGGAACGCATCGGGCACGAGATCCGCAAGCTGCTGGACGCCCCGGACCCGTCCCGCGCCGTGGCGCTGATGGCCGAGGCGGGCGTGCTGCCGCTGGTCCTGCCCGGTGCGGATGCCGGCGACCTGCCCGATCTGGTCGAGGTCGAGCGGGAATACGGCACCGGCGCCCTGCCCTGCTGGCCGCGCCGGCTGGCCCTGCTGGCACCGCAGGATGCCGAGGGCGCCCTGCGCCTGTCGCGGGACGAGGCCCGCGCGCAGGACCACATTGCCGCCGCGCTGGCCCTGCCCGCGCCCGCCGCCGCCTATCGCTTCGGCCGCGCCAGCGCCGCGCAAGCGGTGCTGATCCGTGCCGCCCGCGGCGAAAGGCCGGCCTTCGGCTGGTGCCATGACCTGGCCCGCGGCGCCGCGGCGCAGTTCCCGCTGACCGCCCGCGACCTGATGCCCGAACTGTCCGGCCCCGCCCTGGGCGAGGCGCTGCGCCGGGCCGAGGCCGCCTTTGTCGAAAGCGATTTCACCCTGCCGCGCGACGCGCTGCTGCGGATCGCCCTGCAACACGAGGCCCGCGCCTGATGCATGATTTCTTCGCCCGCATGATCGACGCCTTCCGCCCGGCCGAGGGCCCACCGCCGCGCCGGCTGCTGGCCTTTTTCCGCTGGTGCCTGTCGGGCGCCTGGCCGGGGCTTACGCTGGCGGCGGTGGCCTCGGCGCTGGGGGGCATCGCCGACGTCGGCTCGGCGGTGCTGCTGGGCTGGGTGGTCGATGCGGTGGTCTCGACCCCCGTGGACCGGATCTGGGCGGAACAGGGCGGGCTGATCCTGGGCTTCGTCGCCTTCTTCCTGCTGATCCGCCCGGCGATCTTCGGGCTTTCGACCGCCAGTTCCAGCGTCATCATCGGGCCGAACATCCTGCCCTTGGTGCTGTCGCGGCTGCATCGCTGGACCATGGGCCATGCCGTCACCTTCTTCGACAACGATTTCGCCGGCCGCATCGCGCAAAAGCAGATGCAGACCGCCCGCGCCGTGACCGATGTGGCGACCGAGTTCGTGAACGTGGTGGCCTTTGCGCTGGCCTCGGTGATCGGCTCGGCCGCCTTCCTCGTCTCGGTCGACGGCTGGGGCGCGCTGGCGCTGATGGTGTGGCTGGGCTCGTATGTCCTGCTGATCCGCTTTTTCCTGCCGCGCATCCGCACGCGCTCGGCCAGCCGGGCCTCGGCCCGGGCGATGGTGACGGGGCAGGTCGTGGACACGATCACCAATATCAAGACCGTCAAGCTTTTCGCCCATGCCGAGCACGAGGACCGCGCCGCACTTGGCGCCATGGCCGGCTTTCGCGAACGCGCGCTGGATTTCGGCCGCGTCTCGACCTGGTTCCGCCTGTCGCTGATGACCATCGCCGGCGCGCTGCCGGTGATCCTGGTCGGCGGCGCCATCCTGCTGTGGCGCCAGGGGCTGGCCACGGCGGGCGACATCGCCGCCGCCGGCGCCATCGCCATGCGGCTGGCGCAGATGACCGGCTGGGTCAGCATGGCGCTGATGGGGGTCTGGGGATCGATCGGCGAGGTCGAGGACGGCATGAAGACCCTTGCCCCGCCCCATGCCCTGACCGATGCGCCCGATGCCGTCGCCCTGGGCCGGGTCGCGGGGCGGATCGACTTCGACCATGTGGATTTCGCCTATGGCCGGGCCGAAGGGGGCATCACCGACCTGGACCTGCATGTCGCGCCCGGCGAAAAGCTGGGCATCGTCGGCGCCTCGGGGGCGGGGAAATCCACCATGGTCTCGCTGCTTCTGCGGCTTTACGACGTGGAAAGCGGCGCGGTCCGCGTGGACGGCCACGACGTGCGCGCCGTGACGCAGGAAAGCCTGCGTCGCAACATCGCCATGGTCACGCAGGAAACCGCGATGTTCAACCGCTCGGCGCGCGAGAACATTCTCTACGGCCGTCCCGACGCGACCGAGGCCGAGATCGTCGCCGCAGCCCGGGCGGCCGAGGCGCATGAGTTCATCCTGACCCTGCGCGACCACATGGGCCGCACCGGCTATGACGCGCATCTGGGCGAGCGTGGCGTCAAGCTGTCCGGCGGCCAACGCCAGCGAATCGCGCTGGCCCGCGCGCTGCTCAAGGACGCGCCGATCCTTGTGCTGGACGAGGCGACATCGGCGCTGGACAGCGAGGTCGAGGCGCAGGTCCAGGACGCGCTGCACCGCGCCATGCGGGGCAAGACGGTGATGGCCATCGCGCACCGGCTTTCGACCATCGCCGAGCTTGATCGCATCGTCGTGCTGGAGGCCGGGCGCATCGTCGAACAGGGCAGCCATGCCGAGTTGCTGGCGCTCAATGGCACCTATGCGCGCTATTGGAACCGGCAGTCGGGCGGCTTTCTCGGGACCGAGGACGATACGGCAGAAGATGCGACGGAGGCCGCCGAGTGACGCTCTGGACCGTCGAGCGGCTGGGCCGCAAGGGCGATGGCGTAGCGCTCAGCGGCGATCGGCGCGCATTGGCCGCGCTGACCCTGCCCGGCGAACAGATCGAGGGCGAAGAGGAAGCCGGCCGCATCGCCAGCCCGCGCATCGTGACACCTTCGGCCGACCGGGTCCGCCCCCCATGCCAGCACTACCGCGCCTGCGGCGGTTGCTCGCTGATGCATGGCTCGGAGGCTTTCGTTAAGGCATGGAAGGTCGGCGTGGTGACCGAGGCGCTGCGCGCGCAGGGGCTATCGGTGCCGGTCGCCGGGGTGCATGTCTCGCCGCCGCGCTCGCGCCGGCGGGCGGTGCTGTCCGGGCGGCGGACGAAGAAAGGCGCGCTGCTGGGCTTTCACGCCCGCGCCTCCGAGGTGATCGTCGACATCGCCGATTGCCATGTGCTGCGGCCCGATATCCAGTCCGCGCTGCCACTGTTGCGGCGGCTGGTCGTCGCCGGCGCCTCGCGTGCGGGCGAGCTGTCGCTGACCGTGACCGAAACGCCGGCGGGGCTGGACGTGGCCGTCACCGGCGGCAAGCCGATGGAGCCGGCGCTGTTCCAGACCCTCGCGGCACTGGCCGATCAGGGCGATCTGGCACGGCTCAGTTGGGACGGGCAGGCCATCACCCGCCGACCGCCAGCCCTTGCCATGGGCCGCGCGCGGGTGGTGCCGCCGCCGGGCAGCTTTCTGCAAGCGACAGCCGAGGGCGAGGCCGCACTGCTTGCCGCCGTGCGCGGCATGGTGCGGGGCGCCGGGCGGATGCTGGACCTGTTCGCGGGCTGCGGCACCTTTTCGCTGCCGCTGGCCGAGACGGCCGAGGTCCATGCGGTCGAAGGGCTGGCCGCGCCGCTGCAGGCGCTGGATGCCGCCGCCCGGCAGGCGCAGGGCCTGCGCCGAATCACGACCGAGATCCGCGACCTGGCCCGCCGCCCGCTCATGCCCGACGAGCTGGCTTATGACGCAATCGTGATCGATCCGCCGCGCGCCGGGGCCGAAGCGCAGGCGCGCGAGATCGCCCAGGCGCAGGTTCCGACGCTGGCCTGGGTCAGCTGTGACCCGGTCACTTTCGCAAGGGATGCGCGGATTCTTGCCGAGAACGGCTACAGGTTGTGCCAGCTGTTCGTGGTCGATCAGTTCCGCTGGTCGCCGCATGTCGAGACCGTAGCAGAGTTTCGCCGACGCTAGCCGAATCTTAACCTCTGTGGTATTTCATAACAAAACGAAGCGCATAGCGCATACAGAGGGCAGTGATGATTCGGGCAATTCGCGCATTTCTCGCGGTTGTCGCAGTTGCCGTCGTGGCAAGCTGCGGCGGTGGCGACAGCCTCCAACCTAGCAAGACCTATCAGGGGCCGCCCATCACGCAGATCGTGGTGAAGAAGGCCGACCGCAAGATGTATCTGGTCAGCGGCAAGGAAGTCGTCAAAAGCTACAAGGTCAACCTCGGCAACCAGCCGTTCGGGCCAAAGCAGTTCGAAGGCGACGGCCGCACGCCCGAGGGCATGTATTTCATCGACCGCTTCAACCCGCGCAGCCGCTATCACCTGTCGGTCGGCATCTCCTACCCCTCGGCGCAGGACGTGGCCAAGGCGGCAGCCATGGGACTGCGGCCGGGCGGCGATATCTTCATCCACGGCCTCGGTCCCGAGGGGCGGGCACTGAACCGCGCGGACTGGACCGCCGGCTGCATCGCCGTGACCGATGAGGAGATCGAAGAGATTTTCACCATGCTACGGCCGGGCGTGCCGATCTTCATCTACCCCTAAAAAGCGACGAAGGCCCCGCGCCTGTGCTCGCGGGGCCTCGCGCCGGATGGGGCCCAGTCGGCGAATTGCCGGGGATCGTCAGGCAGGACGGCCCCGCCGTTCAGTTCCGGGCCTGGGCCTTTGCCGCATCGGCCGCTTCGAAATGCGCCAGTTGATCCCGGCGGGCCTTCCGGAAGGCCGGGCGACTGCAAGAACGCGCCACATAGGCCCCGAGAGCGGGGTAATTCTCCAGCTTTCCCAGATCGTTCGGAATGCGAAGCACGTCGGACATCATGATGTCGGCGACCGTGAAGCACGTGGCCGCCAACCATTCCCGCGTCTCCAGAACCGCCTCCAGCCGCTCGAAACGCTGCTGCATCCAGCCGGCAAGGAGGTTTTCCGCTTGCCCGGACATGTCGATGAACCACCAGGGCACGGTGACCATCTCGACCGAATTCAGCGCAGCGACGAACCATTGCAGCGTATCGGCTTTTTCCTGGGGTTCGCGAGGCATCAGCGCCTCGCTCTTTTCCGCCAGATGCAGGAGACAGGCGCCGCTTTCGAAAATGCGGATATCGCCGTCGTCGAGAAAGGGCACCTGCGCGAAAGGCTGCCGGGCAAGGTGATCCGGCCCCCGGTCATCGAACGGGACGGTCGCAACAGCATAGCCGATGCCCGCCTCCTCCAAGGCCCAGCGAAGCCTCAGATCGCGCACATAGCCGCGTGGCGCCTTGGGCACCCAATCGTAGGTCCAGATCGTCACTTGCCCGGGCATCGCGATATCTCCTCGGCAGTGCGACGCGAGAATAACACGCCGCAGCCCCGGGATCGACACCGCGAGGAATGGAGCCGGGCCGCCCGGCGGACCGGCGCGCAACTCGGGCGAAAGGCGCGGCCCGGACGGACCGCGCCGCCGGATCAGATGCCGGCACCCGGGGCGAAGCCGCCCGCCATGGCCGTCGGCGCGCCGCCCGCGCCGCCGGTGATCAGCACCCACCAGATCTTGCCCGAGGGCTCCTGATACCAGCCGATGCCGAACTCCGTGGCGCGCGGGTCCATGATCACGTCGCGCGTGTCGCGGGTCTGCATCCAGGCGTTCAGCGTGGTGATCTCGTTCTCATAGGTCTCCGAGATGTTCTCGCCCACCAGATGGCCCGAATAGCCCTGGCGCCGCACCCGGTCCAGCGGCGAGGAACCGTCCGAGCCGAAATGCCATGCCCGGTTCTGCGCCGCCATGTCGCGGGCATGGACCTTGGCGGCCGCATCCAGCATCGGGCTCTGCATCATGGCAGGCGCCGCGACGTTGGCGCGCAGGGCGTTGATCTGGCCCAGAACGCGGCCGGGAATCTCCGCCTCTTCGCGCGGGGTGATCTTGTAGGCGACCGGCAGCGGTTGGCCGTCGGGGCCGAGTTGCGGCTGTGGCTGCTGGCAGGCCGCAAGGGCCAGCACCGACACGAGCGCCAGGGTAGAAAGTCTCAGCATGATATCCTGTCCCAGAGGAGATTTTGCCCCAGCCATACAAAAGCGCACCAGTCGCTTCAAACGCAAGATTGCGTGAGGGCCACAGGCTGCGACTCTGTTGCGACAATGACGCTTGTTTGAATTGCAAGGCGCATGGACCGGGCGTAAATCCCCGTTTCAGCAAGACCTCATTTCGCGGAATCGGGCAGAGAAGGCCGCAGGAAGCGGTCCGTTACATATCAGGAGCGACACATGATCACGCCGAAAAATCCGGTTTCGCGCCGGAAATTTCTGACCGCCTCGGTGGCGATGGGCGCGGCGGGCCTGGCGGCCCCGGCCATCGCACAATCCTTCGACCCCTATACCGGCCAGCCGCTGCAAGGCACGGCGGGCGGCGCCACCCCGGACGCGGGCATGGTGCAATACGATTCCGGGCAGGATTCGCGGCGCAACATCTCCAGCTTCCGCATGCAGGACTGGCAGCCCTATTTCGGCACGCTGGCCAATGGCGCCATCCTGGTCGACCTGACCTCGCGCGCACTGCATTTCTGGTCCGAGGACCAGTCGGTCTATCGGCTGTTCCCGACCTCGGTCCCGGTCAGCGCCGACCTGACCCGCACCGGCCGCACCGAGATCATCAAGAAGGTCGTCGGCCCCAGCTGGGCGCCCACCCCCGAGATGAAGAAGCGCAACCCCGAATGGCCGGATTTCGTGCCGCCGGGGCCGGACAACCCGCTGGGCACCCATGCGCTGTGGCTGAGCTGGCAGTATTACCGCATCCACGGCACGCATGACACGCGCAAGATCGGCCGCAAGTCCTCGAACGGCTGCATCGGCCTTTACAACGAGCACATCCAGCAGCTTTACGAGCTGACCAAGATCGGCACCCAGGTGCTGCTGATCTGACCCGGTCGGGACAGGAGCGACAGCAAGGGGCCACGAGGCCCCTTTCTTGTTTGTCGCACGGCTAATAGGCTGTCTGAAAAGGAATTTGCATAATGACACCTGCCAACAATCCGGCTACATTATTCGACTTCTACGCTGAGACCCTTGCCCAGACACAGCCGTTTGATGGCCAGTATCCGCGCCCCTGGATGACGGATCTAACAGATCCGCTAGATGCAAACTGTTTCATTGTAGGAAAGAACCAACGCAACAGGTATCCAGTCGGCGCGGTAGATCACGTGAGACACGTCAACGCGCTCTTCAACCGCAATGGCGAATCGTGTCGGGCGCTATATGAAGAACTCTGCGAACCTTCACCGACTCGTAAGAACACCGACAGACTATCTGGTAAACTGAAAGCTGCCGGTGCACGTGTACTCGAAACGAATGTCATCTGCTTTTCGTCACCCATGAGCAGCGACTTGACTCGCATCCAGAAGCAGAAAGGCTCTGCCATATTCGAGTGGCTACTAGCCCGCCTTCAACCAAAGGTTATCATTGTGCATGGCGAAGGCGCCGCGCGGGCACTTTCGAAAGTCGCAACGGGCAAAGCAATCATCATCAGAATGCCGTCACTTGCTCCACCAGCATATCAGAAGTGGCATTTTGAATCTGAAAAAATCATGAATGAAACTGTTAGCGCTGCCACCGCTGCGCTGGCGTGAATCAGTTCGTTCAAGCCAACAACCCTGTTACACCCACCCCCCCAGATTCTCGCCGATCACCGCCGTCAGCACGTCGATATGGTCGGGCTCGGCGTTCAGGCAGGGGATATAGGTGAATTCCTTGCCGCCGGCATGGATGAAGGCCTCGCGGATCTCGCCCTGGATCTCCTCCAGCGTCTCGATGCAATCGGCCGAGAAGGCGGGCGAGATCACCGCAATCTCGGTGATGCCCCGCTGCGCCAGTTCGGCCACATGCTCGACCGTATAGGGGCGCAGCCATTCCTCGGTCCCGAAGACCGACTGGAAGGTGGTGTCGATCACGTCCTCGTCCCAGCCCAGCCGTTCCCGCAGCAGGCGCGAGGTCTCGGTGCATTGCAGGAAATAGGGGTCGCCCTCCTCGAAATAGCGCCGGGGCATGCCGTGATAGCTGGCGACCAGCTTCCTGGGCTGGCGGCCGCCCAGCGCGCGCTCGACCGAAGCCGCGAGCGCCGCGATATAGTCGGGCCGGTCGAAATAGGGCGGCACGGTGCGCGCGGCGGGCTGCGCCTTCTGCCCCATCAGCGCGCGGAAGAACTGGTCGTTCGCGGTCGCCGTGGTGGCACCGGCATATTGCGGATAAAGCGGGAAGAACAGGATGCGGTCGCAGCCCGCCTTGACCATGCGCTCGACCACGTCCGGCGTCGAGGGGTTGCCGTAGCGCATGCAGAAATCGACCATGACCCGGTCGCCCCACAGTGCCGCCGTCCGCTCGCGCAGCGCCGCCACCTGCTGCTTGGTGATGGTCATCAGCGGGCTTTCATTCGCCTCGTTGTTCCAGATCAGCCGATAGTTCGCCCCCGAGGTGAAGGGCCGCTTGGTCAGGATGACGGTCTGCAGCAGCGGCTGCCATTTCCAGGCGGGATAGTCGATCACCCGCTTGTCGGACAGGAACTCGCTCAGATAGCGCCGCATCGGCCAGTAATCGGGCGAATCGGGAGTGCCCAGGTTGGCGATCAGCACGCCGATCTTGCGGGCCGGGCTCTGCGGTTGGCTTGCGGGGGCGTGCTCGGGAAGGGTCATTCGGGCTTTCTCGTGCTGGCAAGTGCTTCGGCAAGCGGCATCCGGGCCGAGCCTGGGCGAAGTGGTTTCTGCTGACTGGCATCGGGCGCCCATCCGGTCAGGAAAACCAGATCGAAGGTCGCCCGGATGCGCGTTCCGTCCTGTGGGTCGGCATGGTTTTCGGCATAAAGCGCAGCGGCGCGCAACAGGACATCTCGTCGCGTCGGGTGCCGCAGCCGCTGGGCCAGCGCATTACCCTCGCCCATGGCGCGCAGGTCGCGTGCCAGGTGGAACAGGCTGCGATAGCTGACGGTCTGGGTGATCTGGTCGGCGACCGGCAGCGCCAGCCCGGCGCGCGGCAGCAGTCCGCCGAGGTCGCGGATCTCGCCCATGGGCAGGACGCGCGGCGACAGGCCGCCGGTCACCTCGGCCTCGGCACGGGTCAGCGAATCGCGCAATTCGTGCAGCGTGCCGCCGCCCGGACAGGCGGCGATGAACAGCCCGTCGGGACGCAGTGCGCGCGCCGCCTGCGCGATCTGGCCGACCGGGTCCTCGGCCCAATGCAGCGCCATGGCGTGGATCACCAGGTCATGCGCGCCGGGTTCAAGCTCCAGCACGGGTGCATCGGCGACGATCTTGGCGCCGGGCATCGCCTCGCGCCAGAAATCCGGCCAGCCGGTCACGACGGCGATGTCGCTAAACCGTCTGTTAACCTCTGCCAGCCTATCCTCGACCTCGTCGGCGACGATTCGGTGCAGGAAATCGACCGGCCCAAGGCGCAGAGACCGGGCGCGGTTACGGTCGAGCGCATGGCGGTCGGTCAGGCCGGGAACGGAGGAGGGAAGATCGGGCATCATGGGGGCTGAACATAGGGGGCTTCGCAGCCTGATGAAAGGCGCATTGCGGCTGGTCTATCCGCCGCAATGCCTGTGCTGCGGCGCGCCGGTCGTCGAGGAAAGCGGGCTGTGCCCGGCCTGCTGGCGCGAGGCCGAGTTCATCACCGGCACCTGCTGCGCGCGCTGCGGTGCGCCCTTGCCGGACGACGGATACGGCGATGGCGGGGACGAGGCGGCAGGGCTGCTGGTCTGCGACGATTGCATCGCGATGCCGCGGCCCTGGCAGCAGGCGCGCGCGGCGCTGGTCTATCGCGGCGCCGGCCGCAGGCTGGCCCTGATGCTGAAACACGGCGACCGGCTGGACCTCGCCCCCGCTCTGGGTGGCTGGGTGGCACGGGCGGCGCTGCCGCTGCTGCGGCCGGATGCGGTGGTGGTGCCGGTGCCCGTGCATCTGCGCCGGCTGCTGAGACGCAAATACAACCAGGCCGAGATGCTGTCGCGGCGTGTCGCCCGCACGCATGGGCTGGCGCATCTGCCGGGCGCCCTGCGGCGGCTGCGGCATACGCCGATGCAGGATCACGGCAGCGTCCGCGACCGTTTCGCGAATGTCGAGGGCGCCATCGCCGTTCCTGCACGCATGGCCCCGCGCCTGCAAGGGCGCCCGGTGCTGCTGGTCGATGACGTGATGGCGTCGGGGGCGACGCTGGCCGCCTCGGCCCAGGCATTGGCGGCAGCGGGGGCAGGGCCGATCTCGGTCGTGGTTCTGGCGCGGGCGGTCAAGGATGCATAGATAGGGACCGAACCACGAATATCGGAACGCGCATGATGGCCAAGATCGAGATCTACACCACCCCCACCTGTCCCTATTGCATCGCCGCGAAATCGCTGCTGCAAAAGAAGGGCATTACCTATGAGGAAACCGATGTCAGCTGCGATCCGCAACTGCGCATCGCGATGACCCAGCGCGCCGGCGGGCGCCGCACCGTGCCGCAGATCTTCATCGACGGCCAGCATGTCGGCGGCAGCGACGACCTGCACGCACTGGAGCATCGGGGCAAGCTGGACGGATTGCTGGGCCTGACGGCATGAGCAAGGCGCTGACGGCGGGACTGGTGCAACTGAGCGTTTCGGACGACCCCGAGCGCAACCTGCCGGTCACGCGGGCGCTGATCCGCGAAGCGGCGCAGGGCGGGGCAAGCTGGGTGCTGACGCCCGAGGCCACCAACCTGCTGGGCGCCAGCCGCGAGCGGCAGGAGCACGTCCTGCACACCGAGGCCGAGGACCCCACCCTGGCCGCGCTGCGCGAGGATGCGCGCGATCTTGGCATCTGGCTGCTGATCGGCTCGCTGTCGCTGAAAACCGGCGATCCGGCCGAGGTGCGCTTTGCCAATCGCAGTTTCCTGATCGCGCCGGACGGCGACATCCGGGCGCGATACGACAAGCTGCACATGTTCGACGTGACGGTATCCGAGAGCGAATCCTATCGCGAATCGGCGGCCTTCCGGCCCGGCGAACGCGCGGTACTGGCCAAGGAGCCGCTGCCCATCGGCATGACCGTCTGCTATGATCTGCGCTTTCCCCAGCTTTATCGCGCTCTGGCCAAGGCCGGGGCCGAGGTGTTGACGGTGCCCGCCGCCTTCAACGACACCACCGGCGCCGCGCATTGGGAGGTGCTGTTGCGCGCCCGCGCCATCGAGACCGGCTGCTTCGTGCTGGCCCCGGCGCAATGCGGCACGCATGCGAACCACGCCGAGCCGGACCGCCGGCCGCGCCGCAGCCATGGCCATTCGCTGGCCGTGGGTCCATGGGGAGAGGTGCTGGCCGATGGCGGCACCGAGCCGGGGGTCAGCCTCGTGACGCTTGACCCGGCGGCGGTTCTCGGGGCACGGTCCCGCATCCCATCCCTGACGCATGACCGGAACTTCGCGGGCCCATGATCCACAAGACGCACGACAACCCGCAAGGGCATGCCGAAGCCTCGGCCGATGCCTTGGCCGCAAGCCTGTTTTCCGAGGTGTTCATCGCCGACCAGCTGGCGCGCGACCTGATCGGCAAGGCACTGCCCAAGGGCATGCAGATCTCGCATTTCTCGGTCCTGAACCTGCTGGCGCACCTGAATGTCGAGCGCACGCCGGCCGAGCTGGCCGAGGCGTTTCACGTCACACGCGGCGCCATGACCAACACGCTGTCGCGGCTGGAATGGGCCGGGCATATCCATATCCGCCCGGATTGGGACGACGCGCGGCGCAAGTTCATCGCCATCAGCCCGGCCGGGCGGGCGGCGCGCGACGCGGCGCTGGCCGCCTTCATGCCGCGAATCGCCGACGTGGTGCGGGATGTCGGCGCCGACCGGGTGCGCGCGGCGCTGCCGGTTTTGCGCATGCTGCGCAAGCAACTGGAAGAGACGTTGCGTCACGAAAACCGCGGCTCGGGCGGGCGCTGAACCGGCGCCGCCCCGCCCGGCAGCAACGCCTGCATGAGTATTTGAAGAACGAAGAAGCCCGGGGAGCGGGCTGCCGAAGCCGGCTCAAGCGTCGGCGTCGTGCAGTGCGGTCAGGACATAGTTCACCGACAGGTCGCGATGCGACAGCGACCAGTTCCAGCCCAGCGGGTTGAAGACCATGCCGCAGCGGTCCACGACCCGCAGCCCCGCGGCCTCGGTCATCTGCGCCAGTTCGTCGGGGGTGATGAAGCGGCGCCAGTCATGCGTGCCCTTGGGCAGCCAGCGCATGATCCATTCCGCACCGACGATGGCGGCGGCGAAGCTGCGCGCGGTGCGGTTCAGCGTCGAGACGATCAGCATGCCGCCCGGTGCCACCAGCTCGCGGCAGGTGGCGATGAACTGCGCGGGGTCGGCGACATGCTCGACGATCTCCAGCGCCATCACCACGTCGAAGCGGTGTCCGTCGGCCGCCAGCGCCTCGGCCGTGGTGGCGCGGTAGTCGATGGCGAGGCCCTGCTCTTCGGCATGCAGGCGGGCGATGGCGATATTGCCCTCGGCCGCGTCGGCGCCGGTGACGGTTGCGCCCAGCCGGGCCATCGGCTCGGCCATCAGCCCGCCGCCGCAGCCGATGTCGAGCAACGTCAGCCCCTGGAAAGGTCCGGCGGCCGCAAGGTCGCGGCCGAACTGCGCCGCGATCTGCGTGGTGACATAGTCCAGCCGCGTCGGGTTCAGCATGTGCAGCGGCTTGAACTTGCCTTGCGGGTCCCACCACTCGCGGGCCATGGCCTGGAACTTGGCGACCTCGGCCGGGTCGATGCTGCTGGGGGCCGGGTTGCTGGGGGCTGGTCTTTCGGTCATCTGGCCGTCCTTCATGTGGCGGGCGCGCGCGAGGCGCTATATAGTGGTGCCATGGACAGATTGGCAGGGCAAATCGGCGGCACGCCGTCGCATGGCAGGCTGCACCCGATGGTCGAGCCCTTCGACCGCCGGGTGATCGATGTCGGCGACGGCCACCAGTTGCATGTCGAGCAAAGCGGCAATCCCGACGGCGTGCCGGTGATCGTGCTGCATGGCGGACCGGGCGGCGGATGCAGCCCCTATATGCGGCGATTCTTCGATCCGGCGCATTACCGGGCGGTGCTGTTCGACCAGCGCGGCTGCGGCCGCTCGCAGCCCCATGCCGCCGTCATCGCCAACACCACCCAGCACCTGATCGCCGATATCGAGGTGATCCGCCGCACCTTGGGCATCGAGCGGGCGATCCTGTTCGGCGGCAGCTGGGGCGCGACCCTGGCCCTGGCCTATGCCCAGGCCCATCCCGAGCCGGTCGAAGCGCTGGTGCTGCGCGGGGTCTTTCTGGGCCGGCGGGCCGAGCTGGACTGGTTCTATGGCGGGGGCGTCGCGCGCTTCTTTCCTGATCGCTGGGCCGAGTTCCAGGCCCCGATTCCCGAGGCCGAGCGCGGCGACATGATCGCCGCCTATCACCGGCGGCTGTTCAGCGGCGACCGCGGGCAGGAGACGCGCTTCGCCCTGCCCTGGCTGGTCTGGGAAAACGCGCTGGCGGGGCTGGAGATCAACGGGCCGGGCCATGCACCCCCCGACTATGCCCGCACCTTCGCCCGGCTGGAGAATCACTATTTCGCCCATGGCTGCTTCCTGGCCGAGGGCCAGCTTTTGCGCGACCGCCACCGCATCCAGCATATCCCGGCCGTGATCGTGCAGGGCCGCTATGACATGGTCTGCCCGCCCGCCACCGCCTGGGAGCTGGCCGAGGGCTGGGACCGGGCCGAATTGCGGCTGGTCCCAGCCTCGGGCCATGCCCTGAGCGAGCCGCGAATCGCCGCTGAGCTGGTGCGCGT
This sequence comes from Paracoccus denitrificans, assembly GCF_900100045.1. Lineage (GTDB taxonomy): Bacteria > Pseudomonadota > Alphaproteobacteria > Rhodobacterales > Rhodobacteraceae > Paracoccus > Paracoccus denitrificans. The sequence goes on along the minus strand of NZ_FNEA01000007.1, from coordinate 25,474 downwards.
CATGGACGGCTTTCGGGATGCGGCGGGGCGGGGCTGATCCATCCGCGCCCGGGCGCGCAGCGGCCGGTTTGCGGCCCCGGCACGGCCGTTTGCGGGCGGTGCGGCGGTTTTCCTTGCAATCCCTCGCACGGGGCCCTATATGCGGCTCAACAGCGGCGCAGGCGTCCACAACCTGCCCACCGGTAAGACGCACGGGCCGCCTAGGCCCGTTTTTCGTATTTGGGGTATCAGCATGACCGACCTCATCGCCAAGACCGCCATCGACCGGCGTCTGGCCGAGATCATTTCCCCGGTCATCGAGGATCTGGGTTTCGAACTGGTGCGCATCCGCCTGCAAGGCGGCAAGACCGCAACCTTGCAGATCATGGCCGACCGGCCCGAAGGCGGCATCAACGTCGATGACTGCGCCGACATCTCGACCGCCGTCAGCGCGATCCTGGATGTCGAGGACCCGCTGGAGGATGCCTATCACCTTGAGGTCTCGAGCCCCGGCATCGACCGGCCGCTGACCCGGCTGAAGGATTTCGAAACCTTCGAGGGCTACGAGGCGCGGCTGGAAACGAACCAGCCCATCGACGGCCGCAAGCGCTTCAAGGGCGTGCTGGCGGGCGTCGAGAAGGGTGAGGGCGGCGACGAGGTTCTGCTGAACATCGAGGAAGGCGGCGAGACCCAGACCATCGGGCTGAACTTCGACTGGCTTTCCGATGCGAAACTGGTCCTGACCGACGAACTGATCGCCGAGATGCTGCGACAGAAAAAGGACGCGGGCGTGCAGATCGAGAATCTGGACGAAGCCGCCTTTGACGAGATCGAAACGGAAGCCGGCGAAGACAACGCCGCCGCGAAGGAGTGAGGAATGGCCATCACCTCTGCCAACCAGCTTGAACTGCTGCAAACCGCCGAGGCCGTTGCACGGGAAAAGATGATCGACCCCGATCTGGTGATCGAGGCGATGGAGGACAGCCTGGCCCGCGCGGCGAAGTCGCGCTATGGCAGCGAGATGGACATCCGCGTCCATATCGACCGCAAGACCGGCAACGCCACCTTCACCCGCGCCCGCACCGTGGTCGAGGACGAAGCGGTCGAGAACTATCAGGCGCAATTCACCGCCGACCAGGCTGCGCCCTATTTCGAGCCCTCGAAGGACGGCCGCGCCCATTGGCTGCGCGACGGCGCGCAGCTGGCCGATTTCTCGGGCAGGCCGCAGCCCGGCGACGTGTTCGAGGAGCAGGTGCCCCCGGTCGATCTGGGCCGCATCGCCGCGCAATCGGCCAAGCAGGTGATCCTGCAAAGGGTCCGCGAGGCCGAGCGCGACCGCCAATACGAGGAATTCAAGGACCGCGTCGGCAGCATCATCAACGGCGTCGTCAAGCGCGAGGAATACGGCAACATCATCGTTGACGTGGGCCGCGGCGAGGCGATCCTGCGCCGCAACGAAAAGATCGGCCGCGAAAGCTATCGCCCGAACGACCGCATCCGCGCCTATGTCAAGGACGTGCGCCGCGAGGCGCGCGGCCCGCAGATCTTCCTGTCGCGCACCGATCCGCAGTTCATGGCCGAGCTGTTCAAGATGGAAGTGCCGGAAATCTATGACGGCGTGATCGAGATCAAGGCCGTGGCCCGCGATCCCGGCTCGCGCGCCAAGATCGCCGTGATCTCCTACGACAACTCGATCGACCCGGTCGGCGCCTGCGTCGGCATGCGCGGCTCGCGCGTGCAGGCCGTGGTCGGCGAGCTGCAGGGCGAAAAGATCGACATCATCCCGTGGTCCGACGATCAGGCGACCTTCCTGGTGAATGCGCTGCAACCGGCCGAGGTGGCGAAGGTCGTCTTCGACGAGGACGCGACCCGCATCGAGGTGGTGGTGCCGGACGAGCAACTGTCGCTGGCCATCGGCCGTCGCGGCCAGAACGTGCGGCTGGCAAGCCAGCTGACGGGCCTCGACATCGATATCCTCACCGAAGAAGAGGAATCGAAGCGCCGGCAGGCCGAGTTCAACGCCCGCACCAAGCTGTTCATGGACGCGCTGGACCTGGACGAGTTCTTTGCCCAGCTTCTGGTCGCCGAGGGCTTCACCAACCTCGAAGAGGTGGCCTATGTCGACCTGGACGAGCTGCTCTCGATCGAGGGCGTGGACGAAGGCACCGCCGAGGAACTGCAGACCCGCGCCCGCGAGCACCTGGAGGCCGCGAACAAGGCCGCGCTGGAAAACGCCCGCGCCCTTGGCGTCGAGGACAGCCTGATCGAGTTCGAGGGGCTGACCCCGCAGATGGTCGAGGCGCTGGCCAAGGACGGCGTCAAGACGCTGGAGGACTTCGCCACCTGCGCCGATTGGGAACTGGCCGGCGGCTGGACCACGCAGAACGGCCAGCGCGTCAAGGACGACGGCATCCTGGAGCCCTTCGACGTCTCTCTGGAAGAGGCGCAGACCATGGTGATGACCGCCCGCGTGATGCTGGGCTGGGTCGACCCGACCGAACTCGAATCGGCCGACGAAGCCGAGGCCGAGGGCGACGAACAGGAGGCCGGGGTGTAACGCCCCGGGAGCCGGATGACGCGCGGGGGCCGTATCAAGGACCGCGACACGCCGGAACGGCGCTGCATCGTCACGGGCGAGGTCCAGCCCAAGGCTGGGCTGATCCGCTTTGTCGCGGACCCCGATGGCGAGGTGGTGCCGGATCTGGCCGAGAAGCTGCCCGGACGCGGCTTCTGGGTGGTGGCCGACCGGCAGGCGCTGGACAAGGCTGCCGCCAAGGGCTTGTTTTCACGGGGCGCCAAGGCGCGGGTGACCGCCCCGCCCGAGCTGCTGGCGATAATCGAAACCGGGCTGGCGCGGCGGGTGACGGACACGCTGTCGCTTGCGCGCAAGGCTGGGCTGGCGGTCGCCGGCTTCGAAAAGGTCAAGGACTGGCTGGCCGCCGGCAAGGCCAAGGTGCTCTTGCAGGCCAGCGACGGATCGGAACGCGGCAAGGGCAAGCTCTGGACCCCACCCGGGGGCCGGTGGTTCGGCTGCATGACCGCCTCAGAATTGGGTTTGTCCTTTGGGCGCGATCATGTCATACACAGCGCGCTTGCGCCTGGGGGCCTGACCGAAAAATTGATCAGGGACGCGAGCAGACTGACAGGTCTGCGCGAGCATGACGGTGGCAATGCGGCTGCCGGGAAGGAATGAAGATCGGATGAGCGATACTGACGGAAAGAAACCCCTGGGTCTTGGTGGCGGCCGTTCGGGCCATGTGAAGCAAAGCTTCAGCCACGGACGGACCCATAACGTGGTCGTAGAGACCAAGCGCAAGCGCGTGGTCGTGCCCGGCAAGACGGGCGCGGCGGCTGGCGGCGGGCGCTCGGGCTCGCCCTCGGCCGTGTCGGGCGACCCGTCTAAGCGACCCGCCGGTATCTCGGATGCCGAGATGGAGCGGCGCATGGCCGCCTTGCGCGCCGCCAAGGCCCGCGAGGTCGAGGAGGCCGCGCAGCGCATTGCCGACGAAAAGGCCCGCGAGGAAGAACGCGAACGCCGCCGGCTCGAGCTGGAGGCCAAGGAGCGCGAGGAGCGCGAGCGCGAGGAAGCCCTGCGGCTGAAGGCCGAGGAAGACGAGCGCCGCGCCCGCGAGGCCGAGTTGCGCGAAAAGAAGAAGGCCGAGATCGCCAAGCCCAAGACGGAAGCCCGCCCGGCGACACCCGCCGACCGTGCCGCCGCCGAGGCCGCCGCCGTGCGCGCCGAGACCAAGGGCGTCAGCGCCGCCGGCCCGCGCAAGACCGACCGCGACCGCGACACCCGCGGCGGCGGCGGCGACGACCGCGACAGCCGCAACAAGGGCCGCGACGACAGTCGCCGCACCGGCAAGCTGTCGCTTTCGCAGGCGCTGGACGGCGAAGGCGGGCGCCAGCGCAGCCTGGCCGCGATGAAGCGCAAGCAGGAAAAGGCCCGGCAAAAGGCCATGGGCGGCAACCAGCGCGCCGAAAAGCAGGTGCGCGACGTGCAGCTGCCCGAAACCATCGTGGTTTCGGAGCTGGCCAACCGCATGGCCGAGCGCACGCCGGATGTCATCAAGTCGCTGATGCGCATGGGCATGATGGTCACCGCGAACCAGTCGATCGACGCCGACACCGCCGAACTGGTGATCGACGAGTTCGGCCATCACGCCGTCCGCGTCTCGGATGCCGATGTCGAGCAGGTCATCGACCAGGTCGAGGACAAGCCCGAGGATCTGCAGCCGCGCGCGCCGATCATCACCATCATGGGCCATGTCGACCACGGCAAGACCTCGCTGCTGGACGCGATCCGTCACGCCAATGTCGTGGCGGGCGAAGCCGGCGGCATCACCCAGCATATCGGCGCCTATCAGGTGAAAGCCTCGAACGGGGCGGTGCTGACCTTCCTCGACACGCCCGGCCACGCGGCCTTCACCTCGATGCGGGCCCGTGGCGCGCAGGTGACGGATATCGTCGTGCTGGTGGTCGCCGCCGATGACGCCGTGATGCCGCAGACGGTCGAGGCGATCAACCACGCCAAGGCCGCCAAGGTGCCGATGATCGTGGCGATCAACAAGATCGACAAGCCCGCCGCCAACCCGCAGAAGGTCCGCACCGATCTGCTGCTGCACGAGGTCGTCGTCGAGGCGATGTCGGGCGAGGTGCAGGATGTCGAGGTCTCGGCCAAGACCGGCCAGGGCCTGGACACACTCCTGGAAGCCATTGCGCTGCAGGCCGAGATCCTCGAACTGAAGGCCAATCCCGACCGCCCGGCCCAGGGCGCGGTGATCGAGGCGCAGCTGGACGTCGGCCGGGGTCCGGTCGCCACGGTCCTGGTCCAGAACGGCACGCTGAAGCGCGGCGACATCTTCGTCGTCGGCGAACAGTGGGGCAAGGTTCGCGCGCTGATCAACGACAAGGGCGAGCGCGTGGACGAGGCCGGCCCCTCGGTCCCGGTCGAGGTGCTGGGCCTGAACGGCACGCCCGAGGCGGGCGACGTGCTGAACGTCGTCTCGACCGAGGCGCAGGCCCGCGAGATCGCGGATTACCGCATCCAGGCCGCCAAGGACAAACGCGCCGCCGCCGGTGCCGCGATCACGCTGGACCAGATGCTGGCCAAGGCCAAGGCCGACGAGAACGTCGCCGAACTGCCGGTGGTCATCAAGGCCGACGTGCAGGGCTCGGCCGAGGCCATCGTCCAGGCGCTGGAAAAGATCGGCAACGACGAGGTGCGCGTCCGCGTGCTGCATTACGGCGTCGGCGCGATCACCGAATCGGATATCGGCCTGGCCGAGGCCAGCCAGGCGCCGGTGATCGGCTTCAACGTCCGGGCAAATGCCCCGGCGCGGAACGCCGCCAACCAGAAAGGGGTCGAGATCCGCTATTACTCGATCATCTACGACCTGGTTGACGACATCAAGGCGGCGGCCTCGGGCCTGCTTTCCGCCGAAGTGCGCGAGAACTTCATCGGCTATGCCGAGATCAAGGAAGTCTTCCGCGTTTCGGGCGTGGGCAATGTCGCCGGCTGCCTCGTCACCGAGGGCGTGGCGCGTCGCTCGGCCGGCGTGCGCCTGCTGCGCGACAACGTGGTGATCCACGAGGGCACGCTGAAGACGCTCAAGCGCTTCAAGGACGAGGTCAAGGAAGTGCAGTCCGGCCAGGAATGCGGCATGGCCTTCGAAAACTACGACGACATCCGCAAGGGCGATGTCATCGAGATCTTCGAGCGCGAGGAAGTGCAGCGCCAGCTGTGATCCGGCAATCGAACGGCATGGATTGGGGGCGGGCCTGCGGGTCCGCCCTTTTCATGTCGAAGCCCTGTGCCGAGCCGTAAAAAAGAACGGGGCCCGCCATGGGCCCCGTTCCGCTATCATGTGGGCACGTTTCTGTTGCGTCAGGACAGGACGGGCTTGCCCTCATAGGTTTTGCTGCCTACGCGGACAACGACATTCCCGTTCGCCTGCTGCCGTTCGAAGATACCTTGAACAGAAATGCAGCTGCCGATCGTGATCGTGCGAATCATGTCCGATCTCCTCCTCTACAGGATTTCAGAATTGTCCCGGAAACGTTGAAAGTTAACTAACAATGCTCGATGATCGGGCGAATTGGCGACAAGGCCCGGCTGGCGTGACCAATATGCCTCACAGCCAGTCGCGCAGGATGGGAAGCAGGGGCAAGTCCGCAGGCGGCATCGGGTATTTGTTCAGGTCCTGGGATCGCGCCCAGGCCAGGTTCTGCCCTTCCTGCGGCATCGGCACGCCCTGCCAGCGCCGGCAGGCGAACAGCGGCATCAGCAGGTGGAAGTCGTCATAGGCATGGCTGGCAAAGGTCAGCGGCGCAAGGCACGAGTGCCAGGTTTCGATACCCAGCTCCTCGTGCAGTTCGCGGATCAGCGCGGCCTCGGGGGTCTCGCCCGGCTCGACCTTGCCGCCCGGAAACTCCCACAGGCCCGCGAGGGACTTGCCCTCGGGGCGCTGCGCCAGAAGCACGCGGCCGTCCGCATCGATCAGCGCGACGGCCGCGACAAGCACCATCTTCATGAGCGGTAATCGGCGTTGATGTCGATGTAGCCATGCGTCAGGTCGCAGGTCCAGACCGTGCGCCTGCCCTTGCCCAGCCCCAGGTCGACGCCGACGACCAGATGGTCGCGCTTCATATAGGCGCTGGCGGCGGCCTCGTCATAGCCGGGCGCGCGCCAGCCGTTCTCGGCCAGCACCATGTCGCCAAAGCGGATGGTCAGCCGGTCGCGGTCGGCCTCGGCGCCGGACTTGCCCACAGCCATGACCACGCGGCCCCAGTTCGCATCCTCGCCGGCGATGGCGGTCTTGACCAGCGGCGAATTGGCGATGGCCATGGCGACGCGATGCGCATCGGCATCGCTGGCCGCACCCGTCACCTGCACCTCGACGAATTTCGTCGCCCCCTCGCCGTCCCGCACAACCTGCTGCGCCAGGTCCAGCATGACCTGCGACAGCGCCTTGCCGAAGGCCCGCGCCGGGGCCGAGCGCAGGTCGGTGATCGGCGCCGCCTTCGACTTGCCGGTCGCCGCCAGGATCAGCGCATCCGAGGTCGAGGTGTCGCTGTCCACGGTGATGGCGTTGAAGGTCTCGTCCATGCGCGACGACAGCATGCGCTGCAGCAGCGCGGGCGCGATCTGCGCATCGGTGAAGACATAGACCAGCATGGTCGCCATGTCGGGCGCGATCATGCCCGAACCCTTGGCGATGCCGACGATGTTGATGGTGCCGCCGTCGCCCTCGAAACTGGCCGCCGCGCCCTTGGGGAAGGTGTCGGTGGTCATGATGGCCCGCGCCGCACCGGCCGCGCCGCCCGCATCCAGATTGGCGGCAAGGTCGCCGATCACGGCGGTGATGCGCTCGGCCGGCAGCGGCTCGCCGATCACCCCGGTCGAGGACGAGAACACCCGCTCGCGCGGCACCCCCAGCGCCTTGGCGACGCCGCCGGTGACGGCATCCACCGCCTCTTGCCCGTTCTTGCCGGTGAAGGCGTTGGCGTTGCCCGAGTTCACCAGGATCGCCGCACCCTTGGCCGTGTCCTGCTTCAGCGCCAGCTTGGCCTGGCAGTCCAGAACGCTGGCCGCGCGGGTCGAGGACTTGGTGAAGGCGCCGGCGATGGCGGTGCCCGGCGCCAGCCGGACCAGCATGACATCGGTGCGGCCCCGGTATTTCACCCCAGCCGCGCCCGAGGCGAACTCGGCCCCCTCGATCACCGGCAGGTCGGGAAAGCGCGCGGGCGCCAGCGGTGAAACCGGGCTCTTGGGCTTCACCGCAGCCGCCACCGCGGCCTCGGCCCGGGCCTCAAGGCCCGCCGCGGCCTCCTTGAGCGCGGATTTCAGCTTTTTCAGCTTCTTCTTCAGCACTTTCAGCTTTTCGGCATCGGAAAGCCGGGATTTCTTGTCATCCGTCTTGGCCATCGATCACTCTCCCAGAATGTCGGTCTTGTTCAGCAGGTCGACGGCAAGCCCCTCGGTCTTCTCGACCTTGGCTTCGGTCACGCGCTTCTCGATCTCGGCCTGCACCTTGTCGCGGCGGACCTGCACGGCCAGTTGCTCCTTGATCTCTTCAAAGGCGGGGGGCGTGACCTCGCGCGTGTCGTTCAGCTTGATGACATGCCAGCCGAACTGGGTCTCGACGGGTTCCGAAACCTGGCCCTTTTCCAGCGCCTTCACGGCTTCGGCAAAGGGCTCGACCATCTGCTCGGGCTGGAACCAGCCCAGGTCGCCCTTGTTCGGGCCGGAATTGTCGGTCGACTTCTCCTCGGCCAGCGCACCGAAATCGGCACCTTCTGCCAGTTGCTTGGCGATGGCCTCGGCCTCTTCCCTGGTCTTCACCAGGATATGGGCGGCATTGTATTCCACTGCAGGCTCGGCCTGGCCGCCGAACGCCTGGTCATAGGCGGCTTTCAGCTCGGCCTCGTCCGGCTCGGCGGCGGCGATCTTTTCCAGCACCGAACCGGCCAGATAGGCGCGCTTCTCGATCTCCAGCGCCACGGCGTCGCGCTTGCTCAGCGGCTCGGCGGCCTGCGCCACGGCGGTCTGGCGGATCATCTGGTCCAGCATCAGGTCCCACAGCGCCGAATCCGGCAGGCCCTGGGTCGCCTGCGCGTCCAGCCCCTGCCGCATGGCGACCATCTGGCCCAGCGTGATCGCCTCGCCGTTGACGGTAGCGACGACCGTATCGGCATCCTGCGCCAGGACGGGCAAGGCCGGGACAGCCGCAGAAAGCAGCACGGAGACGGCAAGAAGCGGTTTCAGCATAGGTTTCCCCTTCATGGGACGGCGCGTCCACGCACAGGTGAACGGGCGCAAGCGTTGACAGTGGGCCGGCCGGGGCATACATCCGGCGCAACCGAAAATGCGCGCCCGTCGCCGTTTTTCCGGCCCAAGTGATAGGGCAAGGCGAATGGTGCCGGCAAGTGGGCGGAACGTCCCGCGCACCCCCAGATACGCGATTTTGAAGGTTCATATGCTCGGCATCGGAAACTTGGCGAAACTGGTCTTTGGCACGCCCAACGACCGCAAGGTGAAATCGGCCCGTCCGCTGGTGGCACAGGTCAACGCGCTGGAGGAACAGTTCCGCGCCCTGTCCGACGCCGACCTGATCGGCAAGACCCGCGAATTGCAGGGCCGCGCGCAATCGGGCGAGGATCTCGACAAGCTTCTGCCCGAGGCCTTCGCCAACTGCCGCGAGGCCGCGCGGCGCGCGCTTGGCCTGCGCGCCTTCGACACGCAGCTGATGGGCGGCATCTTCCTGCACCAAGGCAATATCGCCGAGATGAAGACCGGCGAGGGCAAGACCCTGGTCGCGACCTTCCCGGCCTATCTGAATGCGCTGGCCGGCAAGGGCGTGCATGTCGTCACCGTGAACGACTATCTGGCGAAACGCGACGCGCATTGGATGGGCAAGGTCTTTGCCCAGCTGGGCATGACCACCGGCGTGGTCTACCCGTTCCAGGACGATGCCGAAAAGCGCGAAGCCTACCGGGCCGACGTGACCTATGCCACGAACAACGAGCTGGGCTTCGACTACCTGCGCGACAACATGAAGGGCTCGATCGAGCAGATGACCCAGCGCGGGCATTTCTTCGCCATCGTGGACGAGGTCGACTCGATCCTGATCGACGAGGCGCGCACGCCGCTGATCATCTCGGGCCCCTCGCAGGACCGCAGCGAGCTTTACAAGACGCTCGACGCGTTCATGCCGGAACTGGCGCCCGAGCATTACAAGCTGGACGAAAAGGCCCGCAACGCCACCTTTACCGAGGAAGGCAACGAGTTCCTGGAAAAACGGCTTCAGGCGGCGGGCATCCTGCCCGAGGGGCAGACGCTCTACGACCCGGAATCGACCACCATCGTCCATCACGCCAACCAGGCGATGCGGGCGCACAAGCTGTTCATGCGCGACCAGCACTATATCGTGCGCGACGACGAGGTGGTGCTGATCGACGAATTCACCGGCCGGATGATGAAGGGCCGCCGGCTGTCGGACGGGCTGCACCAGGCCATCGAGGCCAAGGAAGGCGTCTCGATCCAGCCCGAGAACGTGACGCTGGCCTCGGTCACCTTCCAGAACTATTTCCGGCTCTACGACAAGCTGTCGGGCATGACCGGCACCGCCGCGACCGAAGCCGAGGAATTCGCCGAGATCTACAAGCTCGGCGTGGTCGAGGTGCCGACGAACCGCCCGGTGCAGCGCATCGACGAACACGACCGCGTCTATCGCACCGCCACGGAAAAATACGCCGCCGTGATCGAGGCGATCAAGGAGGCCCATGCCAAGGGCCAGCCGATCTTGGTCGGCACGACGAGCATCGAGAAATCCGAGATGTTGTCGCAGATGCTGACCAAGGAGGGCATCCAGCACAACGTGCTGAACGCCCGCCAGCACGAGCAAGAGGCCAAGATCGTCGCCGATGCCGGCAAGCTGGGCGCGGTGACCATCGCCACCAACATGGCCGGCCGCGGCACCGACATCCAGCTGGGCGGCAATGTCGAGATGAAGGTGATGGAGGCGCTGGCCGCCGATCCCGAGGCCAACCCCGACGAAGTGCGCGCCCGGATCGAGGCCGAGCACGCCGCCGAGAAGCAGGCGGTGCTGGACGCCGGCGGCCTTTTCGTGCTGGCGACCGAGCGCCACGAAAGCCGCCGCATCGACAACCAGCTGCGCGGCCGCTCGGGCCGCCAGGGCGACCCCGGCCGCTCGCTGTTCTTCCTGTCGCTGGAAGACGACCTGATGCGCATTTTCGGGTCCGAGCGGCTGGACAAGGTGCTGTCCACGCTCGGCATGAAAGAGGGCGAGGCCATCGTCCACCCCTGGGTCAACAAGTCGCTGGAACGCGCCCAGGCCAAGGTCGAGGGCCGCAACTTCGACATCCGCAAGCAACTGCTGAAATTCGACGACGTGATGAACGATCAGCGCAAGGCGATCTTCAGCCAGCGCCTGGAGATCATGCATACCGAGGAAGTCGGGGATATCGCAGCCGACATGCGCGCGCAGGTGATCGACGACCTGATCGACCGGCACCTGCCCCCCCGCGCCTATGCCGAGCAATGGGACGTCAAGGGGCTGCACGACGCGGTGATCGACAGGCTGAACATGGACCTGCCGATCACTGATTGGGCCGGCGAGGACGGCGTGGACCAGGACACGATCCGGGAACGCATCCAGCAGGCCACCGACGCCTATATGGCGCAAAAGGCCGAACAGTTCGGCCCCGAGAACATGCGCCAGATCGAAAAGCAAGTGCTTCTGCAACAGATCGACAGCAAATGGCGCGAGCATCTGGTGACGCTGGAACATCTGCGCTCGGTCGTGGGCTTCCGCGGCTATGCGCAGCGCGATCCGCTGTCGGAATACAAGACCGAGGGTTTCCAGCTGTTCGAAACCATGCTGGACGGGCTGCGCTTCGACGTGACCCAGCAACTGGCCCGCATCCGCCCGCTGACCGACGCCGAACGCGAGCAGATGCTGCGCGAATACCAGCAGCAGCAGGCAGAGACCGAGGCACAGATGCACCCCGAGCACGAAGAGGCCGAAGGCGGCGAGGTCTCGGGCCGGGTGGCCGGCTTCGACGAGACCGACCCCACCACCTGGGGCAACCCGTCGCGCAACGACCCCTGCCCCTGCGGCTCGGGCAAGAAGTTCAAGCATTGCCACGGCGTGCTGGCGTGAATTGGGGGCCTTCGGGCCCCTTTCTCATGCGCCCCGCCTCTTGCACGCTTGGCATGGGTATTTGGGAAACGGAAAGAACCGGGTGCAGTGCCCTTTTCCGTTTTTCAAATACCCGGATCCTGCAGTGCTGCCGGCGCGACGCCTGTCAGTCGGGCACCAGCATATAGCCTGTGCCGCGCACGGTCTGCAGGTAGCGCGGCTCCTTGGGATCGGGTTCGATCTTGCGGCGCAGGCGGGTGATCTGCACGTCGATGGCGCGTTCGGAGTTCTCGCCCGCCTCCTCCGAATGACTGCGGCCCAAGTCCTCGATCAGTGTGCTGCGGCTGACCGGCTGGCGCGGCGTGTCGGCCAGGCGCCTGAGCAATGCCTGCTCGGTGCCGGTCAGGCGCAGCGGCGCATCGCCCTGCCACAGCTCGCCCTTGTCCGCATCGTAGCGCAGCGGGCCGAGCGACAGGAATTTCGGGCCCTTGGCCTCGGCCGTGGGCATGCGGCGCAGGATGGCGGCGATGCGCAGCAGCAGTTCGCGCGGCTCGAAGGGCTTGGGCAGGTAGTCGTCGGCACCGCTTTCGAAGCCCTCGATACGGTCGCCCGTCTCGCCCTTGGCGGTCAGCAGCAGGATCGGCGTGGTCATGCGCTTGCGCAGATCGCGGGTCAGCGTAAAGCCGTCCTCGCCCGGCATCATCACGTCGAGCACGATCAGGTCGAAATCCAGCCCGTCCAGCAGCCGCCGGGCATGGGCGGCGTCGCGCGCCGTCGTCACCAGGAAATCGTTGCGCATCAGGAAGCGGCGCAGCAGGCTGCGGATGCGCTCATCGTCATCGACGACCAGGATATGGGCAGCGGGCTGCGGATCGGGACTGTTCATGGTGTGTCGGGCAGTTCTTTCAGCGCACGATACTGGCGCAGCGTGTCGCGGTCCATCATCGCCTCCAGCACCTGCCGGAAACCCGCCACCGCCTGCGGTCCGGCGGCGCGATAGGCGGCGCGCATGCGGGCGCGCTGCGCCTCGGACAGCCGGCGTTCCAGCGCCGCGCCCTTGTCGGTCAGGTAAAGCTGCCGTTCGCGGCGGTCGCGGCGGCCGATGCGGCTTTCGACCAGCCCGTCCTCGATCAGCGTGCGCAGCACCCGGTTCAGCGATTGCTTGGTCACGCCCAGCACGTCCAGGAGCGCCGTCACCGTCAGGCCCGGCTCGCGATGGATGAAGTGAATCGCCCGGTGATGGGCGCGGCCGTAATCCAGTTCGGCCAGAATCAGGTCGGGATCGGCGGTAAAGGCACGATAGGCGAAGAACATCGCCTCGATCCCGCGGCGAAGCTGATCGTCCGTCAGAAACAGCAGGCTTTCCCCGCCCGCCGGCGCGACGCTTACCTTGTTCTGCATGGCCTTCCCTTCACTGCATGGCCCTTATTACGTCAGACTTGTTGACTTTCCAACCATGAATGGATAGCCCAGACCCCAAGTTGCGCAACTTTCTTTGCCAGGCATGCTCTGACAGCGCAACATTCTGCAAACAGAACCGGCCGGAGGGAAAAATGGCGGGCGCATATGACGATCGTGACGGCAAGATCTGGATGGATGGCAAGCTGGTGGAGTGGCGTGAGGCGAATATCCACATCCTGACCCATGCGCTGCATTATGCCAGCTCGGTATTCGAGGGCGAGCGTTGCTACAGCGGCAAGATCTTCAAGGGACACGAGCATTCGCTGCGGCTGATCGAATCGGCCCGGCTCCTGGACATGCAGTCGCCCTATACCGCCGATGAGATCGACCGCGCCAAGGAAGAGGTGCTGGAGGCCAACGGCTTCAAGGACGCCTATGTCCGCGCGGTGATGTGGCGCGGCTCGGGCGAGGACATGGGGGTTTCCGCCCGCCGCAACCCGGTGCGCATGGCCGTCGCCGCCTGGGAATGGGGCAGCTATTACGGCGAGGCGAAGTGGCAGGGCGCCAAGCTCGACATCGCCAAGTGGAAGCGGCCCAGCCCCGAGACCATCCCCACCGCCGCCAAGGCCGCCGGGCTTTACATGATCTGCACCATGTCCAAGCACGCGGCCGAGGAAAAGGGCTGCTCGGACGCACTGTTCATGGATTGGGAAGGCTATGTCGCCGAGGCCACCGGCGCCAACATCTTCTTCGTCAAGGATGGCGAGGTCCATACGCCCCTGGCAGACCGCTTCCTGAACGGCATCACCCGGCAGACCGTCATCCAGATGCTGAAGGACAACGGCACCGCCGTGCATGAGCGCCGCATCAAGCCCGAAGAGCTGGAAAGCTTCCAGGAATGCTTCCTGACCGGCACCGCGGCCGAGGTGACCCCGGTCGGACAGATCGGCGACTGGCATTTCCAGGTCGGCGACACCACTCGCAAGATCGCCGGGGATTACGAAAAGCTGGTCCGCAGCTGATCACGGCGCTGAAATGAAAACCGGCCGGGCGGCAGCACCCGGCCGGTTTCGCATTTCTGGGCCAGAGATCAGATGGGCCTGGGATCAGACCCGATGGCCGCGCTCGATCCTGGCGAATTCGGCGGCACGGCGATTCGCCGCCTCGCTGCGGGCGCGGGGCCGCATGCGCAGGGCGGCGACGGCCGGATGAAGGCCGGATTCGCGTTCCTGCCGCGTATAGTATTGCGTGCGGCCGGAACTGTCTTCGTGACTGCGATCTGCGATATGTCTGGTCATTTCGGTCTTCCTCCCGTGCGGGAGTATAGCGCGGATAAGGGGGCATTTCACCCCCTGCCGGCGGGACTGCGACCTTCAGGCTGCCTTGATGCCGGGGGCGGCCGCCAGCATGGCATGCAGCGCCACCGGGTCCTCGTTGGCGCGCAGCTTGGCGCGCAGGTCCTGGTCGCGCAGCGTGCGCGACACCAGCGCCAGCGCCTTGAGGTGATCGACGCCGGAATTCTTGGGCGCCAGCAGTGCAAAGATCAGGTCCACCGGCTGGCGATCCACCGCGTCGAAATCCAGCGGCTTCTCCAGCCGCAGGAACAGGCCGACCACATGGTCGAGCCCGTGCAGCCGGGCGTGGGGCAGCGCCACGCCATGGCCAACCCCTGTGGGGCCCAGGCTTTCGCGTTCCTGCAGCGCATCCAGCGTCTGGGCCGCGTCCACGCCATAGACCGCCCGGGCCTGTTCGGCGATTTCCTGGAACAACCGTTTCTTGCTGGTGGTCTGGCTCATCGTCCGCACGGCGGCGGGGGAGAGAATGTCGCTGATCTGCATGTCGCCCGAAAATTGTCAGGTCCCGGCTGCGGGCCGCGCAGCCGGGACGTTTGGTTCAACAAGACTGCCCTTCTGCGTCAGTCTAGCCCAGATTGCGGGGGTCGATCCAGCCCACGTTGCCGTCATCGCGGCGGTGAACCACGTTCACGCCCCCATGTTTCTCGTTGCGGAAGACCAGCAGCGGGCTGCCGGCCAGTTCCATCTGCATCACCGCCTCACCAACCGACAGGGTGGGCACGCGGGTCTCCATCTCGGCGATGATCATGGGTTGCAGGCCGTCATCCTGCGTTTCCCATTCATCATCCTCGCCGGCGGCCAGCACATACATCCCCGCCTGCTCGAATTCAACCGGCTGGGTCCGGTCCTTGTAGTGATCCTTGAGCCGGCGCTTGTAGCGGCGCAATTGCTTGTCCATCCGCTCGCGGCACTGTTCGAAGGCCGCATAGATGTCGGTGGCCGCACCCTTGGCCTGGGCGGTCAGCCCGGTCGAGAGGTGCACCACGGCATCGCAGATGAATTCATGCGCGTTGCGGGAAAAGATGACCGTCGCATCCGTGGGGCGTTGGGAATATTTCTCAACGGTTTCCCCCAGTTCGGTCTTGACATGAGTCGAAAGCGCATCGCCCACGTCGATCTGTTTTCCGCTGATCTGGTAGCGCATGGTGGTCCGTCCTTTCGGTTGCCCGGTCTTGTCGTCAACGCCCTCGCGCAGGCGCTGCGTTCGGGTATCTCAGGCCGGGCGTCCTGCCCGGCCATACCCTCATTTGGTGACAGCCATGCCGCCGTGTCAACGGCTGCGCGCAGAGGATCGGCACGTCCTCGCATTCAGTTCATGCGGAAGGTTTCGCCCAGGTAGACGCGACGGACCTGCGGATCGGCGACGATCTCGGCGGTGGTGCCGGATTTCAGCACATGGCCGTCGTGCAGGATATAGGCGCGATCCACGATTTCCAGCGTTTCGCGGACGTTGTGATCGGTGATCAGCACGCCGATGCCGCGGCTTTTCAGGTCGTGGACAAGGGCGCGGATCTCGCCTACGGCGATGGGATCGACGCCGGCGAATGGTTCGTCCAGAAGCAGATAGGCCGGATCGGCCGCAAGGCAGCGGGCGATCTCGACCCGGCGCCGCTCGCCCCCCGACAGCGCCATGGCCGAGGCGCCCCGCAGATGACCGATCGAGAAATCGCCCAGCAGTTCTTCCAGCCGCTCGCGCCGCTGGTGGACATGCGGCTCGACCAGTTCCAGCACCGCCATGATGTTCTGCTCGACCGTCAACCCGCGAAAGATCGACATCTCCTGCGGCAGATAGCCGATGCCCATTTGCGCGCGGCGATACATCGGCAGGCGCGTCGCGTCCCGCCCGTCGATCAGCACCTGGCCCGAATCAGGTGCGACCAGCCCGGCCACGCAATAGAAGCAGGTGGTCTTGCCCGAGCCGTTCGGACCCAGCAGCGCCACCACCTCGCCGCGCTCCAGATCCATTGCCACGTCGCGGATCACCGGGCGGTTGCGGTAGGATTTGCGCAAGCCGCGAACCCGCAGCCCCTGTTTCTCGGACATGGCGTCAGTTCTCCGGCTGCAGGACGCTGCGCACCCGGCCCGAGGCGTTGGCGGTGCCGCTTTCCAGGTTCACCGTCACCTTGTCGCCCGCCAGCAGATTGCCGCCCTGGGTCAGAAGCACGTCGCCGGTCAGCACGATGGTTCCGGTCTCGACATCGTAGTCGGCCGCCTGCGCCTCGGCCGCGTCCTCGCCGCTGGCCAGGGTGACGTTGCCCTCGGCATGCAATGCGCTGATGCGGCGCTGGTCGCCCTGGGCATAGGTCACGGTCACGCTGTCCGCCGAGAGCCGCATCGCCCCCTGCCCGATCAGCACATTGCCGGAAAAGGTCGCCCGGCCCGTCTTCTGGTCCACCGTCAGCGCATCGGCGGTGACCTCGACCGGCTGCTTGATGTCCTGCGCGTTGCCGAAGCCGGCGGTCTGCCCCAGAGCCGCGCCCGCCGCCAGCACGAGCGACAGGATCACGGGCAAAAGCGGTCGGGGCCGGATCATCGGATTTCCTTTCTGGCTCCTGAGGGGCCCTTGCGCGGCATGAGGCGCCGGGTCATGGCCGGTATATCAAGCGGACTCCGCCACTCAAATCAAGAACGTGATCGCCGCTGCCCTGCTCCGAGGGCCGCAGTTCCATCCGGCCCGCGGTCATGGTGCCGAAAGGGGCGAGGACATTGACCTCGTCCTCGGACACCAGCCTGCCCTCGGTGGTCGAGGCCAGCAGGTCCGGCGCGGTCAGCACCCAGCCGTCGGCGGTGGTCATGCGCACGCCCTCGCCGAGCCGCACCTGCTCGCCCTGAAGCGAGGCCGCCCCGGCACTGACATCGGCCGCCCGCCCGTCCCGTGCGCGCAGGGTCATGTGCACCGCCTGCGCGATGCCCTCGCCCTTATCGCCGCCCGGCCGGGCCTCGGCGGCCGAGATGCTCAGTTGCGCGCCGTCCCGGGTCACGCCGGCATAGGTCGGGCCGGTCACCGCCTGCCGCTCGGCCAGTTCGCGCGGGTCCACATCGGCATAGGGAATGCTGGCCTCGGGGTCGGGCTTGCGGCCCAGAAGGAACAGCACCGACAGGATCGCCAGCGCGGTCAGCGGCAAAAGCACCCGCAACCAGGCCACGATGCGCGAGCGGGTGGTCACCGTCAGACAAGCCCCGTGCGCAGGAAATCGTGGATATGGATCAGCCCCGCCGGCGTGCCTTCGGGCGTGACGGCGAACAGGCAGGTGATGCGGCGCGCCTGCATCTCGGCCAGCGCCGCCTCGGCAAGCTGGTCGGGACCGATGGTGCGCGGGTTGCGGGTCATCACCTCGGCAGCGCTATGGTCCAGAAGGCCCTGCATGTGCCGCCGCAGGTCGCCATCGGTGATGATGCCGGTCAGCCGCCCCCGGGCGTCGGTCACGCCGGTCACGCCAAAGCTTTTCTGGCTGATGGTCAGCAGCGCCTCGGCCATGGGCGCGGTCTCGGGGACCAGTGGCATGTCCTGATGCATCAGGTCGGCCACCCGCGACAGTTTCGCGCCCAGCTTGCCGCCGGGATGGAAGGTGCGGAAATGCTCGGGCGTGAACTGGCGGTGCTCCATCAGCGCCACGGCCAGCGCATCGCCCAGCGCCATGGTCATGGTGGTCGAGGTGGTGGGCACGATGCCGGTGCCGCAGGCCTCGGGCGCCGCCGGCAGGACCAGCGCCACGTCGGCCTGGCGCAGCAGCGTCGATTGCGGCCGCCCGGCGACGCCGATCAGCGGGATCTGGAAGCGCCGGGTATGGGCGACGATATCGGCGATCTCGGGCGTCTCGCCGGAATTGGACAGCACCAGCGCCACGTCGCCCTGCGTCACCATGCCCAGGTCGCCATGGCTCGCCTCGGCCGGATGGACGAATTGCGCCGGCGTCCCGGTCGAGGCCAGCGTCGCCGCGATCTTGCGCCCGACATGGCCGGACTTGCCCATGCCCGAGACGACGACCCTGCCGCGCGCGGCCAGGATGGTCTCGACCGCGCGGTCGAAGCTGTCGCTAAGGCCGTCGGCCAGCAGGGCCAGCCCCTCGGCCTCGGTGCGGATCACCCTGCGGGCGGTATCGAGATATGCGCTCATGGCCCGCTACCTAGTGATGAAAGATGTCGTTTTCATCCCCCCAGCCCAGCAGATCCAGATGGGCGCGGGCGGGAAGGAAATCGAAACAGGCCTGGGCCAGACCCAGCCGCCCCTCGCGCGCCAGCCGCTTTTCCAGCTCGGCCTTCAGCGCATGCAGGTAAAGCACGTCCGACGCGGCATATTCCAGCTGCGCCTCGGACAGCTCGGCCGCGCCCCAGTCGCTGGTCTGCTGCTGCTTGGAGATGTCGACGCCGACCAGTTCCGAAAGCAGGTATTTCAGCCCGTGCCGGTCGGTATAGGTGCGCACCATCTTCGAGGCGATCTTGGTGCACCAGACCGGCTTCGTCACCACGCCGAAGGCCGCCTCCAGCGCGGCGATGTCGAAGCGGCCGAAATGGAACAGCTTGAGCACCTTGGGATCGGCCAGCATCCGCGCCAGGTTCGGCGCCTCGCGCTGGCCCTTGGCGATCTGCACCAGGTGCGCGTTGCCGTCGCCCGAGGACAGCTGCACCAGGCACAGCCGGTCGCGGCGCGGGTCGAGCCCCATCGTCTCGGTGTCGATGGCCACGACCGGCCCCAGGTCCAGATCGTCCGGCAGGTCGTTTCGATAAAGGGTGATGGTCATCTGTGGCTTCTCGGGCTGCGGGTTCGGCCTGCTGTAACCCCTTTGCCCCCGCCTGCGCCAGCCCCGGCATCGGGTGTCGGCAGGCTGCGGCCCATCGTCGCATCCTTGCCGGCCAGTGGCGCAGAAGCGCAACAATCCCGACCGTTTCACTCGAAATCGGGCGGGATATCCGAGTAAAATACTTGTGCACCCCGGGAGCGGCCATATAACTCGCGCCAGTTTCGAACGAATCAAGGCAGTGACCATGAAATTGCGCCGTATCATCCCGCTGGCGGGCGTGTCCTCGCTTGCCCTCGCGACAGCCCTTTACGCCCAGGACGGCCAGAACGCCGAGACCGTCATCCTGAATCCGATCACCTTGGTCGCCAATGGCCAGGAGAACGTCGAGGCGACCGGCGGCGTATCCGTCACGGCCGAGGACATCGAGGCAATGCAGCCCGCCGACATCTCGGAGCTGTTCTCTCGTGAATCCTCCATCACCGTTTCCGGTGGTGGCGGACCTGCCAAGAAGGTCAGCGTCTTCGGTATCGAGCAATCGCTGCTTGCCGTTACCGTGGACGGCGTGCCGCAAGCACAGACCAGCTGGCACCACACCGGCTCGAACGTGATCGACCCGGCCTTCCTGAAATCGGTCGAGGTCGAGGCCGGCGCAGCAGCCGCCGACTCTGGTTTTGCCGCCGCAGCGGGTGCGCTGCGCTACGAGACGGTGGGCGCACTCGATCTGCTGGAAGCGGGGCAGAACGTCGGCGGTCGTGCAGCACTTTCCTATGGCTCGAATGGTCGCGGCATCTCGGGCAGCCTTGCCGGCTATGGCCGTAGCGGCGGGTTCGACTGGTTCATCATGGCCCACGGTTCGGACGGTGACAATTACGACAACGGCGACGGCAACGAGATTCTGGGCACCGAACCTGCGGCGCGCAATGTCTTGGCCAAGCTGGGCTATGAGTTCGAGGGGCACCGGATCGAGCTTGGCCTGGAGCGCAGCCGCGACGAGGCCGATCGTCTGATCAAGGCAAACATGGGCCTTGCCGGCGACGAGGTCTATCCGCTGAAGGTCAGCCGCGACACGGTCAAACTCACCTATACGTCAACCGATCCGACAGACATGTGGGATCCCGAGGTTTCGCTTTACTTCAGCCAATACGAATACTGGCGGCCGAACTACGCCACGGGCGCGCGCGGCAACAACGGTGACGCGATATTCAACGAGGACCAGTTCGGCGGGAAGGTGCAGAACACCTTTACGATCGGTGCCGGCAAGATCACCGCAGGGGTCGATTTCAACGAACACGACTACGCTACCGACAACTACGGCGACGGAGCCAATGCCGACCGCCGTTACCGCAACTTCTCGACCAGCCAGATCGGGATCTTCACCCAGGGTCGGTTCGAGTTCCAGAACGGCTTCAGCCTTTCGACCGGCGTCCGCTACGACGCGCATCGCTTTACCGATTGGAACGGCGAGCGGTTCAGCGATTCCGGTGCGAGCGTGAATGGCACCATCGCGTATCGCGTCAACGACAGTATCGAGGTTTTCGCGGGTGCTTCGCGCACCTGGCTGGGTTACGTCATCGGCGATTATGGCTATGTCCATGCCCGCAATGACGCGTTCATCACCGACCCGGACCTGGACACGGGCACGGCCAAGAACCTCAAGCTCGGTGCGAACTTCGGCGGCGATGCCTGGCAGGCCGGTATCACTTTCTTCGACACGAAGATCGATGGATTGCTGAGCTATGAATCCTCAACCATGCTGACCAACCGCACCGAGGAATACCGCAGCAAGGGCGTCACCCTGCACGGCGCCTATGATTTTGGCCCCACCAGAATCGGCGCCTCCTTCACCAAGGCGGACGTGACCGGCGATGGTGACGATGTCCTGCCCAACAACGGCGTCTACTTCATGCCGGTGGGCGAAACCGCCACGCTCTGGGTCGATCACGAACTGCCGGCATGGAACACGGTCCTGGGCGCCTCGGTGGAATGGGCAGGCTCGATCGACGAGCGGGTCGTCAACGGCACGACCTACTACAAGCAACCGTCCTATACCGTGGTCAACGCCTATGCCGAGTGGACGCCCCAGGCATATGAGAACCTGGCAGTCCGGCTCAGCGTCGATAACCTGTTCGACAAGAACTATTACGAGCGTTCCGGCTTTGCTGCGAATGACAGCCGGGGTGGGATCGAGCCAGTCTGGGCGCCCGGCCGCACGATCACGCTGGGCACGACGATGAAGTTCTGACCTCCTGCCCACCCGGGCATACGAACAGCAAAGGCCCCCTTCGCGGGGGTCTTTTTGCATCCATGCACCGCCACCCAATCATGATGTTTGAAATATCATGATCGCCATGCTAGACATCCATAATCAAGGATTGGAAATCACTGCATGATGACCTCGGCCCAGATGCGTGCGGCGCGTGCCCTGCTTGGCATCGACCAGAAGCGGCTCGCCGAACTCTCTGGCCTGTCGGTCCCGACCATCCAGCGCATGGAGGCCAGCGACGGCAATGTGCGCGGCGTGGTCGAAAGCCTGACCCGCGTGGTCGAGGCGCTGGAGGCCGCCGGGATCGAGCTGATCGGCGAAGGCGCCGCCAGCCCGTCGGGCGGGCGCGGCGTGCGGCTGAAATCCGGTCCGCAGACGTAATCGCGACGGCGACCGCCGACGAAAGCCGACGATCCCGCCGCCTCTTTCACCAAGGTGCGGCCCCAGATGAACCAGCAGGCAATCGCAGCGCCCGGATTTGCGCCGCTGTTCACCCCGAAACTGATCACCGTCCTGCGCGAAGGCTATGGCGCCGCGCAGTTGCGCGCCGACGCCCTGGCCGGGTTGACCGTCGCCATCGTGGCGCTGCCGCTCAGCATGGCCATCGCCATCGCATCCGGGGCGAGCCCGGCGCAGGGGCTCTATACCGCCATCATCGGCGGCTTCCTGGTTTCGGCGCTTGGCGGCTCGCGCTACCAGATCGGCGGACCGGCGGGGGCCTTCATCGTGCTGGTGGCGGGGATCGTAGCGCAGCACGGCATGTCCGGGCTGATCCTTGCGACCTTCATGTCGGGGCTGATGCTGGTCGCCATCGGGTTCTTGCGGCTGGGCACCTTCATCAAGTTCATCCCCTTTCCGGTGACGGTCGGCTTTACCGCCGGCATCGCCGTCATCATCTTCACCAGCCAGCTGAAGGAGATCTTCGGCCTGACGCTGGCGCATGAGCCGGGCGAGCTGGTCGAAAAGATCCCCGCCCTCTGGCAGGCCCGCGCCAGCCTCAGCCCCGCGGCACTGGGGATCGCGCTGGGGACCGTCGCGGTAATCCTGGGGTTGAAGCGCGCCCGGCCGCACTGGCCCGGCATGCTGATCGCCGTGGCGCTGGCGGCAGGCTTCACCGCAGCTACGGGGGCGGATGTCGCAACCATCGGCAGCCGCTTCGGCGGCATCCCCTCGACCCTGCCGGCCCCCTCGTTGCCGGAATTCTCGCTGGACAGGGCCATGACGCTCCTGCCCGCCGCGGTGTCGCTGACATTGCTGGGCGCCATCGAATCGCTGCTTTCTGCAGTGGTCGCGGATGGCATGACCGGCCGTCGCCACCGTTCGAATTGCGAGCTGGTGGCGCAGGGCGTGGCCAACATGGGCTCGGCGCTGTTCGGCGGCATCTGCGTCACCGGCACCATCGCCCGCACCGCGACCAATGTGCGCGCGGGCGCGCATGGGCCGGTGGCGGGGATGCTGCATGCGCTGTTCCTGCTGGGCTTCATGCTGCTGGCGGCGCCGCTGGCGTCGTATATCCCGCTGGCAGCACTGGCCGGCGTGCTGGCGGTCGTCGCCTGGAACATGATCGAGAAACCTGCCATCGCCATCCTGCTGCGCTCGGGCTGGGGCGAGGCGGCGGTGCTGCTGGTCACCTTCGGGTTGACGATCTTCCGCGACCTGACCGAGGCCATCGTCACGGGCCTGGCGCTTGGTTCGGTGCTGTTCATCCAGCGCATGAGCCAGGCCGTGGGGGTCGAGGCACTGGTCGGCACCGACATGGCCGACAGCGCCCAGCCGCGCCCGGACCAGCCGCACCCGCGCGACGTGGTGGTCTATCGCATCTCGGGGGCGCTGTTCTTTGGCGCCACGGCCTCGATCGGCTCGGTTCTGGATCGTATCCAGGACGGGTTCCGGGTGCTGGTGGTGGATTTCAGCGCCGTGCCCTTCCTGGATTCGACCGGCGCCAACATGATCGAGGGGCTGGCGCACAAGGCGCAGCGCCGCGGCATCGCGCTGTGGGCGACCGGGACCAGCCGAGACATCCGCCGGGTGCTGCTGACCCACGGGCTGCGCCGTCCGCTTATGCATTACGCGCCGACGGTTGAGGATGCGTTGCGGCGGCGTCACGGTTCGTAGCCGGTTCTTCCCGCCCGGCGCCGGCTTCGGCGCCTTGCCTCCGGCGGGAGTATTTTTCGAACGAAGAAGCGGCGGGCGCGAAAAGGGCGGCCCGATGGCTGCCCCGTGCCGCTCTCAGCCCATGCGCTCGCTGGCGTAGCTGCCGGGCGAGGCGGGGAAGACCACGGTCTTGTTGCCGTTCAGGAACACCCGGCGATGGATATGGGCGTGGATGGCGCGGGCCAGAACCTGGCTCTCCACGTCGCGGCCCAGCGAGACGTAGTCCTCGGGCGATTGCGCATGCGTTACCCGGATGATGTCCTGCTCGATGATCGGGCCCTCGTCCAGGTCGGCGGTGACGTAATGGCTGGTCGCGCCGATCAGCTTCACCCCGCGCTCGAAGGCCTGCTTGTAGGGGTTGGCGCCCTTGAAGCTGGGCAGGAAGGAATGGTGGATATTGATGATCCGCCCCGACATCTTCCTGCACAGGGCATCCGACAGCACCTGCATGTAGCGCGCCAGAACCACCAGTTCGGCGCCCGAATCCTCGACCACCTGCATCAGCTGCGCCTCGGCCTGCGGCTTGTTCTCCCTCGTGACCTTGATGCAGTGGAAGGGGATGTCGTGGTTCACCACCACCTTCTGGTAGTCCATGTGGTTCGAGATCACCGCCACGATCTCGATCGGCAGCGCCCCGATGCGCCAGCGATACAGAAGGTCGTTCAGGCAATGGCCGAAGCGGCTGACCATGATCACCACCTTCATCTTCTCGGCCTCGTCATGGATGGCATAGTCCATGTCGAAGGGCTTGGCCGGCTCGGCCAGGCCCGCGCGCAACTCCTCGAGCCCCACGCCTTCCTCGGAGACGAAGCTGACGCGCATGAAGAAGCGCCCGGTCTCGATGTCGTCGAACTGGCTGGAATCGGTGATGTTGCAGCCGTGCTCGGCCAGGAAGCCGGCCACGGTGGCGACGATGCCGCGGGTCGAGGGGCAGGCGACCGTCAGCGTGTATTTCTTCATCTGGCTCTCCACTGAAAGGGCAAGGGCCCTGATTTCCTTCTTGTGCGCATATCCGGGGAACCGTCAGGCGGTCAGCCCCCCGCCTCTGCGAAATCGGGCTCGGGCAGGCCGTTGGCCCGGCAGCAGGCGGTCAGCGTATTCGCGAGCAGGCAGGCGATGGTCATCGGCCCGACGCCGCCCGGCACCGGGGTGATGGCGCCCGCCACCGGCGCGGCGCTGTCGAAGTCCACGTCGCCGACCAGGCGCGAGCGGCCCGCCTCCTCGATGCGGTTGATGCCCACGTCGATCACCGTGGCGCCCGGCTTGATCCAGTCGCCGCGGATCATCCGCGGCCGGCCCACCGCCGCGACCAGGATGTCGGCCGTCCGGCACAGCCCGGCCAGGTCGCGGGTGCGCGAATGCGCGATGGTCACCGTGCAGCTTTCGTTCAGGAGCAGCTGCGCCATCGGCTTGCCGACGATGTTCGAGCGCCCGACCACCACCGCGTTCAGCCCGGACAGATCGCCCAGCGTGTCGCGCAACAGCATCAGGCAGCCCAGCGGCGTGCAGGGCACCATGGCCTTCTGCCCGGTCCCCAGCAGGCCCACGTTCAGGACATGGAAGCCGTCCACGTCCTTCTTCGGGTCGATGGCGTTGATCACCGCCTCGGCATCCATGTGCCGGGGCAGCGGCAGCTGCACCAGGATGCCATGGACGGCCGGATCAGCGTTGAGCCGTTCAATCAGCGCCATGAGTTCGGCCTGCGCCGTCTCGGCCGGCAGCTTGTGCTCGAAGCTCGCCATGCCGGCCTCGCGGGTCTGGATGCCCTTGTTGCGGACATAGACCTGGCTCGCCGGATCCTCGCCCACCAGCACCACCGCCAGCCCCGGCACCACCCCGTGCGCGGCCTCCAGCCCGGCAACCGCCGACGCAACGCGGCCCCGGACACCAGAAGCAAAAGCCTTGCCGTCGATGATC
>NZ_FNEA01000016.1 GCF_900100045.1 Paracoccus denitrificans | reverse complement strand
GAAGATGCGCATCTGCTCCATCTCCTGGAAACCGCCCTGCCCGATGGTCCGGTTCGCCGCCTGCGGCGTCACCAGAAGCAAGGGCGTGTGGTTCCAGTAGGCCGTCTTGACCGGCGTCACGAACCCCGTCACCCCGGGACCGTTCTGCGCGATCGCCATCGACATCCGCCCCGTCGAGCGCGTGAAACCGTCCGCCATCATCCCGGCATTCGTCTCATGCGCACAGTCCCAGAACGTGATCCCGGCCCGCGGAAACAGGTCCGAAACAGGCATCATCGCAGAGCCGATAATGCCAAAGGCATGCTCGATCCCGTGCAATTGAAGGGTTTTGACAAAAGACTCCTCAGTCGTCATCTTCATGGATTCTTCCTTTCAAGCGGCTTTGGTGGTGTCGGCGCCGCCTTCGGTGCGGCGGTCCTCGAGGACCAGGCGCGCCAGCTTGGCGCCGATCATCATGGCCGGGGCATTGGTGTTGCCCGAGACGATCTCGGGCATGATCGAGCAATCGGCCACCCGCAGGCCGCGAATGCCCCGCACCCGCAGGCGCGGATCGACCACGGCGCGCGCATCCGCGCCCATGCGGCAGGTGCCGGTCGGATGGTAGATCGTGGTCGAGTTCATCCGCGCCCAGTCCAGGATCTCGTCATGGCCCTGCACGTCGGCGGTCGGGCGGAATTCCTCGGAAATGGCGGATTTCAGCGGCTCGGTGCGGGCGAGCTTGCGGGCGATCTCGATCCCCGCGACCAGGGTGTCGCAATCGGTCTGCGTCGCGAGGTAGTTCGGCGCGATCACCGGCACGGCCGAGGGATCGGCCGAGCGCAGCGTGATCGTGCCGCGGCTTTCCGGCCGCAACTGGCAGACCGATTGCGTGAAGGCCGAAAACGGATGCACGCCCTCGCCCGGGCTGTCGGCGGACCAGGGCTGGATGTGGAACTGGATGTCGGGCGTCGCGAGCCCCGGCCGGGTGCGCAGGAAGCCGAAGACCAGGCTGGCCGCCATGGTCATCGGTCCGGTGCGGAAGAGCGCATATTCCAGCCCGATCCTGGCCTTGTTGACGAGGCTGCGCACCTCGTCGTTCAGCGTCGCCTCGCGGCATTTGAACACCAGCCGCGCCTGCAGGTGGTCCTGCAGGTTGCGGCCCACCTCGGGGGAATGGTGCTGCACGGCGATGCCCAGGTCGCGCAGGTGATCCGCGTCGCCCACCCCCGAGAGCATCAGGATCTGCGGCGAGCCGATGGCGCCGGCGCACAGGATCACTTCGCGCGCGGCGCGGATCACCTCCCGGCTGCCGTCGGGGCGCTGGATCTCGACCCCGGTGGCGCGGCCCTGCTCGATCACGATGCGGCGGACAAGCGAACGGGTGACGACCTGCAGGTTCTGCCGGTGGCGGATCGGACGCAGGAAGGCCACCGCCGCCGAGCAGCGCCGCCCCTTGTCCACCGTCAACTGGAAATGGCCGACGCCGTCCTGCACCGGGCCGTTGTAATCGGGGTTATAGGGGATGCCGTTGGCCTTGGCGGCCTCGATCCACAATTCGCAGATGCGGCGGCGCAGGCGCGGGTCCGAGACCTGCAGGGCGCCATGCATGCCGCGCCCCTCGCCCTCGCCGCGCTGGAAGGTTTCCAACTCCTCGAACAGCGGGCCGACCTCGCGCCAGGACCAGCCGTCGTTGCCCATCTGCGCCCAGCGGTCGTAATCCTCGCGCTGGCCGCGGACGTAGAGCAGCCCGTTCAGCGAGGACGAGCCGCCCAGCACCTTGCCGCGCGGCCAGTGCAGCGAACGGCCGGCCAGCCCCGGATCGGGCTCGGTCTCGTAGCACCAGTCGAAGCGGGGGTTGTGCATGGTCTGGAAATAGCCGACCGGGATGTGGATCCAGGGGCTGCTGTCGCGATTGCCTGCCTCGAGCAGTGTGACCCGCACGGCCGGATCGGCCGAAAGCCGGTTGGCGACGACGCAACCCGCCGAACCAGCCCCGACGACGATGTAATCCGGCACGTTTGCTTCATGGCTCATGATCTTGATCCTTATGGGACGATGCGCGCCCCGACATCCTGAGGGGGTTTCCGGGCGACCCGCGAGGTGCAGGCCGCCCGGCTGGCGGTCAGCGGCGCTCGCGCCGGCCGATGAGCATGGCGCAAACCATCGAGACCAGCCCGGCAAAGACCACATAGGTGCAAAGCCAGAAGGGGTCGTTGTCGTTCGCCGCCATCAGCCAGGTCGCGATCATCGGCGTGATCCCCGAGGCGAAGATGCCCGAGAACTGGTAGACGAAGGACACGCCGGTATAGCGCACGCTGGGATCGAACAGGTCCGAGAACAGCGCGGCCTCGGGGCCGTAGCACATCGGGTAGACCACGCCGAAGGGCAGCACGATGCCCAGCACCACCAGCAAGGGATCGCCCGAGGACATCAGCGCAAAGGCCGGGAACACGCTCAGCGCCAGCAGGGCCGAGCCCATCGCATAGGTCCGCGGACGCCCGATCCTGTCCGAAAGCCGGCCGAAGAACGGGATGCAGAACACCATCACGATGGCCGCGCCCGACACCGTCCACAGCGCGAAGGACCGCTCCAGCCCCACATATTGCGTGAGGTAGAGGATCGAGAACACCGCAAAGACGTTGAAGAACACGCCGTCGATATAGCGCGCGCCCATGCCCAGCGTGACGTTGCCCGGATAGCGCTTGATCATGTCCACGAAGGGCAGGCCCTGGTCCTTGGCCCGCGATTCCGCCTTGGCCTTCTTGAACTCGGGGCTTTCGCCGATATTGCTGCGGATCCAGGTGCCCAGCACGACCAGCACGATCGAGGCGATGAAGGCGGTGCGCCAGCCCCAGGCCATGAAGGCCTCGTCCGGCAGCATGGTCAAGAGCGCCATCACGCCCGAGGCCATGAACAGCCCCAGCGACAGGCCGATCTGCGGGATCGAGGCATAGAAGCCGCGCTTGTGCTCGGGCGCGAATTCATAGGCCATCAGCACCGCGCCGCCCCATTCGCCGCCGATGCCGATGCCCTGGGCCACCCGCAACACCAGAAGCAGGATCGGCGCCAGGATGCCGATCTGGTCGTAGGTGGGCAAAAGGCCGATCAGCACGGTGGCGCCACCCATCAGCAGCAGCGTCAGGACCAGCATGGTCTTGCGGCCGATGCGGTCGCCGAAATGGCCGAAGACCAGCCCGCCCAGCGGGCGGGCGACAAAGCCCACGGCGAAGGTCGCATAGGCCAGCAGCACCGAGATCGTCGGGTCGTCCGCCGGAAAATACAGCTTGTTGAAGACGATCCCGGCCACGACGCCGTAAAGAAAGAAATCGTACCATTCGATGGTCGATCCGACCAGGCTTGCGAACACGACCTTTTTGACATCGTGTTCCCGGCCGCCAAACGCGTTGGCGCCGGCGGTGGTTACCGCCATGACATCCTCCCTGATGCTGAGACGTTGCTTCGATTCTCAATCGTCTGCCCGGCGAGTCCTCCTCTCGCCGATGAGCGGAGGTTGCCTCAGCCTGCCGATTCATGTCAAAGCATTTTTGGTAGTAATACTCTCATTTTCGATTGTTCATATCTTGATCCGGGCGGTTGGAGCCACGCTTGCAGCGATGTAGAGTCGGACCGGGAACCGATGGAAAAGCACGATCATGACGAGTATTCAGGACAAGCCCTCCCTGCCGCCGAGCTTTCGGAATCTTCAGATTCTTGAGGTTCTTGCCAGCGAAGGGCGGCCCCTGACGGCGACCGAGATCAACGCCGCGCTGGGGCTGCCGGTGCCGACCATCCACCGGCTGGTCGGCAACCTGGAAGCCGAGGGTTTCCTGAGCCGCCATATCGACGGGCGCAGCTATCAGCCGGGGCCGAAACTGCGGCAGATGATGCAGGGGGTGATCCGCTTCTGGCATCAGAACCTGCCGCAGCGCGACGTGCTGATTCGGCTGAACCAGCGCCTGGGCGAGACCTGCAACCTGTCGATCCCCGACGGCGATGCGATGCTTTACGTCGACCGGGTCGAGACGCATTGGCCCTTGCGGATCCAGCTTCACGTCGGCTCGCGCGTGCCGCTGCATGCCACGGCGGCGGGCAAGCTGTGCCTGTCGCTGATCAACGACGGCAAGCTTGAACGCTATCTGAAACGCGCCCATCTGACGGCTCATACCGGGCAGACGATCACCGACCCGGACAGGCTGCGCGAGGCGCTGCGCCAGATCCGGCAGCAGGGTTATTCGACGGATTCCGAGGAATTCGTGCCCGGAATGATCGCCGTGGCCGTGCCCGTGCTGGACCGCTCGGGCCAGTTGGTCGCGACGGTGTCCTTTCACGCCCCGGTCCAACGGCTGACCCTGGCCGAAGGGCTGAAGCACCTGCCCGACCTGCGCGCCGCCGCCGAAGAGTTGACGCAGCTGATATAGGCGATCCGGGCCGCTGACAGGCAGGGGTGGCCATGTCTTGACCGCCCCGCACCGGATCGACAGGGCGCGGCATACCATCCCGACGTGATCGAGGCGGCGGGACCTGCCCGGCCCTGGCAGGCCCCCTTTCCGTTCCGGCCGGTCGCTAGGCCAGATGGCAGGCGACCGCCTGTCCGGGGGCAAGCTCGCGCAGGGTCGGCATCCGCCGGCGGCAACCCTCGACCGCGAGCGGACAGCGCGAGGCGAAGCGGCAGCCTTTCGGCAGGTTCACCGGGCTGGGCGGATCGCCCTGCAACCGCGCGCCGCCGCCCCTGCGCCGATGCTCGGGCGCCAGCGAGGGCGCGGCGGCGATCAGCGCCTGCGTATAGGGATGGCGCGGCGCAGCAAAGATCTGCGCGGCGGGCGCCTTTTCCACGATCTGGCCCAGATACATCACCGCGATCTCGTCGCAGACATGGCGCACGACGCCAAGGTCGTGGCTGATGAACAGATAGGTCAGCCCGGTTTCGCGCTGCAAGCGGCGGATCAGGTTCAGGACCTGCGCCTGCACCGCCACGTCCAGCGCCGAGACCGGCTCGTCAAAGACGATCAGGTCGGGCCTGGTCGCCAAGGCCCGCGCCAGCCCGATCCGTTGCCGCTGCCCGCCCGAGAACTGGTGCGGGTAAAGCGATTTCAGCTCGGGCCGCAACCCGACCTGGGCCAGCAATTCCTCGACCCGCGCGTCGCGGCCCGATGGCTCGCCCAGGCCCAGCAGGTCCATGGGCTGGCGGATGATCCGCCCGACCCGGTCGCGCGGGTTCAGCGACGAGAACGGGTCCTGGAACACCATCTGGAAGCGCGGCCGGGTGCGGCGCAACTCCTCGCCCTCGATGCGGCTGATCGGCGTGCCGTCCAGGTCGATCTCGCCGCCGGTGATCGGGGCCAGCCGCATGACGGCCAGCGCCGTGGTGGTCTTGCCCGAGCCGGATTCGCCGACGATGCCCAGCGTCCGGCCGCGCCGGATGTCGAAGCTGACGCCATCGACGGCATGGACCGTGCCGCCATGCGCAGTCGGGAAATGCACCTTGAGGTCGCGGACGGAAAGAAGCTGGTTCATGCCGAGACCTCGCCGGATTCTAGCTGGATGCAGGCGGCCGAGTGATCCCCGGACATGGCGACATGGCGGGGTTGGGCGGCAAGGCAGGCATCGACGGCCAGCGCGCAGCGCGGCGCGAAGGCGCAGCCCCGGCCCAGGTCGGTCAGCGCCGGCACGATGCCGGGGATCTCGGGCAGGTCGGCGTCGGGGTCGGCATCGACGCGCGGAATGCTGGCCAAAAGGCCCCGGGTATAGGGATGGCCGGGATTGTCCAGCACCGCATCGGCCGGGCCGCGTTCGATGATGCGGCCGGCATACATCACCGCGACCTTGTCGGCCATTTCCGCCACCGCGCCCATGTCATGGGTGATCAGGACGATGGCGGTGCCGGTCTGCTGGCGCAACTCGTCCAGCAGGCCGAAGATCTGCGCCTGCACGGTCACGTCCAGCGCCGTCGTCGGCTCGTCCGCGATCAGAAGCTTCGGCTCGCAGGACAGCGCCATGGCGATCATCACCCGCTGGCGCATGCCGCCGGACAGCTGGTGGGGATAAGCTCGGGCGCGCAGCTCCGGCTCGGGGATGCCGACGGCGCGCAGCATCTCGACCGCGCGGGCGAAGGCGGCCTTGGGGCTGGCCTTCTGGTGCAGGCGCACCGCCTCGGCGATCTGCTCGCCGCAGGTGAAGACCGGATTGAGCGAGGTCATCGGCTCCTGGAAGATCATGGCGATATCGCCGCCGCGGATCCTGCGCAGCTCGGACTGGCGCAGTCTGGTCAGGTCGCGGCCCTGGAACAGGATGCTGCCGCCCACTACCTTGCCGGGGGGCGAGGGGATCAGGCCAAGGATCGACAGCGCGGTCATGCTCTTGCCGCAGCCGGATTCGCCGACGATGGCCAGAAGCTCGCCCGGGGCGACGCTGAAGGACACGTCGTCCAGCACATGGGCCACGCCGCGGCGGGTGGCGAAATCGACCTTGAGGTTGCGGATGTCCAGAACGGGTTCGGTCACCATGGTTCAGCGCTCCCTCATCCGGGGGTTGAAGGCGTCGTTCAGCCCGTCGCCGACCAGGCTGACGCCCAGCACGGTCAGGAAGATCATCGCCCCGGGCAGCGTCACCACCCACCAGGCGTCCAGCAGGTATTCGCGCCCCGAACCGATCATCAGCCCCCAGGACATGACGTTGGGGTCCGACAGGCCCAGGAAGCTGAGCCCGGCCTCGAACAGGATGGCCATACCGATGGTCAGCGTGGCAGAAACGATCAGCGGCGGCAGGGCGTTGGGCAGGATCACGCGCCAGATGATGTTGCCGTCGCCCGCACCGATGGCGCGCATGGCGCTGACATATTCCAGCGTGCGGATGCGGCGGAATTCCGAGCGGGTCAGCCGCGCGGTCTGCGGCCAGCTGACGATGCCGATGGCCAGCGCCACGTTGACCAGCGTCGGCTGGAACAGCGTGACGACCACCATGGCGAACAGCAGCGGCGGCAGCACCTGGAAGAATTCGGTCACGCGCATCAGCATGTCGTCGACGATGCCGCCGTAGAAACCGGCATAGGCGCCGATCACCACCCCGATCAGCATGGTGATCGCTGCTGCGGCAAAGCCCACGGCCAGCGTGGCGCTGCCGCCCTCGATCAGCCCGGCCAGGATGTCGCGGCCAAGGTTGTCGGTGCCCAGCGGGATCGTCGCCTCTTCGCCCGGCGGCGTCAGCGGCGCCCAGACGATCTCGAACGGATCGACCTGGTAGAGAAAGGGGCCGGCAAAGGTCATCAGGATGACCAGCCCCAGCAGCAGCAGGCCCAGCATGGCCGAGGGGCTGCGGCGAAAGATGTCCCAGGCTTCGGCCATGGGACCGCGGGCGGCTGGAACCGTGGTTCTGGCGGGCGCGGTCATGTCTCAGCGACCTCCGGCAAGGCGCGGGTCCAGCAGACGCGAGACGAAGTCGGTCAGCAGGTTCGCGATGATGACGATCAGGGTGGAGAAGAACAGGATACCCAGCACGGTCGGATAGTCGCGCGCCAGGATCGACTGGAAGGCCAGCGTGCCCAGGCCCGGCCAGCTGAACACCGTCTCGACCAGCACCGCACCCGAGATGATGGCGCCGAACTGCATGCCCGCGACGGTCACGACCGGCAGCAGCGCGTTGCGGAATGCGTGGCGGCCAAAGACCTGCCGCTCGCCGACGCCCTTGGCGCGGGCGGTGCGGATATAGTCCGCCCCCAGCACCTCCAGCATTGAGGCGCGGGTCAGCCGGCTGTATTGCGCCAGGTAGACCAGCCCCAGCGTCAGCGCCGGCAGCACCAGGTGATGGGCGATGTCCAGCGCCCGGACCAGCGGGCCGCCCTGCTTCACCACGTCGATCATGCCGGCGATGGGGAACAGCGGGATGGTGGCCCCGAACAGGATCACCAGCATCAGCCCGGTCCAGAACACCGGCGCCGAATAGCCGACCAGCGACAGCACCGTGACCAGCGCCGAAGCGATGCCGCGCGGATTGCGCGAGGCGAGCATGCCCAGCCGCGTGCCGAGGATCATCGCGAAACCCAGCGCCGTCGCCACCAGAAGCAGCGTCGGGCCCAGCCGCGACAGGATCAGGTCGACCACCGGGCGATTGTAGAAATAGGACATGCCCAGGTCGCCCTGCAGCGCGCGGCCCAGATACAGCGCCAACTGGGTCGGCAGCGGCTTGTCGAGCCCGTATTGCTGGCGGATCGCGGCCATGACTTCGGCGCTCGCGCCGCCCATCTCGCCGGCGATGACCTCGGCCGGATCGCCGGGGGCCAGCTGGATCAGCAGGAAGTTCAGGACAAGCACGGCAAGGATCAGGGCGGCTGCATAAAGCAGCTGCCGCAGGATACGTCGATACATCGGGATTGCCTCCGCCGGTTACTGCTTCAGCCAGACCTCATCCATCGGCCCCATCGCGCCCCAGATCGAGACGGGCGGGTTCTGCACGGCCTGCGACCAGACCGTGTGATAGGGCACCTCGTTGATGAAATGGATCGGGATGTCGGTGGTGATCTGCTTGAACGCCTGCGCGTAAAGCTCCTTGCGCCTGGCCAGGTCGGGCTCGACCCCGGCTTCGTTCAAGAGCTTGTCCACGTCCTCGTTGCAATATTGCTGGGTGTTGGACCAGATGATCCCCTCGCGGATGTTCGAGCACAGATAGGTCCGGTTCACCCCGATCACCGGATCGCCCCAGTTGAAGACCTGGTCCATGGTCATGTCGAAGTCGTAGGAGGCCACGCGCTGCGCCCAGGTCGGGAAATCGGGCGAGGCGCGCACGGTGACCTCGACCCCCGCCTTGGCCAGCGCCGCCTTGACATATTCGGCGATGGCGCGCTGCTGTTCTTCGTTGTCGGGGATGTAGTCGATGCGCAGCTTCAGCGTCTCGCCCCCCTCGCCGAAGCCCGCCTCGGCCAGCAGGGCCTTGGCCTTGTCCAGGTCGAAATCGTAGCGCTCGACCTCCTCGGTATAGAAGGGGCTGCCCTGCACAACCGGCTCGACCGCGGGCTTGGACAGGCCGGAATGCAGCGCCTTGGTGACGAAGTCGCGGTCGATGGCGTGGGCGACGGCCTGGCGCACGCGCACATCCGACAGCGCCGGGCTCTTGGTGTTGAAGGCCAGCCAGTTCACCGGCCCGATCCCGGCATAGCCCTGGTCGGTCACGGTCATGGCGCCGGACTTCTCCAGCCGCCGGATCAGCCGGGTCGAGTCGAGCAGCGGGAAAAGCTGCGCTTCGCCCGATTCCAGCGCCAGCACGCCGGAATTGGCGTCCTGGTATTGCCGGATCACGATGCGGTCCAGATAGGGCCTCCCCTCCAGGAAAAAGCCGTCATGCCGCTCCAGGATGATGTGCTGGCCCGGCTCGAACGCGGTCACCTTGAACGGGCCCGAGCCCACGGGCAGGTTGTTCTTGGGGTTCGACTTGATGTCCTGCCCGTCGTCGAAGACATGCTTCGGCAGGATCGGCGTCAGCGCCGAGGACAGCACCAGCAGGATCGCCGGATGCGGCTGCTTCATGCGGATGACCACGGTCTGCGGATCGGGCGCCTCGAAAGCCTCGACCGGCTCCAGCATGCTGGAGAAGGGATGGTTCTCCTTGACCACGCCCAGCGACCAGACCACGTCCTCGGCGGTGATCGGCTGGCCGTCGTGGAAGGTCGCGCCGCTGCGCAGCGTCAGGGTCAGCACCTTGCTGTCGTCGCTGAATTCCCAGCTTTCGGCCAGGTAGGGCTGCGGCTCGAAATCCTCGCCATAGCGCAGCAGCGTGGCGAAGATCTGCGCCGCCGGCACGCCGGTCGCGATGCCCGATTGCACGGCGGCATTCAGGTGGCGCGGCTTTTGCACCGAGGCCACGACCAGCGTGCCGCCCGTCTGCGCCTCTTGCGCGGAAAGCGAGGGGGCGGTGCCGAGCGCGGTCAGGGCGACCGCGCCGGCCAGCAGGAACCGGCGGGAAAAGGCGGGGATGGGGGTCATCTGGATCTCCTGTTGGGCGCGCGCCGAATTCTGTGGTGACGCTGCGTCCTTATGGATCGGCCATGGGCGGCCTTTGCGGCAAATGCATTTTTGCGCCCGAATTCCTCAGAAATCCTGTGGAAGATAGGGCCGCACGAAGGCGCGGTCGAATTCGCCACGCATCGCCTGCATCTCGCAAGTGGCGATGATCGCTTCGCAAACCGGCGTCAGCTGCACGTCGCGCCGGGTCAGCACCCCGGCGCGCGGCGCGTCATGTTCGCCGGCCAGCGGCAGCCGCACCAGGTCGCCGCGGGCATAGGTCTGCTTGCTCATCGGGCGGATGTTGAAGATGCCGTAGCACATGCCGGCCGCGATCAGCGCCCGCATCATGTCGGTCGAGCGCGCCGAATAGACCACGTTCGGCTTGAGCCCGCGCGTCGCGAACAGGTCCATCAGGTAGCGCCGCGACAGGTCCAGGTCCAGCACCACCAGCGGCTCGGGGGCAAGCTGTTCCAGCGTGACGAATCGCCCGCTGGCCAGCGGATGCGTCGCCGGCAGCGCAGCATGGGGATGGCCGACGAAAAGCGGCAGGAAGCGATAGGCCAGTTCGTTGACCAGCCCGTAGCAAAAGGCGAAATCGGCATTGCCGCTGTCCACGGCGCGGACGACCTCTTCCCAGTTGCCCTCCATCACCTCGATCATCAGGTTCGGATAGCGCTCGCGCACCTCGGACAGGATGGTCGGCAGCAGGATCGGCGCCAGCGGCGTGAAGCAGGCGATCCGGGCGGTGCCGTCGATGCGTTGCTCCAGATCGGCGATCTTGCCGTCGAAACGCGCCTGCGCCACCAGCAGCAACCGGATTTCGTCGATGATCCTGCGCCCGAAACTGGTCGCCGCGATCCCGCGCGAGGGGACGCGCGCAAAGACCGGCTGGCCCAGCTGCGCCTCGATATGGTCGATGGCCGCGGCGATGGACGAGGGCGAAACCGCCAGCGCCTCGGCCGCAGCGGTGATCGACTGGTGGCGCTCGGCCGCCTCGATATAGCGCAGGTGTTTCAGGGTGTAATGCATCGGACCCTCAGGAAAATAGCGGAAATCCCCCGTAATTATGCATTTCACGCAGGATGTTTGTCACGGCTAATCTGCCCGCGAAGCCGGATCCGACGGAGAAATTGCATGATCCCGACCGTTTTTTCAGCACGCCGCATCATCACCATGGACCCGTCGCGGCCCGAGGCGACCCATGTGATGGTGTCCCATGACGGGCGCATCCTCGCCGTCGGCGGCCCCGACATGATGCGCGGCCGGGGCGAGTTGCGCCACGACGACCGTTTCGCCGACAAGATCCTGATGCCCGGCTTCGTCGAGGGGCACGCCCATATGATGGAGGGCTCGGTCTGGCGCTTTACCTATCTTGGCCATTACGACCGCGTGGCCCCGGACGGGCGACCGTGGCAGGGCATCACCAGCACCAATGCGCTGGTCGAGCGCCTGCGCGAACGCGCCGAGGAACTGGGCGACGGTCCCGTCGTCGGTTGGGGCTTCGATCCGCTTTTCGTGCCCGGCGACCGGCTGTCGCGGCTGGACCTGGACCGGGTCTCGACCACGCGGCCGGTGGTGGTGCTGCATTCGAACATGCACCTGCTGACCGCCAACAGCGTGGCGCTGGAACTGGCCGGATACGACGAGAACACCGATATCCCGGGCGTCATCCATACCGAGGACGGCGAGCTGCACGGCGAGTTGCACGAGATGGGCGCCATGTTCCCGGTCATGCGCCGGGTCGGCGCCAGCTTCCGCGCCCTTGGCGGCGATCCCGAGGCGATCTGGAACTTCGCGCGTTCGGCCTGCCGGGCGGGGGTGACGACCTCGACCGACCTGCTGAACGAGCTGGCCGACGAGACGCTGGCCGACCTGTTCGCCACCACGGCCAAGGACGGCTATCCGCTGCGGCTGGTGCCGATGCTTTCGGCGATGGCGCTGCCGCCCGCGGCGGTGGCGGCGCGGGCGCAGGAGTTGCGGGCGCGCTCGACCGACCGGCTGCGGCTGGGCGGGGTGAAGATCGTCACCGACGGCTCGATCCAGGGCTTCACCGCACAACTGAACGCGCCCGGCTATCATCGCGGCACCGACAACGGCATCTGGAACATCGCCCCCGAGGCGCTGAACGCCATGGTGGACGACCTGAACCGCCAGGGCATCCAGATGCATATCCATGTCAACGGCGACGGCGCCAGCCTTGCCGCCATCGAGGCGCTGGAGGCGGCGCTGTCCGGGCATTTCCGCCCCGACCACCGCCACACGTTGCAGCATTGCCAGATGGCCGACCGCGCCCAGCTGCGCCGCATCGCCGCGCTGCAATGCTGCGTCAACCTGTTCGCCAACCACCTGTATTACTTCGGCGACAAGCATTACGAGATCACCATCGGCCCCGAGCGCGCCTGCCGCATGAACCCCTGCGCCAGCGCGCTGGAGATGGGCATTCCGCTGGCCATCCATTCCGACGCGCCGATCACGCCGCTGGCACCGCTGGTCACCGCCTGGTGCGCGGTCAACCGCCTGACCGACAGCGGCCGGCAGTTGGGCACCTCCGAGCGCATTTCGCTGGACGCCGCGCTTTACGCCATCACGCTGGGCGCGGCCTATACGCTGAAGCTCGACGGCGAGCTGGGTTCGGTCGAGGTCGGCAAGCGCGCCGATTTCGCCGTGCTCGAGGACGACCCGCACGCGCTTGGCCCCGAACGTCTGCGCGAGGCGCGGGTCTGGGGCACCGTCTTCGGCGGCCGGCCGGTCCCGGCCGGATCGTTCTAAGCCATGGCCGCCCCGCTTCCGGTCAACATCCTGTGCGGCTATCTGGGGGCCGGCAAGACCACCTTGCTCAACCGGCTCCTGGAGCGGCAGGACGAGCGCATCCTGGTCATGGTCAACGATTTCGGCGACATCGCGGTCGATGCGGCGCTGGTCTCGCGCCGCTCGGCCGACACGATCCAGCTCAGCAACGGCTGCATCTGCTGTTCCATGGCGGGTGGGCTGTTCGATGCCTTCGAGCGGGCGCTGGACCTTCGCGGCCGGGTCGATCGCCTGATCGTCGAGGCCAGCGGCGTCGCCGAGCCCCGGCGGCTGGCAGGCATCGCCCTGGCCGAGCCCGACCTGGATTGTCGGGCAATCGTCGCCGTGGCCGATCCGCAAAGCCTGGCCGAACGCCTGGCCGACCCGAGGATCGGCGGCGTGGCGGAAAGCCAGGTCCGGGGCGCGGATATGGTGTTCCTGTCGCGCGGCGACATCGCCAGCCGCGCCGCGCTGCGCCGCACCGCCCGGCTGGTCGCCGGGATCAATCCGCTGGCCAGCCTGCACATGGCCCTGGACAGCGGTCTGCTGAAGGCGCTGAGGGCACCCCACGACGCCCGAAGCTTTTCGGCCCTTGCCCCGCATCGCGACCACCGGCACCTGTTCGCCAGCCGCACCATCACGCTTGCATCGCCGCCGGATCGTCAGCGCCTGCTCGGAATCATGGCGCGCCATACGCAGTCGATCCATCGCCTGAAGGGGTATGTCCGCCTGCCCGATCTGCCCCGGCCCCATCTGCTGCAACTGGCCGGGGGCATGCTGTCCCTGGAACCGGCCGAGGCGCCCGACGCCCCGTTCCTGAACCGCCTGGTTGCCATTTCGCCGGACAAGCATGCGCTGGTGAACCTGGTGGCCGAGTTGGAGCAGGTGCGGGCCTGAAATACCCGTCCCCGAACGGCTGCAAGCTTGGCCGAAACCCGAATCGGCATGGAGAGCCGATCCGCGGCCCGACGCGACCGGCCGGGCGGGATGACCGCCTGCCCGGCTCGAACCGATGCAAAGGTGCAGGATTTCAGGACCATCCGGGCAGTTGGCGACGGTGTTGTCGTAGCAGCGCCGCAATTGACGAATCTTTGCCCGCACTATAAGAACAAATCAGGAACATATTGACTGAACCATGTCCGCTCGCCCTTTCCCTTTCGGGGTGGCGCCTTTCGGACGGGCGCCAGTCCCCGCGCCGCCGCCGCAGCCGGCCGCGCCGATCCTGTCCGAAGCCTTTGGCACCCGGCCCCTTGCAGGCGCGGCACCCGGTTTCGTGCTGGCCGCGCTGCCGCCGGGGCTGGTGCTCTGGGCGCAGGACCGGCTCAGCCGGGCCGAATTCGGCGCCCCCTTCCTGCCCGGCATGGGGCGGGACCTGCTGCGGCTGGACCTGACGCGCCCCGCCGATGTGCTGTCCGCGCTGGAGGACGGGCTGCAAAGCCGCGCCCTTGCCGCCGTGGTGGGCGAGATCCACGGCCCTGCCCCGGCGCTGAGCTTCACCGCCAGCCGCCGGCTTGCGCTGCGGGCCGAGGCGGCGGGCCTGCCCTGCTGGCTGATCCGCCATGCCGCCCGGCCCGAACCCAGCGCGGCACGGATGCGCTGGCGGCTGGCGCCGCTGCCCTCGGTCCCCGACCCCGACGATCCGCAGGCCCCGGGCGAGCCGCGCTGGCTGGCCGAATTGTTCCGCGCCCGCGGCCGGCCGTCCTCGACCTGGGTGGTGCGCCATGACCGGGCGGCGGATCGTCTCGATTTCTCTGCCCCGCCTCGCGATCGAGAGCTGGCAGAGCCGCGCGACGCGCCGGGGCGACGCATGGCCTGAGGACATCCCGCTGGCGCTGGCCGCGCCCGGCCCGCACGGACCCGTCATCCACGCCGCGAACCGCGCCGCCGAACGGGCCGGCGCCCGGATCGGCACCCGCGCCGTGGACAGCCGCGCCATCTGTCCCGCCCTGCACATCGAGCCGGCCGAGCCCGAGCGCGACGCCGCCCGGCTGGCGCGGCTGGCCTTCTGGGCGCGGCGCTGGGGGCCCTACAGCACGCCCGACGGCGATGACGGCATCATCCTCGACACCACCGGCGCCGCGCATCTTTTCGGCGGCGAGGCGGCGATGCTGGCCGAGATCCAGGCCGGCTTCGCCCGCGCCGGGCTGACCGCGCGGCTGGCGCTGGCGCCGACGCGCGGCGCAGCCTGGGCGCTGGCCCGCTTTGGCCCCGAGCGCGCGATCTGCACCGATCCCTTGCCCGCGCTGGCACCGCTGCCGGTGGCCGGGCTGCGGCTGTCGGGGGAAACCCTGCTGCTCTTGCGCCGGTTGGGGCTCAAGACCATCGGCGACCTTGCCGCCATCCCGCGCCTGTCGTTGATGCGCCGTTTCGCCCGGGCCGAGCCGCAGGACAATCCGCTGGTCCGCCTCGACCAGGCGCTGGGGCGCGCGGCCGAGCCCTTGGACGCGCCCGAGCCCGCCCCGGAATTCGCCGCCGAGGCCCGGCTGGCCGAGCCGGTGATGGACCCCTCGGACTGGCTGCCGGGACTGCTGGCCGATCTTTGCGCCCAGATGGCGGCGGCGGATCGCGGCTGCCGGCGGCTGTGCCTGTCGGTCTTTCGCGTCGATGGCGAGCGGCGCGACATCCGCGTCGCCATGGCCGCGCCCACGCGCGACCCCGGCCACCTGCTGCGCCTGTTCGACGGTCGGCTGGAGCGGCTGGACCCCGGCTATGGCTTCGACCTGATCCGGCTGGCGGCCGAGGCGGTCGAGCCGCTGGCCCAGGCCCAGCCCGGCCTGGACGGCGCCGCGCCGACGGGACTGGCACTGGCGCGGCTGGTGGACCGGCTGGCGGCACGCTTTGGCGCCCAGACGATCAGCCGGCCGCTGCCGCGCGAAAGCCATGTCCCCGAACGCGCGGAAGCCCCCGGCCCGCCGCTGGCCGCCACCCCTGCGCCGCCCGCGCGCCCCGACCGGCCGATCCGCCTGCTCAACCCGCCCGAAGAGATCCGCGTGCTCTACGCCATCCCCGAGGGACCGCCGGCCCAATTCGTCTGGCGCCGCCAGACCCTGCGCGTCGCCCGCCACGCGGGGCCCGAGCGCATCGCCCCGGAATGGTGGCACGACCGCCCCGGCACGCGGCTGCGCGACTATTTCCGCATCGAGGACGACAGCGGCCTGCGCCTGTGGATCTATCGCGAGGGGCTGGTTCATGACGGCCGCGGTGGGGCGCCACGCTGGTTCCTGCACGGGATATTCGCCTGATGCCCGACCATCATGCCCGCCCCGAGATCCTGCTGCCCCCGGTCGAGCACCCGAACCCGCCCGCGGATTACGTCGAACTGGCGGTGACCAGCGCCTTCAGCTTCCTGCACGGCGCCTCGCATCCGCGCGAACTGGCGCTGGCGGCGCATCTCATGGGCTATGACGCGCTGGGAATCGCCGACCTCAACAGCCTCGCCGGCGTGGTGCGGCTGCATGCCACGGCGAAGAAGCTGCACCTGCGCCCGGTGATCGGGGCGCGGATCGTGCTGGCGGACGGCACCGCTTTCCTGGCCTATCCGACCGACCGCGCCGCCTATGGCCGGCTCGCCTCGCTCATCACCAAGGGGCGGCGGCACGATCTGGCCGGGAACTGGCAGAAAAAGGGGCGCTG
Organism: Paracoccus denitrificans; assembly: GCF_900100045.1. GTDB lineage: Bacteria > Pseudomonadota > Alphaproteobacteria > Rhodobacterales > Rhodobacteraceae > Paracoccus > Paracoccus denitrificans. The sequence continues at coordinate 112,235 of NZ_FNEA01000016.1, read as the reverse complement.
CGACCTGAACCTTGCCGACCTAGCCACCCATGCGCAGGGGATGCGGCTGATCTGGCTGCCGGGCGACGACCTTTCGCCCCTGCCCGATCTGGCCCTGCGCCTGCCGCAGCTGTCGCATGTCGCGGCCAGCTGGCTTTATCGCGGTGACGACCGGGCGCGGATCAACCGGCTGGACCGGGCGGCGCAGGCGGCGGGGCTCTCCATCGTCGCCGTCAACGACGTGCATTACCACGCGCCCGACCGCCGCCCGTTGCAAGACGTGATGACCTGCATCCGCGAGGGCACCACCATCGCCCGGGCCGGCCTGCTGCTGGCGCAGAACGCCGAGCGCCACCTGAAGCCGCCGGCCGAGATGGTGCGCCTGTTCGCCGACTGGCCCCATGCCATCCGCGCCACGCGCGAGATCGCCGACAGTTGCCGCTTCTCGCTGGACGAGCTGCAATACGAATACCCGCGCGAAAGCGTGCCGCCCGGCCTGACGCCGCAGCAGCATCTGGAAAACCTGACCTGGCAAGGCGCGGACTGGCGCTATCCTGCCGGTGTGCCCGACAAGGTCCGCGCCACGCTGATCAAGGAACTGGCATTGATCCGCGAGAAGAAGATCGCGCAATATTTCCTGACCATCCACGACATCGTCCGTTTCGCCGAAGACCGGGCGATCCTGCACCAGGGCCGCGGCTCGGCGGCGAATTCCGCGGTCTGCTACGTGCTGGGCATTACCCCGGTCGATCCCGCCAAGCATGAATTGCTGTTCGAGCGGTTCATCAGCCAGAACCGCAAGGAGCCCCCCGATATCGACGTGGATTTCGAGCATGAGCGGCGCGAGGAGGTGATCCAGCACATCTACGACCGCTACCGCCGCGACCGCGCCGGGCTTTGCGCCACGGTGATCCACTATCGCCCGCGCAGCGCCATCCGCGAGGTCGGCAAGGTCATGGGCCTGTCCGAGGACGTGACCTCGGCCCTGGCCGATACGGTCTGGGGCAGTTGGGGCAAGGACATGTCCGCCGCCGACACCATGCAGGCGGGGCTCGACCTGGGCGACCCGCTGCTGCGACGCACGGTCAGGCTGGCCGAAGAGATGATCGGCATGCCCCGCCACCTGTCGCAGCATGTCGGCGGCTTCGTGCTGACCGAGGGGCCGCTGTCCGAAACCGTGCCCATCGGCAATGCCGCCATGCCGGATCGCAGCTTCATCGAATGGGACAAGGACGACATCGACGAATTGCACATCCTCAAGGTCGATGTGCTGGCGCTGGGGATGCTGACCTGCATCCGCAAATGCTTTGCGCTGATCAAGGCGCATTACGGCAAGGTGCTGACGCTTTCGGATTTCGACCATGACGACCAGCCGACCTACAAGATGCTGCAAAGGGGTGACAGCATCGGCACCTTCCAGGTCGAAAGCCGGGCGCAGATGGCCATGCTGCCGCGCCTGAAGCCCAAGAGGTTCTACGACCTGGTGATCCAGGTCGCCATCGTCCGCCCCGGCCCGATCCAGGGCAACATGGTCCATCCTTATCTGCGGCGTCGAGCGGGGTTGGAGACGGTCGATTTCCCCGGTCCCAGGGATGGCGACCCGGACGAGTTGAAGAATATCCTGTTTCGCACCGAAGGCGTGCCGATCTTTCAGGAGCAGGCGATGAAGATCGCCATGGTCGCCGCCGAGTTCACTCCGAACGAGGTGGACGATCTGCGCAAGGCCATGGCCACCTTCCGCTCGCGCGGGACGATCGGGCAGTTGCAGGACAGGATGGTCGGCAAGATGGTCGAGCGCGGCTACACGCGCGACTTCGCCGAGCGTTGCTTCAACCAGATCAAGGGCTTCGGCGATTACGGCTTTCCCGAAAGCCATGCGGCGGCATTCGCACATCTGGCCTATGTCTCGGCCTGGCTGAAATGCCATCACCCGGCCGCCTTCGCGGCGGCGCTGCTGAACAGCCAGCCGATGGGTTTCTACGCCCCGGCCCAGATCGTGCGCGACGCGCGCGACCACGGCGTCACCGTGCTGCCGGCCGATGTGAACATCAGCGAATGGGACAATACGCTGGAGCCTTGCGACGGCACCTTCGCGCTGCGCCTCGGCCTGCGCCAGATCGACGGGCTGCCCGAGGCGCTGGCCGAACGCATCAAGCAGGCGCGCCACGAACCCTATGCCGACCTGGCCGACCTCAAGACCCGCGCCGGGCTCGATGCCCGGGCCATCCGGCTGATCGCGGCGGCCGATGGCTTGCGCTCGATGGGGCTCGACCGGCGGGCGGGGCTCTGGCAGGCGCGCGCCCTGCGCGATGCGCCGGAACTGCCGCTGTTCGGACGACGGGACGAAGGGCCCGAGCCCGCCGTCACCCTGCCCGCCATGCCGCTATACGAGCATGTCACCGCCGATTATCAGACCTTGCGTCTGTCGCTGAAGGCCCATCCGATGCGCTTTCTGCGCCGCAGCCTGACGGCGCAGGGCTATGTCCCGGCGGCCGGCCTTGCCGCCCTGTCGAACCGCAGCCGCCTGCGCATGGCCGGCATCGTGCTGGTCCGCCAGCGCCCTGGCAGCGCCAACGGCACCTGCTTCGTCACGCTGGAGGACGAGACCGGCGTGGCGAATCTGGTGGTCTGGGAAAAGACCTTCGCGCAGTTCCGCAAGGTGGTGATGACCGCCCGCCTGCTGGAGGTGCATGGCCAGCTTCAGCGCGCCGAGGGCGTGACCCATATCGTCGCGCATTGGCTGGGCGACCGATCCGAAGCCTTGCTGCGCCTGGCCGGAGAGGCGCCGGCCGCGCTGCCCCAGCCCCGCCCCAGCCATCCGCGCCAGGTGCGCATCCTGCCGAAATCGCGGGATTTCCACTAGGCGCACATGCAGAAACCGCGCCCCCTGCGAGACGCGGTTCCAAAGCTGTTCCGTCAGGGGCAGATCTTACTTGATCTTGCCTTCCTTGTATTCGACATGCTTGCGAACAACCGGGTCGTATTTGTTGACCGTCATCTTTTCGGTCATCGTGCGGGCGTTTTTCTTGGTGACATAGAAATGCCCGGTCCCGGCCGTCGAGTTCAGACGGATCTTGATCGTCGTCGGCTTCGCCATCTGTTTCGCTCCTGCTGCGGGGCAAAACGCATCTCGCCAACCCCGTGGAATTCTCTTGAAGCCCGCCTTTTAGCGGCAGAACGGACGAAGTCAACCGGGAATCGGCCGGAAATCGGCGGCTTTGCGGCGAAAATCGCCCGACCCGGAATTGCCCGGCGCGCATCGCATCGGCCCGGCCAGAGAGGATTTGCGCGGATGGCCTGTAAGCCGGATTTTGTTCCGGGGTCGCCCCCTTCGATGACCATTCCTCTGGCCCCGCCGTTGCCGGCGGGATCTGGCTGCCAACCCGGACCTGCTGGGGCAAAGGCGGCCCTGTCTTGCGACGCGCGGTCCCTATTCGGCATTGCTCCCGGTGGGGCTTGCCGTGCCGGGACTGTTACCAGCCCCGCGGTGGGCTCTTACCCCACCGTTTCACCCTTGCCCATGCATGCATGGGCGGTCTCTTCTCTGTGGCGCTTTCCCTGGGGTTGCCCCCGCCGGGCGTTACCCGGCACCGTGCCTTCATGGAGTCCGGACTTTCCTCGACGTTGCCGCCGCGGTCATCCGGCCATCCGCGCAGAAAGGCAGATAGGACCGACGGAGGCCAAGGTCAAGCGCCGCGCCGGTTGCGCCGCCGCATGCGTATTTGGGAAACGGTGAAGGGGTCAGGCCCGCGTCCAGCCGCGCGCGATCTGGGGCAGCGCATCCTCGATCCAGCCCAACAGCGCGCCGACCCGCAGCGCCGCCTCGTGCCCCAGCGGCGTCAGCGCATATTCCACATGCGGCGGCACGGTCTGGAAATCGCGGCGCAGCACCATGCCGTCCGCCTCCAACCCCTGAAGCGTCTGCGCCAGCATCCGCTCGCTGACGCCGCCGATGCGCTTGCGCAACGCGGAAAAGCGGTGCGGCCCCTCGGCCAGCACGCGCAGCACCAGCATGCCCCAGCGCCCGGTCAGCCGCCGCAGCACATCGCGCGAGGGGCATTCCGCCGCCATCAGATCGCCCCTGCCGGCGGCATCGGATTTTTTCATACTAACATTCCTGTATGTTCTTACGATCCGTAAGTTAGGGGCCTATCTTTCGCCGCACAAGACATTCAAGGAAAGGAAACGAGAGATGACCGTCGCCGTCACCGGAGCCACCGGCCAGCTTGGCCGCCTGACCATCGCCCGGCTGAAAACCCTGCTGCCCGCAGGCGAAATCGTCGCGCTGGCCCGCAATCCCGAAAAGGCCGCCGACCTGGGCGTCGAGGCCCGCGCCTTCGACTACGACCGGCCCGAAACGCTGGCCACCGCCCTGCAGGGCGTGGACCGGCTGCTGCTGATCTCGTCGAGCGAGGTCGGCAAGCGCGCCGCCCAGCATCGCGCCGTGATCGAGGCTGCCAAGGCCGCCGGTGTCGGGCAGATCGTCTATACCAGCCTGCTGCATGCCGACCGCTCGCCGCTGTCGCTGGCCGAGGAACATGTGGCGACCGAGGCCATGCTGGCCGCATCGGGCATTCCCCACGCCATCCTGCGCAATGGCTGGTATGCCGAGAACCATACCGGCGCGATCCCTGCGGCACTGGCGCATGGCGCGCTGATCGGCGCGGCGGGCGAGGGTCGGATCTCGGCCGCCGCGCGCGCGGATTACGCCAAGGCGGCTGCATCGGTGCTGGCGGATGGTGGCCATGCCGGCCAGACCTATGAACTGGCCGGCGATGACGGCTGGACCCTGGCCGAGCTTGCCGCCGAGCTTTCGGCGCAAAGCGGCAAGGCGATCCCCTATCGCAACCTGTCGCAACAGGATTACGCGGCTGCGCTGACGGGCGCGGGCCTGCCCGAGGGGCTGGCCGGGGCGATCGCAAGCTGGGATACGGGTGCCGCGCAAGGCGCGCTGTTCGACGACAGCCGCACGCTGTCGCGCCTGATCGGCCGTCCGACCGCGACCCTGGCCGAAGTGGTGCGCGCCGCGCTCTAGAACGGCACGTCGTCCAGCGAGCCGGCCCCACCGGCCTGCGAGGCGGGCTGCACATAGCCCGCCTTGATGGTCTTGAAGCCGGTCGGGAATTCGACGGTCAGCGTATCCTCGGCGATGCCCATGACGGTGCCGTTGCCGAATTTCTGGTGGAACACCCGGTCGCCGACCGAAAATCGCGCCGCCGGCTCGGCATCGATGACGACCGGCGTGCGGTGGACGGGCTGCGCACGCTGGGCGGACCGTTCCTGCATCCGCTTCCAGCCCGGCGAGTTATAGACATCCGCCCGCGCCGCGCGTTCATGCATGACCGATTGCGCAAAGGGCTGGACCGCCGCGCCATAGCCGCCGCCGTAAAGGCCCGGCGGGGTCAACACCTCGACATGATCCTCGGGCAGTTCGTCGATGAAGCGCGAAGGCAGCGACGATTGCCATTGCCCATACATGCGGCGGTTGCCGGCAAAGCTGATCGTCACCAGTTCCTCGCCGCGCGTGATGCCGACATAGGCCAGGCGCCGCTCTTCTTCCAACCCTTTCATGCCGCTTTCGTCCATGCTGCGCTGGCTGGGGAACAGCCCATCCTCCCAGCCCGGCAGGAAGACGATGGGATATTCCAGCCCCTTGGCGGCATGCAGCGTCATGATCGAGACCTCCTCGGACTGCTCGCCCCTGTCATTGTCCATGACCAGCGCGACATGCTCGAGGAAACCTTGAAGGTTTTCAAATTCTTCCAGCGCCTTTATCAATTCTTTCAAGTTGTCGAGCCGCCCCGGCGCGTCGGGCGACTTGTCGTTCTGCCACATGGCGGTATAGCCGGATTCGTCCAGGATCCGCTCGGCCAGCTCGACATGGTTCATGCGACTGTCCAGCGCATCGGCATGCCAGCGGCCCATGGCCTCGGTGAACTGCCGCAGCGCCCCCGCCCCCTTGCCGCCAAGCGCGCCGCTGGCCACGGCCGAGGCCGCGCCCTCCAGAAGCGACAGCCCGCGTTCCCGCGCCTCGACCTGGATCTTCTGCACCGCCTTGTCGCCCAGGCCGCGCTTGGGCACGTTCACGATACGCTCGAAGGCCAGGTCGTCGGTGGGGCTGACCGCCAGCCGGAAATAGGCCATGGCGTCGCGGATTTCCTGCCGCTCGTAGAAGCGCGGGCCGCCGATCACCCGGTAAGGCAGGCCGATGGTCATGAAGCGGTCCTCGAAGGCCCGCATCTGGTGGCTGGCGCGCACGAGGATGGCAATGTCGTTCAGGCTGCGCCGGCCGATGGAGTGGCGATGACCGCCTTGGAACGCCTCGATCTCCTCGCCGATCCAGCGCGCCTCGGCCTCGCTGTCCCAATGGCCGATCAGGCGCACGCGCTCCCCTTCTTCGGCCTCGGTCCACAGCGTCTTGCCCAGCCGCCCCTTGTTCGCCGCGATCAGCCCCGAGGCGGCGGCAAGGATATGCGGGGTCGAGCGATAGTTCTGCTCCAACCGGATCACCTGCGCGCCGGGGAAATCGCTTTCAAACCGCAGGATGTTGCCGACCTCGGCGCCGCGCCAGCCATAGATCGACTGGTCGTCGTCGCCCACGCAGCAGATGTTGCGATGCGCCTGCGCCAACAGCCGCAGCCACATGTATTGCGCGACGTTGGTGTCCTGATACTCGTCCACCAGGATATAGCGGAAACGGTCCTGCCAAGTCCGCAGCACGTCGGGATGCGCCTGGAACAGGTTGACGCAATGCATCAGCAGGTCGCCGAAATCGACCGCGTTCAGTTCCAGCAGCCGGCGCTGATAGGCGGCGTAAAGCCGCCCGCCCCAACCGTCGAAAGCGCGTTCCTCGCCCTTGGGCAGCTTGGCCGGGGACAAGCAGCGGTTCTTCCAGCCGTCGATCAGATGCGCGAGTTGCCGCGCCGGCCAGCGCTTCTCGTCGATATTCTCGGCCTGGATCAGCTGCTTGAGCAGCCGGATCTGGTCGTCGGTGTCCAGGATGGTGAAGCTGGGCTTCAGGTGCAGCTCGCCATCGCCGATGAGTTCGGCATGGCGGCGCAGGATCTTGACGCTGATCGAGTGGAAGGTGCCAAGCCAGGGCATGCCCTCGACCATCTCGCCCAAGAGCCGGCCGATGCGGTCCTTCATCTCGCGCGCGGCCTTGTTGGTAAAGGTCACGGCCAGGATCTGCCCGGGCCGGGCGAGGCCCAGGTTCAGCAGGTGCGCGATGCGCGTGGTCAGGGCGCGGGTCTTGCCGGTGCCGGCACCCGCAAGCAGCAGGACCGGCCCGTCCAGCGCCTCGACGGCCGCGCGTTGCGCCGGGTTCAACCCATCCAGATAGGGCGTCGGCCGTGCGCCCATGGCACGCTGGGAAAGCGGAACCGGGGCGGCTGCGGCCTCGAAGGCGTCCGAGTCGTCGAAATTGCTCATGCCACGAACATAGTCCGGACATCGCAGCCTTGGAAGCCTATCGTTCCTATTTCGTTCCAAAGGCGGCGAGGATGGCAAAAACCATCCACAGAAACAGCAGGATCAGGGTGAAAAAGACCGCAGAAACCAAGCTGACCCGCCCCGGGGCGCCCATGCCGCGCCGATGCAAATATTCCGAGAACCCGCCGGGATCCCACAAAAGGCTGCCATAGGAAAAAAGAAAGGCTGAATAGCCGGCAGCCCGCTTCTCGCGCAGCCGGCGGGCGCGCCATTGCGGGAACAACTCTCCGGCGCAAATGTGCACGCCAAACGCGCCGCCAAGCCAGTACGCGACGACAAGCGACATCAGCCAGAGCATTCACGCCCTGAGGCCGGCGAAGATCGCGGGATCAAGGCTGGCATGGGCGAAGGTCTCGCCCTGGGTCAGCACCGAAACCGCATCATGCGAATGCAGCGATTCCTGATGGCTGGCGACGACGCGGAAATCGCCGATGCGCGGCTCGGCCATCAGTTCGGCGGCGAAGGCGCGCACCGCATCCTCGACGAAGATCGGATTGGCGGCGTTCAGCTCGGCAAAGGCCTGCTCGTCCTCGCGCTTGACCATGACCTGGGTTTCGGTCGCCACCGCCCGGCGGCACAGCGTTACCATGTCCTCGAACCACAGCGTATCGCCCTGCATCACCACCGAGATCCGCGCGATGCTGCGCTGCGAATGCGGCGTGGCCAGTTGCCCGCGCATCTGCCGGGCGTGCTCGGCCAGTTCCAGCGAACAGGGGCAGGTCGAGGAATACACGTAATCGAAATGCATGATCCGCAGCCGCTGGCCGGCCCGCTCGGAAAGCTCCAGCGCGATGTCGTAATATTGCCAGCCGGACAGGCCCGAACGCAGCGATTCGACCCGCATCGGATAGCTGAGCCGCATCATGATGCGGGCATCGAAGCTGCCCAGGTCGGATTTGTAATCCTCCAGCGCCGCCTCCAGCACGCCCATCGAGAACTGCTTTTCCGCATGGGCATAGAACGAGCGCATGATGCGGCTCATGTTGATGCCCTTGCGGTCGGCCTCCAGGCTGACCGTGCCGGTGACGCTGGTCTCCAGCGCGATCTCGCCGCCCTCCTGCGTCTGGTAGCGGATCGGCAGGCGGAAATTCGAGATGCCGACATGCTGGATCGGGGCCCGCGCACCGACGATCAGGCTGGCCGGCCCGTTCTGAAGGTCGGGCAGGCTGGCCTTGTAGCTGTCGTCCACGCGGAAATCTGCCGGATATTCGCGGCTCAGCGCCGGATAGGCGCGTTCGGTGGCGACGGGGCGGGCCTCGGTCATGGTCGTCTCCCTGGCAGGTCGGCAACTATTTGGGGGCTCGGAGCCGGAAAGGAAAGGGGCGCCCGGCAGGTTCCGGGCACCGGCATGTCAGGCCAGCGACTGGCGGATGTCCGCGATCAGGTCGCCGGCATCCTCGAGCCCGATGGACAGGCGCAAAAGACCCGGCGTGATGCCGAGGTCCAGCCGAACCTCTTCGGACAGGCGCTGATGCGTCGTGGTCGAGGGATGGGTGACGATGGATTTCGCATCGCCCAGGTTGTTCGAGATCTGGAAGATGCGCATGCGGTTCATCGCAGCGAAGGCCGCCTCCTTGCTGCCCAGGTCGATGGCGACCATGGTGCCGCCCGCGCCCATCTGGCGCTGCACCAGGTCGTGCTGCGGATGGTCGGGCAGGCCGGGATAGATGACGCGGGCAAGCCTGGGCTCGTCCTTCAGCGCGGTCGCCAGTTGCAGGGCGCTGTCGGTCTGGGCGCGCACGCGTAGCTCCATCGTCGCAAGCCCGCCCAGCATCATCCAGGCGTTGAAGGGGCTGATCGCGCCGCCGGTATGTTTCAGATAGGGCTCGGCCACCTCGCGCACGAACTGGCGCGTACCGCAGATCACCCCGCCCAGGCAGCGGCCCGAACCGTCGATATGCTTGGTCGCGGAATAGACCACCACGTCGGCGCCCTGTTCGACCGCGCGGGAATAGACCGGGGTGGCAAAGACGTTGTCCACCACGACCAGCGCCCCGACCGCGTGGGCCAGCTCCGCCACGCCGGCGATGTCTACCACCTCCAGCGTCGGGTTCGACACCGACTCGAAGAACACGGCCCTGGTATCCGGCCGGATCGCCGCGCGCCATTGTCCAAGGTCGGTGCCGTCGACGTAAGTGACCTCGACCCCGAAGCGCGCCAGCACGTCAAGCACGTAGAGGCAGGAGCCGAACAGCGCCCGCGACGAGACGATGTGATCGCCCGGCTTGACAAGGCACATCAGCGCGCCGTTGACCGCCGCCATGCCGCTGGCGGTGGCAAAGGCGTCCTCGGTCCCCTCCAGATCGGCGATGCGGTCCTCGAACATGCGCGAGGTCGGGTTGCCGTAGCGGGCATAGATGAACTCGTCCGGGCCGGTCTTGAGGAAACGGGCCTCGGCCTGTTCGGCGCTGTCGTAGGAAAAGCCCTGGGTCATGAACAGGGCCTCGGCCATCTCGCCATACTGGCTGCGGCGAATGCCGTGATGGACGGCACGCGTGCGCGGATGCAGAGGCTGGTTCGACTCCTGGGACTTCGGCTCCTGAGACATGGCTCGCTCCTGATGGTCAGGGATTCCGGTTACCCCCGCCCGGCCAGCCATGCAAGGGGTGCAGCGGGCGCTATTCGCCGTCGCGGGGCTGGGCGTGACGCTCGAAAAGCCGCGAATTGGCGATGAAGAACGCCACCATGATCGCCGGCAGGCCGAAGGTCTTGAAATTCACCCAGGCGGTTTCGGACATCAGCCGCCAGACCGCCTCGTTCGCCGCGGCAAGGCCCAGGAACAGCAATGCCATGCGCAGGGTCAGGATACGCCAGCCCTCGGCATTCATCGGCAGCGCCTCGGACATGACCAGTTCCAGCCAGTTGCGGCGCAGGGCCAGGCTGGTGCCCAGAAGCGCGGCGAAGATCAGGTAGATGATCGTCGGCTTCATCTTGAAGAATTTCGGGTCGTTCAGCCAGACCGACAACCCGCCGAAGACCACCACCAGCACCAGCGTGGCGACCTGCATGGGCGAAAGCCTGCCCGTCAGCCGCCACAGCGCCAGCGTGCTAAGCGCCAGGACCGGCACGAAGGCCAGCGTCGCCAGGATGAAGCCGGAATAGTCGCGGCCCGCCAGGCTGACGGTCTGGTCGCGAAAGCGCATGAAGACCAGAAAGAACAGGATCAGCGGGCCGAATTCCAGCGCGGCCTTGAGCCAGGGGTTGATCTTGCGCGATTCGGTCAAGGCGGGCTCCTCTGTGCAACGATGCCGGGGTTCTGCCCCGGCCGGGGCGGCGGCGCAAGCGGCGGGCCTTGGGTCCGGCCGCATCGGTCCGGCCGCGTCAGTCCAGCCGGATCGCGGCCAGAATCGGACCGCTGGCCGAATGCGGGTCGCCGCGGCCCAGTTCCTGCGCCAGGATGGCATGGCGGGTATCGTCGGGGAAATCGGCGCTGTTCTGGCTGTCGCGCCTGACGGTCATGCGCAGGGGGGTGCGACCGTCCCATTCGGCGATGCGCTCGACCGCCAGCACCACGTTGCGGTATTCCAGCGCCATGCCGCGGTTCTCGCCCGCCTTGATCGCCACGTGCCGTTGCGGCGCATAGCGCACCAGGATGATCGCCACCCGGCCCGAGATGGCGCCGCGCGGCGTCAGCTCGATGCGATAGCCGTCCTTGCCCTGGCTGGACGAGACCATGACCGGCGCCGGCCGGGCCATCTGGGTCTGAAGCAGGCCCATCAACTCGGCCGGGCGCAGCGCGATCAGCGTATCGGTGCCGCCGACGATGATCTGCGGCGTATAGATGGCCCGCTCGCCCGTCTGGTGCGCATAGGTCTGTTGGCGGCGAGTGAATTCGGGGCGGGCGAATTCATCGGCCCAGCCCAGATAATCCCAGTAATCCACATGCCAGGACAAGGCCAGCACGTCCTCGCGATCGGCCAGATCGGCCAGCAGTTCGTCGGCCGGCGGGCAGGACGAGCAGCCCTGCGAGGTGAAAAGCTCGACCACCACGGGCGGGTGGCCCACCGGACCCATCATGCGGGCGCGCGGCTGCACCTCGGCAAAGGAAACCATGCCCGAGGCCGCCAGCGCATCGGGGTCCATGGCCGGCGGCATCCCCTCGGCCGGGACGCCCGGCGCACCCTCGGGCGCCTCGATCAGGCCGATGACGCCGTCATCCTCGTCCTCTTCGGCAAGAAAGGCCGGCGCGGCGTCGGTCGCCGCGCCACCCTCGCGGGGCTGCGATCCCATCGGGGCAGCCGCCGGCGCTGTCGCGGGGGCCGCTTCCGGGGCCGGGCCGGGCGTGGCGTCCTGCGCCCATGCCGGCGCGGCAAATCCGCCCAGCAGCACCCACAGGGCGCAGGCCAGCCCCGGCAGGATCGCCGCCTTCCGCTCTTGCCCCCGGGCCGTCGTCTTGATGCGCCTTGCAGCCATATTGTCCGTTTTCCCGGCTCTTCCGATCCGCAACAGGTAAACCGCCCGGCAGGGGAACGACAAATCAATGCTTTGTTAGTGCGCCGTTCCCGCCGCGTGACCGTGATGCAAAACCCACATCTTGCAACCCTTGCAACCGCGGCAAAAATTTGGAATACCATTGTATACAAATCTTGCCCCGCCCCTTGATCCCCATGCCGAAAAGGGGCAAATGACAAGGCAGCACCGCCATTCAGCCACCTCTTCAAGGATAGGGAGCCGAGTCCATGCCCATCGAAACCGGAACAGATACCGCAAAGACGCGCCGCCAGCTTCAGGTGGGCTCGCAGAGCTATGCCTATTATTCCATCGATGCCGCGACCCAGGCCGGCCTGGGCGATTTCTCGAAGCTGCCGGCCTCGCTCAAGGTCGTGCTGGAGAACCTGCTGCGCTTCGAGGACGGCGGCCGCACGGTCAGCGTGGACGACATCAAGGCTTTCGCCGAATGGGCGCGGCAAGGCGGCCAGAACCCGCGCGAGATCGCCTATCGCCCGGCCCGCGTGCTGATGCAGGACTTCACCGGCGTTCCTGCCGTGGTCGACCTCGCCGCGATGCGCGACGGCATCAAGGCGCTTGGCGGCGATGCGCAAAAGATCAACCCGCTGAACCCGGTCGACCTGGTCATCGACCATTCGGTGATGATCGACGATTTCGGCAATCCCCGCGCCTTCCAGCGCAATGTCGAGCTGGAATATGAACGCAACATGGAGCGCTACACCTTCCTGAAATGGGGGCAGAACGCGTTCAACAACTTCCGCGTGGTGCCGCCCGGCACCGGCATCTGCCACCAGGTGAACCTGGAATACCTGGCCCAGACCGTCTGGACCGATACCGACCAGAAGGACGAGACCGTCGCCTATCCCGACACGCTGGTCGGCACCGACAGCCACACCACCATGGTCAACGGCCTGGCCGTTCTGGGCTGGGGCGTCGGCGGGATCGAGGCCGAGGCGGCGATGCTGGGCCAGCCGGTCTCGATGCTGATCCCCGAGGTCGTCGGCTTCAAGCTGACCGGCAGGATGATGGAAGGCACCACGGCGACCGACCTGGTGCTGAAGGTCGTGGCCATGCTGCGCAAAAAGGGCGTCGTCGGCAAGTTCGTCGAATTCTACGGCGACGGGCTCGACCACCTGCCGCTGGCGGACCGCGCCACCATCGCCAACATGGCGCCCGAATACGGCGCGACCTGCGGCTTCTTCCCCATCGACAACGAGACGCTGCGCTATCTGCGCAATACCGGCCGCGACGAGGACCGCATCGCGCTGGTCGAGGCCTATGCCAAGCAGAACGGCTTCTGGCGTGGCGCGGATTACGCGCCGGTCTATACCGACACGCTGCACCTGGACATGAGCGACATCGTCCCGGCGATCTCGGGTCCCAAACGTCCGCAGGACTATACGCCGCTGAACCTGGCCGCCCGCGCCTTCTACAAGACCGTGGCCGAATATCGCGGCGTGGACATGTCGGCCGCGGCCGAGGAGATGGTCGAGGAAGGCGGCGGCGTGGTCGCCACCTCGGGCACCGACGTGCGCAAGACCGTGGCGGTCGAGGGCAAGGACTATGCCATCCGCGACGGTTCGGTGGTGATCGCGGCGATCACCTCCTGCACCAACACCTCGAACCCCTATGTGATGATCGGCGCCGGCCTGGTGGCCCGCAAGGCGCGCGCGCTCGGCCTGACCCGCAAGCCCTGGGTCAAGACCTCGCTGGCGCCCGGCTCGCAGGTCGTGGGCGAATACCTGGAGGCCGCAGGTCTGCAGGAGGATCTGGACGCCATCGGCTTCAACCTGGTCGGCTATGGCTGCACGACCTGCATCGGCAACTCGGGCCCCCTGGGCGATGCGGCAATCTCCAAGGCGATCAACGACAACGACCTGGTCGCCACCGCCGTGCTGTCGGGCAACCGCAACTTCGAGGGCCGCATCTCGCCCGACGTGCGGGCGAACTACCTGGCCTCGCCGCCGCTGGTCGTGGCCTATGCCATCGCGGGCGACGTGAACATCAACCTGACCCGGGACCCGATCGGCCAGACGCCCGAAGGCAAGGACGTCTACCTCAAGGACATCTGGCCAACCTCGCAGGAGGTCGCCGAACTGGTCGAGGCCACCGTCACCCGCGAGGCGTTCCAGAAGAAATACGCCGACGTGTTCAAGGGCGACGAACGCTGGCAGGCGGTCGAGGTCACCGACAGCGAGACCTATGACTGGCCTCCGACCTCGACCTATATCCAGAACCCGCCCTATTTCCGCGGCATGTCCAAGGAACCGGGCCGGATCGACAACATCGACGGCGCCCGCATCCTGGCGATCCTGGGCGACATGATCACCACCGACCACATCTCGCCCGCCGGTTCGTTCAAGCCGACCACCCCGGCCGGCAAATACCTGACCGAGCGCCAGGTCGCGCCCAAGGACTTCAACAGCTACGGCTCGCGCCGCGGCAACCACGAAGTGATGATGCGCGGCACCTTCGCCAACATCCGCATCAAGAACGAGATGCTGGACGGGGTCGAGGGCGGCTATACCCTGGGCCCGGACGGGCAGCAGACCTCGATCTTCGACGCCTCGATGGCCTATCAGGCTCAGGGCACGCCGCTGGTCATCTTCGGCGGCGTTGAATACGGCGCCGGCTCGTCGCGCGACTGGGCAGCCAAGGGCACCAACCTGCTGGGCGTCAAGGCGGTCATCGCCGAAAGCTTCGAGCGTATCCACCGCTCGAACCTGGTCGGCATGGGCGTGATCCCCTTCGAATTCACCGGCGGCGAGAACCGCAAGACGCTGAACCTCAAGGGCGACGAGGTGATCTCGATCGACGGGCTGGCGGGCGAGTTCAAGCCGCTGTCGCTGGTGCCCTGCACCATCCGCTATGCCGATGGCAGCGAAAAGGTGATCCAGCTCAAGGCCCGCGTCGATACCGAGGTCGAGATCGAATATCTCGAGAACGGCGGCGTGCTGCATTACGTGCTGCGCAACCTGGCCAGGGCCTGATCCGCATCACAGGGCGAGTTTAGCAGGCCGTCCCTTCGGGGGCGGCCTTTTCGCTTGTGGGACCGTTGCAGTGAGTATTTGAGGAACGAAGAAGCCGGCGGGAGCCTTGCCGGGCCGCCGGAAGGATGTTCGGAAAACGGTGAAAGCGCAGGCCGCGCGAGGCCGCCTATTCCTCGGCGCAATACCACATGGTTCCGCCCACGGCGGCCGAGCCGATCACCAGCGAGCCGACCGCCACCGGCGAGGCCGCCACGCCCATGGCCGCCGCCCCTGCCGCCTCCAGCGTGCCCACCATCTGCCCCGAGGTCGCGGCCAGGATCGTGGCGCCGGGCCGCTGCGTCACCGCGTCATAGCCGGCCAGCGCCAGCGCATTGGCGTTGCGGAAGGTCGCCTGCCGCGCCGAGTTCACCCGCTCGCACAGGGTCTTGCGGCACAGCGCATTACCTTTGCGCGCGCCCTTCTGCGCGCCGATATAGGTGTCGTTCTGCTTGTCCCAGAGCAGGCAATAGCTGCCGTCGTCGCTCATCTCGTTGCGCCGCAGGATTTCGCGCAGGGTGACATAGCCCGGACAGGTGATCCGCCCCCAGCCAGAGAAGTTCTTTTCCATCCGCCCGACATTCTGGCGAAACTCGGCATCGCGGACATAGTTGATCTCGGTCTTCTCACCCGCGATCGAGGTCTCGCAAGTCCAGAGCCGCTCGTCCTTCGCCGGCTTCTCCTGCGCCGCCACGGGCAGCGAGAATCCCATCATCCCGATCAAAGCGGCAACCAGTGCCCGCATCGCCTCCCCCATGTGCTTCCTGCGCGCCGGTTTTCCCGAATATGCCGCCACCATGCAAGCCGCTCGCCCCGCGCTTGCCGGATTGTGAACGGCACCCGGCTTCTTCGTTCCCCAAATACTCACCGCAACGGCCCCACAAGCGAAAAGGCCGCCCCAGAAGGGACGGCCCTGAAACCTGCGATCCCGAAAGGATCAGTTCTTCGCGTAGAATTCGACGACCAGGTTCGGCTCCATCTGCACGGCATAGGGCACGTCGCCCAGGGCCGGAGTGCGCACGAAGGTCGCGGTCATCTTGTTGTGGTCCACTTCCAGGTAGTCCGGCACGTCACGCTCGGCCAGGCCCACCGATTCCAGCACGATGGCCAGTTGGCGCGACCGCTCGCGGATCGAGACCACGTCGCCTTCCTTGACGCGATACGAGGCGATGTTCACGCGCTTGCCGTTCACCTCGACATGGCCGTGGTTCACGAACTGGCGGGCGGCGAAGATGGTCGGCACGAACTTGGCGCGATAGATCACGGCGTCCAGGCGGCGCTCCAGGAGGCCGATCAGGTTCTCGCCGGTGTCGCCCTTGACGCGCTCGGCCTCGGCATAGATGCGACGGAACTGCTTCTCGGTCAGGTCGCCGTAATAGCCTTTCAGCTTCTGCTTGGCGCGCAGCTGGGTGCCGAAATCCGACAGCTTGCCCTTGCGGCGCTGGCCGTGCTGGCCGGGGCCGTATTCGCGGCGGTTGAGCGGCGACTTGGCGCGGCCCCAGATGTTTTCGCCCATGCGGCGGTCGATCTTGTACTTGGCAGCGGTGCGTTTGGTCATCGCTGATCTCCTTCTTTTACGTTGTCGAAGGGCGTTGTCCTCTGGCAAGATGCCTGACAGGGTTCCCCTTGCGGGGTCCACCAACACCAATGAAGCGGCGCTTATAGCCGCATCGGCACCCGAGTCAAGCGCCCCTGGCCCTTGAGCGGCAGCTTCGATGCCCCTAAATGAGAGACAGCGAACATAAAAAGGCCCGAGATGTTTTCGATCCCCGGCAAATCCCCCGTGACCATCACCCAGGCGGCCGAGCGGCAGATCGCCAGGCTCATGGCCCAGAAATCCGCCAGCGGGCTGCGCATCGGCCTGAAGAAGGGCGGCTGCGCCGGCATGGAATACACCATGGAACTAGCCGAAACCCCCGCCCCGGGCGACGAGGTGGTCGAACAGGGCGAGGCGCGGGTGCTGATCGCCCCTACCGCGCAGATGTTCCTGTTCGGGACCGAGATCGACTATGAATCCGGCCTCTTGGAATCCGGCTTCAAGTTCCGCAACCCGAATGTCACCGACAGCTGCGGCTGCGGCGAATCGGTCAACTTCGCCCCGCTGGAAGGCTCGCGCGCGAAAGCCTGAGCCTTTTTGCCGCAAGTTAGCGCCCACATCGCGCCAGCCGTCTTGATCGCGGGGACCCCCCGGCCTAATCCCTGTCAGACCAAGACAGAGGGAGAGGCAGATGGCCCCGCGCAAGCTCGCCGCCGGCAACTGGAAGATGAACGGAACCCTGGCCGCACTGGCCGAGATCGACCGGCTGCTGGCCGATCACCCGGCACCCGGCTGCGAGGTGCTGATCTGCCCGCCCGCCACGCTGATCCACCCCATGGCCGCCCGCAGCCAGGGCAGGATCGCTGTCGGCGGCCAGGATTGCCACGCCAAGACCTCGGGCGCCCATACCGGCGACATCGCCGCCGCCCAGCTTCGCGATGCGGGCTCGAGCCACGTCATCCTCGGCCATTCCGAGCGTCGCACCGACCATGCCGAGACCGACGAACAGGTGCGCGCCAAGGCGGCCGCCGCGCATGAGGCTGGGCTTGTCGCGGTGATCTGCGTCGGCGAGACCGAGGTGCAGCGGGACGCCGGCCAGACGCTCGACGTGATCTCGGCCCAGCTTGCCGGCTCGGTCCCGGATGGCGCGACGGCCGCGAACACGGTGATCGCCTATGAGCCGGTCTGGGCCATCGGCACCGGCCGCACGCCCACCTCCGACCAGATCGCCGAGGTGCATGCCCTGATGCGCGAGCGCCTGTCGGCCCGTCTGGGCGACGGCGCCGACTTCGCCCTGCTCTACGGCGGTTCGGTCAAGCCGGGCAACGCGGCCGAGATATTTGCCATCCCGCATGTGAACGGCGCGCTGGTCGGCGGCGCCAGCCTCAAGGCCGAGGATTTCGGCCCGATCATCGCCGCGCTTTCCGCAGCGTAACGCCCCCGAAAAGAACGCCATTCCATCCGGCCGGCCCGGTTTGGAATGGCATTGCCCTTTTGCGGGGTGCCAGCCCCTTGCAAAGCCCGGCCCGGCGGGCATAGGTCTCGCCTGACATTCAAGGCAAGGGCGATGACAGGGCCGGCAATCTCATTTCAGGGCGTGACGCGCCGTTATCCGCAAAAGGGCGACAGCGATGTCGTGGCGCTGCACGACATCTGGCTGGACGTGCCGCAGGGCGCGATCACCGGCATCATCGGCCGTTCCGGCGCCGGCAAGTCGACGCTTCTGCGCATGGTGAACGGGCTGGAACGTCCCAGCGCTGGCAAGGTGATCGTGAACGAGCGTGACGTGGGTGCCGCCTCGGATGCCAGCCTGCGCCGCATCCGGCGCGAGGTCGGCATGATCTTCCAGCATTTCAACCTGCTGGCCAGCCGCACCGTTGCCGAGAACATCGCCCTGCCGCTGGAGATCGCCGGCGAGGACCGCGCCAGGATCGCCCCCCGCATCGCGGAACTGATCGAGCGCGTCGGCCTGACCGCGCAAGCCGGCCGCTATCCGGCCGAGCTTTCCGGCGGCCAGAAACAGCGCGTCGGCATCGCCCGCGCGCTTGCCACCGGGCCGCGCGTACTCTTGTCGGACGAGGCGACCTCGGCGCTCGACCCCGACACCACGCGGCAGGTGCTGGAACTCTTGCAGCGCATCAACCGCGAACTGGGCCTGACCATCCTGCTCATCACCCATGAAATGGCGGTGGTGCGCGACATCTGCAGCCATGTGGCGGTGATCGAGGGCGGCCGCATCGTCGAGACCGGCGAAACCTACGAAGTATTCTCGAAACCCGCCCATCCCACCACGCGCTCGTTCCTGACCGGCGTCACCGGCGTCGCCGTGCCGCAATTCGTCGCCGGCCAGATGCAGGACACGCCGCAGGGTCCCGAGGCACAGGCGGTCACGCAGATCACCTTCATCGGCAGCCATGCCACCGACCCGATGCTGGCGCGGCTGACGGCCGAGCGCGGCATCAGCATCAACATCCTGGCCGGCGCCATCGAAGAGATCGGGACCAAGCCCTTCGGCAGCCTGATCGTCGCCCTGCCTGCCGCGCGGCTGGAGGAATCGCGCCGCTTCCTGGAAGAACACGGGCTTCTGACCGAGGTGCTTGGCTATGTCGGCTAACCTGATCCCGATCCTGTGGCAGGCGACGCTGCAAACGCTCTACATGGTCGCCATGTCCACCCTGATCGGCACGCTGATCGGCGGGCCGCTGGGCGTATTCCTGGCCACCTCGCGCCGGGGCGAACTGCTCTCGGCGCCCTGGCTGAACACCACCCTCGGCCTGGTGGTGAATGCGGCGCGCTCGACGCCCTTCATCATCCTGGTGGTGGCGATCATCCCGTTCACGCGGCTGATCGCCGGCACCTCGATCGGCACCACCGCCGCCATCGTGCCGCTGACCATCGCCGCGGCGCCCTTCATCGCCCGCCTCATCGAGACCGCCATCCGCGAAGTCGATGCCGGCCTGATCGAGGCCGCCCGCGCCATGGGCGCCACCCCCGGCCAGATCGTCCGCAAGGTGCTGATCCCCGAGGCGATGCCCGGCATCATCCTGGGCCTGACGCTCGCCGTGGTCAGCCTGATCGGCTATTCCGCCATGGTCGGCGCGGTCGGCGGCGAGGGGCTGGGCGATCTCGGCATCCGCTACGGCTACCAGCGCTTCATGCCCGAGGTGATGCTGGCCGTGGTCGTGATCCTGATCGTGCTGGTGCAACTGGTGCAGTCGGCCGGCGAATGGATCGCTGCCCGTTTCGACAAGCGCGCGCCCCGCAACCGGGGCCGATAAGCAGAAAGGACCAATCATGCGCACATTCAGCCTTGCCGCCCTGACCTCGGCACTCGCCATCTCTGCCACCATGGCCGCCACCATGGTCTCGGCCGAGGAAATCAAGGTCGGCGTCTCGCCGGGGGAACATGGCGAGATCATGGAAGAGGTCGCCAAGGTCGCCAAGGACAAGGGCCTGACCATCGACATCGTCGAGTTCACCGATTACGTGGTGCCGAACCAGGCGCTGGCCGATGGCGACCTGCAAGCCAACAGCTTCCAGCACCAGCCCTATCTGGACAACCAGATCAAGGACCGCGGCTTCGACCTGGTCGCCATCGCCAGGACCATCACCACGCCGATGGGCGTCTATTCGGACAAGCTGAAATCGCTGGACGAACTGCCCGATGGTGCCAAGGTCGCGATCCCGAACGACCCGACCAATGGCGGCCGCGCACTGCTGCTCCTGCAGGACAAGGGCGCGATCACGCTGGCCGAGAACACCGGCCTCACCCCTTCGCCGCTCGACGTGACCGGGAACCCCAAGAACTTCAGGTTCCTGGAACTCGACGCCGCGCAACTGCCCCGCGCGCTGGCCGATGCCGACATCGCCATCATCAACACCAACTATGCGCTGGATGCCGGCCTCAACCCGAACGAGGACGCCATCGCCATGGAAAAACCCGACAGCCCCTATGCCAACATCATCGTGGTGCGCAATGGCGACGAGGACGCGGCCTGGGCCAAGCAACTGGTCGAGGCCTATCACGACCCGGCGGTGAAGCAGTTCATCGAGGAAAAATACCAGGGCGCCGTCATCCCGGCCTGGTGATCCTTTCCGTTTTCCAAATACCCCGGGGGAGTCGCGGCACGCGACGGGGGCAGAGCCCCCACCCCCGGGTCACGCAGGAAACGCCCCGCCGACGAAGTGGGGCGTTTTCTCATTCCGGCTTCATGCTGCCGCCGCGGCGCAGGCGGTCGTGCCAGCTCAGCGCCTCCTCGATCAGGTGCGGCGTATGCCCGCCCCGTGCCAGCGCCCGGCCATGGTAGTCCTCCAGCGCGTCGCGCCATTCCGGCGCCACGCAGTTTCGCAAGACCACCTGCGCCCGCTCGCGCGGGGACAGGCCGCGCAGGTCCGCCAGCCCCTGCTCGGTGACCAGGATGTCCACGTCGTGCTCGGTATGATCGACATGGCTGACCATCGGCACCACCGAGGAAATCCGCCCGTCCTTGGCCATGGACTTGGTGACGAAGACCGACAGATAGGCGTTGCGCGCGAAATCGCCCGAGCCGCCGATGCCGTTCATCATCTGCGTGCCCATGACATGGGTCGAGTTCACGTTGCCGTAAAGGTCGAATTCCAGCGCCGTGTTGATGCAGATCAGCCCCAGCCGCCGCACCACCTCGGGGTGGTTGGAAATCTCTTGCGGGCGCAGCACCAGCTTGGGCTTGAACTCGGCAAAGCGCGCCATCACGTCGCGGTATTTCGGCGCCGAAAGCGTGATCGAGGAGCCCGAGGCAAAGACCATCTTGCCCGCATCCATCAGGTCGAAGGTCGAATCCTGCAAGACCTCGCTATACATGGTCAGGTCGTGGAACGGGCTGTCGACAAAGCCGTGCAGCACCGCGTTCGCAATGGTGCCGATGCCGGCCTGCAGCGGGTGCAGGTGGCTGGGCAGGCGGGACTGCGCGACCTCGTGCTTCAGGAATTCGGTCAGGTGGCCGGCGATGGCGCGGGTCTCGGCATCCGGGTCGTGGATGGTCGAGGACGAGTCGAGCTTGGTCGAGATCACGATGGCCGCGATGCGCTCGGGCGGCACCGGGATGAAGGGAAAGCCGACGCGGCTTTCCGGCGTCACCACCGGGATCGGCGTGCGGGTCGGACGGTAGGTCGGGATATAGATGTCGTGCAGCCCCTCCAGCGCCTCTGGCTGGCTCAGGTTGATCTCGACGATCACCTTCTCGGCCAGAAGCGCGAAGCTGGCGGAATTGCCGACCGAGGTGGTGGGGACGATGCCCCCGGTCTCGGTGATCGCCACCGCCTCGATGATGGCAATGTCCACCGGCGGCAACTGGCAGGTGCGCAACTGCTCGACCGTCTCGGACAGGTGCTGGTCGATATACATCACCTCGCCCGCGTTGATCGCCCGACGCAGCGCCGGGTCGGACATGAAGGGGATGCGGCGCGACAGCACCTTGGCCTCGGCCAGCGTCTTGTCCAGATCGTTGCCCAGCGACGCCCCGGTCATCAGCGTGACCTTCAGCGGCGCGGCCTTGGCGCGCTCGGCGAGCGCCATGGGCACGGCCTTGGCCTCGCCGGCGCGGGTAAAGCCGCTCATGCCCAGCACCATGCCGTCGCGGATCAGGCTTGCGGCCTGATCGGCACCGACCACGCGCTCGCGCAGAGCCTTGTGGCGGATGCGGTGAAGGTAATTCTCGGTCATGGCGGCCTCCCTGATCTTGGCGGGATGATTAGGCGCAAAGCCGGGAACTGACAAATCAACCCAGCCATGCGCGCAAGGAAAAGCCGGCCCGAAGGCCGACTTGCGCAACATCGTTTCCCACTCGTTACCGACAGCTTGTCAGCGGCGCTTGCCCAGCGACCAGGCCCCGTCGCCCAGAAGCGCCAGCGCAACCATGGTGATGGCCCAGAGCACGGGGTATTCCCAGCCGCCGCCCGGATTGCTGAAGGTGAAGCCCGCACCGCCATGCCCGAACCAGGCGGCGCCCAGCAGCACGGCAACCATCGCCAGCGCGACCTGGCGGGTAAAAAGCCCGGCGATCAGCGCCAGGCCGCCCAGGATCTCGGCCAGGATGGTCAGGTAGCCCAAGGCGCCGGGCAGGCCGATGGACTGGAAATAGCCCGCCGTGCCCGCGGGAGTGAAGACCACGAGCTTGATCAGCCCGTGGACGAGGAACCAGGCGCCGGTCGAGACCCGCAGGATGAAGGCGGCGATGTCGGCATTGCGCTCGGCCAGGGTCGGGGTCGGTGCCAGGGTCGGGGCGCTTTGGCTCAGGTCGGTCATGGTGTGTTTCCTTGCAACTGTTCGTTGCGCATCAGATAGCCCTTGGCCATTGTCGCGAAAATTGCCATATTCGTGGAAACATTGTCGCCACTTTGGGGATGCAGATGGACAGGATCGACGGCATCCGCGCCTTTGTCGCCGTGGTCGATGCAGGATCGTTCACCCGCGCGGGCGAGCGGCTGGGGATCTCGAACAAGCTGGTCAGCAAATATGTCGCGGCGCTGGAGGGGCAGCAGGGCGTCACGCTGCTTAACCGCACCACCCGCGCGCTGTCGCTGACCCCGGCGGGCGAGCGCTACCTGACCGCCGCCCGCCGCGTGCTGGCGGCGGTCGAGGAACTGGATGCGCAGGCCCATGCCGAGGAGGGTGCGCTGACGGGCCGGCTGCGCATCACCGCACCCGTCGCCTTTGGCGAGATGTTCGCGACCACCCTGACCCGCGATTTTGCCCGTGTGCATCCGGGCATCGATATCGACCTGAACCTGTCGGATCGCTATGTCGACCTGGCGGCCGAGGGCTTCGACCTGGCGCTGCGCATCGGCCAGCTTCCCGATTCCAGCCTGATCGCCCGCCGCATCGGCCAGACCGAGACCTGGGTGGTGGCCAGCCCCGCCTATCTGGCCGCGCATCCACGCCCGAACCGGCCCGAGGATCTGCGCGACCATGTGAACATCCGCGACAGCAATGCCCAGAATCCGGGCCGGGCCGTCTTTCTGATCGAGGGCAAGGCGGTCAGCGTCCCCTTGCCCGGCCGCATCACGGTCAACAGCGCCCAAGCCGTGCGGCGGTTGGTGCTGGAGGGCGAGGGCGTCGCGCTGATCCCCAGCTTCGTCGTCGCCCGCGACGTGGCCGAGGGCCGGCTGGAACGACTGCTGCCCGGTTTCGTCCGCCCGCAACTGGACATCCAGGCACTGTATCTGCCGCGACCCTTCCTGCCGCCACGGCTGACGGCCTATCTGGACCACCTGCGGATGGGGCTCAGCCCGCTGCTGAAAGCACCGCGCCCGGATTCATGATGCCCAGCGGATCGAGCGCCGCCTTGATCGCTCGCATCGCCGCCAGCCGCACCGGATCGCCCCAGCGGGCCAGATCGCCGGTCTTCAGCCGCCCCACGCCATGCTCGGCCGAGAACGAGCCGCCGCGCGCGACCACCATGCCATGCACCCGTTCCGACAGCGCCTTGCGCCGGTCGTCATAATCCGCGCGATGGCGTCCCGGCGCCGGGAACAGGTTGTAATGCAGGTTGCCGTCGCCCAGATGGCCGAAGCAGTTGATCCGCACCCCCTCGCCCGACAACGCCGCGCCGGCATCGCGGATGAAGCCGGCGATTTCCGACAGCGGCAGGCTGATGTCATGGCTGGCGACGGCGCCGATGCGGCGGTTCGCCTCGGGGATATGTTCGCGCAGGTGCCAGAAGCCCGCCGCCTGCGCCCCCGATTGCGCGATCACCCCATCGGTGACAAGGCCGCGCTCCATGGCATCCATGAGCAGCCCCTCCAGCGCCGCCTCGGGGGCCATCCCTTCGGGCAGGCCAACCTCGACCAGCACCGACCATTCCACGCCGGGCAGGGGCTGGCGGATCTCGGGCAGCACCTCGGCCAGAAAGGCCAGTCCCTGCCCGCCGATCAGCTCGAAGGCGGTGACGCCGCCGGCCATGCGCCCCTCGGCCAGCGCAAGAAGCGTCAGCGCCGCCTCGGGCGAGGGCACTTGCAGCATGGCGGTGCCGATATTCGGCGGCGGCACCACCAGCTTGAGGCTGGCGGCGGTGATGACGCCCAGCGTGCCCTCGGCCCCGATCAGCAGGTCGCGCAGGTCGTAGCCGGTATTGTCCTTGCGCAGCCGCTTCAGGTCGTGGACGACCGAGCCGTCGGGCAGCACCGCCTCGATGCCCAGGCACAGCGCGCGGGCCGTGCCATAGCGCAGCGCGGTGACGCCGCCGGCATTGGTCGCAAGGCAGCCACCGATGGCCGCGGTGCCCTGGCTCGCCAGCGACAGCGGGAACAGCCGGCCCGCGCCCTCGGCCGCGTCGCGCACGGCTTGCAGGGTCATGCCGGCCTCGGCCACCAGCACGTTCTCTTCGGGCCAGACGCCGCGCAGCGCGGTCATCCGCTCCAGCGACAGGATCAGCGGCGCCGGACCGTCGGGCATCACCTGGCCCGCGACCAGCCCGGTGCCGCCGCCGCGCGGCACGATGGCGACGCGGGCCTCGGCGCAGGCGCGGACCACAGAGGCGACCTCATCGGTATTGCGCGGTGCGGCGACCAGCCCGGCATGGCCCCGCCAGCGGCCGCGCGGCTCCTCCAGATAGGCGGGCGTCACCTCGCGCAGCACGCCGGCGGGCAGGCGCGCGGCCAGGGCGTCGTCGGCGGGATTCAGCATCAGCGCACCTCGGTCTTGCCGCGCCGGTCGTGGCGCAGGTTGGAATAAAGCACATGATTGCGCCAGCGGCCGTTGATCTGCAGATAGCTTTGCGCGACGCCCTCATACTTGAAGCCCGAGCGTTCCAGCACCCCGCGCGAAGGGGTGTTCTCGGGCAGGCAGGCGGCCTCGATGCGGCTCAGGTCCATCTCGCTGAACGCATGCTGCACCAGCGCGCCGATGGCCTCGCGCATGTAGCCCTGCCGGGCGAAGGGCTGGCCGATCCAATAGCCGATGGTCGCCGATTGCGCCGGGCCGCGGCGGATATTGTCCAGCGTGATCGCCCCCAGCAGCGTGCCGTCGCGCCGGATCAGGAACAACGGCAGCGCCGTGCCGTTGCGGCTGGCGCGCTGCGCCCAATAGACCCGGTTGGTGAAGCTGCGCTTCGACAGGTGATCGGGCGCCCAGACCGGCTCCCACGGGGTCAGGAAGGCGCGGCTTTCGACCCGCAGCGCCACCCATGGCCCGAAATCCGCATGCGCCGGCAGGCGCAGCACCATCCGCTCGGTTTCCAGGCGCGGCGGACGGCGGCGGGAGAACATCAGGCGGCAAGCCTTTCGGCAAGCACCTCGCGCGAGGGCGCGCCCTCGACCGGCCCGTAAAGCGCCAGCGCCGGACGGGCATGGGCGATCAGCCGCTCGGCATGGGCGCGGATAGCGGCGACGGTCACGGCGTCGATGCGCTCGGCCACCTCGGCGGGATCGGGCACCCGGCCCCAGATCGAGAGCGAGCGCGCCATGCGCTCGGCCTGGCCGGTCGGGCTTTCCAGGCCCATCAGCAGCCCGGCCTTGAGCTGCGCCCGCGCGCGGGCCACCTCGGTCTCGGTCATGTCCTCGGCCGAGCGTTTCAACTCGTCCACGGTCAGCGTGGCCAGGTCGGCGATCTGCTCGCCCGAGGTGCCGGCATAGATCGTCACCATGCCGGTATCGTCATGAAAGCCGCTTTGCGCAAAGATCGAATAGCACAGGCCCTTTTCCTCGCGCAGCTTCTGGAACAGGCGCGAGGACATGCCGCCCCCCAGCGCCGAGGTCCAGATCTGCGCGGCATAGAAATCGGGCGCCTGATAGCCCGGCCCCTCGAAGGCCAGCGCGAAATGCGCCTGCTCCAGCCCCTTGACGCGACGGGCCTCGGCGCCCTGCCAGCGGGCGGGCTCGCGCTTGGTCAGGGCACGGGCCGGCAGATGGCCGAAGATCGCCTCGACCTGGCGCAGGATGCGGTCGTGCTCGACCGCGCCGGCGGCGGAAACGATCATGCGCTCGGGGCCGTAATGTTCGCCGATGAAACCCGACAGGTCGTCGCGGCCGAAGCGGCTGACCCGCTCGGCCGGCCCCAGGATGGTACGGCCCATGGGCTGGTCGGGATAGGCCGCCTCTTGCAGCCAGTCGAAGATCACATCGTCGGGCGTGTCCAGCGCCTGGCCGATCTCTTGCAGGATCACGCCGCGCTCGACCTCGATCTCGCGCTGGTCGAAGACCGGATTCATGACGATGTCCGAGATGACGTCCAGCGCCAGCTCCACATCCCCCGCCAGCACCCGCGCGTAATAGGAGGTCACGTCGCGCGAGGTATAGGCGTTGATATAGCCGCCGACATTCTCGATCGACTCGACGATCTCCAGCGCGCTGCGCCGCGCCGTGCCCTTGAAGGCCATGTGTTCAAGGAAATGGGCGATGCCGTTCTGCTCGGCGCGCTCGTCGCGGCAGCCGGCATTGACCCAGATGCCGATGGCGGCGGAATGCAGGCCGGGCATGTCGCGGCTGACGACACGCAGGCCGTTGGGAAGGGTGCTGATGCGGATCTGGCTCACACTGTTCTCCGTTCAAGGATCAGCGATTTAATGGCATCGGCGTCATTTGCAATACGGGTGATGCGTTCGTCGCGCTGGAACAGGTCGGCCATGTGCGGCGGCAGAGGCGGGCGAATGCCGATGGCGGCCTCGACCGCATCGGGGAATTTCGCCGGATGCGCGGTCGACAGGCTGACCATCGGCACGCCGGGACGCATATGCTCGCGCGCCACCTTCACGGCGACGGCGGTATGCGGGCAGATCACCTCGCCCGTCTCCTCGCGGATGGTGGCGATCATCGCCGTCGTCTCCGCCTCCGAGGCGCGCCCCGAGACATAGGTCTCGCGCAACTGCTGCAACGCGCCCTGGCTGATGGCGAAGCCGCCGGATTTCAGCTCGTCCATCAGCCGCGACACGGCATTGCCGTCATGGTCATAGGCCAGCCACAGCGCGCGTTCGAAGTTCGAACTGACCTGGATGTCCATCGAAGGGCTGATCGAGGGACGGGCGGTGCCGACGCGGTATTCGCCGCTGGTCAGCGCCCGGTGCAGGATGTCGTTCTGGTTGGTGGCCACGATCAGCTTGCCGATGGACAGGCCCATCGTCCTGGCGATGGAGCCGGCGAAGATATCGCCGAAATTGCCGGTCGGCACGGTGAAGTCCACCTCGCGCCGCGGCGCGCCAAGGCTGACGGCGGCGGTGAAGTAATAGACGATCTGCGCCAGCACCCGCGCCCAGTTGATCGAATTGACGCCCGCAAGCCCGACCGCATCGCGGAAATCGTGGTCGTTGAACAGATCCTTCAGCCGCGCCTGGCAATCGTCGAAGGTGCCGTCGACCGCCAGCGCATGGACGTTGGCGTCGGCAGGCGTGGACATCTGCCGGCGCTGCACCTCGCTGACGCGGCCATGCGGATACATGATGAACACGTCGACATTGGACAGGCCCCGGAACGCCTCGATCGCGGCCGAGCCGGTATCGCCCGAGGTCGCGCCAAGGATCGTGACCCGCTGCCCCGAGCGCGCCAGCGCCAGCTGGAACAGCTGGCCGATCAGCTGCATGGCGAAGTCCTTGAAGGCCAGCGTGGGCCCGTGGAACAGCTCCAGCAGGTGATGGCCGGGCGCAAGCTGGACCAGCGGCGCACGGGCGATATGGTCGAAGCCCTGATAGGCCCGGGCGATGGCATCGCGCAACTCGGCATCGTCGAAGCTTTCGCCGACGAAGGGGCTGATGACGCGCCGCGCGACCTCTTCATAGGGCAGGCCCTCGAAGCGGGCGATCTCATCGGCCGAGAACATCGGGATCGCCTCGGGCAGGTAAAGCCCGCCATCCCGCGCCAGCCCGGTCATCATCGCCTGTTCGAAGTCCAGGACCGGAGCCCGCCCCCGTGTCGAAACGTAACGCATCGCGTCCCCCTAGAATTGCCGCTGCCTGATACGCCAGATCAGCGCCACTGTCATCCCTGCCCAAACCGCAGCGATCATGAACCATTGCGCGGCATAGCTCAGGTGGTTGTTCGGAATGCCCTCGACCGCGACCGGGATCGGCCGCACCCCCTGCGCATCGCCCCGCACCTCGGCCGCCACGACCAGCACCGGCTCGGTCCCCAGCTGCGCGGCCATGGCGGGCACGTCGCGGGCGAACCAGACATTCTCGGTCAGGTTGGGCTCGGGCGTGGCGCTGCCCTTTTCGTCGGGCCAGTGCAGGTTGCCCGCCACCTCCAGCCGCACCGGCGGGCGCGGGGCACGCTTGTGGTCCTGATCGACGAAGCCCCGATCCAGCAGGATCCTGCGCCCGTCATCGGTGACGAAACCCGAGACGACCTGATAGCCGCCGCCCGCCTCGCGCGTGCCCGACAGCACGTCGATCTCCTGACCCGTGGTCTGGCCCGAAACCAGCACCGGCATGTATTTCATCGACGGATTCACCGCCGCCGGCAGGGGCACGGGCCGGCCCTCGATCCTTTGCTGAATCTGGGCGATCAGCCCTTCTTTCCAGTCCAGCCGCTGAAGCTGCCACATGCCCAGCGAAATCAGGATGGCGCAGCCCACCACACCGACGATCAGCGGGAACAGGTAACGGCGCATGGGTGGGCCTCCAAAGCAAACGGCGCGGGAACATCTGCCCCGCGCCGTGGAAATCTCTGTCGGGATCAGCGGCCCCAGATATAGATCACGACAAAGAGGAACAGCCAGACCACATCGACGAAATGCCAATACCAGGCGGCGGCCTCGAAGCCGACATGCTGCTTCTGGGTCATCTGGCCCTTGAGCAGGCGGATCAGGCAGACGAACAGGAAGATCGTGCCGATGATGACATGGGCACCGTGGAACCCGGTGGCCATGTAGAAGGCGCCGGCATAGACCGTATCGGCCAGGCCAAACGCCGCGTGGCTGTATTCATAGGCTTGCAAGCCGGTGAAGCAGACGCCCAGGATCACCGCGACGATCAGCCCGTTGATCGTGGTCTTGCGATCGCCTTCATGCACGAAGGCATGGTGCGCCCAGGTCACGGCAACGCCCGAAAGCAGCAGGATCAGCGTGTTGATCAGCGGCAGGTGCCAGGGGTCGAAGGTAACGATGCCCTCGGGCGGCCAGACGCCGTCCTTGATCGGGCTGTCCGGTCCCATCGGATACAGGGCGTTCTTGATGAAGGCCCAGAACCAGGCGACGAAGAACATCACCTCGGACATGATGAACAGGATGAAGCCGTATTGCAGGCCGATGCGCACCACCGGGGTATGTTCGCCCGTCTCGCCCTCGTTCACGACATCGGCCCACCAGCCGAACATGACGTAGAGCACGCCCACCAGACCGATCAGGAACATCCACGGCCCCTCGACAGGAAGCCCGAAGAAGGTGATGCCCTTCATCCAGGCGACCGCGCCGGTCAGCATCACGAAGGCGCCGATCGCGCCGAAGAACGGCCAGATCGATGGCGGCAGGATCTGATAGTCGTGGTTCTTTACATGGGCCATGGCTGCATTTCCGGCTGTTGCTGGTTCTTGTTGCTCAGTTTACGGTCGGTTCCGTTTTCGCGTCCAGCGCCGCCTGTTTGGGCGCGGGCGGATCGGTCCGATGGAAGGTATAGGACAGGGTGATGTCGCGGATGCGACCGGCGTCGCGGTCGTTCACCAGATCGGCATCGACGAAGAAGCTGACCGGCATCTCGACCCGCTCCCCCGGCTGCAGGGTCTGCTCGGTAAAGCAGAAGCATTCAATCTTGTTGAAGAAATAGCCGGCCGCATCGGGCGCCACGTTATAGCTCGCCGTGCCGGTCACCGGCTCGTCGGTGTTGTTGATCGCCTCGTAGAAGGCGATGGCGTTCTCGCCGATCTTCAGCTCCATCTCGCGCTGCATCGGGCGGAAGGTCCAGCCGAGATTGCTGTCCGCATTGGCGTCGAAGCGCACCCGGATCTTTTCGTCCAGCACCGTGTCCGACGCGGCCTCGGCCACGTTGGTGGTGCCGGCAAAGCCGGTTACCTTGCAGAACCAGGAATAGAACGGCACCGCCGCCCAGCTGAGCGCACCCATCAGCACCACGACGCCGGCCAGCATGGCCACGGTGCGGGTGTTCGACCTTGGCTTCCCGCCGCTCATTGGTTCGCCTCCTGCGTGACGCCCTGCGTGGCGGCAGGGGTGCCCGGCGCGGCCACGGGCGCGGCATTCGGCGCCGGCGGATCGGGATCGGGCGGCAGCATCGAGGCGCGCGGCCGGTGGTCATAGCCCTGCATCATGTCGCCCTGGGTGATCTTGACCACCGAGAGCCCGAAGACCAGCGCGACGAAGGCCAGCAGCACGACCAGCAGGCCGATGTTCCGGCTGCGGCGGCGCTTGTGCAACTCATGCTCGACCTGGGGCAGCATCACCATCCTCCGACCCAGTGCTGGACCAGCAGCGCCAGGAAATGCAGGAAGGTGTAATAGAGCGACAGGCGGAAATAACGCTTCTCGACCCGGTAGCCATCGGCCTGGGCCTGGTCCTCGCTGCGGCGCAGGATCTGCCAGCCGCCGGCGATGAACAGCGCATTCAGCACCACCGAGACCGCCAGGTAGAGCGGCCCGCCGACCGAGGTGAAGCCCAGCCAGAGCGCAAAGGGCGCGAGCACCAGCGTATAGGCGAAGATATGGCAACGCGTGACCTTGCGGCCATGGGTCACGGTCAGCATCGGCACGCCGGCCTTGGAATAGTCGTCCTTCATGAACAGCGCCAAGGCCCAGAAATGAGGCGGCGTCCAGAAGAAGATCAGCGCGAACATCAACAGCGACTCGATGCCGATGCCGCCGGTGGCGCAGGCCCAGCCGATCATGGGCGGGAAGGCCCCGGCCGCGCCGCCGATGACGATGTTCTGCGGCGTCGAGCGTTTCAGCCAGATCGTATAGACCACGGCATAGAAGAAGATGGTGAAGGCCAGGAACCCGGCCGCGAACCAGTTCGCCGCCAGCCCCAGCATCATCACCGACAGGCCCGACAGCGCGATGCCGACCGCCAGCGCCTCTTGCGAGGTGACGCGGCCCGAGGGCACGGGACGGCCCGCGGTGCGACGCATCACCGCATCGATGTCGGCGTCATACCACATGTTGAGGGCGCCCGAGGCCCCGCCCCCCAGCGCGATGAACAGCACCGCGCAGAAGGCGACGAAGGGGTTGACCGGCTGCGGCGCGATCCACAGCCCCACGAAGGCCGTGAACACCACCAGCGACATGACGCGCGGCTTCAGAAGCGCGACATAGTCCCCGAAGCCCGCCTCGGCAGGCCCCTCATATGCGTTGATATCGGCCACGGCCCGGCCTTACTCTGCCGAGGCCAGCTTGACGGGGCTGGCGGGCAGGTAGTCCGAGGCGTCGGCGGCGAATTCCTCTTTCGCGCCGGCAAGCCAGGCTTCGTATTTCTCCTGGCTGACCGCCTTGACGACGATGGGCATATAGGCGTGGTTGATGCCGCAAAGCTCGGAGCACTGGCCGAAATAGACGCCCTCCTGGTCGACCGAGAACCACAGCTGCGCGATGCGGCCCGGCACGGCGTCCTGCTTGACGGCGAAGGCGGGGATGGTCCAGGCGTGGATCACGTCGGTCGCGGTCACCTGGACCAGGACCTTCTTGCCGACCGGAACCACGACCGGGTTGTCGGTCGCCAGCAGATACTCGTCCTCGGAATAGCCGGCATCGGCCAGGGCCTCTTTCTCCAGCATCAGCGCGTCGAAGGCGACGCCGTCATTGGGGTATTCATAGGACCAGTACCACTGGTGGCCGATGGCCTTGATCACCAGGTCGGGATCGTTCGGCATCTCCTGGCTGCGGAACAGGATCGGCAGCGAGAAGGCCCCGATCGCCACCAGGATCAGCACCGGGACCAGGGTCCAGATCACCTCGATCGGGGTGTTGTGGGTAAAGCGCGCCGGCACCGGATTCGCCCGGCGGTTGAAACGGACGATGCAGATCAGCAGCAGCAGGCAGACGAAGATCGTCACGGCCGTGATGATGTAGAGCACGAAATGATCCAGCCATTGCTGGTCATGCGCCAGCGGGCTCGACGCCGGTTGGAAGTTCATCCCGCCGTTCACCGGCTTGCCGATCACCGGCAGATCGCCCAGCACGTCCTGCGCCAAGGCCGGCACGGCCGTCATCGTCGCAACTCCCAGGCTCATCACCGCCGCCACCCCGCGGCGCTTGGTCGCAATTGCCATCATCCCATCCCGTTGCCTATCATGCCGCCGGCAGGCCCCTGTCCTGAGGCCGCCGGCATTCGGTCCTGCACCAGAACCATATCTTACCCCGGCGGGCAAGCCATACCTATCGACTTCTTGTCAAAAAAGCCCTAGGCGGGGCTTCATGACAAGGACCGGTTCCATGACAGACGCTTCGTTTTCACCCTTCCGGACGCATCTCGATCAGGACCGCGCGCTGCGCATCCTGCGCGACGCCCTGGCCGGCGCGGATGACGGCGAACTTTTCCTGGAACGCTCCCGTTCCGAGGCGCTGGTCTTCGACGACGGCCGGCTGCGCACCGCAAGCTATGATGCCGAGCAGGGCTTCGGCCTGCGTGCCGTGCGGGACGAGGTCACCGGCTATGCCCATTCGACCGAGATCGACGAGGCTGCGCTGAAGAAGGCGGCCCAGACCGTGCGGCTGGCGGTCGGCGCCGGCGGCGGCACGCTGGCCCTGCCGCCCGAGGGCGAGATCCGGCCGCTCTATGCCGCCATCGACCCGGCCGAGGACGTTCCCTTCGCCGCCCGCGTGGCCCTCCTGCGGGAAATCGACGCCTTCGCACGCGGGCTGGACCCGCGCGTGGTGCAGGTCTCGGCCAGCATCGCCACCTCGGTGCAGGAGGTGGCGATCCTGCGCCCCGAGGGCGGGCTTGCCACCGATATCCGGCCGATGGCACGGCTCAACGTCTCGGTGATCGTCGAATCGAACGCGCGGCGCGAGTCGGGCACCGCCGGCGGCGGCGGGCGCATCGGCCTTGCCGGCATGGTCGCCCCCGAGCACTGGCAGGGGCTGGTGCGCGAGGCGCTGCGCATCGCGCTGGTCAACCTGCGCTCGGTCCCCGCGCCTGCCGGAGTGATGGATGTGGTGCTGGGTCCGGGCTGGCCCGGCATCCTGCTGCACGAGGCCGTGGGCCATGGGCTCGAGGGCGATTTCAACCGCAAGGGCCATTCCGCCTTTGCCGGGCTGCTGGGCCGGCGCGTCGCGGCGCCCGGCGTGACCGTCGTCGACGACGGCACCATTCCCGACCGGCGCGGCTCGATCTCGGTCGATGACGAGGGCACGCCGCCCGGCCGCAACGTCTTGATCGAGGACGGGATTCTGGTCGGCTACATGCAGGACCGGCAGAACGCCCGGCTGATGGGGGTGGCACCCACCGGCAACGGCCGGCGGCAAAGCCACGCCCATGCCCCCATGCCGCGCATGACCAACACCTTCATGCTGGCGGGGTCCGAAGATCCGGCCTCGATCCTTGCCGGACTCGAGGACGGCATCTATGCGGTCGGCTTCGGCGGCGGGCAGGTGGACATCACCAACGGCAAGTTCGTGTTCTCGTGCACCGAAGCCTATCGGGTCAGGAACGGCCAGGTCGGCGACCCGATCCGCGGCGCAACGCTGATCGGCGACGGCGCCACCGCGCTGGAGCAGATTCGCGCCATCGGAAACGACCTGTCGCTGGACCCGGGAATCGGCAATTGCGGCAAGCAGGGCCAATGGGTTCCGGTCGGCGTCGGCCTGCCCACGCTGCGCATCGGCGGGCTGACCATCGGCGGGTCTGCGGCCTGAATCGCTTGTATTCCAATATCTTGAAGGATTCCTTGGGCCGCTAACCCATTCTTAACCATTGCCATGCCATGACTCGGCCTGCGGATGAGGCAAAGGCATGGACACGATGGCAAGGCTGCTTTCTTCGGATCCCCAGTATACCCCTCCCGGGCCTAAGGGGGACGGGCTTGCCATCCTGCGCCTCATCCGCTCGCGCAGGGTCGGGCCGGCGACCTTCCACCGGCTGCTGGACGAGCATGGCAGCGCCGAAGCGGCATTGGCCGCCCTGCCGGCCATCGCCCGCGCCGCAGGGGTCGAGGATTACGCCCCCTGCCCCAGAGCCGCGGCCGAGGCCGAGATCGCGGCCGGCCATCGCGCCGGCGCCCGACTTCTGACCTGGGGCGACCCGGACTATCCCGCTCTGCTGCGCGAGGTGGCCGATGCGCCTGCGGTGCTGTGGCTGCGCGGCGACATATCGGTTCTGGCGCGCATGCCGGTGGCGGTGATCGGTGCGCGCAACGCCTCGTCGCTGGGCTTGCGCATGGCGCGCGGCATGGCCTCGGGCCTGTCGCAATCGGGCGCGGCGGTCGTCGCGGGCCTCGCGCGCGGCATCGACACCATCGCGCATGAAGCCGCGCTGCATGGCGGCACCATCGCGGTCATGGCCGGCGGCATCGACAAGATCTATCCCGGCGAGAATGCGGCCCTGGCCGAAGAAATCTGCGAAACCGGCCTGCTCGTTACCGAACAGCCGCCGGGAACCGAGCCCGTGGCCCGGCATTTCCCCGCCCGCAACCGCATCATCTCGGGCCTGTCGCGCGCCGTGGTGGTGGTCGAGGCTGCATATCGTTCCGGCAGTCTGATCACCGCGCGCTGCGGGCTGGACCAGGGGCGCGAGGTGATGGCGGTGCCGGGCCATCCGATGGATGCGCGGGCCGGCGGCTGCAACGCGCTGATCCGCGACGGCGCGACCCTGGTGCGCAATTCGGCCGATGTGCTGGCGGCGCTGCAATCGAACGACCCCATAGCCGCGAAGCAGGCACCGGCGGAAAACCCGGTCGAGGCCACCCCCGCCGCGGTGGCAGCGATGCCCGTACAGGTCCGACAACCAGCCGCGGTCGCCCGCCGGCTTGCGGAACTGGGTCACGGCATCCACCACAGGCCGATGATGGGCAGGCCGCGCGACGCGGGCGGTCCGGTGAACCTGGAAGGACGGATCCTGGCCCGGCTGGGCCCCAGCCCGACCGAGGAAAACATGCTGATCCGCGATCTCGGGGTGCCGGCAGCCGTCCTCGCGCCTGCCATCCTGGCGCTGGAACTGTCCGGTCGGGTGCAGCGCATCGCCGGCGGCAAGCTGGCGCTGAACGGCGGTTAAGGGCCGAGTTGGGACCGATCCAGCCGCTTCTGCCCCCGAGCCGCGCGGGATGGACGACCGGCGCTATCGCCAACAGGGCTTTGCCGACCGCTTTTTCAGCACGCCGAAGCATTTGCGAAACGACACCGCCAGCCTCCAAGAAGGCCGCGAGGAATCAATGCGCATCACCGTCCCGCCGCGTGCCCACTGCTCCTGAACCGTAATCACGGCGCGGTCACGCGCTTGTTTGGGAACTGGGCCCTCCGCCAAAGGTTGACGAACGATCCAGCGACCATCGGAAAGAGGACCGACATGCGCCGCATCTACAAGACGACGACAGCGATCGTGACCAGCCTGTCCCTGATCGCCCCGCAACTGGCGGTGGCGCAGGACCAGCAGGCCCCCGACACCGGCGAACAGGTCATCCTGCCGCAGGACCAGCCCGGCCAGCCCGAAACCGAGCAGGCGCAGGAGCCGCAGTCCGCGCCCGAACCCGCTCCGGCAGAGGCGGAGGCAGAGGCCGAATCCCAGGCCGAGCCC
Source organism: Paracoccus denitrificans (assembly GCF_900100045.1). Taxonomy (GTDB): domain Bacteria; phylum Pseudomonadota; class Alphaproteobacteria; order Rhodobacterales; family Rhodobacteraceae; genus Paracoccus; species Paracoccus denitrificans. The sequence continues at coordinate 76,123 of NZ_FNEA01000016.1, read as the reverse complement.
GAGAGCCCCGGCGAGCCGCAGCCCCAAGCCGATGCGCCTGAAGCCGCAGAGCCGCCCCCCGAACAGCCGCAAGAAGGCGGCCAGCCATCCGACGATCAGCAGGAACCGCAACCTCGGAGCGAAGCGGCCCCCGAGGAGCAGGAGACCTCGCCCCCCGCAGCAAAGCCCGAAGTGACGCGGGCCGAAGAACCCCAGGCCAAGCCGCCCGTGGTCGAGGCCGCCGAGCCGCCGGCCAAGCCCCAGGCGGCCCAACCCGACCAGGCGGCGGATCAGGATGGGCTTCCCGCGCCCAAGCCCGACACGCCAGACGCCGTCACCACAACCGATCCGGCCCCGGCACAGAAGCCGCAGGCGGACGCGGCCGATCCGCAAGGCTCGCGCCCCGCCGCTCAGCCCGAAGCAGCCCCGGATGCCGAGACGCAGGCCACGACGGAAACCACGCCCGCAGAGCCGCGTCCCGAACAGTCCGACGAGCCGCCGACGGCTGCGCCCGACGCCCAGCAGGACGACGCCGCGCACCAGGCGCCCGGGGCGGAACCGCCCCAGCCGGCTGAACAGCAGGCCGATGACGCTCCGGCCACGGAGACACCGGATGCGCAGGAATTGGAGCGCCGCTTGCAGGAGCAATCGCAAGAGGCCGCGCCCCAGCCGGACCAGTCCGACGAACAGCGCGCCGAAGACGGCCAGCGCCCGGACGCGCAAGAGCTGGAAGGCCGCTTGCAGGAACAGGCCGACGGCCAGGCACAGCCGGAGGCCGAGCAGGCCACAGAAGTGCAGGCACCCGAAGTCCAGGCCCAGCCGAATGCCGTGGCGCAGCGCGCCGCCGAAGAGGCGGCCCCCGCAGCGGCAGCCGCACTGTCGGCCGGCGAGGAGCAGGAGGAGGGCCAGGGCGAGTTGAACGAGGTGCAGATCACCGACGAGAACGCGCGCAGTTCGGCCGAGGAATTTGCCACTTCGGTCGCGCAGGGCCTGCAACAGCAACAGCCGGCCGAGGCCCCGCAAGAGGAAGCCCGCCGCGACGACGGCGACGATACGGTCAAGGACATCGCCAAGCTGCTCCTGGCCGGCGCGGCTGGCATGGCGGTCGGCAAGATGCTGTCGAACGACCGGCAGGTGGCGCTGAACACCGGCGACCGGGTCGTCGTCACGCTGCCCGACGGCAGCCAACAGGTGATCAAGGACGACAACACCCTGCTCTATCGGCCCGGCTCGAACGTGCGGACCGAGACCTTCGACGACGGCTCGACCCGGACCACGGTGCTGCGCGAGGATGGCAGCCGCGTCGTCACCATCCGCGACGCGAACATGAACATCCTGCGCCGTACGCTCATGCGCGCCGACGGCACGGAAACCCGGCTCATCGACGATACCGAGGCGCAACCCGTGCAGATCTCGACCCTGCCCGCGCCGCCGCCGGTCCGCATCAACCGCGAACGGCTGGACGAGGCCGCGCTGCGCGAGGCGCTGCGCCGCGAGGCGGCGATCGATCGCCGCTTCAGCCTGGGCCAGATCCGCAACATTCCCGAGGTGCGTGCCCTGGTCGCGCCGGTGAACGTGCCCGAGATCACCTTCGACACCGGCTCCTCGGCCATCACCCCCGACCAGGCGCAAGAGCTCGCGACTCTGGGCAAGGTGATCCGCGACAGCATCGACCAGGACCCGCGCGAGATCTACATGATCGAGGGCTATACCGACGCCGTCGGCTCGGATGCCGCCAACCTGGCCTTGTCGGACCGCCGCGCGGAATCGGTGGCGCTGGCCTTGACGGAATATTTCCAGGTGCCGCCCGAAAACATGGTGGTGCAGGGCTATGGCGAGCAGTTCCTGCTGGTGCCGACCGACGGGCCCGAGCGGCAGAACCGCCGCGTCGCCGTGCGCCGGATCACCGACCTGCTGGCGCAGAACTGACTGCGCCGACCCGAAAAGGAAACCGCGGGGGCGACCCCGCGGTTTTCGCTTGCCCGGCAAGCCCGGGCTTCGTCTGTCCGGCCGTGCCGGCTCAGCCCAGCGAATAGCCGGTGCCGCGCACCGTGCGCACCGGGTTGTTGCCGCCATTGGCCATCAGCGCCTTGCGCAGCCGCCCGACATGCACGTCGATGGTGCGGGTATCGACATAGATGTCGCGGCCCCAGACCCGGTCCAGCAGTTGCTCGCGCGTCCAGACCCGGCCGGGCTTCTCCATCAGCGTGGAAAGCAGGCGGAACTCGGTCGGGCCCAGATGCACCGGCTGGCCGGCGCGGAACACCCGATGCTCGCCCGCATCCAGGATGATGTCGGCAAAGCTGAGCCTTTCGCCCATCGAGGCCGGGCGGGTGCGGCGCAGTTGGGTGCGCAGCCGCGCCATCAGCTCGACCACGGAATAGGGCTTGACCACATAGTCGTCCGCGCCCGTCTCCAGCCCGCGCACCCGGTCCACCTCTTCGGAGCGCGCCGACAGCATGATGATCGGGATCTGGCGCGTCGAGGGGTCGGCCTTGACCCGGCGGCAGATCTCGATGCCGCTGACATTGGGCAGCATCCAGTCCAGCACGATCAGGTCGGGCTGCTCCTCGGCGACCAGCAGCATCGCCTCGTCGCCGTTCTCGGCCAGCACCACGTCGAAGCCCTCGGCCTCGAGGTTGTATTTCAGCACCTCGCGCTGTGCGCCTTCGTCCTCGACGACCAGGACACAGGGTTGGGTCTGCGCCATGGATCAGGCCCCCTCCATGCGCGGCACGCTTTCACCCTTGGGCCGCGGCTCGTCGGGCAGTTCGCCGGTGGCCAGATAGATCACCTGCTCGGCGATGCCGGTGGCATGGTCGCCCATGCGCTCGATGTTCTTGGCGATGAAATGCAGGTGCATGCAGGCGGTGATGTTGCGCGGATCCTCCATCATATGGGTCAGGAACTCGCGAAACAGCGCGTTATACATCTGGTCCACCTCCAGGTCGCGCTTGCGCACGTCGGCGGCCAGCGCGGCGTCGCGCTGGATATAGCTGTCCAGGGCGTCCTTCATCATCGCCTCGACCGTGGCGGACATGCGGCGCAGCGCCATGCCGGCGCCCTCGATGGCGGGCATCTCGGCCAGAACGTCGCTGCGCTTGGCGATGTTCTTGGCGTAATCGCCCACGCGCTCGAGGATATGCGAGATCTTGATGACCGACAGCACCATGCGCAGGTCGGTCGCCCGCGGTGCGCGCAGCGCGATCAGGCGCGCTGCCTCCTCGTTGATCTGGTGCTCCAGCGCGTCGACGGCCTTGTCGCGGCGGCGGATGTCGTCGGCCAGTTCGCCGTCGCGGGTCTCCAGCGCGATGGCGGCGTCGTGGATGGCGCTTTCGACCATGCCGCCCATCTTGACGACCAGCGCCTGCACGGTTTCCAGGTCGCGGTCGAAGGCAGAGAGGATATGGCGTTCGTTGTTCATGTCAGCTCCTGTCCGGCCTAGCCGATGCGGCCCGAGATATAGCTTTCGGTGCGCGGATCGCGCGGATTGGTGAAAATGTCGTCGGTATTGCCGTATTCCACCAGATTGCCCAGGTGGAAGAAGGCGGTCTTCTGGCTGACGCGCGCCGCCTGCTGCATGGAATGGGTCACGATCACCACCGAGAATTCGGCGCGCAGCTGGTCGATCAGTTCCTCGACCTGGCTGGTGGCGATCGGGTCCAGCGCCGAGCAGGGCTCGTCCATCAAGAGCACTTCGGGCTGGGTCGCCACGGCGCGGGCGATGCAAAGCCGTTGCTGCTGGCCGCCCGACAGGCCGGTGCCGGGATCGGCGAGCCGGTCCTTGACCTCGTTCCACAGCGCGGCGCCGCGCAGCGATTTCTCGACGATCTCGTCCAGCTCGGCGCGGTTGCGTGCCAGGCCGTGGATGCGGGGACCGTAGGCCACGTTGTCATAGATCGATTTCGGGAAGGGGTTCGGTTTCTGGAACACCATGCCGACGCGGGCGCGCAGCTGCACGGGGTCCACGCGCTTGTCATAGATGTCCTCGCCGTCCAGCATGATCTTGCCCTCGACCCGGCTGATGTCGATGGTGTCGTTCATGCGGTTCAGGCAGCGCAGGAAGGTCGACTTCCCGCAACCCGAAGGACCGATGAAGGCGGTCACGGTCTTGTCCAGCAGGTCGACGTTCACGTCCCTGATCGCGTGCTTTTCGCCATACCAGACCTGCACGTCCCGCGCCGAGATCTTGATTTCCGTCTGGTCCACGCTGCGCTCCAGAAGTCTCATGTCGTTCATATCGGGTCTCCTTCCCGGGATTACCACCGGCGCTCGAACTTGCGGCGCAGGAGAATGGCAAGCAGGTTCATGCAGAGCAGGAACGCCAGCAGCACGATGATCGCCCCCGAGGCACGCTCGATGAAGGCGGGGTCGGCGCGTTGGGTCCAGTTATAGACCTGGACCGGCAGGGCCGAGGCCGGCTCGAACAGCCCGTCCGGCGGCGCCGAGGGGAAGTTCTTGACGAAGGCCACCATGCCGATCAGCAGCAGCGGCGCGGTCTCGCCAAGCGCCTGCGCCAGGCCGATGATGGTGCCGGTCAGGATGCCCGGCATGGCCAGCGGCAGGACGTGGTGGAACACCGACTGCATCTTCGAGGCCCCGACCCCCAGCGCCGCGTCGCGGATCGAGGGCGGCACCGCCTTCAGCGCGGCGCGGGTGGCGATGATGATCGTCGGCAGCGTCATCAGCGTCAGCACCAGGCCGCCGACGATGGGCGCCGATTGCGGCAGGCCGGCGAAGTTGATGAAGGCGGCAAGGCCCAGGATGCCGAAGACGATGGAGGGCACCGCCGCGAGGTTCGAGATGTTGACCTCGATGATGTCGGTCCAGCGGTTCTTGGGTGCGAATTCCTCGAGATAGATCGAGGCGGCGACGCCGATCGGCACCGCGAGCGCCAGCACCACCAGCATCATGTAGAGCGAGCCGAGGATGGCGATGCCCACCCCCGCGGCCTCGGGGCGCTGGTCCGAGGCGTCGGGGCTGGTCAGGAAGGACCAGTTCCACTCCGTCGCCAGCATGCCCTGCGCCTTCAGCGCATCGGCAAGCTGCAACTGCGCCGGCGAGGTATTGGCGTCGCGCGCAGCACTCTCCATGCTGACGCGGCCCTTGTAATAGCCGTCCACCCGGCCGTTCACCAGCACGCGGGCCTCGACGGTCTGGCCGATCAGTTCGGGATCGGCCAACACGCGATTGCGCAGCTGCGCCGAAGCCTCCTTGGAGATCAGGTTCGAGACGTCCTTGGCCGACAGCTCGGCGACGGCGATGCCCTTGTCGGCGATGGCCTGTTGCAGCGACTGCTCCAGGATCTTGCCATAGGTCAGGGTCAGGACCTTGCGGATGTCCGCGGGGTCGCGATTGCCGTTCTTGTCCAGCTGCGCCGCATCCAGCGCCACCGGGATTTCCAGATAAGTCTGCCGAAAGGCGCCGACGCCGCCGGTGACGATGGTAAAGAGCAGGATCACCAGCATGATCATCGAGATCACGATGGCGCCCAGCCCATAGGCGCGGAACCGCGCCTCGGCGGCGTTGCGCTTGCGGGTGCGCGGATCGGCGACCAGCAGCGAGGACCGGGGCTGCGCGCCGTCGAGGGTTGCATCGCTCATTCGTATTGCTCCCGGTATTTGCGCACGACGTAGAGGGCGACGATGTTCAGCCCCAGCGTGATGACGAACAGGGTCAGGCCAAGCGCGAAGGCGACCAGCGTCTCGGGTGCGGCGAAGTCGTTGTCGCCGGTCAGCTGGCTGACGATCTTGACGGTGATCGTGGTCATCGCCTCGAACGGGTTCAGGTCCATGCGGGCGGCGGCGCCCGCGCCCAGGACGACGATCATCGTCTCACCGATGGCGCGCGAGGCGGCCAGCAGGACGGCGCCCACGATGCCCGGCAGGGCGGCGGGCAGCACCACCTTGCGCACGGTTTCCGATTGCGTCGAGCCAAGCCCCAGCGCGCCGTCGCGCAAGGATTGCGGCACCGCGTTAATGATGTCGTCTGAAAGCGAGCTGACGAAGGGGATCAGCATGATGCCCATGACCAGCCCCGCCGTCATCACCGACGAGCCGGAATTGCCCAGGCCCAGCGGCTGGGCGAAATAGTCGCGCAGCATCGGGCCCACGGTGATCAGCGCGAAAAGGCCGTAGACGATGGTCGGGATGCCGGCCAGCACCTCGATCATCGGCTTGGCGACCCCGCGCAGCCGGGGCGAGGCGTATTCGGACATGTAGATCGCCGCGAACAGCCCGATCGGCACCGAAACCGCCAGCGCGATCAGCGAGATGTAGAGCGTGCCCCACAGCAGCGGCAGGATGCCCAGCTGCGAGCCGCCGCCGAAGCGCGGCGACCATGTGGTGCCGAAGAAGAAGTCATGCCAGGGATACTGCCGGAAGAAATGCCCCGATTCGAACAGCATCGAAAAGACGATCCCGGCGGTGGTCAGGATGGCGATGCTGGAACACAGGATCAGCAGGCCCTTGACCATGCTTTCGACCGCATTGCGGGCCCGGAAGCCCGGCGCGCTGCGGACAAGCGCGAAGCCAAGCCCGGCAGCGGCCAGGACCAGCGCCAGGATCGCGACGGGCGTCGCATTCGCGGCCGGTTGCACAAAGCGCCAGATGGCGATCAGGAACAGCGCCGGCAGCGCCGTCAGCAGCGCCGCGTTCCAGCCGTGATAGCTGGGCCGCGAATGCAGCCGCCGCACGTCGCCCCCGGCCAGCGCGACGACGCGCGCGCGGGTGACGAAATAGCCCGCGCCGGCAAGGGCAAGGACGAGCAGCAAGGTCCATGAGACAGGCATGTGAGCCCTCGGAACAGGGAAGGGAAGCGGCGCGGGGAACACGCCCCCGCGCCGGGCGGATCACTGGGCGAGGGTCGCTTCGTCGGCGACGGCCGCCTGCGTCGTCGCCAGTTCCGGGTCCGCCACCAGGCCATAGGCGGCCAGCGGCCCGTCAGGCCCCGCGAGTTCGTCCGAGACGAAGAATTCCGCGAATTCCTTCAGCCCCGGCACGGTGTCGATATGCTGTTTCTTGACATAGAAGAACAGCGGGCGCGAAACCGGGTATTCGCCCGAGGCGATGCTCTCGGTCGAGGGCTGGACGCCGGCGATGGTCGCGACCTTCAGCTTGTCGGTGTTGTTTTCATAGAAGGACAGGCCGAAGACGCCGATGCCGTTCTTGGCCGACTGGATGCGGGCCAGGGTCTCGGTATAGTCGCCGTCGATGTCGATGGACTTGCCGTCGGTGCGCAGCGCCATGCAGGCCGATGCGCCCTCGTCCTCGCCCTTCTCGGCCTTCAGGACCTCGGCGGCGCCCGATTCCTCGCAGCCCGCGGCGATCACCTTTTCCTCGAAGACCTCGCGGGTGCCGTGCTTGGTGCCGGGCACGAAGGCCAGGATTTCCTGGTCGGGCAGGTCCGAGCGGATCTCGTTCCACTTGGTATGGGGGTTCGGGACGACCTTGCCGTCGACCACGATCTCGGCGGCCAGCGCGTTGAACCAGTCGGCCGGGGTAAAGGCGAAATCGTTGCCGCCGATATCGCTGGCAAAGACGATGCCGTCATAGCCGATGCGGACTTCCATGATGTCGGTCACGCCGGCGGCCTTGCAGGCCTCGATCTCGCTTTCCTTGATCGGGCGGCTGGCATTGGCGATGTCGATGGTGTTGTCGCCCACACCCTCGCAGAATTTCTTCAGGCCGGCCGAGGAGCCGCCCGATTCGACCACCGGGGTCGGGAAATCGGTGTTCTCGCCGAAGGCTTCGGCGACGATGGTGGAATAGGGCAGCACCGTGGACGAGCCCGAGACCTGGATCTGGTCGCGGGCGGCAGCCACCGTGGCCGAGGCAGCGATCACGGCCAGCGCCGACACGGTGAGTTTCGCGGATTTCATAGGATCACTCCTGACATTTCCATGGGGCCGGATTCGGCCTGTGCGTTCTCTAGAACGCCGGTGCGACGGTTATGCGAAAGGAATGTAACAGTTCCGCGACAATCGAGATGCGTCTGGAAAATGGCGAAAAGCGCAGCCGGCCACGCTCCGTCCTTCTCTGTTCTCCAAATACTCCATGGGGTGAATTGGCCCGGCACGGGCCAAGAGGGGAACAGCGTTCCCCTCCCCTTTTCCCGCATCCGCGCCTTGCCTAGCCGATGGTGCCGCGCCGCCCGCCGGTCTGCGCCCGGTCCAGCAGCAGGTGGTCCAGGACCACGCAGGCCGCCATGGCCTCGGCGATGGGCACGGCGCGGATGCCGACGCAGGGATCGTGGCGGCCCTTGGTGATCAGCTCGATCTCCTCGCCCTTCCGGTTGATCGTCCGGCGCGGGGTCAGGATCGAGCTGGTCGGCTTGACCGCGAAGCGGACCACGATGTCCTGCCCGGTCGAGATGCCGCCCAGGATCCCGCCGGCATGGTTGGACAGGAAGCGCGGCCCCTCGTTGCCCATGCGGATCTCGTCGGCATTCGCGGTCCCGGTCAGGGCGGCCGCCGCCATGCCCTCGCCGATCTCGACGCCCTTGACCGCGTTGATCGACATCATCGCGGCGGCCAGGTCGGTATCCAGCTTGGCATAGACCGGGGCGCCAAGGCCGGGCGGGCAGCCCTGGATCAGCACCTCGACGGCGGCCCCGACGCTGTCCTGCGCCTTGCGGATGGCGTTCAGATAGTCCTCCCATGCCGGCACGGCACCGGCATCGGGCAGGAAGAACGGGTTGTTGCCGATCTCGGCCAGATCGAAATTCGCGCGGTCCAGATGCAGATCGCCCATCTGCACCATGTAGCCGGCGATCTTCAGTCCCGGCACCAGGTCGCGCAGCACCGCCTGCGCGACGCCCCCCGCCGCGACCCGCGCCGCCGTCTCGCGCGCGCTGGAGCGCCCGCCGCCGCGATAGTCGCGAATGCCGTATTTCAGGTGATAGGCGATGTCGGCATGGCCGGGCCGAAACGCCTGGGCGATCTCGCCGTAATCCTTGCTGCGCTGGTCGGTGTTCTCGATCATCAGCTGGATCGGCGTGCCGGTGGTCCTGCCCTCGAAAACGCCCGAGAGGATGCGCACCCGGTCCGGCTCCTGCCGCTGGGTGGTGAATTTCGAGCTGCCGGGGCGGCGGCGGTCCAGGAACTGCTGGATCCAGCCTTCGTCCAGCGCCACGCCCGGCGGGCAGCCGTCCACCGTCGCGCCAAGCGCCGGGCCGTGGCTTTCGCCCCAGGTGGTGAAGGTGAAGACGCGGCCGAAGGTGTTGAAGCTCATGGTTCCCGGATCCCCTTTTTGCCTGCGATAGCCGCAGGCAGGGCAAGGGGCAATCCCCAGCCCCGCCCGGCCGCGACTCGGCTGCGGACAAGGCCCGCCGCCGGGCGCATCGCGAATCGAAAATTTCAAAGAAATTACCCTTTTTCTTCAAACCGCAACGGCGTTTCACACGACGATCACGCCCGCCGGCGCATTGTGGTTATCGCAAGGCAGGCCGGCCATCCGCGCCATCGGACGCCGGGGGAAAGCGACAGCCCCGGAACCGATGGCGATGACCCGGCACACTGGCCACGAGGGCAGTGGACCATGTCTACGAAAGCTTTTCGGGACCCCGGGACCACCTCCTCGGGCTTGGGGAACACTATGCCTTATGGCGTCTGAAGCGCCGAGATCATGTTGAAACTGGTGTTAACGATTACGTCCATGAAGGTGCCGGCAACGGCTGTATTTCAGCCGAGGCCGGCACGATCACCCGCAACGATGACCCCATGCCGGGCCGGAACCGAAAGGATCCGGCCCGGCAACGCGCGTAAGGTGCCTCGTCGGGGCCACGAAGATAGCGACCTGCGACCGCCCGAAAACCTGTCTGCGACGGCATCACGAAGATGCGGGGCAAGGGCCAGCTGCGCCCTGCCCCGCATCGGGCGGGAACCCGCCGGCCCCCGTGGCGATTGGGAAACAGGGCCATCGCATGCAACCGATGCGGGTTGCCCGGAAAGCGTGATGGGAGCACCCTTTCGGACACCAGCCCGGAAACCAGGGGGGATCACAAATGACGACCGCAACAGGGACCAGGACGGAACCGGAGCAGCACACGCTCAAGCGGGTCATCGGACCCAAGCTGCTTTTGCTTTTCATCGTGGGCGACATTCTCGGCACCGGGGTCTATGCCCTGACCGGCACCGTGGCGGGCGAGGTGGGCGGCGCGGCCTGGGCGCCGTTCCTGGTCGCCTTTCTCGTCGCCACCATCACCGCGCTGTCCTATCTGGAACTGGTCACGCGCTATCCGCAGGCGGCGGGTGCGGCGCTTTATGCCCATCGCGCCTTCGGCATCCATTTCCTGACCTTCCTCGTGGCCTTCACCGTCATGTGCTCGGGGATCACTTCGGCCTCGACGGCGTCGAACGCCTTCGCGGGCTTCATGAACGACGGCTTCGGCCTGGGCTTTCGCAAGGACGGCAGCGGCATCCTGATCATCGCGCTGGGGTTCATGGCGCTGGTCGCCGCGATCAACTTCCGCGGCGTCGGCGAAAGCGTCAAGGCCAACGTGGTGCTGACCTGCGTCGAGCTTTCGGGCCTGCTGATGATCATCTTCATCGGCTTTTACGCCATGGGCCAGGGCCGGGCGGATTTCAGCGAGGTTATGATCTTCCGCTCGCCCGACGAAAAGGGCGCCTTCCTGGCGCTGACGGCCGCGACGGCGCTGGCCTTCTTCGCCATGGTCGGTTTCGAGGATTCGGTGAACATGGCCGAGGAGGTCACGGACCCGGTCCGCATCTTTCCCCGCATCATGCTGACCGGGCTGGGCATTACCGGGGTGATCTATGTGCTGGTGGCGATCTGCGCCGTGGCGCTGGTGCCGGTGGGCGACCTGTCGGACCCCGACAAGGGCTCGGCGCTGACGCAGGTGGTGCGGGCGGGGGCGCCGAACTTCCCCTTCGACAAGATCTTTCCCTTCATCGGCATGTTCGCGGTGGCGAACTCGGCGCTGATCAACATGCTGATGGCCAGCCGGCTGCTTTACGGCCTGGCGCGGCAGGGGGTGCTGCCGCACGGGCTGGGGCTTGTGCATCGCGAACGGCGCACGCCCTGGGTCGCGATCATCTTCACCACGCTGCTGGCCTTCGGGCTGATCTATTTCGTCGTCACCCGCTCGGACCTGCCGGCGGTCAGCCTGCTGGGCGGCACCACGGCCCTGCTGCTGCTGTGCGTCTTTACCGTGGTCAACATCTCGCTGCTGGTGCTGCGCAAGCGCCCGGTCGAGCGTCAGCATTTCAAGGCGCCGGGCTGGGTGCCCTGGGTCGGCGCGGCGACCTGCGCCTTTCTGGCCGGACCCTGGGCGCGCTCGGCCGCGCAGATGGACCAATACAAGGTGGCGGGCTGGCTGATCGGGATCGGCATCGTGCTGTGGGCCGCGACCTATCTGTGGAACCGCGCGACACGGCACCATGTGCCGGGCGGGCTGGAGCATGTCGAGGATCTGGCCGAACATCACGGCGATTCGACCCGGAACTGATCTCCCGCGGGCCGGCGGCACCGTGGCCTAGTTCTCGCGGAAGGCGCGCGAGAGGCTGTCCTCGATCGGCTTGATCAGGTATTGCGCAAAGGTTCTGGCGGAGGTCTCGATCATCACCTCCGCCGGCATCCCCGGCGTCGGCCTGAAGCCGTGGACCCGCTCCAGTTCCGCAGCCGGCAGGTCGATCCGAACCACATAGACCTCGCGCGCGATGCCGTCGGTTTCCGTCGTCAGCGCATCGGCCGAGACATAGACCAGATGCCCCTGAAGCACCGGCGTCGTGCGCTGGTTCAGCGAGGTCAGCCGCACCGACGCCTTCTGGCCGATCTCGATCTCGTCGATATCGGTGCGCGCGACATGGGTCTCGATGATCAGCGGCGCATCCAGCGGCAGGATTTCAAGGATCGGCTTGCCCGCCTCGATCACGCCGCCGGGCGTGTGGTAATGCATGCGCACGATGGTGCCCGCCACGGGCGAGGTGATATAGGCGCGCTCCAGCACGTCCTGCGCCTTCAGCGACTGCTCGCGCACGCTGTCCAGCTCGGCCTCGATGCCCTGGCCTTCGTCCAGCGCGGTCTGCCTGTGCTGGGTCAGGACCTGCTCGATCTCGCTTTCGGCCTTGCGCACGGCCTCTTCGGTTTCGGCGATCAGCGATCTTATGCGGCCGGCCTCGCCCTCGGCATCGGCGATGGCGCGCGCCAGCATGTTGACGTCGCTGCGCCGCACCAGCCCGCGCTGAAGCAGCGTGTCGCGGGCGCCGTGATCCTCGCGCAGCAGGGCAAGCTGGGTTTCGACGGCGGCAAGCTGCCCCTCGTAGCCCTCGATGCGGGAGCGGCTGGCGGCGATATTGCTTTGCAGCAGGATGACCTCGCCGTCCAGCTTGGCGCGGGCGGCGCGAAAGGCGGCCTGCTGCTCGGCCATGATGGCGGCAAAGCTGGGCTCGTCCTCGTGCTCTTGCAGGAAGGCGCCGAAGGCCAGCGTCTCGACCCCCGCATATTCGGCCCGCAACCGGGCGCTGATCGCCTCCAGCCGGGCGCGGCGCAACTCCAGCTCGCGTCGGTTGGCGATGGCGGCGGTGCGGTCCAGCTGGACCAGCACCTGGCCCGCCGTCACCGCGTCGCCCTCATCGACCAGGATCTCGCGGATGATGCCGCCCTCCAGGTGCTGGACGATCTTGTTGCGGCCGGTCGCCACGAAACTGCCCGGCGCCATCACCGCCGCCGCAAGCGGCGCCCGAAAGGCCCAGCTGCCGAACCCGCCCAGGGACAGGACCAGCAGGGCAAGGCCAAAGACCAGATGCGTCCTGACCGAGCGCGGCACCCGGTCATAAAGGCCGTCGGGATCACTCCTGCTGGTCATGGCCTGCCTCCGATGCGGGGGGTGTCATGGCTTGCCCGCCCGGCGCGGGCGGCTGCGCCGCGACGGGCGGCGCGTTGCCGGGCTGCTTTCTGTTGGCCAGCCGCTCCAGCATCTGGTCGCGCGCGCCGAAGGCGGCGATCTGGCCGTCGGCCAGCAGCATGATGTTGTCCACATCCTGGAGAAGCTGGTATTTCTGGGTCACGACGATCATGGTGATCCCGTCCTTCTTGGCCAGCGCCATCGCCCGCGACAGCGCACGGTCCCCTGCGGTGTCCAGGTTCGAGTTCGGCTCGTCCAGCACCACCAGCCGGGGGCTGCCGAAAAACGCCCGTGCCAGGCCGATGCGCTGCTTCTGCCCGCCCGAAAGCGGCGATCCGTCGGCGGACACGACCGTCTCATAGCCCTCGGGCAGCTTGGCGATCATGTCGTGGACATCGGCCAGCACCGCGGCCTGATAGATCTCGTCGTCGCGGGCGTCGGGCCGCATCCGGGCGATGTTGTCCTTGATGGTGCCGGGGAACAGCTGCACGTCCTGCGGCAGATAGCCGATGCACTGGCCCAGCTGGCGCTGGTCCCAGTTGCGCAGGTCCATCAGGTCCAGCCGCACGCTGCCCGAGGTGGGCAGGATCGAGCCGACCAGCATCTTGCCCAGCGTCGTCTTGCCGGCGCCGGACTTGCCGACGATGGCCAGCGACGTGCCGGGGTTCAGCGAAAAGGTGATCGCGTTCAGCACCACCCGCTTGGTCCCGTTCGGAACGTAGAGCAGCCGCTCGACATCCAGCCGCCCCTCGGGATGGGGCAGTTTCAGGCGCTGCTGGTTCAGCGGCGAGGATTTCAGCAGCGCCGAGATGCGCCCATAGGCGGCGCGCGACAGAAGCACGCTGTTCCAGCCCTCGATGGCGCCCTCGATGGGTGCAAGCGCGCGGCCGGCGATGATCGAGGCGGCGATGACCATGCCCCCGGTGATCTCGCCGCGCAGCGCCAGATAGGCGCCCCAGCCCAGCAGTCCCACCTGCGTCAGCAGCCGCACCCCGCGCGAAGCGCCGGCGAACATGATGTTGCGGTCCTGCGCCCGCACCTGCGCCGCCATCGAGCTGGCGGCATCCCGGCCCCAGATGGTCACGGCCTCGGGGATCATCGCCAGCGCGTTGATGATCTGGGAATTGCGCATCATCGAATCCAGGTGCAGGTTCGCGCGGCTCAGGTGCCGGTTCGCCTCGGCAAAGGATTTCGCGGTGGCGCGCTGGTTCATCAGCGCGATGGCCAGAAGCACCCCCGCCGTGGCCAGCACGATCAGGCCCAGATGCGGATGGACCAGAAAGATCGCCAGGATGAACAGCGGCGCGAAGGGCAGGTCCAGGACCGACAGCAGCGTTCCCGACACCAGAAAGCTGCGCACCTGCTGCAAGTCGCCCAGCGTCTGGTATTCCTGCCCGTTGCTTTGCAGCGAGGCGCGTGCGGCGGCCGCCAGGATGGGCGAGCCGAGCCGGGCCGAGATATCGACCGAACTGCGCAGAAGCATGCCGCGCCGGATGGCGTCGAAGACCACCTGCAGCAGCACGGCGCCGACGATCACCACCGTCAGCATGACCAGCGTGTCGATCGAGCGGCTGGTCAGCACCCGGTCCGAGATCTGGAACAGATAGACCGGGATCGCCAGCACCAGCAGGTTGGTCACGCCGCTGAACAGCAGCACGCCCAGGATATTGGCCCAGATCCGGCGGATCGTGGCCCCCAGCGCCCCGGCGATATCGGGCTCCGAGACGCGCTTGTGAAAGGCCGCGCCGTCCTTCGAGGGCACCACGGCCGGCTCGGCGGGAAGGCGTCCGGCCTGCCGGTCGATGGTCGGGCCGGTGCCCAGGGGCTTCGAGGCCGGCGCACGGGGCCGGTCACCCTGCCAGCCGACGCTCATCTCGGGCTCCAGCAAAAGGCGTCCGCCCGCCTGCGGGTCTCGGGTCGTCCGGTCGCGCTTCATGCCAGCACCGTCTGCATGATGTCGGCGGGCACATCGGCATTCGCGCCTATCGGCACGAAGCCTGCGTCGGCATCGTCCTCGCCCAGCATGCCCTCGGCCAGAAACAGCACCGCCTCGCTGGCCAGGCCGGATGGCGGGGCGGGCATCAGCGGATCGTCGGTCATCACCAGTTCGGCCTGATGCAGCAGGGCGTCGGAATAGACCTCTCCGCCCGAATGGATCGTGGCATCGACGCCGAACTCGGCGATCACCGCCGCGTTGACCAGCAGGTTGGAGCCCGAGACCACGCCGATCTCGCCGCCGCCGGCCAGAAGGTCGTCGCGATAAACCTCGATCTGGTCGGCATCGCCCAGCACGTTCGTCTGCCGGATGACGTTGACCGAGACCATGTCGCCCTTGACATGCAGCACCCGCACCACGCCCAGCCCCTGAAAGGCGGGGTCGTCCAGCACCGATTGCGGCAAGGCGACCTCGCCCGCCGCCGCCCCCGCCAGCATCGCGTCATGGCCGGGGCTCGTCGCGACGATGCCGGACAGGCCGACCTGGACGATGGTCGCATCGTTGATCAGCAGATTGTCGCCCGAACTGATCCGGGCCCCCAGGCCGTCGCTGACCGTGATGCGGTCGTCGTCCAGCAGCACGTTGGTTTGCAGGATGGTGTTCAGGTTGATGATCTGGCCGTCGATGATGATCAGGTCATAGCTCATGCCCAGTTCCAGCAGCGAAACCTGGTTCAGCGCGCCGTTCTGGCCCATCAGCAGCAATGTCTGGTTCGCGTGAACGGTGACCGAGGCGATGTCGTTGTCGGACATCAGGTTGTATTGCTCGATCCAGTTCATGCTGATCAGGCTGCCCTCCAGCGTCGCCGTCACCCAGTATTGCGGCGCCTCGCCGTCGCCCTGCACCACCGGCATCGGGTTCGAGAACGAGGCATAGCTCGCATAGTTGAGCGCCTGGGTCGGGGCTCCGACAGGCTGGCCATGCGCCGCGCCGAACAGGCCGGCCAGCACGTCGGAATCGCTCCAGACATTGGTCTGGCTGACGATGTTGTAGCTGTAGACGCCGGCCGCCACGACGATGACCGGCGCGGTCGGCGCGGCGGAATTGATCGTGACCTGATTGACCAGCGTGTTGTTGCCCAGGATCAGGTCATGGCCCTGCCCGCCCTCGCCCGGGCCGGTGGCGAATGCCGACCCGGCCGACGAAGGCCCCTCATGCCTTGGGGGCGCGGCGTTCTCTTGGGCCTCGCGCGCCTGTTCGGCCGCCTGTTCCTTGCGGTATGCGGGCATGAGCGCGTCGATATCGGGACGGGTATCGACCGCGGCGCCGTTCAGATACTGGCCCTCGACATCGGCACCCTGCCGGGCGTGGACTTGCGCGCCCGCGGCCTCGGCCTGGGGCAGACCGGCTTGCCGGAAGGTCTCGGCGATCAGGCGAAAGGCCGGCTCGTCCGCAGGCATCGCGACCGGCAGGGCGATGCCAAGCTGGCCGGCCTGCGCCGCCAGCGCCTCCAGCCGGCCCGCGAGCAGGTGCGCATCGACCAGGCCGCCCCGGATGCCGTCGGCATTCATCTGGTCGTCGTCGGCCAGCCGGGTCTTCTGGATCACGATCACAGCGACCGATCCCGGCACGGGCAAGGTCCAGTTGGGATCCTCGGGCGTCAGGAAACGGCCCGGCGGCGTGGCCGACCATGGAATGCCGCCGGACAGCGTTGCGAGAAACGCCACCTCGGGCGAGACCGAGAAGCGCGGGAAATAGGTCTCCAGCTCCATCAGGGGCGGCCTGGGATCGGCCGCCAGCCCCTCGACCGGGCGATGGGGCGGCACATAGGGAATGTCGGGCAGGTGATCGAGCGGGCGATAGGGATGCTGGCCCGACAGGTCCAGCGGCTCGACCGGGCCCAGATCGGGATCGGCCTTCTTCGGCGTCAGCCGGTCGTATTCGATCCGCATCCGGCCGCGTTCTTCCCCGATGTGAAAAAGCCCGATGAAGTGCCAGATCGCTTCGTCCGCCGCGTCGATCGTAAACATGGCTGCCACCTTCCTCGATAAAGCACTTTCGGCGGGGCGCCGAAGGGAAATGACCTAAAGTGAATCCTGCGCGGGATGGCCCCGCGCAGGGTGTTCGCTTGCGCGACTCTCAGGAGAGGTCGTCCTGGCCGACCACGGTCGAGCTGAGATCGCCGCCGACCACCGTCATGTCGACGGTGTTGCCCAGGATGTTCGCACCCATCACGATGCTCTGGTTGAAGGCCGTCGTATCCAGGATCGCATCGGCCGAGGCGGTCGAATAGCCGGTGACATAGCCGTCGTCGCCGTTGTTCGACCCCCAGGTGCCGGCATGCGCATAACCACCGTCGCCGGACATCACCTGGCCGCCATCGCCGCCATTGCCGCTGTTGGTGTTCATGCCGTTGCCGCCGGTGGCATAGCCGCCCGTCGCGCTGGCAGCGCCGCCATAGCCGCCGGTGATGCCGCTGACCGCACCGCCGATGCCGTTGCCGGCAGCGGCATCACCATAGCCCGCGCCCGAGCCGTCCGCGCTGCCGCCATTGCCGGCCGCCGCCCAGACGGCGCCAAGGCCGGCACCGCCCGCATCGCCCGAGGTCGCATCGCCGGCCATCGCCGCCGCGGCCGAAAGGGCTGCGCCGATCCCGGCACCGATGCCGCCATCGCCGCCTGCAGCGCCCGCGCCGCCGTCACCGCCGTCGCCGGTGGTGCCGCCATTGCCGCTGTCGCTGTTGACGCCCACGCCGATAAGGCCAAGGCCAAGCGCACCGGTCGGGCCGGCATCGGCCGCGCCGCTGTCGCCGCCCGCACCGCCCGAGCCGCCGGAGCCGCCAGGGCCCCCCGCGCCGGCGCCAAGCGCGCCCGCCAGGCTGCCGGCACCCGCATCGCCGCCATTGGCGTCGCCGCTCAGGCCGGCCCCGATGCCTGCCGCAAGGCCGCCCGCGTCGCCGCCGTTGGCCGTGCCGCCCAGGCCGACGCCCAGGCCGACCCCCAGCGCATCGCCGCCGGAGCCGGAACCGCCGGTCGCCGCGGCACCGCCGCCCGAACCGCCATGGGCGTCGCTGCCGGTCGCAAAGGCCTTGCCGCCATCGGCATCCGCATCGCCCGAGCCGCCGTCGGCGCTGCCGCCGGCACCACCTCCGCCGCCTTCACCGCCGGCATCGATGCCGCGCTCGGCCGTGGCCGTGCCGCCATAGACGCTGCCGTTCTGGTTGAAGTCGGCATTGTTGGTGACGGTGGGATCGCTCAGGTCGTCCTGATCGTTCATCGTCGCCGATTGCGGAATGATGATGCCGGTATCGTTGCCGCCACCGTTCAGGGCATTGTTCAGCACATTGCTGATATTGATGTCGTCAGTGCCGATGCTGATATTGCCGTCACGGTTGACCAGCAGGTCGCCCATGCTGCCATGCATGTTGTCCAGGTCGATGTCGGCATAGTCGTTGTCGGTCGGCTCCCATCCGTTCAGATCGAGGCCCACGCTGACATTGGTCGAGACGTTGGTCTCGACATCGGTGTTGTTATAGGCCGTGTTCACCGCCTTGTTGTAGGCATCGTTCGTCGCATCGTTATGCGCCGCGTTGCTGGCGTCGTTGTCGGCCGCGTTCTTGGCGGCATTGCCGGCAAGGTTGCCCGCCACATTGCCCGCAGCGTTATAGGCAAGCGTCTCGGACGAACTGCTGTTCGCATTGGCATTCGCATTCGCGTTGTCGTTCGCGTTGCTCTGGCTTTGATGCTGGCCCTGACCCTGGTCTTGGCCCTGTCCCTGGCCCTGATCCTGGTCTTGGCCCTGGTCCTGACCCTGGGCCTGCTTGTTCAGCTGGCCCTGGCCTTGCCCTTGGCCCTGACCCTGTCCTTGACCCTGTCCTTGGCCCTGCTCTTGATCCTGGTCCTGACTGTCGATCGGCCAGGCAAAGAGGTTCATGTTACGGCTGGCAACCATCGTCGTTTCCTCCTGTCAGAGGCGGGTGAGATGCGGCCAGATCATTCGCAAGCCCGCTTGCCCGCCCGGTTCCGGTGGATGAAAGGCAAGCCGGTCCCGGTCGCCGGGCCAACGCCCACCGTCACGACGGCACGACCGTCCTCGACCTGCTGCGGATACGGAATGGCGCACGCCACCTCGCGCGGCACCCGTCCGGCCGGCGCGGGGATGCCCCGTCCAGCCTGCAAGAAGGCTACGCCCCGCCGACCGATTCGGCCTAGCCGCACGAAAAGGCTAAGCCGGGACAGTTCGAATTCAGGGGAAAGCCACCCCCGGGGGTCTAGCCAGGCGGCCCTGTCCGCACCGCGCATCGCCCGAATGGGTTAATCCGTTTCGCCAGGGGAAGCGGCTTTGCCCCGGTCGTGGCGCCCGGCAGGGACAGGTTCCGCCGCGATCACTCTACCCTGGATGGAAAAGCTCGGTGGCCTTACAACTAACTCCCTGCAATTCCTGCATTTATGCTGCGCTCTCGCTTTCGGGAAGGGCGGCGATTTGCTATGGTGAACAGATCGGTCCGCTTGGGAGAGCCGACCGATACGGGGGAAAAGACCATACGCAAGAAGGTAGGAATGACATGAACATGGCATCTTGCGATGGCGTATCCAGTACAATTCATACGCTGTCTGACCAGCCTGCGCGTGGAACGGCGGAGATTCTCTTCGTCGGAACGCAATGCAATTTTTCACATAGCCTGATTTCGGTAACCAGCCAGGAACTGGGACATATCACCGTCGCCGCTGCATCATCCTTCAACGATTTCCGCAGCCTGTCCGAACTGACCCATGAAAGGCCCACGCTGCTGGTCCTGGACGAGCCGACGATGCGCGGCCTGACAAGGGAGGATCGCACCTATCTGCTGGGCCTGACCGACATGGCGCTGGCCGTCGCCTTCTGCACCGGCGCCTTCGGGCGCGCCTGTTATGAGGATGAAGAGCTGCGGCGGCACGCAACCAGCATCTTCCCGCTGAATGTCCGGCTGGACGTATGGCTTTCCGTCATCAAGCTGGTCGCACATGGCGGCAACTACATCTTTCCCGAGATCATCTCGCCGGTCGGGGTCGCGATGCCGGTCCCGGCCACGGACGAGCTTGGCCTGACCCGGCGCCAGCAGGACGTGCTGCGTCTGGTCGCCGACGGCCAGTCGAACAAGCGGATAGCCCTGAGCCTGGGGCTGTCGGTCCATACGGTCAAGCTGCACCTTCGCAATGCCAGCCTGCGGCTTGGCGCGCATAACCGCACCGAGGCCGCCATGCGCTATCGCGCCTTGCGATCGTGACCGCGCCGCCGCCGATACCGGGGGCCGCGGCGGCCGAAACCGACCTGGATGCGGTGCTGCTGCGCGTCGGGCGGCTGAACTATGCCTGGAGCAATACGGAAAGCCTGCTGATCCACATGCTGGCCGGGCTGACCGGCATGGACAAGGGCGCCGCCGTCGTGGTCTTCCTGTCGGTCTCCTCGACGCGCGGCCGGATCGAGATGGTCGAGCGGCTCGCGAAACTGCGCCGGCCGGCCGGAGAGGAACAGCGCGAACTGCTGGAACTGACGGCGCGCTTCGCCAGGCTCTCCGCCGTCCGGCATCGCTACAACCACAGCATCTGGTCCTTCCAGGAGGACGGCTCGGTCTCGACGATCCTGATGCGGATCGCAGACCGGCGCGACCGCATCCACATGGGCAGGAAACAGGCCCTTGGCAACGACGAGATGCTGCGGCTGGACCGGGACCTTGAAATGCTGTCCCAACTCAACCGCAACATCTGGCGCTTCCTGCTGAAACACGGATACCCGGTCGACTGAAGGGGCGGCCATGCCTTCCGGCCGCCCTGCACCGTCCGGCGCCAATAGGGAAAAGGCGGCGCGCCATGGGCGCGCGCGCCGCTGCGTCAGGTCTCGATGAACTCGCGCACGAAGGGCGTCGCCGGCCGGGCACGGATGTCCTGCGGGCGGCCGACCTGCTCGATCCGGCCCATGGACATCACCACCACCAGATCGGCCAGTTCCATCGCCTCGTCCTGATCGTGGGTGACGAAGACCGTGGTCAGGCCGGTGCTGTCGTGGATCTCGCGCAGGCCCTGGCGCAATTCCTTGCGCACGCGGGCATCCAGCGCGCCGAAGGGCTCATCGAGCAGCAGCATCCGCGGCTCGATGGCCAGCGCACGGGCCAGGGCGACGCGCTGGCGCTGCCCCCCCGAAAGCTGGCTGGGAAAGCGCTTTGCGATCTGCGGCAACTGGATCAGCTCCAGCAGCCTGGTCACGCGGCGCTCGATCTCGGCCTGGGGCGGACGGGTGCGGCGCGGACGGGCGCGCAGGCCATAGGCGATGTTCTCGAACACGGTCATGTGCCGGAATAGCGCATAGCTCTGGAAGACGAAGCCGGCGCGGCGCTCCTGCACGGAAAGCCCGGTCGCGTCCTGACCGTCGAAAAGCACCCGGCCAGAGGTGGGGAACTCCAACCCGCCCAGGATGCGCAAGAGCGTGGTCTTGCCCGAGCCGGACGGCCCCAGCAAAGCCACCAGCGCCCCCGAGGGGATGGCCAGGCTGACCGGGTGCAGCGCGGTGGTCGAACCGAAGCTTTTGGCGATCTCGTCGATTTCGATATGCATGATGAACCTCGACTGTTCAGTGCCGGCGACCGGCGGCAAGCTGGTCGGCATGGCGCCATTCCAGCAGGGTCTTGAGCGCAAGCGTCAGCAGCCCCAAAGCTGCCAGCACCGCGGCCAGGCTGAAGGCGGCGACCGAGAGATATTCGTTGTAGAGCATCTCGATGGTGATCGGCATGGTGGCTGTCTGGCCGCGGATCTTGCCCGAGACCACGGCCACGGCGCCGAACTCGCCCATGGCGCGGGCGTTGCACAGCAGCACGCCGTAAAGCAGCGCCCATTTGATATTGGGCAGCGTCACGGTCAGGAAGGCGCGCCAGCCCGAGGCGCCCAGCGTCAGCGCCGCCTCTTCCTCGGCCCGGCCCTGCTCGATCATCACCGGGATCAGCTCGCGCGCGACGAAGGGGAAGGTGACGAAGATCGAGGCCAGCACGATCCCCGGCAGGGCGAAGATGATCGGGAAGCCGCTGGCGACCAGCCAGCCGCCGATCAGGCTGTTGGTGCCGAACAAGAGCACCAGCGCCAGCCCCGCCACCACCGGCGAGATGGAGAACGGCAGGTCGATCAGCGTGATCAGGAAGGCCTTGCCGCGAAAGTCGAACTTGGTGATCGTCCAGGCGGCGGCGATGCCGAAGACGGCATTCACCGGCACCGAGATCGCCGCGACGATCAGCGTCAGCCGGATGGCCGAGGTCGCCTCGGGCCGGGTCAGCGAGGTCACGGCCTGGGCCGCGCCGCGCGCAAGGGCCTCGGCAAAGACCACGGCCAGCGGCGCCACGACCAGGATGGCCAGCCCGCCCAACGCCGCGGCGATCAGGAGGATGCGGGTCAGCCGGCTTTCCTCGGTCGCCGGGCGCCATTTCGCGGGCCGGCCCGCGGTGGCGGGGGTGGGGTGCAGCGCGTCGTCAAACATGTCCGATCCTCCGCCGGCTCCAGATCTGGATCAGGTTGATCGCCAGGAGCATGCTGAAGGAAATCAGCAGCATGGCGATGCCGATGGCCGCCGCGCCGTCATAGTCGAACTCTTCAAGCTTGATGACGATCAGGAGCGGCGCGATCTCGGTCTTCATGGGCAGGTTGCCGGCGATGAAGATGACCGAGCCGTATTCGCCGACCGCACGCGCCAGCGACAGCGCAAAGCCGGTCAGGGCGGCCGGCAGCAGCATGGGCAGGATCACCCGGCGCAGGGTATGGAACCGCCCGGCGCCCAGCGTGGCCGAGGCTTCCTCGACCTCCTGCTCGATCTCGGCGATCACCGGCTGCACGGTGCGGGTAACGAAGGGCAGGCCGACGAAGATCAGCGCGATCAGGATGCCCCATTGGGTATAGGCGATCTTGCCGCCCAGATCCCGCGCGATGCCGCCGAAGATGCCGTTCGGCGCGTAAAGCGCGGTCAGCGCGATGCCTGCCACCGCCGTCGGCAGAGCGAAGGGCAGGTCGACCAGCGCATCGACCAGCCTGCGGCCGGGAAAGTCATAGCGCGCCAGCACCCAGGCCAGCAGCGTGCCGAAGACCAGGTTGAACAGCGCGGCCAGGAAGGCCAGCCGGAAGGACAGATACAGCGCCGCCCAGACCCTGGGCGTATTGATCGTGGCCCAGACCGCCTCGGGGCCGTAGCTGATGCCGCGGGCCAGCAGTGCACCGACCGGCAGGATGACGATCAACGACAGCATGGCCAGCGTGATGCCCATGCCGAGGCCAAAGCCCGGCATGGGGGATTTTTGCAAGCGAAACGCCAGCGCCATCGGTCATTGTCCCGAATAGATCTGGTCGAAGGTGCCGCCGTCGCCGAAATGCTCGGGTTGGGCCTGTTTCCAGCCGCCGAAATCGGCGATGGTCACCAGATCCAGCTCGGGAAAGCGCGCCACGTCCTCGGGATTGGCGGCACTGTCGTCCCAGGCCCGATAATAGTGCTTGTAGGCCAGCGCCTGCCCCTCGGGGGAATAGAGGAAGGCCAGATAGGCATCGGCCAGCGCCTTTTGCTCGTCGTCGGCGATGTTCTTGTCCACGATGGCCACCGGCGGCTCGGCCAGGATCGAGACCGAGGGCACGACGATGTCGAACCGATCCTCGCCCAGTTCGTTCAGCGCCAGATAGGCCTCGTTCTCCCAGGCCAGCAGCACGTCGCCGATCTCGCGCTGGGTGAAGGTGGTGGTCGAGCCGCGCGCACCGCTGTCCAGCACCGGGACATGCTGGAACAGCTCACCCACGAAGGTCTTGGGGTCCTGGCCGTTCTTCTGCGCCCAGGCCCAGGCGGCCAGATAGTTCCAGCGCGCCCCGCCGCTGGTCTTGGGGTTCGGCGTGATGACCTCGACGCCTTCCTTGACCAGGTCGCCCCAGTCCTGGATGCCCTTGGGATTGCCCTCGCGCACCAGGAAGACGATGGTCGAGGTATAGGGCGAGCTGTTATGCGGCAGGCGCGACTGCCAGTCCTCGGGCAACAGGCCGCGGGATGCGATCTGGTCGATATCCGAGGCCAGAGCCAGCGTCACCACCTGCGCCTTGAGCCCGTCGATCACCGAACGCGCCTGCGCGCCCGAACCGCCATGCGAGGTCTCGATGGTCGGCGAGGCATGTCCCTCGGCCTGCCATTTGGCGGCGAAGGCGGCATTGACCTCGCGGTAAAGCTCGCGCGTCGGGTCGTAGCTGACGTTCAGCAGGGTATTGTCGGCATGGACCTGGCCGGCCAGGCCCAACCCGGCCACGGTCACCATCATCGCCACCGCACGACGCATCGGGAGGCCCAGGCATCGGTCCCAGAATCCGGGATTCAGCGGATAGCCGGTCATGCGCTTGGTGCCGTCCTCGACCGTCATGCGGCCGTCGCCATGGCGACGGATCAAACGGCCATGGGCCAGCTGGCTGTCGGTCACGCGAATGGTGCGGATCATGTTGCCTTGTCCTCCTAGATTCTGCCTTGAGGGGATCTTCCCCATATCCGTAATTACGACAGAGTTTATCGTTTATTTCAAGAGAAAGACGTGTTCATCTATCGTTTTTTATATTATTATTTATCAATGACTTGATTAATTCATACCGGCCAGTTTAGCTTACCGGGAGTGCCGCAAGGGCTTCGCCGATCGGGTTCGACGCACGTTTCGCGGGATTCGGGCGACAGCATCGCCGTTCCCCGGCGACAGCATCGTCGGACGCTTGCCGACGGGGGGCGCAATAGCACATCCGTGCTAGAAGCCGTCGTTTCCGCCCGGCGCTAGACTGGGCGCATGAACGAGCAGACGCCCTTCTTCCGCCGCGAGGTCGAGGCGGCCCGCCGATCCGACTGGCTGGGCCGCCCGATGCTGGTGAACGGGCCCTCGGCCGGGGCGGTGGCGCTGTTTTCGGCCGCCTTCGTCATCGCGGCGCTCTGCTTCGTCACCTTCGGGGACTATACCCGGCGGGTGCGCGTCTCGGGCGTGATCCTGCCGGCGGGCGGGCTGACCCGGCTGGTCGCACCGCAGCCCGGCTGGGTCAGCGAGCTGGCCGTGAACGAGGGCGACCGCGTGCGGCGCGGACAGATGCTTTATGCGCTGGACATCGACACCGCGACCGCGCGCGGCAACACGCAGGACGCGGTGACGGACATCCTGGAACGCAAGCGGGCCGAATTGCATCGCGCACTGGCGGCGCAGCGGGAATTCGACCATGCCGCCCGCCAGCGGTTGCAGGACCAGTTGGCCAGCCTTGGCCGCGAGCTGCCGCAGCTGCGCGCCCAGATCGAGACGGCCGAGGAATTCACCCGGCAGCTTGAGGATTTCGCCGAGCGCCAGCGCCGCAACCTCGACCGCGGCATGGGGCTGGCAAGCGACTACGAATCCCGCCTGCAAGCCTTGCAGGCGCAGCGCACCGAACTGGCCCGGCTGCGACGCGAAGAGGTGCAACTGGCCGGCCAGCGCGACGCCTTGACCGGCGAGCTTGCCGGCTTCGCCCCCGAGGCCGAGGCGCGGCTGGCCGCGCTGCAAGCCCAGCTTCTGGATGTCGAGCAGCAGCTTTCCGAGGCCGAGGCCCGTCGCGCCCTGCGCATCACCGCGCCGCGCGACGGCATGGTGACGGCGATCATCACCCGCGCCGGGCAGACCGTGGCAGAGGGCACGCCGCTGCTGACCATCGTGCCGGACGACCAGCCGCTGGTAGCGCAGTTGGTGGCGCCCGGCGGCTCGGTCGGGTTCCTGCGCGAAGGGGCGGATGTGCTGCTGCGCTATCCGGCCTTTCCCTATCAGAAATTCGGGCAATATCCGGGGCGGATCAGCGTGATCTCGCGCGCGAACCTGCGCGGCGACGAGGTCGCGGACCTGGCCCCCGCCGCCGATCCCGACAAGGGGCCCAGCCTGTTTCGCATCACCGTCGCGCCCGACCGGCCCTTTGTCATGGCCTATGGCAAGCCCGAACCCCTGCAGGCCGGCATGCAGGTCGAGGCGCATCTGCTGCTGGACAGCCGCCCGATCTGGCAATGGATCCTCGAGCCGCTGTTCGGCCTGAAGGGCGCCTTTGCCCAGGCCGCGCCGGAGCGCCCGCATGAACCATGAGCTGCTGTCCCGCCTGTCGTCGCGCATCACCAGCCGCACCCCGGTGATCCTGCAGGGCGAGGCGGCGGAATGCGGCCTTGCCTGCATGGCGATGATCGCCGGCCATCACGGCCACCGGCTGGACCTGCCGGCGATCCGCCGCCGCATCGCGCTGGCGATGTGCGGCGCGACGCTGAAGGACCTGGTGCAGCTGGGCGGCCGGCTGGGGCTGGCGACGCGGGCGCTGCGGCTGGGCATGGACGACCTGCGCCGGCTGCGCCTGCCCTGCATCCTGCATTGGAACCACCGGCATTTCGTGGTGCTGACCCGGGTGACGGGGCGCCACGCCCATATCCACGACCCCGCCATCGGCCAGCGCCGGCTGCCGCTGGACGAGGTCTCGGCCGCCTTCACCGGCATCGCACTGGAGGCCTGGCCGACGGGCGAGTTCCGGCGCTGCGACGAACGCGCCCGCATCCGCCTGACCGACCTGGTGCTGCGCACCGCCGGCATCGGCCGGGCGGCGGTGCGGGTGCTGGCGATCTCGGCGCTGATCGAAATGGTGACCATCGCGCTGCCCATCGGCTTCCAGCTGGTGCTGGACGAGGTGATCGTGGCGGCCGACCGCGACCTCTTGACGCTGATCGCCATCGCGCTTGCCATGCTGCTGGCCTTGCAGGTCGGCGCCAACCTGGCGCGGACATGGATCGCCATGCTGGTCGGCTCCAGCCTGATCCTGCAATGGCGGGTGGCGCTGTTCGACCGGCTGATGCGCCTGCCGCTGGGCTTTTTCGAGAAGCGCCATGTCGGCGACATCGTCTCGCGGTTCTCCTCGGTGGACAGCGTGCAGCAGGTGCTGACCACCAACGCCATCCAGTCGCTGCTGGACGGGGTCATGTCGGTGCTGCTGGTGGCGATGATGTGGCTTTACGGCGGCTGGCTGGCCGCCGTCGCGCTGGCCGGCACGCTGGCCTATGCGCTGTTCCGGCTGGCCTCGTATCGCGCCTTCCGCCGCATGTGCGAGGAGGGGATCATCCACGCGGCCCAGGAAAGCACGCATTTCATGGAATCCGTGCGCGGCATCGCCAGCGTCAAGGTGCTGGGCCTGGAACCGCGCCGCCGCGGCACCTGGATCAATCATCTGGTCGAGCGCATCAACGCCGAATTGCGCGTGCAGCGGCTGGAGACCTGGTATCAGGCCACCGGGGGGTTGCTGTTCGGGCTGGACCGGGTGCTGATCATCTGGCTGGGTGTGCGGGCGGTGATCGAGGGCGGGCTGTCGGTCGGCATGTTCGTGGCCTTCCTGGCCTACAAGGACCAGTTCGCCACCCGCATCGTCGCGCTGATCGACACCGGGCTGCAATTCCGCATGCTGTCGCTGCATGGCGAGCGGATCTCGGACATCGCGCTGACCGAGCCGGAAGAGCCGGACGAAAAGCACGCCCTGCCCACGCCCCCCATCGCAGGTGGCGGCGCGGCGGCGCTGGAGGTGCGCGGCCTCGGCTATCGCTATGCCGAGACCGAGCCGATGCTGCTGCGCGAGCTGAACCTGACGGTGGCGCCGGGGGAATGCCTGGGCATCGCCGGACCCTCGGGCGTGGGCAAGACGACGCTGCTGAAACTGCTCTCGGGGCTGGCCGCGCCCTTGCAGGGGCAGATCCTGATCGACGGCGTGCCGGTGGGCAGCATGGGGCTGGCAGCCTATCGCGCCCGCATCGGCTGCGTGCTGCAGGACGACCGGCTGTTCGCCGGCTCGATCCGCGACAACATCGCCGCCTTCGACAGCGCCGTGCCGCAGGACTGGCTGCACGAATGCGCCCGGATGGCGGCGATCCACGACGACATCATGGCGCTGCCCATGGGCTATGAGACGCTGGTCGGGGACATGGGCAGCACGCTGTCGGGCGGGCAGAAGCAGCGGGTGGTGCTGGCGCGCGCGCTGTGCCGGCGGCCGGCGGTGCTGTTCCTGGACGAGGCGACCAGCCATCTCGACAGCGCCAACGAACAGGCGATCAATGCCGCGGTCCGGCGCCTGCCGATGACGCGGATCATCGTGGCGCATCGCGACACGACGCTGGCGACGGCCGACCGGGTGCTGCGGCTGGACGGCTCGGGCGGGCTGGTCGCGGTGCCGCACGGCCCGCGCCTGCCGCTGCGCAGCGCCGATGCGCCGGTTTCGGCCGAAGGCTGAGCGACTAGTGCATCTGTGCTAATGGCCAGGCCGGGGGTCGCCTGCCAGTCTGATCCTTGGGCCGAAGGCTGCACGACACCGCCGCCTTCGTCCGGCGAACCGCCGGGAAAGTCCCGGCCAGACCAGCCAAAGCGAGAGAGGAGACCCCAATGAGCCTTCGCAAGACCATCGCCGACCGCATGTCCCGGCAGGACGGCCAGCCCGATGCGCCCCCGGCCGACCTGGAGTTCCTGACCGATGACGAAATGGCCCTCGTCTCGGGCGGACAGGTCTGCTTCGGCCGCTCCGAGTTCCTGCGCGGCGACGGCCATTCCAAGACCACGACCACGGGCGAGTGCAAGTAACGGCCCGAGCAGCGCCCGGCCGGCATGAACGTCACCAAGGAGGATCGTCGATGGAAAGCCGCGAAGCGAAATCTCTGGACCTGATCGTCAAGGTGGCCGAGCGCTGCAACATTGCCTGCACCTATTGCTATTTCTTTTTCGGCGGCGATGAGAGTCACAAGTTCCATCCGCCCTATGTCAACGAGGAAACCGCCGCCGAAATCGAAGCCTTCCTGGACCGCATCACCGCCGACGGCGCGGTCGAGAACCTGATGATCTATTTCCACGGCGGCGAGCCGATGATGGCGCCCAAGCCGGTGATCGCCCGCATCGCCCGCGCCGCCCGCCGCCTGTCCGAAAGCGGCCGGGTGGCCGATCTGGGCCTGTCGATGCAGACCAACGGCATGCTGGTCAACGACGCCTGGATCCGCTTTTGCGCGGATCTGGGGATCGGCGTCGGCGTCAGCCTGGACGGCAACGAGGCGGCGAACGACCGCTTTCGCATCGACAAGAAGGGGCGCGGCACCTATCGCCGCGCGGTGCAGGGCTTTCGCCGCCTCGCGGGCGAGAACGGGGCCGGCATCGACCTGCATCCCGGCCTGCTGAGCGTGATCGACCCCGAGGGCGACGGCGCCCGGCGCCTGGAGCATTTCTCGGGCGAGATCGGCGCGCAGCGGATGAACTTCCTGCATCCCGACGGCGGCCACGACCAGGGCATCGCGCCGGCACAGGTGGCCGGGGTCGAGAATTTCATGCTCGGCGTGTTCCGCGCCTGGGTGCGGCGGCGCGACAGCGGGCTGCGCGTGCGCTTCATCAAGGATCTGCTCGACACCCTGCTCAGCGACGAGGGGGCGCGTACTTGCCCGGATTCGGCACGCAGACTTTCGCGCATCCTGACGATTTCCTCGAACGGGATGCTGGGCGCCGAGGATACCGCGCGCACGCTGGACGCACGTTTCCGCGATATCGGCCATGTGCGCGATTTCGACAGCGTGGCGCAGATCTTCGCGACGCCGGCACTGGTTGAGATGCAGCAGGCCGCCGCCACGCCGCCGGCCGCCTGCGCCGCCTGCCCATGGTGGGGCACCTGCCGGGGCGGCACCTTCACCAACCGCTATTCGGCGCAGAACGGCTTCGACAATCCCAGCGTCTATTGCGATGCGCTCAAGGCGTTCTTCGAAGAGGTCTCCGCCTGGCTGGTGCGCGGCGGCATCCCGGTCGAGGATATCGAGCGGCGGCTGATCCTGGCCGGCTCGGCCCCCGAGGCGGTCCTGGGCGCCGCGCGGGCAGAACCCGAGCCCCTGCGCGCCTGATCGCGCATGAGCGGCCGCCGCATTGCCCTTGCACCGCAGGGGCGACTAGGCTGGATGTCGTGGACAATGGCGGGGACAAGGCGAATGGGGATGCTGACGGCTGCACGCCTGCGCCGCGCCATATCCGGCACCCGCCGGCCCGACAGCAGCTACGACGCCGAGGCCGGGCAATCGCTGGTCCGGGTGGTGCTGACCGTCGTGGTCGCGGCCTATGCCATGATCGGCAACCTGCTGGAACTGGTGGACGAAAGCGCCGACCTGGTCTTTCAGATCTACATGCCGGTCTTCATGACCGTCACCTGCCTGATGTTCGCCGCGATCCGCCTGTGGCCCGGCGTCTATCACTGGCGCCGGATCTTCTGCATGGTGCTGGACTTCGGTACGCTGACGCTGCTGATGACGCTGGGCGGGCCGTTCATGGCGCCGATGGCCTCGCTGCTGCTTTGGGTGACGGTGGGCTTCGGCATGCGCTACGGCACGCGCTATCTGGTCGGCGCGACCGTCGCGGCGCTGGTCAGCCTGATGCTGATCGCCGTCTTCAGCCCGTTCTGGCGCGCCCAGCCCTATCTGGTGGCGACCTTCGTGCTGACCTCGCTGATCGTGCCCTTCTATGCCAACCTGCTGCTGGCCGACACGCGCGAGGCCTATCGCTCGGCCGATGCCGCCAACCTGGCCAAGTCGCGCTTTCTGGCCCAGGCCAGCCACGACCTGCGCCAGCCGATCCACGCCATCAGCCTGTTCACCAATTGCCTGCGCGAGGCGGGGCTGGCGCCGTCCGAACGGCAGATGGTCGAGAATATCGAGCATTCGCTGCAAAGCGTCCGGCGCATGTTCCGCTCGCTTCTGGACATCGCGACGCTGGACAGCGGCGGCGTCGTGCCGCGCATGCAGCCGGTGCCGCTGGGCGCGATCCTGCGCGACGTCGTCACCCAGCACCAGGAGGCCGCACGCCGTGCCGGGGTCGAGCTGCGGCTGGTCGAAACCGGGCTGACGGTGGAAAGCGATCCGGGCCTGCTGACGGTGATGCTGCAAAACCTGGTCTCGAACGCGGTGAAATACGCGCCCGGCGCGCGGGTGCTGATCGGCTGCCGCAGGCACGGGTCAGGGGTCGACGTGCTGGTGATCGACCGCGGCATCGGCGTCGCGCCCGAGCACCAGCCGCATCTGTTCGAGGAGTTCTATCGCGTCCAGCCGCCCGGCCGCGATGTCGAGGGCGTGGGGCTGGGCCTTGCCATCGTGCAACGCATGGCGCAGCTGATCGGCGCGGGGGTCGAGCTGCGCTCGATCCCCGGACGCGGGACCACGGTGGCGCTGACCGGGCTGCGCGCGACCGAACCGCCGCCCGCGCCGCCCCACCCCGACGGCCACCCCGACGACCGCCCGCGCAGCAGCCCGCCGCAAAGCCTGCTGCAGGGGCTTCGCGTCCTGCTGATCGAGGACGATCCGGCCGTGCTTCTGTCCACGCAGATGCTGATGGAACGCTGGGGCTGCACGGTCCACGCCCATGAGCAGCCGCCCCGCGATGTGCCGCCCTGCGACATGATCGTCGCCGATTTCGACCTGAACGGCCCGCTGACCGGCGGCGATGCCATCGCCATCGCGCGCGCCGCCCTTGGCGCGCCGATCCCCGCCATCGTCATCACCGCCCATGACGAGGCCCGCGTGCGCGAACGGTTGGGCGAGGCCGGCCTGCCGATCCTGCCCAAGCCGATGCGGCCGGCCGAGTTGCGCGCGCTGATGCTGTCGCTGCGGCTGGAGCGCGGCGGCTAAAGCGCGCCCTGCCCTGCCCGCGCCGCCGCGGCCGCGCGGGTCGGCACCTCCAGCACCCGCAGGATGGCCGAGACATGGATGCGCACCGTGAAGGGCGAAATCTCCAGTTCGCGCGCGATCTCCTTGTTCGAGGCGCCGCGTGCGATCAGCCGCAGCACCTCCTTTTGCCGCGGGCTCAGCGCCTCGATGCGGTCGTCGGGCGCAGCGGGCAGCGGGCCGCCACTGCTCTGGCGGATCACCACCTCGCCCTCGCGGATCAGTCGGATGGCCCGGGCCACCTCCTCGGGGGTGACGGCCTTGCCGATGAAGCCGTCGGCGCCGGCCTGCATGACGCGGGCCACGGTGCGGTCGTCATCGACCATCGAGATCACGATGATCGTCGCGCGCGGATAATCGCGGCGCAGGGCGGCGATGCCGTGCTCGGGGTCGAAGCCGGGAAACAGCAGGTCCAGCAGAAAGGCCGCGGGCGCCCCGCCCACCTTGGCCAGCGCGTCGACCTCGGCAAAGCTGGCGGCCTCGAACAGGTCGGCCCCCGGCACCAGCCGGGCGACGATGCGCCGCAACCCGTCCCGAAAGACCGGGTGGTCGTCCGCAAGGATGATGCGCTCTGCCGTCAAATCCTGTCGCCTTTGCCCATGACCGCAGCGGCGGGCCGCAGCCCTGCCCCTTTGCCCAACGCCCACGCCGCGCGGGCGTTCCACCGCGCTTGGGCGCGAAACCGGCCATGGCTCAACGGTTTACGGCCTCTGCGGGGCGATATGCGCAGGCACAGCGGGGCCGGCCCCGCCTGCCGGATCACGGCCTGCGTGACAGCAGCGCCCGCAACTGCGCGGGAAAGAGTTGCAGCAAGAGGGTCTCGGTCACCGCATCCTCGGCCTTCGCAACGAATACGCGCAGGTCGATGGGACTGTCGTCGCGGGCCACCAGTTCCTCGGGTCCGCCGAAGCCAAGGTCGAACATCGCGCGCCAGGACTGGCTGCCCACGATGGGATAGACCGCATCGTTGGAGATCACCCCGCGCGAGGCGGTGATGTTGAGATGCGGCTTGTCGTCGGGGCCCAGCGACCAGGGCGTGAAATCGCAGACGATCTTGACCGTCTCCTGCGGCCGCGGCTGGCCCGGCACGCCACCGGCACCGATGCGGACCGCGGCGAACTGCCCCGTCGTGCCGGTCAGCGGGCCGTCCTTGAGCCATGACAGCGTATAGCTCAGCTCGTATTCGTCGCCGCGCCTGGCCGGGGCGGCGGGCTGCCAGAAGGCCACGATATTGTCGTGGATCTCGTCGTCGGTGCTCAGCTCGACCAGCGTGACCGCGCCGTCGCCCCAGTCCTCGCTTGGTGCGATCCAGGCGCTGGCGCGCTTTTCGTAGAAGACGCCGTCATCCTGGTATTGCTCGAAATTTCTTTCCCGCTGCATCAGCCCGAACCCCTTGACCGAGGGGGCGGTAAAGGTATTCGCCATCGTATGGGGCGGGTTGTTCAGCGGCCGCCAGATGCGTTCGCCGGTATGGGTCAGGATTTCCAGCCCGTCCGAATCGTGCACCTCGGGCCGCCAGTCGGGCGCGACATGCGGCGTGTTCTTGCCGAACCAGTACATCGAGGTCAGGGGCGCGATGCCCAGCCGCTCGACCGGGTCGCGCATGAAGATCCGGGCGGTGATCTCCTGCACGACCCCCTCGCCACGGCGCGAGACGATGCGATAGGCGCCCGTCGCGCGCGGGCTGTCCAGCAGCGCATAGGTGGTCATGCCGCTTTCGGTTTCCGGCTCCAGCCAGAAATGGGTGAAAAGCGGGAACTCCTCGGGGCCGTCGGGAATGGCGGTATCGATGGCAAGGCCCCGGGCCGACAGGCCGAACTGCCCGCTGTAACCCGAGGTCCGCCAGTAGGACGCGCCCAGAAAGGCCATCCAGTCGCGCTCGGTCTCGGCATCCATGACGCTGAAGCCGGCAAAACCCTCGGTCTTGCTCAGCCGCCTGGCGGGATTGTCGGAAGGGATGTCGAAAAGATCCAGCGAGAACGGGATCTCGGTCGCCATGCCGCCATCGAGCGCGTAAAGATGCACGGGCTGCTTGAAATAGCGGCCGGGGAAGAAAAAGCGCGCCTGCGAGGACGCCGTCCCATCCCCCCACAGCGCCCGGTCCTTGCGGAAACGGATTTCGTTATGGCGGTCGTAATCCACCTGTTCCAGGATCTCGGCCTCTTCGATTTCGGGGGGTTGGTAGGCCTGCTGCGCAAGTTCGCGCGCCCTTTCCGTCAGAAGCTCGAACGAGAACGCAGCCTGCTCCGCATCGCCGGCGGCGCCCCCGGCCGCCCGCGCGATGCCCGGCAGCAGGAAGAAGGCGCCACCCCCCAGAGCGGTTTGCAGCAGGGTGCGACGAAGGAGTTTTTGCGAATACATGATGCCCCGAGGATAGGTGATTCAGTCGCTTGCCATCGAGACCCAGCCAGAGCCGTATTTCAAGGGACCACGCCTTCGTTGGCCGAGTCTTGCCGATCGCGGCCTTCGGCATGGCAACTTGCGGCATGGAACCGGCCCCCGTTCGGACGCGCCGGCCGCCGGGCCGGACCCCCCCGGGGGCGGCCCGGCGCGCGACCGCTATGCGGCACCGCAAGGCTTGCGGACGAACCGTCCGCCGGCGACATGCACCCAGTCCATCCCGACCGAGGCGGCCAGGAAATCGTCGCCGGTCCGGTCCGCCAGTTCCTCCTGCCGGTATTGCGGCAGCACCCAGGTCCTCATCAGGAACAGGTAGAGCAGGAAGCCCAGCGGAAAGCCGATGACGAAGGCATAGGCCGACCACCATGCCGCAATGCCGCCCGCCACAAGCCATGCGACCATCCCCGCCGGATTGACACCGGAAAAATAGCGGTACTGCCCATGAAGGTCGAACAGGGCGGGCACGTTCACCCGGCGGCGGCGGATCGCATGGTAGTCTGCCACCATGATCCCGCCAATCGCCGACAGGAAGGCGCCGTAATAGCCCAGGAACATGAACAGGTTGTCCAGGATCTGCCAGGGAAAGCACAGCGTCCCGACAACCCCCGCCAGGGCGACGCCGCCGCGGTATGAGATGACGCGCGGCGCAAGGTTGACGAAAGTCAGCGCGGCCGGGATCAGGTTGGCCGAGTTGTTCGTGGACCATTGCGCCAGCACCACCAGAACCAGCAGGGCGAGCAGCGCAAGGCCCTGGGCATCGCCCTGGATGACCTCGACGGGGTTCCAGTTGCCGGTCGCGATGAACGAGATGGCGCCGATCCCCGCGATCATGGCCTGGGTGGCCGGCAGCGCGACGAGCTGCGCCAGGAATATGCTGCGATTGCGCTCCAGGAAGCTGCGCGTGCCGGTGCGGGTATGGACAAAGCGCGTCAGGTTCGGAATGTCGATGGCCATGGTGGACCAGAAGCTCATGTTCGCGATGAACAGCACGATCAGCGAGGCCTGCCCCTCGGCCCGGAAGGTCCAGATGTTCAGCCCCTTGGTTTCGGCGATGCCCTCCAGGGTGAAATACATCCAGACCGAGATGGCGATGATCGCCGGCGCGGCCAGGGCCGCCAGCCGCTCGACCGACCTGATGCCCAGCATGGTATTGGCCACCTGCACGGCGGCAAAGGCTGCATACCACAGGAACCAGTTGGAAAAGCCCAGGAAATATTCGCCGATGCCGTTCAGCGCCAGCGCCCCCAGATAGGTCTGGATGCCGAACCACATGGCCGCGACCAGCCCGCGCGACACGGCGGGCAGATGCGTGCCGTGGATGCCAAAGGGCGCACGCAGGTAGACCGCGAAGGAAATGCCGTGCTCGGTGCCGATATCGGCGGTCAGCAGCATGAAGGCGCCGATGGCGAGATTGGCCAGCAGGATGGTCAACGCCACCGTCCCAAGGCCGAAGCCGCCCTGGATGCCGGTCGCGCCCAGCGAATAGGTGGCGATGATGACGGCGATGCCGACCCAGATCCAGGCATAGCCGAGCGCGCCGATGGGACGCTGGGCGGCGCGGATGGGCAGGATGCTTTCCTCGATCAGCGCGCTGCGCTCGGCGCGCGCGTCCAGGCGTTCTGTCATGGACATGGTTCTTATCCCTGTTGATGGATGAACGGGACCGTCGCGCAAAGCGGGGCTCGCGCGCGGCCTTCTGGATGTGGAAAGGGCCGCTTTGCGCGGCCCCTTTTCTCAATCGTGTTTCTGCATGGCGAGGCGCAGTTTCTCGGTGGCGGCCAGATCGACCGTCTCGGCCTCGGGATCGACCACCACGCCATAGACCTCGCGGGCGCGGGCGACCGAGCAATAGCCGTCCAGCACGTCCTCCAGCACCTTTGCGGCGGGCCGGTTCAGCGGATCGCCATAGCCGCCGCCGTTGGGGCTGTAATAGGTCATCACGTCGTCCGGCCCGACCGCGAGGCCCGAGAACTTGGAATGCATCTCGCGCGTCTCGCCGGGACGGTTGGGATTGGTGATCGTGCAGCGGCCCACCGCGCCGTCCTGGCCGCCGAAGATGCCCCAGGGCGCCTCGGTATGGCGTTCGGATTCATGGGTGATGAAGGCGGGGGTCAGCACCCGCTGCGCCTTGACCACGCCGATGCCGCCGCGGAACTCGCCCGCGCCGGGCGGGGCGTCGTCGCGCAGCTCGTAGCGGTCGCAGATCATCGGGATATGCATGGCCAGGTCTTCCAGCGGGTTGTTGCGGGTGTTGGCCATCAGGTTGTCGATACTGTCCGGCCCGTCGCTGCGCGGCCGGCCGCCATAGGCGCCCTCGTTCACCTCCAGGAACACCCAGTAGTCGCCCGAGGGCCGCACCCCGGAATAGGCCGCGAAGCTGATCGAGGCCGACGATCCCGCGATCACCTGTTCCGGCATCACCGGCGCAAGCGCGCGGATGATCAGGTCGATCATGCGGTTGCATTGCGTGAACCGCGCCTCGGCCGAGGCGGGCGGGCGCGGGTTGAAGATCGAGCCCAGCGGCGCCGTCACCTTGATCGGCCGGAACGAACCCTCGTTCGAGGGCACCCGGACCTCGGAGGTCGCGGCATCCAGCAGGAGCTTGCGGAAACCCGCATAGGCCGCAACCTTGGTCGAGCCCTCGAAGGGCACGTTATAGGCGGTGGGGGTCTGGTCGGCCGAGCCGGTCAGGTCCACCTCGACCTCGTCGCCGCGCACCCGGACCGTGACCTTGACCTTCAGCCGCCGGTCGCGGTTGCGCCCGTCGTCGTCCAGCCAGCCCTCGGCGACGTAATCGCCGTCCGGGATCTCGCCGATGCGCTGGCGGATCATCCGCTCGGCATAATCCATCAACTGGTTGGCGGCGGCGAAGACGGTCTCCTCGCCGTATTTGTCCAGCAGCTCGGCAAAGCGGCGGGCGCCCAGGCGCGCCGAGGCGATCTGCGCCTCGATATCGGCGACGAGCTGCCCCGCCGCGCGGGAATTGCGGCGGATATAGTTCCACATCGCATTGTTCGGCTCGCCCTTGCGATAAAGCTTGGTGCCGGCGAACAGCATCCCCTCGGCATAGACGTCGGGCACGTCGATGATCAGGCCGGGCGTCGCCGCGCCGATATCGACGTGATGCGCGGTGTTCCCGGCAAAGCCGACAAGGCGGCCGCGGAAGAACACCGGCACGACGATGGCAAGGTCGGGCGTGTGGCTGGCGCCGTGATAGGGGTGGTTGTGGACGACCACGTCGCCCTCATACCATTCGCCGTCCTCCAGCGTCTCGGCGATGCCGCGCAGGTAGCCGGGGATCGAGCCGATATGCATGGGCGTCGATTCCGACTCGCAAAGCGTGTTGAAATCCACGTCGAACAGGCCCGCGCCAAGATCTTGGCTTTCCCGGATGATCGACGAAAACGACATGCGATAAAGCACATGCCCCATTTCCTCGGCGATGGTCTCCAAACTGCCGCGAATGACCTGAAGGGTGATCGGATCGACGGCGGTGCTCACTTTCGTCATCTTGTTCATGGTCATCCCCTTTCAGGCGCCGATGGGACGGATGCGGGTGTTGCCGTAGTCCAGCGTCTCGGCGACATAGCCGGGCGGGACCAGAGTGGTCGCATTGTGCTGGTGCAGGATCGCCGGGCCGGGCACCTGGTCGCCGGCCATCAGCCGGCCGCGGTCGTAGCGCGGGGTTTCCAGCGTGCGCCCGTCGTCGAAGGTCGTCGGCCGCACGAACATCAGCGCCCGGTCGATGCTCGAACCATCTGTGGGCGCGATCTTCGGGATCTCGATGCGCGGCACCGAGGCCGAGCCGATGGCGCGCAGGGTGATCAGCTCCACCTCGGCATCGCGATAGCTGTAGCCGTAGTCCTGCTGGTGCTGGTCGTGGAAGCTGTCGGTGATGACATGGCGGTTCTCGGCGCCGACCGGCCCCTCGGGCATGGTCGCCCGCAGCTCGAACCCCTGCCCGTGATAGCGGCATTCGGCCAGCACGGTGATCTCCTGCTGCGCGCGCGGGATGCCGTCGCCGTCCAGTTCCGCCTGCACCGCGGCGCGCAGGTTCGCAACGGCGGTGTTGATGCGCTGGAACTCCGCCGGGCCGGCCTTCATCAGCTCGACGATCACCGCTTCGGTATGCTCGTATTGCAGGTCGGTCTTGAGCAGGCCCACGGCGGCGGTGATCCCCGGCGCGACCGGGACGATCACGTCGCGGGCCGACATGGCCTCGGCCAGCGCCACGCCATGCAAGGGGCCCGCGCCGCCGAAGGGCATGATCGAGAATTCGCGCGGGTCGATGCCACGCGCGACCGAGTTCGAGCGGATCGCCAGAGCCATGTTGTTGTTGACGATCCTGATGATCCCCAGCGCCGCGTCCTTGACGCTCATGCCCAGGGGCCTGGCGATCCTTTCCTCGACCGCCTTGAAGGACAGGGCCGGGTCCAGCTTAAGATCCCCGCCCAGCGCCATGTCGGGATCCAGCCGGCCCAGCACGATCTGGGCATCGGTCACCGTGGGTTCGGTGCCGCCGCGGCCATAGCAGGCCGGCCCCGGCTCGGACCCCGCCGAGCGCGGGCCGACATGGAAGGCGCCCGCCTCGTCGATATGGGCGACCGAGCCGCCGCCCGCGCCGATGGTCACCAGGTCGATCATCGGCGTCAGCACCGGATGGCCCGAGACATAGGTGTCGCGCGGGTTCATGATCTTGACCGCGCCGCCGGGAATGGTCGAGACATCGGCCGAGGTGCCGCCGATATCGACGGTGATGATGTTGGGCGTGCCGGCCATCTCGCCCTCGGACGCGCCGCCGATCACCCCGCCCGCCGGGCCGGACATCAGGATGCGGATGGGGCGCCGGGCACAGGCGTCCACGGTCGAGACGCCGCCGTTCGACTGCATGATGCGCAGCTTGGAGGTCACGCCGGCCTCGCGCAGCCGGGCATCCAGGTCGCGCAGGTAACGGGCGGTCTTGGGGCCGACATAGGAGTTCATCGCCGCGGTCGAGAAACGCTCGTATTCCCGCATCACGTTCGCCACTTCCGAGGACAGCGTGACATAGGCGTCGGGCATCTCCTCCAGCACGATCTCCTTGGCGCGGCGCTCATGCGCGTCGTTCAGGAAGGCGAACATGAAGCCGATCACGACCGAGCCGATGCCGCGCTTGCGAAACAGCGCGCAGGCATCGCGCACCGCCTGCTCGTCCAGCGGCTCGGCGATCTCGCCCGTGGGCGGCAGGATGCGTTCGCGCACGGCGATGCGATTGCGGCGCTTGACCAGCGGCTGGCTCTGCCAGGGCACGTCGAAATGCAGCGAGAAATTGCAGGGCCGCTTGTGGCGGCCGATATGCAGGATGTCGCGGAAGCCATGGGTGGTGATCATCCCGCATTCCGAGCCGTTGTGCTCGATGGTGATATTCGTTGCCGTGGTGGTGCCGTGGACGATCATCTCGACCTCCGCAGGGTCGATCCCCGCCTTGCGGCAAATGCCCCTGACCCCCTCGACCACGCCGATCGACTGGTTCTTCAGCGTGGTCGGAACCTTGTGATAGAACACCCCTTGGCCGCATTCGAGAACGAGATCGGTGTTCGTCCCGCCCACATCGACGCCTATTCTGGCCATGCCGTCTCTCCTGTTGCTGGCGGCCGCATCCCCGGGCTGCCGCTCGATTGGAAAGCCCCGCCCAAGCGCGTCGGGCAGGGCGATGCTGCCTTACTCGGCGGCGATCCGCTGCGCCGCAAGGCCATCGATATAGGCGACGCATTCGTCGACACTGTGCACGTCGCCGAACTTCGCGTCGATGTCGAAGAGGTTCCAGGCCACGGCGCCCGGCACGCGGTCGCCGATGCATTCCCGGACCGCGATGGTGCGGAAACCGTCCGCGATGCCGTCGCAGATGGTCTGGCGCACGCAGGCACAGGCGGTGACGCCGGTCACCAGGATCGTGTCCACGTTGTTCGCCCGCAGGATGCCGGCCAGCTCGGTGCCGTGAAAGGACGAGGCGCGCTTCTTCAGCAGCGTGTATTCGCCCTCGACCGGGGCGATGCGGCTGTCGATGGCCCAAAGCTCCTTGTCCTTGAGATCCACCACGTCGACCGGGATCTTGTTGTGCCACAGGCCCATATCGGTGAAATCGGCGCTGCGGTCGGTGATCTCGTAGGCGGTGGTGACATGGACCACCGGCAGGCCGGCGGCACGAAAGGCCGTCAACAGCTTCTGCATGCCGGGGATGATCTCGCCGTCCATC
Source organism: Paracoccus denitrificans (assembly GCF_900100045.1). Classification (GTDB taxonomy): domain Bacteria; phylum Pseudomonadota; class Alphaproteobacteria; order Rhodobacterales; family Rhodobacteraceae; genus Paracoccus; species Paracoccus denitrificans. Next base: position 35,987 of record NZ_FNEA01000016.1, on the reverse strand, counting down.
TTTTCCTGATCGCAGGTAAAGGGGTTGCCGGGACGGGTCCAGGCATTCGCCAGATCGACACTGACCAGGGCCGGGCGCTTGCCAAAGCCTACGCGGCGCTGAAAACCGCGCTCCTGGTAAAGCCGCGTCGCGGTGTCGAAGGCCTCTTGCAGCAGGCGGTCCAGTTCCTTGGTGTCAACTTCGCTCATTCTCGTGCTTCCTCGTATCATTGATGCAGGGGCTTCAGCCGCCCCTGAATGGCCGAGCCGTTGGCAACCATCTGGAAAGTGATGATCTGCCGCTCTGAAAGGCATGTTCCGCTTTTGCTTGACAGCAGTGAATTGGTATAACAGCAATTGTTCATGCAGCATTTGCATCAATCAGGACCGCCCCCTTGACGCGTGATCTTACCGGCATCGAGAATGTCCATTCCTTCGTCACGCTTGCCGAGGAACTGAGCTTTCGCCGAACGGCCGAGCGGCTGAACTTGGATCAATCAGCGCTCAGCCGGCGAATCCAGAAGCTGGAGGCCAGCCTGGGATTCCGCCTGCTGGAGCGCACGACCCGCGCGGTCTCGCTGACCCAGGCCGGCCGCAGCTTCTATGAGGAGAACGCCCATCTGCTGCGCCGATACGAAGCGTCGGTGCGGCTGGCGCGCCGCGTCGCGGATGGAAAGCTGGGCGCGCTGACCATCGGCTACATGGCCTTCGCGGCGACCGAGCTGATGCCTTCGGCGGTCGCGCGCTTTCGGCAGCTTCATCCGCATGTCGACCTGAAGATCCGCTATATCCGCACCCAGGGCCAGAAGATCGCGCTGGCCCATGACGAAATCGACGCGGGCTACATGATCGGCCCCTTCGATCACGCCGACTACCACACGCTGCCGCTGTCGGACGATCCGCTTTACGTCGTGACGCCGCGCGGCCATGCGCTGCAGCGGGTCCCGGTCCTGACCCCGGCTGATCTGGCCGGGCAAAACCTGATCCTGGGCGACACGTCGGAATGGGACGAATACCGCTGGCGGCTGGACAGCCTGTTCAGCGCCGAGGGGGTGGCGCTTGACGTCACGCTGGAGGCTTCGAACACGCTCGCGCTGATCGGCCTGGTCGCGGCGGGACTGGGGGTCACGATATATCCCGAAAGCCTGATCGGGTTTCTGGGCCGCAACGTCGAGGTCCGGCAGATCACGCATCCGGCCTTTCGCAGCTGCACGGTTCTGGCGTGGAAAAGGTCGAACCGATCGCGGCAGATCCGCGATTTCATCGAGGTCGCAAAGATGACGGCCGCCCCGGCAGGGTAGACCGGGCAAGGTTCGGGCATCGCTGGGGCAGCGCCTGACATGGCCGCCGGCATGGGGACAGAACGCGCCACGGCTCGGCCACCCGGCCGCCGCCGGCCGGGCGTCACCCTCCGGTGGGCGGCCACATGCGCTGCCAGACTCCGTCGCGGCGCAGCAGCGCGTGATGCAGCGCGGCAGAGACATGCAGCGCCAGCAGCGCGATCAGCAGCATGGCCGCCAGAAAATGCAGCCCCTGCGCGGCACCGGCCAAGGCTTCGGATTTCGGCAGCCAGGGGCCGGCGCCCATCGCGTCGAGCAATTCGATGGGAAAGCCGCCCGCCCGCACCCGCACGAAACCGCTCAGCGGCATGATCACCAGCAAGGCGTAAAGCGCCAGATGCGAGGCCGCGGCCAGCCTCTGCTGCCAGCCGGGCACCGAGGCCGGCAAGGGCGGCGGCGGATGCAGCCGGCGATAGACGATCCGCGCCAGGATCACCGGGATCAGCAGCGTGCCGGTATTCTTGTGAAAGATGAACAGCACGTCCTGCAAGCCCCGGTCCAGCCCCTCGCGCGTCATGGTCAGCCCCGCCGGGATCATCAGCAGCACGGCAAGCGCGACGATCCAGTGAAACAGGCGGGCGGGCGTTCGGTAACCGGATGAATGCTCGGTCATCGGCTGGCTCCTTTCCGCCATCCTATCGCAAAACCCCGCCCCGCGCAAAGCAATGGCGCGGACATGACGCTTGACGGGGGCGAGGCTTGGCGTAGCATTTTCCCATGCCCGACCCCGATCATGGCCCGCTTGCGCAGCCCCCTCGTCCGGCGGCTGGAATACCGGCGCAGGTTGCCGCCAGCGCCGCGATGGGCGTCCTGTCGATGCAGGCGCTGCGCCTGGCCGGAATGGGCGGCACGGCGGGAGGATGGCTTGCCGCCAGCGCGCTTTACCTGGCCTGCTGCGCCATGATCCTGGCGCAGATGCGGCGCAGCTATCCGCATGACCGGATCGGCGGTTGCAATGCGGTGACGCTGCTGCGCGCGGCCGTCACCTGCGCCCTGCTGGCGCCGCTTGCGGATGGCGCGGCGGCGGGATGGGCCGTCGCGATGGCCGGGCTGGTGGCGCTGGCGCTCGACGGGGTGGACGGCTGGCTGGCGCGGCGGTCGGGCCTCGTCTCGGGCTTCGGGGCGCGTTTCGACATGGAGGTCGACGCGGCCTTCGCCCTGACCCTGGCGCTGCATACCTGGCTGGGCACCACGCTGGGACCGGAGGTGCTGCTGCTGGGGGTGTTGCGCTACGGCTTCGTCGCCGCCGGCACCGCCCTGCCCTGGCTGCGGGCCGATCTGCCGCAGCGCCTGCGGCGCAAGGCGATCTGCGTGCTGCAACTCGCCACGCTGCTCCTGCTGCAAACGCCGCTGCCCAGCCATGCGCAGGCCGGGTTCCTGGCCTGGCTCGCCACGGCGGCGCTGGCGCTGTCCTTCGCACTCGACATCCGCTGGCTGTGGCGGCACCGGCCATGACGATGCGCCGGACGCTGCCGCTTCTGGGCTCGGCGCTGGCGATCCAGCTGGCGCTGATGCTGCCCGGCGCCCCGATGCGCGCGACACCGGAGTTGCCGGCGCTGCTGCTTGTCCTGATCCTGGGCGGCGGCATGGCGCGGCTGGCGGCAACGGCTGCGCTGGCGCTGCTGGCGGTGCAGAAGATCGCCGATCTGGCCATGATCCCGGCGCTGGGACGGCCCTTCAACATCGCGGCGGACCTGCCGCTTCTGGATGCGGCGGTGCGGCTGCTGGCCGGCAGTTTCGGGACGCTTGCGGCTTTCGGCGCCGTCCTTGCCGCCGGCATCGCCCTGCTGGGCATCGCCGGGGCGCTGTGGTGGGCGACGGGACTGTGGAGCCGCCCGGCCACGGGGCGGCGCGCGCGCATCGCCCTTGCCGCGGCACTGGGGCTGGTCCTGCTGCCGATCATGTCGCCAAGGCCCGAGAATGCGCGCTATGCCCAGGATCGCGCCGGGCTGGCCGCCGAAACCTTTGCCGCGCTGCGCGACGTCCGGGCGGCGGCCGCGTCGGATCCGATGGCGGGACGGCAGGACCTGCTGGGCGCTATCGACCGCGACGTGCTGGTGATCTTCGTGGAAAGCTACGGCCGCGCCAGTTTCCAGACGCCCTTCCATGCCCAGGCGCACCTTGCCACCCTGCGCCGGGCCGAGGCGGACCTGGAACGGGCCGGCCTTGCCATGCGCTCGGGGTTTCTCGTCTCGCCCACGCAGGGCGGGCAAAGCTGGCTTGCCCATGCCAGCTTCGCCTCGGGCCTGTGGGTCGGCGACCAGGCGCATTATCGGGCAGTGCTGGCCAGCGGGCGGCAGGGGCTGTTCCATCACGCGCAGCGCGCCGGCTTTCGCACCGCCGCCGTCATGCCGGCCATCACCCGGCCCTGGCCCGAGGCCGCGCATATGGGCTTCGACCGCATCTTGGCGGCGGCGGACCTGGGCTATCGCGGGCTGCCCTTCAACTGGGTCACCATGCCCGACCAGTTCACGCTGGCGGCCGCCGACCGGCTGCTGCGGCAACAGGGCGGCGCACCGCTTTTCGCGCAGGTCGCGCTGATCTCGTCCCACGCGCCCTGGGTGCCGGTGCCGCGGCTGATCGGCTGGGACGAGGTCGGGGACGGTTCCGCCTTCGCCGCCATGGCCGTCGCGGGGGAAAGCCCGCAAGAGGTCTGGCGCGACCGCGAAAACATCCGCCGCCACTATCGCGACGCCATCGACTATGCCTTGCAGACCGTGGCGGGCTATGCGCTGCGCCACGCGGATGAGGCGCCGCTGATCCTGGTGCTGGGCGATCATCAGGCCGCGCAAGGCATCGCACCCGACGGCGGGCGCGACGTGCCCATGCATGTGATCGGACCCGAGGCGTTGGTGCGACGCAGCGCCGAATGGGGGTTCACGCCCGGCCTGATCCCCGGGACGGACAGCGCCGCGATCCCGATGGACCGGATGCGCGACCTGATCCTGCAAGGCTTTGCCGCGCCGGATGGACCAGGGCCGAGGGAACGCCCGGCCGGGCAAGCCCGTTCCTTTCCGGCCCCAGGATGACCCGAACGGAGGTCCCCCGATGACCCATTCCCCGCTGACACGGCGCCGGCTCTTGCAGGGCGGGACGGCAGGGCTGGCGCTTGGCCTGTCCGGCCTGTCGCCGCACGCGGCCCGGGCGCAAGAGGCCGTCGCGCTTCAGCTTTCCTGGCTGCATTCGGTGCAGTTCGCCGGCAGCTACATCGCGCTGCAAAACGGCTGGTGGCGCGAGGCGGGGCTGGATGTCTCGCTGTTGCAGGGCGGCCCGAACGCGCCGGTCGAGCCGCCGGTCGTGGCGGGCACGGCGCTGGTCGGCATCTCGGCAGCCGATTATGCCGCGGCGGCGGTGGCGCAGGGGGCACCGTTCAGGATCATCGGAGTCGCCATGCAGAAGAACCCCTTCGCCATCGCCTCGCTGCCGGGCAATCCGGTGGAAACGCCCGCCGACCTGCCGGGGAAAAGCATCGGCATGGCCATCGCCAACACGCCCGTGCTTCAGGCGCTGTGCCGGCTGAACGGGGTGGATTTCGACGCGATCCGCATCGTGCCGACGCAATACACGGCCCAGCCTCTGGTCGCGGCCGAGGTGGACTGCCTGCTCTGCTGGGAAACCGACCTGCCGGTCGCCATGGCGATCCAGGGCATCGAGGCCCGGACCATGCTGATGGCCGATCACGGCTATGCCCTGCATTCCCAGACCTATATCGCGACCGAGGACAGCCTCGCCCGCCGCCGCGACGCGCTGGTGGCGCTGATGGCCGGCGAGGCGCGGGGGTGGGAGACCTGCCGCGCCGACAGCGATGCGGCGGCCGAGCTGACCGTCGCCATGTTCCCCGATGCCGGGCTGGACCTGCCCACGCAGAAATTGCAGGCGCGCCGGCAATTGCCGCTGATGTTTTCGGACCTGACCGAGCGGCACGGTTTCGGCTGGTGGAGCGACGAGGCCGTCGAGGCCAATATCCGCACCCTGGCCCTGCTGGGCCGCGAGGTGACGCCCGCGCTTTGGGACCGCTCGATCCTGGAGGCGGTCCATGCCTGACGGCGATCGCGCCGGGATCGCCTGCCGGGCGCTGTCGAAATCCTGGCCCGGCGGCGTGCAGGCGGTCGCGGTTTTCGACGCCGATTTCGACGCCGGCCGGACCACCGCGCTGATCGGCCCCTCGGGCTGCGGCAAGTCCACGCTGCTGCGGCTGATCGCGGGGCTGGAACAGCCGGACGACGGGCAGGTGCGGATCGGCGGGCTGGACCCGGCCCGCCAGCGCCGGCAGGGCACGATCTCGGTCGCGTTCCAGGACCCCTCGCTGCTGCCCTGGCTCAGCGCCGCGCAGAACGTGGCGCTGGCGCGCAAGCTCGCCCGCCAGCCCGCCGATCCGGGCAAGTTGGCGCATCTGCTGCGGCTGGTCGGGCTGGAGGGCTTTGCAGCGACGCGCCCGGCGGCGCTGTCGGGCGGCATGCGCCAGCGCGCCGCCATCGCCCGCGCGCTGGTCACCGCGCCGCAGGTCCTGCTGCTGGACGAGCCCTTCGGCGCGGTCGACGAACTGACCCGCCGCCAGCTTGCGCAGGACCTGCCGCCGCTGTGGCAGACGCAGGGCACGACGGCGCTGCTGGTGACCCATTCGCTGGCCGAGGCGGTGCTGCTGGCCGACCGCATCCTGGTCCTGTCGCCGCGCCCGGCGCGGATCGTCGCCGACATCGCCGTGCCCCTGCCCCATCCGCGCAGGCCCGACCTGACCGACAGCCCCGCCTTTCGCCGCATCGAGGCCCAGGCGCGGGCGGCGCTCTCCCTGCCCGCCGGCGCGACATGACCATGAGGAATGGGCTGGCCGGGCTGATCCTGCTGCTGGCCTTTTGGCAGGCATCGGCGCTTGCCCTGTCGGGCCGCCACCTGATCGCCGGTCCCGCCGAGGTCGCGCAATGGACCGCCGCCCATGCCGGCCTGCTGTCCCGCGCGCTGGCCGTGACCGGCGGCAATGCGGCGGCGGGTTTCGTGCTGGGCAACCTGGCCGCCGTGGCGCTGGCCGGCCTGGCGCTGCTCTGGCCGCGACTGACCGGGCTGGTCTCGGGGCTGGCGCTGGTGGTCTTTTGCCTGCCGCTGGTCGCGACGGGGCCGATCCTGCGGGTGATGATGGGACCGGGCGACGGCCCGCAGATCGCGCTGGCGGCGCTGGCGGTCTATTACACCACGCTGATCCCGCTGCTTGCCGGCCTGCGCGCCGTTCCCGCCGCATGGCTGGACCTGATCCACGTCTATGGCCGGGGCCGGATGGCCGAGTTGCGCCATGTCCGGCTGCGCGCCGCGCTGCCCTATCTGGTCGCGGGATTGCAGATCTCGGCCCCGGCAGCCTTCCTGGGGGCGCTGGTCGGCGAATTCACCGGGGCCGAGCGCGGCATGGGCGTGCTGACCATCCGCTTTACCCGCGCGCTGGACGTGCCCGCGCTCTGGAGCATCGCCGCGCTGGCCGCCGCCGTCCCGGTCGCGGCCTATGCCCTGATCGGCGCCCTGGCCCATCGCTTTCTGGACGAGACGCCGCCCGTCCTGCTGGCCCCGCCCGGCACCGCGCGCCGTTCGCGCCGGGCGGCGCCGGTTTCGGCGCTCGCGGTGATCGCGACCGTCCTTGGCGCGTGGTGGGCAGGGATGCGGCTGGCGGGACTCAGCCCGTTCTTCGCCAAGCGGCCGGGCGACGTGCTGGCAGCGCTGATCTGGGCGCCGGATGCCGCCGAGGCCCGGCAGACCCTTGCGGGCGCGCTGGCGCAGACCGGCGCCCATGTGCTGCCGGGCTATGCGGCGGGGCTGGCGGCGGGCGCCGGGCTTGCCGTCCTGCTGGCGCTGCTGCCGGCACTCTCGGCGCTGGTCACGCCGCTGGCCATCGCGTTGCGGGCCATCCCCATCGTGACCACGGCGCCGCTGATCGTGCTGCTGGTCGGGCGCGGCGCGGCGGGCGTGGTGGTGCTGGTCGCGGTCATGGTGTTCTTTCCGACCTTCGTCGCCTGCCAGCACGGGCTGCGGCAGGCGCCGGGCCAGATCCTCGATGTCTTTCGCACCTATGCCGCCGGCCGCTGGCGACAGATGATCCATGTGCGCATCCCGGCGATGCTGCCCGCGCTTTTCGCCTCGGCCCGGATGAGCGTGCCGGCAGCGGTGCTGGCGGTCACGGTGGTCGAATGGCTGGCGACGGGCGGCGGCATCGGCGGGCTGATGGCGCTGTCGGCCTCGGTGTCCGATTACGACATGCTCTGGTCCTCGGTGGTGCTGGTCACGCTGATCTCGTGGCTGGGCCATGCCGCCGTCGGCGCGGCCGAGCGCCGTGTCCTGACCCTCTATGCCCCCGAACAGGTGCGCCCATGACCAGACCTTGCGACGCGGCCTTTGCCATTCCGGGCGACATCGCCACGCTGACCGGCGGCTATATCTACGAACGCCGCCTGCTGGAGGGTTTGCGCGACCTGGGCCACGACATGCGGCACCTGCAATTGGTCGCGAGCTTTCCCGACCCGACCCCCGCCGAAATGGCGGCGGCTGTGGCGGCGCTGGTGGCCGAGGATCGCCCCCTGATCGTGGACGGGCTGGTCTTCGGCGCCATCGACACGGCCGGCCTCGCCCGGGTCCGCGCGCCCATCGTGGCGATGATCCATCATCCGCTGGCGATGGAGACCGGCCTTAATCCGGCGCGGCGCGCGCATCTTTACCGGACCGAGCGCGACAACCTGCAACTGGCGCGCCATGTGCTGGTCCCAAGCCCGCATGCCCGCGCCATGTTGACCGAACGCTACGGCGTGTCCGCCGACCGCATCACCATCGCCCGTCCGGGGGTCGAGCCGGCCCGGCTCGCACCCTCGCCCGTCACCCCGCCGCTGATCCTGTCGGTGGGCATCCTGCATCCGCGCAAGGGCCATGACATGCTGATCAATGCCCTGGCGGGACTGGCCGACCTGGACTGGCAGGCGGTGATCGTCGGCAACCCGTGGGACGGGGCCCATGCCGCGGCACTCGCCCGGCAATTGGCCGGCAGCCCGGTCTCGGGGCGGGTGACATTGGCGGGGCGGGTCGATGCCGACCGGCTGGAGCGGCTTTATGCCAGCGCCTCGATCTTTGCCCTGGCGACTCGATACGAGGGCCACGGCCTGGTTTTCGACGAGGCGCTGGCGCATGGCCTGCCGATCGTCAGTTGCGCGACGGGCGCGGTTCCCGACACCGTGCCCGCTGCCACGGGGCTTCTGGTGCCGCCCGATGATCCGCATGCCCTCGCGGCCGCGCTGCGCCGGTTGCTGGGCGACGGACCCTTGCATGCGCGGATGCGCGACGCCGCGCGACGGGCCGGCAACGCCCTGCCCGGCTGGCAGGAAACCGCAGCCATCGCCAGCCGCGTTCTGGAACGCTTGAGCCTGTCGTGATCGCCCCTGCGCCTTGCGGCATGGCGGCGCGCATTTTCCCGCCTCATTCCGCTTTGCCCAGGCCCTCGGCGGGCAAGGCGACCGGACCGGCGGGGCGATAGGTATTGATGACTACCCCGGTCGTCGACACCTTTGTGTCGGCCAGCGTCAGCGCCGTGGCGGGAAGGCCCGGCTCGAACAGGCGCTTGCCGCCGCCAAGGATCAGCGGAAAGATCCAGAGGCGGTATTCGTCCACCAGCCCGGCAGCCGTCAGCGCCCGCAGGGCATTGCCGCTGCCCCAGACATGGATCTGGGGACCCTCACCGGATTTCAGCCGCGCGACGCCTGCCGCATCGACCCGCTCGGACCCTGCCCAGTCCAGACGGTCGAGGCGGCGAGTCATGACGTATTTCACCGCCGCGTCGAATTTCCTGCCGATCGGGTTGTCGGTGTGATGCGGCCAATAGCCGGCAAAAATCTCGTAGGTCTTGCGGCCCAGCAGAAGGGCGAAGGGCCGGTCCAGCAACTCGGCCAGAAGGCCGTTCATCATCTCGTCCCAACGGGGCATCGCCCAGCCGCCATGGACGAAGCCGCCGCCTGGGTCTTCCTCGGGTCCGCCGGGCGCCTGCATGACCCCGTCGAGGCTGACATAGATGATCGCGATGATCCTTCTCATGGCGTGGTCTCCTTTGATGTCATGGTGCGAATTTCGCGGCGGGTGGGATCGGCCGGGCCAGCACCGCCGCGACATCGACGCCGTTGCGCCGAGGGCTCATCGGGCTGGCGCGCAGGCCCGCCCGCAGGTGCAAGGGCGGCAAGGCTGGTCCAGGTTCTTGTCGGTCGCATGATCGGTCCTTCACTCCCCGGGGTATTCCAGTTGCATGGCGACGACATCGGCGGTGCGCGGTCCGTAACGCCTGCCGATGGCCTCCAGCGTCAGGTCCAGTGCGGCGGCCGGGGGCCGGTCGGCAAAGGCCGGCACCTGCCCCGCGCCTTCGCCGCCGCTTGCCCGGTCGGGCAGGATGGCGATGCCGTTCGCCGTGACCACCGGCGCAGCCGCCACGCCGACCACGGCCGAGCGATAGGTCCGCGACCAGGCATCCGCGCTCAGGGCCAGCGTCACTTCGTCCATGCCGGGCCGCAGGGGCAGCGCCAGTTCCTCGCGCCGCCAGAACTGCGCCCGGTTGGCCAGCACCGTGGTCGCGAAGGGGTGCGTCAGGCGGAAACCGGCGCTGGCATGGGAGGCATCCCATGAGGCCAGCCCCAACTCTCGCGCCACCGCTTCCGCCTTGCCGCGCCCGGCGATGGCTTCGGTCAGGGTCAGCATCATCGGTATCGAGGCGGTGATGCCGGTCGTCGTGGCGACCCCGCGGTCGGCTACCATCCGGCGATCCGGGACATGGCGGATATCGGGGTGCCGCTTCAGCATCCCGGGCAGGTAATACCAATGCGTCACCGCCCGCTTGCCATCCAGCAGGCCCGCGGCAGCGGCGACCCGGGCGCCGGCGCAGACCGCGACGACGGTCGCGCCACTGTCCGCTTGCCGCCGCAGCCAGTCGAGCAGTTGCGGGTCTTCCCGGCTCATTGCCGGGACGATGACGTAATCCGGCCCCTGCGGACGGGCGCGGTCGAAATCGGCGATCGTGGCATCCGGCCTGACCCGAAGCGCGGGGTAAAGCCGCACCGGGCCGGGCCCCGTCGCCAGCAGCATCACGTCGGCGACGCCGGCACGACGCAGGATCCCCGCCGGCACCAGGTAATCCGTCACCTCGGTCGCATCGTTGATCGCGACGATGGCGATCAGCGGGCGGGTCCGCTTGGGCGGGCGCAGGGCCTCGATCAGCCCGGCCTGCTCGGCCGCCGGAACCGGGGGCGCGGCGGGATGAACCGGCGCGGGCAGTTGCGCCAGCCACGCCGCAGGGGCTGCGGCCAGCACCAGAAACGCTGCGGCAAGAATGCGCCATGTCATTGCGCGACCTTCCGGCTGCCGGGTCGGGCATGCGCTTGCAAGGGATGCCCGTCGGTTCAGACTAGCCCGCCGCAACGATAGCAGGAATGACAGAAACATGCTAATTCCTGCCAATGCACCAGGTCGTCTTCGTCGTCTATCCGGGGTTCGAACTGCTCGACATGGCGGGGCCGGCATCCGTCCTCAACGGCGCGAACCGCGCCTTGGGACAGGCGGGACAGGCACCGTTCTACGAGGTCGCGCTGACCTCGCCGGCCGGGGGCGAGATCGCCAGCAGCAGCGGTGTTTCCATCCAGACTTCGCGCCTTGCCGGGTTTCGCGGATGCAGGATCGGAACGCTGCTGATCGTGGGCGCCGAAAGCGGACCGCTGCAAGCCGCCATGGCGGACCCCGAATTGCGCCGGGTGCTTCCTGCATTGTCGGCAAAGGCCGGCCGGTTCGGCTCGGTCTGCTCGGGCGGGATCGTGCTGGCAAGCCTCGGGCTGCTGGACGGCTGCCGGGTCGCGACGCATTGGGATGCCTATGAGCCCTTCCGGGCGCATTTCCCGCGCGTGACCGTCGATCCCGAGGCGCTGTATGTCGAGGATGGCCGCCTGTGGACCTCGGCCGGGGTCACCACCGGCATCGACATGGCGCTTGCCATGGTCGGGCGCGACCTGGACACGGCCATCGCGGGCGAGGTGGCGCAGCGGCTGATCCTTTATGCCCGCCGGCCGGGCCATCAGTCGCAGTTCAGCCCGGTGCTGTCGGCGCAGGCCAGGGGCGACAACCCCTTTGCCGATCTGATCGGGTGGATCCAGTCCAATCTCGGCGCCACGCTGGACGTGCCGGCGCTGGCTGGCCGCGCCGGCCTGACCGAGCGCAGCTTTCACCGCAAGTTCGCCGCCGCGACCGGCAAGACTCCCGCCCATTTCGTCGAAACCGTGCGGCTGGACGCGGCGCGCATGTTGCTGTCGCGAGGGCTGTCGATCAAGCAGGTCGCGGCGCAGGTGGGCCTGTCTCCGGCCGCAAGGCTCTCGCGCCTGTTCGAGAAGCGCTTCGGCATCTCGCCCCGGACCTATCGCGAGATGCACCGCATCGAGGGCTAGCGCCGGCCGAGCGCGAGACCGGAAGCACGGCGCGCCGGCAGAACCGCCCTTCGCCGTTCCGATGCCGGGCGTGATCAGGCAGGGGGAGAATTCGGCCGCGGCCACGGCATTTCCCTGATGCGGATCAGCCGATCCTGATGCCCGCCATTCGTCGCCACGACAAGGGCGCAATCTCCGTTGCGAAGCAAAGGAACAAAGCCGCCCCCCGCGTCTGCCGGGCCGTTTCAGCCGCTTGTCAGCGCTTGCCCGGCTTGCCGGGCTTTGCTCCGCTGCGGAAGGGCTTGTCGCCCGCCTTGCCCTGCCAGCCGCCCGCGGGCTTGTGGGACTTGAAGCCGGCGGCACGCTTAGGACGCGCCTCGGCGCCCTCGCCTCGGGCCGGGCGGTCGTCGCGGGGCGCGGCGCCATGCGACTTGAAGCCCGCGGCACGGGGACCGGCTTTCGGCGCGGCCTTCTGCGCCAGCTTCTTCTCGGCGCTCCAGCGTGCCTTGCGCGGGGCCGCCTCGGGTTCGGGCACCCGGTCGGCTGCGGCTTCGGGCGCGGGGCGCGGCTTCACCTCGTCGGGGTCCAGCAGCGCCGGGCGCCGGGCCGGCTTGGGCTTCGGCTTGGTCCGGGGCTCCAGCGGCTCGGGACGCGCCGCGACCGGGGCCGGGCCGCGATGCGGCTTTTTCTCACGCACGGGTGCGGCGTCGAAGACGGGCTCGCCCTCGATCCGGCGCATGGTCAGGCCGGGCTCCAATTCGATCCGCTCGCCGAAATTCGGCGCGACGGGTGCCGCGATCTGCACGAAGGTCTGGTCGGTCTTGACCCGGATCGCGCCGATGGCGTCGCGGGTGATGCCGCCCGCCTCGCAGATCTTGGGCAGAAGCCAGCGCGCCTCGGCGCGGCCGGAATGGCCGACCGAAAGCAGGAACCAGACCGCCGGGCCGAACTCGCCCCGCTCGCGCGGCGCCGAAGGCGCGGGGGCCGCGCTTTCCGACAGTTCCTCGGGCGCCGGGCGCCCCTCGCGCCACAGCCGCACGAAGGCCGAGGCGACCCGCTCGGCTCCGAAGCGGTCCAGCAGCGCGGCGGCCAGTCCCGCCTCGTCGCCCGGCGCTTCGGCCAGGGCGGGATGGTCCAGCATGCGTGCGTCGTCGCGGGCCTGCACCTCGTCGGCCGAGGGCGCCTTGCCCCATTCCGCGACCAGCTTGGCGCGCTGGAGCAGCCGCTGCGCCCGCTTGTATTCCGAGGAGGGGACGATCAGCACCGAGGTGCCCTTGGCCCCGGCCCGGCCGGTGCGGCCCGAACGGTGCAAAAGCGTATCGGGATTGGTCGGCAGGTCGGCGTGGATCACCAGTTCCAGCCCCGGCAGGTCGATGCCGCGCGCCGCCACGTCGGTGGCGATGCAGACCCGCGCACGCCCGTCGCGCAGGGCTTGCAGGGCATGGCTGCGCTCTTGCTGGCTGAGTTCGCCCGACAGCGCCACGACCTTGAAGCCGCGATTGCCCATGCGCGCCAGCAGGTGGTTCACGTTGGCGCGGGTCTTGCAGAAGATGATGGCGCGGCTGGCCTCGTAATAGCGCAGGGTGTTGAAGATGGCGTGCTCGCGGTCGCGGGTGGTCACCGACATGGCGCGATATTCGATGTCACCGTGCTGGCGTGCCTCGCCCATCGCCTGGATGCGCAGGGCGTCGCGTTGGAAGTCGCGGGCCAGCGCCTCGATGGCCGGGGGCACGGTGGCCGAGAACAGCAGCGTGCGGCGTTCGGCCGGTGCCGAGCCCAGGATGAACTCCAGATCCTCGCGAAAGCCCAGGTCCAGCATCTCGTCCGCCTCGTCCAGCACGCAGGCGCGCAAGGCGGTCAGGTCCAGCGAGCCGCGCTCGATATGGTCGCGCAGCCGGCCGGGAGTGCCGACGACGATATGGGCGCCGCGCTCCAGCGCCCGGCGCTCGGTCCGGTAATCCATGCCGCCGACGCAGGTGGCGATGCGCGCGCCCGCCTGTTCGTAGAGCCAGCCCAGTTCGCGCGCCACCTGCAAGGCCAGTTCGCGCGTCGGCGCGATGGCCAGTGCCAGCGGCTGTCCCGCCTCGGGCAGGGTCTCTCCATCGAGGATGTCGCCGGCCATGGCCAGGCCGAAGGCCACGGTCTTGCCCGAGCCGGTCTGCGCCGAGACCAGCACGTCGCGGCCCCGTGCTTCGGGCGCGAGCGCCGCTTCCTGCACCGAGGTCAGGCTGGCATAGCCCTTGGCCGCCAGCGCCGCAGCCAGAGGCGCGGCAATATCATGTTCGTTCATCTTCTTCGCCAGAAAGGGGATGCGGGGCATCCGGGTGAAAGGCACCATCCCCTTTGCGGCCGGACCCTCCCATGGTCCGCCGGCCCGGAATGCGGAGCCAAGCCGCCCGCCTATCCTGTCGCGGCCCGTAAGTCAAAGCCAAACTCGGCGCCTCGGCCGATCCCCGGTCCGGCCGGGCCGCGCCTTCAGCGCGCGGGGCGCGTGGGATCATGGCCCAGGCTGCGGCGGATCTCGGCCAGGAACAGTTGCAGCGCCGGCGCCGGGTCGCGGTGGTGATAGACGATAAAGACCTCGGAGACCGGCGGGTTGGGCCGGATCGGCAGGAAGGTCAGCGGCCCCGCCGTCAGCCTGGCGATGCCCGCCGGCACGATGCTGACCCCGAAGCCCGCCACGATCAGGCTGGGGATCGACTGCGCATCCACCACCTGCTGCGAGACCCGCGGCCGATAGCCCGCGGCGACGATGCAGGCCATGACATAGGCCGCGAAATCGGAGCTGTCGGGGCGCAGAACGACATGCTGGTCCTCGCGCAGGTCGTCGATCGAAACGCAGGTGCGACCGGCCAGCCGGTGATCGCTGCGCACCAGCGCCACCATTTCCTCGCGCCAGCCGTATTCGTGGGCCAGTTCCTCGTCGCGCGGCACCGAGCGGTTGAAGCTGACATCGGTGCGCCGGCTCAGCACCTCGGTGATCTGCGCGGCGGGGGTCTGCTCGTGCACGCGCAGGGTGATTCGCGGATGCAGCCGGGCGAAATGCGCCAAAAGCTCGGACAGGCCCCCGCGCAGGATCGAGCCGGTTGCCCCGATTTCCAGCAATCCGTCCTGGCCCTGCTGGATTTCGCGGATCTCCTGCAGGCTGCGCTCATACTGGTCGAGCATGTTGCGCGCCCGGGGCAGGAACAGCTCGCCCGCCCGCGTCAGCGCCACCTTGCGGCTGGTGCGGCTGATGAGTTCGGCACCCACTTCGCGCTCAAGTGTCTGGATCTGCGTGCTCAACGGCGGCTGCGACATGTTCAGCCGCCGCGCGGCACGGGTGAAGTTCAACTCCTCGGCCAGGACGACGAAACAGCGAAGCTGGCGCATTCTCATAGCGTCACCCTATAGATAACCGTTAAATCAATATTAGACACGGATGCGGCATTCGCCAACACTCATCGGCATGAGGGGTCAGCCGCGACCGCGCGCCATCGATGCGAAGGGAGACGCATCCGAAGGCGCCGCGCCGCAGCCTGCCCCTTCCGTCACAGGGAGGAACGGAAACACATGCCGAATTGGTCCAGGTCCTTGTTTGGACAGGTTTGCGTGGCACTGGTGCTGGGGGTCGTCGCCGGCTTCTTCGCGCCCGAGTTCGCCGCCAAGATGAAGCCGCTTGGGGACGGGTTCATCAAGCTCATCAAGATGCTGATCCCCGTCATCGTGTTCTGCGTCGTGGTGCATGGCATCGCCGGCGCGGGCGACCTGAAAAAGGTCGGCAAGGTCGGCGTGCGCGCCATCATCTATTTCGAGATCATCACCACCATCGCGCTGGCCCTGGGCATCGCGGTCGCCTATCTGTTCGGGCCGGGCCACGGCATGAACATCGACGTGAGCCAACTCGACGCCTCGGCGCTGTCGGCCTATGTCGAGCGCGCGGACCAGGTCACCAGCGGCGGCACCGTCGACTTCCTGATGAAGCTGATCCCGACCACGATGATCAGCGGCTTCGCACAGGGCGACATCCTGCAGGTGCTGCTGGTCGCGATCCTGTTCGGCTGCGCGCTGTCGCTGGTGGGCGAACGCGGCAAGCCGCTTCTGCACATGATCGAGCTGACGGGCGACGTCACCTTCAAGATCATGTTCTTCATCGTCCGGCTGGCGCCGCTGGGCGTGTTCGGCGCCATCGCCTTCACCGTCGGGCAATACGGCATCGGCTCGCTGGCGCAGCTGGGCTATCTGGTGGGGCTGTTCTATGTCACCATCGCCGTGTTCGTCTTCGTGGTGCTGGGCTTCGTCCTGCGCCTTGCGGGCTTCAGCATCTTCAAGCTGCTGCGCTATCTGCGCACCGAGGTCGGCATCGTCGCCGGCACGGCCAGCAGCGACGCCGTGCTGCCGCAGACCATGCGCAAGCTGGAACACCTGGGCATCAAGGACTCGACCGTGGGGCTGGTTGTGCCGACGGGCTATTCCTTCAACCTCGACGCCTTCTCGATCTACCTGACGCTGGCGGCGGTCTTCATCGCCCAGGCCACCAACACGCCGCTGTCGACCACCGACCTGCTGGCCATCCTGGGCGTGGCGCTGGTGACCTCGAAGGGCGCGCATGGCGTACCGGGCTCGGCCATCGTGATCCTGGCCGCGACGCTGGCCGCGATCCCGGCGATCCCCGCCATTGGGCTGGTCCTGGTGCTGTCGGTCGACTGGTTCATGGGCATCGCCCGGGCGCTGGGGAACTATCTGGGCAATTGCGTCGCCACCGTGGTCGTCGCCTCCTGGGTGGGCGACATCGACCGCGACCGCGCCCGCCGCGTCCTGGAAGGCGAGGACATGCCGACGCTGGACGTGCTGGACGAGGATACGCCGATGTCCGAGCCCGAGGCCCAGCACGGTTGACGAAGTCCCTCGCGGAGTGACCGGGACCAGCGCGACGGACCCGGTCGCCCCGCCGAGAAGACGGCCTGCGCCTTCCCTCCCGATGGCGCAGGCCTTTTCGTGTCAGGGGGTGCCTGCGGCGAAACCCTCGTCCGTCAGGATGTCGATCAGCGCCTGCACCGCCCGCGTGCGATAGCGCCGCGGATTGGTCAGCAGCGAAAACGGCCGCTCCGCCCCCGGCAGCGGCAGGGTGCGGATCCAACCCGCAGCGGCCGGCCGCGCCACCGCCCGTTGCGACAGCGCCGCGAGGCATTGGCTGGCGGCGACCGCGTTCAGAACCGCCTCGTTCGAGGGCAGCTCCAGCGACAAGGGCAGCGCGGCAATGGAAAGCCCCCGCCCGGCAAGCCAGGTCTCGAATTCCGAGCGCGTGCCCGAGCCCGGCTCGCGCAGGATCCAGTTCTGCGCCTCCAGCCCGGCCTGGGGCATCGCCTCGACCCCGGCCCAGGGGTGATCGGTCGCCATGACCAGCACCAGCCGGTCGCGGGCCACCACCTGCCGGTGCAGCCCGCCATGCGCCACCGCACCCTCGACCAACCCCAGGTCGGCACCGCCGTCCTGCACGGCATCCGCGGCATGGGTGGTGTTGCTGACCGTCAGGCGCAGTTCGATCCCCGGATGCATCTCGCGCAGCGCCACCAGCCGCGGCGGCAGCCAATAGCTGGCGACGGTCTGGCTGGCATGGACCCGCAGCCGGCCCCGCGGCTCGCGCGACAGATCCTCCAGCACCATCTCGGCGGTCTCGACCCGGTCCAGCACGGCGCGCGCCTCGGCCATGAAGGCCTCGCCCGTCTCGGTCAGCACGATCCGCCGCCCCACCCGGTCGAAAAAGCGCACACCATGCCGCGCCTCCAAAGCCGAGACGGCGGCGCTGACCGCCGATTGCGTCAGGTTCAGCGCCTCGGCCGCGCGGGTGACATGCTGCCGCTCGGCCACGGCAAGGAAGATGCGGAGCTGTTCCAGCGTCATGCCAGACTCATAAGTAAAATCGAACGATATGGCAAATATAATGCGATGGATTGAACGTCGATTCAGGACCATGTTCCGCCCCAAAGGCAAAGGAGCGCGACCATGTCCTCGACCGACCAGGGCCAGCAAACATCTTCCGCGATCGGGGGCTGGCTGGGCGCCACCCTGCCGGGGCTGGGGCTGACCTTCGGCATCGCGATCCTTGCCATGGCGGCGCAGAGGCTTTCGGGCATACCGGCGCTCAGCCCGCTGGTGGTGGCGATGGTGCTGGGCATGGCGCTGCGCAACCTTGTCGGCACACCCGCGGCGGCGCGGCCGGGCATCGGCTTTTCGCTGCGCCGGGTGCTGCGTTTCGCCATCGTGCTGCTGGGCTTTCAGCTGACGCTGGAGCAATTGCGCGCCGTGGGCCTGCCGGGGGTGGCGGTGATCGCGGTGGTGCTGGCCGCGACCTTCGTCTTTACCAGATGGGCCGGCCGGGCATTGGGGGTCGAGGCGCGGCTTGCCGAGCTGATCGCGGCCGGCACCTCGGTCTGCGGCGCCTCGGCGGTGATCGCCACGAACACGGTCACGCGCGGGACGGACGAGGACGTGGCCTATGCCATCGCCTGCGTGACGGTCTTCGGCTCGCTCTCGATGCTGGCCATGCCGGTGCTGGGCGAGATGCTGGGGATGGGGCCTTCGCATTACGGCATCTGGGTCGGCGCGACCGTGCACGAGGTGGCGCAGGTCGTCGGCGCCGGCTTCCAGCATGGCGCCGAGGCGGGACAGGCCGCGACCGTCGCCAAGCTGAGCCGGGTGATGCTGCTGGCTCCGCTGATCCTGATGCTGGGCGCGCTGGCGCGGCGGGGCGGCAAGGCCGCGCATGGCTCGGCGCCGACGCCCTGGTTCGTGCTGGGCTTCATCGCCGTGGTGCTGCTGAACAGCGCCCTGCCCCTGCCCGAGGCGCTGCATGCCGAGATCGTCGCCCTGACCGCCTTTCTCCTGACGGTGGCGCTGGCCGCGATGGGGCTGGAGACCGACATCCGCAAGCTCTGCGCCAAGGGCGTCCGGCCGCTGGCGCTTGGCGCGCTGGCCTGGCTGTTCATCTCGGCCCTGGGGCTGGAGCTGGTGGCGCTGATCTGACCGGCGGGCATTGAGCCTCCCTGTCGCGATGCCTAGATTGGGCACGATCCGCCAAAGGACCGCGCCCATGGCCCTTGCGCCCGCCGACACCCGCCCGATGACCCGGCGCGAAACCGAGGTCCGCCGCTTCGTGCGCGCCCGCTACGGGCCGCGCGGCACGCTGGCGCTGCATCGCCACGCGCTTGGGCTGGACCTGCTGCGCGCGCCCATCAACGTGATGCTGTCGCCGCTGTTCCTGCTGGTGCGGCTGGGCGCGCCGCTTCTGCGCCGGATCGGGCTGGTCCGGGCGGGCGACTGGCTGTCGCGCCGGCAGATCTTTCTGAAATCCGACGTGGCGCAGCGGATCGAGGCGGATCTGGCCGGCTTTGTCGACGATCTGGCCGCAAGGGGGCTGGCCCCCGAGGCCGCGCCCCGCAGCGTCGCCCGCGCCGTGTCGGACTATGCCGAAACCCGCAATGCGGTGTCCGAGATCACCACCTCGCTTCTGGTGCTGGCCTCGGGGCTCTTGCTGTTCCACCGGGCCACGCCGGGCGTGATCTCGCTGGCCGGCCCGATCGCGCATCTGCGGGCACAGGCGCAGGCCGTCGAGAATTTCGCGCTGGGAAGCTGGGCCGGACGCATGTGGTATGGCGCCTTCCCGCGCGAGCTTTCCAGCATCGAGGTGGTGCTGACCGGCGTGGTTCTGGCCATGCTCGCCTCGGTCCTGACGACCTTTGCCGGGCTGGTCGCCGATCCGGTCCAGCTTTGGACCGGCATCCACAAGCGCCGGGTGATGCGGCTATTGCGGCGGCTGGACCGCGCCGAGGACGGGCCGGGGCTGGAGCGCGAGCACGTCGTGGCCCGGCTGGGCGATCTGTCCGATGCCGCGCTGAGCCTGTGGCGCAGCTTCAGGGGCTAGGCCGGATCACGCCCTCGTCGATGCCGGCCAGATCGCGCCGGCCGGTCAGGGCCATGGCGACCTCGAGCTCGGCGCGCAGGATGGTCAGCATATCCGCATATC
Organism: Paracoccus denitrificans; assembly: GCF_900100045.1. Lineage (GTDB taxonomy): Bacteria > Pseudomonadota > Alphaproteobacteria > Rhodobacterales > Rhodobacteraceae > Paracoccus > Paracoccus denitrificans. The sequence goes on along the minus strand of NZ_FNEA01000016.1, from coordinate 16,252 downwards.
CGCGACCCCCGCCGCGCCGGATGCCGCCGTCGCACAGCACCGGGATGCGCACGGCGACCTGACGGGCGACGACCGGCCGCGTGCCGCGCGTAGCCGCACGGCGCCACGACATCGGCGGGGATCCCGGCCTGGCCGGCCCCCACTGCAAAAGGGGGACGGCCCGAAAGCCGTCCCCGAAGGCCGCGACGACGCGGTGATCAGAACGCGTGCTTCAGCGTCAGCACGAAGTTCCGGCCCGGCTCGATATTGGCGAATTGCGAGACATGCGAGTCGGTATAGATCTGGCGGTCGAAGACGTTGTTGACGTTGAGTTGCAGCGCCGTGGCCTCGGTCAGCCTGTAGGCCGCCATCAGGTCGGTGCGCCAGCTCGACGGCAGGGCGGCATCGGCATCGCCGTTCTGCGAATAGCTGGCCGTGCGCTTGCCGGTATAGGTCACGCCGCCGCCCAGCGTCAGTTGCGGGCTGTAGTCGTAGGTCGTCCACAGCGAAAAGCTGTTGCGCGGAACCTTCGCGACCTGCTTGCCGGTGGCGGGGTTCGGATAGGGCTCGCCGCCGCCGCGCGGGGTGCTCCAGCCGCCGTCCTTCAGCTTGACGTCCTGATGGACATAACCGCCCCAGATGCCCCAGCGCTCGGCGACCTGGCCGGCAAAGCCCAGCTCGATGCCCTTGGCGGTGGTGTTGCCGATATTCTCGGTCTCGCCCAGGGCGTTGGTGACGCGGGCATTGTCCTTTTCGGTCCTGAACAGCGCCGCGCTCAGCTCGAGCTGGTCGTTCAGCACCAGCCATTTCGTGCCGATCTCGTAGTTCACGCTGCGCTCGGGGTCGAGGCTGTCCAGATCGTCCGAGGCATTGCTGCCGCCGGTGCCCGCGCCCTCGCCCGCCGGGTTCGAGGAGGTGCTGGCCGAGGCATAGATCGAGCCGTTCTGCACCGGCTTGTAGACCACGCCCAGAATCCCGTTCAGGAAATCGGAATCGTTGCCGTGGCTTTCGCGCGGGGTGGTGTCGGTCGCATGGGTGATGCTGTCGACGCTGTAATCGTCCCAGCGCAGCCCCACCGTCGCCTCCCATTGCGGGGTGAAGGTGATGGTATCCAGCGCATAGACGCCACGCGACCTGGTGGTGCTGTAGCCGCTCTCGCCGCCGCGCTCGATGCTGCCGCCCCAGGGCGCGCCGGGGTTCGGATTCTCATAGGGCGAGGTCGGCATCGGGTCGGGATTGGTCACCGTCAGCCGGCGGTTGGTGGCACGCGAATTGGCGATGTCCACGCCGACCGCGAAGCTGTGCTCGACGCCCCAGGCCCGTGCCTCGCCCGAAAGCTGGGCGTTGAACGACACCGTCTCGTTCACCCGATCCGAAGCCTTGGAACTGCGCGACACCAGGCCATCGCTGCCCGAGGTCGGCGAGGTCACGACATAGGTGTTGGTGTCGCGTGCCTTGCGCAGCGCCGTGGTCAGCCGCAGGCTGTCCGAGAAGGCATGCGCGAACCTTACATAGCCCGAGGCGGATTCGATGTCGCGGAAATCGCGCGCGTGCAGGCCGTAGAAGGTGTCGGGATCGACATCGACCGGCAGGAACGGGTCGATGCGGGTGCCCGAGCCGCGCCGCCATGCGGCCGGCGTGGTGGCATTGGACATCGGCACGCCGTAATCGGGCGTATCCTCGTCCTTGTAGTAATAGAGCCCGGCGGTGATCTTGCTGTCATCGGTCAGGCGATAGCTGAAGCTGGGCGCCACGCCGACCCGCCTGGACTCGACGCCGTCGCGCCCGCCCAGGTCGTCGGCGCGCTGCGCCATCAGGTTCAGGCGAAGGCCGATCGCGCCGAATTCGCGGTTCGAATCCAGCGTGCCGCGGACATAATTGCCGGTGCCGTAGGACAGCGCCACCTCGTCAAAGGCGCCCGGCTGCGGGATCTTGCTGTTCAGGCTGATGGTGCCGCCGGTCGAGCCGGCACCGGAATAGACCCCGCCCGGGCCCTTGCTGATCTCGATGGATTCCAGGTTGAAGGCCTCGTATTGCGTGCGCGAGGCGTTGCGCATGCCGTCGACCAGCATGTCCTGGCTGGCCTCGAAGCCGCGGATATAGGGGCGCACGCCCTGCGGCACGCCGCCTTCGCCTGCGCCCAGGGTGACGCCCGGCGTGGTGCGCAGCACGTCCGCGACCGAGGTCTGGCCGCGCTCTTCGATCTGGCGCCCGGTAACGACGGTCACTGTTCTTGGTGTATCGAGCAACGGCGCGGTGGCCTTGTCCGAGGTGCTTTCGGTGACCTTGTAGCTGGTCTCGGCCTCGTTGCCCTGCTGGCGGCGGATGACCACCGTGTCCAGGGTTACGGTATCCTGCGCCTGGGCGGGGCCGGCTACGCCGGCCGAGATGGCCAGCACAGGAAGCAGGCCCAGGGTCGGCAGCAATTGCGCGGCCGACGCCGAGGCAGGCGGTTTGGGATGGGTTTTGTTCATGGGTTGATCCCGGCACAAAAGATGAATCGCAACCGCCTCAGGGCGGAAACGACAGGAAGGTGCTGGCTCATCAATGGCTTGCGGTGTCACGAGCCGGAAGGGGAACGAAGTGCCTCATCCTGGCCGCGCGTAACCCATGCAAGGGGGCCAATTGTCGCAGTTTGTCAAATGACGCCGCGTCATTTCGACTGCGAAACAGGCGAGTGTTGCGGCAATCCAACAGCCTGCCCGGCCGGACGCGGCGCAATACCCCGGCCGGGATATCGCCGGAAGCCGGAAATCCCCCGCGACAGGCAGAATCGATGCGCCCACCAGATATTCCATGGCGGACGCAGTTATCCACTAAATATGGATTGACCCCGGCCATGACCCATGGCTAACTGCAACGGTCATGGTTGTCCCGGGGCCGACTCGGGGATGAAAAGGGAAGCCGGTGAAAAGCCGGCACTGCCCCCGCAGCTGTAAGCGGAGAGCGACGCCGGATCACCACTGGGGCCACGCGCCCCGGGAAGGCCGGCCAAGCCGAGACCCGCAAGTCAGAAGACCTGCCATGACGCGAAAGGACGAAACCGTGCGGCGGGCGCGGGGCTGGAACAGGGTCCGGATGGCACGCCCATCGGCCCGGCCCCCTCTTGCCGACAGAACAAAAGGAGCCGAGGCATGACCATCACCGTTTATTCCAAGCCCGCCTGCGTGCAATGCACCGCCACGACCCGCGCCCTGGATGCGCGCGGCCTGGACTACCATCTGGTGGATCTGACCGAGGATGACGCGGCGATGGAACTGGTCGCCTCGCTGGGCTATCGCCAGGCTCCCGTCGTCATCGCCGGCGAAGCCCATTGGGCCGGGTTCCGCCCGGACATGATCGGCCGCCTGTCCTGATCCGGGGCCATGGGCGGGCTGGTCTATTTCTCCTCGGGCTCGGGGAACACGGCGCGTTTCGTGACGCGGCTCGGCCTGCCGGCCGGGCGCATCCCGATCTCGCCCAGGGACGAGATGCCCGCCCCCGCCCTGCCCTATGTGCTGATCTGCCCGACCTATGCCGACGGGATGGGTCGGGGCGCGGTGCCCAAGCAGGTGATCCGCTTTCTCAACGATCCTGACCGCCGGGCCCTGCTGCGCGGCGTCATCGCCACCGGCAACCGGAATTTCGGGGCGACATACGCCTTGGCCGGCCGGGTGATATCTGACAAGTGCAACGTCCCCGTGCTGTATCGATTCGAGCTGGCGGGGACTGATCTGGACATTTCCCGCGTTCAGGCGGGGCTTGCGAAATTCTGGGGGACGGAATGCTTGACGATGGCGTAAAGGCCGAGCTGGACTATCACGCGCTGAATGCGATGCTGAACCTTTACGACGGCGAGGGCCGCATCCGCTTCGACGCGGATCGCAAGGCCGCGCGGCAGTATTTCCTGCAGCATGTCAACCAGAACACCGTCTTCTTCCACTCGCTGGACGAAAAGCTGGGCTATCTGGTCGACGAGGGCTATTACGAGGCCGAGGTGCTGGACCAGTATCCGCGCGCCTTCCTGCACCGGATCTGGGACGCGGCCTATGCGCGGAAATTCCGCTTTCCGACCTTTCTCGGCGCCTTCAAGTATTACACCAGCTATACGCTGAAGACCCGCGACGGGCGGCGCTATCTGGAACGCTACGAGGACCGGGTGGTCATGGTCGCGCTGGCGCTCGCGCGCGGCGACGAGGATCTGGCCATGCGCTTCATGGAGGAAATCCTGTCGGGCCGGTTCCAGCCCGCCACGCCGACCTTCCTGAACGCCGGCAAGAAGTCGCGGGGCGAGCTGATCTCGTGCTTCCTGCTGCGGCTGGAAGACAACATGGAATCCATCGGCCGCGGCATCAATTCGGCGCTGCAGCTTTCCAAGCGCGGCGGCGGCGTCGCCCTGATGCTGACCAACCTGCGCGAGGCCGGCGCGCCGATCAAGGGGATCGAGAACCAGTCCTCGGGCGTCATCCCGGTGATGAAACTGCTGGAGGACAGCTTTTCCTATGCCAACCAGCTTGGCGCGCGGCAAGGCGCGGGGGCGGTCTATCTGAACGCGCATCACCCCGACATCCTGCGCTTCCTGGACACCAAGCGCGAGAACGCCGACGAAAAGATCCGCATCAAGACGCTGTCGCTGGGCGTGGTGATCCCGGACGTGACCTTCGAACTCGCCAAGCGCAACGAGGACATGTACCTGTTCTCGCCCCATGACGTGGAAAAGGTCTATGGCCTGCCCTTCTCGGAAATCTCGGTCACCGAGAAATATGCCGAGATGGTGGACGACAAGCGCATCCGCAAGAAAAAGATCAACGCCCGCGCCTTCTTCCAGACGCTGGCCGAGATCCAGTTCGAAAGCGGCTATCCCTACATCATGTTCGAGGACACGGTGAACCGCGCCAACCCGGTCGCCGGCCGCATCAGCATGTCGAACCTGTGCAGCGAGATCCTGCAGGTGAACGAGGCCAGTGAGTTCGACGAGGATCTGGGCTATCGCCACCTCGGCACGGATATTTCCTGCAACCTCGGCTCGCTCAACATCGCCGCGACCATGGACGGGCCGGATTTCGGCGCGACCGTCGAGGCGGCGATCCGGGCGCTGACCGCGGTGTCGGAGATGTCGGCCATCGAGGCCGTGCCCTCGATCCGGCGCGGCAATGACGAGGCCCATGCCGTGGGGCTGGGCCAGATGAACCTGCACGGATTCCTGGCGCGCGAGCGCATCCATTACGGCAGCCCCGAGGGCGTCGAGTTCACCTCGGTCTATTTCGCCGCCGTGGCCTATCACGCCATCCGCGCCTCGAACCTGCTGGCGCAGGAAAAGGGCCGGACCTTCAAGGATTTCGACAAGTCGAAATATGCCGACGGCTCGTTCTTCGACAAATACGTCGCGCAGGACTGGCTGCCCACGCTGCCCGATGTCGCGCGGGTGTTCGAGGGCGTCAGCCTGCCCACCCGCGAGGATTGGGCGGCACTGCGGGAATCGGTGATGCGGCACGGGCTTTACAACCGCAACCTGCAGGCGGTGCCGCCCACCGGCTCGATCAGCTATATCAACAACTCGACCAGCTCGATCCATCCGATCGTGGCCAAGATCGAGATCCGCAAGGAAGGCAAGATCGGCCGGGTCTATTACCCCGCCGCCTTCATGTCCAACGAGAACCTGGACTATTACCGCGACGCATACGAGATCGGACCCGAGGCGATCATCGACACCTATGCCGCCGCGACCGAGCATGTCGACCAGGGGTTGTCGCTGACGCTGTTCTTCCCGGCCGAGGCCACGACGCGCGACATCAACCGCGCCCAGATCTACGCCTGGAAGAAGGGCATCAAGACGATCTATTACATCCGGCTGCGCCAGACCGCGCTGGAAGGCACCGAGGTGCAGGGCTGCGTTTCCTGCACGCTTTGATCGTGGGGGCCTTGGGCCCCCACACCCCGAGGGTATTTGAGAAACGATGAAAGGGGTTCTTCGGATGAAGGATCATGCCATGCGGACGCCCGTGCGCGCGATCAACTGGAACCGGCTGGAGGACGAGAAGGACCTGGAGGTCTGGAACCGGCTGACCGTCAATTTCTGGCTGCCCGAAAAGGTGCCGCTGTCGAACGACGTGCAAAGCTGGGCCACGCTGCGCCCCGAAGAGCGCGAGCTGACCATCCGGGTCTTTACCGGGCTGACGCTCTTGGACACCATCCAGAACACCGTGGGCGCGCCCGCGATGATGCCCGATGCGCTGACCCCGCATGAGGAGGCGGTCTTGTCGAACATCGCCTTCATGGAGGCGGTGCATGCGCGCAGCTATTCCTCGATCTTCTCGACGCTGTGCCTGACGCCCGAGGTGGACGCGGCCTTTCGCTGGGCCGAGGAGAACCCGCATCTGCAACAGAAGGCGCGGCTGGTTCTGGAGGAATACAAGGCCGGCTCGGATCCGCTGAAGCGCAAGATCGCCAGCGTGTTCCTGGAAAGCTTCATGTTCTATTCCGGCTTCTACCTGCCGATGTATTGGTCGAGCCGCGCCAAGCTGACCAATACCGCCGACCTGATCCGCCTGATCATCCGCGACGAGGCGGTGCATGGCTATTACATCGGCTACAAATACCAGCGCGGGCTGGAGCGGCTGGGCGAGGCCGAGCGCGCGGCGCTGAAGGACTTTGCCTTTTCGCTGATCTTCGATCTCTACGACATCGAGGCGAAATACACCGCCGAGCTATACGACGGCATCGGGCTGACCGAAGACGTGAAGTCCTTCCTGCATTACAACGCCAACAAGGCCCTGCAGAACCTGGGCTACGAGGCGCTGTTCCCGCCGCAGGCCTGCGAGGTCAACCCGGCGATCCTGGCCGCCCTGTCCCCCGACAGCGAGAACCACGACTTCTTCAGCGGCTCGGGGTCGAGCTATGTCATCGGCAAGGCGGTCGCGACCGAGGACGAGGACTGGGATTTCTAGGCTTGCGCCTTGCGCGCCAGCCGCTGCGCGATGGCCGAGCAGACCAGCAATTGCGTCATGTGATAGATCATCACCGGCAGCACGATCGCACCCACCGCCGCGGCCGGAAAGATCGCCGTGGCGATGGGCAACCCACTGGCGAGGCTCTTGGTCGAGCCGCAGAAGAACAGCACGGCCTGGTCCTGGGGCGGCAGGTGGAACAGCCGCCCGGCGCCGACCATGCCGCCCATGACCAGGGCCAGCAGCAGCGCGGTGACCAGGAAGCACAGCACCAGTCCCGGCACCGGGATCGCCGACCAGATGCCCGCGACGGTGCCGGCGCCGAAGGCGGAATAGACGATCAGCAGGATCGAGCCCCGGTCCACCACCATGGTCAAGAGCCTGTGGCGCTGGACGAAGCCGCCGATCCAGCGCCGCAGCAACTGCCCGGCGACGAAGGGCAGCAGGATCTGCACGGCGATCTTCTCGATGGCGTCGAGGCTGGCGCCGCCGCCCTCCTGATGCAGCAGATGCGTGACCAGCAGCGGCGTCAGCACCACGCCCACCAGGTTCGACAGCGAAGCCGCGCAGATCGCCGCCGGCACGTTGCCGCCCGCGATCGAGGTGAAGGCGATCGAGCTTTGCACCGTCGAAGGCAGCACGGCCAGGAACAGCAGCCCCAGCGTCAGTTCGGGCCCCAGCACGCCGCCGAACAGCGCGGCCAACCCGATGCCCAGGACCGGGAACAGCGCATAGGTGGCGCCGAAGGTCAGGCCCTGAAGCCGCAGGTTCAAAAGCCCCGCCCGGACCGAGGCCGGGTCCAGCTTGGCACCGTAGAGAAAGAACAGCAGCGTCACCGCCCAGAAGGTCGCGCCGCGCAGGATCTCGGCCGCCATGCCGCGGGCGGGCAGCAGCAGCCCCAGCAGCACCATGCCGATCAGCAGCAGCATGTAGGTGTCGATACCGATCCGTTTCAATGCCTGCATGGTCTTCCCCGTCGTGCCTTCGCCCCTGTCTGATATACATCGGCGCCGGGCACAAGCCGGGGGCGCCACGGCGCCATCAGGCTTGCCCTGTTGGCGAAAAACGGTCACAGCGGGGTCATGTCCGATGCAACCGTTCCGACCATGCGCCCCGCTTTTGCCCCCTGGCTGTCCCGCAGCAACGACGTGACCTCGGTCTTTCTGGCGGCGGGACAGGTACCCGATCTGGTCAACCTTGCCGGGGGCCTGCCCGAACCCTCGGTCTGGCCGGTCGAGGAACTGGCCGGGCTGGCCGCCGAGGCGATCCGCAACCACCCGGACGAGACGCTGGGCTATGGCCCGATCCCCGGCCTGCCGGCGCTGCGCGACCTGATCGCCGCGCGCTTCTCGGCCGGCGCGCTGCGGCTGTCGCGCGAGAACGTGCTGATCACCACCGGCGGCATGCAGGCGCTGGAACTGATGGGCAAGGTGCTGTTGCAGCCGGGCGGGCTGGTCGCGGCGCAAAGCCCGGCCTATCTGGGCGCGCTGGACGCCTGGATGCCGCATGCGCCGCGCTATCGCGCCATGCGGATCGAGGCGAACGATTTCGACCCCCACGCCGCGCTGGCCGGGGCGCAATTCGCCTATACGGTGCCGAATTTCTCGAACCCCAGCGGCCGGCTGGTGGCCCTGCCCGAGCGGCAGGCGCTGGTCGCCGCCGCCCATGCCACCGGCACCTGGCTGATCGAGGACGACCCATACGGCGCGCTTTACTATGAAGGCGAGCCCCTGCCCCGGCTGCTCGATCTGTCGGCGGCCGAGCGGCCCGGCCCCTATGACGGGCCGGTGGTCTATATGGGCTCGCTCTCCAAGGAACTGGCGCCGGGGCTGCGCATCGGCTGGGTGATCGCCGCGCCCGAGATGATCGCGGCGCTGGCCACCGCCAAGCAGGGCTCGGACATGTGTTCCAGCGGGCTGTCGCAGATGCTGGCGCTGCGGGCGCTGCAGGCGGGCATGACCGACCGCATCCGCCCCGAGGTGCTGTCGATCTATCGCGCCCGGCGCGACGCGCTTTGCGCCGCGATGCGACAGCACCTGTCCGCGGATCTGGACTGGCAGGTGCCGGTCGGCGGCATGTTCGTCTGGGCCACGGCGCGCGATCCGCGGCTGGACACCGACCGGCTGCTGCATCATGCGATGGCGCAGGGGGTCTGCATTTCGCCCTCCAGCGTCTTCGACCCCGAGGGGCTGGACCGTCGTTCGCTGCGGATCAACTTTACCCTGAACCCGCCCGAGCGGCTGGAGGAGGGCTGCCGCCGCCTGGCCCGCGCCATCCGCGCCGCGCTGGCCGAGGTCGGTTGAAGGCGGCCCGTCTTTTGGCCCGTCACACCGGCCAGACCAGCAGGATCAGCGGCACGCCGGTCAGCACGACCAGCGCCGACAGCGGCGCACCCAGCCGGGCGTAGTCGCCGAAGCGATAGCCGCCCGGCCCCATGACCAGCGTGTTGCACTGGTGCCCGATGGGGGTCAGGAAATCGCAGCCGGCACCGACCGCCACTGCCATCAGGAAGGCATCGGGCCGATAGCCGAGCTGGCTGGCGAAGGTCGCCGCGATCGGCGCCATGACCAGCACCGTCGCGGCATTGTTCAGGAACGGCGTAACCGCCATGGCCGCGACCAGGATCAGCGTCAGCGCACCCCAGGCCGGCAGGCCCATCGCCGCCTGCGACAGCCAGGCACCCAACAGGTCGGTCACGCCGGTCTTTTGCAGCGCCTCGCTGACCGGGATCAGCGCGCCCAGCATGATCAGGATAGGCCATTCGATGGCCTCATAAGCCTCTTCGGCACTGATCGCGCCGGTCAGGATCATCAGCACGGCGGCGGCGAAGAAGGCGATGGCGACCGGCACCAGCCCCGCCGCCGTCGCCGCCATGGCCACCGCCAGGATCAGCACCGGCAGCAATTGCTTGCGCACCCCGCCCAGCCGGATGTCGCGCTCGGCCAGCGGCAAGAGGCCCAGCACCCGCATCCGCTCGGGCAAAAGCTCGATCGGCCCCTGCACCAGCAGCACGTCGCCCGCCGCCAGCACCGTCTGGCTGAGCCGCTGCGTCATGCGATGGCCGGCACGCGAGATGGCGATCAGGTTCACGCCGTGCTGGTCGAACAGCGCGATCCGCCCCACGCTTTGCCCCACCAGCAGCGAGGCGGGCGCGATCACCGCCTCGATGACGCCGATCTTGTCGGCGGGCAGTCCCTCTTCGGCCGCCGCATCCTGCCGGGTCAGCTCCATTCCCAGCTTGGTCACCGCGCGCTCCAGCGCATTCGGCTCGCCGCGTAAAAGCAGCGTGTCGCCCGTCTCGATCACCGTGTCGGGCAGCGTCACGGCACGGCGCGCGCCGCCCCGGATGAGGCCGGTCACGGCCACCTCGCCGTCGACGGCGCCCAGATAATCGCCCACCGTCATGCCGACGATGCCGGCGCCCTCGGGCACGGTGGCCTCGGTGTGATAGTCGCTGATGTTCACCGCCTCGCTCAACGACGCGGTGGCGCGGCGGTCCCTGGGCAGCAGGCGATGGGCGAATTGCAGGAAGACCAGCCCGACCAGCGACAGGCCGATGCCGACCGGGGCATAGTCGAACATGGTGAAGGGCTCGCCCGTCATCTGCTCGCGCACCCGCGAGACGATGATGTTGGGCGAAGTGCCGACCAGCGTGATCAGCCCGCCCAAGAGCGAGCCGAAGGCCATCGGCATCAGATAGACCGAGGGCGAATGCCTCGAACGCCGCGCCATCTTCAGCGCCGCCGGCATCAGCATGGCCAGCGCGCCGATGTTCTTGACCAGCGCCGACAGGAAGGTGACCGAGCCGACCAGCACCAGAAGCTGCCAGCGCAGCCTGCGCAACCGCAGGAGCACGCGGCGCATCACCGCCTCGATCACGCCCGAGCGCGAGATGCCGGCGCTGACCACCAGCGCACTGCCGACGATGATGACGATATCGTCGCTGAAGCCGCGAAACGCCTCGTCCGGCTTGACCGTGCCCGCCACCAGCGAGGCCAAGAGCGCGATCATCGCCACCACGTCGTAGCGCAGCCGCCCCCAGACGAACATCGCCATCATGGCGCAAAGGATCAGCACGGCCAGGATCTGCGGCATGGCCATCGGTTTGTCCGCCCTCCCTTTCGCGCACGGATGCCTGGACCCAATGCGGCGGCCGCGGGGCAGGTTCCGCCGCCCGCCGGCCCCCACCGGACAGAATGTCGCGTCCGGTGCCAAGGATGGCGCTTGACAGCTGGCGCCCCGCTGCGGCAATGCGGGGCCGCTACGGTTCCGGCGCGATCTGCCGGATGAAAAGGGAACACCGGCGCGCCCATCGCCGCGATGCGGACGGGCAAGGCCGGGGCTGCCCCCGCAACTGTAGGCGGTGAGCGAAGGCCGAAGGCGCCACTGGGAAGATCCCCGGGAAGGCCGGCCCGAGCGATGATCCGCCAGCCAGGAGACCTGCCGCAGCGATCACCCATTTCCGGCGCGGGGCGCGTCTGGAAAGCGGCCTTCCGCAGAGGTGACAGTCGCCATCCCGCGGCCGGGCTGCCCTTGGCCTTTCCGCAGGACAGTTCTGCAAATCGCGGGCCGGATCCCGCGCTGGAAAGGCTTTGGAATGTTGTTCAGAACCCCGGCTTCCCTGCTGGCCGCCACCGCCCTGCTCCTGCCCGCCGCCGCAACGGGGCAGGAAGGCCAGGCCCCCGTCATGCTTGACCCGGTGGTCCTGTCGGGCGGGCTGTCGCCCGTCGCCGAAAGCGCCTATGGCCGGGCCTACAGCATCCTGACCGCCGAGGATTTGCGGCAGCGCGGCTTCGTCACCGTCCAGGACGCGCTGCGCGACCTGCCCGGGCTTGCCGTGACCTCGACCGGCGAGACCCTGACCATGGTCCGCATCCGCGGGGGCGAAGCCAATCATGTGCTGGTGCTGATCGACGGGGTCGAGGCCAACTCTCCCGGCAACGGAGACTATGTCTTCAGCGGTCTTCTGACCGAGGATGTCGAGCGCATCGAGGTGCTGCGCGGCCCGCAATCGACCATCTACGGCGCCAATGCCGCCGCCGGGGTGATCGCGATCACCACCCGCCGCGCCTCTGTCCCGGGGCTGAGCTATGGCGGCGGGATCGAGATCGGCGGGCTGGGCACCCGCGCCGCCAGCGCCCATCTCCGCGCCATGGGCGAGCGCGGCCAGATCAGCTTCTCGGCGGCGACACGCCGCACCGATGGCGAGGACGCCTCGCGCACGCCGGGCGGCGATACCGAGTTCAACAACCGCGAGACGCTGACCCTCGGTGGCTCCTACGACATCGCCGAGGCCGTGACCGCCGGCTTCACCCTGCGCCGGACCTGGCAGGAATACGGCTACGACCGGGCGATCGACCCGGTGGATTCCCCCGACGACCATGTGATCGACACACCGCACACCGCCGACCGCAACGAAACCTATGGCTCGCTCTGGATCGAGGCCGAGGCGCTGGGGGGCAGGCTGCTGAACCGCTTCGCCGTCTCGGGCTCCAACCAGGCCACGGACCATTTCAACGACGGCGTGCCGGATTACGACGACGCCTCGCGGCTGCGGGATTTCAGGTATACCGGCACATGGGCGCTGGACGGCGGCAATGCCCGCAATTCCGCGCAAAAGCTCAATTTCGCGGTGCAGAAGAAGCGCGAGATCTATGAGAGCTCCTATGCACCGGGCGGCCGGTATGAGCGCGACACGAAATCGCTTGCGCTGGAATATCAGGGCCAGTTCGACAACGGGATCGGCATCCAGGCCGGCCTGCGGCGCGATTTCAACGACGATTTCCGCAACGCGACCACCTGGAACATCGCTGGCGCATGGCAATTGCCCGATCGCGACCTGCGCCTGCGCGCGGCCGCCGGCAAGGCCATCGTCAATCCCACCATGTTCGAGCTTTATGGCTATGCGCCGGGCAGCTATAGCGGCAACCCGGACCTGACGCCGGAAACCAGCCGCAGCTATGAAATCGGCGCCGACTGGAGTTTCGCAGCGGGACGGGCTGCGCTGGGGGCGACCCTGTTCACCAGCAAGGTCGAGGACATGATCGTCGGGGCCGGCACCACCTCGCAAAACATCGCCGGCACCAGCACGCGCAAGGGGTTCGAGGCCGATCTGCACTATGAAGCCACCGATTGGCTGCGGCTGGGCGCGACCTATACCTATACCGACGCCCGCACGGAAGACGACGATCCCATCCCGCGCCAGCCGCGCCACCAGCTTGGGCTGCGCGCCACGGGCGATTTTGCCGGGGGTCGCGGCTCGGCCACGGCCGATCTGCGCTATGTCGCGGGCAATTACGACGAGGAATGGTTCAGAAGCTGGACCCCGCCCACCACCGAACTGCCCGATTTCGTGACCGTGAACCTGGCCGCGCAATACGACCTGACCGAAAACCTGCGCCTGACCGGCCGCGTGGTGAACCTGTTCGACAGGGATTATTCCGAGGCCTGGGGCTATTACGGCCAGGGCCGCACCTTCTATGCCGGCCTGACGGCGCAATGGTAGGACGGCTTTGCCTTGCCGCCTGCCTTCTGGCCGGCCTGATCCTGCCCGCCGCGGCCGAGCCGCCGCGCCGGGTGCTGTCCGTGAACCTGTGCACCGACCAGCTGGCGATGCTGCTGGCTGCGCCGGGGCAGATCGTCTCGGTCTCGTATCTGGCGCAGGATCCCACCGCCTCGGCCATGGCGGATCAGGCCGCGCGCCTGCCCGCCAATCGCGGCCGGGCGGAGGAGATCTTCCTGATGCGGCCCGACCTGGTGCTGGCCGGCGCCTGGAGTTCGCCCGAGACGATCCGGCTGCTGCAACGCCTGGGCATCCCGGTCGAGGTGTTCCCGGTCGAAACCGACATCGCCGGCATCCGCGCCAATATCCGCCGCATGGGCAATGTCCTGGGCCGGCAGGCCCGGGCAAAGGCGCTGCTGGCGCGTTTCGACGCCGATCTGGCCCGGCTGGCCGACGCGCCCCCGGGGCCGCGGCCGCGGGCCGCGCTCTACATGGTGAACGGCTACAGTTCCGGCCGCGACAGCCTGGCCGGGCAGATCGTCGCGCTGGCGGGCTTCGACAATGTCGCCGACGATCTCGGCCTGCCGGCGGGCGGGGTGGTGCCGCTGGAGGCGCTGCTGCTCTCGGGTCCCGACCTGCTGGTCGAGGGCCGCCGCTATCCCGGCAGTTCGCGCGCGCAGGAGGTGCTGGACCACCCCGCGCTCAAGGCGCTGAGCCGGGGCCGGCCCGCCGAGGTCATGTCCGATCCCGACTGGGTCTGCGGCACCCCCCACATCCTGCGCGCCATAGCCCAGTTGCGCGACGCGCGCCTTGCCTTGCAGGCCCGGCCATGACCGCGCCGCGCTATCCGCTGCTGATCGCCGCGCTGTCGCTGCTGGTGGCTGCGCTGTTCCTGGCCTCGCTGCTGACCGGACCGGCGGGAATCGGCCCGGGCGAAAGCCTCGCCGCGCTGTTTCGCGGCGACGACCTGCTGGCGCTGGTGATGCGCGAATTGCGCCTGCCGCGCGCCATCCTGGGCTTTCTGGTCGGTGCGGCGCTGGGGATGGCAGGCGCGGTGCTGCAAGGCTTCCTGCGCAACCCGCTGGCCGAGCCGGGGCTGATCGGCACCAGCGCCTCGGCGGCGCTGGGGGCGGTGCTGGCGATCCAGACCGGGCTTTCGGCCACGTTCCCGCTGGCTTTGCCCCTGGCGGCGCTGGCCGGCGCGGCGCTGTCGGTGCTGCTGGTGCTGATGCTGGCCGGGCCGCGCGGGGGCGCACTGGCGCTGATCCTGGCCGGCATCGCCATTTCCGCGCTGGCAGGCGCGGCCACCTCCCTGGTGCTGAACCTTTCGCCCAACCCCTTTGCCATCAACGAGATCGTGTTCTGGATGATGGGTTCGCTGGCGGATCGCTCGATGCTGCATGTCTGGATCGCGGCGCCCTTCATGCTGCTGGGCTTTGCGCTGCTCTGGCCCACCCGCCGCGCGCTCGAGGCGCTGACGCTGGGCGAGGATGCGGCGGCCTCCAGCGGCGTGCATCTGGGCCGGCTGCGGCTGATGCTGGTCGCGGGCATCGCCGCGCTGATCGGCGGCGCCACGGCGGTGGCCGGCACGGTGGGCTTCGTCGGGCTGGTGGTGCCGCATGTGCTGCGCCGCGCGGTCGGCGCCAGCCCGGCGCGGCTGGTCCCGGCCGCGGCGCTGGGGGGCGCGGCGGTCGTTCTGGCCGCCGACATCGCCGTGCGGCGGATCGCGCCGGGCCATGACCTCAAGCTTGGTGTGCTGACGGCGCTGGTGGGGGCGCCCTTCTTCCTGCACCTGATCCTCAGGACCCGGCGCGAGGGGCTGTGACCATGCTTGAGCTTCGCGCCCTCTCGTTCCACCGCGCCGGGCAGCCGGTGCTGGACGGTATCGACCTGCGGCTGGGGCCGGGCGAGTTCGTCGGCCTGCTCGGCCCGAACGGCGCCGGCAAGACCACGCTTCTGCGTGCGGCGCTGGGACTGCTGCCGGCGCGCGGTCACAGCTCGCTGGCCGCGCTGCCGGTGCGCGAGCGCGCCCGCGCCGCCGCCTATATGCCACAGGGCCGCGAGATCGCCTGGCCGATGCCGGTCGAGGCGCTGGTGGCGCTTGGCCGCATCGCCCATCCGCATTCCGCCAGCGCTGCCGACCGCGCCGCCATCGAGCGCGCCATCGCGGCCTTGCACCTGGACCCGCTGCGCCACCGCCGCGCGACCGAGCTGTCGGGGGGCGAACAGGCGCGAACGCTGATCGCCCGGGCGCTGGCACAGGAAACGCCGCTGCTGATCGCGGACGAGCCCATCGCCGGGCTGGACCCCGCGGCGCAGATCGACGTGATGCGGCTGTTCCGCCGGCTGGCCGGTCAGGGCCATGCGGTGCTGGCCTCGCTGCATGACCTGGGGCTGGCGGCGCGGCATTGCACGCGGCTCGTCATGCTGCACCAGGGCCGGATCGCCGCCGATGGTCCGCCCGAGGCGGTGCTGACCGCCCAGAACCTCGCCCGCGTCTTCGGCATCACCGCCCATGTGGCGCCGGGGCCCGGCGGCATCCTGTTCCAGCCGCTCGACACCATCGGGGGCGGCGCCCCGTGACGGGCATGCCGCGCCACTGAGCCGGGGCCGATGGGCGCATTCGCCGCTTTCCCGGCCATGCCGGATGGGGGTTGGCGGGGGCATGCGCTCAGGGCGCGGGTCTGGGCGGCTTGGTCCCACATTTGCCCTGCGCCATGCCCGGCCGGGTGCCGGTCGCGGATCAGCCGGCCACCCCCATCGTCGCCTTCACGGCCTGTTTCCAGCGGCCATAGCGTGTCTCGCGCTCACCCTCGGCCATGGCGGGCTCGAAGCGGCGCTCCAA
>NZ_FNEA01000006.1 GCF_900100045.1 Paracoccus denitrificans | reverse complement strand
CGGCCCATGGTGCCGTCCTCAAGCGTCACATCGACCTCGACCGTCGGGTTGCCCCGGCTGTCCAGTATCTCGCGCGCGAATATGTCGATGATGGCCGTCATGTCTGCGTCCCCCTTGGCTGACGAGCTTTCGCGCTGTTTAACCGCCTTCGCAGTTGCGGAAAAGCGTCATTCTGCCCCGGCCACCCCGTCCTCGCCGGGAATGCGCGAGGTGATGCGCGCCGGGTGGTAGCCGCGCGGCACCTCTTCATGCGCATCGACCGCGAGATCGGCCCAGACCGGCAGGTGGTCCGAGGCCGCCCGCGCCATCTCGTTGTCCAGGACGCCGCAATCCAGCACCTCGATGCTGCGCGAGACGGCGAAGCGGTCATAGCGCAGGCGCGGGAAGGGTGCGGGCCAACTGGGGCCGGGGGTGACGACGCGCAGCGCCTCCAGCGCCTCAAGCCCGCGGGAATCGTGCCATTCGTTGAAATCGCCGGTCAGCGCCATGCGGTCATGGCCGATGCGCCGCGCCTGGGCGATGATGCGCGATAGTTGTGCCCGGCGGGACGAGCGCATCAGCCCCAGATGCACCGCCACCACCGTGATGCCGGGCAGGCGCAGCACCAGCGCGCCGCGCGGCTCGATCCCCGGCAGCGGCAGGCGGCGGATCTCGGCCTTGCCGCGCAGTTCGGGGCGCAGCAGGATGGTCTGGCCGTGCCAGCCCAGCGAATTCTCGCCGGTGCCCAGGAAGGGGGCGGGGACCATGCCGGTGGTCTTTTCGATCAGCGCGCGCGGCAACGCCTCGGGCCGGGCGCCGAAGCGGAAATCGACCTCTTGCAGGGCGATCACGTCGGCACCCAGTTCGGCGATGACGCGCAGGTTGCGCTCGGGTGCGTGCGGGCCGGTCATGCCGCGGCACTTGTGCAGGTTATAGCTGGCCAGTCTCAGGTGGTCGGGGCTTTTCGGCATGGGGCCTTTCGCTGCTGCTCAGGTGCCGCAGAAGGTGCGGCGGACGATCTCGTCGGGCTGCGGGGCCAGCGCATAGCCCTCCCATTCCGGCCGGTCCTCGAAGGGTGCGCGCAGCGCCGCGTCGAGCGCATGGAAGGGCGCGTAATCGCCCTCGCGCCCGGCGGCGATCACTTCCTCGATGCGGTGGTTGCGCGGGATGCGGCACGGATTGGCGCGTGCCATGACCTGCGCCGCGTCGGAAAGGTCGCGGATGCGCGCCTGCCAGCCCTCGGCCCAGGCGTCGAACTGCTCGGGCGCCTTGAATTCGTCGCGTGCGCGGCCATCCGCCAGCCCGGCGAAGCTGCGGGTGAAATCCGCCTCGTCGGCCGCCATCAGCGTCAGCAGTCGCTCGATGAGCGCGCGGTCCTCGGGCCGTGGGGCGGCGATGCCCAGCTTGGCGGCAAAGCGCCTGAGCCATTCGGCCTGATAGAGTTCGGGAAAGCTGTGGACGATACGCGTCGCTTCGGCCACCGCCGCGTCGTCATTGCCCATCAGAGGCACCAGGCAACTGGCGAATTGCGCCAGGTTCCAGACCGCGATGTTCGGCTGTTCGTTCCAGGCATAGCGGCCATGGGCGTCGATCGAGCTGAACACCTTGTCGGGCCGGTAGCCGTCCATGAAGGCGCAGGGGCCGTAATCGATGGTCTCGCCCGAGACCGACATGTTGTCGGTATTCATCACCCCGTGGATGAAGCCGAGCGCCATCCAGCCGGCGATGGTCGCCGCCTGCCGCTCGACCACGCGCTGCAGCAGGTCGGCCGCGCCCGAGGCATCGGGATAGTGCCGGGCGATGACGTGATCGGCCAGCAGTTGCAACCGTTGCCGGTCGCCGCGCGCGGCATAGAACTCGAAGGTGCCGACGCGGATATGGCTGGCGGCGACGCGGGTCAGCACCGCGCCGGGCAGCAGCGTCTCGCGGATCACCGTCTCGCCGGTGGTGACGGCCGCCAGGGCCCGCGTGGTCGGGATGCCGAAGGCCGCCATGAACTCGCTGACCAGATATTCGCGCAGCACCGGCCCCAGCCAGGCCCGCCCGTCGCCCCGGCGCGAGAACGGCGTCGGACCCGCGCCCTTGAGCTGGATGTCGAAGCGTGCGCCATCCGGCGCGACCACCTCGCCCAGCAGGACCGCGCGCCCGTCGCCAAGCTGCGGCACGAAGCCGCCGAACTGATGGCCGGCATAGGCCTGGGCGATGGGCTCGGCCCCCTCGGGCAGGGTGTTTCCGGCCAGCATCGCCACCCCCTCGGGGCCGGCAAGCCAGACGGCGTCGAAGCCCAGGCGCTCGGCCAGCGGCCGGTTCAGCGCGACCAGCTTGGGATCGCGCACCGGCGTCGGGCGGGTGCGGGTAAAGAAACCTTCGGGCAGTCGGGCATAGCTGTTGTCGAAGCGGATCATCGCGGCCCTCCATTCGGACATTATCTAACCGCGATTGCCGGAATGTTAAGGGCGGAACGGGCTCAATGCGTCACGCTGGTCGAGAACAGGTTCACGATGACGACACCCGCGACGATCATGGTCAGGCCGATCACCGCCGCGAAATCCAGCCTCTGGCCGAAAAGAAACAGCCCGATCAGAGAGACCAGCACGATGCCCAGCCCGCTCCAGATCGCATAGGCGATGCCCAGCGGCATGGCGCGCAAGGCCAGCGACAGGAAATAGAACGAGCCTGCATAGCACAGCCCCATCAGCAACGTGGGGACCAGGCGGGTGAACTGCTCGCTGCGTTGCAGGAAGGTGGTGCCGACCACTTCAAGGGTGATGGCGGTGAAAAGCGTGACATAGGTCAGGGCCGGCATGGCGTCTCCACTCGTTCGTCGCACAGGCCCGTCTAGCCCGGCCGGCGGGGAAAGTCACGCCGTCCCGGCACCGCGCCCTTGAACCGAGAGGCCCAAGCGCGTATCCCACCCTCTGCCTGATTTTCTCCGCAAGGATGCCACCCCGTGAAATTTCTCGATCTCGCCAAGGTCTATGTCCGCTCGGGCGGCGGGGGCGCGGGTTGCGTGTCCTTCCGCCGCGAGAAATTCATCGAATACGGCGGCCCGGACGGTGGCGACGGCGGGCGCGGCGGCGATGTCTGGGCCGAGGCCGCCCCGGGGCTGAACACGCTGATCGATTTCCGCTTTCAACAGCACTTCTTCGCCAAGTCCGGCGGCCATGGCATGGGGGCGCAGCGCACCGGCGCCTCGGGCGACGACATCGTGCTGCGCGTGCCGGTCGGGACCGAGATCCTGGAAGAGGATCAGGAGACGGTGATCGCCGACCTGACCGAGCCGGGCCAGCGGGTGCTCTTGGCCAAGGGCGGCAATGGCGGCTTCGGCAACCTGCATTTCAAAAGCTCGACCAACCGCGCCCCGCGCCACGCCAATCCCGGCCAGCCGGGGGTGGAGCGCACGCTGTGGCTGCGGCTGAAGCTGATCGCGGATGCGGGTCTGGTGGGCCTGCCCAATGCCGGGAAGTCGACCTTCCTTGCCGCGGTCTCGAACGCGCGCCCCAAGATCGCGGATTATCCCTTTACCACGCTGCATCCCAATCTGGGTGTCGTCGGCGTGGACGGGCATGAATTCGTCATGGCCGACATCCCCGGCCTGATCGAGGGCGCGTCCGAAGGCAGGGGCCTCGGCGACCAGTTCCTTGGCCATGTCGAGCGCTCGCGCGTGCTCCTGCACCTGGTCGACGGCACCGCCGAGGACGTGGCGCTTGATGCCCGCACCATCCTGACCGAGCTTGAGGCCTATTCCCCGGCGCTGGCCGAGAAGCCGCGGGTGACGGCACTGAACAAGATCGATGCGCTCGACCCCGAGACGCTGGCAGAGCGCAGGGCGGCGCTGGAGGCCGAGATCGGCGGCCCGGTGCTCTTGATGTCCGGCGTCTCGCGCGAAGGCGTGACCGAGGTGCTGCGCGCGCTCTGGTCGCGGATCGCGCCCTCGCGCAAGCCGGCCGAGGATCGGGAAGACAAGCCGTGGCAGCCGTGACGCCTAAGCTTGGCCGCGCGCAGCGGCTGGTGGTCAAGATCGGCTCGGCGCTGCTGGTGAACGGTGCGGGCCTGCGCGCCGAATGGCTGCGCGCGCTTTGCGACGACGTGGCCCAGGCGCGGGCGCGGGGCACGGATGTGGTGCTGGTCTCATCGGGCGCCATCGCGCTGGGGCGGCAGGTGCTGGGCCTGCCGGCCGGCCCGCTGCGGGTCGAACAGTCGCAGGCCGCCGCCGCCGTGGGCCAGATCAAGCTCGCCCGCGCCTATGAGGAGGCGCTGGCCCCGCATGGCGTCAAGACCGCGCAGCTTCTGGTGACGCTGGACGACACCACCGACCGGCGCCGCTATCTCAACAGCCGCGCGACCATGCAGACGCTGCTGGGCCTCGGCGTGGTGCCCATCGTGAACGAGAACGACACGGTGGCGACCGACGAGATCCGCTTCGGCGACAACGACCGGCTGGCGGCGCAGATCGCCGTGACCTGCGGCGCCGACCAGCTCTTGCTGCTCTCGGATGTGGACGGGCTCTATACCGCCAACCCCAAGACCGATCCCACCGCGCGCCACCTGCCGGTGGTCGGGCAGATCACGCCCGAGATCGAGGCCATGGGCGGCGATCCCATCTCGGGCGTCAGCAAGGGCGGCATGAAGACCAAGCTTTTGGCGGCGCGCACGGCAGTGGCCGGGGGCTGCGCCATGGCGATTGCCGAGGGCTCGGTGCTGAACCCGCTTTCCGCCGTGGCGCAGGGCGCGCGGGTGACCTGGTTCCTGCCCGACACCGACCCGCAGGCGGCGCGCAAGCGCTGGATCGCGGCGATGAAGCCTAAAGGCGAGATCACCGTCGATGCCGGCGCGGCGCTGGCGCTGGGGCAGGGCAAGTCGCTGCTGCCGGCCGGCGTGACCGCCGTGTCGGGCCGTTTCGGCCGCGGCGACCCGGTGGTGGTTCTGGACGGCAAGGGCGGGCGGCTCGCCTCGGGTTTGGTGCGCTATTCCTCGACCGAGGCCCGCGCCATCGCCGGCCATCGCAGCGACGAGATCGAGGGCATCCTCGGCTATCCCGGCCGCGCCGCGTTGATCCATCGCGACGACATGGTGGTGTGATATTCCCGGGCGACAACCTCTGCGTCGCGGTCGCATGAGTATTTGAAGAACGAAGAAGCCCGGTGCCGCTTCCCGAAATTCAGCGCGGCACCGGGTTTCTTCGTTCCATAAATACTCATCTGCCACGTTGGTCACAGGGCAGGCGTCGCCCCTCACTCGATCGGGTGCGGCTTGGCGAGCGCGTGGCGGCGCTGGAACAGCCCGCGGATCTGCGACATGCGCACGGCGTTCTGGCCCGGCGCCGGCAGGGCCAGGACGGCATCCCGCAAGAGCGCGATGCCGTCCTCGCTGCGGCCGGGCAGGGTCGCGGGCTGGATCGGCGCACCGATGGTGACCCGGAAGGGCTGGCCGGCCTTGTTCAGCACCTCGTTGAACAGCGTCACGTCGCGCAGGGTCGGGTGAATCGCGTCCAGCAGGTAGAACAGCGCCGAGTTCCGCGCCCGGATCCGCAAGGGAATGATCGGCGCGTCGAACTTCTTCGCGATCATCGCCGCGCTGGCCATCCAGGGGCGTTCGTGCAGCGTCAGTCCCTGGCGCCTGGCCAGCCGGCCCGAGGGGAAGATCAGGCCGATCCGCCCGCGTCCCAGCGCCTCGCGCGTGTAGTCCATCGTGGCGCGGGTCTTGGCATGGCTGCGCTTTTCCACGCGCCATTCGACCGGGGCGATCAGGCTGTCGAACTGAGGCAGGATGCGCAGGATGTCGTGGTTGGCATAGACGAACAGGTCGTCGCGCACCGCCGAGATCACCGCGTTCAGCATGATGCCGTCGGCAATGCCGGTCGGGTGGTTGGAGACGATCAGCGCCGGGCCGGTGGCCGGGATGTGCTCGAGCCCCTCGACCCGCAGGTCGCGCAGGATCAGTCCCGCGATGCGGCGCATGACCTCGTCGGTCGGCAGGTCGCGGTATTCGGCCGCCAGGTCCAGCGTGCGCGGATAGCGCAAGAGCCACATCAGCGCCTGGCGTGCCAGGGCGTGATGGCGACGGCCCGAAAAAAGCCACGGTGCCCGCTCGGCAATCAGCGGATCAAGACGGCGTTTCATGTCCTCGCGGGCATCCATGGAGGCAGTATTGCCGCGCCGGCAGGATGCCCGCAAGAGCGGTTCGGTCGTGGTCAGGCGCCACCGGCAAGGATGCGCGTAACCATCTCGGATGTATTGCGCGACAGGCCTGGCATGGCCGCCAGCCGGCCGAGCGCCGCGCGTGCATGGGCCTGGCGGCCGGCATCGTAGCGCGTCCATGTCTCGAAGGCCGAGCACATGCGCGCGGTGGTCTGCGGGTTCACCGGGTCGAGCCGCATCAGCCAGTCCACGATGAAATCGTAGCCCGAGCCGTCGGCGGCGTGGAAGGCGGCGTGGTTGGCACCCAGCCCGCCGATCAGCGCCCTGAAGCGGTTCGGATTCTTCCAGTCGAAATCCGGCCGCGCGGCAAGGTCGCGGGCCCGGGCCACCGCCTGCCCGGGTGCGGCGCGCAAGGGCTGGACCATGAACCATTTGTCCATGACCAGCCGGTTGTCGGCGAATTCCCGCGCGAAAGCGGCCAGCGCTTCGCTGTCCTTGCCGTTGGCGATCAGGCATTCCAGCGCGCCCTGCCGCTCGGTCATGTTCGAGGCGGCGCCGAACAGCGCCTCGGCCCGCGCCCCGCCGTCGATCCGCGACAAAAGCCCCAGGCAGGCAAGACGCAGGCTGCGCCGCGCGGCGCCTTCGGCATCGGGGCGATAGGGGCCGGGGGTCTGCATCGCATCGTAAAGCCGCGCCAGCGCAGGTTCATGCGCCAAGGCGATGTCGCGGGCCAGCGCCTCGCGCGCGGCATGGATCGCATCGGGGTCGGGGATGTCGCCGCGCGTGGCGATGGTGGTGGCGATCTCTTCCTCGCCGGGTAGCGACAGGCAGAGCGCGGCAAAGGCCGGGTCGGCCTCGGCATCGTCGAGCAACCCGCCGATGGCGCGGCCGAACTCGGCGCCGCCTTCGCCGCCGGTGGCCCGCGCGATCAGCGCATCCAGCGCCAGGTCGTGGCCCGCCTGCCAGCGCGCATAGGCGTCGGTGTCATGCGCAAGCAGCAGCGCCTGCTCGTCCGCCGCGATCTTGCGCGAGACCGTCACCGGCGCCGAAAAGCCGCGCAAGAGCGAGACCACGGGCCGGGCGCCCAAGCCGTCGAAGCGGAAGCTCTGCTCGGCCTCGGTCATCTCCAGAACCGTGGTCGGCAGCACCTCGTCGCCGTTCGGGCCGATCAGGCCAAGCGCGATGGGGATCACCCGCGGCGGCTTTTCGGGCTGGCCGGGGGTCGGCGCGGTCTCTTGCCTAAAGCTCAGGGTCAGCGTTCCGTCCCGCCAGTCCTCGGCCAGCGACAGGCGCGGGGTGCCGGCATCGGTATACCAGCGGCTGAACTGGGTCAGGTCGCGGCCGGTGGCGTCCTCGAAGACCTTGATCCAGTCCTCGATGGTGCAGGCCTGGCCGTCATGGCGGTCGAAATAGAGGTCGAGCGCCTTGCGATAACCGTCATCGCCGACCAGCCGCTTGAGCATGCCGATGACCTCGGCGCCCTTTTCATAGACCGTGGCGGTGTAGAAATTGTTGATTTCCTGATAGTGGTCCGGGCGCGGCGGGTGGGCCAGCGGGCCGGCATCCTCGCGGAACTGGCGCGCGCGCAGGGTCTGCACGTCATGGATGCGCTTGACCGCGGCCGAGCGCATGTCGCTGGTGAACTGCTGGTCGCGAAAGACCGTCAGCCCCTCTTTCAGGCAAAGCTGGAACCAGTCGCGGCAGGTGATGCGGTTGCCGGTCCAGTTGTGGAAATATTCATGGCCGATCACCCCCTCGATGCGTTCGTAATCGCCGTCGGTCGCGGTCTCGGCGCTGGCCAGCACCAGCTTGGAGTTGAAGATGTTCAGCCCCTTGTTCTCCATCGCGCCCATGTTGAAGTCGTCCACGGCGACGATGTTGAACACGTCGAGGTCGTATTCGCGCCCGTAAGCCTCTTCGTCCCATTTCATCGAGCGGATCAGCGATTCCATCGCATAGCCGGCGCGGTCCTGGTCGCCCGGCCGCACCCAGACGTTCAGCGCCACCTTGCGGCCCGACATGGTGGTGAAGCCGTCCGGGACCGCCACCAGGTCGCCGGCGACCAGCGCGAAAAGATAGGCGGGCTTCGGCCAGGGATCGTGCCAGACCGCCTGGCCCGCCCCCTGCGAGACAGGGTTGCCGTTCGACAGCAGCACCGGTTTGTCCGAGCGGATGGTGACGCGGAAGGGCGCCATCACGTCCGGGCGGTCGGGATACCAGGTGATGTGGCGAAAGCCCTCGGCCTCGCATTGCGTGCAGAACATGCCGCCGGACAGATAAAGCCCCTCCAGCGCGGTATTGGCCTCGGGGTCGATCTCGACCTCGGCCGAGAAGGTGAAGGCGTCGGGCAGGTCGGCGGCGGGGATCGCCAGCCGCTCGCCCTGGGCAAGCGCGAGGTCGAGCGGCTTGCCGTCGATCGCCAGCGCCAGCGTCCGCAGGCCCGCGCCGTCCAGCACCAGGTCGCCCGCACCCTTGCGGCGAAAGTCGATCTGCGAGCGCACGCGGGTCGTGCGCGGGGCAAGATCGAACTCCAGCCGGGTCTCGGCGATCTCGTAGGGATAGGGGCGCCAATCGGCGAGGTATTGCGTGACGGTCATGCGGCACCTTATAGGCAGGGTATAGGCAGACGAAAAAAATTCGACGGCACGGGGAACTTGTGCGAAACCCAAGTGTTAGACGCAGGATAGCCGGGTCGCAAGCCGGGGGCCTCGCCTCCTGCGCCGACCAGTCGCAAAGCAAGAATCAAAAGAGCGAGGAACCTTGAATGGCCCATTATGACCCGAACGATCCGAAGCGGACGGAAGGCACCGATCCCCAGCAACCGGCCGCTGCCCCCGAAACCTATGTCGAGCCGGTCGAGCGCCGCGCCTCTCCGCTGCCGCTGATCATCGGCATCCTGCTGGCATTGGCCATCGCCTATTTCGTGCTGCAATATTTCATGGGCAACGGCGAAGGGGCCACGACGACCGGCGAGGATGCCGCCGTGACCACCACCGAGCCCGCCGACAGCACCGCCGACGCGCCGTCCGGAACCACGACCGAACCCCCCGCCGCAACGGACACCACCGCGACCGAGCCGGCTGCGACCGAAACGCCGGCCGAGGCGGCCTCGGATGCCGCCGATGACGCCGCCGCGGCTGCCGAGAACGCCGCCGATGCTGCGGGCGAGGCCGCCAGTGAAGCCGCCACCGCCGTCGAAAGCGGTGCCGAGGCCGCGGGCGAGGCGATGGGCGAGGCGGCCGAGGATGCCACCACCGCTGCCGGCGAAGCCGCCCAAGAGGCTGCCGAAGCCGCGGGCGAGGCCGCAACCGCCGCCCAGGATGCCGCCGAGAACGCCGCCGAGGCTGCGGGCGAGGCGTTGCAAGACGCAGGCGAGGCGCTGGACGACGCCATCACCGTCGAGGAAGAGCCGGCGACCACCGTGCCTCCGGCCGGTGAAACCACCACCACGCCCCCCGCGAACAACTGATCGCCCCATGCGGGTGCGTGCCGCCGTCCGGTTTTCCGGGCGGCGGATTTTCAATTTTCCCGAAAGGATGAATTGCGGAATCCTTGAGGATCGGGCCGGTTGAAACATTCGGCCGTTTGGCATACCACGGTGCACCAAACCAGCCGGACATGAAGTAAGGGGAAGTGCGATGGGTCGCGTGGAAAAGGCAGGATTGCGGGTGGACGAGACGCTTGCCGCCTTCATCAACGAGCGTGCGCTGCCCGGCAGCGGGGTCGAGCCGCGCCGGTTCTGGGAGGGGCTTTCGATGCTGATCCACGAGTTCGGCCCCCGCAACCGCGCGCTGCTGGACCGGCGCGACGAGCTGCAATCGGCCATCGACGGCTGGCACATCGCCCATCGCGCCGAGCCGAAGGATACCGGCGCATACCGCGATTTCCTGGCCGAGATCGGCTATCTGGTTCCCGAGGGCGAGGATTTCCAGATCGAGACCCCCGAGACCGACCCGGAATTCTCCAGCATCGCCGGGCCGCAGCTGGTGGTGCCGATCACCAATGCGCGCTATGCGCTGAACGCGGCCAATGCCCGCTGGGGCAGCCTTTACGACGCGCTTTACGGCACCGATGCCCTGGGCGACCTGCCGCAAGGCAGGGGCTATGACGCCGCGCGCGGCGCCCGCGTCATTGCCTGGGGCCGTGATTTCCTCGATACGGCCGCGCCGCTGGCCGAGGGTTCCTGGGCCGCGATTGAGGGGCTGTCGGTCAAGGATGGCGCGCTGGTCCCGGCGCTGCGCGAAGGGGCCAAGTTCGCCGGCCATCGCGGCGAGGCCGAAAAGCCGACCGACATCTTCCTGAAGAACCACGGGCTGCTGATCCGCATCGTCATCGATCCGTCCACGCCGGTCGGCGCGCAGGACAAGGCGGGCATCTCGGACATCGTGATCGAATCGGCGCTGTCGGCGATCATGGATTGCGAGGATTCCGTCGCCTGCGTCGATGGCGAGGACAAGGCGCTGGCCTATGCCAACTGGCTGGGCCTGATGGATGGCACCCTGGCCGAAGAGGTCGAGAAGGGCGGCAAGACCTTTACCCGCCGCCTCAATCCCGACGTGACCTTCACTGCGCCCGACGGCTCGGAAGTCACCGCCAAGGGCCGCGCGCTGATGCTGGTGCGCAATGTCGGCCACCTGATGACCACGCCCGCCGTGCTGGATCGCGACGGGGGCGAGGTCTATGAGGGGCTGCTGGACGCCATGGTCACCGCGCTTTGCGCCAAGCGCGACCTGGACCGCGAGGGGCCGAAGAACTCGGTCACGCAATCGATCTATGTGGTGAAACCCAAGATGCACGGGCCCGAGGAGGTCGCCTTCGCCTGCGAGATCTTCGACTTCGTCGAGGATGTGCTGGGCCTGCCGCGCCATACCGTCAAGCTGGGCATCATGGACGAGGAGCGCCGCACCTCGGCTAACCTCAAGGAATGTATCCGCGCCGCGAAGCACCGCGTGGCCTTCATCAACACCGGCTTCCTCGACCGCACCGGGGACGAGATCCACACCTCGATGGAGGCGGGCGCCATGCTGGCCAAGGGCGAGATGAAGGCGCAGCCCTGGATTTCGGCCTACGAGGATCGCAACGTCGATATCGGCCTGGCCTGCGGGCTGGCCGGCAAGGCGCAGATCGGCAAGGGCATGTGGGCGATCCCGGACCGGATGGCCGAGATGCTGGAGCAGAAGATCGCCCATCCCATGGCCGGCGCCAATACCGCCTGGGTGCCCAGCCCGACCGCCGCGACGCTGCATGCGACGCATTACCACAAGGTCGATGTCTTTGCCCGCCAGGCCCAGATCGCGGCGCTGCGCCGGCCCTCGCGGCTGGACGACCTGCTGACCATCCCGCTGGCCGGCGGCCGCAACTACAGCGAGGCCGAGATCACCCGCGAGCTGGAGAACAACTGCCAGGGCATCCTGGGCTATGTCGTACGCTGGATCGACCAGGGCGTCGGCTGCTCGAAGGTGCCGGACATCAACGATGTCGGGCTGATGGAGGACCGCGCCACGCTGCGCATCTCGGCCCAGTCGCTGGCGAACTGGCTGCATCACGGCATCGTATCGGACGGGCAGGTGATGGACGCCTTCCGCAAGATGGCCGTGGTGGTGGACCGCCAGAATGCGGACGATCCGGCCTATGCGCCGATGGCGCCGGGCTATGACGGCGTGGCCTTCCAGGCGGCCTGCGACCTGGTCTTCCTGGGCCGCATGCAGCCCTCGGGCTATACCGAGCCGGTGCTGCATGCCCGCCGCCTGCAGGCCAAGGCCGAGCAGGCGCAAAAGGCCGCGTGATCGCGCGGCTGGCCGCCCTGCCGCCGGCCTAGCTGGTGCTGTTCGCATCGGCCGGGGCGGTGCTGGGATGGCTGGTCCCGCTGGGCCTGCCCGTCGCCTTGCGATGGGCGGGCCTTTTGCTGATCGGGGCGGCGCTGGCCCTGATGCTCTGGGCGGCGCTGACCATGGCGCGGGCGCGCACCACCGTCATGCCCGGCCGCCGCCCCGAGGCGCTGGTGACCACCGGCCCGTTCCGCTTCTCGCGCAATCCGATCTATCTGGGCGACCTGATTCTGCTGGCCGGGCTGATGCTGGCGCTGCGGACCCCGGCGGGCCTGGTCACGGTGCCCGCCTTCGCCCTGTTCCTGCAACGCCGCTTCATCCTGCGCGAAGAGGCCGTCATCGCCGCCGCTTTCGGTTCCGCCTATGACCGCTATAGGATGCAGGTCAGGCGCTGGATCTAGGGAGGGCATCATGGAACGCTCGCGCATCAACCGCATCATGGCCGAGGCGGCCGAGCTGATCGGCAAGGCAGGCTTTCACCTGCCGCCCTTTGCGCATTGGAGCCCCGGGGAGTTCCGCACGCGCGCCACCCCCGCCATCCGCGAGGGCCGGCTGGGCTGGGACATCACCGATTACGGCCAGGGCGATTTCGATCGGCTGGGCCTGTTCCTGTTCACCCTGCGCAACGGCCGGCTGGCCGACCTGCAGGCGGGCAGGGGCATGGTCTATGCCGAAAAGCTGCTGATCTCGCAGGAAAACCAGATCAGCCCGATGCACACCCATGTCATCAAGACCGAGGATATCATCAACCGCTGGGGTGCCACGCTGGCGATCCGGCTTTGCGGCTCGGACGCGCAGGGGCGCATGGACCGCAACGCGCCCTGCCGGGTCGATTGCGACGGCATCCCGCGCGAGATCGCGCCGGGCGGCGTGCTGCGGCTGTCGCCGGGCGAATCCGTGACGCTGCGCCCGGGCGACTGGCACGAGTTCTGGGCCGAGGGCGGGCCGGTGCTGATCGGCGAGGTCTCGACGGTGAACGACGACCTGACCGATAATATCTTCGCAGCCCCGATCGGCCGGTTCGCGAATGTCGTCGAGGACGAGGCGCCGCTGCACCTTCTGGTCAGCGATTACGATTCTGACGTGGCGTAACATTTCGGGATCGCACGCGCCGTCACGCCCTTGTGAAAGATTGTTGCGCTCTGCTATGGGGAACGCTGAAAGACGCTAACATGGGAGGTGGCCTCGTGAAGATCGGCGCTTTGAAGGAGAGTTTTGAGGGGGAGGCTCGGGTGGCGGTGACTCCGTCCTCTGCGGCGCATCTGCGCAAGCTTGGGCATGAGGTTTACGTCGAGGCGGGCGCGGGGGTGCGTGCGGGCTTTTCCGACACCGCCTATGAGGCCGCGGGCGTCACCGTCGAGCCCAATGCCGCGGCGCTGATCGGCGATGTGGACGTGGTGGTCAAGGTCCGCCCGCCGAACGAGGGCGAGCTGCGGCAGATGCGGCGCGGCCAGGTGCTGATCTCGCATTTCTGGCCGGCGCAGAACCCGGACCTCCTGGAGCTGGCGCGCGAGCAGGGCGTCACCGCCATCGCCATGGACATGGTGCCGCGCATCTCGCGCGCGCAGAAGATGGATGCGCTGTCGTCGATGGCCAATATCGCCGGCTACCGGGCGGTGATCGAGGCGGCGAACAATTTCGGCCGCTTCTTCACCGGCCAGGTCACCGCGGCGGGCAAGGTGCCGCCGGCGAAGGTGCTGGTGGTCGGCGCCGGCGTCGCGGGGCTTGCGGCCATCGGCGCGGCGGTCAGCCTGGGCGCGCAGGTCTATGCCTTCGACGTCCGCCCCGAGGTGGCCGAGCAGATCGAATCGATGGGCGCGGAATTCGTCTATCTGGATTTCCAGGACCAGGTCCAGGACGGGGCCGCCACCGGCGGCTATGCCGCGCCCTCGTCCCCCGAGTTCCGGGAAAAGCAGCTTGAGAAGTTCCGCGAACTCGCGCCCGAGATGGACATCGTCATCACCACGGCGCTGATCCCCGGCCGCGACGCGCCCAAGCTGTGGACCGCCGACATGGTCGAGGCGATGAAGACCGGCTCGGTCATCGTCGATCTGGCGGCCGAGCGCGGCGGCAACTGCGACCTGACCGTCCCGGACGAGCGCATCGTCACCGAAAACGGCGTGGTCATCATCGGCTATACCGATTTCCCGTCGAGGATGGGCGCGCAAGCCTCTGAACTCTATGGAAACAATATCCGCCACATGCTCTCGGACCTGACGCCGGGCAAGGACGGCGTCATCGTCCAGAACATGGAGGACGACGTGATCCGCGGCTCGACCGTCGCCTTCGACGGCGACGTGACCTGGCCGCCGCCGCCGCCCAGGATCGCAGCCATCGCCGCCGCGAAGCCCAAGGAAAAGCCCAGGGAACTGACCCCCGAGGAGCGGCGCGACAAGGAAATCGCCGAGTTCCGCGCCCAGACCCGCAGCCAGGTGACGCTGCTCGGCGTCGGCGCGGTGCTGATGCTGCTGGTGGGGCTGTTCGCGCCCGCGAGCTTCCTGTCGCATTTCATCGTCTTCGTGCTGGCGGTCTTTGTCGGCTTCCAGGTGATCTGGAACGTCAGCCATTCGCTGCACACGCCCTTGATGGCGATCACCAACGCCATCTCGTCGATCATCATCGTCGGCGCGCTTCTGCAGATCGGCTCGGGCGGCTGGCTGGTGGTGCTTCTCGCGGCGCTGTCGGTGCTGATGGCGGGCGTCAACATCTTCGGCGGCTTCCTGGTCACGCGCCGGATGCTCGCCATGTTCCAGAAGTCGTAAGGGAGAGGGGCGCATGGAATACGGATTCACCACCGCCGCCTATGTGGTCGCGGCCGTCCTGTTCATCCTGTCCCTGGGCGGGCTTTCGGGCCAGGAAAGCGCCAAGCGCGCGGTCTGGTACGGCATTGCCGCCATGGCGCTGGCCGTCGTGGCAACGCTGATCGGGCCGGGCTACGGCAATTGGGGGCTGACGCTCATCATGCTGGCCATCGGCGGCGCCATCGGCTGGGTCGTGGCCAAGCGGGTGCAGATGACCGAGATGCCGCAGCTGGTCGCGGCCATGCACAGCCTCGTCGGCCTGGCCGCGGTGCTGATCGGCTTCAACGCCCAGTTCGAGCTGGGCCGGGTGCTGCGCGCCCGCGCCGCCGACGCGGCGGCCGAGTTCCACGGCTTCGCCGCGGTTCTGGCGCACAAGACCCCGGCCGAGATCGCCATGCTCAAGGTCGAGGTGGCGCTGGGGATCTTCATCGGCGCGGTGACCTTCACCGGCTCGATCGTGGCCTTCGGCAAGCTGGCCGGCAAGATCGACGGCAAGCCCAGGAAGCTGCCCGGCGGGCATATGCTGAACGCCGGTGCGGCGGCGCTGTCGCTCTTGTCGGTGATCCTCTACTGCACCGCCGGGGCGCCGGTGCTGTGGCTGGCGCTGATCACGCTGCTGGCGTTCTTCATCGGCTATCACCTGATCATGGGCATCGGCGGCGCCGACATGCCGGTGGTGGTGTCGATGCTGAACAGCTATTCCGGCTGGGCGGCGGCGGCCATCGGCTTCACGCTGGGCAACGACCTCTTGATCGTGGTGGGCGCGCTGGTCGGCTCCTCGGGTGCGATCCTGAGCTACATCATGTGCAAGGCCATGAACCGCAACTTCGTCAGCGTGATCCTGGGCGGCTTCGGCGGCGAGACCGGCCCGGCGATGGAGATCGAGGGCGAGCAGGTGGCCATCGACGCCGACAGCGTGGCGGCGGCACTGAACGATGCCGACGAGATCGTGATCGTGCCGGGCTACGGCATGGCGGTGGCGCAGGCCCAGCAATCGGTCAGCGAGCTGACCCGCAAGCTGCGTGCCAAGGGCAAGAACGTGCGCTTTGCCATCCATCCTGTGGCGGGCCGTCTGCCCGGGCACATGAACGTGCTCCTGGCCGAGGCCAAGGTGCCCTATGACATCGTGCTGGAGATGGACGAGATCAACGAGGACTTCCCGAATACCGACGTGGCGATCGTGATCGGCTCGAACGACATCGTGAACCCGGCGGCGCAGGAGGATCCGAACTCGCCCATCGCCGGCATGCCGGTGCTGGAGGTCTGGAAGGCCAAGCAGGTCTTCGTCAGCAAGCGCGGCCAGGGCACCGGCTATTCCGGCATCGAGAACCCGCTGTTCTACAAGGAAAACACCCGCATGTTCTATGGCGACGCCAAGAAATCCATCGACCAATTGCTCCCCATGATCGAGTGAGGGGGCGGACAGCGCGAAACGAAGAAAGCGGGCCGAACGGCCCGCTTTTTTCTTGGCCCGGCCGGGTCGGTCAGGTTGCGTCCAGCATCGACTTGATGACATCGGCCGGCAGCGAGGGATGCAGCGCCAGCTTGCGCGTCCGCTTGCCCTTGCGCGGGATCAGCAGCGCGCAACGCGTGGCAAGGGCCTGCGAATGCTTGGCCGAACTGGCGACGATCACTCCCGCACGCCAGCGTGAATGCGGACCGAAGCGCATGACGCTTTCGATGGTGCCGGGGACATAGCCCTCGGTCTCGGCGGAATCGATCAGCGCGTCATGGATGATGGGTGGCAGGTACATGAGGTGGAAGCTTGGGGTCAACATCTTACGCGGATTGTTAATCCCAGGCGCCGCCGATGAGTATATGCCCTTTTGAACAGGTCTGCCATACAAGCCATGCGCGTATGCGGTGGGCTTTGCTCGACCATTGGTCGAAACACGGTTGCAATGCCTTGCTCGCTTGCCTCGACCACCATGCCGCGGTTCAGCCGGCAGGGGCGAGCGCGATGCCCCCGGCGGCGGCCAGCAGCACGACCGCCCAGGGCGGCGCCTTCCAGGCGATGAGCGCCACGAAGCAGGCAAGCGCCAGGGCGAAATCCCGCATGCTGCCGATGGCACTGGTGAAGACGGGCGCATAAAGGGCCGCGCCGAGGATGCCGACGACGGCGGCATTGGCGCCTCGCATGAGCGATTGCATCGCCGACATCCTCCGAAACCGATCCCAGAACGGCAGGATCGCGGTCAGGATCAGGAAGCCGGGCAGGAACACCGCGACAAGGGCGATGGTCGCCCCCGCAAGGCCGTGCGGTTCGGGCCCCTGCACCGCGCCCAGATAGGCGGCAAAGGTGAACAGCGGCCCCGGCACCGCCTGCGCCGCGCCATAGCCGGCCAGGAAGGTATCCGCCGGGATGCGGGCCGTATCGACCATCTCGGCTTGCAGGAGCGGCAGCACCACATGGCCGCCGCCAAAGACCAGCGCACCGGCCCGATAGAAGCTGTCGAAGACGGCCAGGCTGCCCGATCCGCCGGCAACCAGCGGCAGCAGGACCAGCAGCGCCGCGAAGGCGACAAGGCTGATCGCCGCCTGGCCGTAGCTGACCGGCATCGAGACATGGCCGCCGATCGGCGCCGCGCTTTCCCGGCACAGAATCAGCCCGGCGCCGGCGCCCAGGACGATGGCGCCCAGCATGCCGAAGGTGCCGGGCAGGAAGGCCAGCAGGGCGACGGCCCCCGCCGCGATGCTCGCCCGTTCGCGATCCGGGCACAGGGTCCGCGCCATGCCCCAGACGGCCTGCGCCACGATGGCGACGGCAACGATCTTGAGCCCATGCAGGGCGCCGGCGCCGACCGGCCCGGAAACGGCGCTCGCCGTCAGGGCAAAGGCAACCAGCATCATCGCCGAGGGCAGCGTGAAGGCGGCAAAGGCCGCCAGGGCCCCAAGCCATCCGGCCCGCATCAGCCCCAGGGCAAAGCCCACCTGGCTGGAGGCCGGGCCGGGCAGGAACTGGCACAGCGCGACCAGATCGGCATAGGCGTGGTCGGACAGCCATTTCCGGCGGATCACCAACTCGTCGCGGAAAAAGCCCAGATGCGCGATCGGCCCGCCAAAGGAGGTCAGGCCAAGCTTGAGAAAGGCGGCGAAGACCTCTCCGGGCGTGCCCTGCTCCTGCTTCGTTGCGGTCGTATCCGTGCTGCCATTCATGGTTTCGGCCCCACCCTCGAATTCCCCTGGCCGGAATGTGAACCGCCCCGTCCCCGGGACTATATGTCACCCATGTCCCGCGCTTCAAACCCGTCATTCGGGCCGGGCCATGGCTGTCCTGCGCTGTCGGCGCTTTCCATTGTGGCGGCCGGATCGTCAGGGCCGATTGCGCGCGCTGAGAACGGGCCTTGGGATCGGTCCCTGCAGCGCATGGCGGAAATCCCAAAGGAACAGCGCCCATCCCGCCATCCAGATCGATGCCGCGAGGTGCAGCAAGGCCTCTGGATCGCCGCAGCACATCCGCAGCCGGATCAGCGCCGAGGCGTGAATAAGGCAGAAGGCGACGGCAAGCGGGCGCGACACGAGCAGCCTTCCGCCCTTTCGGGCCATGGCCGCCCGTCCCATGATCGCAAGCATCATCGTGCCCATGGCGCCCATCGTCATGGCGTGCAGGGCCGTGGCCATGCCAGGACCGCCTGCCGAAAGCTGCGCCATGCCCGCCAGGATCAGGCCCACGGGCAGCCATAGCCAGGCCAGGTGCAATAGCAGCAGCGCCGGATAGCGGACGCAGCGCCAACTGCGCCAGGCGAGCATGCGGGCCAGTTGCAGCAGGCCCGAGACGACAAGAAGCGCTCCGGCAAGCACCGAGGCATCCTGAAGCAGCGCTGCGATGGCGGTGAGCAGTGCCAGAAACCCGCCGCCCGAAAGCCAGCGTGGGTCGGCGAAGGATGGGTTGCCCAAGGATGCCGAGGTCCAGCGGCGGGTGAAGGCGGCAACGGCGCGGCCGCCGACAAGGCTGATGAGCAGCGCAAAGAACAGCGGTGCCAACTGCTGCGCGGCGCTTTCGGCGGCGGGGCCGAAACCGCCCGTCGCAAGCGGCTCGAGGCAACCCAGGCCGAACGGCGCCAGTGCAAGCGGCAGCTTCCGCCAGGCTTTCGCCCTCGCGACCTCCCGGGAAAGCAGGCCGCCCAGGGCGAGGAAATAGGCCGCCGCGCCAATCGCTGCAAAAGGCGGCGGCATGCCGAGGAGAAAGGCCAGCCGCCCGGTAAACCAAAGTGCCACCATGGTCGCCGTTGCTGCCGGCGCAACCCGGGGCCGGCCCGTCCATGCGGGCAGCGCGGTCAGCAGATAGCCCCCGACCGCCGCGCCGCCCATGCCGAACAGCAATTCGTGCCGGTGCCACGACAGCGGGTCCGGGCCCATTCCCGGCGGCACCAGCCAGACCAGCGGGACGAGCACCGCCCAGAGGCCCGCAAGAAGAAACAGGGGGCGATGCGGCGCGAGCCACAGCCCATGGATCGGGTGGCGAAGCATCAGGTATTGGCAGCCGCTGTGGTCTGAAAGCGCGGATGGGTCATCCGGCGTTCCAATGTGCATGCCGGGGTCGAGGATTGTCCATGCGCCACAGGCGTATCTTCGCGGCGCAGGACATTTTGTCGCAAATCCCAGCGCTGCCGAAGGTTCGCGTCCTTGCCGCAGCGGGTTCACCTGCGCCGGCGCCGGGCCACGCGTTCGTCGCCGGGGGCGCTGCGGCGGCAGCTTCACCTCTCCGGCGAGGTTCGGGAACGGGTCGACCCGGTTCGGCAGGGCCATGGCATCGACGAAAAGCTGCTGGAGATGCGGCTCGAGCACGGTCCCGGCATTGGTGCCGATATCGACCAGCAGCATCATGCGGTCCTGGCGATGCGGCCCCTCGGCCAGCGTGGCACCGGCTCACCGACCGGGACTGAACGACTAGGGCGTGATCATGATCGGCGTGCCGTCGCGCACCATGGCATAGATATCCTCGACCTCGGCATCGGTGACGGCAATGCAGCCTGCGGTCCAGTCCTGGCGCAGCCTGGACAGCGCCCGCCCCTCGGGGCCCTGGCCGTGGATGAAGATGTCGCTGCCGGCGCTGCGCCCCAGTTCGCTGGCCAGCACCGCGTCATGCGGATTGGGGTAGGAAATGCCGATCGACAGGTGATAGCGGCTGTCGGGGTTGCGGCGGTCGATGTAGTAGAGCCCCTCGGGGGTCTTGCCGTCGCCCTCGAACTGCTTGTGGCCCAGGGGCTCGTTGCCCAGCCCGATGCGATAGGCCTTCAGCACCGTGTTGCCGTTGAGCAGCAGCATCTGCCGCGCGCCCTTGTTGACGACGACCTGGGTCACGGGCGGGCCGGAATAGGTCTTGAACTTGCTGGGACCGCAGGCGGCAAGCCCCAGCAGAACCGCAAGTGCGACGATACGTCCCAGCCAGCCCATCATTGATCCGCGCCCCTCGATACGGTGTGTTTTGCGCCATTCTGCCCGTCCGACGCCTGCCGGGCAATGAGGCGGGCCTTCACGAAATCCTGATGCGATGCCCGCAGCGTGGCAGATTTGCCAAAGCCGCGACATCGCAGGGTTTTCCTGTTGCGGGAAAAATGCCGCCCGCCCATCATGCGCCCATGAACGACGAAGACGAACACCCCCAGCGCTACGGCCTGGTGAACGAGCTGCACGCCCGGCCCTCGCCGCGGCTCAAGGCGCCCTGCACCGCGGTATTCCTGGCGATCAAGGAACCGCGCGACGCGGCCAACCGCGACCGGGGCAGGGATGTCGCGCATCTGGCCGCGCTTTGCGCCCGGCACGGCGCGCCACGCCCCGACACCAGCGCCGGGCATTACACGGCCCAGCTTGGCCGCCACCAGCTGCGCTGGGAAAGCCATACCGAGTTCGTCACCTATGCCGCCTTTGCGCCCGGCCTGCCGCCGCGCCCCTTCGATCCCTCGGCCGGGGCGATCTTTCCCGAGGACTGGCAGCATGACGCACCCGGCAAGCGCATCGCGGCGGTGATGATCCAGGTCGATTTCCTGCCCGAGAACCCGGCCGACATCCTGCCGCGCCTGTCGGACTGGTTCGCGGCCGACAGCCTTGCCTCGGTCTGGGTGCTGGAGGAGGCGGCGGTGGTGGCCGGCGATTTCCGCATCGATCCTGCCGGCTGGATGCGCTTTGCGCTGTTCGTCAAGCCCGACACGCAGCCCGGCCGGATCGGGCGCATCGTGCAGCGGCTTCTGGACCTGGAGACCTATCGCGCAATGTCCATGCTGGGCCTTGGCCGCGCGCGCGACCTGACCCGGCAGCTCAATGCGCTGGATCCGCAGCTCAGCGACATCGTGCAGGGCATGAGCGACGAAAGCCGTCCGGCCGAGGCGGTGCTGCAAGACCTGCTTTCGGTCTCGACCCGGCTGGAAAGCGCGGCGACCCAGCATGCCTTCCGCTTTGGCGCCAATGCGGCCTATGAGGCCATCGTCATGGACCGCGTCGCCTCGCTGCGCGAGACGCGCTTCCTGGGTGGCCAGATGCTGACCGAGTTCATGGCCCGGCGCTATCTGCCGGCGATGCGCACCGCAAAATCGGCCGAAAAGCGGCTGGCCGCCATGCTGGACCGCAGCGAACGGGCGGGCGAACTGCTGCGCACCCGCGTCGATGTCCAGCGCAGCGCCCAGAACCAGGAGCTGATGCAACGCATGGACCGGCGCGCCGACCTGCAATTGCGGCTGCAGCACACGGTCGAGGGGCTGTCTGTGGTGGCGATCAGCTATTACGCGGTCGGTTTGCTGGGCTATGCGCTCTACCCGCTGGCCCATGCGCTGCATATCGACAAGGCGGTGCTGGTCGCCGCACTGACCCCCATCGCCGTGCTTGGCGTCTGGCTGGGCATGCGGCGCATCCGGGCGCGGCTGCATGACGGCGGCCACTAGCGCCGGCCGCGCGTCTCGCCGATAAAGCCGCGAACCCCGAAGAAGGAGCGAATCGTGAGACATACCCTTTCCCTTTGCGCGCTTCTGGCCCTTGCGGCCTGCGGCGTGCCGCTGGTGCCCTTCGTCTGATGGCGGGGCGGCTTGAGATGTATGGCCTCGGCCATTGCTCGACCTGCCAGAAGGCGCAGGCCGAGCTGGAGGCCGCGGGCTGGCAGGTGGATTTCCGCGACGTGGCCAAGGCGCCGCTGGATCAGGACGAATGGCGGCGCATGATTGCCGAATTCGGCGAAAAGCTGGTGAACCGGGCCAGCCTGACCTGGCGCGGCATGTCCGAGGACGAGCGCGCCGGCACGCCCTTGCAGATGCTTTCGGCCAAGCCCTCGCTGATGAAGCGCCCGGCGATCGTCGAAGGCGACAAGCGGCTGCTGGGCTGGACCGCCAATGTGAAACGCGCGCTGGGGGTGGCGGCCTGAGCGCCGCCCCTAGACCACATAGCGGTCGCGGCGGTGGTTGATCGCGATCACCAGGTTCAGCACCAGCGCACCCAGGAATGACCAGGCCACCGTCTGCCAGTCCCGCAGCATGAAGGCGCAGGCAAAGATGCAGGCGTCGAAGATCAGCTGCGTCCAGCCGGCGCGAAAGCCCGTCGCATCCTGCAAATACAGCGCGACGATGCCGATCCCGCCCAGCGAGGCGCCGTGCCGGAACAGCGCCAGCAGCGCCGAGCCGGTCAGGAAACCCACCAGCAGCGCCCCCACGGCCGGATGGACATGGCCGAATTGCAATGCCGGCGGCAGGATGGTGACCAGCACCGACATGGCCGCCACGGCGATGAAGGATTTCAGCATGAAGCCCAGCCCCAGCCGGCGATAGCCCAGCCAGTAGAAGGGCAGGTTCACCACGAAGAAGATCGGCGCGAAGCTCCAGCCCGTGGCATAGGAGATCAGGATCGCCAGCCCAGCCGTCTGGCCGGTGACGAAGCCCATATGGGTCAGCAGCAGCACGCCGGTCGCGGCCATGAAGCTGCCATAGGCCAGCCCCTGCGCGTCCTCGATCCGGCTGTGGCGTTTGGAAGGAATGTCGCTCATGCGCCTCTCTTGCCCGCGCCGGGCGGGACCGGCAAGGGGGGCTGCCCGGGGCAGATCAGCGCAGCGGCGCGACGTCGGGTCCGGTGGTTGTAGGGTCGGCGGTTGCGGTCGCGGCGGCGTCTTCGGGCAGGGTGGCGCGGTCGCTGATCGCATGGGTGAAGGCGCCGCGCGGTTCGCGGCGCAGCACCGAGCGCGGGCCGCCGGTGCGGAGGGTCTCGACCGTGCGGCGGTATCCGGCCTCATCCAGCGCACCGTCGGCGGCAAGAAGCCCGCCGATGCGACGCAGCATCCCGGCCTGCCGTTGCAAGGCGCCCGGGTCGGGATCGGGACCAAGGATCAGCCGGGCGCTGTCCTCGGGCTGCGCGACCGCCTCGCGCCAGCCGCGCATGCTGGCGCGCAGGAACCCTGCCAGCCGTTCCTCGGCCTCGGGGGCGGCAAGCGTGCCGGCCAGGACGTAAAGCCCGTCCTCCAGCACCGCGGCGCCCTGGTCCTGCGGGTCGAGTTCGACCAGCCCCTCGTCCGGGGCCGGATCATAGCTGAGCGTGCTGATGCAGGCGGCCTGTTTCTGGCGCAGCATCTCGGTCCCTGGCCATTGCGCCGGCAACGCCACGCCGGACAGGCTGTCATCGGCCACCAATCCCAGCCGGTTCAGCCAGGCCAGCAGCGGATATTCCGTGCCGCCGAACCAGCTGCCGACGGTCTTGCCGCGCAGATCGGCGGCGCCTGCCATGCCCGCCTCGCGCCGACAGGTCAGCCGCAGCGCCGGCCGGGCGAAGATCTGTGCGATATTGACCACGGGCAGGCCGTTCTCGCGCGCGACCAGTGCGGTGGGCATCCATTCCACCGCCAGATCCGCCTCGCCCCGCGCCAGCGCCTCGAAGGGAGGGGCCGCGGGGTCGGCGGGGCGCAGCCGGACGGCCAGCCCTTCCTCGGCGTAATAGCCGCGCGCCTTGGCGATCAGGAATCCGGCGGATTCGGCCAGCGCCGGGCCGCGCAACTGCACGGTCAGCTGCTCGGCGCGCGCCGCCAGCGAGCCCAGCATCAGCAGCACTGCGGCCGGGATCAGCGATTTGGTCATCCATTTCATCGCCGGCCATGGTTAGACGGCCGGTGTCGGCACCGCAAGCCGTCGCACCCTGCACGATGCCGCGAGCGGCGGTCAGCCGCGCGAATAGACATCCTCGTAGCGCACGATATCGTCTTCGCCCAGATAGACGCCGGTCTGCACCTCGATCAGCACCATCGGCACCTTGCCGGGGTTTTCCAGCCGGTGGACCGCGCCCAGCGGCACATAGATCGACTGGTTCTCGGTCAGCAGCGTCACCGTCTCGTCAACCGTCACCCGCGCAGTGCCGGACACCACGATCCAATGCTCGGACCGATGGAAATGCGATTGCAGCGACAGCGCCGCGCCGGGATTGACGACGATGCGCTTGACCTGGAAGCGGTCGGCCAGCGCCAGCGTCTCGAACCAGCCCCAGGGGCGATGATCGCGCAGGAAATGCTCGGCCTGGCGGGCGCCCTTGGCCTTGAGCGCGCTGACCGCCTTGCGCACCTCCTGCGCGCGGTCCATGCCGGCCACCAGCACGGCGTCGTCGGTGGCCACGACCATCACGTCCCTAAGGCCGATGCCGACGACCTCGATCCCCTCGTCCTGCGCCCGCAACAGCACGTTGTCGCAGTCGATCGCGGTCGAGCGCCCATCCACCACGGCGCCGCGCTCGGCCGGTTCGTCCCGCTGGATCTCGTGCCAGACCGCATCCCAGCCGCCCAGATCCGACCAATGGCCCGAATAGCGCACCACCGACAGGTTGCCGGCCTTTTCCAGCACGGCGTAGTCGACCGAGCGGTCCGGCAGCCCGTCCCAGGGCTCGGGCGCAAGCCTCAGGAAACCCAGGTCCATGCGCGCCTCGGTCAGCGCCGCCTGCACGGGGCCCAGATATTCCGGCGCATGGGTTTCGAATGCCTCGACCATGGTGCGGGCGGCGAACAGGAAGATGCCTGCGTTCCACAGGAAATCGCCCTGAGCGATCATCCGTGCCGCATTCTCGGCATCCGGCTTTTCGACGAAGCGTTTCAGCACCAGCGGGCCTTCGCCGCCGTTGCCGCCCTCGGCCTCCATATAGCCATAGCCGGTCTCGGGGCGGGTGGGGGTGATGCCGAAGGTGACGATGCGGCCGGCCCGTGCCGCGGGCAGGCCCAGATCGACGGCGCGGCCGAATGCCTCGGTATCGGGCACGACATGATCCGACGGCGCGACCAGCAGCACGGCATCGGGGTCCGTCTCGGCCGCGCGAAGCGCCGCGGCAAGGATCGCGGGGGCGGTGTTGCGGCCCGAGGGCTCGATCAGGATCGCCGCCGGCGCGATGCCGATCTGGTCCAGCTGTTCGGCGACGATGAAGCGGAAATCGGCATTGGTCATCACCAGCGGCGCGCCGTAGCGCGGACCTGACAGGCGGCGGGCGGAGGCCTGGAACAGGCTGTCATCGCCCACCAGCGGGGCGAACTGCTTGGGAAAACTCTTGCGCGAGACGGGCCAAAGCCGGGTGCCCGAGCCTCCGGCCAGAAGAACAGGGGTGATCGTCATGAAAATCGCTCCATCGGCACGGGGCCGTTACCATACGCTTTCGTTATCCGGCGGCTTCCCTGCGCGCGCAAGTTGCGCAAAACGTCAGGATGCCCGGGATTGCGGCCGCAAAATATGCCGCGCCGGGTCGTCAATAGCCGCGCGTCCGGTCCACCAGATGCAGAAGCGGCTCGTCCCGCATGGCGCGGCGCAGGTTTTCGGCCACGACCGGGGCGGCGCTGACCGGCCGGGTCTCGGCCGCGACATGGGGCGTGACGGTGACCCCGGGATGGGCCCAGAACGGGTGGTCGGGCGGCAAGGGCTCGCTGCGGAAAACGTCCAGCACGGCATGGCCCGGCCGGCCCTGGTCCAGCGCGGCCAGCAAGGCCCTCTCGTCGATCAGCGTGCCGCGCCCGGCATTGATCACCGTCGCGCCCTGCGGCAGCAGCGCCAGCCGGTCGGCGTCGAGCAGGTTGCGCGTCTCGGGCGTGTCGGGCAGCAGGCAGATCAGCACCTCGGCGCGGCGCAGTGCCTCGGGCAGGGCCGCGCCGGCCAGAGCCTCGATCCCCGGCACCGGGCGCCCCGATTGCGACCAGCCGGTAACGCGAAAGCCCAGACCCGTCAGCGCCGATGCCACCGCCCGGCCCAACTCGCCCATGCCCAGCACGGTCACGCCGCGCTCGCGTGCCAGCGGTGGGGTCAGGTGGTTGCGCCAGATGCCGTCCTGGGCATAGCGGTCCATGCCCAGATGCGCCCGCATCGCCCAGCCGGCGCAATAGTCCA
Source organism: Paracoccus denitrificans (assembly GCF_900100045.1). Classification (GTDB taxonomy): domain Bacteria; phylum Pseudomonadota; class Alphaproteobacteria; order Rhodobacterales; family Rhodobacteraceae; genus Paracoccus; species Paracoccus denitrificans. Next base: position 207,880 of record NZ_FNEA01000006.1, on the reverse strand, counting down.
CCATGCCCTGCGCCAGCCCCGGATCGACCATGCGGCAGAGCGGTTGGGTCAGGGTCGGATTGGTCACGATGCGCTCGACCCCGGCCCAGAGGCTTTGCACCAGCCGGGCGCGGGTGAAGGGCGTGAAATCCAGCACCGTGCCGTCCTCGGGATAGCCCGGCGCATAGATCAGCGCGTCGAAGCCGGCGGGATCGCCCTCGCGGCACAGCTCCATCTCGGAGCAGGCATTGCGCAGGGCGGGGGACCAGGCATCCCACAGCCGTGCGGGGGCGGCGAACAGGACCTTCATCGCCGCGCCTCAGCCCCGGGGGCGATGGACATGGGCGGATTGGACGATGCCAAAGGCCATCAACAGGATCATCAGCGAGGTTCCTCCGTAACTGACCAGGGGCAGGGGCGAGCCCTTGGCGGGCAGCATGCCCATCACCGTGGCCATGTTGATGGAAAAGTAAAGGAAGAACGTCCCGGCGATGCCAATGGTCAGCAGGCTGGCGAAGCGGTCGCGGTTGGTCAGCGCCGAATACATGCAGAACCCCAGGATCAGCACATAGAGCATCAGCAGGCTGAAGGCGCCGACGAAGCCGAATTCCTCGGCCAGCGAGGTGAAGATGAAGTCGGTGTGCTTTTCGGGCAGGAAGTTCAGCCGCGATTGCGTGCCCTGCATGAAGCCGCGCCCCGACCAGCCGCCCGATCCCAGCGCGATCTGCGCCTGCGCGATGTTGTATCCCGCACCCAGCGGGTCCGAGCCCGGGTCGAGGAAGGTGTCGATGCGGCGGAACTGATAGTCGTGCAGCAATTGCCAGTCGGTGCCGCGGCTTTCCATCACTGTGGTGACGCCGGCGACGACGATGGCGATGACGCCGGCGAAATACCACAGGCTGACGCCCGCCGCGAACATGACGATGCCGCCGCCGGCGACCAGCATGATCGAGGTGCCCAGGTCGGGCTGCATCAGCACCAGCCCGGTCGGCAGCAGGATCAGGATGACCGGGATCAGCACCCAGAACGGGCGCGAGACCTTTTCGACCGGCAGCCAGTCGTAATAGGCCGCCAGAGTCATCACGAAGGCGACCTTGGTCAGCTCGGACGGCTGGATGCGCACCGGCCCCAGCACCAGCCAGCGCTGCGCGCCCATGCCGACATGGCCGATCACCTCGACCAGCACCAGCAGGCCCACGCAGATCACATAGGAGGCCACCGAGATCGAGCGCCAGAACCAGATCGGCACGAAGGCCAGCGCGAACATCAGCACCATGCCGACGGCAAAGCGCTCCATCTGCGGGCCGGCCCATCTGTCGATATCGCCGCCCGAGACGGAATAGAGCATCAGAAAGCCGATGCAGCTGACGGCGGTGACCAGGAACACCAGCGGCCAGTTCAGGTGCAGGATCTTGCGCCAGCCCGTCGGCACCTGCGCGACGTGATAGTTCAGATAGCTCATGCGTCAGGCCCTCGCGCGGCCCTCGCCCTTGCGGGCCGAGGGGGTCAGGTTCATGCGCGACCATATTTCCTGGACCTTGGCGCGTTCGCTCTCGGGATAGGCGGTCAGCGGCGGCAGCCCGTCCGCCAGTGCGTAAAGCAGGATGTCGCGGGCGATGGGCGCAGCCACGGCCGAGCCGCCGCCGCCATGCTCGACCACCAGCGAAACCGCATAGCGCGGCATGTCATAGGGCGCGAAACAGACGAAAAGCGCGTGGTCGCGGCGGTTCCAGGGCAGTTGTTCGTTCGAGATCACGCCGCGCGCGCGTTCGGCGGCGGTGATGTTGCGCACCTGGCTGGTGCCGGTCTTGCCCGCCATCTGCCATTCCGGCGCGATGATGCGCGCCCGCCGCGCGGTGCCGCGGCTGCCGTTCATCACCGCATCCATGCCTGCCCGTGCCGTGCGCAGGTTCAGCGGGTTGATGTCGAGTTCGGGCCATTCCGGCACCGGCTCGGGCTGGCCGTCGATGGCGCGCACCAGCCGCGGGGAGACCGCGCGTCCCGTCGCGACCCGCGCCGTCATCACCGCCAGTTGCAGCGGCGAGGCCAGCACATAGCCCTGGCCGATCGAGGCGTTCAATGAATCGCCGACCTGCCATTCCTGGTCGTAGCGGGCCCGTTTCCAGGCGCGGTCCGGGGCGATGCCCTCGGCGATGGCGGACATGGGCAACTCATGGCGCACGCCGATGCCCAGCTTGCGCGCCATGGCAGCGATGCGGTCGATGCCGACGCGCTGCGCCAGCTCGTAATAATAGACGTCGCAGGAATGTTCGAGGCTGCCCAGGGCGTCGACCATGCCGTGGCCGCCGCGGCTCCAGCAATGGAAACGCCGCCCGGCGACCTGGGTATAGCCGGGGCAATAGAAGCGCGAGCCGGCATTGATCACGCCCGCCTCCAGCCCGGCCAGAAGCGTCACCATCTTGAAGGTCGAGCCGGGAGGATAGACGCCCTGCACGGTCTTGTCGGCCAGCGGCCGGTGGTCGTGGTTCATCAGCGCCCGGTAATCCGGCCCCGAGATGCCGCGCACGAACTTGTTCGGATCGAAGACCGGCGAGGAGGAGATCGCCAGGATGTCGCCATTCGTGACATCGATCACCACCGCGGCGGCGCTTTCGCTGCCCAGCCGCTGGGTGGCGAAATTCTGCAGGCCCGCATCCAGCGTGGTTTGAACCGTGGCGCCCTGCTGGCCCTCTTGCCGCGACAGCTCGCGCATCTCGCGCCCGGCGCTGTTCACCTCGACCCGGCGCGAACCGGCCTTGCCGCGCAGAGGTTCCTCCAGCTTCGCCTCCATGCCGACCTTGCCCAGCTGGAACTCGGGCAGGCGCAGCACCGGGTCGGGGTTCTCGATCTTCGAGAGGTCGTAATCCGAGACCGGGCCGACATAGCCCAGCACATGCGCGAAATCGCCGGCGCGCGGATAGCTGCGCGACAGCCCGGCCTCGGGCGTGACGCCGGGCAGGGCAGGGGCGTTGAGCGCGATCGAGGAAAATTCGGCCCAGCTCAGCCGGTCGGCGACCAGAACCGGGGTGACGGCGCTGCGCTTGCGGATCTCTTCCAGGATATCGGCGATCTGGCGGTCGCTCATCGGGATGATGTGACGCAGCCGCGCGATCACGGCCGAGACGTCGCCCGCCTCCTCGCGGGTCAGGGTGACGCGATAGTTCTGCTCGTTCCCCGCGATGATGGTGCCGTGGCGGTCCAGGATCAGCCCGCGCGCCGGTGGCAGCAGCCGGATCTTGATCGAGTTGCCGTCCGACAGCATGCGGTATTCGTCGGCATGCTCGACCTGCATCGAGCGCAGCTTCAGCCCCAGCGCCGAGACGACCGCCGCCTGGATCGCGCCCAGCATCAGCACCCGGCGGGTGATCAGGCGGCCGCTTTCGACGATTTCGCGTTCCGACTTGCGCATGGCTCAGCGATGCCTCGTGTCTCGTTCGACGCGGCCCCGCGGCAGGCCAAGCGCCCAGCCGGCAAGTCCCGCGACCAGCGGATAGGCGGCAACCGTCGCGATGAATTGCAGGATTACCTGCCCAAGCGGCGGCAGGGGCAGGAAAAAGATCGCCAGCAGGACGCGGTTCGCCACCATCATCAACGCCAGAAGCATCGCCACCCGCAGCCATTCAACCATGAAAGGCAGTTCACGCCAACGCTGCTCGCGCTTTCTTGCGGCCTCGGTGCCGATCACGGCCAGCGCGGCGCCCAGGCCGATGGGCCGCATCAGCAGGATGTCCTCGATCAGGAACAGCGCGGCGATGGTCAGGACCGGCACCTGTTCGGGGCGGCGCAGCACCCAGACCAGCACCAGGCACAACGCCAGGTCCGGTCCCGGCCAGCCGATGCGGCCCGGCGCCAGCGGCAGAAGCCGCCAGAACAGGATCGCCAGGAACAGCGCCACGAACAGCGCCTGTCCCACGATCCGCTGGCGGCCGGCGGGCTCAATCATCTGCGTCCCCGTTCCCGGCCTCGGCGTCCTGCGGATCGGCCAGCGGCGGCATGGGCGGGCCGATGAACTCGGTCGCCGGGGGCGGGATCAGCAGCCCGGTATCGGCCAGTTGCTCGGCCGGATGGCTGCGCAGCACGCGCAGGAATTCCAGCCGGCCGTAATCGGCGGCCAGCCGCACCCGCAGCCGGCCGTCGCTGGCCAGCGCCACCTGGCCCACCGGCAGGCCCGGCGGGAACACGCCTCCGTCGCCCGAGCTGACCACCCGGTCGCCGGGACGCAGGTTTTCCGGGCTTTCGATGAAATCCAGCGCCGGCAGGGTGGTGTTGTCCCCGGTCAGCAGCGCATGTTGCCCCGAGGGCAGGATGGTCACCGGGATGCGACTGGAGGGATCGGTCAGCAGCATCACCCGGCTGGTGGTCTGCCCCACGCCCGAGATGCGCCCGACCAGCCCCAGCCCGTCCATGGTCGCCCAGCCGTCGACGATGCCGTCGCGCGCGCCCACGTTCAGCAGCACCGATTGCCGGAAGGCCGTGCCGCTGTCGGTCAGCACCACGCCCGAGACCGAGGTCAGCGCCGGGTCGATCCTCACATTGTTCTGCGCCAGCAGCTTGGCGTTTTCCTGCTCGAGCTGAACCGCGGCCTCTTTCCAGGCCGACATCTTCTGCAACTCGCGGCGCAATTCCTGATTCTGCTCGTAGAGCCGGGCATAGGACTGGAACCCCGCCACCATGCGCGAGACCTTGGTCACCGGCGCCATCACCCAGTCGAAGCTGGGCACGAAGCGGTCGATGAAGGCCGCGCGCATCCGTTCGGCCCTGGGGCTGTCGATCTGCCAGAACAGGAACACCGCCAGCAGCACCAGCACCAGCAGCGAAACCAGGATGCGGCGGACCGGAGCCGCGTAATCTGGGCCCTTGCGCGCCATGGGCCGAACCCGCTCAGCTGTCGTAGTCGATCACGTGGCGCAGCTGCTTTTCGAACTCCAGCGCCTTGCCGGTGCCAAGCGCCACGCAGCTCATCGGCTGGTCGGCCAGGCTGATCATCAGCCCGGTCTGCTCGCGCAGCGCCAGGTCCAGCTCGCCCAGCATGGCGCCGCCGCCGGTCAGCATCACGCCCCGGTCCACGATATCGGCGGCCAGGTCGGGCGGCGTCGCCTCCAGCGCCACCATCACCGCCTCGCAGATCTGCTGCACCGGCTCGGCCAGCGCCTCGGCGACCATGGCCTGGGTGATCTCCATCTCCTTGGGAATGCCGTTCAGGAGGTCGCGGCCGCGCACCATGATCGTGGCGCCGCGCCCGTCGTCGGGCATGCGGGCGGTGCCGATGCTGGTCTTGACCCGCTCGGCGGTGGATTCGCCGATCAGCAGGTTGTGGTTGCGGCGCAGGTAGTTGATCAGCGCATCGTCCATGCGGTCGCCGCCGATGCGGACCGAACGCGCATAGACCACGTCGCCCAAGGACAGCACCGCGACCTCGGTGGTGCCGCCGCCGATATCGACGACCATGCTGCCGGTCGGCTCGGTGATCGGCATGCCGGCGCCGATGGCGGCCGCGATCGGCTCGGCGATCAGCCCGGCGCGGCGCGCCCCGGCCGACAGCACCGACTGGCGGATGGCGCGCTTTTCGACCGGCGTGGCGCCATGGGGCACGCAGACGATGACCTTGGGCTTCGAGAAGCTGGTGCGCTTGAACACCTTCTTGATGAAATGCTTGATCATTTCCTCGGCGCTGTCGAAATCGGCGATGACGCCCTCGCGCATCGGCCGGATCGCCTCGATGCTGCCGGGCGTGCGGCCCAGCATCAGCTTGGCGTCCTCGCCCACGGCCAGCACCTGCTTCTTGCCGTCCTTGACGTGATAGGCGACGACCGAAGGCTCGTTCAGGATGACGCCCTTGCCCTTGACATAGATCAGCGTGTTCGCGGTCCCGAGGTCGATCGCGATATCGGTGGAAAACAACCCGCCAAAGGCCATGTGAACTACCCCTTCCGCCGTCCCTGCCATGACGGCCGTTTCTGCCGTCCTTTTGCGAACGGCCATTGCCCGATTGCCCCGGCGAGTCGCCCCGTCGAAGGTGCTGGACATATAGGCCGAGCCCGGGCGCGGGGAAACCGGAAAAATGATGCGTCCCGTCCTGCGGGCCGGCGATCCGGGACACAGGCCCCGCCGCTTGACCGGATGCTGCGGCCTGCTAGGCTGCCGCCGGTTCTGGTCGTGGTGAAAGGTGCAGGGTTTGCGGGACGAAATCGTTGGGATCTGCCGGTTTTCCTTTCTGGGCCGCTGCGATTGGGCCGGAACCGCGGCGCAGGGCGGCGACATTGCCGATCTGATGGCACGGCGCCGCGCCATGCTTTACGCGCCCGAGCGGCTGGAGCGCCGCTTTGCCGCGTTCGAGGCGCTTTGCCTGCCTTCGGTCAGGGCGCAGACCGACCCGGATTTCCGTTTCTGGCTGCTGACCTCGCCCGAGATGCCGCGCCCATGGCTGGACCGGCTGCGCGATCTTTGCGCGGGCTTGGCGCAGATCCGGCTGATCGTCTCGGACAAGCGCGAGACGGTGAACGCGCTGCGCGAGCCCCTGCGCGAGGCGGCCGAGGCCGCGGGCCGGCCGGTGATCCAGTTCCGCGTCGACGACGACGATGCCTTCAGCTGCCATCACGTCGCCCGCATCCGCCGCCATGCCCGGCGCTTTTCCGACCTGCCGGCCTTCGCCATCAGCTATCCGCAGGGGCTGGTCATGGGCAGCTACGAAGGCGAGCCGATCAGCTATTGGCGCGCGCACCAGCCGTTTCTGGGCGCGGGGGCGGCGGTGCGCATGCGCGGGCCGGGGCGCTGCATCTATGCCTACAACCATTTCCAGCTGCCCAGGTATTTCCCGGCTTTCACCGATGTGGACGGCCTCGGCTATGTGCAGACCCGCTGGGACGAGGGCGATTCCGTCGCCACCATCGTCGCCAGGTTCCCGAAATGGTTCCAGCAGCTCGGCCCGGCCGAATTCCAGCGCGAACTGGCCGAGGACTTCCCCTTCCTGCAAGGCATCGACCTTGGATTCGTGGAACGCAAAGGGGCGGCCTGAGCGCCGCCCCTTGTCCGTGGTTTCGCAGGGGATCAGTGCGAATACATGCTGACCTGCTTGGCATCGGCGCCTTCGCCGACCATGTCGCGGCGCACCTTCAGCCGGTTCAGCGCCCCGACATAGGCCTTGACGCTGGCCAGGATGGTGTCGGTATCCGAGGCCTGGCCGGTGGCGATGCGGCCCTCTTCCTCCATGCGCACGCTGACGGTGGCCTGGGCATCGGTGCCCTCGGTCACGGCATGGACCTGATAGAGCTGCAGACGCGCCCGATGCGGCCAGATCGCCTTGACGGCGTTGAAGCAGGCATCGACCGGACCGTCGCCCTCGGCATGGACGGTCTGCTCCTCGCCGCCGACCAGCATGGTCAGGTCGGCCGATTGCCCGTCGCTGCCGCAGACGACGCGCAGATGCTTGACCTGCAGATGGTCGTCCTCGGTATTCGTCGCGGCATCCTGGACCAGCGCGACCAGGTCGTCGTCATAGACCTCCTTCTTGCGGTCGGCCAGCGCCTTGAAGCGGATGAAGACATCCTTCAGCTGGTTGTCGCCCAGCTCATAGCCCAGATCCTTCAGCTTGGCGCGCAGCGCGGCGCGGCCGGAATGCTTGCCCATGGCGATATTGGCCTCGTTCAGGCCGATATCGGCGGGCTTCATGATCTCGAAGGTCTCGACATTCTTCAGCACGCCGTCCTGGTGGATGCCGGATTCGTGCAGGAAGGCGTTCTTGCCGACCACCGCCTTGTTCGGTTGCACCAGGAAGCCCGAGGCTTGCGAAACGCGCCGCGACAGGCCCATGATCTTGGTGGTGTCGATGCCGGTCGTATAGGGCATGATGTCGTGGCGCACCTTCAGCGCCATCACCACCTCCTCCAGCGCCGTGTTGCCGGCGCGTTCGCCCAGGCCGTTGATGGTGCATTCGACCTGGCGCGCACCCGCCTCGACCGCGGCCAGAGAGTTCGCCGTCGCCATGCCCAGGTCGTTGTGGCAATGCGTGGCGAAGACGACGGTATCGGCGCCCGGCACCCGTTCCAGCAGCATGCGGATCAGCGCGGCGGATTCGCGCGGCGCAGTATAGCCGACGGTATCGGGGATGTTGATGGTGGTCGCGCCGCATTTGATCGCGATCTCGACCACGCGGCACAGATAGTCGTGCTCGGTCCGGGTGGCGTCCATGGCCGACCATTGCACGTTGTCGCACAGGTTGCGGGCATGGGTCACGGTGTCGTGGATGCGCTCGGCCATCTGGTCCATGTCCAGGTTGGGGATGGCGCGGTGCAGCGGCGAGGTGCCGATGAAGGTGTGGATGCGCGGCTTCTGCGCATGCTTCACCGCCTCCCAGCAGCGGTCGATATCGGGAAACTGCGCCCGTGCCAGGCCACAGATCACCGAGTTCTTGGCGCGCCTGGCGATCTCGGAGACGGCGGTGAAATCGCCTTCCGAGGCGATGGGGAAACCGGCCTCGATGATATCGACGCCCATCTCGTCTAGCATCTCGGCGATGTCCAGCTTTTCGGTATGGCTCATGGTGGCGCCGGGCGATTGCTCGCCGTCGCGCAGGGTGGTGTCAAAGATCAATACGCGGTTCGGATCGGTCATTTTGGGGAATCCTTCTTCATGCTCGCAGGGGTCCGGGCACGAACCTGACTGAGCGGCGGCCCGGAGACCCGCTCAGCGCAGCGTAAGAAGAAGGAGACCGCGGGGATTCACGGCAGGGCGCGCGCCGTCATGCGCGTGCCGGGCCGTGGCAATGATCTGCTGCATCCGAGTCATGGCGCGGACTATAAGACCCGCGCCACCGGCTTGAAAAGACGAAAAACACGCTGCCGAAGCAATTTCCCGCCCCGAAATCCGCAGGGGCGATGCCGCCCCGCACCGCCCCCCGGACTTCTTCGTTCTTCAAATACTCATGCGACCGTGCCGGCGGCGGGGCGACTCAAAGCGCGCGCCAGCCGATGTCGCGGCGGCAGAATCCCTCGGGCCAGTCGATGGCATCCACCAGCGCATAGGCGCGCGCATGCGCCTCGGCCAGCGTCGCGCCGCGCCCGGTCGCCGCCAGAACCCGCCCGCCGGTGGCGACGATCTGCCCGTCCCGCCGCGCCGTCCCGGCATGGAAGACCATGCGGAAGCTGTCCTCGGGCAGCGCATCGAGCCCGCGGATCGCGCTGCCCTTCTCATAGGCGCCGGGATAACCCTTCGCGGCCAGCACCACGGTCAGGGCATGGTCCTGGGCCCAACTGACCGCCATGTCGCCCAGCCGGCCCTCGGCGCAGGCCAGGATCAGGTCCAGCGCCTGCGCGCCCAGCCGCATCATCAGCACCTGGCATTCCGGATCGCCGAAGCGGACGTTGTATTCCACCAGCCGCGCCCGGCCGTGTTCGATCATCAGCCCGGCATAGAGCACGCCCTGGAACGGCGTGCCGCGCCGCGCCATCTCGGCCACGGTGGGGCGCACGATCTGCTCCATCACCTGGTCCTGGATCGCCTGGGTCAGCACCGGGGCAGGGGAATAGGCCCCCATGCCGCCGGTATTCGGCCCGGTATCGCCGTCAAAGGCGCGCTTGTGGTCCTGTGCCGTGCCGATGGGCAGGCAGTCCTTGCCGTCGCAAAGGACGAAGAAGCTCGCCTCCTCGCCGGCCATGAATTCCTCGATCACCACCTCGGCGCCGGCCTCGCCGAAGGCACCGCCGAAAGCGTCGTCCACTGCGGCGATGGCCTCGGCCTCGGTCATGGCGACGGTCACGCCCTTGCCGGCGGCCAGCCCGTCGGCCTTGACGACGATGGGTGCGCCCTGCGCGCGGATATAGGCCCGCGCCGGTTCGGCCGCATCGAAACGCGCCCAGGCGGCGGTGGGGGCGCCGCAGGCGTCGCAGACCTCCTTGGTGAAGCTTTTCGATGCCTCCAGCATCGCCGCCGCCCTGGACGGCCCGAAGGCCAGGATGCCCGCTGCGCGCAATTCGTCGGCGACGCCGGCGGCCAGCGGCGCCTCGGGGCCGATCACCACCAGGTCGATGGCGTTCTCCTCGCAAAAGCCGATCACGGCGGGGCCGGACAGGATGTCCAGATCCGCCAGTCGCGCCAGGGGTTCCATCCCGGCATTGCCGGGCGCGACGAACAGCCGGTCGCATTTCGGGTTCTGCCGGATCGCCCAGGCCAGCGCATGTTCGCGCCCGCCGCTGCCGAGGATCAGGATGTTCATGCGGAAAAGGCCCCCTTGCGAATGTCTGGCGACTTCTAGGAACTGGCCCGGCCCGGATCAATCCCCAAGAATCCGGCCTTGATCCCGTCCGCCCCCCGCGCCACAACCGATGGCATGGAGCTTTTCGAAGACACGCCCGCCAGCAATGCGCATGAATTCACCGTCTCGGAGATCTCGGGGGCGGTGAAGCGCGTGCTCGAGGGCGAGTTCGGCCGCGTCCGCGTGCGCGGCGAGATCGGCCGTGTCTCGCGCCCCTCGTCCGGGCATCTCTATTTCGATCTCAAGGACGACCGCGCCGTGATCGCCGCCGTGACCTGGAAGGGGCAGGCCGCGCGCCTGTCCACCCGCCCCGAGGAGGGGATCGAGGTCATCGCCACCGGCCGGCTGACCACGTTCCCCGGCCAGTCGAAATACCAGCTGATCGTCGAGGAGATCGAGCCCGCCGGTGCCGGCGCGCTGATGATGATGCTGGAGAAATGCCGCAAGGCGCTGGCGGCCGAAGGGCTGTTCGACGAATCGCGCAAGCGCCCGCTGCCCTACCTGCCGCGGGTGATCGGCGTGGTGACCTCGCCCTCGGGCGCGGTGATCCGCGACATCCTGCACCGGCTGCGCGACCGTTTTCCGACGCATGTGCTGATCTGGCCGGTGGCGGTGCAGGGCGAGGGCTGCGCGTCGCAGGTCACTGCCGCGATCCGGGGCTTCAACGCGCTGCCTTCCGACGGGCCGCTGCCCCGCCCGGACCTGATCATCGTCGCGCGGGGCGGCGGCAGCCTCGAGGATCTCTGGGGTTTCAACGAGGAGGCCGTGGTCCGTGCCGCCGCGGACAGCCTGATCCCGCTGATCTCGGCCGTGGGGCACGAGACCGACACGACGCTGATCGACTTTGCCTCGGATCGCCGCGCGCCCACGCCCACCGCCGCCGCCGAGATGGCGGTTCCGGTGCGCGCCGAACTCGCCGCACGCCTGACCGAGATCCAGGCCCGGATGATGCGTGCCGCCCAGACCCGCAACCAGCGCCAGCGCCAGCGGCTGAGCGATCTGGGCCGCGCGCTTGGCCGGCCGCAGGCGCTGACCGCCCCGGCGCGGCAGCGGTTCGACCTGTTCGCCGAGCGGCTGGAACCGGCGCTGCGCGGTTTCGTGCGCGCCCGCCGCGACCGGCTGAACGCGCTGCCGCTGTCGCTGTCGGCCTTGCGCGCCATGCTGCGCAACCGGCGCGATGCACTGCAGGCGCAGGCGCAGCGGTTGCCGCTGTGCCTCGCGCGGCTGGGCCAGCGCCGGTCCGAGCGGCTGACCGACCTGGGCAGCCGGCTGGAGCGCGCCCGGGCGCGGATGCTGGCCGATGCCGCGCGCCAGATCGTCCGCGACCGCGGCACGCTGGACCGGCTGGCGGCAAGGCTTTCCGCCGCGGGGGGGCGCTTGCTGGCACCACGGCGCGATGCGCTGGAACGGCTCGACCGATTGCGCCAGACGCTGGGCTATCGCGAAACCCTGCGTCGGGGCTTTGCCGTCGTGCACGGACCTTCGGGCCTGTTGACCCATGCGGCAGAGGCGGCGCAGACCCCGCGCTTCGAGATCGAGTTCCTGGATGGCCGCATGGCTGCGCGTCCCGACGCGCCACCGGCCAAGCCCGCCCGCAAGCCGCGCGAGCCCAAGGGCCAGAAATCGCTTTTCTAGGCCGTCCCGCCGCAGGGCGGGGCGTTGCCGGCTTGGGCGGGCTGCGCGAAACTGCCGCTTGGCCGGGGCTTTTCTCTCGCGGCGCAATGACCTATCTGCGACGGGAAGCGCAAGGAAGGCACCCATGGCCAAGATCACTTATATCGAGCACAACGGCACCGTCCACGAAATCGACGTCAAACCCGGCATGACCGTGATGGAGGGCGCGCGCGACAACGGCGTGCCCGGCATCGATGCGGATTGCGGCGGCGCCTGCGCCTGCTCGACCTGCCATGTCTATGTGGCCCCGGAATGGGTGGACCGGCTGCCGACCCGAGACCCGATGGAAGAGGACATGCTGGATTTCGCCTGGCAGCCCGATCCGGTGCGCTCGCGGCTGACCTGCCAGATCAAGGTGACGCCGGAACTCGACGGGCTGGTGGTGAACCTGCCCGAACGCCAGATCTGAGCGGGGCGGCGCTCAGGCCTTTTCCTTGGCCGTGGGCGTATTGGCCCGGACCAGGTTGTCCATGAACTTGGCGAAGATCCGTTCGGCGAGTTCGCGGGTCGAGCGGGTATCGCCGTCGAACCACGGGTCGGTGCTGCGGGTCAGGAACATCATGTTTCCGCCCTTGACCAGGCAATGCAGCATCATGGTCGAGATGTCGATATCGGTATCTTCGGACAGGATGCCGAGCCGCTGCGCCTCGGTCAGCTTGCGGTGATAGAGGTCGCGCATCGAACTGGCATAGCGGTGCAGCGTGCCGCCGGGCCGGATCGGGCCGTTCAGCCCGTCGACCAGAAACCGGAACAGCGTCGGGTTGCTTTCAGCCCAGTCCAGATAGCTGTGCGCGATCGAATGCATCTGCTCGATCGGGTCGCTGGTATTGGCGGCGATCACGCCCTGGCGCAGCGCATCGTTCAGCAGCGTGACGGCGTGATAGACCAAGCCCTCATGCAGCTCTTCGGTCGAGCTGAACATGCTGCTGATCTCATCCTCGTTCGCCTCGACGTATCGGGCAAGTTCGCCCGGGTCAGAGGGAAGCCGCCCAGTCTCCTCCAGATGCTTCTGGGCGGCAAAAATCACGCTCTGATAAATATTTCCCCGGCCTTCCATCAGCCGCTCCCAAAGCCAATTCGTCCCAAGCCTAGCAGAGTTTCGCCAATGCGAAAGTCTGCAATCCATCGGCGTTGAAATTAGTTCAGCCTTCGCTGCGGGACTGGCGCTTGCGCTCGTGCGGGTCCAGATAGCGCTTGCGCAGGCGGATGCTTTTGGGCGTCACCTCGACCAGTTCGTCATCGTCGATATAGGCGATGGCCTCTTCCAGCGACATGCGCACCGGGGGCGTCAGGCGCACCGCCTCGTCCGTGCCCGAGGCACGCACGTTGGTCAGCTTCTTGCCCTTGAGCGGGTTCACCTCCAGGTCGTTGTCGCGCGAATGCTCGCCGATGATCATGCCCTGGTAGACCTGCTCCTGCGCGCCGATGAACATCTTGCCGCGCTCTTCCAGGTTCCACAGCGCATAGGCCACGGAAACCCCGTCCTCCATCGAGATCAGAACGCCCTGGCGCCGACCCTGGATCGCGCCCTTGTAGGGCGCCCAGCTGTGGAAGATGCGGTTCAGCACGCCGTTGCCGCGGGTGTCGGTCATGAACTCGCCCTGGTAGCCGATCAACCCGCGCGAGGGGACATGGGCGACGATGCGGGTCTTGCCGTGGCCGGCGGGCTTCATCTCGACCAGGTCGCCCTTACGGGTCCCGGTCAGCTTGTCGATCACCGCGCCGGTATATTCGTCGTCGACATCGATGATGGCTTCCTCGATCGGCTCGTGGCGCACGCCGTCGATATCGCGGAAGATTACCCGCGGGCGCGAGATCGACAGCTCGAATCCCTCGCGACGCATGTTCTCGATCAGCACGCCCATCTGCAATTCGCCGCGGCCCGAGACGACGAAGGCGTCGCCGCCCGGCGTGTCCTCGACCTTGATCGCGACATTGGTCTCGGCCTCTTTCATCAACCGCTCGCGAATCACCCGCGACTGCACCTTGTTGCCGTCGCGGCCGGCCAGCGGGCTGTCGTTGATGCCAAAGGTGACGCTGATCGTCGGCGGGTCGATGGGCTGGGCGGGCAGGGCGGTCTCGACCTCGAGCGCGCAGAGCGTGTCGGCCACCGTGGCCTTGGACATGCCGGCGATGGTGACGATATCACCCGCCACCGCTTCGTCGATCGGCTGCTGGGTCAGGCCGCGGAAGGCCAGAACCTTCGAGACGCGGAACTGCTCGATGCGCTCGCCGTCGCGCGACAGCGCCTTGATCGTGTCGCCGGCCTTGGCGCGGCCGGCCTCGACCCGGCCGGTCAGGATGCGGCCGATGAAGGGGTCGGCGCCCAGCGTGGTCGCCAGCATCTGGAAGGGTTCGTCCTGGCGCGAGATCTGCCGGGGCGCCTCGACATGGCGCAGCACCAGGTCGAAAAGCGCCGACATGTCCTTGCGCGGTCCCTCCAGCGTCTCGTCGGCCCAGCCGCCGATGCCCGAGGCGTAAAGATGCGGGAAATCAAGCTGTTCGTCGCTGGCCCCCAGGTTCGCGAACAGGTCGAACACCTCGTCCAGCGCCTTGTCCGGGTCGGCGGCGGGCTTGTCGACCTTGTTCAGGACCACGATGGGCCGCAGCCCCAGGGCCAGCGCCTTGGAGGTCACGAACTTGGTCTGCGGCATGGGACCTTCCGCCGCATCGACCAGCAGGCAGACTCCGTCCACCATGCTCAGGATGCGCTCGACCTCGCCGCCGAAATCGGCGTGGCCGGGGGTGTCCACGATGTTGATGCGGGTGCCCTTCCACTCGACCGAGGTCGCCTTGGCCAGGATGGTGATGCCGCGCTCGCGCTCGATGTCGTTGCTGTCCATCACGCGCTCGGCCACGGCCTGGTTTTCGCGGAAACTGCCCGACTGCTTCAATAGCTGGTCGACCAGCGTGGTCTTGCCATGGTCGACGTGGGCGATGATCGCGATATTGCGGATGTCCATATGGGGCCTTTTTCAGAATTTGCGCCTCCGGTAACGCAGAGGGGCGCGAAAGGCCAGCGTCAATCGCAAATGACGTCAGCGCAGGCCCAGAAGGCCCAGGATGAACAGCACCACGACGACAAGGCCGACAAGATAGATGATCGAGTTCATGGCAATTCCTCCCCTGGGCCTGCCGAAGCGGGAAATCCGTCCGGTCGCGGTCTGGCGCATGGAAAACCCGCCAGGGCCGCCAAGGTTCCGGCCCGGCGCCGGTCAGCCGTCCTGCCGGGCCAGCGATTCGAGCAGCGGCCGCACCCCCGCAAGGTCGTAGCCGGCCCGCGCCGCGGTCTGGAGCAACTCCTCGACCGGCTCTTGCCCGGCGCGCGCCAGCGCCCAAAGCACGGTCGAGCGATTGCCCGAACGACAATAGGCCAGCTTGGGGCCGGGCGAGGCCAGCGCCTCGGCCTGGGCGGTGATCATCTGCGGCGTGATCTGGCCCGGGGTGAAGGGGTTGAAGTGGTATTCCAGTCCCGCCGCCTCGGCCGCCGCGCGCATGGCCTCGTGATCCTCGTCCGGGCCGACCTCCTCGTCGGGGCGGTTGTTGATCAGCACGCGAAAGCCAGCCTCGGCCAGTGCCGGCAGATCCTCGGGACGGATCTGGGCCGCAACGGCCAGATCGGGGGTCAGTTGTCGCAGGTCCATGCGGAACTCCTTGGACTTCGGGTCGCGCCGGGATGGCGGCATGGGGCGACGGATCGTTCCGTTTCGCCTGGCTGTCAAGCGTTGCCGCGCCCGGACGGAGCTAGCCGACGGCCGAAGTCTCCTCGACCAGCAGGGGCAGGTGGGCGAAATCGTCGAACGTGCCATGATGCGCCATCTGCTCGACCGGAGTCTTGCGATAGCCGTGGGTGAACAGCAGGAAGGGCACGCCGGTATTGCTGGCGCATTCCTCGTCGAATTCGCTGTCGCCGACATAGACCCCGCGCGGCTTCAGGGGATCGGCGCCCAGCCCGGCGAAGGCCGCGCGCAGCGGCGCCGGATCGGGCTTGCGCTGGGGCAGGGAATCGCCGCCGATCACCATGCCGAACAGGTGCGCGATGCCGAAATGGTCCAGGATCGCCCGCGTCGGCCCCAGCGGCTTGTTGGTGCAGAGCCCCAGCGGATAGCCGCGGTCGGCCAGTATCCCCAACGCCTCGGTGACATTGGGATAAAGCCGGGTCAGGCCGGTGGCGTCGTGATAGCGGGTCATGAACGAGGCGACCAGGTCGCGATGCGCCTCGGCCGGCAGCCCGGTCGTGCCGATCACCCGCCGCCACAGCAGATCGACGCCGCCGCCGACGAAGCCGCGCACCTGATCGAGCGTCAGCGGAGCCACGCCGTGCAGGCGCAAGACCGCGTTCACGCAGGCATGGATGTCGGGCACGCTGTCGATCAGCGTGCCGTCAAGATCGAAAACCACGGGGCAGGGGGCAAAGCAGATGTTCATTCACGCCTTCCATTTGATCGAGCAGCCCATCGAGGCCACCTGTTCGCGCGGACCCTGCCCGGTCTGGGCGATCTGCGCCATGGCCTCGAACAGTTCGCGCCGGGCGTCCGGCGGCGCCGGATTGCGGCCCGAGGCGTCCAGCCGGCCGCGATACTGCAATTCGCCCGCGGCATTGTAGCCGAAGAAATCCGGCGTGCATTCGGCGCCATAGGCGCGCGCGGCATCCTGGCTTTCGTCGTAGAGATAGGGAAAGGTGAAGCCGTGCCTTTCGGCCTCGAGCTTCATCTGTTCGGGCGCGTCCTGCGGATATTCGGCGACGTCGTTGGCCGAGATCGCCACGACGCCCACGCCCAGCCCCTGCAATTCGGCGGCGTCGCGCCGGATGCGGTCGATGACGGCCTGCACATAGGGGCAATGGTTGCAGATGAACATGACCAGCGTGCCGCTCGGCCCGGCGATGTCGCTGAACGAGAACATGCGCCCATCGGGATCTGGCAATGTGAAGTCCGGCGCCTTGGCGCCGAAATCGCAAACCGGAGGACGAACGGCCATGAAATCTCCTTGCTCGTGATTGCCGCTTGGTCTTGCGGGTGGTGGCTGCGGAAATTGCGGTGGATTCGTTTCGCAGACTATGCTGTGGGACAGAGGAAAGGAAGTGCTTGCGCCCGGGTGGGATGATTGGTTGGCGGTTGATGTTCGATATATTACATAATCCCGGTTATCGGTATTATTCAACTGTAAGATGCCCCGGCCGCCAGGATAACCGCGGATTCTGAAGATCTTAGCGGATCGCCATCGTGTCAGGTTGCGCGACCAGTCCAGCAATGGGCGGATCTGTTGGCCGGCTTCGCTCTGGACCGCAGCCTCGCAACACCTGCCGATCCGCACCCATTCGGCCGGACCCCGGACCCCGGGCATCGTTGCTCCCACCTGAAACAGAAGATCCAACCCGGCAGTGCTTCCGTCCGCGATCTGTTGGTGCGGACGCGCCGTCAGGGCGTGCCGCAGCGAAAGCCCTTGTGACCGGCTGTTTCTCTTTCCCGGCCAAGAGCAAGGAAATCCCTCATGCCGCGGCGTGGCCCGCAAGGCGCGCGTGCAGGTCCTCGCGTCGCAGATCGGCTTTCGATCCATGCGCCACCGCCCTGCCCCGCTCCAGCACCAGGAAGTCGTCGCCCAGATCCCAGGCGAAGTCGAAATATTGCTCGACCAGCACGATGGCCATGTCGCCCCGCTCGCGAAGCGTGGCGACGACCCGGCCGATCTGGGCGATGATGTTGGGCTGGATGCCCTCGGTCGGTTCGTCCAGCAGCAGGACGCGCGGCCTGGTGATCAGGGCGCGGGCGATGGCAAGCTGTTGCTGCTGGCCACCCGAAAGGTCGCCGCCCCGCCGATGCGCCATCTCGGCCAGCACGGGAAAGCTGTCGAAGATCTCGTCCGGGATGCTGCGCTGGTTGCGGGGCAGGCAGGCGAATCCGGTTTCCATGTTCTCGCGCACGGTCAGCATGGGAAAGATCGCCCTGCCCTGCGGCACATAGCCCACGCCCATCCGCGCCATCTGCTGGGCCGTCACCCGGCCCAGTTCGCGCCCGTCAAGGCGGATCGTGCCGCCCGAGCGGGGATGCCGCCCGGCCAGCAAGCTCAGCAGCGAGGTCTTGCCCACGCCGTTGTTGCCCATCACGCAGGTCACGCGACCGGGCCGGGCGTCGATGTCGATGCCGTGAAGGATCTGGCTGCCGCCATGGTGAAGGGTCAGGTTTCTGGCTTCCAGCATGTCTCAGCGCCCCAGATAGACTTCGATCACGTCGGGATTGCGGGTCACATGGTCCAGGCTGCCCTCGGCCAGCACCGATCCCTGATGCAGCACCGTCACCTTGCAATCCAGACGGCGCACGAAGTCCATGTCGTGTTCGACCACCACCACGGCGCGCGTCTGCGCCAGCCGGACCAGCAGCGCCGTGGTCTGCTCGCGTTCCGCCAGCGTCATGCCGGCCGCGGGTTCGTCGACCAGCAGCAGGCGCGGGGCCGAGGCCAGCAGCATGCCGATCTCCAGCCATTGTTTCTGGCCGTGGCTCAACTCGCCCGCCTTGCGGTGGGTGTGCTCGGCCAGACCGACCTCGGCCGCCAGTTCCGCCACCCGCGCGGCCGACGCCGCCGAGGGTTTCCAGAACAGCACCGCAAAGGGGCCGCGGCTGGCCTTCAGCGCCATGGTCAGGTTGGCGGCGACGCTTTGGTCCTCGAAGACGGTGGGACGCTGGAACTTGCGGCCGATGCCGGCGCGGGCGATCTGCGCCTCGTTCATCCTCAGCAGCGATTTCGAACTTTCGCCGAACTTCACATCGCCGGAATCGGGCCGGGTCTTGCCGGTCACGATATCCATGAAGGTGGTCTTGCCCGCGCCGTTGGGGCCGATCACCGCGCGCAGTTCCGCCGCTCCGATGCTGAAGGACAGGTTGTTGATCGCCCGGAACCCGTCGAAGCTGACCGAGATCCCGTCCACTTCAAGAAGCGCGGTCATGCCTTGGCCTCCTGTTCCTGCAATGCGCCCTGGTCGGGGCCAAGGTCGCGGCCATGGCGGCGCGGCGGCAGGATGCCCGCCAACCGGTCGAAGATGCCCGCGATGCCCTTGGGGGCGAACAGCGTCACCAGCACGAAGGACAGGCCAAGCGCCACCTGCCACCAGTCCACCCATTTGACCGCATAGCCCGGCAGGTTCAGGTCGGGCGCCCGCCCGCCGGTGAACCAGCTGGACAGCAGCGAGACCACGATGGCGCCGATCATCGCGCCGTAAAGCCGCCCGCGCCCGCCGATGGCGACCCAGACCGCCAGGTAGATCGAGGCGATGGGCATCAGTTCCGCCGGGTTGATGATGCCCGCCTGCGGGTAATAGAGCGCGCCCGCAATCGCGGTGATCATCGCGGCCAGGGTAAAGACCGCCAGCTTGAAGCCCTCGACCGGATAGCCCAGGAAGCGCACGCGGGTCTCGTCGTCGCGGATGGCGCGGATGACGCTGCCGAACTTGCCGCCGACCACCCATGCGGCCAGGACGTAGAACAGCGCCAGGGCGGCGGCCGAGGCCCAGAGGAACCAGACCGACAGCCGCGCCTGCCCCACCCCGTCCAGGCCGGGGATGTTCTGCAATCCCGACAGCCCGTTATTGCCGCGAAAGCCGCTGTCGTTCTGGAACAGCCACAGCGCCAGCGCCAGCGTCATCGCCTGCGTCAGGATCGACAGGTAGACGCCGTTGACCCGCGACCGGAACGCGAGCCAGCCGAAGACAAGCGCCAGCAGCCCCGGCACCGCGACCACCAGGACCAGTTGCGCCGTCAGCGAATGGGCCAGGGTCCAGACCAGCGGCAGGTCCGCCGAGCCGACGACGCCGAAGATCTGGTTGGCCACGGCCTCGCGCAACTCCTGCACGGTGGGCGGGATCGGGTTGCCGGAAAGCGAGGCGGCGACGATGGCCTCGGTCCGGGCATACATCAGCCATTGCCCGATCATGTAGCCGCCCAGGGCGAAGAAGGCCATCTGCCCCAGGGACAGGATGCCCAGATAGCCCCAGACCAGATCCATCGCCACGGCGGCCAGCGCCAGGCACAGCGTCTTGCCCAGCACCTTGACGGTCGAGGTCGGAAGGGCGCCCGACCCGTAGGCCGTGCTCATCAGCGTGACGGCAAGGGTAAAGGCGGCCAGCAATGCCAGGACGACCAGGACCGAGGGATTGCGCAGGATGAAGGGTTGCCGGGTCATGTCACGCCTCCGCCGCACGGCCGCGCTGCGGGATGATGCCGCGCGGCCGGAATTGGATGAAGATCACGATGAACAGGATCATGAAGGTCTGCGCCGCCAGCGTGTTCGAGGGATTGAAGGATTCGATCACCTTGGACAGCACCCCGATCAGCCCGGCGCCCGCCAGCGTGCCCCAGATGTTGCCGACGCCGCCGACCACAACCGTCATGAAGCTTTGCACGATGTATTGCTGGCCCAGTTCCGAGGTGACCTGGGCGAAAAGGCCGATGGCGACGCCCGCGATCCCCGCGATGCCCGAGCCGAGGCCAAAGGTCATCATGGCGATGCGGTCCGGGTTGATCCCCATGCTGGCGGCCATGCCGGGGTTCTGCGTCACCGCGCGGACCTCCAGTCCCAGCCTCGTGCGCTTCATGATGAACAGGAACAGGCCCAGGAACAGCAGCGCCAGCACGAAGATCGCCACCCGGATGGTCGAGATCGAGACCACGTCGTTCACCGTGATCGCGCCTTCCAGCCATGCGGGTGCGGTCAGCGGCCGGGCCTGCGTGCCGAAGATGTTCTTGGCAAGCTGCTGCAGCGCGATCGAGACGCCGAAGGTCGCAAGCAGCGTCTCCAGCGGCCGATGCGCCAGGTGCCGGATCACCAGCCGGTAAAGCACCACGCCTGCGGCAAAGGTCACCGCGAAGGCCAGCGGCAGCGCCGCCACCAGCGACAGGGTGCGATCCGCGATCAAGGTCTGCGCGACATAGCCGGTATAGGCGCCCATCATGATGAATTCGCCATGCGCCATGTTGATGACGCGCATCACCCCGAAGGTGATCGCCAGCCCGATTGCGGCCAGGAAGTAGATCGAGGCAAGAGACAGCGCGTCCAGCCCAAGGTCGATCCCCTTCATCGCCCCCAGCCGCCATTCCGCACCCCTTTGCGCGGCGCGGGCGGCGTCGGTCACGGCCGCCTCAGGCTCTGCATAGACATCGAAGAAGCGGATGCCTGCCAGCGCCGCCTCGGTCTCGGCCTCGGTGGCGGCGGGCGGGACGGTTCCCGCCCCCTCCAGCGCCTCATAGGCGCGGTCGCGGGCTTGCGGGTCGGACAGTTCGGCGACGGAAACGCCGCCTACCCTGCCATCGACGATATGCGCGGCCAGTGCATTGCGCTGGTCGGCAGCAGTCAGGCGCGGCTGGACCAGCCCCTGCGCCGTCAGCAGGGCGATGGCGGCCTCGCGCGGGAAATCGTCCGACCCCACGCGCAACTCACGGGCGATGTTGGCGCCCTGCGGCTCATCGGCCGAGGCCACGCGCCGGGTCGCGAGCAAAGGGTTCAGCGCGGCGCGGAAATCAAGGCCGACATCGCCCGCCATGTCCTGAATGGCGGTCACCCGCGCGGCGGGGTCGGCGTCGAAGCGGATGGTCAGCAGCTTTTCGATCCGGGCGCGGCGGGCGGCCAGAGCGGGGTCCGGCTCGGGCGCGGCGGCGCGCAGGGCGGCCAGATGCTCGGCGGTGCCGTCGCGGGCGATGCTGGCCAGCGCGGCGGCGCGGCGCGCCCGGTCGGGGCTGGCAATCTCGCCCGCGACCAGCGCCGATTCGATCACGCCGCGCACCCCGGCATTGGGGCGCAGCATCTTCGGGTCCGCGCCCGTGACGGCCTGCCCGGTCACCGCGTCCGTGGCGCCGTCGCCCGTGACGATCACCAGCCGCCCGTCGGCCAGGCCAAGCGAGCGGCCCGCCCATGCCGACAGCAGCGCCATCCCCTCGGGTCCGGTGGCGGCGATCCGGGCCACCACCGGCTCGACCGTGCGGCGCGAGGGGCGCTCGATCTGGTCCAGGTTGTCGGCGATGACCGCTTCCAGCGCCGGATTGGCGGCGGCGGGCAAGGCCAGGAACAGGTTCAGCAGCAAGGCGATCAGGCGGCAGGTCATGGGCATTTCCGTCTTGAGGCGAAAGAGGGCGGCTGCACCGCCCCCGAAAGCCGGTCAGTAGTTCGACTGGACCTGCACGCAGCTGTTGGTCTGCGTGTTGAACATGCCGCATTGCTTGCCCGGCCAGTCGGCGTCCAGCACGGCGGATTCGGGCAGATAGTCGGTCCAGGCGTCGCCCGGCACCGGCTCGGTCTGGCTGACGATGTCGAACTGGCCGTCGGCGCGGATCTCGCCGATCAGCACCGGCTTGGTCAGGTGGTGGTTCGGCAGAACCGTCGCGGTGCCGCCGGTCAGGTTCGGCACCTCGATCCCCACGATGGCGTCAAGCACCGGGTCGACATCGGTGGTGCCCGCCTTTTCGACCGCCGCGACCCAGGCGCTGAAGCCGATCATCGTCGCCTCCATCGGGTCGTTGGTCACGCGCTTGTCGTCGCCGATGAACTTGTGCCATTCCTCGATGAAGGCGGCGTTTTCGGGCGTGTCGGCGGATTGGAAATAGTTCCAGGCGGCCAGATGCCCGACGAGGTTCGCGGTATCCAGTCCGGAAAGCTCTTCCTCGCCGACCGAGAAGGCGATGACCGGAATGTCCTCGGCCGAGACGCCCGCCGCCGCCAGTTCCTTGTAGAAGCCGACATTGGCATCGCCGTTGATGGTCGAGACGACGCCGACCTTCTTGCCGTCCGCGCCAAGCGCCACCACGTCCGCGACGATCTTGGACCAGTCCGAATGCCCGAAGGGGGTGTAGTTGACGAAGATGTCCCCTGCGGCGACGCCCTTGTCCTTCAGATAGGCGTCGAGGATGTTGTTCGTGGTGCGCGGATAGACGTAATCGGTGCCCAGAAGCGCCCATTTCTCGACGCCCAGTTCCTCCGTCATGTAATCGACCGCCGGGATCGCCTGCTGGTTCGGGGCGGCGCCGGTATAGATGACGTTCTTCGAGCTTTCCTCGCCTTCGTATTGAACGGGATAGAACATCAGCCCGTTCAGCTCCTCCAGGACCGGCAGCACGGACTTGCGGGAAACCGAGGTCCACGCGCCGAAGATCACGTCCACATCGCTGACGGTCAGCAGTTCGCGCGCCTTTTCGGCGAAGAGCGGCCAGTCCGAGGCCGGATCGACCACCACGGCCTCCAGCGGGCGGCCCAGCAGCCCGCCCTTGGCGTTCTGGCGCTCGACCATCATCAGGACGGTGTCCTTCAGCGTGGTTTCCGAAATCGCCATGGTGCCCGAGAGCGAGTGCAGCACGCCGATCTTGATCGGCTCGCCTTCCTGCGCCCAAGCGATGCCCGCAAGCCCGGTCGAAATCGCCAGAGCGGCGGCTGCGCTGATAATCCTGTTCATCCCTGTCTTCCCTTGTGTCGTTGCCGTCGGGTTCAGGGGAACTAGAGGACATCGGCGGCACGCCGCCAATTCCTGCGCCCCCGACCATCATGGGGCGGCATGAACTGGCGAAACTTCAGGCAGTTCGTCCGACAATTTCCCGCAAATCGGGCAGACCCCGACCAATTTGCAGCGCCGTGGGTGGGGCGCGTCGGATAATTTTTCCGGGCCAAGGAACCGGGCGGCGATGGAACACGGCAAGGCTTGATCCGCCCCCCCCCCCCGGTTCCGGCATGGCCGGTCGGCATCATGCGGCCGCGGCGGATCTACCGGCCGTCGACGGCTTCCGGCACGGTGGGCGGCCTTGGGCCGGATAATGCATCCATCATCTCGCGTTCGATGTTCTGGCGCATGACATCCAGCGGGAGGGCGTTCGGCGAACCGCCGAAGGGATCCTCCAGCTGATGGCTCAGGGCATCGAGGCCAAAGAAGGTATAGGCCACCAGAAGCACGGGGAGGAGCGTCCACCAGCCCAGTGCTCCCGCCAATGCAAAGGGCAGCAGCAGGCAGAAAACCAGCGCGGTGCGGTGCAAAAGCAGGGAATAGGCGAAGGGCACCGGGGTCGAGGCGATCCGCTCGCAGGCCGCCTGCGCCGCCGAGAGCTGGTCCAGATATCCCTCCAGCACCGACCAGCGGATGTCGCCCAGCCGACCGTGCTCGACCGCCGCGATGAGCTCTTCGCCGGCAATCCGCAAGACGCGATCCGAGGGATTGCGGCATCCGCGAATATCCTCGGCCGGTATCCAGCGGGCGATCGCAGCGATCTCGTCCTGATGGCGCAACCGTGCGGAGAGCCCGCCCGCAAAGGCGCAAAGCGACCGCAACAGCCGCATGCGGGTCTGGGATTCCAGTCCGGCGCTGGCCCGCGCGATGCCACGGCAAGCGACGATCACCTGCCCCCAAAGCTGGCGCCCCTCCCACCAGCGCGCATAGCAGGTGCTGTTGCGAAAGCTCATGAACACCGAAAGCGCGATGCCGATCAGGGTAAAGGGGATGGCGCTGATCCGGGCAAAGATGCCGGGATGCATCCGCGCCGCCAGGATGGCCGCGATGCAGACCACCCCGATCACCGTCAGGCGGCCCAGGATCACCGGAATGATCGAACCGTTGAGGGTAAGCAGGATATCGCGCAGGTTGGGCTGCGAGCGTGGCGTCATCGGTGGTCAGGCCTTCAGCGCCACCACGGCTTCGGATGTCTGCATCTGGAAGGTCAGGGATTCCTGCAGGTAAAGCGTGACGGATGCAGCGTCGTGCGACAGATAGCCGATCGAGATGTCCTGCCCCAGCCACAGGTCGAAATCGCCGCCGCGGGTGGTGACGACGGCCCCGCCCTCCAGCGCCTGGCTCCAGACCACCGGCACATCGACCAGCCGCTCCAGATGCTTCAGCACCGGATAGCCGTCCTCGGCGCCGCCATTGGCGGCGGTGAAGGCCGTCGTTCCCAGGATCAGCGCATAGGGTCCGTTGACCCCTGCCAGCCGCAACTCGCTGACCGCCGAGGCCACCGCCTCGGGATAGTCGGCGACATTTGCGGGCAGCGCGACGATGGGGTTGCTGGTTTCCGGCAGGATGCCCCTGATGCCCGCATCGCCATGGCCCAGAAAGACCAGCCGGTCCTCGGCCAGCGCGATCTTGCGCGCTGCGTCCTTCAGCGGCTGCCAGTCGCTGTCGTTCGAGCCGCGCGCCACGTCGTCGATGGCGGCGCGGGTCAGGGTAAAGGGCACGCGCAATTCCAGCAGCGGGTTCACCTCGCGCCGGTGGCTTTCGACGCCCTCGGCCAGCGCCGTGGCGGGACGCAGATGGCCGGTGCCCACCGCCGACAGGCCGAACCCTTCCGGGCCGTGCACATCCACCACCCGCCGCGCGCCGAGATAGCGTTTCAGCGTCCGCGCCGCCTCGTCCTCGATCTGGGCCCAGGCCGCATCGCTGATCGGCGCCAGTTTGCGATGAAGATTGTCCATGTCAGTTCCCCTGTTTCAAGGATCCAAGGCCGAGCGAGCCATCCGTCCGCACGGCGGGTTCCGGTTTTGCTGCCGGTTGCTGCACGGGCCGGCCCGCGCCGATCGCATCCAGCACATCGGCACCGGGCACGAAGAACAGGCCCCCCGTCACCGCGGTCGAGACATCGAGGAGGCGATCGTAGTTTCCGGGCGGCAGACCGACGAACATGTTCTCCAGCATCGTCTCGATCCGCCCCGGCTCGCGGGCGTAGCCGATGAAATAGGTGCCGAACTCCCCTCGTGCCGGGCTGCCGAAGGGCATGTTGTCGCGCAGGATCTGCAACTGGTTGCCCCGGTCGTCGTTGATGTTGGTCAGCACGTTATGGGCGAAACTGGCCTTCTCGGCCTCCGGGAACTCGATATCCGACAGCTTGCGGCGGCCGATCACCCGCTCCTGCGCCTCGACCGTCATCGCCTCCCATCTGGCAAGGTCGTGCAGGTATTTCTGCACGATCACGTAGCTGCCCCCGGCGAAGGCCGCATCCTCGGGACCGATCAGCACCGCCGCCGTCCGGTCGGCGCCGTTCGGGTTCTCGGTGCCGTCGACAAAGCCCAGCAGGTCGCGGTTGTCGAAGAACTTGAAACCCTGCGTCTCGTCCTCGACGGAAGAGACCGGGCCCAGGCGGCGCAGGATCTGGCTGGCCAGTTCGAAGCAGAAATCCGGCCGCTCGGCACGGATGTGAAAGAGGATGTCGCCGGGCGTGGCGGGGGCGTGGTGGACGCCCGCCAACTCGCGGAACGGATGCAGGCCCTGCGGCCGAGCGCCCATGTCCAGACGCTCCCACAGGGCAGAACCGATGCCGATGACGCAGGACAGGCCGGCGGCGGCGCTGCGAAACCCCACCGCCCTGACCAGCGAGGGCAAGTCGGCGCAGAGGTCCCGAAAGCCGTCCAGCGCGGCATCCTCCCCATGCAGCGACAGGGTCAGGAAGATGGCGTTGGCGGTCAGGGACCCGTCGGCGGGCTGGCTGGCGATCGGAGTCATTGGCATTCCCTTGCTGGCACGGGTCCGGTAAAGCCTGTCCGGGCGGCTTGCGAAAGCATCCGCTATCGCCCCGACAGGAACAAGGCCCTGATACTGGTCGTCATCATCTCGACGGCGATGGCGGCCAGAAGCATGCCCATCAGCCGGCGGGTGACGGCCGTCGCCTGTGCGGAAAGATGATGGCCGAGCCACGGCGCCGTCAGAAGCGCCGCCGCCAGAACCACCAGGAAACCGCCAAGGCCAAGCGCCAGCCCGATCTCGAGCCCCTGCGAGATCGCGGCATGGCCAAAGACGATCAGCGTGGCGATGGTGCCGGGTCCGACCAGCAGCGGGACCGCAAGCGGATAGATCGCGACCGAAGGAGCGGTCCCGTCGATCTCGTGATCCGCGGGCTTGTGCTGCGCGCTGGCGGACCCGTTCAGCATCGACAGCGCGATCAGCAGCACCATCAGCCCGCCCGCAAGGCGGAAATCATCCACCGTCAGGCCGAAGGCCGACAGCACCGCACCCCCGGCCAGCGCCGAGACCACGCAGCCGATGCCGACCGCGATGATCGCCACGACGGCGGTGCGATGCCGTTGGGCGTCGCTGCCGCCTTCGGTCAGGGGCAGGAAGATCGGGACATTCGCAATCGGGTTCATGATCGCGAACAAGGCCGCGAAGACCTTGACGGCGAACCGGATGTCGTCGGCCATGCATGCTCCTGTTGCCTTGGCCCGGCACCGGGGCACCGGGGCGCCGGGGTATTTCCGTGACAAGCGAATCAGGAGGCGGGTTTGTCGCCTGCCGCCTCTTTGTCCTCGATCAGCTTCGTCGCCTCGGCAGCCTGCCCGGCGCCGCCCTGCAACTTGCGCTCCTCGTCCTCGACCACATCGGTCGCCGTGGCGGCGTCCAGCGTCGTCGGGCCGGCGGGGGCGGTGGTTGCGGCCGCGGCGGGCTTGTCCTCCGCCGCTTTCCCGACCGCAAATCCGATGCCGTCCCCGTCGCTCCAGTTGGCGGTCACCGTATCCCCCTCGCCCATCTTCCCGGCCAGCATCTCCTTGGCCAGCGGCGCCTCGATCTCGCGCCGGATCAGCCTGCGCAATTCCCGCGCGCCGAATTCGGGCTGGTAGCCCTCTTCGGCCAGATGGTTCACCACGCTGTCGTCGAAACGCAGGGCGATGTCCTTCTCCAGCGCCGTCTGCCGGATGCCGTCGAGCTGCAGTTGCACGATATTGCCGATCTCGTTCTTCTTGAGGCTGTCGAAGATGATGATCTCGTCGATCCTGTTCAGGAATTCGGGCCGGAAATGCTGGCGCAGCACCTCCTGGACGCCCTCCCTGACCGCCGCCGTGATCTCGCCCCCGCCCGACATGATCACCTGCGAGCCAAGGTTCGAGGTGGCGATGATCAGCGTGTTCTTGAAATCGACCACCCGGCCCTTGCCGTCGGTCAGCCGGCCGTCGTCGAAGACCTGCAACAGCACGTTGTAGACATCGGCATGGGCCTTTTCGATCTCATCGAGCAGGATCACCGAATAGGGCTTGCGCCGCACCCGCTCGGTCAGCTGCCCGCCCTCGTCATAGCCGACATAGCCGGGCGGCGCGCCGATCAGCCGGGCGACGGCGTGGCGCTCCATGTATTCGGACATGTCGATGCGGATCACGGCATCCTCGTCGCCGAAGATCACCTCGGCCAGCGCCTTGGCAAGCTCGGTCTTGCCGACGCCGGTAGGCCCCAGGAACAGAAAGGTGGCGATGGGGCGGCTGCCTTGCCGCAGCCCGGCCCTTGCCAGGCGCACGGCGTCCGAGACCGCCTCGATGGCGCGGTCCTGGCCGATGACGCGCTGATGCAGCCGCTCCTCCATCTGCAACAGCTTTTCCTTTTCCTCCTGCGTCAGCTCGTTCACCGGGATTCCGGTCAGCTTCGAGACGATGTCGGCGATGTCGCCCACCTGCACCTCGGCGCTGGACGAGCCGACCCTGGCCTTCCAGGCATCGGTCCTTTCCTCCAGGTCCTTCTCGCGCTCGCCGATCCGGGCTTCGAATTCCTTGGCCTTGTCGAAATTCTTGCGCGAGGTGGCATAGGCCTGTTCGCGTCTCAAGCCCGCGATCTCGGCCTCGGCCTCTTGCAGGTCGGCGGGGCGCGAGGTGGTGGACAGATGCACCCGCGCCGCCGCCTGGTCGATCAGGTCGATGGCCTTGTCGGGCAGGAACCGCCCCGAGATGTAGCGATCCGACAGTTCCGCCGCCGCCACCAGCGCCTCGTCAAGGATGGTGACCTTGTGATGCGCCTCCATGCTGTCGCGCAGGCCGCGCAGGATGTTGATGGTCTGATCGACGCTCGGCTCGGGCACCAGCACCGGCTGGAAGCGGTGCTCCAGCGCGGCGTCCTTTTCGATGTACTTCTGGTATTCGGCCAAGGTGGTGGCGCCGATCAGATTCATTTCGCCGCGCGCCATGGCAGGCTTGAAGGTGTTGGCGATGTCCAGCCCGCCCTCGCCCCCGCCCTGCCCCGCGCCGACGATGGTGTGGACCTCGTCGATGAACAGCACCAGCTCGTCCTTCCGGGCGGTGATCTCGTCCATCAACTGCTTGACGCGTTCCTCGAACTCGCCCCGATACTTGGAGCCCGCGACCATCGAGTTGATGTTCAGCTCGATCAGCCGCTTGTCGCGCAGGACCTCGGGCACCTCGCCGTTGACGATGCGCTGCGCAAGGCCCTCGATGATGGCGGTCTTGCCGACGCCGGGCTCGCCGATCAGCACCGGGTTGTTCTTCTTGCGCCGGGCGAGGATCTCGATCGTGGTCTCGATCTCCTGCGCGCGGCCGATCACCGGGTCCAGCTTGCCCTCGCGCGCGTGCTTGGTCAGGTCGCGGCTGAACTTGTCCAGGTTCGGCGTGTTCGTGGGCGTTTCGACCCGGCCGTCCTCGGCACCCTTGCCGACCACCTTGACCACCTGTTGGCGGATCGCCTGCGGGGTCATGCCGTATTTCCTGAGCAGCGTGCCGGCATGGCTGTCCGGCACCTCGGACAGCCCGATCAGCAGATGCTCGGGACCGACATAGCTGTGCCCCAGTTCGCGCGCGGCCGTATAGGCGCGGTTCAGCGCGCTTTTCACGCGAGGCGAGACGCCGACCTCATCCTTGTCCCTGCCCTCGGGTCCCGCGCCGGGCAGCTCGGGGGCACGCTTGTCGATCTCGGCCCGCAGGTCGGCGGGGCTGACCTTGAACTGCTTCAGGATCGCCTGCACCGCCTCGCTGTCGGGCAGGACATAGAGCAACTGCTCGGTATCGATGTCG
The DNA here is from genome assembly GCF_900100045.1 of Paracoccus denitrificans. Lineage (GTDB taxonomy): Bacteria > Pseudomonadota > Alphaproteobacteria > Rhodobacterales > Rhodobacteraceae > Paracoccus > Paracoccus denitrificans. The sequence goes on along the minus strand of NZ_FNEA01000006.1, from coordinate 178,242 downwards.
CGGCGGCCGCTTTCCTGCGTGCGCTCGGCGGCCTTTTGCAGCATGGCCTTGGTCTGCTCGCTGAAGCTGTCCACATATTGCCGCTCGCTGGGCGCATCGGTCATGGCGGCCCGGCCGGCGGGGGCATTGGCGTCGCCCATCAGGCCGCGGGCGCGATCGAAGAAGCCGTCGAAGGGATCGCCGCCGAACAGCGATTCCAGCGGCGAGGCGCGCCTTTGCTGCCGGGTCAGCCGGGCATAGTCGTATTCGCAGATATCCATCTGCTTGCGTTCGCCGTCCTGCATGACGGTCACATGATAGGCTGCGGGGCGGATGCCGCAGATCTGGCACATTTCGGTCGCCATTGGTTCCTCCTCGTTGGTTCAGCGAGTCGTGTCGGTTTCTTGCCGGGTGTCGGTGCGGGAGCTTACGGCGCGAGCACCCATCGGATGGCCATGGCCACAAGGCCGAGGGCCAGAACGCTGGCGGTCCAGATCGCGGCCATCCAGGCCAGCCGCTTCCACAGGGGTGCCTCGCCCGCCATCAATGATAGCCGTGTGTTCCGACCTTGCCGCGGAACACCCAATAGGCCCATCCCGTGTAGATCAGGATGATCGGGATGATGAACATCGCGCCTGCCAGCATGAAGGACTGGCTGCGCAGCGGTGCCGCCGCATCCCAGATCGTCACCGAGCGGGGCACGACATAGGGAAAGATGCTGATGCCCAGCCCGATGAAGCACAACAGGAACAGGGCGAGAAGCATCAGGAAGGGCAGCCGCTCGGCGCCGGCGATCAGGCTGCGGAACAGCACCAAGGCGCAGATCGCAACCAGAAGCGGCACCTGCGCCGTCAGCAGCACCCCTGGAAAGTCGAACCAGCGCCGCCAATAGTCGTAGTTGAGAAAGGGCGTCGCGGCGCTGACCGCGATCAGCATGGCGATCATGGCGGGCGCAAGCAGATGCACCATGCGGCGGGCGTGGCTCTGCGCGCCGCCTTCGGTCTTCCAGTTGAGCCAGGCCGCGCCAAGCGCCGCATAGCCCGTCAGCAGCGCGATCCCGGTCAGCAGGCTGAACGGGCTGAGCCAGTCAAGCCAGCCCCCGGCATAGGCCCCGTTCTCGACCCGGATGCCCTGGAGGATGGCGCCGAGCGCGATGCCCTGCGACAGCGCCGCCACGACCGAACCACCCGTGAAGGCCAGGTCCCAGAAGGCGCGGTGGCGCGGGTCGCGCCAGCGGAACTCGAAGGCGACGCCGCGAAAGATCAGGCCCAGCAGCATGGCGATCATCAGCGGATAGGTGGCCGGCAGGATGATCGCATAGGCCAGCGGAAAGGCCGCGAACAGCCCGCCGCCGCCCAGCACCAGCCATGTCTCGTTGCCGTCCCAGACAGGTGCGATCGAGTTCATCGCCTGGTCGCGTTCCTCGCCGACCTTCAGCGTCGGGAACAGGATGCCGATACCCAGGTCGAACCCGTCCATCACCACATAGGCAAAGACCGCGAAGCCGATGATCAGCGCCCAGACGACGGTCAGATCGATGCTTTCCATGTCAATGCTCCGTGCCGGCGCCGACCGCGGCGGGCGTGATGCCGGCGGCGCGCTGCGGTCGGCTGGGCGGCTGGGTTTCGCCGGGCTGCGGCGGCTTTGCCATCAGCCGCAGCAGGTAATAGATCCCCGCCCCGAAGGCGAAGAAATAGACCACGACAAAGGCGATCAGTGAGGCCGCCACGGCGGGCGCGGCAAGCGGCGAATGCGATTCCGCGGTGCGCATCAGGCCGTAGACGGTAAAGGGCTGGCGTCCCACCTCGGTGGTGATCCAGCCCGCGATCACGGCGACGAAGCCCGAAGGCCCCATGACAAGCGCCGCCCGATGCAGCCAGCGCCGGTCGTAGAGGGTGCCGCGCCAGCGCGCCCAGAGGCTCCAGAGCCCCAGCCCCAGCATGGCGAAGCCCAGCCCGACCATGATGCGGAAGGACCAGAACACGATGCCGACGGGCGGCCAGTCCTCGCGCGGGAAATCGTTCAGCCCCGGCAGGGGGGCGTTCGGGTCGTGCTTCAGGATCAGCGAGCCGAGCTTCGGCACCTCGATGGCATAGTCCACGCGCCGCGCTTCGCTGTCGGGGATGCCGAACAGGATCAGCGAGGCGCCGTCGGGACTGGGCTCGTAATGGCCCTCGATGGCCAGGATCTTGGCGGGCTGGTGCTCCAGCGTGTTCAGCCCATGCGCATCGCCGACGAAGATCTGGATCGGCGCGACGACGGCCGCCATCCACATCGCCATCGAAAACATCTTGCGCGCGCCGGGATTGGCGCGGTCGCGCAGCAGGTGCCATGCGCCGACCCCGCCCACCGCCAGCGCCGTGGTCAGGTAGGCCGCGATGACCGTATGCACCAGCCGGTAGGGAAAGCTTGCGGTAAAGACGATCGCCCACCAGGACGGTCCCGGCACGAACTGTCCCTGTTCGTTGATCAGGTGCCCCGCCGGCGTCTGCATCCAGCTGTTTACCGCAAGGATCCATGTGGCCGAGATCATGGTGCCCAGGGCCACCATGCAGGTGGCAAGGAAATGCAGTCCCCTGCCGACCTTGTTCATCCCGAACAGCATCACGCCCAAGAAGCCCGCCTCGAGGAAGAAGGCGGTCATCACCTCATAGGCCATCAGCGGCCCTATCACCGGCCCCGCCTTTTCCGAGAAGACCGACCAGTTGGTGCCGAACTGATAGGACATCACCACGCCCGAGACGACGCCCATGCCGAAGACCACCGCGAAGATCTTCAGCCAGTAGCGGAACAGGTTGGCATAGACCCCCCTGCCCGTGCGCAGCCACAGCGCCTCGAGCACCATGAGATAGCTGGCCAGCCCGATCGAGAAGGCCGGAAAGACGAAGTGGAACGAGACCGTGAACGCGAATTGCACGCGGGCCAGAATGACGGCATCCAGATGTTCGAACATGGCTGCCCCTCCGGGGGATCAGGTGGCGATGCGAACGGGAATGGATTTCGCGGCGGGCGTGCCGCTGATCCGGTCGTAGTAGTCAAGCGGCAGGAGCGGATTGAGTTCCGGATAATATCCCGCGACCGACCCGCGCGGCATCGGATATTCCACCACCGTCAACCCCGCGACGCGCCGCGGCAACCCATCCGGGCTGATCGTGTCCAGCGCGACCTGCTGGCCGTCGCGCAACCCGCGCGCGGCGATGTCGCCCGCGTTCATGAACAGCACCATCCGGTCGTTGTAGATGCCGCGATAGCGATCGTTGTAGCTGTAGATCGTGGTATTGAACTGATCGTGCGAGCGGATGGTGGACAGCCGGAGCATCTGCGGATCGTCCACCGGATCGTTGACCGCCAGTCCCGGCAGCAACAGGAAATTCGCCTTTCCGTTCGGCGTCGCCCAGATGCGCCGGCGCGGCAGCACCTCGAGATGGAAGCCGTGGGGATTCTTGATGCGGCTGTTGAAATCCGCGTAGATCGCCGGATAGACATCGGCGATCCTGTCGCGTATCGCCCCGTAGTCGTTGATATATTCACCCCAGGGCGTGCGGCTGTCCGGCAGCGTTGCCTGGGCCATGCGGCAAACGATCTCGACCTCGGGCAGGCAGTCGGGGCCGGCGGGCTCCAGCACCCCGCGCGAGGCGGTGACGTTGGACATGGCGTCCTCGATGGTGACGAACTGTTCGCCGGCCAGGGTGCGGATGATCTCGGAGCGCGCCACCACCGGCAGCATCAGCGCGTCCCTGCCGTGGACAAGGTGGCCCCGGTTCAGCTTGGTGGCGATGCCGACGCTCAGGTTCAGCTTGCGCATCGCGGCATAGGTCCGCTCGGTATCCGACATGGCCCGGGCAAAGTTTCCGCCCAGGCCGATAAAGACCTTGGCCTCGCCGCGCAGCATGGCCTCGACGGATTCGACGGCATGATGGCCGTACTTGCGCGGAGGCTCGAAGCCGAAGACGGCGGCGAGCCGGTCCAGGTAGTCCTGCGACGGCCTTTCGTCGATGCCCACGGTGCGGTCGCCCTGCACGTTCGAGTGCCCCCGAATGGGCGAGATCCCCGCCCCCGGCTTGCCGAAATTGCCGCGCAGCAGCAAAAGGTTGACGATCTGCTGCACCAGTTGCGACCCCTGCTGGTGTTGCGTCACCCCCATGCCGTAGCAGATCATCGTCGCGTTCGAGCGGATGTAGATTTCCGCCAGGCGCCGGATCTGCGCCTCTTCGATGCCGGAATGCTGCTCCAGCGCCGCCCAGTCCAGCGCCACGATCTCGGCCCGCACGGCGTCCAGGCCCGTGGTATGGGCCTCGACGAAGGGCCAGTCGATGGCCGCTTCGCCCGCCGCGTCGCGCTCGAAGATCACCTTCATCATGCCCTTCAGGATCGCCAGGTCGCCGCCGATCTTCACATGCACGAATTCGCTGGAGATCTTCGTGGACCCGAAGGTCGCCATCTGGATCACGTCCTGCGGTTCGGTGAACTGGATCAGCGCGCGTTCCGGCATCGGGTTGATGGTGACGATGGGCACGCCGCGTTTGCGCGCCTCGACCAGGTTGGTCATCATGCGCGGGCTGTTGGTGCCGGTGTTCTGGCCGATGATGAAGATCGCCTCGGCATGTTCGAAATCGGCCATGACCACGGTGCCCTTGCCGACGCCGATGGCGGGCGGCAGGCCGCGGCTGGTCGGTTCGTGGCACATGTTCGAGCAGTCGGGGAAATTGTTGGTGCCGAATTCGCGCACGAAGACGGAATACAGGAATGCCGCCTCGTTCGGCGTGCGGCCAGAGGTATAGAATTCGGCCTGGTGGGGGCTTTCCAGCGCGCGCAGGTGCTGCCCGATCAGCGCGAAGGCATCGCCCCAACCGATCGGGACGTAATGGTCGGTCCGGGGGTCATAGCGCATCGGCTCGGTCAGTCGGCCCTGCATCTCCAGCCAGTAATCCGATTGCTGCATCAGCTCGGTGACGCTGTGCTGGGCGAAGAAATCGCGGGTGACGCGGAATTTCGTCGCCTCATGCGCCAGCGCCTTGGCGCCGTTCTCGCAGAACTCCAGCTTCTTGCGGCAATCGGCATCGGGAAAGGCGCAGCTGGGGCATTTGAACCCGCCCGGCTGGTTCATCGACAGCAGTGCGCGCGACCCCTTGGTCAGCACGCTTTGCTCCATCAGCACCTTGGCCGTCGCCGCCGCCGCCCCCCAGCCGCCGGCCGGATGGTGATAGGCCTTGTAGACGGGTTTGCGATCGGACATCGGCGCGTTTCTCCTGAAGGGTCAGATTGGCCTTGCCCTTGGATCGCAACAGACAAGGCCATTGATTTCAATGGACAGTTTGTCCGCCCGATTTGGACAATCTGTCCATTGACCGACGGCCCTTCCCCGGCATCCGATGCCATCCCAAGCTTGCAAAGCAAGACGGGAGAGTGCCACTGTTTCCGCCAAGGGAGAGCATCGATGCGAACCGAAGCCGACTCGGTGCCCGCACCCCAGGGCGCCCCCGATGACGCACTTGCGCAAGCCACCATCCTCGTGATCGAGGACGAGCCGGGGATGCGGAACTTTCTGGAACGGATCCTGGCCTCGAAATGCCGCGGCATCCGGCTGGCCGCGAATACGGCGGAAGCCAGCGCCCTGATCGCCGAGACGGCTTTCGATCTGGTCATCCTCGACAATCTGATGGAGGGTCAGCGCGGCGTGGACTGGCTGCGCGAACAGCGCCCGCAGGGCTTTTTCCCGCCCGCGATCCTGATGACCGCCTATGCCGATCTGGAAACCGCCATCCAGGCGCTGCAGGCCGGCGCCTCGGATTTCCTGCTGAAGCCCTTTCGCGCCAATCAGTTGCTGAACACCATCAACCGCTGCCTGGAGGGCGAAAGGCTGCGGCGCGAGAACCTGATCCTGCAACAGGAGTTGCGCAACAACGTCGATCTGGGCCGGCTGCGGAACGAGTTGATCGGCACGTCGCCCGCCATCGAGCGCGTGAGGCAGGTGATCGCCCGCGTGGCGCCGGCGCCGTCCTCGGTGCTGATCACCGGCGCCTCGGGCTCGGGCAAGGAGGTGGCGGCGCGGATGATCCACACGCTGTCCGAGCGCGCGCAGATGCCGTTTGTCGCGGTGAACTGCGCCGCCATCCCGCACGACATGCTGGAGGACGAACTTTTCGGCCATATCAAGGGCGCGTTTCCCGGCGCCGACAGGAATCGCGAGGGGCTGTTCACCTCTGCGCGCGGCGGGACGCTGTTTCTGGACGAGATCGCCGGATTGCCCGTCGCCCTGCAAGCCAAGCTCTTGCGCGCGATCGACGATCGCCGCATCCGGCCCTTGGGATCGGAACGCGAAACGACGGTCGACCTGCGCCTGATCTTTGCCGCAAATACCGATCTGGACCGGGCCGTGGCCGAGGGCCGGCTGCGCGCGGACCTGCTTTATCGCATCAACGTGCTGCATATCCACATGCCGGCGCTGAAAGAGCGCGGCGCCGACATGTTCGACCTGGCGGCGATGTTCATGGACAGCCTGTCCCGGAACCTGGCCATGCCCAAGATCCCGATCACCCCCGAGGTGCGCGCAACCATGGCGACCTATGACTGGCCGGGCAATGTGCGCGAGTTGCGCAACGCCATCGAGCGCGCGTTGATTCTGGGCCGCTTCACCCCGCTGACGGCCACCGTGGGCAACAATGACGGCCACACCCTTGCCGAGATCGAACGCCGCGCGATCCTTGGCGCCGTGGCGGCCTTCGACGGCGACCGCGAGGCGGCGGCCGCCCGGCTGGGCATCTCGCGCAAGACCATCGACCGCAGGCTGGCGGACTGGAATGCCTGAAGCGGCGCCCCTGCTTCGCCGCTCGGTGCGCCACAAGCTGCTGGCAATCGCCCTGATCCCCGTCCTGGTGATCCTGCCCCTGTTCCTTGGCGTCACCCTGTATCAATGGTCGCACAAGCTGGACCGGCTGCTGCTGGTCAAGGTCAACAGCGACCTGACCGTGGCCCGGCAATATCTGGGCCGCATCCTCGATACGACCGGCGAGCGGATAGAGATGCTGGCCCGCTCCGAGGAATTCGCCCGCACGACCGATCCGGGCGCGCTGCTGGAAACATATCGCGACAGGCTGGGGCTGGACTACCTGTATCTGGCCGCCCCGGATGGCCGGATCGTGGCATCGAGCCCGGAAGATGCCCATCCCGTCCCGCCCCGGAACCCGGCGCCCGCACAAGGCGCATGGAACACGCTGGAGGTTTTCGACCGCGACCAGCTTTACGCCATCGCTCCGGCCCTTGCCGTCCGCGCCGAAATGGAGCGGCCGGGCAGCGCGGCGGCAAGCCGGTCCTCGATCGAGACCCGGGGCATCGTGGCGCAGTCGATCGTCGCGGCGAAACTGCCCGGCGAGGATGCCGCCGCATCCATGGTCGGAGGCATCCTGCTGAACCGCAACCTGTCGGTCGTCGACAGCATCAACGCCCTGATCTATCGCTCCGACAGCCTGCCCGAAGGCAGTCACGGAACCACCTCGCTGTTTCTCGACGACCTTCGCATCGCCACCAACGTGACCGTGCCCGGCGGTGCCCGCGCCCTGGGCACCCGTGCCTCGACCGCGGTGCGCGACCGCGTGATCGGACAGGGCCAGGTCTGGCTGGACCGCGCGCAGGTTCTGGACGACTGGTATGTCTCGGCCTATGCCCCGCTTCGCGACGGCGCCGGCAGGCCGGTCGGGATGATTTACGTCGGCATCCTCGAACATCCGTTCGCCGCCGCGAAACGCCGCACGGTGGGATGGGTGTTGATCGGCTTCCTGTCGGTGGCGCTGGTGACGGTGCCGTTGTTCCTGCGTTGGGCGCGCAGCATCTTTCGTCCGCTTGAGCGTATCGGGGCGACCTTCGAAAAGGTCGGCGCGGGCGATCTTGCGGCACGCACCGGCATCAGCCGCGGCGACGACGAAATCGCCGAACTTGCCCTGGCCCTTGATGGCGTGCTGGCGCAGCTCCAGGACCACGACCGGCAGATGCGGGCCTGGAATGACGAGCTGAACCAGAAGGTGGAAGACCGCACCGCGGCGCTGCGGCGGGCCGCGCAAGAGCTTGAGGCCGCGACCTATCAGCTGGTCCAGTCCGAAAAACTGGCCGCTCTTGGCGAAATATCGGCCGGCATCGCGCATGAGATCAACAACCCGCTGGCCGTGATCCAGGGCAATCTGGACGTGCTGCGCGAAGTGCTGGGCGATGCTGCCACGCCCGCCGATACCGAATTGCGGCTGATCGACGATCAGATCCGGCGCATCTCGCTGATCGTGACGCAACTGCTGGACTTCGCGCGGGCGGACCAGGCGGGCGAGGACCATCCCGCCACCGATCTTGCGCAGGCGGTGGCCGAATGCGTGCCGCTGGTGGGGCATATGCTGGCGCGCTCCTCGGTCTCGCTGCGCCAGGACATCCGCTCGGATCGTCCGGTCCGCATCAGTCGCATCGCCGTGCAGCAGGTGCTGGTCAACCTGATCGTCAACGCGGTCCACGCCATGCCGAAAGGCGGCGAGATCCGCATTGCCGGGCAGGACGAGGATCGCGCCGGCGCGGCAGGCGTGCTGCTGGAGGTCGCCGACGATGGCGAAGGGATACCCGCCGCGATCCTGAAGAACCTGTTCGAACCCTTCGTCACCAGCCGCGCCGGCAGCGGCGGCACCGGCCTGGGCCTGTCGATCTGCCGCAGGCTGATCGAGCGGCAAGGCGGCACCATCGCCGTCAGCAGCGACAACGGGGGTAGCACCTTCCGCATCTGGCTTCCGGCCGCATGACGGGCAGAAGCTCGTGCGGCCACGCATCCGACATGGCCGCCGATGGGGGATCGCCACCTTACCCGAACAATGCCGCCGTCTTCATCACCGTCGTCCACACGCCCCATGCCAGCGGGATGCCGACCGCAGCCCAGGCCAGCATCGCCGGCAAGTCGAACCGGCCGCGGTCGATGCCGAACGAACCGCTCTGGACCTGCCCCGCCGTCGCATCGCTGGCCCGCAAGGCCGCGACCTGCTCGGGCTTCATGAACCATTTCTCATCCAGCGGCCGCACCAGGGCATTGCAGATCAGGCCGACGGCAAGAAAGCCCGCAAGGATGTACATCGTGTAGTCGTATGCCTGCGCCCGTGGCACGCCCGCCGCGATCTGCGCCTCGCGCAGATAGTTGACCACGACCGGGCCGACGATCCCCGCCGTCGCCCATGCGGTCAGCAGCCTGCCATGGATCGCGCCCACGAACTGCGTGCCGAAGACATCCGCCAGATAGGCCGGCACGGTCGAGAATCCACCGCCATACATCGAGATGATGACGCAGATCATCGCCACGAACAGAACCTGGTTGCCCGTATGCGCCGCACTGGGCGCCAGGGTGTAAAGCACGATCCCCAGGCCGAAAAAGATGAAATAGGTGGTCTTGCGCCCCAGCCGGTCCGAGGCCGACGCCCAGCACAGCCGTCCCGCGATGTTGAACAGCGACAAAAGCCCCGCGAAGCCGGCTGCAATGGCCGCGATGGCTGCCTTCTGGCTGGGGTCCAGCTCGGTAAAGCTCAACTCCGGCCGTCCGACCAGCCGGCCGGCAAAGATCTCCTGCAGCATGGGCGACGCCATGCCGATCACCCCGATCCCGGCCGAGACGTTCAGGCAAAGCACCAGCCAGATCAGCCAGAACTGCCGGGTCTTGTGCGCATCCCGCAGATGGACGTGATGCTGGGTGATCATCGCGGCCTGCCTGGCGGAAACCTTGGGCTGCCAGCCTTCGGGCTTCCAGCCGGCCGGCGGAACGCGATAGCCGAAGGCGCCGGCCATCATGAAGACGAAATAGATCGCGGCCATGACGAAGAAGGTCTGCCAGACGCCGACGCCGCTCATCGACTGGAAGTGGTTCATCAGCCGATCCGCCAGCGGGGCTCCGATCATCGCGCCGCCGCCAAAGCCCATGATCGCCATGCCCGTCGCCAGGCCGCGCCGGTCGGGGAACCACTTGATCAGGGTCGAGACGGGCGAGATGTAGCCAAGGCCCAGTCCGACGCCCCCGATGAACCCGGAGCCGATCCACATCAGCCACAATTGATGGGTCATCACCCCGATCCCCGAGACGACCATGCCACCGCACCAGCACAAGGCGGCGACGACGCCTGCCTTGCGTGGTCCTGCGACCTCCAGCCAGCCTCCCCACATCGCGGCCGAGGATCCCAGCAGCACGAAGAACAGCGTATAGATCCAGCCCAGATCGGCGATGCGCCAGTCGCAGCTGGTCGTGAACAGGGCCGAAAGCAGGCTCATCCCCTCGCAGGCGACCGGATCGGCGATCCCGATGGCGCGCGACAGCGGCAGCCAGAACACCGAGAAGCCATAGGCCATGCCGATGCACAGGTGAATCGCCAGGGCGGCAGGCGGCACCAGCCATCGGTTGAAGCCCGGCCGGGCTATCGTGCGTTCGCGAGACAGCAACGGTGTCCGGAATTCTGGAACGTCTTCTATGGCCGTCATCATTCCCCTCCCCTGAAATGGATGCGCACGCGACCTGCAAAGCTGGTCGCGAAATCCGCGCCGCCCTGCCCTTTGCCGGACATGGACGCTTGTCGGACGACCCGTCCTCTCGGGTCGTGGCGGTAGTCTGTAGAATTCAGGATATTGATTTCAATGGACAATCTGTCTTTCTGGCGGGACAGCTTGTCCATTGGGGCCATCGACAGGGCGACTTGCCCATCCCGCCGCGGACGGACCGGCCGGGCTTTTCGATTGCTGCGGCGGGCATCGGGCCGTCCTTGCCGGCACCGGCAAAAAAGACCGTTGCAAACCGTCTTCGCCAAAACCAGACTTCATGCGGTGAAGGTAAGCCGGATGCCTTCATTTCGTTGCGGCCGGTTCAGGCCCCATGCCGAACCGGGGGCGCGACCCGATCCGCGTGCCGGTCGCAACCGACGGCGGAAAGCCGGGCGATGGCGTTGTGCGATCCTTCCCGGGAGAGGAGTCCCAAGATGGCAAGGCGGTTCAAGGTCGGAGATCACGTCAGATGGAATTCCGAAGCTGGCCGGGTCTCGGGCACCATCATCGCGGTCCATGCCAGCGATTTCGATTACAAGGGCCACACCCATCGCGCGACCGCAGACGACCCTCAATATGAGATCAAGAGCGACAAGACCGATCATATCGCCGCACATAAGGGTAGCGCCCTCGACCTTGCCTGACAAAGGTGACGCGTGGAACTGCCGTTTTTTACCATCGGCCATTCCAACCGGAGCATCGCGACCTTCGCCGGGCTTCTGCATGAGGCGCAGGTGGAACTCGTCGTCGATATCCGGAAAATCCCGATGTCGAGGGCCAACCCGCAGTTCAACAAGGATGTGCTGCCCACCGTCTTGTCCAATCTTCGGATCGGCTACGAGCATATCGCCGCGCTTGGCGGCCTTCGGGGCAAGGCCGCGGCATCGGCCCCCGAGGTTAACGGGCTGTGGAAGAATCGGAGCTTTCGCAACTACGCGGATTATGCGCTTACGGAACGGTTCCGCGAGGGCCTTGGCCGCCTGATCGAGATGGGGCGCGAGCGGCGCTCGGCGATCATGTGCTCGGAGGCGGTCTGGTGGCGATGCCACCGCCGCATCGTCGCGGATTACCTCATTGCAAATGGGCATGCGGTTTTTCACATCATGGGTCCGGGTCGCGTCGAACCCGCCCGCCTGACCGCCGGTGCCGTCATCCGGCCCGACAGAACCGTCGTCTATCCCGGCCTGTCCGGGGCCGAGCCATGAGACGGCATCGGGCAATCGACCTTGCCCGGCTGGGGGGATATCGGTTGCCTGTTGGCGGAATGTTGGACGTGGTTCCGGCGCGCGCGGCGTCGCCGCCCCCTGACCGCAGGGCGTGGCATTTTCGGCAAACACCATGCGCCAAGGCGCTGCCCCGGGTCGTCGATTCGAATGGTGCGTGAAGCCTGGTGGGGCGGGAGGGGATCGAACCCCCGACCAACACGGTGTAAACGTGTCGCTCTACCGCTGAGCTACCGCCCCCATGCCGGCTGATAGCGCGATCGCCGCACCCTTGGCAAGCATGGGCGTCACCGGCGCAGCCTTGCGATCAGCGAGGAGGTGTCCCAGCGCCCGCCGCCCATGGCCTGCACTTCCTTGTAGAACTGGTCGACCAGCGCCGTCACCGGCAGGCTGGCGCCGGTTTCGTCGGCGGTGGCCAGGCAGATGCCCAGGTCCTTGCGCATCCAGTCCACCGCAAAGCCGAAGTCGAAGTGGTTCTCGGCCATGGTCTGGTGACGGTTCTGCATCTGCCAGCTGCCGGCGGCGCCCTGGCTGATCACCTCGACCACCTCGGGGATCGACAGCCCGGCCTTTTCGGCGAAATGCAGCGATTCCGACAGGCCCTGCACCAGCCCGGCGATGGCGATCTGGTTGCACATCTTGGCCAGTTGCCCGGCACCCGAGGGCCCCATGAGCTTGCAGATCTTGGCATAGGCGGCGATCACCGACTCGGCCCGGGCGTAATCGTCCTGCGTGCCGCCGCACATCACGGAAAGCTGGCCGCTCTCGGCCCCCGCCTGCCCGCCCGAGACCGGGGCATCGACAAAGCCCAGCCCGGCCTCGACCGCCAGCGCAGAAAGCTGGCGCGTCACTGCCGCCGAAACGGTGGTGTGGTCGACGAAGACCGCGCCCTTGCCCATGCCGGCAAAGGCACCCGCCTCGCCCAGGCAGACCTGGCGCAGGTCGTCGTCATTGCCGACGCAGGCCATGACGAACTCGGCACCCTCGGCCGCTTCGCGCGCGGTGGCGGCCACGCGGCCCTTGTGACGGGCGGCCCAGGCCTCGGCCTTGGCGGGGCTGCGGTTCCAGACCGTCACCTCATGCCCGGCCGCGGCCAGGTGCCCCGCCATGGGAAAGCCCATCACCCCAAGTCCCAGAAATGCCACGCGCGCCATCAGATTCTCTCCCTCATGTCGTAAAGGCGCGTTGATCCGGCCCGCGCCCTGCCCTATTCACCCCGATGAATTTCATCACCCGGCGCGGGGGTCAACCTCTCGTGCCCAAGCTCGGGACCGTGGCGTTTCATGGTGACACTATTCCGCTGGCTTGTGCGCCTGACGGTCGGGCTGATCCTGCTGACCGTGGCGCTGGTGACGCTGGCCTGGTATTTCGCCATCCGCTCGCTGCCCGACTACGACGGCAGCTATGCGGTGCGCGGCATCTCGGCCCCGGTCGAGATCGTGCGCACGACCGAGGACGTGCCGCATATCTTCGGCGAAAGCGACCGCGACGTGTTCTTTGCGCTGGGCCTTGCCCATGCCCAGGACCGGCTGTTCCAGATGACCGTGCTGCGCCGCGCAGCCCAGGGCCGGCTGGCCGAGATCTATGGCATCGGCGCCCTGCCCGCCGACGATCTGGCGCGCCGGCTGGGGCTTTACCGCAATGCCCGCGCCTCGCTCCAGGCCCAGGACCCCGAGGTGATCGAGGCGCTGCAAGCCTATGCCGAGGGCGTGAACGCCTGGATCGAGCAGATCAACCTGGGCGCGCGCGGGCGCGGGGCGCCGGAATTCTTTCTCTACCCCGAGGATATCGCCTATTGGGAGCCGGCGGATTCGCTGGCGATCCTGAAGTTGCTGGCGGCATCGACCACCGTGCAACTGCGCCGCGAGGTGCTGCGGGCCCGGCTGTCGCTGGCCGCGCCCGAACGCGGGCAGGACCTGGTCGCCATGCGCGGCGAGCCGCCCTTGCCCGCCTATGCCGGCCTGTTTCCGGGCGCCCGTTTCGCCGCGCCGGAACGCGGCGCCGGGCCGCGGGACTGGACGGCAACGCTGGCCGGCTATTTGGCACCGGCGGCGGGGGCCTCGGCCAACGGTTTCGCCGCCGCGGCCGGGCGCACGGCGGCGGGCGGCGCGCTGCTGGCCAACGACCCGCAATTCGCCCTGACCGCGCCGGGCCTGTGGTATCTGGCCCGGATCGAGCTTGGCTCGGGCGGGGTGATCGGCGGCACCATCCCCGGCATCCCGGCCGTGCTGTCGGGCCGCAACACCGGCCTGGCCTGGGGCATCACCCCGGCCCGGATCGACGACCAGGACCTTTACATCGAAGAGGTCCAGCCCGGCGATCCCAACCGCTATCGCGGCGCGAACGGCTGGACCGAGTTCACCACCCGGCGCGAGACCCTGCGCATCCGCGGCGCCGATCCGCAGACCATCACCCTGCGCGAGACCGAGAACGGCCCGGTCGTCCCGGCCGCACATCTGGACCTTGCGACCATCCTGCCCGCCGGCCATGTCGCGGCGCTGTCCTGGACCGGCGGCTACGGCAACGACCGCAGCATGACGGCGCTGATCGGGCTGATGCGCGCGCAGGACCGGCAGGCGGCGGCCGGGACGCTGCGCGAGATGATCGCCCCGGCCATGGTGGTGACGCTGGCCGATGCGCAAGGCGTGGGCCAGGTCCTGGCCGGCGCCGTGCCGCACCGCCCCTCGGGCCACCAGACGGCGGGCCGCATGCCCGCGCCGGGCTGGTTGGCGCAGAACCGCTGGCAGGGGCTCAGCCCCGCCCCCGCCGAACTGGCCGAGCTGGACCCCGAAAGCGGCATCGTGGCCGCGACCGGCGCGGCGCTGCCGGGTTCGGGCGGGCTTGGCCATGACTGGGGCGACGCCTATCGCCAGAACCGGCTGCGCCACCTGGTCGACTCGCGCGAGGTGCATTCGCGCGACAGTTTCATCGCCGCGCAGAACGACATCGTCAGCCCGGTCGCCCGCGCGCTGCTGCCGCTGGTTGGCGCCGAGCTGTGGTTCACCGGCGAGCCCGCCGCCCGGGGCACGCCCGAGCGGCAGCGCCAGGACGCGCTGGCGCTTCTGGCCAACTGGGACGGCTCGATGAGCGAGCACCTGCCCGAGCCGCTGATCTATGCCGCCTGGATGCGCGCCTTGCAGGACCGGCTGGTGCGCGACGACCTCGGCCCGCTCGCCGACGAGTTGACCGAGCTTTTCCCCGATTTCATCGACCGCGTCTTTCGCGACACGGGGGGCGCCTCGGCCTGGTGCGACATCCGGCAATCCGCGCCGGCCGAGACCTGCACCCAGATCGCCCGGCAGGCGCTGGACGCGGCGCTGCTGGACCTGGGCGCGCGTTTCGGACCGGACCTTGCCAGCTGGCGCTGGGGCGATCTGCATCGCGCCCGCCATGTCCACCCGGCGCTGGGGGACATGCGCGGCATCTCGTATATCGTGAACCTGATCCAGCCGACCTCGGGCGGCGAAATGACCGTCGCCCATGCCGGTTTCCTGGGCCATGGCCGCAATCCCTGGCTGAACGTGACCGGCGCCGCCTATCGCGGGGTCTACGACCTTGCCGATCCCGACAGCTCGGTCTTCATCATCTCGACCGGCCAGTCGGGCCATCCGTTCTCGCGCCATTACGACGACATGGCCGGGCTGTGGCGGCGCGGGGAATATGTGGTGATGTCGCTGGACCCGGCGCTGGCCCGCGCCGCGGCGGCGGGCATCACCCATCTGAGGCCGGCCGGCGACTAGAGGCTTGCATCCGGCGCCCGGCCGGGCTTCCCTGCCCCGAAACGCAGCAAAGGGAAGCCCATGGCGCGCAAGATCATCATCGACACCGACCCCGGCCAGGACGACGCCGTCGCCATCCTGCTGGCGCTGGCCAGTCCCGAGATCGAGGTGCTGGGCCTCAGCGTGGTCGCCGGCAACGTGCCGCTGCACCACACCCAGCGCAATGCCCGGATGATCTGCGAACTGGCCGGCCGCCCGGACCTGCCGGTCCATGCCGGCTGCGAGGCGCCGCTGCAACGCAAGCTGGTCACGGCCGAGCATGTGCATGGCAAGACCGGGCTCGACGGCGTCACCCTGCCCGAGCCGGCCATGGCGCTCGCCCCCGGCCATGCCGTGGATTTCCTGATCGAGACCCTGCGCCGCGAGAAACCGGGCAGCGTCACGCTGGTGCCCATCGGCCCGCTGACCAATATCGCCACCGCCTTCCAGCGCGCCCCGGACATCATCCCGCGCGTGCAGGAGATCGTGCTGATGGGCGGCGCCTATTTCGAGGTCGGCAACATCACCCCCACCGCCGAGTTCAACATCTATGTCGATCCCGAGGCGGCGGAACTGGTCTTCGCCAGCGGCGCGCCGCTGACCGTGATGCCGCTGGACGTGACGCATCGCGCGCTGACCAGCCGCGCCTGGGTCGAGGGCATGCGCGCCATGGGCCGGGTCGGACAGGCGGTGGCCAGCTGGACCGATTTCTTCGAACGCTACGACCGCGAGAAATACGGCAGCCACGGCGCCCCCCTGCACGATCCCTGCACCATCGCCTGGCTGCTTCGGCCCGAACTGTTCACCGGCCGCTACATCAATGTCGAGATCGAGACCCGGGGCGAATATACGCTGGGCATGACCGTCGCCGACTGGTGGCGGGTCAGCGGGCGGACGCCCAACGCCACCTTCATCCGCGATGTTAAGGCAGATGCCTTCTTCGCGCTGCTTACGGAACGGATCGGCGATCTGGACCGCCGGGTCGGCTGACGCCGGATCGCGGTTACGGTGCTATTCGTCGACAGGTCCGGGCACGGTGGCCGGCGCCTCTGGCGCGGCGTCGGCCGGCGACACGGGTGGCTCGTCCCCCCCCTGCTCCGGCTCGTCCCCTGTCGCAGCGTCAGAGGCGTCCTGCCCCGGCGCATCCGGCCCAGGCTGTTCGACCAACGGGCCGGTGCCGACCTCGCGGTCTATGCGTTCGATCAGCACATCGGTGACGTCGATGGATTGCGAGGCGACGAAGATCGCGCGCTGATCCAGCACCACCACCGCGCCCCGTTCCCGCATCAGCGCAGCCAGCACGGGCAGCACGGCGCGAAAGAAGGCCTGACGCTCCTCGTCGGCCTCGGTCTGCAGGCTGCGGGCGGCCGCGTCGCGGGCGCGGCGCACCTCGACCACGCGCTTGTCGAACTCGTCGGCGCGCTTGCGGAACTCGTCGGGCGGCAGGGTCTGGCGCAATGCGGTCAGCTCCTGCTCCTCGGTGGCGAACTGGTCGGCGAGCCGGTCGTTCTCGGCCGCGATCTCGCGCCCGCGCTGCTCCAGGTCCGCCTGCACCCGCTGTCCCCATTTCGAGTGCAGGTAAAGCATCTCCTGATCCAGGGTCAGCACCGGCAGCACCGCCTCGCCATTGGACGGCGGCGTCTCGACCACGATGGGCGGCACATCATTGGCCGGCCCGGCATCCGGTTCCGAGGGCACCGGCACGGGGGCGGCCTGCTGGGCCAGCGCGCCCGAAGGCAGCGCCAGCAGGGTCGCCAGCGCCAGCGCCGCGATGCCGCGCCCCCGGCCCATCAGAACCGGGTCGAGATGGTCAGGTCGAAGGTCTGCTCCTCGTCATAGTCCTCTTTCTTGAGGGCCTTGGCGAAGTTGAAGCGCAACGGGCCGATCGGCGTGGTCCAGAAGATCGAGGCGCCGACCGCGGCACGGACCTTCATGCCGTCGTCGACCTCTTGCGGATAGTCGCCGGGCGTCGCGCCGGTGGTGTTGTCCAGCCCCCAGACAGAACCGGCATCGGCGAAAAGCCCGCCGGTGATGCCATATTCCTCGGGCAGGCCCAGCGGGAACTGCAACTCGGTGCGCAGCGCCCAGAAGTAGTTGCCGCCAAGCGCGTCCTGGTTCGGCGCGTTCAGGTCGCGCGGTCCCAGCCCGTTCGGCTCAAAGCCGCGAATCTTGCCGTTGCCGGTAAAGCGGTTCAGGAAGCGGCTGTTCTGGTCGTCCAGCATATGCACCGCGCCAAACTCCAGCTCGGCCAGCATGGTCACGTTTTCGCGCCATGCGCGGCTTTCGACGCCGGCGTAAAGCGTGCTGGTGACAGACTTCACGTCACCGCCCAGCCCGGCGAAATCCTGGCCGGCGCGCAGCCGGTAGCTGGTCACCGGATCCAGCCCGGCGATGCGGCTGTCATAGCTGTAGGTATAGCCGACTGCCGAGGTGAAGAAGCCGCCCTGCTCGTCGAAGAGGATCGGCGACGAGCCGACCAGCCGGCTGCTTTCCGAATCCATGTGGATCTCTTCGACGTCGAACAGCGTGTCCTTGCTGAGCTTGTAGCGCAGCTCCACTCGGCCGTTTTCCGAGACCGGGAACTCGATCCCGGTCAGGAAGCCGACGGTGCGGGTGTTGTAGTCCGAATTCAGCCGGTCGGTGGTGTTGTACCAGGCCTGGGCCCGGGCGCGCAGGTTGCGTCCCAGGAAATAGGGCTCGACGAAGGTCAGGCCCGAGCTTTGCGTATCCGTGCCGGTCGAAAAGGCCAGGTCCACCTGCTGCCCGCGGCCCAGGAAGTTCTTTTCCGACAGCGAGATGTTGAAGCCGACGCCGGTCGCGGCGCCGTAGCTGACGCCGAAGTTCAGGCTGCCGGTCGGCTGTTCCTCGACGTTCACGTCGACGATGACCTGCTCGGGCGACGAGCCCGGACGGCTTTCCGCCTGCACATCCGAGAAAAAGCCAAGCGCGCGCAGCCGTTCGGCCGAATTGCGGATCTCGCGCGGGTTGAAGGGGTCGCCCTCGACCGTGGCGAACTGGCGGCGGATCACCTCGTCCAGCGTGGTGGTGTTGCCCTCGATGTCGATGCGCTCGACGAAGACGCGTGGCCCGCGCGTCAGGGCAAAGGTGAGGTCCAGGGTCTGGCTGCGCTCGTTGCGGGTGACGCGCGGCTCGATATTGACGAAGTTCAGCCCCTTGCGCAGCGCCAGCGCCTCCATCCGGCGGATGGTGGTGTCGATGTCGGTCGGGTTGTAGACCGCGCCGCGCTTGACCCGGTTCTGGGCGGCGAATTCCGTCGCATCGACGCCCGGGATTTCGCTGACGGTGTTGATGGTACCGAAGGTATAGCGCGGGCCTTCATGGATCTGGAAGGTGATGTAGAAGGCGTCGCGTTCCCGAGCCAGTTCCGGCGCCACCGCCTGCACGCGGAAATCGGCATAGCCGCGCGAGCGGTAGAAATCGGTCAGCAGCTTCTCGTCCAGCGGCACCCGCTCGGGGGCGAAGGTGTCGCGGCGGATGAAGGTGCGCAGGATGCCGGCCTGCTTGGTTTGCAGCACGTTGCGCAACCGGCGGTCGGAAAAGGCGCGGTTGCCGACGAAACCGATGCGCTCGATCTCGGTCACGTCGCCTTCGCGGATCTCGAAGACCAGATCGACCTGGTTGCTGCCGCGGCGGATGATGCGCGGATCGACGCGGGCGGCCAGGCGCCCCTGCGAGGCATAGACCTGGCTGATCGCAGCGGCATCGGCCTCGGCCTGGGCGGGGGAATAGACCCGGCGCGACTGCGACTTGACGATCTCGGCCAGGTTCTCGTTCTTGAGCCGCCTGTTGCCCTCGAAGGCGACGGTGTTGATGGTGGGATATTCCGCCACCCGAACCACCAGCGTCCCGCCCGAGGGCACCAGTTCGACCGTCTCGAACAGGCCCGAGTTCTGAAGCCGCTGCATGGCGTCGTTCAGCGCCCCGGCCGAGACGTCCTGGCCGCGCGGCAGATCCAGATAGGACAGGATCGTCGCGGGTTCGATGCGCTGGTTGCCCTCGATCCGCACGTTGCTGAAGACATAGGCCGAGGCGGGGGTCGCCACCATCGCGACCGGCGCGGCCACTGCCAGCGCCGAGATCAGCGCCAGCGCGCCCTTGCCGAGTTTCCTGTCCGTCATCGCCGCCCCTCGCGAATAATGCGTTGCCCGGCGGGTTGGTCCCGCCATATTTGCCCCGATGGATACAGCGAAGCGGCCTACACTGTCAAAAGCCTAGCGCCGCTCAGGGGCAGAAAAGATCGTTGGTGAGGCCCAGAACCATCAGCGACAGCACCGCCGCCAGCCCCAGCGCCGACAGGATGTCCATCACCCGGTCCGACGGCCGCCGGCCCGCCACCGCTTCGTAGAGATAGAACATCAGATGCCCGCCATCGAGCACCGGCACCGGCAGCAGGTTCAGAAAACCGATGGCCGCGGACAGCACGGCGATCCACCAGATGAAGTTTCCGCCCCCCGCCGAGGCCGCCTGCCCCGTGGTCTCGGCGATCGAGATCGCGCCGCCCAGGTTGCAGCTGCCGATCTGGCCGGTGATCATCGCCCAGAGCCCCGAGACGGACGAGGCGATGATGTCCCAGGTGCGCGCGGCGCCGATCCCCAGCGCCTCGCCCATGGCAGCCGGGCGGGTCGCAGGCTCGAAATAGGTGCCGCCGCCGGTCACGCCGATCAGCCAGCGCCTTGCATAGCCGTCGCCGGTGGGCAGGTCCTGTTCGCGGGCAGCCAGGGTGTAGTCGGCCTCGCCCTCGCCCTCGCGCCAGACCTTCAGCAGCACCGGCCGGCCCTCGGCCTCGGCCACATGCCGGCGCAATTCGTCGAAGCGCGAGACCGGCTCGCCGTCGATGGCCAGGATCACGTCGCCCGGCTTCAGCCCCGCCGTGGCCGCCGGGCTGCGCGGCGCGATGCCGGTGACCAGCGGCGGCATCGGGTCGGGGCCCGGCACGGTGATTTCGGTGCCGTCGCGCAGCACGGTCCAGTCGTGGCTGGGACGCGAGGGCAATTCGCCCGCCGCCGCGCCAAGGTCGCGCCAGTTAGCGACGGGCCGGCCGTCCAGCGCCAAAACGCGGTCGCCCGGTTGCAGCTGCATCTCGACGCCGGGAGGCGTCGGGTGCAGCTGCCCCACCCGGACCTCGTCCACCGGCAGGCCCTGCCAGATCGCCATGCCGGCAAAGACCAGGATCGACAGGATGAAGTTGAACACCGGCCCCGCCGCAACGGTGGCGAAGCGCGCCCAGAGCGGCGCGCCGGTCAGGCTTTGGCGCGCGCGGGCCGGATCGACCGGCACCGATCCCGCGCTGGCCGCATCGGCATCGCCCAGAAAGCGCACATAGCCGCCCAGCGGGATCGCCGCCACCTGCCAGACCGTGCCGTGCCGGTCGCGCCGCGCCGCCAGCCGCGGCCCGAAGCCCAGCGAAAACACCTCGGCCTTGATGCCGCACAGCCGGCCGATGATGTAATGGCCGTATTCATGCACGGTGACGATGACCGACAGCGCGACGATGAAGGCCGCCACGGTCCACACGAACCCGCCCATCATGTCCAGAACCAGGCTCATGCCGCCCCCTGCCATTGCGCTGCCGCCCGCCGCGCGAAATCGTCCCAATGCAGCACTTCGCCAAGGTCGCGCGGACTTTGCGCAAAGCCGGCCTCGCGCGCGGCCAGCGCCAGCGCGTGCTCGACCGCGGGCGCCATGTCGGTAAAGCGGATGCGCCCGGCGATGAAGTCGTCCAGCGCCTGCTCCTTGGCGGCGTTCAGCACCGCACCCGCGGCACCGCCGGCCCCGATCGCCTCGCGCGCCAGCCGCAGGGCAGGCCAGCGCACCTCGTCCGGCTGGGCAAAGGTCAGGCTGCCAAGCGCCGCCAGGTCCAGCGCCGGCACCGGCAGGGCGGCGCGCGCGGGCCAGTTCAGCGCATAGCCGATGGCATGGCGCATGTCCGGCGCCCCCAGATGCGCGATGCTGCCGCCGTCGCGATGCGTGACCATGGCATGGATGATCGATTGCGGATGCACCAGCACCCGCAGGCGGTCGACGCCCAGGCCGAAGAATTCATGCGCCTCGATGACTTCCAGCGCCTTGTTGAACATGCTGGCGCTGTCGATGGTGATGCGCTGGCCCATGTCCCAGTTCGGATGCCGGCTGGCCTCGGCCACCGTCGCGCGTGCCAGCCGCTCCAGCGGCCAGTCGCGGAATGCGCCGCCCGAGGCGGTGATGGTCACATGCTCGACGGAATCGAGGTTTTCGCCGTGAAGTGCCTGAAAGATCGCGGAATGCTCGGAATCAACCGGCAGGATGCGTGCGCCGGTCTCCCGGGCGCGGGCCATGACCAGCGGTCCGGCGGCCACCAGGGTTTCCTTGTTCGCCAGCGCCAGGGTGCCGCCTCGGTTCAGCACCTCAAGCCCCGGCGGCAGGCCGGCGGCGCCGACGATGGCGGACAGCGTCCAGTCGGCCGGGCGGGCGGCGGCCTCGGCCACGGCCTGCGGTCCCGCCGCGGCCTCGATCCCGCTGCCGGCAAGTGCCGCGCGCAGATCGGCCAGGCGCTCCGGCCATGCGGTGACGGCGAGTTCGGCCCGCAGCGCGCGGGCCATCTGGGCCAGCCGCGCGACATTGGCGCCGCCGGTCAGGGCGACGGTGCGGAAGCGCTCGGGGCCGCCGGCCCCCATCAACAGATCGAATGCGCTTTCGCCGACCGACCCGGTCGCGCCCAGCACGGATATGCTGCGCATCGTCTCAGCCTCCGATAACGGGTAAGAGATCGCCGATCAAAAGCAGCAGCGCCATGAGCAACGCCCCGGACATGGCGTCGAAACGGTCCAGGACGCCGCCATGGCCGGGGATCAGATCGGAACTGTCCTTGACCCCGACCCGGCGCTTGAGCCAGCTTTCCGCGATGTCGCCGAACTGCCCGGCCAGCGCGATCAGCGGGCCGAGCACCAGGACCGGCCAGGGCGCCTGCCCGGCCAGCATCAGGACCAGCGCCAGCACCAGCGCGCCCGCCCAGCCGGCGATGGTGCCGCTCCAGGTCTTCTTGGGGCTGATCGCCGGCCAGAAGCGCGGCCCGCCCAGCTTGCGGCCGATGAAATAGCCCAGCACGTCGGACAGCACCACGGTGCCGACGATCCAGGCCAGCGTCGGCAGGCCCATCACCTCGCGGATCACCACCAGCGCATAGCCGGCACCCAGGATCGCCAGGGTGAACAGCAGATAGGCCGGGCGTTCGTGTTCATGCGTGCCGTGCCAGCCGGCGATCATCGGCACCAGTGCCAGCGCCATCGGCCAGTCGCCGGGCAGCACCAGCATGGCCAGCATCACCAGCCCCGACAGGATGGCGATCAGCACCGGATGGCGCGGGCTGCGGAATTCGGGATGGCGCCAGCCGGTCAGCCGCGCCAGTTCCCACATCATCACCCCGATGACGGCCGAGACGCCCAGCCGGATCCAAAGCCCCGAGGACAGCAGCAGCAACAGCCCCAGCACCGCCAGCACCGCGCCCGACAGAAGGCGCGGCCAGAGATCGGCCCATTTGTCGCGTCCGCGCTGCAAGGCGCCGCGCAACCGGCCCGGCTGTGGTCCGTCCCCGCTCATGCGCCGCCGAAGCGCCGGTCGCGCAGCCCGTAGCGGTCGAGGATCTCGGCCAGATGCTCGGGCGTGAAGTCCGGCCAGAGCGTCTGGGTGAACTCATATTCCGAATAGGCCGCCTGGAAGGGCAGGAAATTCGAGGTCCGCGTCTCGCCGCTGGTGCGGATGACCAGGTCCGGGTCGGGATGGCCGGCCGTGTCCAGGCAGTCGGCCAGGTCGGCCTCGGTCGGCTCGGCGACCTCGCCCCGGCCGATGCGTGCCGCCAGCCGGGCCGCGGCCCGGGTCAGCTCGTCCCGGCCGCCGTAATTGATCGCCACGGTCAGGTTCAGCCGGGTGTTGCCGGCGGTGCGCGCCTCGATCCCGGCCATCAGCCGCTGCAGCTTGGGTTCCAGCCGCTCGCGCCCGCCGATGAAGCGCATGCGTACGCCCTCGGCGGAAAGCCCGTCCGCCTCACGCTCGATATAGCGGGCGAAGATGCCCATCAGGCCCAGCACTTCCTCGGTCGAGCGCTTCCAGTTCTCGGTCGAGAAGGCATAGACCGTCAGCCAGTTCACCCCCAGGTCGGGACAGGCGCGGACGATCTGCTTGACGCGCTCGGCGCCGCGCCGATGCCCGACCAGTCGCGGCCAGCCCCGGTTCTTGGCCCAGCGGCCGTTGCCATCCATGATGATGGCGACATGACGGGGCCGCTGGTCCCCTCCGCCGGGCTTCGACAGGCTGGCTGCGATCTCGGCCATGCGTCAGACCTGCATGATTTCGGCTTGCTTGGCCTCGAGCGCCTGATCCACCGAGGCGATCATCTTGTCGGTCAGTTCCTGCACGGCGCCCTCCCAGAACTTCTGGTCGTCCTCGGACATGCCCGAGGACTTGGCCTTCTTGATCTGGTCCATGCCGTCGCGCCGCACGTTGCGGATGGCGACGCGGGCATGTTCGGCATATTGCGCGGCGACGCGGGTCAGTTCGCGCCGGCGCTCTTCGTTCAGCTCGGGGATCGGCAGCATGATGATGGTGCCGTTGAGCTGCGGGTTGATGCCCAGGCCCGATTCGCGGATCGCCTTCTCGGCCTTGCCGACCAGGCCCTTGTCCCAGATGTTGATCGTGACCATGCGCGGTTCGGGCACGTTCACCGTGCCGATCTGGTTGATCGGCGTGGGCGAGCCGTAGGCATCGACCATGATCGGCTCGACCATGCTGGCCGAGGCGCGGCCGGTGCGCAGCGAGGCGAATTCATGGCGCAGGGATTCCATCGCGCCCTTCATGCGGCGCTCCAGGTCGTCGGTGTCGATCTCGATCTCGTCGGACATGCTCGGTCATGGCCTCTGTGCTGTGATTTTCGCCGCTTTTAGCCGAGCCACGCCCGCATGGCAAAGCCTATACGGGGATTTTACCCATGGACGCGCGTATATGTGCCGCTTCCCGCCAGGATTCCGCGGAAACCGCCCGGTTCGTCCAGCGAGAAGACGATGATCGGCAGGTCGTTGTCGCGGGCCAGCGCGATGGCCGAGGCGTCCATGACGCCCAGGTGCTTTTGCAGCACCTCGTCATAGGTCACGTCGTCGTAGCGCTTGGCATCGGGGAACTTGTTCGGGTCCTTGTCGTAGACGCCGTCGACCTTGGTGCCCTTGAAGATCGCCTCGCAGTTCATCTCGTTGGCGCGCAGCGTGGCGGCGGTGTCGGTGGTGAAATAGGGGTTGCCGGTGCCGGCGGCGAAGATGCAGACGCGCTTCTTTTCCAGGTGGCGGACGGCGCGGCGGCGGATATAGGGCTCGGCCACCTCGTCCATGCGGATGGCCGAGATCACGCGGGTATGGATCTTCAGCGCCTCCAGCGCCGCCTGCATGGCCAGCGCGTTCATCACCGTGGCGAGCATCCCCATATAGTCGGCGGTCGCCCGCTCCATGCCCTGGGCGCTGCCCTGAAGCCCGCGGAAGATATTGCCGCCGCCGATGACCATGCAGATCTCGATGCCCATGTCATGGACGGATTTGACCTCTTGCGCGATGCGGGCGACGGTCGGCGGGTGCAGGCCGTAGCCCTGGTCCCCCATGAGCGCCTCGCCCGAAATCTTCAGCATCACGCGCGAATAGCTTCCGGGGGTCTTGGACGCGCTTTCCGACATGGGTTCACCTTTTTGCGGCTGTTTCATTGCCGGGCAAAATGTCGCAAACAGGCCCCATGTTCAACCGCCGCCGACCCGAGCCGAAATGACCCTGCGTCACCCGATCCTGGCCGAGCTGGATCCCGCCCGCCCTATTCTGATCGCCGGGCCGACCGCCAGCGGCAAATCCGCGCTGGCGCTGGAGATCGCCGAGGCGCAGGGCGGCACCGTCGTCAATGCCGATGCCTTGCAGGTCTGGTCCTGCTGGCGGTTGCTGACCGCCCGGCCCACGGCCGAGGACGAGGCCCGCGCCCCGCATGCGCTTTACGGCCACGTCGCGCCGGATCGCGCCTATTCCGTCGGCGCCTGGCTGGCCGAGGTCGCCGCTCTCATGGATAAGGGCTGCGATTCGGGCCGCGGCCGGCTGATCGTGACCGGCGGAACCGGGCTTTACCTGAACGCGCTCAGCCGCGGACTGGCGGTGATTCCCCCGACCCCGCCCGAGATCCGCGCCCAGGCCGACCAACTGGTGCGCCAGCCCGGCGGGCTGGCCCGCATGATCGAGGATCTCGATTCGTCCACCCGCGCGCGCATCGACCTGAGAAATCCGGCGCGCGTCCAGCGTGCCTGGGAAGTGCTGACCACCACCGGGCGCGGCATCGCCGCCTGGCAGGCCGAGACGCCGCCGCCGCTGATCGACCCCGCGGCCGCGCATCTGCTGGTGCTGAACCCGGATCGCGACTGGCTGGCCGAACGCATCGCCCGCCGCTTTCACCTGATGCTGGAGCAGGGCGCGCTGGACGAGGTGCGCGCGATGCTGCCGCACTGGAACCCCGATGCGCTTTGGGCCAAGGCCATCGGGGCGCCGGAACTTGTCGCGCATCTGCAAGGCCGGATCGATCTGGACGAGGCCGCGCGACGCGCGGTCATCGCCACGAGGCAATATGCCAAGGCGCAGCGCAGCTTCTTTCGCGGCCGCATGCGCGACTGGCGCTGGATCGGCATCGGCGGCTGACTTGTGCGGGTTTTGCCGCACTGCTAGGACATATTGACCTTATAACAACCGTGAGCGGAATATGCCCTTCGCGAATTCTCGCCATGGGGATAGCCTTCCGACATGGAATCGCTGAAAGCCGCGCCTGATGAATGAAGCCCGCCACGCCCTTGCCCCGTCCGATCCGGTCGTGGCGCGGCTGGTCGCGGCCGGCATCACCGCAGGAGCGATCCTGGAGCCGGCGGAAACCGATCCGCGGCTGATGCGGGCGGCCGTTTCGCCAGCGGCCCCGCCTGCCGACCCGCGCGGCCGGCCCTCGGTCCTGGCCCCCGATGTCGTCGACCCCTCCGAGGCGGCGGCACCCCTGCTGCCGTCCGGCCCTGCGCTCCGGTCCCAGCCGCTGCCGCGGGGCCGCCCGGGCGATGGGTTGCGCCTGATCCCGCTGGCGGGCCTTCACTGGGGCGGGCCGGTGCGGAGCCGGACCGCTCCGCCCAGCCCTCGGGTCCGGGGCGACCATGTGCTGCTCCGCCCGACCGAGGGCATGGTCACGATCATGTTTCCCCGCCACAACCACCCGCTGCCGGCCGGACGCGTCGCCTTCATTCCGGCGGGCACGGCCTTTTCCCTGAAGCCGCCGCCCGAGGTTCGCGGGTTGGCACTGCTGATCCCGCCCGCGTTGTGCAAGGGCCCGCCGTTGCCTTCGGGGTTCAGCCACGGCCAGCCGGCGGCCGAAGATGCGGACCTGCTCGATCCGGCCCTGTTCGCGCTGGCTTCGGAGCCGCCATGCGGCCCGGCACGCCATGCCGCGACCGCCGGCGGGCTTGCACGGATCGCGGCGGTGCTGTCGCGGCTCGACGACAGTCCAGCCCGGTCCGAGCCGCCGGCCGGCGACCTCGCCCGGGCGCGGGCGCTGACCGAACGGTTCCTGCGTCTGGCGGGGGCGGAGCTGCCGTTGAACCAGACCATGGCCGAGATGGCGCGGCGGCTGGACTGCTCACTGGCGCAGCTCGACCGTGCCTGCCGGCAAAGCCGGGGGCGCAGCGCGCTGGAACTGCTTTACGACCTGCGGCTGCAATGCGCGATCCGGGCGCTGCGCGACGGCGACGGGCCGGTGGCCGAGATTGCGGGCATGCTGGGCTATAGCGGGCCCGGGCACTTCATGCGCACCTTCCTGGCGGCGACCGGCCGCACGCCCCAGGCTTACCGGACGCTGATGCGCGAGCTCCAAGGCAAGCGGCCGACCGACGGACGCTGACCGCATTCCGGGCTTAACGGTGCCGGCACGGGACGTCCAAAGCCGCATCCCGCCATGCGCCACGGCGCAGGCCGCTATCGGGGGCTCTGCGGGCGGAAACGGCAGCGGGCCGCCCGGCCCGGCGCCTTCCCGATCCTCATGCCCCGTCGTCCTCGCCGTTTTCGACATCCTCCGCGTCGCCACGGCCGCGGAACCCTTGGGCCACCACGAATTTCTCGGAAGAGTCGGAGCGGCTTGCCGGGGGCTTCACATTCGCCACCTTGCGGAAATTGCGCTTGAGCATGGCCTGCATCTCGTTCTCGGCCCCGCCGGCCAGAACCTTGGCGACGAAGGTGCCGCCCGGCTCCAGCACGTCGAAGGCCAGTTGCGCCGCCGCCTCGACCAGCGCGACGATGCGCAGGTGGTCGGTGCCCTTGTGCCCGGACGAGGCCGCGGCCATGTCCGACATCACCACATCGGCCCGGCCGCCCAGCCATGCCTTGACCTGTTCGTCCGCACCCTCCGACAGGAAGTCCAGCTGATGGATCTCGGCCCCCGGGATCGGATCGACCTCTTGCAGGTCCACGCCCAGCACGCGGCCGACCTTCTTGCCGGACTTGTCGCCCAGGGCGTTCACCCGCGCGACCGCCACCTGGCACCAGCCGCCCGGCGCGCAGCCCAGATCGACCACCCGCGCCCCCGGCACCAGGAAGCGATACTTGTCGTCCAGTTCCAGGATCTTGTAGGCGGCGCGGCCGCGATAGCCCTCGCGCTTCGCCCGCGCGACATAGGGGTCGTTCAACTGCCGCTCCAGCCAGAGCGTGCTGGAAAGCTTGCGTCCCTTGGCCGATTTGACCCGCACCCGCAGGTCGCGCTGGCCGCGGCCCGAGCTCTTGCGCCCGGAGCCCGGCTTCTTGCCTTCGCTCATCTCATGCCACCCCGTTCATTCCATCCGGGGCCAGCACCCCGTCCTTGACCATCTGCGCATAAAGCAACCCCTCGCGCAGGCCGCGATCGGCGACCGACAGCCGCGTCGTCGGCCAGACCCGCATCAGCGTCTGCAGGATCGCGGCGCCCGACATGATCAGCGCATGCCGCTCGCGCCCGATGCGGGGGTCGGCGCGCCGCCCCTCGGGCCCCAGCGACAGGTAGTCGCGGATCACCCGGTCGATCTGGGCCGAGCTCATGATCAGCCCGTCCACCTTGGTTCGGTCATAGCGGCGCAGGCCCAGATGGCTGGCCGCCACGGTCGTCACCGTGCCCGAGGTGCCGATGATCTGGAACCCCTCCTCCATGGTCTGCGCCAGGGCATAGGGGGCGAAATCCGCCAGCATCTCCTCGAAATGCCAGGACATCAGCGCGAAGCGGCCCTGGTCGTCCTCGACATCCTCGAACTGGTCGCGCAGCGTCGCGACGCCCAGCGGCACGCTGATCCAGTCCACCACCCGGGCGCCGCCCGGCAGCGGATCGCGAAAGCCGTCGCCCAGCCGCATGATGGCGCGCGACCGTTCCTTGGGCTCGACATCCTCCAGGTCGATCCAGACCAGCTCGGTCGAGCCGCCGCCGATATCGACGACCAGCAATTGCTCGGTCCGCTGGCTGACCAGCGGCGCGCAGGAGATCACGGCCAGCCGCGCCTCTTCCTCGGCATCGATGATCTCGACCGGCAGGCCGGTCTCGCGCCGGATCATGCGCAGGAAATCGCGGCTGTTCCTCGCCCGCCGGCAGGCCTCGGTCGCGACCAGGCGCATGCGCGTGACCTGATGTGCCTCGAGCTTGCGCCGGCACACCTGCAAGGCATGCACCGTCCGCGCCATCGAGGGACGCGACAGCCTGCCTGATGCCTCGAGGCCGTGGCCCAGCTGGACCGGCTTCGAGAAACTGTCGACCACCTGGAACTGGCTGCCCGCGGGGCGGGCAATCAGCATCCGGCAGCTGTTCGTGCCAAGATCCAAAGCCGCATAGAGCGGCCCGTCCTCGGCCGGGCGGGTGGCGAAAGGCTCGACCGTTTTTCTCGGGAACGCGTCCGCACCCGCAGGACGCCTGGGCGCCATGGTCACGCCCTCCGATAACAAGTTGGTCCGAAAATAACCTGCGCCCGCCACGCCTTCAAGGGGGGCGTTCAGGGGGCGTGCCTCTCGACAGGGCCGCGGGGGCGGGCTATGCCCTGCCCCATGATCGTGATCGCCGCATTCATCCTTGGCGCAGCGATCGGCTGGATGCGCGCCGCGAAAGCCGGCGGCAGCCGCGCCGACAAGCTGCAATATGCCGCCGCCCATGCCCTGGCGCTGACCGTGCTGGGCATATTCCTGACCGTCTTCGTCAGCCGGATGGGCTGATGTTCCGGCCGTTCCTCGACAGTCTGCGCAGGCACGGGGTGCCGGCCAGCCTGCGGGAATACCTGGACCTTCTGGCCGGGCTGCAGGCCGGGCTGTCGGATTGGACGCCCGAGGGGTTCTATCACCTCGCCCGCGCCACGCTGGTCAAGAACGAGGCGCATATCGACCGATTCGACCGCGCTTTCGCCGAAGCCTTCTCGGGCCTCGACGAGATCCCCATCGAGGCGCTGGTGAACGAGGTCTCGATTCCGCGCGAATGGCTGGAAAAGCTGGCCGAAAAGCTGCTCACGCCCGAGGAGCGCGCCGCGGTCGAGGGCGCCGGATCCTTCGAGGAGCTGATGAAGCGCCTGCGCGAGCGGCTGGCCGAGCAGCAGGGCCGCCACCAGGGCGGCAACAAGTGGATCGGCACCGCCGGCACCTCGCCCTTCGGCGCCTATGGCTACAATCCCGAGGGCGTGCGCATCGGCCAGCATGAGAGCCGCCACCGCCGCGCCGCCAAGGTCTGGGACAAGCGCGAGTTTCGGGATTTCGACGATTCGGTCGAACTGGGCACCCGCAACATCAAGGTGGCGCTGAAGCGGCTGCGGCAATGGGCGCGGCACGGCGCGCTCGAGGAGCTGGACCTGCCCGGCACCATCCGGGCCAGCGCCGAGCACGGCTATATCGACGTCCAGACCCGGCCCGAGCGGCACAATGCGGTCAAGGTTCTACTGTTCCTGGATGCCGGCGGCAGCATGGACGACCATTCCCGGCTGGTGGACGAGCTGTTCTCGGCCGCCCGGGCCGAGTTCAAGCACCTGGAGCATTTCTACTTCCACAATTGCGTCTATGAGGCGCTGTGGAAGGACAATCGCCGCCGCTGGACCGAGACCACGCCCACATGGGAGGTCATCAACCGCTTCGGCCGCGACTACAAGGCGATCTTCGTCGGCGACGCCTCGATGTCGCCCTATGAGATTGCGATCCCCGGCGGCGCCAACGAGCATTGGAACCCCGAATCGGGCGAGACATGGCTGCGGCGCCTGCGCGAAACCTGGCCCGACCATGTCTGGCTGAACCCGGTGCCGCGCGCGCATTGGGACCATACCCGCTCGATCGCCATGATTCGGGACATCTTCGAGGACCGGATGCAGCCCCTGACGCTGGAGGGGCTGACCCAGGCCATGCGCATCCTTGGCTGACGGCCGCGCCATGCCCATATTGCGCTTATGCTGAAGCTGACGCCGATCCTGCTGATCCTGCTCTATGCCGCCGCGATGTGGTTCTTTTCCGCGTGGCGGCTGAAGGCCGAGCTGAACGCCAAGTCCACGCCGCTGCGCCATCCCCGGCTGGTGCCGATGCTGGACCGGCTGGGCCGCGCCATGGACCTGCCGCGCGTGCAGGCGCATGTCTACGAGGTCGGCCATGTGAACGGGCTGGCCGCGCCCGACGGCCGCATCTTCCTGACCCGCGGTTTCCTCGACCGGCTGGACCGGGGCGAGGTGACCGAGGCCGAGCTGGCATCGGTCATCGCGCATGAGCTGGGCCATGTCGCCCATGGCCATACCCGGCGCCGCATGGTGGATTTCGCCGGCCAGAACGTGGTGCGGATGGTGCTGGCGGGCGTGCTGGGCCGCTTTCTGCCCGGCATCGGCGTCTGGATCGCCAATATCGCCGCCAGCGCCATCGCCGCCCGCCTGTCGCGCCAGGACGAATTCGAGGCCGACGCCTTCGCCAGCGCGCTGATGGTCAAGGCGGGGCTGGGCACCGGGCCGCAGAAAAGCCTGTTTCGCAAGCTCGACCGGCTGGCGGGCGCGGGCCGTGCCGGTGCGCCGGCCTGGCTCATGTCGCACCCCCCGGCTGATGCGCGCATCGCCGCCATCGAAAAGCTGGAGGCGCGCTGGGAATTGGTCTAACTTGTCTGCGCGCGCGAATGGGTTATGCTGCGCCGGCAAGCAGTTGATTTTCCATGACCCGCCCCTTTCGTCGCCGCATCCTTTACATTCCGGGCTATGACCCGATCCCGCCCCGCCGCTATCGCGAACTTTACAGGCGCGAGGGCGCCGAACAGGCGCGCATCTCGGGCTACAGGCTGGAATTGGGCCCGCGGCGCGACCGCAAGGGCTTCGGCTGGGGCGTGAGCGGCGATTTCGGCGGCCGGCGCGTCGAAGCCGAGTTCGAGGTGCTGGTCTGGGCCGATATCGTGCAGGGCTCGATGGGCCAGGGTATCCTTGCGACCTATGGCCAGCTTTTCCGCACGGCATGGGCCTATATCGGCTCGGGCGCGCTGATGCGTCTGGCGCGGCTGCGGCGCGGGCCGGTGATCGCGGCGCTTTATCCGGTGGCGGTGCTGCTGGCGCAGCTTCTGCTCTCGGCGCTGGCCGGGGCGCTCATCGGCTGGGCTTTGGGGCGGCTGACCGGCCTTGGCTGGTGGCTGGGCGGGCCGGTCATGCTGGCGCTGACCTGGGCGGGGCTGCATTTGTGGCGGCGCATCGACGGCAGGATCTTCGCCTGGTATCTGATGCATGACTATGCCTTCACCGCCCGGGATCTGGGCGCCTATCCCCCGGCGCTGGAGGCGCGGCTGGCCCTTTTCGCCGACCGCATCGCAGAGGTGCTGGCGGGCGACTGGGACGAGGTGCTGGTGGTCGGCCACAGTTCGGGCGCCTATCTGGGCGTCTCGGTGCTGGCCGGGCTGATCCGCTCGGGGCGGGTGCCGGCGCAGGGGCCGCGCCTCTCCTACCTGTCGCTGGGCCATGTCGTGCCGATGGCGTCCTTCCTGCCGCGCGCGAACCGCCTGCGCGCCGACCTGCGCGATCTCGCGGGCAGCGCGAAGCTCGACTGGATCGACGTGACCGCGCCGGGCGATGCCTGCTGCTTCGGGCTTTGCGATCCGGTGGCGGTCTCGGGGGTCGAGCCGCCCGGGCGCCGCCATCCGCTGATCCTTTCCGCCGCCTTCACCCAAACGCTGTCGCCCGAAAAGCGGCGCAAATTGCGCGGGCGCTGGTTTCGGCTGCATTTCCAGTATCTCTGCGCTTTCGACCGGCCGGGCGACTACGACTATTTCGCCATTACCGCGGGACCGCTGACGCTCGGCCGGCGTTTCGCCGGGCGCTCGCATTCGCCGGGCCGGATCGCCCGGCCCGTCAATCGCTGGGTGGCGACATGATCCCGCCCAAGCCTCCTGCCCGACAGGGGCGCGGCTCGGTCTGGCGCTTCATCCGCGACTTTCGCCGCGACATCCTGTCAGCGCAATCGGACAAGCTCTACCGCGCCTGGATGGCCGAGTTCCGCGGCCCCTTCATCCACAGCTTCACCTGCAACGACCCGGCGCTGGTCGACATGATCCTGCGCGAGCGGCCGATGGATTTCCCGAAATCGCCGCGCATGGCGGCCGGGTTGCAGCCGCTGCTGGGCAATTCCAGCTTCATCTCGAACGGAGAGACCTGGCTGCACCAGCGCCGCATCATCGACCCCGCCTTCGAGGGCGGAAGGCTGCGCGAGGCTTTCCCGGCGATGTGGGAGGCAGCCCTGGCCGGCACTGCCCGGCTGCAACCGCTGGCCGATGGCGCCGAGATCGACATCGAGCCGCAGACCAGCCATATCGCTGCCGACGTGATCTTCCGCACGCTGTTCTCGATCCCGATCGAGGACGAGATCGCCGTCCAGGTCTTCCAAGCCTTCCGCGAACATCAGGAGGCGCAGCCGATGGTGAACCTGGGCGGGCTGATGGCGCTGCCCCGCTGGGCGCGGCTGCACACCCGCCGGGTGCGCGAGACTGCGCGCCGCATCCGCGGCCTGATCCGCCAGCTGGTCTCGGTTCGCGCCGCGCAGATCCGGGCCGGCACCGCACCGCAGGATCTGGCGACCAAGATCATGACCACGCCCGACCCGCAGACCGGCGATCTGTTCACCGAGGCCGAGATGATCGACGAGGTCGCGACCTTCTTCCTCGCCGGGCATGAAACCGGCGCCTCGGCGCTGGCCTGGGCGCTCTACCTGCTGGCGGAAAACCCGGACTGGCAGGACCGGCTGGCCGAGGAGGCGCGGCTGAACCTCGCCGCCGATTTCGCCGCGACTCGCAACCTGCCGCTGGCCCGCGCCGTCTTCCGCGAGGCGCTGCGGCTCTATCCGCCCGTTGCCATGACCGTGCGGCAATGCCGGCAGGCCGAGACCCTGCGCGACCGCAAGGCACCCAGGGGGGCGCAACTGGTGCTCTCGCCCTGGCACCTGCACCGGCACGAACGGCTGTGGGTGAACCCCGACGGCTTCGACCCCTCGCGCTGGGAAACCGAGAACGGCAAGACCTGCCTGCGCCGGGCCTTCATTCCCTTTTCGGCCGGCGCCCGCGCCTGCCCCGGCGCGGGCTTCGCCATGGTCGAGGGACCACTGATCCTCGCGGCACTGGTCCGCGCCTATCGCCTTGAACCCGGCCGCGAGCGCCTGGTCCCGATCATGCGGCTGACGCTGCGGGGCAAGGACGGCATCCGCCTGCGGCTCTTGCCGAGGGGCTAGCGCTACGGCGCATCGAAAGCGCCGCCCGCCTGCCCTTCTCTGTTCCGCAAATACTCATCCGACGCCGGCCACGGGCACGAACCCTGCCGTCCCGTTCCGGCATTTCCACCGCCGCGCCCGGCAATTCGCCGATGCGCCGCCCCGCGGCCCGGCACTTGGCCAAAGCCGCTGCGGCCCCCATTGAACCGCCCCCGGCGCCCGGCTAGCCTTTCGGCAAAGCAGATGGAGGCTGACGACATGAACCAACCGCAAAGCTGGGAAGCCCGGGCCGAGACCTATTCGCTCTACGGTTTCACCGACATGCCCTCGGTCCATCAGCGGGGCACGGTCGTCGTGACCCATGGCGAGGGGCCCTATATCGTCGATGTCCATGGCCGCCGCTATCTGGATGCCAATTCGGGCCTGTGGAACATGGTCGCGGGCTTCGACCACAAGGGCCTGATCGAGGCCGCCAAGGCGCAATACGACCGCTTTCCCGGCTATCACGCCTTTTTCGGCCGCATGTCCGACCAGACCGTGATGCTGTCGGAAAAGCTGGTCGAGGTCTCGCCATTCGACAACGGCCGGGTCTTCTATACCAATTCCGGCTCCGAGGCGAACGACACCATGGTCAAGATGCTGTGGTTCCTGCATGCCGCCGAGGGCAAGCCGCAAAAGCGCAAGATCCTGACGCGCTGGAACGCCTATCACGGCGTGACCGCGGTTTCGGCCTCGATGACCGGCAAGCCCTACAACTCGGTCTTCGGCCTGCCGCTGCCCGGCTTCATCCACCTGACCTGCCCGCATTACTGGCGCTATGGCGAGGAAGGCGAGACCGAGGCGCAATTCGTCGCCCGCCTGGCACGCGAGCTTGAGGATACCATCACCCGCGAGGGCGCCGACACCATCGCCGGCTTCTTCGCCGAGCCGGTGATGGGCGCGGGGGGGGTGATCCCGCCGGCGAAGGGTTATTTCCAGGCCATCCTGCCGATCTTGCGCAAGTATGACATCCCGATGATCTCGGACGAGGTGATCTGCGGCTTCGGGCGCACCGGCAACACCTGGGGCTGCCTGACCTACGACTTCATGCCCGATGCGATCATCTCGTCCAAGAACCTGACTGCGGGCTTCTTCCCGATGGGCGCCGTCATCCTCGGGCCCGACCTCGCCAAGCGGGTCGAGGCCGCGGTCGAGGCGATCGAGGAGTTCCCGCACGGCTTCACCGCCTCGGGCCATCCGGTCGGCTGCGCCATCGCGCTGAAGGCCATCGACGTGGTGATGAACGAGGGGCTGGCCGAGAATGTCCGCCGCCTCGCACCCCGCTTCGAGGCGGGGCTGAAGCGCATCGCCGACCGCCCGAACATCGGCGAATACCGCGGCATCGGCTTCATGTGGGCGCTGGAGGCGGTCAAGGACAAGCCGACCAAGACCCCCTTCGACGCCAATCTTTCGGTCAGCGAGCGCATCGCCAATACCTGCACCGATCTGGGGCTGATCTGCCGGCCGCTGGGCCAGTCCATCGTGCTGTGCCCGCCCTTCATCCTGACCGAGGCGCAGATGGACGAGATGTTCGAAAAGCTGGAAAAGGCGCTCGACAAGGTCTTTGCCGAGGTGGCCTGACGCGATCCGGGCGGCCCCCTACCAGGGGTCGCCCCCACCCAGAACGGCGCGGGCCATCTGCACCCGCTGCGGCGCGATCTGCGCGGCCTGCGCGAAATCCAGCACGCGCTGGTCGAGCTCCAGCAGGAAATCCAGCACGAAGACCGCGAATTCCGGCCGCCCCGCCATGGCGCGCAAGCCGGCCACGTCGCTGCCCGATTGCGCCAGCAGCGCCCCCACCAGTTCCGCATCCCCGGCGATATGGGCAAAGCCCGCATCGGCAATGTCGCGTGCCTCGTTCGGTGTCATCCGCGTCTCGCTCTTGTGAAGGCCGGGGCGATTTTCTTCGCGGCCGGAAAGGATTTGTTAACCATTGCCGCGCAAGATGCGACTCCGGGCTCCGGGTGTAAAGCAGGCGTGATCATGGCTGGGCGCATTCTTGTCGTTGACGGCTTGCCGACGAATCGCATCACGATGAAGGTGCGGCTGGCTTCGGCCTGCTACGAGGTCTCGACCGCCAGTTCGGGGGCCGAGGCGCTGC
Source organism: Paracoccus denitrificans (assembly GCF_900100045.1). Lineage (GTDB taxonomy): Bacteria > Pseudomonadota > Alphaproteobacteria > Rhodobacterales > Rhodobacteraceae > Paracoccus > Paracoccus denitrificans. The sequence continues at coordinate 141,875 of NZ_FNEA01000006.1, read as the reverse complement.
GCTTGGCGCGGCTGATCCACCCGCAGATCGTGCTGATCGGTGCCAACCTGCCCGACATGGACGGCCCTGCCCTTTGCAACGCAATGCGCGCCCTGCCCTGCGCGGCCGACCTGCCGGTGCTGGTCCAGGCCAGCGGTGCGAATCGCGTCTCGGCGCTGAGGGCGGGGGCGACCGCGTTGATCGACGCCCGCTGCGACGAGTTGACGCTGCTTGCGCGCATCCGCGGGTTGATGCGGCACGAAACCGGCGGGCTTGAGCATCCGGCACCCGGCATGGCCGAGGCGGCGGCAGGCTTTGCCGCAGAAAGCCGCCCCCACGCGGTCTTCGTCGCCGACCGTCCGGCCACCGCGTTGGGCTGGCGGCATGCCTTGCAGGACCGGGTGGATTTCGCCATCTCGGTGCGCGAGCCCGAGCATGCGCTGGCCGAGGCTGCCTCGGCCCGGGTGGCGGATCTTTATCTGATCGCCGCCGATATCCAGCTGCCGGGCGACGGGTTGCGGCTGCTCTCCGAATTGCGCGCCCGCCCGCGCTCGCGCGAGGCGGCGGTCGTCATCGCCCTGCGCCCCGGGCGGGGCGAGATGATGCCGGTGGCGCTGGACCTCGGTGCCGGGGACGTGCTGCCTTGGGATCTGGCCCGCCCGGATGCCGCTCCCGAAACGGCGATGCGACTGCAAGCCCAGCTTGCCCGCAAGCATGAGGCCGACCGGCGCCGGCACGAGACGCAGCGCAACATGCGCTGGGCGATGACCGACCCCCTGACCGGGCTGCACAATCGCCGCTTTGCCTTGCCGCGCCTTGCCGAGCTCGCTGCCGAGGCGCAGGAGCGGCAGGGCGTCCTGGCGGTCATGTTGATGGACCTGGACCATTTCAAGCAGGTGAACGACATCCACGGCCATCCCGCCGGCGATGCCGTGCTGGCCGGGATAGCCGCACGGCTGGCCGCGACCCTGCCCGAAGGCGCCCTGCTCGCCCGCATCGGCGGCGAGGAGTTCCTGGCCGTGCTGCCCGATTGCCCGGCCCGCGCCGCCCGCCGCGTGGCCGAGAACCTGCGCCATGCGGTGATGGCCGCACCCATCCCCCTGCCGCAGGGCTGCACGGCTGCCGAGCTATGCGTCACCATTTCGGTCGGGGTGGCCCAGGGCCACGGGGGCCCGCACCTGCCGCCGGTCGACCCCGAGGCGCTGCTGGCCAGCGCCGACCGCGCGCTGCTCAATGCCAAGTCCTCGGGGCGCAACCGAATCGTCATGGCCTCGACGGTGATCGCGGCATGAATTGCCGCTGCGTCCCTTTGTCGCGGCCGCCCCGGACCCAAGCCGCGCTTTTCTTTGCAGGCCGCTTGCACTAGATAGAAGCGGAACAGGAAAGGAACGCGCTCATGCCCCATGCCTATTCAGACGGGATGCTGCCCGAACGTCCGCTCAAGCCGGCCATGCTGCGCGGTGCCCTTGGGCGCTGCCCGTCCTGCGGCCAGGGGCGGCTGTTCCAGGGCTATCTCTCGGTCAGCCCGGCCTGCCCGCATTGCGGCGAGGAACTGCACCATCAGCGCGCCGACGACGGTCCGGCCTACCTGACCATCCTGCTGGTCTCGCATCTGGGCGCGCCGCTCTTGCTGGCCATCTTCATGATGTATCGCCCGTCGGCCATGTCCATGCTGATCGGCTTCGGCCTTGGCGCGGTGGTGCTGTCGTTGCTGCTCTTGCCGCGGATCAAGGGCGGTATGGTCGGCTTCCAATGGGCGCGGCGCATGCACGGTTTCGGTGCCGGACCCGCCGTGATCGAGGCCGCCGCGTCGTGACCATGACGATCGAAGCCACCCCCGGGGGACGCGGCGGCGCCGAGCAGCCGATCCGCGATGCCGCCACCATCATCGTGCTGGACCGCAATGCCCATGACGGGCCGTCGGTGCTGATGGGGCAAAGGGGCGCTTCGGCTGTGTTCATGCCCTCGAAATACGTCTTTCCCGGCGGTGCGGTGGATGCCGCCGATGCGCAAGCGCGGCTGGCCGGCGACCTGCCGCCCCGCAGCGCGGCCCTGCTGGCGGCTGAACCGCGCATCGACTCGCAGGTGACGCCGCTGGCGCTGGCTGCCGCCGCCCTGCGCGAACTGGCCGAGGAGACCGGCCTGCTGACCGGCCCCCCTGGCCCCGCGCCCGAGGGCTGGGACCATTACGCCGGCGCCGGGTTGGCGCCCGATCCCTCGGCGCTGATCTACATGTTCCGCGCCATCACCCCGCCCGGCCGGCCGCGCCGTTTCGATGCGCGTTTCCTGCTTCTGGATGCCGAGCGGCTGCATGGCGACCGCAACGATTTCAGCGCCGCCTGCGACGAGCTTTCGCATCTGCATTGGGTGCCGCTGACCGAGGCGCGGGCGCTGGACCTGCCCTTCATCACCGAGGTGGCGCTGGCCGAAGTGGCAAGCCTGCTGGCGGCGGCCGGGGACGGGCCGCTGGCGCTGCCGCAATCCGTGCCTTTCTTCGACAACCGGCTGGCGACCCCACGCTTCCTGCGCATCGGCTAGGCCAGAGCGGCGCGGCCGATCACGGCGCGCCGGATCAGCGTCCCTTGAACCGGGGCGCGCGCTTTTCCAGGAAGGCCGCGACACCTTCGGCGAAATCCTCGGTCCGGGCCATCTCGCCTTGCAGCCGGGCCTCCAGCCGCAATTGCCCGGCCATGTCGTTGTTGCCCGAGGCGCGCAAAGCCTGCCGGATCGCCAGGAAAGCCGCCGTCGGCCCCTCGGCCAGGGCCTTGGCCCGCGCGGCCACGACGGTCTCGAACTCCGCGTCCGGCACCGCCTCCCAGATCAGCCCCCATTCCGCCGCCCGGGTCGCGGGGATGCGGTCGGCGAACAGCATCATCCCCATGGCACGCGGCACGCCGACCGAACGCGGCACGATGAACGTCCCCCCCGCATCCGGGATCAGCCCGATCCGGCTGAAAGCCTGCACGAAGCTGGCGCTTTCCGTAGCGATGACCACATCGGCGGCCAGCGCCAGATTGGCCCCCGCCCCGGCCGCGATGCCGTTCACCGCGGCGATCACAGGCACCGGCGCCTCGGCGATGGCGGCCAGCATCGGCTCGTATTCCTCGCGCAGGATGGTTTCGACGTCGAACCCGCCGCCGGCATCGGTCAGATCCTGGCCCGAACAGAAGCCGCGCCCGTTGCCGGTCAGCACCACGCAGCGCGTCTCCTGCGGCAAGTTCGTCAGTGCCGCGACGATCTCGGCGCGCATGGTGCGATTGAGCGCGTTGACCACGTCGGGCCGGTTCAGAGCCAGCCTTGCGATGCCGTCCCGATGCGTGACTTCGATGGTCTGAAAGCTCATCCCTGCCTCTTCCCCTGCTTTCGGCCATCCTGCCGGGGTGCTGCGGGACAGGAAAGCCCCGACCCTGCGTCAGTCGCGCAAGATCCTTTCCAGCCTGGCCTTTTCCTCGTCGCTGAGCTTGGCCGGCCCCTCTTCGGCCAGGTTGCGCGAGCGGACGAAGCGCCAGCCCACCAGCAGCGCCAGCAACGCCATGACCGGCCCGGCCAGGTAGAGCAGCCAGTTCGCGCCGCGCGCCGGGGGCTCGAACAGGACATATTCGCCGAAACGGTCGGCGATGGCCTGCACCGCCTCGGTATCGCTGTCGCCGGCAACCAGGCGTTCGCGCAGGTAGAGCCGCAGGTCGCGGCTGATCGCCGCATTCGATTCGTCGATGGTCTCGCCCTGGCAGACCGGGCAGCGCAGGGTCTTGGAAATCTCGCGCGCCCGCGCCTCCAGCGCCGGATCGGACAGCACCTCGTCGGGCTGGACGGCGAAGGCGGGCAGCGCAAGCAGCAGCGACAGGCAAAGGATCAGCGCGCGCATGGGCTACTCCGCCGGCTGGGGTGCGGTGCGGGCATGGCGGGCGCCGGCGGCGACGCGATAGCGCCGGTCCGACAGGCTGATGAAGCCGCCAAGCGCCATCAGCGCCGAGCCCAGCCAGATCCAGCTGGCGAAGGGCTTGATATAGACGCGCACCGCCCAGCCGCCGCCCTGCTGTTCGTCGCCGATGACCAGGTAGAGGTCGCGGAACGGGCCGCTCTGGATCGCCGCCTCGGTCGTGGGCATGGATTGCACCGGATAGACCCGCTTTTCGGGATGCAGCAGCGCAACCTGCTGCCCGTTGCGATCCACCGTCATCGCGGCCGTGATCGAGTTGTAGTTCGGGCCGGGGCGCTCTTCCACGCTTTCCAGGGTGATGTCGTAGCCGGCGACGGTGAAGGTCTCGCCGATGCGGGCCACGCGGATGTCCTCGACCTGCCAGGCCATCAGCAGGCTGATGCCGATGAAGGTGACGCCCAGCCCGGCATGGGCCACGGCCTTGCCCCAATCAGCGCGCGGCAGCCGGCGCAGGCGGGACAGGCCGGAGTTGCCGGTGCGCAGCCACAGGTCCACGACCGCGCCCGCAACCAGCCAGGCACCCAGCCCGGCGCCGATCACCGCCAGCGCCGAATGGCCGGTCGAGACGGCAAAGACCAGCGCCATCACCGCCCCGGCAAAGACCAGCGCGCCGCGCAGCGGATACAGCACGCGTTTGAGCTTGCCGCGCTTCCACGGCAGGATCGCGCCCACGGGCAGGATGATCGCCAGCGCCACCATGAAGGGCGTGAAGGCCTGCTCGAAGAAGGGGGCGCCCACCGACAGCCTGCGGTCCCACAGCATCTCGGCCACCAGGGGCCAGACGGTGCCGATGAAGACCACGAAGGTCGAGACCGCCAGCAGGATGTTGTTGAGCACCAGCGCCCCCTCGCGCGAGACTGGGGTGAAGGCGCCTCGCGCCTGCATCGAGGCGGCGCGGAAGGTGTAAAGCAGCAGCGCGCCGCCGACGAAGAACGCCAGGATCGCCAGGATGAACACCCCGCGCTTGGGGTCGCTGGCAAAGCTGTGGACCGAGGTGATGACCCCCGAGCGCACGATGAAGGTGCCGATCAGCGAAAAGCCGAAAGCCATGATCGCCAGCAGGATGGTCCAGCTTTTCAGCACCTCGCGCTTTTCCACCACGATGGCGGAATGCAGGAGCGCGGCGGCGATCAGCCAGGGCATGAAGCTGGCGTTTTCCACCGGATCCCAGAACCAGAAGCCGCCCCAGCCCAGCTCGTAATAGGCCCACCACGAACCCAGCGCGATGCCGATGGTCAGGAAGACCCAGGCCGCCAGCGTCCATGGCCTGACCCAGCGCGCCCAGGCGGCGTCGACCCGCCCCTCGATCAGCGCGGCCACGGCAAAGCTGAAGGCCATGCTGAGCCCGACATAGCCGAGGTAGAGGAAGGGCGGATGGAAGGCGAGGCCCGGGTCCTGCAAGAGCGGGTTCAGGTCGCGCCCGTCGAAAGGCGGGCTCGCCATGCGCAGGAAGGGGTTCGAGGTGAACAGGATGAAGCCCAGGAACGCCGCGCCGATCGAGCCCTGCACCGCCAGAACCCGCGCCCGCAGCTTGGGCGGCAGGTTCGCGTCGAATATCGCCGCCATCGCGCCGAACAGCGCCACGATCAGCACCCAGAGCAGCATCGAGCCCTCGTGGTTGCCCCAGACGCCGCTGATCTTGTAGATCATCGGCTTGGCGGTATGCGAGTTCTGGTAGACCAGCGCGACCGAGAAGTCCGAGGTCACGAAGGCCATGGTCAGCGCGACGAAGGAAATGCCGACCAGCCCGAATTGCGCCAGCGCGGCGGGGCGCGCGGAGTCGATCCAGCCGCCCCAGCCCTTGCCGGCGCCGATCATCGGCACGATCATCTGGAAGATGGCCACGGCAAAGGCAAGGATCAGTGCGAAATGGCCAAGTTCAGCGATCATGGGCTCCCTCCGGGTGGCTGCCCCGCAGGATAACCGCGGCGCGGGCGGCAAGCCAGCCCCCCGCGCCTGCCAGATTGTCACAGCATTGCTAGCGCGCAGCCTTTGCCGCAGCCCAATCCCGCAAGGCGGCGTTGTCCTCGAAGGGTTCTGCCGTCATCGGCGCGAAGGGTGCCGCTTGCCCGGGATCCGCTTCCGCGATCCGCGAGGGGCCGGGTGGAATGGGTCGGCGGCGAAAGTAATGCGCCTCGCGCGCGCCGAAATAAAAGCTGATGATGGCGCCCAGCAGCCACCAGAGCGGCTCGGGCACGAGGTCCAGGTTCTGCATCCGCAACCCGAAGCCCTCGGGGTCGGCCATGGCATAGGCGAACAGCCCCACCGTCCCCAACGTCATCAGCGGACGCGGCAGGCGGTTCAGCCCGTTCATCATGCCGTCGAACCAGCCGCATGGCCGGGCGGCGAACTCGCTGGAAAGCTGGGCGATGGCGCGGGCATGGGCCTCTTCGTCCAGTTCCATGCGCCGCGTCGCGTTCTCGCGCAACAGCTCGGCCATGCCGGTCGCGGCATGGGCGACGGTGGTGACGGCGGCGCCGGCACCCAGAAAGCGGTCCATCAGCCCCATTTCGCCACCCTTGCCCGGTGCTCGGCCAACGTGAGGTGATATCTGGCCGAGATGAACTCCTCGGCCCGCAGGATCCAGCCGCCCTTGCCCCCCGATTGCGTGCGGGCGTATTTGCGGCTGGCCGGCCGCGCATCGCCCAGCGAATAATCGTAGTTGCGCCGTGCGATCCCGTAGGCGTCGGCGAAATAGCCCGGTGCCGCCGCGTCGGCCTGCTGCGCCGCCAGGATGGTGCGCGGCCCGACCAGGCCGTCGTCGGCCGCGGCAAAGCCCATCCGCGTCACCAGCCGTTGCAGGATCTTCACCGCATTGCTGCCGGCATTGACATACATGTCGAATACCGACGCCTGCACCGAGGCGGGCAGTTCCGCCAGGCGCGGCCGGCGAAAGTAATGCTCGACGAAGATGCGCTCGGCGTCGGCGCGGGTCAGCGCCCTGACATCCGCAACATCGACGCGCCCGTCGCCGGTCTTGTCGATGCCCAGCCGCTGCAAGGTCGCCAGCGTCACGCCGTAATTCGTCGCCCCGCCCGGGTCGTCGGGGTCGTTGACGTAGCCCCCCTCACGCGCGACGATCTCGGCCGCGATCTGCGTCACTGTCTTCATTCCAGCCCCCAATCCTGAAGCGGACCGAGGCTGGAGAAATCCGGTTAACCGGCCGTTAACCGGGCGTGCGTTGCGTCAGGAATTCGGCTCCTGATAGACGCCCTGCTCCTTGAGCGAATCCATGACCTCGCGCGGCATGTAATTCTCGTCGTGCTTGGCCAGGATCTCGGAGGCAACGAAGGTTTCGCCCTCCATCCGCCCGGTGCCGATCATGCCCTGGCCCTCGGAGAAAAGGTCGGGCAGCACGCCGGTAAAGCGCACCGGGACGGTGGCGCCGCCGTCGGTCACGCGAAAAGTCACCGTCTCGCTGGCGCCGCGCACCAGGCTGCCATCCTCGACCAGCCCGCCAAGGCGAAAGACCTCGCCGGCCTCGGGCGGGTTCTCGGCCATCTGGCTGGGCGAGCGATACAGGTTGATGCCGTCGCGAAATCCATAGCCGATCAGCCCGACGGCCAGGACAAGGGCCACGGCAGCGGCGACGAGGATCTGGATACGGCGCTTTTTCTTCAAAGACTTCATGGTGCAAGCTTTCCTGCTTCAGGCGCTTTCGAACCTGATCGGATGGCGGAGGAATTGAGTGGCCTTGCCCGAGACCCGCTCAGGATCGCCGGTGGTCAGGAAGCGCGAGACATTGCCCGCGCCCAGCATTTCGGGATGGCGCCCAAGATAGTCCTCAAGGCTTTCCGCCACGAGGTTGGGCTGGGAATAGACCGTGACCTGCGGCCCCAGCGCCTTCTGGAAGGCGGCCTGCACCAGCGGGTAATGGGTGCAGCCCAGGATCGCCGCTTCGGGATGCGGCATGCGGCGCAGCAGCGCCTCGACATGGGATGTCACCAGCGCCTCGGCCAGGATCTCGTCGCCCATCTCGATGGCATCGACGACGCCGCCGCAAGGCTGGGCCTCGACATCGACGCCGATGGCGCGAAAGGCCAGTTCCCGCTGGAAGGCGCGGCTGGCGACGGTCGCGGGCGTGGCGAACAGCGCCACATGCTTTACTGCCACCTCGCGCGGCGGCGAATTGTCGCCCCAGCGCCGTTCGGTCAGCGCCTCGATCATTGGCACGAAGACCCCCAGAACGCGCTTGTCCTTGGGCAGCCAGGTTTCCTGCATGCGCTTGAGCGCGGCGGCCGAGGCGGTGTTGCAGGCCAGGATCACCAGATCGCAACCCTCGGCCCAAAGCCGCTCGACCCCGGCGCAGGTCAGATCGAAGATGTCGTCGGCGTCGCGCACGCCGTAGGGGGTATGGGCATTGTCGCCCAGATAGACCAGGGGCAGGTCGGGCATGCGCGCGGCGATCGCAGACAGAACCGTCAGTCCGCCCAGACCCGAATCGAATACGCCCACCGCCATGACTTGCCTCCTGCTCGCGACAGGTCTTTTTAGGATGCACCGGACCGGAACGCCATGATTTATGTCACCTGGCCAGACGTGGATCGGACGCGTTGCAGCGACAGGGGGCGCGGGCCCGCATGGGACGGGTTTCCCGGGGATTCCTGCCTGATCAGGGCATGGCCGCGTTCCGGCGCGGTCGTGATCGGTGCGGCTTGCGGCAGAAGGTCGCGTGACGGCCGCGTTCGGTGCCCGAGCGTATCCGGCGCCTGCTCGTCACGGCATCGGCCGCGCCTGCGCGCCGCTCAAAACCGCGTGATGCCCTGCCCTGCCGAATCGGCCCGCAAGGTCGGATTCCTGCATCCTTGTTCAGCCTGCGTTCACCCGATGCCCGCTCGGTGGGCGTTGTAGGTAAGCCATACTGACGGATAAAGGAATTCGTGGCGCTTTGCAGGCTTGTTCCGCTAACCTTCTGTGATAAGGGTTGCACGGATTGCATGGCTGATGCCGCAAGAAAGCACTGTTATGGATTGGGATAAGTTAAGAATATTTCACGCCGTCGCCGACGCGGGCAGCCTGACCCACGCGGGCGATGTTTTGCACCTGTCCCAGTCCGCCGTCAGCCGCCAGATCCGCGCGCTGGAGGATTCGCTGGGCACCACCCTTTTTCACCGCCATGCCCGCGGGCTGATCCTGACCGAGCAGGGCGAGTTGCTGTTCGAGGCAACCTCGTCCATGGTCCGCAAGCTCGACACGACCGCTGCCCGCATCCGCGACAGCGAGGAAAGCGTCTTCGGCGAGCTCAAGGTAACCACGACCACCGGCTTCGGCACCATGTGGCTGGTGCCGCGGCTGGCCAAGCTTTACGACCGCTATCCGGACCTCAAGATCGACCTGATGCTGGAAGAGCGCGTGCTGGACCTGCCCATGCGCGAGGCCGATGTCGCCATCCGCATGAAAGAGCCGAACCAGCAGGACCTGATCCGTCGCCGGTTGCTCAACATCCGCATGCGGCTTTACGCAACGCCGGAATATCTGGCCAAGGCCGGCATGCCGCAGACGCTCGAGGATCTGGGGCCGCACCGGCTGATCTGCCAGAACCCGCAGACACCGCAGGTCAGTTCGGGTGCCGTGCTGTCGCAGATGCTGCTGGGGCGCAACATCAGTTCGACCCTGATGGTGAACAATTATTTCGGCGTGCTGCAAGGCGTGCTGAACCATGTCGGGATCGGCGTGCTGCCGGATTACCTGTCGGCGGATTTCCCCAGCCTGACCCGCGTCCTGCCCGATATTCAGTCGGGCGAGGTGCCGGTCTTCCTGGCCTTCCCAGAGGAATTGCGCGCCTCGCGCCGCGTTGCCGCATTCCGCGATTTCGTGCTCGAGGAAATCCAGTCGCTGCGCCGCCAGCAGACCGAGGAACAGGTTACCGACCCCTCCGCTAAGTGAGCGCCAAACGGGCAGATGCCGCCGGCCTCTGCCCGAGGCATTCGCACAACGCATATCGGCCATGTGCTGCAACGCGGAAATGGTCCTTGAACCGTTCGCCGACTGCACATATTTCCAGTCTCGAAGGCGATGGTTTGAGGAAACTCTCATCACCTTCACCTCCCTGTTGGACTTGAGCCGGGCTTCGTGCCCGGCTTTTTTTTACCCATTGCGGCCCGGGTTTTCCCCTCCGCCGCGCGCGGCCTCTTTCCTAACCCTTCGCCGCCGCTTAAAAGGCCGCAAATCCGGGGAAAAGGGCGCCAGACATGAACGAACCGCAGATCACCGAGGAACTGATCGCCGCGCACGGGCTCAAGCCCGACGAATACCAGCGCATCCTCGAGATCATCGGGCGCGAGCCGAGCTTTACCGAACTCGGCATCTTTTCGGCCATGTGGAACGAGCACTGCTCCTACAAGTCGTCCAAGAAATGGCTGCGCACCCTGCCGACCACGGGCCCGCAGGTGATCTGCGGCCCGGGCGAGAATGCGGGCGTCGTCGACATCGGCGACGGCCAGGCCGTGGTCTTCAAGATGGAAAGCCACAACCACCCCAGCTATATCGAGCCGCACCAGGGCGCCGCGACCGGCGTCGGCGGCATCCTGCGCGATGTCTTTACCATGGGCGCCCGCCCCATCGCCGCCATGGATGCGCTGTCCTTCGGCCGGCCCGAGCATCCCAAGACCGCGCATCTGGTCAAGGGCGTGGTCGAGGGGATCGGCGCCTATGGCAATGCCTTCGGCGTGCCGAACGTGGGCGGCGAGGTGCGCTTTCATCGCAGCTATGACGGCAACTGCCTGGTGAACGCCTTTGCGGCGGGTCTCGCGGACAGCGACAAGATCTTCTATTCCGCCGCCTCGGGCGTCGGCATGCCGGTGGTCTATCTGGGCGCCAAGACCGGCCGCGACGGTGTCGGCGGCGCCACCATGGCCTCGGCCGAGTTCGACGACACCATCGAGGAAAAGCGCCCCACCGTGCAGGTCGGCGACCCTTTTACCGAGAAATGCCTGTTGGAAGCCTGCCTGGAACTGATGCAGACGGATTCCGTCATCTCGATCCAGGACATGGGTGCGGCCGGCCTGACCTGCTCGGCGGTCGAGATGGGCGACAAGGGTGGCTTGGGCATCAAGCTGGTGCTGGACGCCGTGCCGCAGCGCGAAACCAACATGACCGCCTATGAGATGATGCTTTCCGAGTCGCAGGAACGCATGCTCATGGTGCTGAAGCCCGAAAAAGAGGCCGAGGCGCGGGCGATCTTCGAGAAATGGGATCTGGACTTCGCCATCGTCGGCGAGACCATCGCCGAGGACCGTTTCCTGATCGTCCACGGCAACGAGGTCAAGGCCGACCTGCCGCTGTCCAAGCTCAGCTCCAGCGCGCCGGAATACGACCGCCCGTGGACCCCGACGCCGGCCGCGGCCGAGATGCCCGCCCTGCCCGCCATCGCCCCCATCGCGGCGCTGAAATCGCTGATCGGCAGCCCGAACCATGCCCATAAGGGCTGGGTCTGGGAGCAATACGACACCCAGGTCGGCGCCGACACCGTCCGCCGCCCCGGCCTTGGTGCCGGCGTGGTGCGCGTGCATGGCACCCAAAAGGCACTGGCCTTCACCAGCGACGTGACCCCCCGCTATGTCAAGGCGAACCCCTATGAGGGCGGCAAGCAGGCGGTGGCCGAGGCCTATCGCAACCTGACCGCCTGCGGCGCCCTGCCGCTGGCCACCACGGACAACCTGAACTTCGGCAACCCGGAAAAGCCCGAGATCATGGGCCAGCTGGTCGGCGCCATCAAGGGCATCGGCGAGGCTTGCGCGGCGCTGGATTTCCCCATCGTCTCGGGCAACGTCTCGCTTTACAACGAGACCGACGGCAAAGGCATCCTGCCCACCCCCACCATCGGCGGCGTCGGGCTGATCGCCGATCTGGACGATCTGATCGCGGGCCTGCCGGCCGAGGGCGATCTTGCGCTGGTCATCGGCGAAACCCGCGGCCATCTGGGCCAGTCGGCGCTGGTCGCCGAGGCTTTCGGCATCGAGGCGGGCGATGCGCCGCATGTCGACTTGACCGCCGAGCGTCGCAACGGCGAGTTCCTGCGCGCGCATGGCAAGCTGGTCTCAGTCGCAACCGACCTGTCGGATGGCGGGCTGGCGCTTGCCGCCTTCGAACTGGCCGAGGCGGCGGGACTGGGCGTCACGCTGGACAGCGCCGAGATCGCCCAGCTTTTCGGCGAGGACCAGGCGCGCTATCTGGTGGCCTGCTCCGAGGAGAATGCCGCGCAACTGGTCGAGGCGGCCCAGGCGGCGGGCGTGCCGCTGGCGCGCGTGGGCCGGTTTGGCGGCGAAGCGGTGGCGTTTGGCGGCGATGCCGCACCGCTGGCCGAATTGTCGCAGCTTTATCGCAGCGCCTTCGAGAAAAGCCTGAATCTGGAACTGGCCTGAGCCTTTTCTGAATCTTTACGCACCCGGCATTCGCACCCGCGAGTGCCGGGTTTTCCATGCTCCGAAAGCCAGCGCGAAAACCCGTCGGTGACGCCGCGTCACGGATGATCCCGCCATTCCGCTCTGCCGCGGCCGTTCCCACATGAGGCCGCATGGGCCGGTGCCCGGTTCAGTCACCCGAAGGCTGCGGGAGAACCTTCGCAGCCGAACCCAAGCCCCGCTCCTGCCATGAGCGGGGCTTCATTCCTTCGCGATGCGCGGCAACGGATCGCCGCGGTAAGGAAGGGTAATAAAGGGGAAAATGGCGCACCCGACACGATTCGAACGTGTGGCCTTTGCCTTCGGAGGGCAACGCTCTATCCAGCTGAGCTACGGGTGCAACGCATGGGCTGCATAGCCGCAAATGCGCGGCTCTGCAATGGGGTTCAGGCAAAAAGCTCGCGGCAGAAGGTCAGCCCGTCGATCAGCGCATCGACTTCGGCGCGGGTGTTGTACATCGCGAAACTGGCGCGCGCCGTGGCGCTGACGCCGAAGAAATCCAGCAATGGCATGGCGCAATGCGTGCCCGCCCGCACCGCGATGCCGCGCTTGTCGAGGATGGTCGAGATGTCATGCGCATGTGCGCCCTGCATCGTCATCGAGAAGATCGCGCCCTTGTCCGCCGCGTCGCCCTGCACCGACAGCCAGTTCAGGCTGCGCAGCCGGTCGCGGGCATAGTCGCGTAGGTCGCGTTCATGCGCGGCGACATTCTCCATGCCAAGCGCCATCAGGTATTCCAGCGCCGCACCCAGCCCGATCTGGTTGGCGATGCCGGGCGTGCCGGCCTCGAAGCGCAGCGGCGGGTCGGCATAGTCGATGCTTTCGCGGGTGACGGTGCGGATCATGTCGCCGCCGCCCATGAAGGGGCGCATCTCGGCCTGGCGCTCGGCCCGGATCCAGATCGCACCCGAGCCCGAAGGGCCATAGAGCTTGTGCCCGGTAATGCAGTAGAAATCGACGCCGAGCGCGGACAGGTCCACCGGCATATGCACGGCGGCCTGCGACCCGTCGGCCAGAACCGGCACCGAGGTGCCGCGTGCGATGGCGCCGACATCGACCACGGTGCCGGTCACGTTCGACATATGCGTGACGGCGATCAGCCGGGTGCGCGGGCCCACCGCCGCCAGCACCTTTTCGGGCGGCAGCGAGCCGTCGGGCTCGGGCTCGACCCATTTCAGCACCACGCCCTGGCGCTCGCGCAGGAAATGCCAGGGCACGATATTGGCGTGATGCTCCAGCACCGACAGCACGATCTCGTCGCCGGCCTGCAGGCGGGGCGCGGCCCAGCCATAGGAGACGAGGTTGATTCCTTCGGTCGCGCCCGAGGTGAAGATCACCTCGTTCTCGCGCGGGGCGTTCAGGAAGCGGGCGATGATGGCGCGCACGCGCTCGTAATTCTCGGTCGCGAGGTTGGACAGGAAATGCAGCCCGCGATGGACATTGGCATATTCCGCCTCATAGGCGCGGGTGATGGCGTCGATCACCACGCGCGGTTTCTGCGCCGAGGCGCCGTTGTCCAGATAGACCAGCGGCCGGCCGTTCACCTGCCGCGACAGGATCGGGAAATCGGCGCGGACCTTTTCGACGTCGAAGTTCATGGTGTCACCTCGGGGACGATGCCGAATGCCGCCGCGATCAGCGACAGCACGAAGCCAAGCAGGAAGACGCTGCCGATCAGCCCCACCACCACCTTGCCGGTGCTGGTGAAGCCGTGCAGCGCCTTGGTCATGGTCACGGCAAGATAAAGGAAAAGGCCGAAGGCCAGCATGGAAAGCAGCGTGGCGGTGGCCGGAAACAGCATCATCATCACCACCTGCACCGCCTGCAGCCCGACCAGCATCAGCTCGACCCAGCCGACGATCAGCAGCGCGTCCGGAAAGGTGCCATGCCCGCCGAACAGTCGCCCGATCTGGGCCACGAACAGTGCCGACAGCACCATGGCGCCAAACTGGATGCCGGCCAGCGACATCGGCTCGGACAGCATGCGCGAGACGGGATTGTCCACTTCGATCGGGAACAGCAGCAGCGACAGCCCGGCAAGCAGCGTGGACAGCGTCACGGCCAGCAAGAGCACCATCCAGCGCACCGCCATCGGCAGTTCCAGCCCGCGCAGTACGCGCACTGCCGTATCCGGGTCCCGCAAGGTCAGGACCATCAGATCGCCAAGATCGCCCAGTTTCATCTGTTCCCCGCCAATGCGCGCAATCCCGCGCCCCATATCACGAGAAAGCCGAGGCCCGCCACCGCCCGCGTCACGCCAAGCGCCGGACCGGGGCCGACCAGCCCGGCGGTCAGGCCCGCCAGCAGCATCGCCGGTGCGATCGCCAGCAAGGCCCAGAACAATGCCAGCCGCGAATCCTGAGGCGCCACGGGCCAAGGTGTCAGCCGCGACAGCGCCGAAACCAGCGCCGCCACCGCATAGGCCAGGAGCGGCATCATGAACATCACCGCCAGCAACGCCCCGCCCATGCGCGCGCCAAGGGGCACCTCGGGCTGCAATTGCGCATCCCGGGCATGGCCCGGCGCCTGCGCCACCAGAAAGATCAGCATCGCCGCCATCAGCACGACGATCAGCGCCCGGTCGGGCATGCCGCGCAGGGATCTGACCACCCTGCCCGGCGCCCACCAGCTTTCAAGGATGCGCGGGGCGATGCCGGCCCGGCTCATGCGGTGGCCGAATTGCCCGCGCGCGCGGTCAGCCAGTCTTCCAGCCGGCCGAGGATGTCGTCGCGCAGCCGCTGGTCCTCGATCTCGTCCAGCGCATCGGCCAGGAAGGACAGCACCAGAAGCACGATGGCGCGTTCCTTCGGCACCCCGCGCGAGCGCAGGTAGAACAGCGCAGTCTCGTCCAGCGCGCCGGTCGTCGAGCCATGCGAGCATTTCACGTCGTCGGCATAGATCTCCAGCTCGGGCTTGGCGAGGAACTGGCTGCCCTCGTCCAGAAGCAGCCCCTGGCTGATCTGGTAGCCGTCGGTCTTTTGCGCGCCGGGCTTGACCAGGATCTTGCCCTGGAAGATGCCCTCGGCCCCGTTCTTCAGCACCTTCTTGAACACCTGCCGGCTTTCGCAACGCTCGGCGGCATGGGTGACGAAAACGGTGTCGTCGTGGTGGAAGCGGCCGGTGTCGCCATCGCCCAGCACCGCGGCGGCGATATGGGCCACGGCATCGTCGCCGGCGATCTCGATCACCGCTTCGTTGCGCATCATCGAGCCGTTGACCGACAGCGAGAAGGACTTGAACAACGCCTCGGCCGCGACGCGGGCGAAGATATGGCCCAGCCCCAGCTTGGGATCGTTGGCGCGCTTGGCGCTGATATGGTGGAAGCGGGCGCCGCGGCCCAGGTCGGCCTCGATCACCACGTTCGACCGCGCACCGATTGCGCCACTTTCCAGCAGCGTCAGCTCGGCCCCCTCCTCCAGCTTGACGACGTGATGCAGATACACGTCTGCATCGGGCGCCGAGCGGCGATAGGTGATATGGACCGGCCGCTCGACCTTGCCGGTGACGCGGATCAGCACGCCCTCGGCCGCGGCCAGGGTATTCAGCACGGCAAAGGGACGCTTGACCGGCACCTGCCCGGCGGTTTCCAGCCGGCCGTAAAGCCCGGCCGCCCAATGGTCTGCGGCGGCTTCGGCAGCGGCGAGGCTTTCGATCTCCACGCCCTCGACATCCAGCACATCCGAGGCGGCGGCGTCGAAACGGCCGTCCACGAAGACCAGGTTCAGCCGCTCGATCCCGGTGAACAGGGTCGAGGCATCGGCGCCGAATTCGACCGGCTCGGGCCGGGCGGCGTTGAAGGGCGCCGGATCGGTATAGCGCCAGTATTCGTCACGTGCACCGGGCAGGCCCATGGCTTGCAGCCGCTGCGCCGCATCCTCGCGCGCGGCGCGGGTAAAGCCGCCGCGCGGCAGGTCCAGGGCATCCAGGCGTGCGGCCAGCGCCGCATCTCCGGGGCGGACCTTGCCCTCGACCGCAGGCACTTGCGCGGCAAGAACAGCCGTATCCGCCATCATCCGACCTCCGCCAGCAGATCGCCGTAGCCGTTCTGCTCGACCTCCAGCGCCAGTTCGGGGCCGCCGGTGCGCACGATGCGGCCATCGGCCATGATATGCACCACGTCCGGCTTGATATGGTCCAGAAGCCGCTGGTAATGTGTGATCACCAGAAAGGCGCGGTCGGGCGAACGCAGCGCGTTCACGCCCTCGGCCACCAGCCGCATCGCGTCCACGTCAAGGCCGGAATCGGTCTCGTCCAGGATGCACATGCTCGGCTCCAGCATGGCCATCTGCAAGATCTCGTTGCGCTTTTTCTCGCCACCCGAGAAGCCGACATTGACCGGGCGCTTCAGCACCTCGCTGTCGATCTTCAGCGTCGCGGCCTTCTGGCGGATCAGCTTGAGGAAATCGGCCGAGGAAAGCTCTTCCTCGCCGCGCGCCTTGCGCTGCGCGTTCACGGCGGTGCGCAGGAAGGTCATGTTGCCGACGCCCGGGATCTCGACCGGATACTGGAAGGCCAGGAACAGGCCAGCGGCCGCACGCTCCTCGGGTTCCATCTCCAGCAGGCTTTCGCCGTCCAGCGTCGCCTCGCCCCCGGTCACCTCGTAGCCGTCGCGGCCCGAAAGCACATAGGACAGCGTCGACTTGCCCGAGCCGTTCGGCCCCATGATGGCATGGACCTCGCCAGCGGGGACGGTCAGATCGACGCCTTTGAGGATCTGCTTGTCCTCATCCTCAAGCTTGACGTGCAGATTCTTGATTTCCAGCATGGTTCGTTCCTATTCGACACTTACGGCGGTGCCCGAGGCGGACACCATCAGCATGTTGTTGATGACTTCATAATCCAGATCGACGCCGACCACGGCATTGCCGCCCAATTGGCGGGCGCGGTCCTGCATCTCGGACAAGGCGGTTTCGCGGGCCGAGGCCAGCGCGGATTCGTAAGCCCCAGCACGGCCGCCCACGATGTCGCGAATCCCGGCGAAGATATCGCGAAAGATGTTGGCCCCGATGATGGTCTCGCCCGTCACCACGCCGTGATAGGCGCTGATGCGGCGACCCTCGATGCCGGGGGTGGTGGTGACGATCATCCGACCGACCCCTCCAGGCTGATCGCGACCAGCGACTGCGCCTCCATGGCGAATTCCATCGGCAGGGCCTGCAGGACCTCGCGGCAGAAGCCGTTCACAACCAGCGCGACGGCCTCTTCCTCGTCCATGCCGCGCTGGCGGCAATAGAACAGCTGGTCGTCATCCACTTTCGAGGTTGTCGCCTCATGCTCCACACGGGACGAGGTATTTTTCACCTCGATATAGGGCACGGTATGGGCGCCGCATTTGTCGCCGATCAGCAGGCTGTCGCATTGCGTATAGTTGCGGCTGTTCTTGGCGCGCGGGTGCATGGACACGAGGCCGCGATAGGTATTCTGCGCCTGTCCGGCGGAAATCCCTTTGGAAACAATGCGCGAGCGGGTGTTCTTGCCAAGGTGGATCATCTTGGTGCCGGTGTCGGCCTGCTGGTGGTTGTTGGCGATGGCGATGGAATAGAACTCGCCCTGCGACTCGTCGCCGCGCAGGATGCAGGACGGGTATTTCCAGGTGATGGCCGAGCCGGTCTCGACCTGGGTCCACATCACCTTGGCCCGTGCCTCGCGGCAATCCGCGCGCTTGGTGACGAAGTTGTAGATGCCGCCCTTGCCTTCCTCGTCGCCGGGGAACCAGTTCTGGACGGTCGAATACTTGACCTCGGCATCCTCCAGCACGACGATCTCGACCACCGCGGCATGCAGCTGCGCCACGTCGCGCTTGGGCGCGGTGCAGCCCTCCAGGTAGCTGACGTAAGAGCCCTTGTCGGCGATGATCAGCGTGCGCTCGAACTGGCCGGTATTCTCGGCATTGATGCGGAAATAGGTCGAAAGCTCCATCGGGCAGCGCACCCCCGGCGGCACATAGACGAAGCTGCCGTCCGAAAAGACCGCCGAGTTCAGCGTGGCGAAGAAATTGTCCGACTGCGGCACGACCGAGCCCAGGTATTTCTTCACCAGTTCGGGATGTTCGCGGATGGCTTCCGAGATCGAGCAGAAGATCACCCCGGCCTTGGCCAGTTCGTCCTTGAAGGTGGTGCCGACGCTGACGCTGTCGAAGACAGCATCGACCGCGACCTTGCGCCCTTCGGCCGGTGCGCCCTCGGCGCCCTCGATCCCGGCCAGGATCATCTGCTCCTTCAGCGGGATGCCCAGCTTTTCATAGGTGGCCAGCAGCTTGGGGTCGACCTCGTCCAGCGACTTGGGCTTGACCTGCATGCTTTTCGGGCGGGCGTAGTAATACTGGTCCTGATAGTCGATCTCGGGATAGTTCAGCATCGCCCATTTCGGCTCGGTCATGGTCTGCCAGCGGCGAAAGGCCTGCAGCCGCCACTCGGTCATCCATTCCGGTTCCTCGTTCTTCTTCGAGATCAGCCGGACGATATCCTCGTTGATGCCCCTGGGGGCATATTCCATCTCGATCTCGGTATCCCAGCCGTATTTGTAGGACCCCATGTTCTGGACGGTCTCGACGGTCTCGCGGTCTACGCCCTCGCGGATTTCGATTGCCTCGCCGATCTCTACAGTCATCTCAAACCCTTCCCGCGGTCGCCCGCCCATCATTCCTTTGCCGCCAGCGGCCATGGGCCGCGAGCCAGGCATCCGCAAAACGCATCACGTCTCCAGGCTCCGTCGTCGGTCCGATCGAGACGCGGATCGCATCGCCCGCCCATTCCGGCGCGATTCCCATGGCCGTCAGAACCGAACTTGGCCGAACCTTGCCCGAAGAACAGGCCGAGCCTGCCGAGACGGCAAATCCGGCCAGGTCCATCTGCATCACCTGCGTCTCTCCGCGCCATCCCGGCGTCAGGATCGACAATGTATTGGGCAGGCGGCGGGCCTCGCGCCCCGGGAATGTAACCATTTCCGCCCCGGATTCCAGAGCAGCCATCAGGGAATCGCGCAGTTGCGACACTTTTTCCCCGATTCCTTGATCCAGATCATTCTGCGCCGCTTTTGCGGCCGCTGCAAAGCCCATGATGCCGATCAGGTTCTCGGTCCCGGCACGGCGGCCCTGTTCCTGCCCGCCGCCCTTGATCCGCGCCTCGACCTCGGTGCCGCGCTTCACCACCAGCGCGCCGATGCCGCGCGGCCCGCCCAGCTTGTGGGCGCTGACGAAGCCGGCCTCGATACCCAGCCAGTTGAAGGCGAAGGGGATCTTTCCGAAGGCCTGCGTCAGGTCGCTGACCGCCAGCCCTTGCGGCAGGTCCTGGATCACGCCGGTCTCGGCATTGGCGAGTTGCAGCGTCGCGCGGCCCGGATCGGGAACCGCGACCCGCCCCGCCTGATCCGTCCGCAGCGAGGCATTGCACCAGGCCAGCACGGCGGCATGCTCGACCGGCGAACAGGCCAGCCCCCGGCCCTGAAGCGCCAGTGCCGCCGCCTCGGTCGCGCCCGAGGTGAAGATCACATCCGCCCCCTCGGCGCCAAGCGCCGTGGCGACGTCCTCGCGCGCCCGTTCCAGCGCGGATTTCGCCGCCCTGCCCTCGGCGTGGACCGAGGACGGGTTGCCGACGATCCCGGTCGCGGCCAGCATCGCCTCGCGCGCCTGGGGGCGCAGCGGCGCGGTAGCGTTCCAGTCCAGATAGACCCGGTTCATATGCGCTCCTCCGGCATGCCGTCCTGGGCATGGTCCAACGCCCCGGCGATGCGCTCGGCAAGCCGTAGCGCGACCTCCTGCTTGGAAAGGCGCGGCCAGCTTTCCGCCCCGGCCTCGGAAATCAGCGTGACGGCATTCTCGGTCCCGCCCATGATTCCGGTGGCGGGGCTGACGTCGTTGGCGACGATCCAGTCGCAACCCTTGCGCTTGCGCTTGCGGGTGGCGTTTTCCAGCACGTCGTCGGTCTCGGCCGCAAAGCCCACCACCAGCGACGGACGATCACGGCCAAGCTGGCTGATCCATGCCAGGATGTCGGGGTTTTCCGCGAATTGCAGTTCGGGCAACCGGCCCGAGCCATCCTTCTTGATCTTGCCCGCCCTGGCATTGGCGACATGCCAATCGGCGACGGCGGCGGCCATCACCGCGGCATCGGCCGGCAAGGCGGCCTCGACGGCGTCGCGCATCGCGCGTGCGGTCTCGACCGCGATCACCTCGACCCCTTCGGGCGGCGGCACCTCGGCAGGGCCGGTGACGAAGCTGACCCGCGCACCCAGGTCGCGCAACGCGGCGGCGATGGCCGTGCCCTGCGCCCCGCTGGAGCGGTTGGCGATATAGCGCACCGGGTCGATGGGCTCATGCGTCGGCCCCGAGGTCACGATGACATGCCGGCCGCTCAGCCGCCGCGAGGGCAGCGAGACCACCGCTTCGGGCGGCAGGCGCAACGGCCGCTCGCGACCGAGGGCCGCGCGAATCGCCCCCAGGATCGCCTCGGGCTCGGCCATGCGGCCGGGGCCGTATTCGCCGCAGGCCATGTCGCCCTCGTCCGGGCCAATGAGCCGGATGCCGTCGTTCTCCAGCGTGTCGATGTTGCGCTGTGTCGCCGGATGCTGCCACATGCGCACGTTCATCGCCGGCGCGGCCAGGACCGGCTTGTCGGTCGCCAAAAGCAGGGTGGTGGCCAGGTCGTCCGCCATCCCTGCCGCCATCCGCCCCAGCAGGTTGGCGGTCGCCGGCGCGACCACCACCAGATCGGCGGCCCGCGACAACTGGATATGGCCCATTTCGGATTCGCGGGTCAGGTCGAACAGCTCGGTATGGCAGGGCGCCTCGGCCAGCGCCGACAGCGTCAGCGGCGTGACGAACTCCGCCCCCGCCCGTGTCAGCACCGGCACGACCGAGCCGCCGTCGCGCCGGATCATGCGGATCAGCTCGGGTATCTTGAACGCGGCGATGCCCCCGCCGACGATCAGCAATATGCGGCTGCCTTGCATGGGCCTGTCCTCTGCCGTGTCATTCGCCCTGCACATAGGCCGAAGCGGGCCGCGGAACAAGCAAGCCGCGCCCGTTAACCGATCTTTAAGCCCTTTCGGGTTAACCCGGCCGCGGATGATGCGGGGAGAGCCGATGGCGGCGATTGCCTATACCGTGGCCTTCGACGGGGTCGAGGCGCGGCTGGTCGAGGTGCAATGTTCGGTCTCGCCGGGCCTGCCGGGCTTCGGTATCGTCGGCTTGCCCGACAAATCGGTCAGCGAGGCGCGCGAACGGGTCAAGGCCGCCTTCGGGGCCTTGTCCATCGCCATGCCCTCGCGGCGGGTGACGGTGAATCTTTCGCCCGCCGACCTGCCCAAGGAGGGCTCGCATTTCGACCTGCCCATCGCGCTTGCCGTGCTGGCCGCGCTGGAAATCGTCCCGGCCGAGGCGCTGGAGCGCGTGGTGGCGCTGGGGGAACTGGCACTGGACGGGCGGCTTTCGCCGGTCGCGGGCGCCCTGCCCGCCGCCATGGCCGCGGCCGAGGAAAGCCGCGCGCTGCTGCTGCCGCGCGCCTGCGGGGCCGAGGCCGCCTGGGTCGGCGCCGTGCCGGTCCTTGCGCCGCGCACCCTGCGCGAGGCGGTCGACCACCTGACCGACCGCGCCCCCCTGGCCCGCGCCGCGCCCGGCGAACTGGCCGAGACCGTGTTCGAAGCCGACCTCTCCGAGGTGAAGGGCCAGGAACGCGCCCGCCGCGCGCTGGAGATCGCCGCGGCCGGCCGGCACCATCTGCTGATGGTCGGTCCGCCCGGTGCCAGCAAATCCATGCTTGCGACCCGCCTGCCCGGCATCCTGCCGCCGCTCAACCCGCAGGAGGCGCTGGAAACCTCGGTGATCCATTCCGTCGCCGGCCTGCTCGACGGGGGCGGTATCTCGCGCATGGCCCCCTTTTGTCAGCCGCATCATACCGCCTCGATGGCCGCGATGGTGGGCGGTGGCCGCAATGCCCGGCCGGGCCAGGCCAGCCTGGCCCATAACGGCGTGCTGTTCCTGGACGAACTGCCCGAATTCGAACGCCGCGTCATCGACGCATTGCGCGAGCCGATCGAGACCGGCGAGATCCACGTCTCGCGTGCCAATGCCCATATCCGCTATCCGGCGCGTTTCCTGCTGGTCGCAGCAGCCAATCCCTGCCGCTGCGGCGAGATCGCCGATGCCGCGCGGGCCTGTTCCAAGGCGCCGCGCTGCGGGTCGGACTACCTGGGCCGCATCTCGGGTCCGATGATGGACCGCTTCGACCTGCGCATCGAAGTGCCGCAGGTCGCGATCGAGGATCTGGGCCTGCCGGCGACGGGGGAAAGCTCGGCCAGCGTCGCCGCGCGTGTCGCCTCAGCCCGCGCGCTGCAAGCCGCCCGCTTTGCCGGCCATCCGACGGCGCGGGTGAACGCCGACGCCTCGGGCCGGCTGCTGGAAGAGGTCGCGCCGCTCGACGGCGAATGCCGGTCGCTGCTGGCGCTGGCAGCCGAGCGGCTGGGGCTGACCCCGCGCGGCTATCATCGCATCCTGCGCAGCGCACGCACCATCGCCGATCTGGACGGCTCGCCCGCCATCCGCCAGCCGCATCTGGCAGAGGCGCTGTCCTATCGCCTGCCCTTCGGCCGGCCGGATTGAAAGGCGACGGGTGGTCGGCACGGTTGCGGCCGAGGTCGCGGCAAGGCTGGCCCTCCATGAACCCGCAGCAGCGGATCATTGGATCCCCGGAGCCCTGCCTTCGGCTTCGCCTTCCGGTGCGGTATCAGCTTCGCTCGGCCAGCCGGCGCTCGATCGCGTCCCAGATCAGCGCAGCCGCATTGATGCCATCGAAGCGCTCGAGTTCCTGAATGCCGGTCGGCGAGGTCACGTTGATCTCGGTCAGCCAGCCGTCGATCACATCTATGCCAGTGAAAAGCAGGCCCTTTTCGCGCAGGACCGGACCGATATGGGCGCAGATCTCGTATTCGCGCTCGGTCAGGCCGATCTTTTCGGGACGGCCGCCGACATGCATGTTCGACCGTGCCTCGCCCTCGGCCGGAACCCGGTTGATCGCGCCGACCGGCTCGCCATCGACCAGGATGATGCGCTTGTCGCCCTTGACCACGGCGGGCAGGTATTTCTGGGCGATGATCGGCTCGCGACTATTGGCCAGGAAAGTCTCGACCAGCGAGGACAGATTCGGGTCGTCGGGTCGCATATGGAAGATGCCGACCCCGCCATTGCCGTAGAGCGGCTTGAGGATGAAGTCGCCATGCCGCTCGCGAAAGGCACGTATCTGTGCCAGATCGCGGGTGATCAGCGTGGGCGGTGTAAGCTCTGGGAAATCGAGCACCAGCAGCTTCTCGGGACTGTTGCGCACCCAGAACGGATCGTTGACGACATAGGTCGAGGGCTGCACCCGGTCCAGCAGGTGCGTGGTGGTGATGTAGCCCATGTCGAAGGGCGGATCCTGCCGCAGCCAGACCACGTCGAACTCCGACAGATCGGCATCGGTCCAGTCGCCGAAACTCACATGGTTGCCCTGTTCGCGGCGCAGGGTGATCGGCCGGCCGCGCGCCATGACCCGCCCTTCGCAATAGCTCAGGCGGTCGGCTGTATACTGGAACAGCCGGTGGCCGCGGGCTTCGGCCTCAAGCCCCAGCCGGAACGTGCTGTCGCCGTCGATCGAGACCTGCTCGATCGGGTCCATCTGCAGGGCCACGTAAAGACTCATACCATCATCCCCAGCCTGTTTCGGCCGAAGTTCTCGCGCGCATGGACGGGCTTTGCAAGCGGCAGCGCCGGATCGGCGCCGAGATTCGTGTTTCTGCCCACTGTCCGGCACCGGCTTCCAAGACGGCGCCGAGCAAGATCTGGCAGCGCGGGCCGCACGCTCATGCGCCCTGCGAGCTGGCCCAGGGCCTAGTTCACGCCAAATGCATTCTCGATGATCTCGACCCGCCCGAACTGATCGACCAAGGCTGCGTCGAAGCGCATTGCGGTCAGCAGCCCGGCGGGCAGGCGCCCGCAATATTCCAGCGCAGCATTGCAGATTCGCGCGATCTGCCGCGCACCGATCCGCTCCGCCGCCCGGTCGTGAAAGCGCGATTTCTTGACCTCGACAAAGGTGTATTCGTCATCC
This sequence comes from Paracoccus denitrificans, assembly GCF_900100045.1. Lineage (GTDB taxonomy): Bacteria > Pseudomonadota > Alphaproteobacteria > Rhodobacterales > Rhodobacteraceae > Paracoccus > Paracoccus denitrificans. The sequence continues at coordinate 117,474 of NZ_FNEA01000006.1, read as the reverse complement.
CTGCAAAGGATCAGGTCGATTTCGCCGCCGCGCCCGCGCCAGCGTTCGGCCATGACCTCGTAACCGCGCCGGCGATATTCCCGCGCCGCCGATTCCTCGGCGAGGCGACCCGCGGAATAGGCGACGGCACCTTGCAGAGCCTTCCTGTCGACGGCCGCGACCGGCGTCCCGTCCGAAATCCTTTCGAACTTCATTCCCGTTCCTTCTTCATCTCAAGAGCCAGCGCATAGATTTCGCGTCGTGGCCGGCCAAACCGAGCCGCGACTTCTGCGGCTGCTTCCTTCACCGGCGATCCGTCCAGCAGTTCGCTCAGCGCTTCGCGCAGGCTGCCTTCATCCGCAGCAGCCGGTTCGGGGCGGCCGAACAGCACCACGATCTCGCCGCGCAGTCCCTCTCCGGGGATTTGTTCCAGCAGTTCCGTCGCCGTGCCACGCAGCACCTCTTCGAATTTCTTCGTCAGTTCCCTGCAGATCACCGTAAGCCGATTCGCCTCAAGTTCGCACAGATTCTCCAACAATTGCTTAACGCGCCTGGGGCTTTCGAAGGCGATCACCGTGGCATCGACCTTGCGCCAGCTTTCGATCCATGTCCGCCGCGCACCGGCGGCGGCCGGCGGGAAGCCCACGAACAGGAACCTGTCGCTGGGCAAGCCCGAGACGGACAGCGCCGCCAGCGCCGCCGAGGGCCCGGGCAGCGCCCGGACGGCAAAGCCCGCTTCGGCGGCATCCCGCGCAAGCCGGTAGCCGGGATCGGCGACCAGCGGCGTGCCTGCATCCGAGGCATAGGCGACCGACCGTCCCTCGCCCAGGGCGGCAAGGATCGCCGGGCGCTGCCGGTCGGCATTGTGGTCGTGATAGGCGACGATGCGCCGGCCCCGGACCGGGATGCCGTGAATATCCATGAGATGCCGCAGGTTGCGGGTATCCTCGGCGGCCAGCATATCGGCCGTGTTCAGCACGTCGAGCGCCCGCAGGGTGATGTCCCGCGCCGCGCCGATGGGGGTCGCCACCAGATAGAGCCCCGGTTCGGGCGCGGATGCCGATACGGTCAGGGAAAGCGTCCGCGCGCCCGTCCCGGTTGTGCTGGCGCCATCCTCCATCGCGGGTTCCTTTCATGCTGCCGGGGCAAGTTGCCATGTCCCGAATATGCCAATAACCTGCCCCCATCAAACCCCCAGCCTCGATCCAAACAGGGAATCACGCCATGACCGTCCTGAAAACGATCCGCGGCGCCTTCGACCTGCGCCGCCCGCTCGCGCGCGTCGGAGCTGTCCTTTCCGTCCTGGCGCTTGCCGCCTGCCAACCGATCGAGATGGGAGCCTCGGGCCCGCAGACCGGCCAGAGCATCGATCCCTCGCAGCCGGTGCCGGTGGCGCTTCTGGTGCCCGGCGGCACGGGCAGCGCGGATCTGGACTGGCTGGCGCGCTCGCTCAGCAATTCCGCGAAGATGGCGGCGGCCGATGCGCGCGGCGCCACCATCGACCTGCGCATCTATGATTCGGGCTCCGAGCCCGGGACCGCCGTCGCCATGGCCAACCGCGCCGTGGCCGACGGCGCCAAGATCATCCTGGGCCCGCTTTTCGCCGACAGCGCCAATGCGGTCGGCAACGCCATGGCGCCGCAGGGCGTCAACGTGCTGTCCTTCTCGAACAATACCGACATCGCGGGCGGCAATGTCTTCGTGCTGGGCAATACCTTCGACAACGTGGCCGACAGGCTGGTGAAATACGGCGTCAGGAACGGCAAGCGCCGCATCATGATGGTGGCCGAGGACGACACCGCCGGCCAGGTCGGTGCCCGCGCCATCCAGCGTGCGATCCAGCGAAACGGTGCCACCCTGGCCGGGACCGCCGTGCATCCGCTGTCCAAGACCGGCATCGACGGCATCGTGCCGAATGTCGCGCAGGCGGCTCTGTCGGGCAATGTCGATGCGGTCTTCCTGACCGCGAACCAGGGTGCGGTTCTGCCCTATCTGACCGACAAGCTGGCCGATGCCGGCGTCAGCTCGGCCTCGGTGCAGATGATGGGGCTGACGCGCTGGGACCAGCCCTCGGCCCGGCTGCAGCTGCGCGGCGTGCAGGGCGGCTGGTTCGCCATTCCCGACACCACGATGAAGGCACAGTTCGACCAGCGCTACCGTGCCGCCTATGGCGAGACGCCGCATGAGCTGGGATCGCTGGCCTATGACGGCGTGGCCGCGATCGCGGCGCTGGTGCGTGCCGGCAAGCGCAATGCGCTGACCACCTCGGGGCTGACGCAGAGCGCGGGCTTCGCCGGGGTCTCGGGCGCCTTCCGCCTCAAGCGCGACGGCACCAACGAGCGTGCGCTGGCCGTGGCCACCGTGCGGGCGGGCCAGGTGGTGGTGCTGGATCCGGCGCCGCGCAGCTTCGGCGGCTTCGGGTTCTGATCTTGAGCGCCAAGGATACCGACAGCCTGCCGCAAAGCGCCCCGGCCCTGCCCGGGGCGCATTCGCTGTTCAGCCCCGAAAGCTTCCTGCCGGCGCTGACCGAGGCGCTGCGCGACATCGCCGAGCCGCGCGAGATCCGGGCGCGCACCGTCGCGATCCTGACCCAGGCCCGCAATGCCGCCATGGGCGACATCGCCGCGGGCTTCATGTCCCACCCCCGCGCCGCGCGCGAGACGGTGCGCGCCATCGCCAGCCTTACCGACGCCACGGTGACGGCAATCCACCACGTCGCGACCACCATCCTGCACCCGCTGCTCAACCCTACGGATGCCGAGCGGCTGGCGGTGCTGGCCATCGGCGGCTATGGCCGGGCCGAGATGGCGCCGCAATCCGACGTGGACCTGCTGTTCCTGACGCCGTGGAAGGTCAGCGGCTGGGCCGAGAGCGTCGTGGAATCGATGCTCTACATGCTGTGGGACCTGAAGCTGAAGGTCGGCCAGTCCACGCGCTCGATCGACGACTGCCTGCGGCTGGGCGCGGGCGACATCACCATCCGCACCAGCCTGCTGGAGCACCGGCTGATCTGCGGCCATGCCACCGCCGCCGAAGTCCTGCGCGACCGGCTGTGGTCCGAGCTTTTCGACAAGACCGTCCCCGAATTCATCGAGGCGAAGCTGGCCGAGCGGGCCGAGCGCCACCGCCGCCAGGGCGGTCAGCGCTATGTGCTGGAGCCTAACGTCAAGGAGGGCAAGGGGGGCCTGCGCGACCTGCAGACCCTCTACTGGATCGCAAAATACATCCATCGCGTCGACCGCGCCGTGGAACTGGTCGACCTGGGCTTCTTCACCCGCGAAGAGCACCTGACCTTCTGGCAGGCCGAGGACTTTCTCTGGGCGGTGCGCTGCCACCTGCACCTGATCGCGGGACGGCCGGCCGACAAGCTGACCTTCGACATGCAGGTCGAGGTCGCCAGGCGCATGGGCTATCGCGACCTGGGCGGGCGCCGCGCGGTCGAGATATTCATGCAGGATTATTTCCTGCACGCCACCAGGGTGGGCGAGCTGACGCGGGTGTTCCTGGTCGCGCTGGAGGCAAGGCACCTCTACCGTGCACCGATCATGAACCTGCTGTTCCAGCGCCGCCGCCGGGTCCGCTCGGGCTTCCGGATGGACCGGGGCCGGCTGACCTATGGCGACGAGCGGCAATTCCTGTCCGACCCGCTGAACATCCTGCGGCTTTTCGAAGAGGCGCTTCGGACCGGCATCCTGATCCATCCCGACGCCATGCGCGTCGTCACCGCCAATCTGGAGATGATCGACGACCGCATGCGTTCGGACCCCGAGGCGGTGCGCATCTTCCTCGACCTGCTCCTGAAGCACGGCAACCCGGAACGTTCGCTGCGCCGGATGAACGAATTGGGGGTGCTGGCCGCCTTCATCCCCGAATTCGCGCCGGTCGTGGCGATGATGCAGTTCAACGTCTATCACCATTACACTGTGGACGAGCACCTGATCCAATGCGTGGCAGCCCTGGCCGCCATCGAGCGCGGCGAGGATGCCGAGGATCTGCCCGTGGTCAGCAAGATCATGAAGGGCAAGGTGAACCGGCGGGTCATCTATCTTGCCGTGCTGCTCCACGACATCGGCAAGGGCCGGGCCGAGGACCATTCGATCCTGGGCGCGCGGCTGGCGCGGCGCATCTGCACCCGCTTCGGCCTGCCTGCGGATGAGATCGAGACCATCGAATGGCTGATCCGCAACCACCTGCTGATGTCGGATGTGGCGCAGAAACGCGACATTGCCGATGCGCGCACGCTTCGCGACTTCGCCAAGGCGGTCAAGACGACCAAGCGGCTGGACATGCTTCTGGTGCTGACCGTCTGCGACATCCGCGGCGTCGGCCCCGGCACCTGGAACAACTGGAAGGCGATGCTGCTGCGCAAGCTGCACCAGGAAACCAAGCTTGCGCTGGAGAACGGGCTGGAGGAGCTGAACCGCGACAAGCGCATCGGCGAGGCCAAGCGTTCGCTGCGCCACCTGCTGACGGCCAAGGGCTGGGAGCCCAGGGCCATCAAGGCCGAACTGGGCCGGCATTACGACAATTACTGGCCGGGCCTGCCGACCGAGACGCAATATGTCTTTGCCCAGATGCTGAAGGACCTGGGCGATCACGAGATCCGCACCGACCTGCATCCCGATACCGACCGCGATGCGACGCGGGCCGCCTTCGTGCTGGCCGACCATCCCGGCATCTTCTCGCGCATGGCCGGCGCCCTGGCGCTGGTGGGCGCGAATATCGTCGACGCGCGCACCTATACCACCAAGGACGGCTTCGCCACCGCCGTGTTCTGGTTGCAGGATGCGGACGGCCATCCCTATGCCGCCGACCGCCTGCCCCGCCTGCGCACCATGATCCAGCGCACCCTGAAGGGCGAGATCGTCGCGCGCGAGGCGCTGGCCGGCCGCGACAAGCCGAAGAAGCGCGAGGCGGCCTTCCGCTTCCCCACCCATGTCACCTTCGACAACGAGGCATCCGACGTCTACACGGTGATCGAGGTCGATACCCGCGACCGTCCGGGCCTGCTCTACGACCTGACCCGGACCCTGGCCGACAACCACATCCAGATCGCCAGCGCCGTGATCGCCACCTTTGGTGCGCAGGTGGTGGACACCTTCTATGTCAAGGACATGTTCGGGCTGAAGCTGCACCAGCCACAACGCCGTGAGGCGCTGGAAAAAAGGCTGCGGCAGGCGATCAAGGAAGGGGTCGAGCGGGCCGAGCGGGCCGAGCGCCCGTCGGGCGGGACGTTCTGAGGGACAGAAGATGCAACCGATACGACTGATCCGGGGCTTTCTCTCGGTGGGGGCCTGGACGCTGGCCAGCCGCGTGGTGGGCTTTGTCCGCGACGTGATGATCGCCGCCTATCTGGGCACCGGCCCGGTGGCGCAGGCCTATATCGTCGCCTTCACCCTGCCCAACATGTTCCGCCGCTTCTTTGCCGAGGGCGCCTTCAACACCGCTTTCGTGCCGATGTTCGCCAAGCGGCTGGAGAGCGGCGAGAACCCGCGCGGCTTTGCCGAAGAGGCGTTCTCCGGCCTGTTCTCGGTGGTGCTGGTCGTTTCGCTGATCGCGCATCTCGCCATGCCCTGGTTGGTGCTGATGCAGGCGGCGGGTTTCAAGGGGGACGAGCGTTTCGAGCTTGCGGTGATCTATGGCCGCATCTGCTTTCCCTATATCCTGTTCATCTCGCTGACAGCGCTGCTCTCGGGGCTTCTGAACGCCGGCGGGCGGTTCATGGCGGCGGCCGCCGCCCCGGTGCTGATGAACTTCGTGCTGATCGCCGCCATGCTGCTGGCGGACTGGCGGGGCTGGGACATGGGGCTGGCCATGGCATGGTCCACGCCGGTCTCGGGCATCGCGCAGCTTTTCACCGTCTGGTGGGCGGCGAAGCGCATGGGCTTTGCCCTGCACCTGCGCCGGCCCAAGCTGTCGCCGGACATGCGGCGGCTTCTGGCCGTGGCGGCGCCCGCCGTGCTGGCCGGCGGCGTGGTGCAGGTCAACCTGCTGGTCGGGCGGCAGGTCGGCTCGTTCTTCGACGGTGCCATCGCCTGGCTGACCAATGCCGACCGGCTTTATCAACTGCCGCTGGGGGTGGTCGGCATCGCCATCGGCATCGTGCTCTTGCCCGACATCTCGCGCCGGCTGAGGAACGGCGATACCGGCGGCGGCCGCCATGCCTATAGCCGCGCCGCCGAATTCGCGCTGTTCCTGACCGTGCCTGCCGCCGTGGCGCTGGTGATCGCGGCCTATCCGCTGATCTCGGTGCTGTTCCGGCGCGGCGCCTTCCTGACCGCCGATGTCGGCCCGACCGCGCTGGCGCTGGCGATCTATGGCCTGGGCCTGCCGGCATTCGTGCTGCAAAAGGTGCTGCAACCGCTGTATTTCGCGCGCGAGGACACGCGCACCCCCTTCCGCTTCGCCGTCTGGTCGATGGTGGTCAATGCGGTGGTGGCGCTGGGGCTTGCGCCCTTCATCGGCTTTTCCGCCGCCGCCTGGGGCACCACCGTTGCCGGCTGGACCATGGCCGCGCAGCTCTGGCGCGGCACCCGCGCCTTTGGCGAGGCGGCCGAGCTTGACGAGCGGTTCCGCCACCGCCTGCCCCGCATCTGCGCCGCATCCGCCCTTATGGGCGCGGTGATATGGGGGCTGATGCTGGCACTGGGCGATGCGCTGGAGCAGCCGGGGACGCGCTATCTGGCGCTGGCCGCGCTGGTCCTTGGCGGGATCGCGGCCTATGGCGCGGCGGCGCTGGTTCTTGGCGCCTTCCGCCCCTCGGACCTGCGCGCGGGCTTGCGGCGTCAGCGCTGACGGATCTGGCGCATCACGCGCCCGACCCCGCCCGGGATCAGCACGAAGGACAAAAGGAAGCCGCAGCAGAATCCGGCGATCTCGGCGATCCAGGTCAGGCTGCCGTCCTGGAACAGGATGGCGAAGACCAATTGGAAAGCCAGCAGCATGCCGATCAGGACAAAGGCGCGCAGCCGGTTCGCGTTCTCCTGTCCGAGCCGGGTCCAGAGCAGGAAGGTAAAGGCGCCGACGAAGCCGTAGACCGCCGGATAGCCGCCGATCAGCGCCTGAAAGCGGAATTGCGGCAAGAGCCCGGCGGCCAGCGTATAGACCAGCGCGCCGCCGATGGCCGAGCCGAAGAACAGCGCGGCGACCGCCCAGGCGCGGAACTGATGCGCGATCAAGTTCCCCAGCGCCAGCGTGAAGACGATCACGAAAAGTGCATGGGTCAGCGACAGGTGCACGAAGGGATAGGTGACAATGCGCCAGCTCTGGTCGAACAGAAAGGTCCGCATCTGCCACAGCCGCAGCACGAATTCGGGGATATAGGCGGTGCGCTCGACCGCGATCTGGCGCATGGCGAGGCCGGCGCCCTGCCCGCCCCCACCGATAAAGCCCATCTGGGCAAGGCCGAACACCGCCTCGCAGGCGATCATCGGCAGCGCGATCATCCAGACCACGGCGGGCACGGGGTTCAGCGGCGATTCATCGTAACCGGGACGCATCGAGGCTCCTTTCCAGCGGGCTCCTGCGCCCCTGTCCTATCTGCGGGCGGTTGCGCCCGCGCGGGGCAAGAGGTAAGCCAGCCACCGGGATTTTCCAAGCAGGTAGTGCCATGACCACGAGCTTCGCCAAGCGCATCTTCTCCGGCATCCAGCCCTCGGGCGGGCTGACGCTGGGGAACTATCTGGGCGCGCTGAAACGCTTTGCGGACTATCAGGGCAAGGGTGCCGAGACGATCTATTGCGTCGTGGACCTGCATGCGATCACCGTCTGGCAGGAGCCCGAGAAGCTGCGCCACAACACCCGCGAGGTCGCGGCGGCCTTCATGGCCTCGGGCGTGGACCCCGAGGTCTCGATCCTGTTCAACCAGAGCCAGGTTTCGCAGCATGCCGAACTCGCCTGGCTTTTCAACACCGTGGCGCGGGTCGGCTGGATGTATCGCATGACCCAGTTCAAGGACAAGGCCGGCAAGAACAGCGAGAATTCCAGCCTGGGCCTTCTGGCCTACCCGTCGCTGATGGCCGCCGACATCCTGGCCTATCACGCCACTGCCGTCCCGGTGGGCGAGGACCAGAAGCAGCATCTGGAACTGACCCGCGACATCGCCGCCAAGTTCAACCACGATTATGGCGTCGACTTCTTCCCGATCACCGAGCCGATGATCGAGGGCACGGCCACCCGCGTCATGTCCCTGCGCGACGGATCCAAGAAGATGTCGAAATCCGATCCCTCGGATGCCAGCCGCATCAACCTGACCGACGATGCCGATGCCATCGCGCAAAAGATCCGCAAGGCGCGCACCGATGCCGATCCGCTGCCGGGATCGATGGAGGGGCTGAAGGACCGGCCCGAGGCGAAGAACCTCGTCAACATCTATGCCGCGCTGACCGGCGAGAATGGCGACCAGGTGCTGGCGCGGTTCGAGGGCCAGGGCTTCGGCGCCTTCAAGCCGGCGCTGGCCGAGGTGGCGGTCGAGGCGCTGGCCCCGATCACCCGGCGGATGACCGAGTTCATGGCCGACCCGGCCGAGATCGACCGCATCCTGGGCCGCGGCGCCGGCCAGGCCGCCGCCATCGCCGGACCCATCGTCGAGCGCACCAAGGACATCATGGGCATGATCCGCTCGCGCTGAGCGCCGCGAGCGGACTCACGAATGTTTCAATGACTTCCCGGCAGGATGGGCTATGATTCCCCGATCCTGCCGCAAAACGGGAAAAGCCATGCCTGATCAGCTGTCGAGGATGCTCGGCGAACGCCCCTGGCTTCTGGCCGACGGGGCGACCGGGACCAATCTCTACAACATGGGGCTGGCGCCGGGTCAGGCGCCCGACCTGTGGTGCGAAACCCATCCCGAAAAGGTGCGCGAACTGCACCGGCAGATGATCGCCTCGGGCGCCGACATCATCCTGACCAACAGCTTCGGCGCCAATGCCAGTCGGTTGCGGCTGGCCAAGGCGCAGGACAAGGTGGCCCAGCTGAACCGCGCCGCCGCCCGTCTGGCGCGCGAGGCGGCGGCCGAGGTCGGCCGCGCCGTGGTCGTCGCCGGCTCGATCGGCCCGATCGGCGAGATCATGGCCCCGATGGGCCGGCTGACCGAGGCCGAGGCCGCCGCCATGTTCACCGAACAGGCACAGGCGCTGAAGGAAGGCGGCGCCGATCTGCTGTGGGTCGAGACCATCAGCGCCGTCGAGGAGATGCGCGCCGCCGCCAAGGCCGCGCAGGCCGTCGGCATGCCCTGGTGCGGCATGATGAGCTTCGAGCCGGGCGGACGCAGCATGATGGGGGTGACGCCGCCGCAGCTTGCCTCGCTGATCGACCGGCTGTCGCACCCGCCCATCGCCTATGGCGCGAATTGCGGCACCGGCCCGGCCGAGCTGCTGCTGGCGGTGGCCGGTTTCGCCGCCTCGGGCAACGAGCGTCCGCTGATCGCCAAGCCGAATGCCGGCGTGCCCCGCTATCAGGACGGCGGGCTGATCTATGATGCGACGCCCGAGGTCATGGCCGAATTCGCCGTGCTGGCCCGCGACCTGGGCGTGCGCATCGTCGGCGGCTGCTGCGGCACTACGCCCGAGCATCTGGCCGCGATGCGCGACGCGCTGGTCGCCGCGCCGCGCGGGCCGCGCCCCTCGCCCGAGCGCATCTCGGCCCGCATCGCCGAGGTCATGGGACCGGGGGAATAGTCAGAACAGCGTCAATTGGTCCCCAGCCCGCGGCGGAGGACTGAAGCGGCTGCAATCCAGCACCTCGGCCTCGCGCACCAGCCCCAGCCGCTTGCGGGCCAGGCGGAAACGCTGGTGCAGCAGGTCGGCCTCGTGCCCTTCGCCACGCATGCGCTTGCCAAAGCGCGGGTCGTTGTCGCGCCCGCCGCGCATGGCCTGGATACGCGCCATCACATGCGCCGCCTTGCCGGGGTGGTGGCGCTCCAGCCAGTCGCGGAACAGCGGCGCCACCTCCAGCGGCAGGCGGATCGGGATCATGCCGGCGGCACTTGCCCCGGCGTCGCGGGCGGCCTGCATGATGCGCTCCAGCTCATGCTCGGTCAGAACCGGGATGATCGGCGCGACCATGACCCGCACCGGCACGCCGACATCCGAAAGCACCCGGATCATCCGCAGCCGGGTCGCGGGCGCCGGCGCGCGCGGCTCCATCTGCCGCGCCAGTTCCGCGTCCAGCGTGGTCAGGGAAATGCAGACCATCGCCTGCCCCTTGGCCGCCATCGCCCCGAGCAGGTCCGCGTCGCGCATCACCGTGGCGCCCCGCGTCACCAGGCTCAGCGGGTGGTTCCAGTCATGCAACACCTGCAGGCAGCCGCGCATGATGCCCAGCTTGGCCTCGATGGGCTGGTAGGGGTCGGTATTGGTGCCAAAGGCGATGGGCGCGACGGCATAGCCCCGCCTGCCGATCTCGGCCGCGAGCAGTTCGGGGGCGTTGGGCTTGGCCACGATTCGCGTCTCGAAATCCAGCCCGGGCGACAGGCCCAGATAGGCATGGCTCGGTCGGGCGAAGCAATAGATGCAGCCATGCTCGCAGCCGCGATACGGGTTGAGCGAGCGGTCGAAGGGGATGTCGGGCGACGTGTTGCGGGTAATGATCGAGCGCGCCCGCTCCTGCGTGATTTCGGTGCGCAGCAGAGCTTGGTCCTCGGGTATGTCCCAGCCGTCGTCCTCGCGCTCGGTCCGGTAGGGCTCGAACCGCGCGGCGGGGCGCGAGTCGGCGCCGCGGGCGCGCAGGATCTCGTCGGGGTTCCGGGGTGGCAGGCTCATACCGCCACGTTAGAACATTTAGAGAACATTTTCCAGCGCGCGCAGGAAACCCGGCGGCGCAGGCCGGATTAATCGCCCGCGGGCCTTTTCGTCGGAGGCGCGCGGGGGCATATTGAGGGCAACGGAGGATGACATGCCGCTGCCGCATTTCCTGTTCCTGATCCTTGCCGTGATCCTGGCCGCCGGGCTGACGATCTGGGCGGCGAACGCCGTGGGCATTCCGCTGTTCGCGCTGGGTCTTGTGGCGCTGCTGGCGGCCGCGATCGCGCATCTGACGACACGCGATCACCGAAGCTAGCTTTCCGGCCGCTGCCCGAAAACCGGGCGGAAACCCGAACCAGCCGGAAGAAAAGGCGCAGGCGGCGCGAATCGCCGCCCCTTCGCCATGGTGTTACGCGGCCGCGTTGCCCGGTTTCTCGGCACCGTCCTTGATCGCCGAAAGCGCGGCCTCTTCCGTCCATGCTCGTCCGTTGGCATTCGGATCGTGCAGCACGGACCATGCCCAGGAGGCGATGCCCGGCTGTTTCGGATCGTGACAGATGCGCCCCACCGGCACCTCGTTGCGGCAAATCGTCCAGTCACCAGAAACGGGTTTACCATCCACCACGGTCTGAATACGTGTCCACATGCGAGATCCTTTCTTGTCTTTTCGTTGATCGCCCTGCATGGCCGCAGATGCGGGCGCCATGCGCGCGGGCGACGGTCGCAGCGCCGGACGAATGCGAATCGGCGCGTAAGCAGGCTTGATGTCATCACGCAAACCTGACGATTTCTTTAACCGGCATTGCCCGTCGCTGCAATAAATCCGCTGCGTCCCAAGCCGACTCTGTCCGAAAAACTGTCAGGATGCAGAGAAAATACCAGATATAACAACTGATTACCGAGACATTCTACTCCGCAATCAGCTCCGTATCCCAGTAGAGAAAATCCATCCAGCTGTCGTGCAGATGGTTGGGCGGGAAGCGCCGGCCGATGGCGTGCATCTCCTCCGGCGTGGGCCGGCGAGGCGGGCGACGCAGCCTAAGTCCCGAATTCTTCAGCAGTTTGTTGGCCTTCCTCAGGTTGCAGGGCGAACAGGCGGCGACAACATTCTCCCAACTGGTGATCCCTCCGCGCGAGCGCGGCAGGACATGGTCAAAGGTCAACTCGCCCTTCGCACCGCAATACTGGCAGCAGAATTCGTCCCGCAGAAAAAGATTGAAGCGCGTGAATGCCACGCGCTTCTGGGGTTTGACGAAGTCTTTCAGCACGACGACCGAGGGGATGCGTATCGCGTGATGCTGGCTGCGCACCACCTCGTCATATTCGGCGATGATCTGGACACGGTCCAGGAACACCGCCTTCACCGCCTCCTGCCAGGGCCAGAGCGACAGCGGATAATAGCTGAGCGGTCTGAAATCGGCGTTTAGGACCAGTGCGGGATGGTGGCGCAAGAAGGATGGCTCGCGCACGAATTGGGTTCGGAATTCGCCATGGTCGTCCAGCATCGGCCCTCGCTTCGCCTTGTCCGGGACGGGTCAGAACATGGCACCGACTATATATCGCGGTTCCGGGCTGACAAGTCCCTGAATATATGCCTGGCACACAAATAGCCCTGCGGCGTGACAGCGGCGTGACAAGGCTCAATGCGGCGAGGCGATCTTCATCAGCACCAGGCCCGCAACGATCAGCACCGCCGCGAGAAGGCGCAGCGAATCGGCCGATTCGCCCAGCAGCAGCACCCCCAGAACGAAGGTGCCGACCGCGCCGATGCCCGTCCAGATGACATAGGCGGTGCCCAGGGGCAGCACCTTCATCGACAGCGACAGGAACCAGACGCTGGCCGCCATGGCGACAAGGGTGGTCGCGGTCGCCCAGGGCCGGGTGAAGCCGTCGGACTGCTTCATGGCAAAGGCCCAGATCACCTCGTACAACCCCGCCACACCCAGATAGATCCACGCCATGCCTTGCCTCCTGTCCTGCCGGGCAGGTTGTGGCGGCGCATGGGGCAAGGTCAAGCCGGGCTGGCCCCACCGAAGGATTGCTGGCAAGATGGCGGCATGACGATACCGCCCAAGCTGATCGGCACGCTGGAATCCGCGCTTTACGCCGAGGATCTGGACGAGGCTGCCCGTTTCTGGACCGGAATCATCGGCCTGCCCGAGATCGCCCGGGTGCCCGGCCGGCATGTGTTCTTTCGCTGCGGCGCGCAGGTGCTGCTGGTGTTTCGTGCCGACGCGACCCGCATCCCGCCCAAGCCCGATGCCCGCCTGCCTGTGCCGCCGCATGGCAGCGAGGGGCCGGGGCATTTCTGCATGGGCGCCAAGCCGGACACGTTCGACGCCTGGCGCGCGCATCTGGAGGCGTCGGGCATCGAGATCGAGGCCGATTTCATCTGGCCGCAAGGCGGCAGGTCGCTGTATTTCCGCGATCCTGCCGGGAACTCCATCGAGATTGCCGATCCCGCGATCTGGGCGTGACCGACGGGCCGGCCGAAAGGATCAGCGGCGGGCGCGCACCGCTGCAGGCTGCGGCGCCAGAAGACGCAGCGAAACCATGCCGGCCGGAATCAGGGCGATCACGGTCATCCAGATCAGGGTCATGTGCACTCTCCTCGTCTCTTCCTCTTTAAGAAGGTAGGGACTGCATTTCCTTTCGCAAGTGCGAAATCGCCCAAAGACCTTACGACCCGGCGGCAAACCGCTCCTTCAGGAAGGCCAGGGCCACGGACAGCCCGTCGGGCGAGATGCCGTGGCCGGTATTCTTCATCACATGGCCGTAGACGGTGAAGCCGGCCGCCTGCAGCGCCTCGCCGGCGATCCCCATGCTTTCGAAGGGCACGACCGGGTCCTGGTCGCCATGGATCAGCAGGACCGGCGGCTTGACCCGCGCCTGGCCCACGTTCTCGGGGTCCAGCAAGCGGCCCGAGAACCCCACCACCCCGGCGATCTCTTCTTGGCGCTGCGGAGCGACGGCCAGCGCCATCATCGTGCCCTGCGAAAAGCCGACCAGCGCCAGCCTGTCCGCGGCCAGCCCTTCATTCGCCAGAACATTGTCCAGGAAGGCATTGATGTCCTTGAAGGATTGCGCCGCCGATTCCTTGGCCTGCGTCTCGGACGAGCCGTCCATCCAGGGGATGGGAAACCACTGATAGCCCATCGGATTGTTCACGCAGGGCTCGGGTGCGTTCGGGGCATAGAAGGCGGTGCCGGGCAGATGCGGCGCCAGCGGATCGGCCAGTCCCAGCAGGTCGGCCCCGTCGGCGCCGTAGCCGTGCAGAAAGACCACCACGGAATCGGCCTGGCGCGGCCCCTTGCGTTCGGATTTCAACTCGCGCAGCATCTCGTCCCCCTCAGCGGACGCCCTCGCGCCCTTTTGCGGCCCGGTAATAGGCCCAGAGCGCCCGGGCCGCAACCGCCCGCCAGGGCCGCCACGGCTCGGCCAGCTCGGTCAGGGCGGCCGGACGGGGGCGTTCCGGCAGGCCATGGAGCAGCCGGGCCGCCTCGGCCAGCGCCAGATCACCCGCAGCAAAGGCATCCGCCCGGCCAAGCGCGAATTTCAGATAGATGTCGGCGGTCCAGCGCCCGATTCCCGGCAAGGCGGTCAGCCGGGCGATCACCGCCTCGTCGGGCAGGTCGCGCAAGCCCGCCCAGTCCACCCCTGCCCCGGCAATGCCGCGCAGATAGCGGATCTTGGGCCGCGACAGGCCGGCGGCGCGCAGCGCCTCGTCATCCGCGGCGGCGATTCCCGCCTCATCGGCCAGCCCCGCCGCAGCCATGCGCGCGGCGATGGCATTGGCAGCCTGGGTCGAGATCTGCTGCGAAACCACCGCATCGCGGATTGCCGGGAACCCTTCGGGCCAGCGCCGCAGCGGCAGCGGCATCAGCGCCGGCAACTCGCGCGCCCAGACCGGACAGACCCGCATCAGATGCGCCGCGCCCTCCTCCAGATCGGCCGGGGCGCGGATTTCGCGCATCAATCCTCTTCCTCGTCGGCCAGCCGCGCTTCTTCCTTCAGCCGGGTCTCGAAGGCCATCGAGATGTGATGGCGCAGCGCCTGTTCCGCCGCCGCCCCGTCATGGGCGGCGATGGCATCGACGATGGCCTGGTGCTCGTCCAGGGTGACGACGTCGCGGCCCTGTGCCGCCAGGCTGGTGCGCGCCATCAGGGCCATGCTGCGATGCACCAGGTCCAGCTGCTGCACCAGATAGCGGTTGTGCGAGGCCAGGTGGATCTGGTGGTGAAAGCGGCGGTTCGCCCGTGCCAGGGCCTGCGGGTCGCCCAGGATGGCGCGGTCGTCCTCGACCATGCCGGCCAGAACGCGCACCTCCTCGGGCGTGGCGTGGCGGGCGGCCAGCCGCGCCGCCAGCGCCTCGAGTTCGGCGCGCACCGTGTAAAGCTCGGCCAGTTGGTTGTGGTCCAGCGTGGCGACGATCAGGCTGCGCCCGTCGCGTTTCAGCATGGACTGGGTTTCCAGCCGCTGCAGCGCCTCGCGGACCGGGGTGCGGGAAACGCCGAAGCGTTCGGCCAGTTCGGATTCGACCAGCCTGTCGCCGGGGCGATAGCTGCCGTTGTCGATGGCGGAGAGGATCAGGGAATAGGCGTCTTTCATGGCACGCACGATCCGCGCTCGGAACGGCGATTGCAAGCGCCATGCCGCGGGTTTAGGCAGGGAACATGGATTTTCGGCATGTCACCACCTGGATCTTCGATCTGGACAACACGCTTTATGCGCCCGAGGTCAGGCTTTTTGCCCAGATCGAGCAGCGCATGACCGCCTATGTCATGCGCGAGCTGCGCGTGACCGAGGCCGTGGCGAACCGGCTGCGCAGCCATTACTGGCGCGAGCACGGCACCACGCTGGCCGGGCTGATGGCCGAACACGGCATCGCCCCGCTGCCCTATCTGCGCGATGTCCACGACATCGACTTCACCGTTCTGACGCCCGACCCGGAACTGGCCGGGTTGATCTCGGCCCTGCCCGGCCGCAAGATCGTGCATACCAATGGCGACAGCGCCTATGCGACGCGGGTGCTGGAGCACCGCGGGCTGATGGTGTTCGATGCAATCCACGGCGTCGAGGAGGTGGGTTTCTACCCCAAGCCGGACCCGCGCGCTTATGCCGCAGTTCTGGCCGCCGAAGGCTTCGAGCCGTCCCGCGCCGCCATGTTCGAGGACGACCCCCGCAACCTTGCCATCCCGCATCGGCTTGGAATGCGGACGATTCTCGTCGGAACCGGCCGTCATGGCCCGGACGATCTGGCCGAAGGCCAGGACCACGGCCCGCATGTCCACTATCGCACCCAGGATCTGGGCGAATTCCTGCGCGGGCTTGCCGCAAGCGGCGGTCCGGGTAAGATCTGACGTTCCGCCGACAGGAAACAGATAACTAGGGAACGCGCATGTCCGAGCCACTCACCCCCGCCGAAGCCAAGGCCGAGGCCCGCACCGCCACCGCCCTTTTCACCTTCGCCCTGCTGGTCGTCGTGCTTTCGGTGCTGGCCCTCGTGCTCTGGGGCCTGCCGGCGCTCAGCCTGATCGCGCTGGCCGCGACCGTGCTGGTCTTCGGCATGCTCGCCGCCTATGCGGCCGGGTTCTAGGCAGGCCGGAACCAGACATGCAGATCGACGATACCGAGATCCTCGTCTCCGGCGGCGGCATCGCCGGGCTCATCGCGGCCGCCGCCTTCGGCAGCGCGGGACATTCCGTGATCTGCGTCGACCCCGCCCCGCCGGTGACCGAAGAGGCGGCCCAGGGATCGGACCTGCGCAGCACCGCCTTCCTGCACCCCTCGATCGCGGTGCTGCAGGCGGCCGGCTTGTGGGAGCGCCTCGCCCCCCATGCCACCGCGCTGCAAACCATGCGCATCATCGATGCCGGCGGGAAACTGTCGCAAGCGCGGTTGACCCGCGATTTCGACGCTTCCGAGATTTCGGACCAGCCCTTCGGCTGGAACCTGCCCAACTGGCTTCTGAAGCGCGAGATCTCGGCGCGGCTCGCCGGCCTGCAAAACGTCCGCTTCCTGCCCGGCACCGGCACGGCGGGACTGGTGGTCCGCGACAGCGAGGCGCTGGCCACGCTGACCGACGGCAGCCGCATCCGGGCAAGGCTGGTGATCGGCGCCGACGGCCGCAACTCGCCGGTGCGCCAGGCGCTCGGCATCGGCACCCGCACGCTGCGCTACGGACAAAAGGCGCTGGCCTTCGCCGTCACCCATGAACGCCCGCACGAGAACGTCTCGACCGAGGTCCACCGCTCGGGCGGCCCCTTCACGCTGGTGCCCTTGCCCGACCGGGACGGAAAACCCTCCTCGGCCGTGGTCTGGATGGAACGCGGCCCCGAGACCGCCCGGCTGCGCGCCCTGCCGCCCGCGGAATTCGAGGCCGAGCTGAACCGCCGCTCGGCCGGCGTGCTGGGCCATCTGACCCAGGCGACCCGGCTGACGGAATGGCCGATCATCAGCCAGATCGCCGACCGCTTCACCGGCCCGCGCACGGCGCTGATCGCCGAAGCCGCGCATGTCGTCCCGCCCATCGGCGCGCAGGGGCTGAACATGAGCCTCGCCGATCTGGCCTCGCTCATCGCCCTCTCGACCGGCGATCCCGGCAGTGCGAGATCGCTCGCCGCCTATGAGCGCCGCCGCCGCCCCGAGGCGCTCGCGCGTCTTATCGGCATCGACGCGCTGAACCGCGCCAGCATGATCTCGGCCCGCCCCCTGCGCGACCTGCGCGCCGCCGCCCTGGGCGGCCTCTACGCCGTGGCGCCCGTGCGCCGGATCATGATGCGCGCCGGCCTGGGCGTGACCTGATCCGCCTTCACCGTTTCCCAAATACTCATTGCGCCGGCCCATCAGGCACGGCCCCGGACTTCTTCGTTCCCCAAATACTCATGGGACCGCGCCACCGGCGCCGCCCTTCCCGGTGGCGCCCGTCCGCGCAATCTGCCAGATAGCGAGCATGGCCAAACCGATCACCGCCTTCACCTGCACCGCCTGCGGCGCCAGCCATCGCAAATGGGCCGGCCGCTGCGACGCCTGCGGCGCCTGGAACACCGTCATCGAGGAAGCGCCGCTCAGCCAGGGCCCCGGCCGCGGCCTCGGCACGCTCAAGGGCAAGCCTATCCCGCTTTCGGGCCTCGCCACGCAGGATGCGCCGCCCAGGCGCGCCACCTCCGGCATCGCCGAGCTCGACCGGGTGCTGGGCGGCGGGCTGGTCCCCGGCTCGGCCATTCTCGTCGGCGGCGATCCGGGCATCGGCAAGTCCACCCTGCTGCTGCAGGCCGCCGCCGCCTTTGCCCGCGCCGGTCAGCAGGCGATCTATGTCTCGGGCGAGGAAGCCAGCGCCCAGGTCCGGTTGCGCGCACAGCGCCTGGGCCTGGGCGACGCGCCCGTCCGCCTGGGTGCCGAGACCGCGCTGCGCGACATCCTGACCACGCTCGACGCCGAGCGCCCCGACGTGGCGGTGATCGACTCGATCCAGACGCTCTGGTCCGACCGGATCGAGGCCGCGCCCGGCTCGGTGGCGCAGGTCCGCGCCAGCGCGCATGAACTCGTCATCTTCGCCAAGCGGCGCGGCACCTCGGTCATCTTGGTCGGCCATGTCACCAAGGAGGGCCAGATCGCCGGCCCCCGCGTGGTCGAGCACATGGTCGACACCGTGCTGTATTTCGAGGGCGAGCGCGGCCACCAGTTCCGCATCCTGCGCGCCCACAAGAACCGTTTCGGCCCCGCCGACGAGATCGGCGTCTTCGAGATGACCGGGGGCGGGCTTGCCGAGGTCGCCAACCCCTCGGCGCTGTTCCTGTCCGAACGCGGCGAGGCCAGCGCCGGCTCGGCGGTCTTTGCCGGGATCGAGGGCACGCGCCCGGTGCTGACCGAGGTGCAGGCGCTGGTCGCCCCCTCGACATTGGCAAGTCCCCGCCGAACCGTGGTCGGGCTGGATGGCGGACGGGTCTCGACCATCCTCGCCGTGCTCGAGGCGCGCTGCGCCGTCCCCTTCGCGGGTCTCGACGTTTTCCTCAATGTTGCCGGGGGGATGCGCGTCAGCGAGCCCGCCGCAGACCTTGCGATCGCCGCCGCGCTGCTCAGCGCGCGCGAGGACGTGGCGCTGCCGCCCGAGGCGGTGCTTTTCGGCGAAATCAGCCTCTCGGGCGCACTGCGGCCCGTCGCGCAGGCGGAAAACAGGTTGAAAGAGGCGCAGAAACTTGGTTTTTCACGAGCGATCCTGCCTTCGGCCACCAAGGTCGAGGGCGTGGCCGGGATGCGAATCGACCGCATCGCGGATCTGACAAGTTTCGTGGGCGAGACATTCGGCGCCGGATGAACTCGTCCCAAAGACGCGGGGAATGCCGCGAAAGGGCGTGAAAATGGACGGATTCACCATCATCGACGGCATTGTCGCCGCCGTGATCATCCTCTCGGCGATCCTGGCCTATGCGCGGGGCTTCGTGCGCGAATCGCTGGCGATTCTCGGCTGGATCGGCGCGGCGGTGCTGGCCTTCATCTTCGCGCCGACGGTGCGGCCGATGGTGGCGCAGGTTCCGGGGCTGAACAAGTTCCTGGCCGACAGCTGCGAACTTGCCACCATCGCCGGCTTCGCCGCGGTCTTCGCGCTGGCGCTGGTGCTGTTCTCGATCATCACGCCGCTGTTTTCCTCGGTCGTGCAGCGTTCGGCGCTCGGCGGCGTGGATCAGGGCATGGGGTTCCTCTTCGGGGTGGCGCGCGGCATCCTGCTCGTCGCCATCGCCTTCATCGTCTATGACCGGGTGATGGCGACGCAGCCCGTGGCGGTGGTCGAGAACTCCCGCTCGGCGCAGGTGTTCGAGCGCATGCGCGGCCAGATGGACCAGCAGATCCCGCAGGACGCGCCGGGTTGGGTGGTCAGCCGCTATGAACAACTGGTGCGCAGTTGCGTGCCCTCGGGCCAGCCGGTCGACGCCCAAACGCCCGCCCCCACGCCCGCCGCACCGGCGAATTGAGCCGATATGGCCAATTTGTGACATAAAAAGCGCCCCGCGATGGCCGTGGGGCGTGACTTCGTCCGCCTGACACCCTAGATTGGCGTCAAGCGTCCCATACCCAGCCCCGGAATAGCCCCAAGAGTCGGTGATGATGCAGCCATTCCTTGCCCATCCCTTCGATTCCGACCGCCTGCATGAAGAATGCGGCGTGTTCGGCGTGATCGGAGTGACGGATGCCGCCAATTTCGTCGCATTGGGGCTGCATGCCTTGCAGCACCGCGGGCAGGAGGCCGGCGGCATCGTCGCCCATGATGCCGAGCAGGGCTTCAACAGCGCCCATCGCTTCGGCTATGTGCGCGACAACTTCACCAAGCAAAGCCTGATGGAGACCCTGCCCGGCTCGCTCGCCATCGGCCATGTGCGCTATTCCACCGCCGGCACCAAGGCGGCGACGGCGATCCGCGACGTGCAGCCCTTCTTCGGCGAATTCGCCATGGGCGGCTGCGCGCTCGCCCATAACGGCAACATCACCAACGCCATGGCGCTGCGTCGCGAACTGATCGAGCGCGGCTCGATCTTCCAGTCCAGTTCCGACAGCGAATGCATCATCCACCTGATGGCGCGTTCCATTCAGCGCAACATCCCCGAGCGGATGAAGGACGCGCTGCGCCGGGTCGAGGGGGCCTTCAGCGTCATCGCCATGACCCGCACCAAGCTGATCGGCGTGCGCGACCCGCTGGGCGTGCGCCCGCTGGTGTTGGGCCGCATCGGCGACGAGGGCTTCGTGCTTGCCTCCGAAACCTGCGCGCTCGACATCATCGGCGCCGAGTTCCTGCGCGAGATCGAGCCGGGCGAAATGGTGGTGATCTCCAAGGGCGAGATCGAGTCCTCGCGCCCCTTCGGTCCCTCGACGGGGCGCTTCTGCATCTTCGAGCATGTGTATTTCTCGCGTCCCGATTCGATCATCGGCGGCCGTTCCGTCTATGAGACCCGGCGCCAGATCGGCGTGGAACTGGCCCGCGAGGCGCCGGTCGAAGCCGATCTGGTCTGCCCGGTGCCCGACAGCGGCACGCCGGCCGCCATCGGTTATGCGCATGAAAGCGGCATCCCCTTTGGCATGGGCATCATCCGCAACCAGTATATGGGCCGGACCTTCATTGAACCGACCGAGCAGATCCGCAACATGGGCGTGCGGCTGAAGCTCAACGTCAACCGCGCGCTGGTCAAGGGCAAGCGCGTGGTGCTGGTGGACGATTCGGTGGTGCGCGGAACGACCTCGCGCAAGATCAAGGACATGATCCTGGATGCCGGCGCGGCCGAGGTGCATTTCCGCATCGCCTCGCCGCCGACTGCCTGGCCCTGCTTCTACGGCGTGGACACGCCCGACCGCGAAAAGCTGCTGGCCGCGCAGATGTCCGAGGAAGAGATGCGCGAATGGATCGGCGTCGACAGCTTGGCCTTCGTGTCGCTTGACGGGCTTTATCGCGCCGTGGGCGAGGCGCGGGGCCGCAACAGCGCCTGCCCGCAATATTGCGATGCCTGTTTCTCGGGCGAATATCCGGTGGCGCCCTTCGACCAGCTTGAACGCGGCTTCCGCATGAAATCCGACTGCGCCGCGCATCCGGTCACCGACCACGCGGCAGAGTGATCCGTCCGCGGCCGGGACGCGGGGCCATAAAAAAGCCGGGGGCTCGATGCTCCCGGCTTTTTTCGCTTTCGCGACCTGCGGCCTGCCGGTTCAGATGCGGCCGATCTGTTCGGGCAGGATGACGGTGAAGCGGCTGCCCTTTCCGCGCTCGCTTTCGATGCGCAGGCGGCCGCGATGCCGGTTCACGATATGCTTGACGATGGCCAGGCCCAGCCCGGTGCCGCCCTGCTCGCGCGAGCGATGCGTGTCGACGCGATAGAACCGCTCGGTCAGGCGCGGCAGGTGCTGCTGATCGATGCCCTCGCCCTGGTCGGCGACGGAAACCGCCCAGGCCGGGCCGCGCAGCACCGGCTCATGCGCCAGCCGTTCCAGCGTCACCGTCGCCACGCCGCCACCGCCGCCGTATTTCAGCGCGTTCTCGACCAGGTTGTGAAACACCTGAACCAGTTGGTCGGCGTCGCCCGGCACCGGCACCTTGCCGGCTGCGCCCTGCAGTTCCAGCCGCACCCCGGCCGCGGCGGCGGCGGGCGTCAGCGTTGCCACGACGCTGCGCAGCAGCCCGGCCAGGTCCAGGTTCTGCGCCGGGCGGCGGCGCTCGTCCTGCTCGACGCGGCTCAGCGACAAGAGGTCGGCAACCAGCCGGTTCATCCGCCCCGCTTCGCGCTCCATGATGTCGAGAAAGCGCGCGCGCGCGGCGGGGTCGTTGCGGGCCGGACCGCGCAAGGTCTCGATAAAGCCCATCAGTGCGGTCAGCGGCGTGCGCAATTCATGGCTGACATTGGCGACGAAGTCGCGGCGCATCTGCTCGGTTTCCTCATCGCGCGAGCGGTCCTCGATCACCACGGCCGCACCCAGCAGCCCCGGCGCCTGCAAGGCCGTCACCGTCACCTCGCAAAACACCCGTCGGTCGGCCGCGCCCAAGGTGACGTTCAGCCGCGCCCGTTCCTGCCCGGCCAGCACGGCATCCAGCGCGGCATTGACCTCGGGGTGGCGCAGCACGGTGACGAAGGGTCGCCCGCCCGGTACCGCACCCAGAAGCGCCTCGGCCGGTTCGTTGGCGCCCAGGATGCGCGCCTGCCGGTCGACGACCAGCATCGCCACCGGCACGGCCCGCAAAAGCGCATGCAGCCGCGCCTCGATCATCCCCGGCCGGCCTGCACCAGCCCCTGCCGAAAGCGGGCGGCGTTGCGGTTATAGCCTTCGGCCGATTTCAGCAGTTGCGCCCGCGCCGCCTCGTCCAACTCGCGCACGATCTTTCCGGGTGCGCCCATGACCAAAGAGCCGGGCGGGATCACCTTGTTCTCGGCAATCAGGGCCCCGGCGCCGATCAGCGAGCCGGCTCCGATCCTTGCCCCGTTCAGGATGATCGCGCCCATGCCGATCAGCGCGCCTTCCTCGATGGTGCAGCCGTGCAGGATGGCGCGATGGCCGATGGTGCAGTTCGCGCCGATGCTCAGCGGATAGCCGATATCGGTATGGCAGATCGCCAGGTCCTGCACGTTCGCATTCCGGCCGACGCGGATTTCCTCGTTGTCGCCGCGCAGCACGGCGCCGAACCAGACGCTGGCGCCCGGCTCCAGCACGACCTTGCCCATCAGCTGCGCATCCGGCGCCACCCAGGCGTCCTCGGCGATTTGCGGCGCGATACCGTCCAGTTCCCAGATCATGCGCTTTCCTCCTCCATGAGCGCCCGAACGAAGGGGCCAAGCCCCACCTGCCGGGCGCGGCGCATCCGCTCGGCCCGCAGGATGGTCTTCAGCGCCTCGGCGCTGCGGTCCAGGTCGTCGTTGACGATGACATAATCGTACTCCGCCCAATGGCTGATTTCGTCCCGGCTTTTGCGCATGCGGCCGGCGATCACCTCCGGCGCGTCCTGCTGGCGCGAGATCAGCCGGCGCTCCAGCTCGGCCAGGCTGGGCGGCAGCACGAAGATCGAGATGACATGTCCGCCAAGGCTAGACGCGCGGATCTGCTGGCCGCCCTGCCAGTCCACGTCGAACAGAGTGTCGCGGCCGGCGCGCATCGCCTCCTCGACCGGGCCGCGCGGGGTGCCGTAGAAATTGCCGAAGACCTCGGCATGTTCCAGCATCTCGCCCGCCGCGACCATGGCGCGGAACTGCTCGGCGGTGCGGAAATAGTAATGCTCGCCCTCGACCTCGCCGGGGCGCGGCCTGCGGGTGGTGGCCGAGACGGAAAAGCGCAGGCCCGGATCCCAGTCCATCAGCTGCCGCGCCAGCGTCGATTTGCCCGCCCCCGAGGGCGAGGACAGGATCACCAGAAGTCCGCTGCGCTCCATCTCCATCCGCCTTGTCCCCTGCCGTTCCAGCGCCGCCTGAATGGCCCTGCCCGCCAGCAGGGTCAAGCCCCGCCCGGCGGCGGGCGGGGTTTTAACCATTGGTCAAGAAATCGCTCGGCAGCCGGAAAGGAAAGGTCTAGGTTTCCGCCAGGGGTTTGCTTCGCGAGTGACAGGTAAGGCCGGGACGGATGTCGGACGATCACGGACAGGACGGGGATTCCCCGCGCAGGCCCGATTTTCCCCGGAACCGGCCGGGAAAACTGCTGCATCTTGCCGATTATGAGCCCGTACAGATGGACCGAATACTGGGCGAATTGCGCGGTTACTGGGAGGGGTTGCGCCATGGCCGCGCCATTCCCGACCGCGCCGATGTCGAGCCGCGCGGCATCCGTCGGGCGCTGGATTACGCCTTTATCCTGGAGCGCATCGCCCCCGGCGCGGCCCGGCTCCGCCTGGCCGGACGCCATCTGGTCGACCTGATGGGGATGGAGGTGCGCGGCATGCCGCTTTGCGCCCTGCTGCACACCAGTTCGCGTGGCCGGTTGTCGGATGTGCTGGAAAGCGTGTTTCGCGGCCCGCAGATCGCCGAGATCGTGCTCGATTCCCCCGCTGGTTATGGCCGGCCGGCGCTGAGCGGCCGGATGCTGCTCTTGCCGCTGCGCTCGGACCTGGGGGACGTGACGCGGGCGCTTGGCTGCCTGATCGCCGAGGGCCGGATCGGCGAAGCCCCGCGGCGCTTCGACCTGCGCTCGGATGCGGAGTTCCCGGTCATTCCCGGCGCCAGGGTGCTGGAGCCTTCGCCTTCGTCGCCGGGATTCGCCGAGCCTCCGCCGCGCTGGGGCGGCACCCCGCCGGCCGAACCGCCGTCCAAGGACGCAAGCCCCGAGGAACGCCGTGCCCGCTTTCATGTCGTCAGCAGCGACAAGCCGCCTGGCATCGGCTTCTGATCCGGCGCGGCAAGGCGCGCGCCGGATCGCCGACCTTCCCCGGCCGGCGGGCATGAAAAAGGGCGGCGGGGTCCAAGCCCAGCCGCCCAATTCTCCGGCTTGCAGGCGGTCAGCCCGCCTTGGCCTGCTTGCTCGCGCCGTTGACGCGGCGATTGCGCAACTCCTCGGCCACCAGGAAGGCCAGTTCCAGCGACTGGCTGGCGTTCAGCCGCGGATCGCAGGCCGTGTGATAGCGGTTCGACAGATCCTCGTCGGTGACGGCGCGCACGCCGCCGATGCATTCGGTCACGTCCTGGCCGGTCATCTCGAAATGCACGCCACCTGGGATGGTGCCCTCGGCGCGGTGGACGGCAAAGAATTCGCGCACCTCGCGCAGCACCGAATCGAAGGGCCGGGTCTTGTAGCCCGAGGCCGACTTGATGGTGTTGCCATGCATCGGATCGCAGGACCACACGACATTCGCGCCCTCTTCGCGCACGGCACGGATCAGCCGCGGCAGATGGTCGCCGACCGAACCGGCGCCGAAGCGCGCGATCAGCGTCAGCCGGCCCGGCTCGTTTTCCGGGTTCAGCTTGGCGATCAGCGCCTTGAGGTCGCTGTCGCTGATCGAGGGGCCGCATTTCAGCCCGATCGGGTTCTGCACGCCGCGGCAGAACTCGACATGGGCACCGTCCACCTGGCGGGTGCGGTCGCCGATCCAGATCATGTGGCCCGAGCCCGCGACCGGCAGGCCGGTGGTCGAATCGATCCGTGCCAGAGCCTCTTCGTATTCCAGCAGCAGGGCCTCGTGGCTGGTGTAGAAATCGACCTTGCCGAGGTCATGCGCGGTTTCCGAGGTCACGCCCGCCGCCGCCATGAAGGCCATCGCGTCGCTGATGCGCTCGGCGATATCGCGATAGCGCGCCGCCTCCTCGCCGCCGGTGAAATCGCTGATCCAGCTTTGCACCCGGTGGATGTCGGCATAGCCCCCGGTCGAGAAGGCGCGCAGCAGGTTCAGCGAGGCCGCCGCCTGGGTATAGGCCGCAAGCATGCGCTGCGGATCGGGGATGCGCGCCTCGGGCGTGAAATCGAAGCCGTTGATGATGTCGCCGCGATAGCTGGGCAGTTCCTGCTCGCCCATCTTCTCGGTCGGGGCCGAGCGCGGCTTGGCGAACTGGCCCGCCATGCGGCCGACCTTGACCACCGGAAGCTGCGCGCCCCAGGTCAGCACGACGGCCATTTGCAGCATGACCTTGAACGTGTCGCGGATGTTGTCGGCCGAGAATTCGGCAAAGCTTTCCGCGCAATCGCCGCCCTGCAGCAGGAAGGCGCGGCCGGCCGCGACCTCGCCCAGCGAGGCTTTCAGGCGGCGCGCCTCGCCGGCAAAGACCAGCGGCGGGTATTTGGCCAGCTGCGCCTCGACGGCGGCGACGCCGGGCTGGTCGGGATAGTCAGGCATCTGGACGCGCGGATAGGCGCGCCAGCCACGCTTGTCCCATGCCTGTGCCGGGGTCGCGGAACTGGAATTCGTCGGTGCCATGATCCTATCCTTCATGCAATCTGTGCCTGCCATATAGAGGTTGTATGCCCAAAGGAAAAGCCTTGCGCGCGCCGCGATTGCCTGCTGATCTGCCGCGGATTCCAGACGCGCGACCGACATGCCAGACCTCGATCCAGCAACGCCCCCCGTCCCGGGGCAGATCACGGCGCCTTCCGGGGCCCAGGCGCTGCGCTATGTCTTCCTGTTGCTGGACCGTTTCACCATGGTTTCCTTTGCCGCCGCCATCGAGCCTTTGCGGCTGGCGAACCGGCTGGCCGGGCGCGAACTTTACCAGTGGCGGCTGATCGGCGAACAGGGCGAGACCGCGCTTTGCTCGAACGGTGCGCGCATCCTGCTGGACGGCCCGCTGTTTGAAACCCGGCGCGACGACACGGTGCTGGTCTGCGGCGGGCTCGACGTGGCGCGGGCCGCGACGAGGCCGGTTCTGGCCTGGCTGCGGCGCGAGGCGCGGCGCGGCACCCGGATCGGCGCGCTGTGCACCGGCGCCTGGGTGCTGGCCGAGGCCGGGCTGCTCGACGGGCGCCGCGCCACCATCCATTGGGAAAACCAGGACGGTTTCGCCGAGAAATTCCCCGATGTCACCCTGATCCGCACCGTCTTCGTCGAGGACGGCAGCCGGCTGACCGCCGCCGGGGGCACCGCCGCCATCGACCTGATGCTGCGCCAGATCGCCCGCGACCACGGCGCCGAACTGGCGGGGCGGGTGGCCGACCAGATGATCCATACCGCGATCCGCTCGGAAGAGGACCAGCAGCGCCTGTCCAGCCCGACCCGCATGGGCGCGCGCCATCCCCGGCTGGCGCAGGTCCTGGCCCGGATGGAGGCCAATATCGAAGAGCCGGTCAGCCCGGCGCGGCTGGCCGCCGAGGCGGGCCTGTCGCCGCGCCAGCTCGAACGGCTGTTCGCGCGCTATCTCGGCCGCTCGCCCAAGCGCTACTATATGGAACTGCGGCTGGAACGCGCCCGCCACCTGCTCTTGCAGACCGGGATGAGCGTGATGGAGATCGCGCTGGCCTGCGGCTTCGCCTCGACCGCGCATTTCTCGAAATGCTACCGTGCGACCTATGGCTGCACCCCGTATCGCGAACGCGGCGCGGCGGGCGCCGGCTAAGGCATCTTCCGCTGCGGCAAGCGGCGGATCCGACGCCTTCTCCGGTCGCCAACACGCTTTTCTTTTCAATCGCGCGCTTATAACCTGTCAGACAGGACAATGTTCCACTCAGGGAGACGACTGATGAAAAAGCTTCTTCTGGCCAGCGCCGCCGGAGCCTTGCTTGCCGGTGCCGCCGGAGCCGAGGAAATCAAGATGGGTATTTCGCTGGGCCTGACCGGCCCCTTGGAATCCATTGCGCCGGCCATGCAGAAAGGCGCGGAACTGGCGATGAAGGAGGTCTCGGACAGCGGCAAGCTACTGGACGGCTCGACCGTGACCCCCGTGGTCGCCGACAACACCTGCATTGATGCGGCCGCCTCGGTCGCCGCAGTCACCCGCCTGGTCACGGCCGAGGGCGTCAAGGGCGTCATGGGGGGCATGTGCTCGGGCGAAACCATCGCCTCGCTCGAACAGGTCGGCGTGCCGCAGGGCGTCGTGATGATCTCGCCCTCGGCCACCTCGCCGGCGCTTTCGACCATCGACGACAAGGGCTTCTTCTTCCGCACCTCGCCTTCGGATGCGCGCCAGGGCGAAGTGATGGCCGATATCGTGCTGGAGCGCGGCATCAACAGCGTCGCCGTCACCTATACCAACAACGATTACGGCAAGGGCCTGGCCGACAGCTTCGCCGATGCCTACAAGCAGAAGGGTGGCGCCGTGACCGTGGTTTCGGCCCATGACGACGGCAAGGCCGACTATTCGGCCGAGGTCGCCGCGCTGGCCGCCGCCGGTGGCGATGCGCTGGTGGTGGCGGGCTATGCCGACCAGGGCGGCTCGGGCATCATCCAGGGCTCGCTGGATACCGGCGCCTTCGAAACCTTCGTGCTGCCCGACGGCATGGTGAACCAGACGCTGGTCGGAAAGTTCGGCGCGCAGTTGGAAACCTCGTTCGGCCAGAACCCCTCGGCCGAGGGCGAAGGGCAGGAGAAGTTCGACGCGCTCGCCAAGGAAGCCGGCTTCGACGGCACCTCGGCCTATGCCGGCGAATCCTATGATGCGTCCGCGCTGATGCTGCTGGCCATGCAGGCCGCCAAGTCCTCGGATCCCACGGTCTACAAGGACAAAGTGATGGAAGTCGCCAACGAGCCGGGCGAGAAGATCTATCCCGGTGAACTGGCCAAGGGGCTGGAGCTTCTGGCCGCAGGCCAGGACATCGACTATGTCGGCGCCACCTCGGTCGAGCTGATCGAGCCCGGCGAAAGCGCCGGTGTCTATCGCGAGGTCGATTTCAAGGGCGGCACGCTGAACGTGGTGGGCTATCGCTGAAGCCCGCAAGCCGGGGAAAGGGTCCGATTTTTCGGGCCCTTTTCATAATTAAAAACAATCCCGAAAGGGAAATTCTTCATGCAACGCATGAAGCAGGGGAGCGCTATGATCCAGGTCCACGACCTGCACAAGCATTTCGGAGGCTTCCGCGCCGTCGATGGCGCCAGCCTGACGATCGAGAAAGGCTCGATCACCGGGTTGATCGGTCCGAACGGAGCCGGGAAATCTACTCTTTTCAACGTGATCGCCGGGGTTCTGAAACCGACTTCCGGCCACGTCACCATGGCGGGCGAGGATATCACCGGCCTGCCGCCGCATGAGCTGTTCCACAAGGGGCTCCTGCGCACCTTCCAGTTGGCGCACGAGTTTTCGTCGATGACCGTGCGCGAGAACCTGATGATGGTGCCGGGCGCGCAGTGTGGCGAGACTCTGGTCAATACCTGGTTCCGCCGCGGCCGCATCCGCGAGGAAGAGCGCGCGCTTCGCAAGAAAGCCGACGAAGTCCTTGAGTTCCTGACCATTTCCCATGTCGCCGACGAAAAGGCCGGCAACCTGTCCGGTGGCCAGAAGAAGCTTCTGGAACTGGGCCGCACCATGATGGTGGATGCCAGGATCGTCTTTCTGGACGAGGTCGGCGCCGGGGTGAACCGCACGCTTCTGGGCACCATCGGCGATGCCATCGTGCGGCTGAACAAGGAGCGCGGCTATACCTTCTGCGTGATCGAGCACGACATGGACTTCATCGGCCGGCTTTGCGACCCGGTGATCGTCATGGCGGCAGGCAAGGTGCTGGCCCAGGGCTCGGCCGACAGCATCATGAAGAACGAGGCGGTGATCGAAGCCTATCTGGGCACCGGGCTCAAGAACAAGGTCGCCGCCGAAGTGGCCGAGGAAGCCGCATTCGGCGAAAGCCACGGCGCCCAGCCCGGTCTTGGCGCCGAGGCCGGGCGCGGCGGCGACGGCAAGCCAGCGGGGGATATGTGATGGCAGGGCCCTATCTTTCCGCCACCGCCATGCGCGGCGGCTATGGCAAGGCCGACATCCTGAACGGCTGCACCCTGACGGTCGAGCGTGGCCAGATCGCCGTGATCGTCGGCCCGAACGGCGCCGGCAAGTCCACGGCGATGAAGGCCGTCTTCGGCATGCTGCACCTGCGCGAAGGCCAGGTGGCGCTGGCGGGCGAGGACATCACCCATCTCAGCCCGCAGGAGCGGGTGCGCAAGGGCATGGGCTTCGTGCCGCAGACCCACAACATCTTCCCGACCATGACGGTCGAGGAAAACCTGGAAATGGGCGCCTTCATCCGCGAGGACGACTACCGCGACACCATGGCCCAGGTCTATGAACTGTTCCCCGCCGTGGCCGACAAGCGCAAGCAGAACGCCGGCGAGCTCTCGGGCGGCCAGCGCCAGCAGGTCGCCGTCGGCCGGGCGCTGATGACCAAGCCCAGCCTCTTGATGCTGGACGAGCCGACCGCCGGGGTCAGCCCCATCGTCATGGACGAGCTTTTCGACCGCATCATCGAGGTCGCCCGCACCGGGATTTCCATCCTGATGGTCGAGCAGAACGCCCGGCAGGCGCTGGAGATCGCCGATATCGGCTATGTCCTGGTGCAGGGCGCCAACCGTTACACCGACAGCGGGCAGGCGTTGCTGGCCGATCCCGAAGTCCGCCGCACCTTCCTGGGGGGCTGAAGATGGATATCCTGAACGCCCTTGTGGCCATCCTGAACTTCGTGGTGATCCCCGCCGCCTCCTACGGCGCGCAGTTGGCGCTTGGCGCGCTGGGGGTGACGCTGATCTATGGCATCCTGCGCTTTTCCAACTTCGCCCATGGCGACACCATGGCCTTCGGCGCCGCGCTGGTGATCCTGATCACCTGGGGGCTGCAATCCATCGGCGTCAGTCTGGGCCCGCTGCCGACCGCCCTGCTCGCCCTGCCCTTCGGCATCGCGCTGACCGCGGTCTTCATCCTGGGCACCGACCGCGTGGTCTATCGCTTCTATCGCAGCAAGCGCTCGGCGCCGATCATCCTGGTCATGGCCTCGGTCGGGGTCATGTTCATCATGAACGGGCTGACCCGGCTGATCATCGGCGTCGACGAGATCCGCTTCGACGACGGCGCGCGCTTCCTGATCACCGTGCAGCAGTTCCGCGCCTGGACCGGGCTGTCCGAGGGCCTGTCGCTGCGCGTCAGCCAGGCGCTGACGCTGGTGGTGACGGCGCTGGCCTGCTGGGCGCTGTTCCGCTTCCTGAACCGCTCGCGCGCCGGCAAGGCGATGCGGGCCTATTCCGACAACGAGGATCTGGCGCTGCTCTCGGGCATCGACCCCGAACGTGTGGTGCGCCTGACCTGGATCATCGCCACCGCGCTGGCGGTGACGGCGGGCACGCTTTACGGGCTGGACAAGTCCTTCAAGGTCTTCAACTACTTCCAGATCCTGCTGCCGATCTTTGCCGCTGCCATCGTCGGCGGGCTGGGCAATCCCCTGGGCGCGGTGGCGGGCGGCTTCATCGTCGCCTTCTCCGAGGTGGCCGTCACCTATCCCTGGCGCAAGATCGCCACCTATCTGGGCTTTCAGCCCGACGGGCTGCTGCAACTGCTGTCCACCGAATACAAGTTCGCAGTCAGCTTCGTGATCCTGATCGTGGTCCTGCTGTTCCGGCCGACCGGCCTGTTCCGCGGCAAATCCGTCTGAGGAGGGCGTTTATCCATGTCGAATACACGTCAAGCCGAAGCGGTCAGCCCCTGGCGCGCCCCGATCCTGTTCCTGATCCTGGCCGCGCTGTTCCTGGCCGAGGGCAGCTTTCGCAACGCGCTGTTCTCGGGCAGCTGGAACACGGCGCTGGCCATCCTGAACATGGGGCTGATCTCGGCCGTCATGGCCCTGGGCGTCAACATGCAATGGGGCTATGCCGGGCTTTTCAATGCCGGCGTCGTGGGTTTCCTGGCGCTTGGCGGGCTGGCGCCGGTGCTGGTCTCGACCGCGCCGGTGCAGGGTGCCTGGGCGGCGGGCGGGCCGCGGGTGATCCTGGCCCTTCTGGTGGGCCTTGGCACGCTGGTGCTGGCAGCGCAGGTCTGGAAGCGGGTCTCGGGCCTGATGCGGGTGCCGGCGCTGATCGCGGTGCTGGTGCTGGGATTCGTGCTCTACCGCTGGCTGTTCGATCCGGCGGTCATGGCGATCGAGGCGAACAATTCCGCGCGCGCCGGCAATATCGGCGGCCTGGGCTGGCCGGTGCTGCTGTCCTGGCCGGTCGGTGCGCTCTTTGCCGCGGCGGCGGCTTGGGGCGTGGGCAAGGTGGCGCTGGGGCTGCGCTCGGACTACCTGGCCATCGCCACGCTGGGCATCGGCGAGATCATCGTCGCGGTGATGCGCAACGAGGAATGGCTGTCGCGGGGGGTCAAGAACGTCTCGGGCATCCCGCGTCCGGTGCCTTATGAGCTGGAATTGCAGAGCAGTCCCGATTTCGTGGCGCGGGCCGCCGAATGGGGGCTGAGCCCCGCCGTCGCCTCGGGGATCTGGGTCAAGCTGCTTTACGCGGGCCTGTTCGGTGCCGTGCTGCTGGGGTTGATCCTGCTGGCCGAACTGGCGCTGAAATCGCCCTGGGGCCGGATGATGCGCGCGATCCGCGACAACGAGACCGCCGCCGAGGCCATGGGCAAGGACGTCACCCGCCGGCATTTGCAGATCTTCGTCATCGGCAGTGCGGTGATCGGCCTTGCCGGCGCGATGATGGTCACGCTGGACGGGCTTCTGTCGCCGAACAGCTTCAACCCCCTGCGCTATACCTTCCTGATCTGGGTCATGGTGATCGTCGGCGGCTCGGGCAACAACTGGGGCGCGGCGTTGGGGGCGATCCTGATCTGGTTCCTGTGGATCAAGGCCGAAGTCTGGGGCCCCGAGTTCATGCGGCTGGTCACCGGGCCATTGCCCGCAGGCGCATTGCGCGACCATCTGCTGGGCAGCGCACCGCATATGCGCTTTATCGCGCTTGGGGTGGTGTTGCTTCTGATGCTGCGATTCGCGCCACGCGGGCTGGTGCCCGAGAAATAGCCAGGCGAAGTCGCGGGGGCTTTGCCCCCGCACCCCCAGAGTATTTGGAAAACGGAGAAAGGCGCATGTCCGCGCCTTTTTTCACGCCGCGGTGAGGGTGATCGGCGTCAGGTCGCCCTGCGCGAAACGGCGCAGCACCTGGGGATAGAGCCGGTGTTCCTGGGTCAGCACGCGGGCGGCCAGCGTCTCGGCCGTATCGCCGGGCAGGACCGGCACGCGGGCCTGGCCGAGGATCGGGCCGGCGTCGAGTTCCGGCGTGACCAGGTGCACGCTGGCCCCGGCCTCGGCATCGCCGGCGTCGATGGCGCGCTGATGCGTATGCAAGCCCGGATATTTCGGCAGGAGCGAGGGGTGGATGTTCAGCATCCGGCCCTCGAACCGCTGCACGAAGTCCGGGGTCAGGATACGCATGAAGCCGGCAAGGCACAGGATGTCGGGCTGCGCGGCCAGCAGGGGTTCCAGCAGCGCTGCCTCGAAGCCCGCGCGGTCGCCGGGATAGGCCCGGTGGTCGATGGCGAAGCTCGGCACGCCCATGGCTTGCGCCCGGGCAAGGCCCGCTGCCTGCGGATCGTTCGAGCCGACGACGACCGGCCGCGCGGGATGCGTGCCGGTCATGGATTCGACCAGCTTGACCATGTTCGAGCCGCCGCCCGAGATCAGGATGGCGACGCGTTTCACCGCAGCCGGCCGCTGTAGCCCACGCCTGCGCCGGGGCTGACCTGGCCGAGGCGGAACACGGTCTCGCCCTCGGCCTTCAGCAGCGCCTCGATTGCGGCGGCACGATCGGCGGCGACGGCCAGGATCATGCCGATGCCGCAGTTGAAGGTCTTGAGCATCTCGGCCTCGGCGATCCCGCCGGCCTCGGCCAGCCAGTCGAATACCGGTGGCAGGCTGAAGCTGTCGAGGTCGACCTGGGCCCCCAGCCCCTCGGGCAGGACGCGCGGCAGGTTTTCCGTGATGCCGCCGCCGGTGATATGGGCCGCCGCATGCACGCCGCCGGCACGGATCGCAGCCAGCACCGGACGCACATAAAGCCGGGTCGGGACCAGAAGCGCCTGGCCCAGCGTGCCCATGCCGAAGGGCGCAGGCGCGTTCCAGTCGAGCCCGGCATGGTCGGCCACCCTGCGCACCAGCGAGAATCCGTTGGAATGCACCCCGTCCGAGGCAAGGCCCAGCAGGACGTCGCCGTCCGCGACGCCCGCCGGCAGGGCCGTGCCGCGCTCCATCGCGCCGACGGCAAAGCCGGCAAGGTCGAAGTCGCCGCGGGCATACATGCCGGGCATCTCGGCCGTCTCGCCGCCGATCAGTGCGCAACCGGAACGGTGGCAGCCTTCGGCAATGCCGTTGATGACTCGCGCCGCCTCATCGACCGACAGCTTGCCGGTGGCGAAATAGTCGAGGAAGAACAGGGGCTCGGCGCCCTGGCAGACCAGGTCGTTCACGCACATGGCGACAAGGTCGATGCCCAGCCCGTCAAGCTCGCCCGTATCGATGCCGATGCGCAGCTTGGTGCCGACACCGTCGGTCGCGGCCACCAGCACCGGATCGCGGTAACCCGCGGCCCGCGGATCGAACAGCGCGCCGAAACCGCCGAGCCCCTCCATCACGCCCGGGCGGCGGGTGGCGGCGGCGGCGGGCTTGATCCGCTCGACCAGCGCATTGCCCGCGTCGATATCCACTCCGGCCTCGGCATAGGACAGGCCGCTCTTGCGCTCGGTCATCTTCGGGATCCCCTTTGCTTTGACGCTCCGATAGCGCAGGCGCGGCGCGCAGGCAATGTATCGGCTGCAGGCGGGATCCGATTCCAGCCGCTCCAGCACCGCGCCCCTGCACGGCGGCGGCTGTTCGCCCGCACCCTGGCGCATTAAGATCAATATGCGACCATAACGAAGCCATGCGGCGAATCAAATGCCTGCCACGCTGAGTCTGATGGGATCCGTGCGCCTGCGCGGCGCCGGCGGGGCGGATCTGACCCCCCGCAGCCAGAAGGCGCGTGGCGCGCTGGCACTGCTGGGCACGGCGCCCGACCTGCGCCTGAGCCGCGCCCGGCTGCAAGACCTGTTGTGGAGCGAACGGGGCCGGCAGCGCGGTTCGGACAGCCTGCGGCAGATGCTGCGCGAGCTGCGCGCGGCCCTGGGCGCGGAAAAGGACATCCTGCTGGCCGGCGTGGGCTGGGTGGGGCTGGACCCCGAGCGGCTGCGCATCGACCTGACGCCGGTCTATGACGCCGGCGGCGTGCCGATCGAGTTCGCCGCCGATATCGACATTCCCGACCCCGAGTTCGAGACATGGCTGCGCGACATGCGCCTGCGGCTGACGCCGGAAAGCGACGGCCCCAGCGCCCTGCAACGGCCCTTGGCGCCAGTGGCCGCAGCCTGGTATGACACCAGCCCCGCGCCCGGCGACTATGTCGTGGCCTTGCGTCCGGTCGAAAGCAACGACAGCCGCGCCCATGTCATCGGCGAGATGATCGTGAACGAGGCCGCCGCCCGCGCCTGCGAGATGATCCCGGCGGTGCTGGCCGACCGGCCGGACGCACAGGCGCCGCCGACCGGCACGCAGGTCAGCGCGATCTGCTATTCGGCGGGGATCGACTGCTCGCTGATGGTGGTGATGCGCGACATCGCCACGGGCGCGCGCGGCTGGACGCGGCGCTTCACCATCCGCGCCGCCGACGAAACCGCGACCATGCGCCATGCCGTGGCACAGATCGCGGTGGCGCTGCTCGACCGGGCGCGGCGGACCGCGCCGCCGGCGCAGGGGCTGACCTTCCCGGTCTGGGACGTGTTCAGCTATTCCCGCGACCGCCTGGAATCCGCCGACCGCATCCTTGCCTCGCTGCCGCAGGAGCGACAGAGCGGCGTCGCGCTGGCGCTGCGTTCCTACCTGCGCAACACGCTGATCAGCGAGCGGCTGACCGAGGATCCGGCGCGCTGCTCGGACGAGGCCGAAGCCTTTGCGCAGCTGGCCCGCGACCTGGCGCCCGCCAATCCGGCGGTGCTGGCGGTGGCCTCGCTTTCGGCCTCGTGGCGGCGGGATGCGGTGGGGGCGCTGGAACTGGCGCAGGCCGCCTGCCGCAACGATCCCGACAACGAACTGGCCTGCCATGCACTGTCGCAGGCGCTGACCGATGTCGGTCGCGATCTCGAGGCGCTCGAGGCGACCGAACGCGGCGCGCGTGGCGCCCTGGCCGAGCTTGGTCCCGCCTCGTGGCTGATGCGCCGCGCCGTCGTGCAGTTGCGGCTGGGTCGCCTGGGCGATGCCGAGAACTCGGCCGCCGCGGCCTTTGCCTTCGCCCCGGACAACCGGCCCTCGCTGCGTTTCCTG
The DNA here is from genome assembly GCF_900100045.1 of Paracoccus denitrificans. GTDB lineage: Bacteria > Pseudomonadota > Alphaproteobacteria > Rhodobacterales > Rhodobacteraceae > Paracoccus > Paracoccus denitrificans. Next base: position 81,568 of record NZ_FNEA01000006.1, on the reverse strand, counting down.
GCGGCGCTGCGCTATCATCGGGGCGATGTGGCCGCGGCGGCCGATGCGCTGCGCCATCTGCGCCGGATCGAGCCAGATTTCTCGCTGGAGCTGATGGCCGACCCGGATTATCCGGTTGCGCCACTGCGCATGGCCAGGTTGATGGGGATCACGCGCTCGGGGCTGTAAGCCCGGCGGCCGTCACGGCGAAACCAGCACCTCCAGCACGACGGGCGCCCTGCCCTCGCCCGGCTCCAGCACCAGCCGCGCACGGCCCGGGGCGATGGCGCAAAAGACCAGCACGCAGGGTGGACCCGCGACCTGTGCCGGCCGTTCGGGGCCGGAAAGGATCGGCGCGCCTACGAGCCGGGCCAACCCGGACGGATGCGGGACCGCTTCGGACAGGCTGTTCAGGTGCATCTCCAGCCGGTCGCCGCAGCGCAGGGCCACGGGTTCGGAGACATGTTCTTCGTGCAGGATGCAGGTGGTGGGCCGGTGCCGTGCCGGATAACGTAGCGGCGGTGCCCCGGTCGCCATCGCCCGCTGCATGCTGTCGAGCCAGGCCCCGCGCAGCAGCGCCGCCGTCAGGTCGGCACGGTCCAGCCGGGCGCCGGTCAGGTCGGCACGCTCCAGCACCGCGCCCCGCAGGTCGGCATCCGACAGGTCGGCCAGCCCAAGGCTCGCCCGCGACAGGTTGGCGTTGCGAAACCGCGCCCGCGCCGCGCATGCCGACCAGAGGCTGGCATCTGAAAGCTGCGCATCGGTCAGGTCGGTCTCGGTCAGGTCGGCATAGGACAGATCGGCCCCCACCAGCGTCATGCCGGACAGATCCAGCCCGGCCAGGTCGGACCCGGCCAGGTGCAGGCGTCCCATCGTCGCGATGCGCCGGACGATTTCGGCGCGGGTGTATTTCGCCATGCTCCCCCTCTCGGGAATTCCTCCCCATGGCCTTGCCGCCAGTCAAGTGCCCGGAGGCGGCTGCCTCCGCCCCCGGGCTACCGGATCGTCAGTCACCCAGGTCAGACTGGATCCAGTAACGCTTGCGAAAGCCGCGCACGCATTCGATCTCGATGCCCTGGCGGGCGACGAGACGCGCCGTGTTGCTGCGGATTCCGTATCCGATTTCCGTCGTGCCCGGCAGGATGCGCAGGCTGAGCGGCGCCGCCCCGCGCGCCGCCAGATCGCGCATCAGCCGCGCCGAATGCTGCGCCAGGATGCGGGCGATCGTCTGCGGCTCGGGCGTGGGCGGGCCCTCGGGCCGCAGGGGTGCCGGCGGATCGTCGGGCATGCCATGGGGATGGGCGCGGGCCGGCATGCGCTCAGCCACCCGGCGCAGGGTCGATTCGATGCGCAGCACGCTGCCGTCCGGCCGCATCGCCAGCCGCAGGCTGCCGGCATCCGGGGTCAGCACCGGGATACCGTCGATGGACTGGCGGAATTGCACGATGATTTCGTCCAGGCTTTCCGCAGGAGGCTCGTCCAGCCGGCGCAGGCTGGCCGTCGCGGACATGGCCAGCGAGACGCGGTCGAAGACCAACTCGGTCCCCGGCAGCAGGAAGCCATGGCTGCGCAACGCATTCTGGGCCCGGCTGACAAGCGTGCGGCGCGGCGGCATCTCGCGCAGGCCCCGCCCCGGCGCACCGGGCTCGAACTCCAGCAGGATGCGCCCGTCGGGCCGGCGTTGGAAGCGGACGGGGCCGTGGCTGACCGAGATCGCGCCCTGCGCATCGGCCGCAACCAAGGCCGGGTCCAGTCCCAGGCGCGACAGCACCGCCCTGGCCAGCGCGCGATCCTCGGCCGCCGGGACCAGCCGCACCGCCGCGAACTCGGCCGGCGGCTCGGTCAGCGCCGCCTCGCGCCTGTAAAGCGCCACGGGCGCGTGCCAGCGCCAGGCCCAATATTGCGCCGCACCGCGCTGCGCCCGGAATTGCCGTTCGCCAAAAAGCATGGCCAGCGCCACGTCGCGATCCGGCGCGCAGGCGCAGGCGACCGGGCTCTGATCGGGTGCGATGTCCCAGGCCCCGTCCAGCCATGCCTGCGCGAAGGGCTTGCCCATCTGCCAATGGTGCCAGAAATTCGCGCCATAGCGGCCGGAATCCCAGCAGATCGAGTCGAAGCCGAACAGCATGCGCAAGCCCTGGTTGGCCCGCACCCAACTGTGCAGCGGGCTGTAGCCGGGCCCGATCCGCAGCGACTGGCTGGTGGACCAGAACAGGTAGCGCAGCGCACCCGAGCCAAGCCGCATCCGGTCGGAGGTCAGGCAGGCATCCGCCCCGGTCCACAGCGCCCCCATCGGCAGGTGGAAGATCCCGTCCTCGTCCATCCGGCCATGCCCGGCATGATAGAACACCCGCACCGAATCCATGTCCCGGCCCGGCGCATGCTCCACCGCCTGCCGGTCATAGATCCAGGATTTCACCGCCCCGTCCCGGCGCCAGAAATCCGGCGTGGCGAAACGATCCACCGCATCCAGAAAACCGCCGGCATCGCGATGGGCGGCATGCAGCGCCCCGGCGGCACGATAGGTCTCGACGCTGCATGCGCCATAGATGCGGCGGCCCCGGCCGGTGCCATCCGCCGTGTCGCCGATTACCGCCTCGGCAGGGTCCAGCGGTGCTTCGGTTTCCAGGGCCTGCCCGGCGCGGACCTGCCGCGCCGCGTCCAGTCCGGGATCCAGTCTGGGAACGAAGTCTTCCATGCCGTCGGCTCCTTGCAGGACACGCGCCGGGCCTTCTGGGGCCAGGCAGGCGGATGCGGTCATATGCTGCACCGAAGCTAGGATGGGCCGCGTGAACTGAACGTGAATCTGCGGTTAATATACAAATCACCCGCGAATCCCGGCAATCTCCCCTGAATAGCCGGGCATGTCCTGGTCAAGTTTAGACGAATCAGGCTCTTTCGCCGGCATCCTTGCGCGGCGCCATGCCGAAGGACAGCTCCCGCGCGGCCTCGATCACCGCATCGGACATGGCGGAAAGCCGGGCATCCGACATGCGCAATGTCGGCCCCGAAACCGAGATCCCCGCCGCCGCCTCGCCGGCAAGGTCGAAGATCGGCGCGGCGATGCAGCGCATGCCGGGCGTGCGCTCCTCGTTGTCCAGCGCATAGCCGCGGGCGCGGATCTGCACGAGATCCTCGACCAGTGCTGCGGGATCGGTCAGGGTCATGTCGGTGAACCGCTCCAGCCGCATCTCGCGCAGCATCCGCTTCAGGTCCAGGGGCCGGGCATGGGCCAGCAACGCCTTGCCGATCCCCGAGGCATGCAGCGCCGAGCGCGTGCCGGGCGGAAAGAAGGCGCGGATCGTCTCATGCGTCTCGGCCTGGCTTAGGAACAGGACCGCATCGCCGTTCAGGATGCCCAGGTTCGCCGTCTCGCCCGTCACCTCCATCAGCCGGCGCAGAAGCGGCCGCGCCCGCTCGACCAGGCCCGAGCGGCGCATGAAGGCCGAGCCGTGCCGGAACGCCGTCGGCCCGACATGCCATGCCTGCGTCTGGCTGTCGCTTTCCGCCACCCCGCGCGCCGCCAGCGTCACCAGCACCCGGTGCACGGTCGAAGGCGCCATGTCCAGCCGCTGCGCGATCTCGGTCAGGGTCAACCCGCTGGAGACCGCGATCAGGTCAAGGATGTCCAGCGCCCGGTCCAGCGCCCGGATGCCGCCCGAATCCTCGGCGCCAAGGCCGCCGGCACGTCCCCTCGGACGGCCCCTTTTGCGGATTTGAACCGACATTCAATTTTTCCTTTCGACAACTTTCTGAGTTTGTTGAAAATCACTCTTTGGCTTTGGAAAAGAGCAACGATCTGATTCCACGACACTTTAGGTCATTTTTCCGCGATTGCGAAATATTTTTCAGAAAAATTGCATCAATGGACAGCAAAACGTAGCTTGGTCCACAAGCGCAGGAGGAATTGCCATGACCAGCCAGAACCCGATCTTCATTCCCGGCCCGACCAACATCCCCGAGGAGATGCGCAAGGCCGTCGACATGCCCACCATCGACCACCGCTCGCCGGTGTTCGGGCGTATGCTGCACCCGGCGCTCGAGGGCGTGAAGAAAGTCCTCAAGACCACGCAGGCGCAGGTCTTCCTGTTCCCCTCGACCGGCACCGGCGGCTGGGAAACGGCGATCACCAACACGCTGTCGCCCGGCGACAAGGTGCTGGCAGCCCGTAACGGCATGTTCAGCCATCGCTGGATCGACATGTGCCAGCGCCACGGCCTTGACGTGACCTTCGTCGAGACCCCCTGGGGCGAGGGCGTCCCGGCCGACCGCTTCGAAGAGATCCTGACCGCCGACAAGGGCCACGAGATCCGCGTCGTCCTGGCCACGCATAACGAGACCGCGACCGGGGTCAAATCGGACATCGCCGCCGTCCGCCGCGCGCTGGACGCCGCGAAACACCCGGCGCTGCTGTTCGTGGACGGGGTCTCCTCCATCGGTTCGATGGATTTCCGCATGGACGAATGGGGCGTCGACATCGCCGTCACCGGGTCGCAAAAGGGCTTCATGTTGCCGCCGGGCCTGGCCATCGTCGGCTTCTCGCCCAAGGCGATGGAGGCGGTCGAGACCGCGCGCCTGCCGCGCACCTTCTTCGACATCCGCGACATGGCGACCGGCTATGCCCGCAACGGCTATCCCTATACGCCGCCGGTCGGGCTGATCAACGGCCTGAACGCCAGCTGCGAGCGCATCCTGGCCGAGGGGCTGGAGAATGTCTTTGCCCGCCACCACCGCATCGCCAGCGGCGTGCGCGCCGCGGTCGATGCCTGGGGGCTGAAGCTCTGCGCCGTCCGCCCCGAGCTTTACTCGGACAGCGTCAGCGCCATCCGCGTGCCCGAGGGCTTCGACGCCAACCTGATCGTCAGCCACGCGCTGGAGACCTATGACATGGCCTTCGGCACCGGCCTGGGCCAGGTCGCGGGCAAGGTGTTCCGCATCGGCCACCTGGGCAGCCTGACCGACGCCATGGCGCTGTCCGGCATCGCCACCGCCGAGATGGTGATGGCCGATCTGGGCCTGCCGATCCAGCTGGGCTCGGGCGTCGCCGCCGCGCAGGAACATTACCGCCAGACCACTGCCGCCGCGCAGAAGAAAGCCGCCTGAGGATGAAGGACGCCATGTATATCCCGACCTATGAGGACATGCTGGCCGCGCATGAGCGGATCAAGCCGCATATCCGCCGCACGCCGATCCGCACCTCGGACTATCTGAACGAGTTGACCGGCGCGCAGCTGTTCTTCAAATGCGAGAACTTCCAGGAGCCGGGGGCCTTCAAGGTCCGCGGCGCCACCAACGCGGTCTTCGGCCTCGACGATGCGCAGGCGGCCAAGGGCGTCGCGACGCACAGCTCGGGCAACCATGCCTCGTGCCTCAGCTACGCCGCCATGCTGCGCGGCATTCCCTGCAACGTGGTCATGCCGCGCACCGCGCCGCAGGCCAAGAAGGACACGGTGCGCCGCTATGGCGGTGTCATCACCGAATGCGAGCCCTCGACCAGCTCGCGCGAAGAGACCTTCGCCAAGGTGCAGGCCGAGACCGGCGGCGATTTCGTCCACCCCTATAACGACCCGCGCGTGATCGCCGGCCAGGGCACCTGCGCCAAGGAACTGGTCGAGCAGGTGGACGGGCTCGACGCGGTCGTGGCCCCCATCGGCGGCGGCGGCATGATCTCGGGCACCTGCCTGACGCTCTCGACGCTGGCGCCCGAGACCAGGGTGATCGCGGCCGAGCCCGAGCAGGCCGACGACGCCTATCGCAGCTTCAAGGCCGGCTACATCATCGCCGACGACGCGCCCAAGACCGTCGCCGACGGGCTGCTGGTGCCGCTGAAGGATCTGACCTGGCATTTCGTCAAGAACCACGTCAGCGAGATCTACACCGCCTCGGACGCCGAGATCGTGGACGCGATGAAGCTGATCTGGAAGCATCTGCGCATCGTGATGGAGCCCTCCAGCGCCGTGCCGCTGGCCACCATCCTGAAGAACCCCGAAGCCTTTGCCGGCAAGCGCGTCGGCGTCATCGTCACCGGCGGCAATGTCGATCTCGACAAGCTGCCGTGGAACTGAACCAGAATTGAGGAGAGCCCCATGAACGCGAAAACGGATTTCTCCGGCTACGAGGTCGGCTATGACATCCCCGCCCTGCCCGGCATGGACGAGAGCGAGATCCAGACGCCTTGCCTGATCCTCGACCTGGACGCGCTGGAGCGCAACATCAGGAAGATGGGCGACTACGCCAAGGCCCACGGCATGCGCCACCGCAGCCACGGCAAGATGCACAAGTCGGTCGACGTGCAGAAGCTGCAGGAGTCGCTGGGCGGCTCGGTCGGCGTCTGCTGCCAGAAGGTCAGCGAGGCCGAGGCCTTTGCCCGCGGCGGCATCAAGGACGTGCTGGTCACCAACGAGGTGCGCGAGCCGGCCAAGATCGACCGCCTGGCCCGGCTGCCCAAGACCGGCGCCACGGTGACGGTCTGCGTCGACGACGTGCAGAACATCGCCGACCTGTCGGCCGCCGCGCAGAAGCACGGCACCGAGCTGGGCATCTTCGTCGAGATCGATTGCGGCGCCGGCCGCTGCGGCGTGACCACCAAGGAAGCCGTGGTCGAGATCGCCAAGGCCGCCGCGGCTGCCCCGAACCTGACCTTCAAGGGCATCCAGGCCTATCAGGGCGCGATGCAGCACATGGACAGCTTCGAGGACCGCAAGGCCAAGCTGGACGCCGCCATTGCCCAGGTGAAAGAGGCCGTGGACGCGCTGGAGGCCGAGGGCCTGGCCCCCGAATTCGTCTCGGGCGGCGGCACGGGTTCCTATTATTTCGAAAGCAATTCTGGTATTTACAACGAATTGCAATGCGGCTCCTATGCCTTCATGGATGCCGATTACGGCCGCATCCACGATGCCGAGGGCAAGCGCATCGACCAGGGCGAATGGGAAAACGCGCTGTTCATCCTGACCTCGGTCATGTCGCATGCCAAGCCGCACCTGGCGGTGGTCGATGCCGGCCTCAAGGCACAGTCGGTCGATAGCGGCCTGCCCTTCGTCTATGGCCGCGACGATGTGAAATACATCAAGTGCAGCGACGAGCATGGCGTGGTCGAGGACAAGGACGGCGTGCTCAAGGTCAACGACAAGCTGCGGCTGGTGCCGGGCCATTGCGACCCGACCTGCAACGTCCACGACTGGTATGTCGGCGTGCGGAACGGCAAGGTCGAGACGGTCTGGCCGGTCTCGGCGCGCGGAAAGGGCTACTGATGCTCGTCGTCGCCGAAAAGGAAATCGCGGGTCTGATGACCCCCGAGGCGGCCTTCGAGGCCATCGAGGCGGTCTTCGCCTCGATGGCCCGGCGCAAGGCATACAATTTTCCCGTGGTGCGCGAGGCCATCGGCCATGAGGACGCGCTCTACGGCTTCAAGGGCGGCTTCGACGCCTCGGCGCTGGTGCTGGGGCTGAAGGCCGGCGGCTACTGGCCCAACAACCAGAAGCACAACCTGATCAACCACCAGTCCACCGTGTTCCTGTTCGACCCGGATACCGGCCGGGTCTCGGCGGCGGTAGGCGGCAACCTGCTGACGGCGCTGCGCACCGCGGCGGCCTCGGCGGTGTCGATCAAGTATCTGGCGCCCAAGGGCGCCAAGGTGCTGGGCATGATCGGCGCCGGCCACCAGTCCGCGTTCCAGATGCGGGCGGCGGCCAATGTGCATCGGTTCGAAAAGGTCATCGGCTGGAACCCGCATCCCGAGATGCTGTCGCGCCTTGCCGATACCGCGGCCGAGCTGGGCCTGCCCTTCGAGGCGGTCGAACTGGACCGGCTTGGGGCCGAGGCCGACGTGATCGTCTCGATCACCTCGTCCTTCTCGCCTCTGCTGATGAACGAGCATGTCAAGGGCCCGACGCATATCGCGGCCATGGGCACCGACACCAAGGGCAAGCAAGAGCTGGATCCGGCGCTGGTCGCGCGCGCACGGATCTTCACCGACGAGGTCGCGCAGTCGGTCAGCATCGGCGAATGCCAGCACGCCATCGCGGCGGGTCTGATCCGCGAGGATCAGGTCGGCGAGCTTGGCGCGGTGGTCGCGGGCGACGACCCGGGCCGCGGGGATGCCGAGGTCACGATCTTCGACGGCACCGGCGTCGGGTTGCAGGACCTGGCGGTCGCGCAAGCGGTCGTCGAACTCGCCAAACACAAGGGGGTGGCGCAAGAGGTCGAGATCTGACCCGTGCCGCTCGCGTCCTGAACAAGGGAGGATAAGGACGTATGCAAGCAGTAGATACCAACCCCGGCTTCGATCCGGTCGAGGAGCGCATCGCCGCCCCTCGACTGCTCGCCCTGGGTTTCCAGCATGTTCTGGTCATGTATGCCGGCGCCATCGCGGTGCCGCTGATCGTCGGCCGCGCCCTGCAGCTTTCGCCGCAAGACGTGGCCTTTTTGATTTCCGCCGACCTTTTCGTCTGCGGGATCGTCACCATCATCCAGTCCTTCGGCGCCACGCAATGGTTCGGCATCAAGCTGCCGGTCATGATGGGCGTGACCTTCGCCGCCGTCGGCCCCATGGTCGCCATCGCCTCGTCGAACCCCGGCCAGGAAGGCGCGCGGATGATGTTCGGCGCCATCATGGCGGCGGGGATCATCTCGATCTTCTTCGCACCGCTGGTCAGCCGGCTCCTGCGCTTTTTCCCCAGCGTGGTCACCGGCACGGTGATCCTGGTGATCGGCGTCAGCCTGATGCCAGTGGGCATCAACTGGATCTTCGGCCTGCCGGTCGGCCCCACGGCGCCGCAACTGGTCGACCCCGCCGCCCAGGCCTGGCTGGAGGCTGCACGCGCCACCGGCGACGTCCCCGAGAGCGTCAAGCTGATGCCCACCGTGGCCAACCCCGAATATGCCTCGCTGTCGCGCATCCTGATCGGTATCACCGTGCTGGCGGCGATCCTGGTGATCGCACGCTATGCCAGGGGCTTCGTCGCCAATATCGCGGTGCTTCTGGGCATCGTCATCGGCGGGCTGCTGGCCGCGGTCATGGGCATGATGCATTTCGACGGCATCGCCGAGGCTGCCTGGTTCGCACCGATCAAGCCCCTGCATTTCGGCATGCCGATCTTTGACCCGGTGATGATCCTGACCATGCTGCTGGTCATGTTCGTGACCATGATCGAGTCCACCGGCATGTTCCTGGCGCTCAGCGACATCTGCGGCCGCAGGATGACGCCCAAGGCGCTCAGCGCCGGGTTGCGCGTGGACGGCCTGGGCACTGCCATCGGCGGGCTCTTCAACACCTTCCCCTATACGTCCTTCAGCCAGAACGTCGGCCTGGTGGGTGTGACCGGCGTGCGCTCGCGCTTCGTCTGCGTGGCGGGCGGCGCGATCATGATCGTGCTCGGCCTGATCCCCAAGATGGGCGCGCTGGTCGAATCGCTGCCGACCACGGTGCTGGGCGGCGCGGGGCTGGTGATGTTCGGCATGGTCGCCGCGACGGGCATCCGCATCCTCTCGACGGTGGACTTCAAGGGCAACAAGCACAACCTGTTCATCGTCGCCGTCTCGCTGGGCCTCGGCATGGTCCCGATGATCGCGCCCGACTTCAACCAGTGGCTGCCGCATTCGCTGCATACGCTGATCCATTCGGGCATCCTGCTGGCCGCGGTCGCCGCCGTTCTGCTGAACTGGTTCTTCAACGGCGCCCCGCATGCGAGCGACGAGGAAATCGCCGCAGCAGCCCACGCAGCCGAGGCGCATTGATGACGAAACGCCTGCTCATCAGGGGCGCCGAGGTGGTGGTCACCATGGACGGCGCCCGGCGCGAGATCGCAGGCGGCGACATCCTGATCGACGGCGGGGTCATCTCCGCCGTCGGTCCGGGTCTTTCCGCCGAAGGCGCCGAGATCGTCGAGGCCGGGGGCTGCGTCGTCACCCCCGGCTTCGTCAACACCCACCACCACCTGTTCCAGACGCTCACCCGCGCCGTGCCTGCCGCGCAGGATGCGGCGTTGTTCGGCTGGCTGCGCACCCTCTATCCGATCTGGGGCCGCATGGGTCCCGAGGATATCCGGCTGTCCACGCAGATCGGCCTGGCCGAACTGGCGCTGTCGGGCTGCACCTGCTCTTCGGATCACCTCTACCTGTTCCCGAACGGCGCCCGGCTTGACGACAGCATCGAGGCAGCCTCGGAAATCGGCATCCGCTTCACCGCCACCCGCGGCGCCATGTCGATCGGCGAAAGCAAGGGCGGCCTGCCCCCCGACGCGCTGGTCGAGGACGAGGCCGCGATCCTGAAGGACAGCGAGCGCTTGGTAGCGGCCTTCCACGACCCGAACCCCGGCGCCATGGTGCAGGTCGGCCTCGCCCCCTGCTCGCCCTTCTCGGTCAGCCGGGAACTCATGCGCGACGCCGCCATCCTCGCCCGCGAAAAGGGCGTGCGGCTGCACACCCACCTGGCGGAAAACGACGAGGACATCGCCTATTCGCTGGAAAACTTCGGCATGCTGCCCGGCGATTACGCCGAAAGCCTGGGCTGGACCGGGGACGATGTCTGGCACGCGCATTGCGTGAAGCTGTCGGACAAGGAGATCGACCTCTTCGCCCGCACCGGCACCGGGGTCGCGCATTGCCCCTGCTCGAACGCGCGCCTCGCCTCGGGCATCGCCCCGGTGCGCCGGATGCGCGACGCGGGCGTGCCGGTCGGCCTGGGCGTCGACGGCTCGGCCAGCAACGATTGCAGCCATCTGGGGCTCGAGGCGCGGCAGGCCATGCTGGTCGCCCGCCTCAAGGACGGCCCCGCCGCCATGGGTGCCCGCGAAGCGCTGGAGATCGCCACGCTCGGCGGCGCCCGCGTGCTGGGCCGCAGCGACATCGGCGCGCTGGAACCCGGCAAACGCGCCGACCTGGTGCTCTGGGACGTCTCGGAACTGCCGGCTGCCGGCCAATGGGACCCGGTCGCGGCGCTGGTCTTCTGCGCGCCGATCCGCCCGCGGGCAGTCTATGTGGAAGGCCGCGCCGTGGTGCAGGATCATCGCCTGCTGACCGCCGATGCGAATCGCCTGAACGAACAGGCCCGCGCCGCCATCGCCCGGCTCGCGGATTGACAAGGAAAGGACGAAAATGCCCGGTTATCTCACCACCCATGTGCTCGACACCGCCAATGGCACGCCCGCGCAGGGCATGCGGATCGAGCTCTACCGCCTCGACCCCGAACGCCGGCTGATCGCCGAGACCGTCACCAACCACGACGGCCGCACCGACAGCCACATCCTGCCCGAGGCCGCGTTCCAGACCGGCGAATACGAGCTCGTCTTCCATGTCGGCGCATGGCTGGACGCCCAGGGACACCAGGCCGCGAAGCCCCGCTTTCTCGACCAGGTGCCCTTGCGCTTCGGCATGTCGGAACAGGACCATTACCATGTGCCGCTGCTGATCTCGCCCTACGGCTTCTCGACCTATCGCGGCAGCTGAGCCCCGGCTTTTTTCCGTTTTCCAAATACCCTGGGGGTGAAAGGCCCCTGGGGCCTGAGGGGGCAAGGCCCCCTCTTTTTCATTCCTGCAAGGCTTGGCGAAAGATTTTCAACGCATCGTTAAGACAGCAAGGGGAAATGCGTGAATACTCGCAACCCCGCGAAGCGGCTAGTCTTTCCCCAGCTAGACAGGAGACAAAGTATGTCCGATTTCGCCGTCATCTGGGATTGGCTCGCCTTTGCCATCCGATGGACGCATGTCGTCACCGCCATCTGCTGGATCGGTTCGTCCTTCTATTTCGTCGCCCTCGACCTCGGGTTGCGCAAGGTGCCCGGCCTGCCCCCCGGCGCGCATGGCGAGGAATGGCAGGTCCATGGCGGCGGCTTCTACCATATCCAGAAATACCTGGTCGCGCCCGAGCGGATGCCCGAGCACCTGATCTGGTTCAAATGGGAAAGCTACATGACCTGGATCTCGGGGGCGGCGCTCCTGATGGTCACCTATTGGGTCGGCTCCGAACTGTTCCTGATCGACCCCGCCAAGATGGATCTGGCGCCTTGGCAGGCGATCCTGATCTCGGCCGGCTCGCTGTCGATCGGCTGGCTGATCTATACCAACCTGTGCAAGTCGAAGCTGGGCGAGACCCCGACCCTGCTGATGCTGATCCTGTTCGGGCTGCTGATGGTCATGGGCTGGGCCTATAACCAGGTCTTCACCGGCCGCGCGGTCATGCTGCACCTGGGCGCCTTCACCGCTACGATCATGACGGCGAACGTGTTCTTCGTCATCATGCCGAACCAGCGCATCGTCGTCGCCGACCTCAAGGCCGGGCGTCCCGCCGATCCGAAATACGGCAAGATCGCCAAGCTGCGCTCGACGCATAACAACTACCTGACCCTGCCGGTCGTGTTCCTGATGCTGTCGAACCACTATCCGCTGGCCTTCGCGACGGAATACAACTGGGTGATCGCCGGGCTGATCTTCCTGATGGGCGTGACCATCCGGCATTTCTTCAACACCATGCATGCCGGCGGCGGGATGCGCAGGTGGACCTGGGCCGTGACCACCATCCTGTTCGTCATCGTCATGTGGCTCTCGACCGCGCCGATGTTCCGCCAGACGCTGGAGGAGGCCGAGGCGCGCGTCCTGACGCCCACGCAGCAGGCCATGGTCGACGTGGCCGGCTGGGACGACGCCTACAACGCCGTCATGGGCCGCTGCTCGATGTGCCATGCCAGGGAGCCCTCTTACGAGGGCATCCACACCGCGCCCAAGGGCGTCCTGCTGGAGACCCCCGACGACATCACCCGCGCCGCGCGCGAAATCTATATCCAGGCCGGCGTGACCGACGCCATGCCGCCCGCCAATGTCAGCTTCATGGAGCCGCAGGAACGGCAGGCGATCATCGACTGGTATCGCAGCCTGCCCAGGACCTTTGCCCTGAACTGACCGATTTGCCCCCGCCCGCCGGATAGGCTAGCAAACCGCCCGGCACCATCGGGGGAGGCAAGCATGGATCGCGGGAATGGCTGGGACGATTCCGCCGAGGCCTGGATCGCCGACATGGGCGAGGAAGGCGATTTCTCGCGCCGCCATGTGCTCGACGCCCCGATGCTGGCCCGCATCCGCGGCCGCGGCTTCCGCAATGCGCTGGACGTGGGCTGCGGCGAGGGACGCTTCTGCCGGATGCTTGCCGCCGAAGGCATCGCCGCGACCGGCATCGATCCCACACAGAAGCTGATCGAAACCGCCCGCAGCCGCGACGACAAGGGCAGCTACGTGCAGGCGCGCGCCGAGGCCCTGCCCCTGCCCGATGCCGGTTTCGACCTGGTGGTCAGCTACCTGACGCTCATCGACATCGACGACATCCGGGCCGCCATCGCCGAGATGGTGCGCGTCCTGCGTCCCGGCGGCAGCCTGCTCGTCGCCAACCTGAACTCGTTCAGCACGGCGGGCGGCTGGAAGGGCGATCCCGGCTCGGGCTACCTGATCGACAACTACCTGGACGAGCGTGCGGAATGGGTCAGCTGGCGCGGCATCCTGATCCGCAACTGGCACCGCCCCTTCCACGCCTATATGCAGCCGCTGCTGGAACATGGGCTGCGGCTGGTGCATTTCGACGAGCCGGCACCGCAAGGCGGCGATCCCCGGCAGGCCGCGCGCTATCGCCGCGCGCCCTATCTGCATGTCATGGAATGGGTTCGGGGCTGACGGCCCCTCCGTCCCCGAACGGCGGCTTTCCGAAGCGCCTCGCCCGCGGCGAGGCTGGCTTTGCCGTCCCGATCCGTCCCTTGCGCATCCGGTCGGCAATCCCACCGGTGAAGCCGGCCCGGTTCAGGGGCCGGTCTCGCCTGCCTAATCGCTGAATCCGTCAATCGTCGTCATCGTCGTCGTCGTCATCATCGTCGCGACCACGACGGCGGCGGCGCCGGGGGCGGTCGTCGTCATCGTCGCCCCAGGAGCGATAGCGGACGGACCGGCGGTCGTCGTCATCCCCGCGCCAGCCGCGATAGGTCCAGCCGTCCAGGCCAGGCAGCAGCAGCCGCTCGATCCCGCCGCGATGGAAATAACGGGGGAAATCGTCGTCATCGGCCAGGGCCGCACCCGGAAGGATTGCCGTCGAGAAGGTCGCGGCCGTCAGAATCATGCGAAAAGGTGCCATGCGCTTCATCCTTTGATCCAAGGCAACGCCAGAAGGTTGCAAGGGGGTTACGGAACGCCGCGCGGTTTATTCCCGCCGATTTGCGATTTTCGGGAACTCCATCCTAGGCGGGCGGTGGCGGCACGGGAACCAACCCGGCCGGGTCGCGTTCCGCTGACGACCAGAAAGGGAGAGAACAACGATGAAGGGTATCGTCGCCTGGCTCCTGGGCGTTCCGATCTTCGTGATCATCCTGCTTTATCTGACCGGCATCTTCTGACCGGAATTCGATTGCAAGCCATGCGCCCGGGGGCCGCCTCCGGGCGCATCCATGTCCGGCCCATGCAAGGCTGGACGCCCCCGAGCCGCAAGGCTAAGCATGGGCGCCCTGCCACGATCCGGAGCCGCCCCGCATGACCGACACCCTGCTGATGCTCGCCGCCGGATTCCTGGGCGGGATGCTGAACGCCGTCGCCGGGGGCGGCACCTTCATCACCTTCCCCGCCCTCGTCGCCAGCGGCGTGCCGGTGGTCTCGGCCAATGCCACCAGCACGGTCGCCGCCCTGCCGGGCTACCTGTCCGCCGCGCTGGGGTTTCGCCACGAGATCGCGCAGATCGAGCGTGCATTGGTGCTGCGGCTGACCTTCTGGACGCTGGCCGGCGGCATCGTCGGCTCCTGCCTGCTGCTGGTCTCGTCGAACCAGGCCTTCGCGGTGCTGGTGCCCTTCCTGCTGCTGGCGGCGACCTCGGTCTTCATCTGGGGCGCGCAGGTGCGGGAATGGGCGGCGCAGCATCGCAACGCCGCGGCACCCTTCGGCGCCGGGACCATGGTGCCGGTGGCAATCTACGGCGGCTATTTCAACGGCGGGCTGGGGATCGTGCTGCTGGCGCTCTTCGCGCTTTGGGGCATGACGCAGCTGAACCAGATGAACGGGCTGAAGAACTGGCTGTCCTTCGCGCTGTCGGTGATCTCCTTCGCGATCTTCGCGGCGGGCGGGCAGGTCGCCTGGTGGCCCGCGGCGGTAATGAGCCTGGGCACTGTCCTCGGCGGCTATCTGGGCGCGCCAGTGGCGCGGCGAATCCCGATCCCGGTGTTGCGGGCATTGATCGCGGCCATCGGCTTTGGCATGACGGCGCTGTTCCTCTGGCGGCTTTTCTGACGCCGGCCCAACCCGAAAGGATTTTCCATGTCCGAGATCAAGCGCATCGAGACCGGCCCCCGCATGAGCCAGGCGGTCGTCCATAACGGCACCATCTACCTGGCCGGCCAGGTCGGCAAACCCGGCGAAACGGTGACCCAGCAAACCCGCGAGGTGCTGGCCCAGATCGACCGGCTGCTGGCGGAATGCGGCTCGGACAAGACCCGCATCCTGTCGGCGCAGGTCTGGCTGGCCGACATGGCCGATTTCGCCGAGATGAACGCAGTCTGGGACGGTTGGGTCGCCCCCGGCCACGCCCCGGCCCGCGCCACCGGCGAATCGGCCCTGGCGACTCCCGACTACAAGGTCGAGATCATCGTGGTCGCGGCGCAGAACTGATCGCCGCCATGACCGAACGCGCGGCGCGCAGGCCGGGAGGCTCGCCGCCGCGCCCCAGCCGCTGCATGGTCAGCGCCATGGCGGCCAGTTGCTCGCTCCGTTCCTCGCCGTTTTCGATCAGCCGGTAAAGCGCCTGCGACATGGGGCCGGGCTGGCAGTTGCGGCCCAGATATTCCGGCACGGCGCGGGTCTCGCTGACCAGGTTGACCAGCGTCACCGTATCGGTCCTGAGCAGCAACCCGATGATCAGCCGGCTGAGCGGCGCCACGTCATAGCCGATGACCATGGGCACGTCGTTCGCGGCCAGATCCAGGCTGACCGTGCCCGAGGCCGCCAGCGCCAGGTCGGCGGCGGCAAAGGCGGCGCGCCTTTCCTCGGGGCTCTCGACCACGACCGGGGCGGTGGGCCAGCGCCGAGCCATGTCGCGCACCAGCCCCGAAACGCCCCGCACGGTCGGAATCACCACGCGAATCTCGGGCACCCGGTCGCGCAGCCGGATCAACGCCTCGTCGAAGCGCGGGCCGAGCCGGCCCACCTCGGTCCGGCGCGAACCCGGCAGGCACAAGACCAGCGGCGCATCCGGCACGATGCCGTTCGCGGCACGAAACGCCGCTGCCTCGGCCTCGCCCGCCACCGGCTCGGCGACGATGGGATGGCCGACGAAATCGCAACTCATGCCGGCGGCCTGCATCAGCGGCGGCTCGAAGGGCAGGATCGCCAGCACATGATCGATCACCTCGGCCATCTTCCTGGCCCGCCCCGGCCGCCAGGCCCAGACCGAGGGCGCGACGTAATGGATGGTGCGCAAATCGGGGTTCAACGCCCGGGCCTGGCGCGCCACGCGCAGGCAGAAATCCGGGCTGTCGATGGTGATCAGCGCATCGGGTCGGGCCTCGGCGACGGCGCGGGCAGTCTCGGCGATCCGGGCCTTGAGCGCGCGGTATTTCGGCAGCACCTCCCAGATGCCCATCAGGCTCAGCTCTTCCATGGGAAAGCGGCTCTCCAGCCCCTGGGCCGCCATGGCCGGACCGCCGACACCCAGGAACGCGGCATCCGGATCAAGCTGCTTCAAGCCGGCCATCAGGGCGCCGCCCAGATTGTCGCCCGAAGGCTCGCCCGCGATCAGGAAGAATTTCATCGCGCCGCTCCGCTTGCCATGCCCCGACATGAGTATTTGAAGAACAGAGAAGCACCCCGGCATTCTTCGTCGGTCAAATACCCTGCTGCCACTCTCGCGGCACCGTCACTTGAGTATTTGGGAAACGGCGAAGCAAGCCTCTTTTCCGTTTTCCAAATACCCGTTCAACCGCGCGCCCAGAGAAACAGCCCCGCCGCCTGGGCGCGGCGCAGCGCCTCGGCCCGGTCCAGCAGGATGACGCTGCCCGCCTCCCAGGCGATGCCGGCCAGCCCGGCCTCGGCAGCCTGGGTCACGGTGTCGGGGCCGATGGTCGGCAGGTCGATGCGGCGATCCTGGCCGGGTTTCGGCGCCTTGTAGAGCACGCCGCCCGCTCCCTTGGGGTCGGGTTTCAGACCCGCATGCAGCTTGGCGAATTCCAGCATGGCCTGGGTGCCCGGCAGCGCTTCCACGGCGAGGCAGAGCCCCTGCGCAACCACCGCGCCCTGGCCGATATCCAGCGCGCCAAGGCCGGCGACGATCTCGGCGGCGCGGGCGGCGTCCTTCTGGTCGCGCTGGCTTGGCTCACCCGACAGCACACCTTCTCCGGGCACCAGTTCCGGCAGGATCTGATCGACAGAACAGATGGATATTCCGGCTTCCTCGAAAACGTCGAGAACTGCGCGCAGCGCCGCGTCGTCGCCCGACTGCATCCCCATCAGGATGCGCGGCACGATGGTCAGGGTGCGCGCGTCGAAAAGTTCCGGCTCGATCTTCGGGCGGCGGATGGCACCGGCAAAGACCGCCTGCGTCACGCCCTGGTCGGCCAACTCGTCCAGAAAGGGCACCAGGCGTTCCAGGCGGAAAGGCTTGGCCTCGACCTGCGGTTTCAGGTTGTCCAGCGCATAGACCAGCGGCTGGTCCAGCGCGGCGGCGATTGCGGGGGCAAGGCTGCCCTCGCCGGCGATCAGGGCGATGCGGCTCATGGATGGGGCGCCAGGAAGCTGCGGTCCGAGGGACCGAGGATGAAGTCCAGCACCTCGCGCACCATCGGGCCATTCTCGGCCTCGGCCAGGTGCCGGGCGGTATCGCGAAAGCTGCCCTGGCCCAGTTGCGCCAGCATGTCGCGCAGCGCATGGATTTCCTCGCGCGAGGCGCCGCGGCGCTTCAGCCCCACCAGGTTCAGCCCGTCCAGATGGCCGCGCGGCCCCTGCACCAGGCCGAAGGGGATCACATCCGCCGTCACCATGGTCACCGCCCCGATCATCGCGCCGCGGCCGATGCGCACGAACTGGTGCACGCCCGACAGCCCGCCGACGATCACGTCGTCCTCGAGCACGCAATGGCCGGCGACCGAAGCGTTGTTGACCAGGATCACCCGGTTGCCGATCTGGCAGTCATGCGCGACATGGCTGCCCGCCATGAAAAGGCCGTCGTCGCCGATCCGGGTGACGCCGCCGCCGCCCTCGGTGCCCGGGTTCATGGTGACATATTCGCGGATGCGGTTGCGGGCGCCGATTTCCAGCCGCGTGCGCTCGCCCCGGAACTTCAGGTCCTGCGGCACCTCGCCCAGCGAGGCAAAGGGGAAGACCACGGTCTCATCGCCGATCAGGGTCTCGCCCGCCACGACGACATGGGATTTCAGCACCACGCCCCGGCCGAGGCCGACCTCGGGACCGATCACGCAGAACGGGCCGATCTCGCATCCCTCGCCGACCTGCGCGGCGGGGTCCACGACGGCCGAGGGGTGGATGCGGGTTTCAGCCATTGTCGCCACGGTTCAGCATGGCCATGACCTCGGCCTCGGCGGCCAACTGGCCGTTGACGATGGCGCGGCCCTCGAACTTCCAGATCTTGCCGCCGCCGCGCAGGGTCTTCATGTGCAGCTCCAGCACGTCGCCCGGCACCACCTTCTGGCGGAAGCGGCATTTGTCGATGGACATGAAATAGGTGCCCATGCCCTTGTCGGCGAGATTCAGGCTGACGCCGACCAGCACCGCCGCCGATTGCGCCATGGCCTCGATGATCAGCACGCCGGGCATGACCGGCTCCTGCGGGAAATGCCCTTCGAAATGCGGCTCGTTCGAGGTCACGTTCTTGACGCCGACGCAGCTTTCGGCCGGGACGATGTCGCGAACGCGGTCCACCAGCAGGAAGGGATAGCGATGCGGCAGGATGCGCTTGATCATCGCCAGATCGACTTCGGTCGGCGGGATATAGGCGGTCTGGTCATCGTTGGGGGCGGCGGCCATGCGGTCCTCTTGGAATGTTTTCATTTGCCTAGCAACGGGGCGCGGACTTGGCAAGTTTCGCCGTGTCAGGTGCTGCGCAGCCGACCGCGGCCCTCGGCCAGCCAGCCCGCCACCGCCAGCCCGGCGATCAGCGCGAGCCAGGCCCAACCCGGCAGCAGCGGACGATGCGTCATGCCGCTGACCGAGGCCGCCTCGCGCGGGGTGATGGCGATCCACGGCCCGCCGACACCCTGGCCATGCGCCGGCCGTCCCTCGCGCACGGTGCGCAGGCCGGGCATGCCTTCGGAAAGCCGCAGCACCGCGCCCTGCGTTGCCTCGGCCAGCGGACCCAGCACGGCGCCCGAGGCGACGGTCTGCTCGAATTCGCGCGGCGCCGCGGGGCCGAGCGCCAGCACGCGGCCGATATCGCCCTCTTCCAGCCGGTAGAGCCCCGGCCCGGGCGCCGTCCAGCGTGCGGTGAAGCGGCCCGGCCCGGCTTCGGTCAGCGCGACCTCCTCGGTCTGGCCATCGGGGCGCGTGATGCGCACCGGGCCGGCGGTCACCTTCATCGTGCGGCGGGTGATCGTGACCGCCAGTTCGCCGCTGACATCGGCCAGCAGCGCCTCTTCCTCAAGTTCGGGCTCCTGCATCGACCAATGCGCGATGCGGCGCAGCAGTTCCAGCTGCGGCCCGCCGCCCTCGAAGCCGCGACCCCAGAGCCAGACCTGGTCCGAGGTCAGCATCGCCACCCGCCCCTCGCCCACGCGGCTGAACAGCAAAAGCGGCTCGTCGCGCGCGCCGCTCAGCACCACCTGGGCATCGGGATCGGGGATCACCTGCGACATGCGCAGCCAGCGGCCCCAATGGCTTGCCGCATCCTCTGCCGGGGCGCCGGGCAGACCTGCGGTGACCGGATGACGCTCGCCGTCCTCGGTCAGGCGCGGCAGGAAGGGCTCGGCATAGACCCGGCCGGTGGGCCGCGCGGGCAGGATCGCCCCCAGGGGCGACAGGTTCAGGCTTTCCACCGTGGACATCTCGGGCCCCGCCGAGACCAGGATCGCGCCGCCCTCTTCGACATAGCGCCGGATGTTGTCGTAATATTGCGGCAGCAGGATGCCGCGCACCCGGTAGCGGTCGAAGATGATCAGGTCGAAATCCCGGATCCGCTCCATGAACAGTTCCTGGGTCGGAAAGGCGATCAGCGACATCTCATCGACGGGAACCGCATCCATCTTGTCCGGCGGCCGCAGGATGGTGAAGTGGATCAGGTCCACGTTTGCATCCGATTTCAACAGGTTGCGCCAGGTTCTTTCGCCCGCGTGCGGCGCGCCCGAGACCAGCAGCACCCGCAGCCGGTCGCGCACGCCCTGGATCTGCACGGCGGCCGAGTTGTTGCGGTCGGTCAGTTCCGGCACCTCGGCCTGAGGCGCGTCGAACCCGATCGAGACCACGTTCTGCCCGGCATGTTCCGGCACCACCGGCAGGTCCAGCGTCACCCCCGGCGGCAGGTCCAGGCTGCGCATCTCCTCTCCGTCCAGCAGGATGCGAAGCCGGGCGGGGGTCTGCGCCACCTGCGCGGGGACGGCGCCCTGATCCTCGACGCGCAGGCGGATGGTGACGGGCTTGCCGATCAGCCCATAGGCCGGGGCCTCCTCGATCACCAGCCGGCGGTCCCAGTCCTGCGCCTGCCCGGTCAGCAGCACATGCACCGGCGCGGGCGCCGAGGCGGGCAGCATCGGCGCATCATGGGCCAGCCCGTCGGTCACGGCGATGACGCCTGCGACGCGGGCCTGCGGCTCGGCGGCCAGCGCCCGGGTCAGCGCCGTGCCGATCTGGGTGCCGTCCGGGTCGTCGGCAACGGTCACGCGGCGAATCTCGGTATCGGGCAATGCGGAGAGCTGGCGGGTCAGTTCCTCGACCGCGGCATCGGTTTGCTCCGCCCGCCCCGGCAGGGACTGGCTGGCGCTGCGGTCGTCGAGCAGGATCACGATATCCGACAGCTTGTGGCGGATGCCCGATTCCAGCGCAGGCCCGGCAAGGGCCGCCGCCGCGGCCAGCCCGGCGATGCCGCGCCAAGCCCAGCCGCGCAAGCCGCGCCACAGCGA
The DNA here is from genome assembly GCF_900100045.1 of Paracoccus denitrificans. Classification (GTDB taxonomy): domain Bacteria; phylum Pseudomonadota; class Alphaproteobacteria; order Rhodobacterales; family Rhodobacteraceae; genus Paracoccus; species Paracoccus denitrificans. The sequence goes on along the minus strand of NZ_FNEA01000006.1, from coordinate 60,515 downwards.
CCACAGCGCCACCAGCACGCCGAGCAAGGCCAGGGCGCCGACCAGCGGCCAGGACAGCAGCGGATCGAAGGTCAGGCCGCTCATTGCACGACCTCCTCCTGCCGCAGCCGCTCCAGCAGGGCCGGCACATGCACCTGGTCGGATTTGTAGTTCCCGGTCAGCACATACATGATCAGGTTGACGCCGAAACGATAGGTCATCTCGCGCTGGCGCTCGCCCTCGAAGCCCGAGCCGATGCTGAACATGGGCAGGCCGTTCTCATCCACCGCCCAGGCCTCGGCCCAGGCATTGCCGCCGATGATGACCGGAGAGACGCCGTCGTTGAGATTGCGAAACGGCACGCCCTCGGCCGCCTGGGCATCGGCCGGGGGCGCCTCGGCCCAGATCTCGCGGCCCTGGTAGCGGCCGGGGAAATCCCTGAGCAGGTAGAAGCTGCGGGTCAGCACATGGTCGGCCGGGACCGGCGCCAGCGGCGGGATGTCCAGCGGCGCGGCCAGCGCCTGCAGCGCCGCCGCGCCATCCGGCCCGCCCAGACCGGCGATATCGCCGTCGCGGGTATCGAAAAGGATCATCCCGCCCGAGCGCAGGAAATGGTTCAGCCGGACATAGGCTTGCGGCGAGGGCGGCGCCTGCGCCTCGGTCACCGGCCAGTAAAGGAAGGCCAGCAGCGACAGGTCGTCCTGTTCGGGGTCGATGCCGATGGGCTCGCCCGGCTCGACGGTGGTGCGGGCGGTCAGGACCTGGGACAGGCCGCGCAGCCCGGCTTCCGAGGCGGCATCGACCTCGGAATCGCCGGTGACGACATAGGCCAGCGCCACCTCGTCGGCCGCGCGCACCAGCCGGGGGTCGGGCTCGTCCTGCGCCGAAAGGGCCGTGGCCCAGAACAGCAGGGCAAGGGGGGCAAGCCATCTTCTCATCATGCCATCGCCCTCTGCCTGCCGCGAGCCAGCCAGGCGCTGCCGAGCGCGTCCAGCGCCAGAAGCGCTGCGGCCAGCGCAATCAACCAGCCGCGCAGGTCGAAGCCCGGCGCCTGCGCCCCGCGCTCAATATGGGCGCCGGGCCAATCGGCCGTCGCGATCGGCCCGCCCGCATTCAGGGCCGCCACCCGCTCGCCGCCGCGATAAAGCCCGGCCGGAGCGCCCGGGGCCGGGCCGCGCGCGAAATCGGCGGCGGCGACCGGGGCGGTGTCCTGAGGCTCGGTGGTGCGGCCAAAGCCGTCCAGCACCAGTTCGGGCAGCCAGAAGGGCTGTTCGGCGCGATCCGCCTCGGGCGCCCCGGCGCCGACCCGGGCGCTGCGCACCAGCCGGTCCAGCATCTCGACGAACAGGCCCGAGATCGCCAGGTTCGACCATTCCGCGTTGGCCGTGGTGTGAAACAGCACCAGTTGCCCCTGCCCCAGGGCCGCGCGCGTCACCAGCGGCGTGCCGTCCGAAAGCCGGGCGATGCTGCGGTCGGCCAGGTCCGGCGCCGGCTCGGCCAGGAGTTGCGCGCGCACGGTCGTATCGTCCGGTACCAAGAGCCCCGCGAAGGGCCCGTCGGGGGCAAAGGCCGAGATGCCGCGCGGCTCGCCCCAGGCAAGCGCCCCGCCGATGTCGCGCCCGCCGGCGCGCAGCCGCACGGGCAAGAGCGGCTCCTCGGCCAGCCGCTCCGACGCGGCCATGCGCGGCCCGGCAAAGCGGATCAGCAGCCCGCCGCCCTCGACCCATTCGCGCAGGGCCGGCTCATCGGCCAGTCCGAACTGGTCGGCCAGCACGACCACGTCGGGCGAGGCTTGCAGCACATCGCCCAACCCCCCCTCGATCAGGTCGGTCGAAGGCGCCAGCGCCCGGCGCAGGTAATGCAGCGGCGAGAGCAGCCGCTGGCCCTCGCTGGCGCGGTCGTCGCCGACCAGCGCGACCTTGCGCCGGCGCAGGCTGTCATCGGCCAGCATCACCGCGCCGGCCGAGGCATGGCCCTCGATCTCGAAGCGCGTGATGCGGTTGCGCAATTCGGAGGGCAGGTCGATGGGAACCGGCCAACTGGTCACGCCCGCATCGGCAGAACCCTCGCCGGGCTTCAGCCGCGCCAGCTCTCGCGGCGTGCCCTGCGGGTCGAGGCCGATGGCCAGCACCTCGGCGACCGCGGTCCCGGTCGAGCGCATTCGCAGCGCCGGCTGGTCGCCCGGCACCAGTTCCAGCGCTTGGCGCGGGCCTTCCGGCGGCACCACGGTCACGTTGCCGCGCCCCGAAAGCGCAGCCAGCCATTCCGCCCGCCCCGGATGGTCCAGCCCATCGCTGAGCCACAGCACCGAAAGACCCGCCGGCGCCTCGGCCAGCACCGCCTGGGGATCGGGGGGATAGCGCGTCTCCCATGCCGCGGGGCGCAGGGCCCGCAACTGCGCGGCAAGCTCGGTCGCGGGCAGGAAGGGCAGCACGCCCTCGGCCCGGCCGTCGGCGACCAGCAGCGCCGCCGGCTGTCCCGCCGCCGCCGCGCGATCCAGAGCGCGCAGGGCGCGGGCCTGACGCTGCGGCCAGTCGGGCGCCGCGGCCCAGCCGGCATCCATCACGATCAGCAAAGGCCCCTGCCCGACCTGATCCGGCGCCGGCTTCCAGACCGGCCCGGCAAAGCCCAGGATCAAGGCCGCGATCGCCAGCACCCGCAAGAGCAGCAGCCACCAGGGCGTGTGACGCGCCACCGGATGCGGGTCCCTGAGCCCCAGCAGCAACCGCGTGCCGGGAAAGCGCACCAGCTTTGGCGAAGGCGGCATGGCGCGCAGGATCAGCCACAGCACCGGCAGCGCGGCCAGCGCCGCGAGGATCCAGGGCGTCAGGAAGCCGAGGGGACCAATGAGCAGCATCAGCCCTCCAGCACCGACCAGAGCCAGAGCAGCGCCTGCGACGGCGGCGCCCCGGTGTCATGCATGCCGAAATGCCAGCCCGCGGTCGCGGCGGCGCGCGACAGCACCTCGCGCCGCTCGGCCAGCCGCGCCAGATAGGCCGTGCGCAGCCCGGCCGCGTCGCGCGTGTCGTGGCGCAGAGCGCCCGAGGCCGAGCGGAACAACACCGCGCCCCGCCAGGGAAAGCCGTCCTCGTCCGGGTCCAGGACCTGCATCAGCACGCCCTGCACGCCCAGGCCGGCGGCGCGGGAAAGGTAGTCCAGCACCGGCTGCGGATCGCCCAGGAAATCGTCGAACAGGATCACCCGCTGGCCGGGACGCAAGGCCTCGGCCGGCGGCGCATCCTCGTCGCGGTCCAGCGCCGGGCGGGCGACCAGCGCCTGGGCCATGCGCTCGGCCTGCAGGCGGCCAGGGCGCGGCGGCTGGCCGGCCAGCGCCACGCGCTCGCCCCCGGCCAGCAGCGCCATGGCCAACGCCAGCGCCAGCAGGTCGGCACGGTCGCGCTTGCCGGGCCGGTCCGTGCCGCCGGTATAGTCCATGCCCGCCGCGGCCGAGACCCAGATCGCCGCCGATTGCGCCACCTGCGCCTCGCGGTCGCGGACGAATTGCGCATCCGAGCGGGCCGAGCGGCGCCAGTCGATGCTGCGCGCCGTGTCGCCCGTGGTGGCGGGACGGTATTGCCAGAAATCCTCGCCCATGCCGGCGCGGCGCTGGCCATGCGCGCCCGGCACCAGCGCCGCCGCCAGCCGCTCGGCCGACAGCATCAGCGCCGGCAACGCCGCCGAGGCGGCCTCGGCCCGGGCGCGAAGCTGATCGGCCGAGGGTCTCACGCCGCCGCCCGCATCCGGTCGTCGAGCAGGCGCGCGATCACGCCCTCGATGGTCTCGCCGCGGGCACGGGCGGCAAAGCTCAACGCCATGCGATGGCGCAGCACCGGGGCCGCCATGGCCTCGACATCGTCGAGCGTCGGCGCAAAGCGGCCGTTCAGCGCCGCACGGGCGCGCGTGACCAGCGTCAGCGCCTGCGCGGCACGCGGCCCCGGCCCCCAGACCAGCGTATCGGCCATCCAGCCCGGCGCCTCGGGCGCGCCGGGACGGGCCGCGCGCACCAGATCGAGAATTGCATTCAGCACCGTCTCGCCCACCGGCATGCGCCGGATCAGCGCCTGCGCCGCAACCAGCCCGGCCGCGTCGAAGACCGCATGCGCCCGGCCCTCCTCGACCCCGGTGGTGGCCAGCAGGATGGCGCGTTCGGTGTCGCGGTCGGGATAGTCCACGTCGACCTGCAAAAGGAAACGGTCGAGCTGCGCCTCGGGCAAGGGATAGGTGCCCTCCTGCTCGATCGGGTTCTGGGTGGCGAGGACGTGGAAGGGCCGGCCCAGCGGCCGATGCTCGCCGCCGATAGTGACCTCGCCCTCCTGCATGGCCTGGAGCAGCGCGGATTGCGTGCGCGGGCTGGCCCGGTTGATCTCGTCGGCCATCAGGAGCTGGGTAAAGACCGGCCCCTCGATGAAGCGAAAGGCGCGGGTGCCGTCGGGCCGGATGTCCAGCACCTCGGAGCCCAGGATGTCGGCCGGCATCAGGTCGGGGGTGAACTGGATGCGCGCGGTGTCGAGGCCCAGCACGGTGGCCAGCGTATCGACCAGCATGGTCTTGCCCAGCCCCGGCTGGCCGACCAGCAGCGCATGCCCGCCCGACAGGATCGCGGCCAGCACCTGCTCGACCACGGCATGCTGGCCGACGAAGCGGTGCTCGACGCTGGCGCGGGCCTGCGCAAGGCGATCGGTCAGCGTCAAGACTTCGGAAACCAGTTTCTCATTCTCAGCCATGACAATGCCCCGTTTCTGTTCTAGGACAACATAAAGGCAGGTGTGACGGGGTCCACAGGGAATGGAGGAAAAGACTGACAATGCCGTGAGCGATGCGGCCGGAATCGCCGCTGCCGCCAGCCGCGCCTCGAAGAAGGGGCCGCCGCCTGTGCATCTGTGGAACCCGCCCTTTTGCGGCGACCTGGACATGGAGATCCGCGCCGACGGCAGTTGGTTCTACAACGGCACGCCCATCGGCCGGCCCGAGATGGTGCGGCTTTTCGCCTCGATCCTGAAGCGCGAGGGGGATGATTACTTCCTGGTCACCCCCGTCGAAAAGGTCGGCATCCGCGTGGTCGATGCGCCCTTCATCGCCGTCGATGCCGAAATCGGCGAGGACATCGTCTTTACCACCAATGTGGGCGACCGGGTGAGCGCAGGTCCCGGGCATGAGATAGAAATGCGCGGGACGCCGGAAGAGCCCCGGCCCTATGTCCATATCCGCCGCGGTCTTTGGGCGCTGATCGACCGCAAGACGTTCTACCGACTGGCCGATGCGGCTATGCCCGGCGACAACGGGCGTATGGAAGTGCGATCGGGAGGGACGGTCTTTCCCCTGGAGCCCTGACCATGGCGCGATTTGCCGCCAACCTGACCTATCTGTTCACCGAGATGCCCATATTGCAACGCTTTGCCGCTGCAAGGCGTGCGGGCTTTCACGGGGTCGAGATCCTGTTTCCCTATGACCTTGCCGTCAAGGAGCTGGCCCAGGCCGCACAGGCGGCGGGGGTGGAGTTCGTGCTGATGAACACGCCGCCGCCGAACTGGGCCGGCGGGCCGCGCGGCTTTGCCGCCGAACCGGGCAACGAATCGCGCTTTCGCGACGATTTCGACCGCGCGCTGCGCTTTGGCCGCGCGCTGGGGGTCAAGCATCTGCATGTGATGGCCGGCAAGGCCCGGGGTGGATTGGCGCGACGCACCTTCGTCGCAAACCTGAAATGGGCCTGCGCCCGCGATGCCCGGACCAGCCTGACCATCGAGCCGATGAACCGCCACGACATGCCGGGCTATTTCCTCGACAGCTTCGATCTGGCGGCTGAGATCATGGACGAGGTCGGGGCGCCGAACCTGGGGCTGCAATTCGACGTCTATCAGGCGCAGATGATCCATGGCGATGCGCTGGCGGTCTGGCAGCGCCATACCGGGCGGATACGGCATGTCCAGATCGCCGACTGGCCCAGCCGGCACGAGCCGCGGCAGGGCGATATCGACTTCGCCGAACTGTTCCGCGCCATCGACGCTTCGGGATATCGCGGCTGGGTCGGCGCGGAATACACCCCCCGCAACTCGACCGAGGCCGGGCTGCGCTGGCTAAGCCTGGCCTGAAGCGGGCGGCACGGGAGGGGCCACGGGTCCGGGGCGCTCGATGGCCCCAGCGACCTCGTGGAAATGTCGCGCCGGACTTCGGGTCAATAGGCCGAACTGCCGGTGCCCGCAGGCAAGGCGCCATAGGGCAGCCAGATGGTCTTGGTGCGGCTGGCCGCGCGCAGGAACTCGCGGCCCTGCGCCTGCGGACCGCTCCAGTCGCGAGGTTGGGGCGTCCAGACCGGGATCAGGGTTTCGGCCGCGACCCGCTGCACTTCGGCCAGCCCCTCGCCCAGCCCGGCATGCCAGATCGCCGAGACGCCGTCATGGCCCGCCAGCGCCCGGACAAGGTCGTCGCGCGGGCCGGTGACGATGTTGACCACGCCGCCCGGCACGTCCGAACAGGCCAGCACCTGCGCCAGCGTCAGGGCCGCCATCGGCCGGTCCTGCGACGGGATGGCCACCACCGCATTGCCCATGGCGATGGCCGGCAGCACCAGCGCCATGAAGCCGGCCAGCGGCGCGGCCACGGGCGCGATCAACCCCATCACGCCATGCGGCTCGGGCTGGACGTGGCACAGATGCCCTGGCTTGGCCGAGACCGTCGCTCCATCGTATTTGTCGGCGAAACCGGCATAGAAGAAGCAGCGGCGGATGGCGGCATCGACCTCGGCCGGGCTGGCGAAGCCGGCGAATTCCGCGCGGCGCTGCGCCAGGTTCTCGGCCAGGAAATACAGCACCTGCGCCCGGCCATGGCCGCCCAGCCCCTGCCATTTCGCCAAGCCGCCCTGCGCCGCCTCGACCGCGTTGCGGATGTCCTTGCGGTTGCCCAGCGGGATCAGTTCGTCCTGCGCCGCATAGCTGGCGCCGCCGTCGGGACGCTTCTGCGCGCCGCCGATGTAAAGCTTGACCGTGCGGTCGATCCCGGCGCTTTCCTCGGGCGCCTCGGCCGGGACGATTTCGGACGGCGCCGGATCGCGCTGCGGGGCAACGGGCGCGGCGAGATAGTCCAGCATCCCCTCGCGCCCGCCCTCGCGGCCATAGCCGGAATCGCGCATGCCGCCGAAAGGGGCCGCGGCGTCGAAGAGGTTCGCGCAATTGACCCAGACCACGCCGGCCTTGATCCGTGCGGCGAGATCCGTCGCCACGGTCGCGCTTTCCGACCAGACCGAGGCCGCGAGGCCATAGCGGGTATTGTTCGCCAGATCCACCGCCTCGTCCGGGGTGCGAAAGGTCGAAAGCGTGGCGATGGGGCCGAATATCTCCTCGACCATGCCGGGATTGGCGGGCGAGATATTCTTCAGATAGCCCGGCGCGATGAAGCAGCCCGGCGCCGCCGCGCCGCCGACCAGTTCCGCCCCGGCGGCGGTCGCCCGGTCGATCAGCCGCAGGATGCGGTCCTTTTGCACGGGATCGACGATGGCGCCGATATCGGTGGACTTATCGAGCGGTGCGCCAAGACGCAGCTTCTGCATCCGCGCTCGCAAGAGCGCCTCGAACCGCGCGGCGACCGACTCGGCGACCAGGATGCGCGAGCCGGCGCAGCAGACCTCGCCCTGGTTGAACCAGATCGAATCAACCACGCCCTCGACCGCAGCGTCCAGGTCGGCGTCCTCCAAGACGACAAAGGGCGACTTGCCGCCCAGTTCCAGCGTCAGCCGCTTGCCCGAACCCGCAACGGCACGGGCAATGCCGCGCCCGACCTCGGTCGAGCCGGTGAAGGCGATCTTGTCCACCGGCGCCCGCACCAGCGCCGCCCCGGTCTCGCCATCGCCGGTGACGATGTTCACCACCCCGGCAGGCAGGCCGACATGGGCGCAGATCTCGGCGAATGCCAGCGCGGTCAGCGGCGTGTATTCGGCGGGCTTCAGCACCACCGTATTGCCGGCGGCAAGGGCCGGCGCGACCTTCCAGGCCAGCATCAGCAGCGGAAAGTTCCAGGGGATGACCTGGCCGCAAACGCCCAGCGGGCGATGGCCGGGAAACTCGGTCTCGGCCAGTTCGGCCCAGCCGGCATGGTGGTAGAAATGCCGCACCACCAGCGGGACGTCGATGTCGCGGCTTTCGCGGATCGGCTTGCCGTTGTCCAGGCTCTCCAGCACCGACAGGAAACGCTCGCGCTTCTGGATGGTCCGGGCAATGGCATAGAGGAACCGCGCCCGGTCGTGTCCCGGCATGGCGCCCCAGCCGCGCTGCGCCCGGCGGGCGGCACGCACCGCCTTCATCACGTCGCGGGCCGTGCCTTGCGTGACCTGCGCCAGTTCATCGCCGGTCGAGGGATCGCGGCTGGCGAATGTCACGCCCGGCCGGGTAAAGCGCCCGGCGATGAAATGGCCGAAGCTGCCGCGTTCGCGCAGCCAGTCGCGGACGGCAGAGGCATCCTCGGGCGCAGGGCCGTATTCCATGCTTTCCATGATCTCGCTTACCTTCGGCATGTTCACCCCGCGGCCAGACGATGGGCGCCGGCATAGCGCCCGGTGACGTGATGGGAAATCTGCCGCTCGATATCGGCCAACAGCGAACTGGCGCCGATGCGGAACAGATCGGGCCGCAGCCAGTCGCGGCCCAGCTCCTCGGCCATCAGCACCTGCCAGTTCAGCGCATCCTTGGCCGTCCGCAACCCGCCAGCCGGCTTGAAGCCCACGGCAAAGCCGGTCTGGTCGCGATAGTCGCGGATGGCGCGCAACATGACCAGCGACACCGGCAGCGTGGCGTTCACCGGCTCTTTTCCGGTCGAGGTCTTGATGAAATCGGCGCCGGCCTGCATGGCGACATGGCTGGCCCTGGCGACATTGGTCAGGGTCTTGAGCTCGCCCGTCGCCAGGATCGCCTTCATCCGCGCCGAGCCGCAAGCCTCGCGCATCTCGCATATCTCGTCGTAAAGCGCCGCCCATTCGCCGCGCAGCACCAGCGCACGGGAAATCACGATGTCGATTTCGTCCGCGCCCTGGTCCAGCGCATAGCGGATCTCGGCCAGCCGCAGGTCCAGCGGCATCAGCCCGGCGGGAAAGCCGGTCGCGACCGAGGCGACGGGGATCGCGGTGCCCCGCAGCGCCCGCTTTGCCGCCGCGACCATGGTCGGATAGACGCAGACCGCGCCGGTGGTCAGATGCTCGACCCCCAGCGCGGCAAGCTGGCCGGCATCGACGGGCTGGCGCGCCTTGGCGCAAAGCCGCGCCACGCGGTCGGGCGTGTCGTCGCCCGAAAGCGTGGTCAGGTCGATGCAGCGCACCGCGTTCAGAAGCCAGGCCGCCTGCCATTCCTTCTTGAGACTGCGTCGCGCGGCCAGGCTCGTGGCGCGGCGCTCGGCGGCCGGGGTGTTGACCTGGATGTTCTCGAACCAGTCGAGGCGGAAATCGGTGCCGGGGTTCTTGCGCTCCATCGCTCAGCGTCCCCGCAGCCCGTCCCACCAGCGCCGCATGCGGCCGCGTGCCCGGTCGCGGGCCGCGTCGGCGCGGGCGTCCAGCCGGTCCCATGCTTCGTCGGCGGAACGCATGGCGGGGTCGATGGTGCGTTCGCGGAACTGGTTCCACATGCGCCAGAGCAGGAACAGCAGCCCGCCCAGGATCACCAGGATGATCTGCGCCGCCCAGTTGAAGGGCCGCATCTCGGGCCCCGCCACCGGCTTGATCGAGATGGCGTTCGGATAGACCGAGAGCCAGGCGATGCGCCAGCCGTATGAGGTCACGCTGACCCATTCCGGGCTGGCCGCGGTCGAGCGCAGGTCGGTCGCCTGCGCATGCAGGTTCGAGCTGTCGTATTTGAAATAGGGCGGCCAGATCCAGCCGGTATCCTCGTTGCGATAGACATAGGGCTTGCCGTTCGGGCGCACCGTGTCGATGAAGCGCACGTCGCGCTGGCCCTGCGCGTTCTGCACCGTGCCGGTGTCGGGCGAGGCGTAGAAGACCGCATTGGCACCGATGTCGGTCAGCCGGTTATAGGTGTTGGTGATGCGGACCGTCTGCTTCGAGGGCAGCGTGTAATCCAGGAACAGAAAGACCACGATCCCGAAGATCACCCCAAGGACGGTCAGGAACCAGCGCATCGGCGCCCCCTCAATTGTAGTTCACGATCACGATGATCACGACGATCGCGACCACCGGCAGGACCAGCACCAGCCCGACGAGCCGCGCCCGCAGGGTGTTGCTGAACCCCACCATCGAACGCCGCACGAACTCGGCGCGTTCCGGCGAAGCGCCCGCGCGTTCGGGATGCCGGCGATCCCATTCCTTTTCAAGCTCTTCGCGGCGCAGGCTGCGGATATAGATCCAGATCAGCACGTAAAAGATCAGCTCGACGACCAGGACCATGCCGATCAGGCGAAGAAAGGCGATCATCGGGCGGAACCTTCGTTGCAAAGCCTGCCCCATGGAAGGCCCGCGCGACCCGACTGTCAATGACCCCATTGCCGCGCGGGACGCCGCGGCCTAGCCTTGGGCCATGGACGCGCTTGCCCTCGAAATCGAAAACCGCCGCGACGATCTGATCCGCCTGACGCAGGATCTGATCCGCATTCCGACGCTGAACCCGCCGGGCCGCAACTATCGCGAGATCTGCGAATATCTTCAGGCACGGCTGGCGCCCCGGGGCTGGACCTGCGAACTGATCCGCGCCCACGGTGCCCCGGGCGACAGCGAGGCCTTTCCGCGCTGGAACCTGGTCGCCCGCCATCGGGGCGGCCCGCGCGGCGAATGCGTGCATTTCAACAGCCATCACGACGTGGTCGAGGTCGGCCATGGCTGGAGCCGCGATCCCTTTGCCGCGGAACTGGACGACGGGCGGATCTATGGCCGCGGCGCCTGCGACATGAAGGGCGGGCTGGCCGCCAGCATCATCGCCGCCGAAGCCTTTACCGCGCTTTACCCCGACCATCCGGGCCAGATCGAGATCAGCGCCACGGCGGACGAGGAATCGGGCGGCTTCGGCGGCGTGGCCTATCTGGCAGGCCAGGGCGCCTTTGCCCATGTCGGCCATGTCATCATCCCCGAGCCCCTGCACAAGGACCGCATCTGCCTGGGCCATCGCGGTGTATGGTGGGCCGAGATCGAGACGCACGGCCGCATCGCCCATGGCTCGATGCCCTTCCTGGGCGACAGCGCCATCCGCCACATGGGCGCGGTGCTGGAAGAGATGGAGCGCACGCTGTTCCCGCTGCTCATGACCAAACGGACCCAGATGCCGGTGATCCCCGAAGGCGCGCGCAATTCGACGCTGAACATCAACTCGATCCATGGCGGCGAGCCGGATCTCGGCCCGGATTTCACCGGCCTGCCAGCGCCCTGCGTCGCCGACCGCTGCCGCATCATCATCGACCGCCGCTTCCTGATCGAAGAGGAACTGTCGGAAGTAAAGCGCGAGGTCGCCGCGCTCCTGGAAAAGGTCAAGGCGCAAAGGCCCGGTTTCACCTATGAAATCCGCGACCTGTTCGAGGTGATCCCCAGCATGACCGACCGCGAGGCGCCGGTGGTGCGCTCGACCGCCGCCGCCATCGAGCGGGTGCTGGGCCGCGAGGCTGGCTATGTGGTCAGCCCCGGCACCTATGACCAGAAGCATATCGACCGCATCGGCAAGCTGAAGAACTGCATCGCCTACGGGCCGGGCGTGCTGGACCTGGCGCATCAGCCCGACGAATGGGTCGGCGTGCAGGATATGCAGGATTCCGCTCGTGTCATGGCCCTGGTGCTCGACGACATCCTGCACGGCGCATCGGGGGATTCCCCCGGCCGGCCGCCTGTGGCATGATCGCGCGAAACAACCGAGCAGCCCATGACCCAACGCCTGTCGATCAGCGCCCTCATCTTCTTTATCGTGATGATCCTCCTGGGCGTCTATTTCGCCTATGCGGCGGTGCAGGGCCCCTCGGGCATCCTGCGACGGGTGCAGTTGCAGGCCGAGACGCAGGAACTGATCCAGCAGCGCGACAGGCTGCAGGCCGAGGTCGACCGCATGCGCAACCTGACCCGGCGGCTGTCGGACGAATATCTGGACCTCGACCTTCTGGACGAACGCGCCCGCGACGTGCTGGGCCTGGTGCGCGCGGACGAAATCATCATCCGCTGAGCCTTTCTCGGCTCGTCCCGAATTTCACCGTTCCCCAAATACTCATGCGACCGCGCCGCCGGGCGCCGCGCCCGCGTCTGAGGCGCCCGATCCCCGGTGCCGCCGGAATTGCCCGTGCAAGCGGCTTTTCGCATCAGCCCTCTGGACGGATGCACGAGTCCGGTTTACTTCCCCCGAAAGCTTCGCCTAGAATTAGTTTAACGCTGAACTATCCCCGCCCCGAGGAGGAGGCCCATGGTCAGAAAGCCCGCAGCCAAGCAAAGCACGCCCAACGTGTCCAAGGATGAGCTGCTCAAATACTACCGCGACATGCTGCTTATCCGGCGATTCGAGGAAAAGGCCGGCCAGCTTTACGGCATGGGCCTGATCGGCGGCTTCTGCCACCTCTACATCGGGCAGGAAGCCGTGGTCGTCGGCCTGGAATCCATCGCCAAGGAAGGTGACAAGCGCATCACCAGCTATCGCGACCACGGCCACATGCTGGCCTGCGGCATGGAAGCCCGCGGCGTGATGGCCGAGCTGACCGGACGGATCGGCGGCTATTCCAAGGGCAAGGGCGGCTCGATGCACATGTTCAGCCGCGAGAAGCATTTCTACGGCGGCCATGGCATCGTCGCGGCCCAGGTGCCGCTGGGCGCCGGCCTGGCCTTTGCCGACAAGTATCTGGGCAACGACAACGTCACCTTCGTCTATTTCGGCGACGGCGCCTCGAACCAGGGCCAGGTCTACGAGACCTACAACATGGCCGAGCTGTGGGAACTGCCGGTCGTCTTCGTCATCGAGAACAACCAGTATGCCATGGGCACCTCGATGAAGCGCTCGACCAAATCGACCACGCTTTTCGGCCGCGGCGAAAGCTTCGGCATCAAGGGCGAACAGGTCGACGGCATGGACGTGCTGGCGGTCAGGGCCGCGGGCGAAAAGGCCGTGGCGCATTGCCGCGCCGGCAAGGGGCCATACATCCTGGAAGTCATGACCTATCGCTATCGCGGCCACTCGATGTCCGACCCGGCGAAATACCGCACCCGCGAGGAAGTGCAGAAGATGCGCGACGAACGCGACGCCATCGAACATGTGCGCGAGTTGCTGTTGCAGGGCCAGCACGCCTCCGAAGAGGACCTGAAGGCCATCGACAAGGAGATCAAGGATATCGTGAACGACTCCGCCGAGTTCGCCAAGGAAAGCCCCGAGCCGCCGCTGGAAGAGCTGTGGACCGACATCTATGCCAAAGAAGTGCCGCAGGGCGGCGCCGAAGCGAACGCCTGAGGGGAGGGAACCATGGCAACCGAAATCCTGATGCCCGCCCTGTCGCCGACCATGGAGGAAGGCACGCTGGCCAAATGGCTGGTCAAGGAAGGCGATAACGTGAAATCCGGCGACATCATCGCCGAAATCGAAACCGACAAGGCCACGATGGAGTTCGAGGCCGTCGACGAGGGCATCCTCGGCAAGATCCTGATCGCCGAGGGCAGCCAGGGGGTCAAGGTCAACACCCCCATCGCGGTGCTGGTCGAGGAAGGCGAATCCGTCGATGCCGCCCCGGCGCCGAAGACCGAGGCCGCACCCGCCGAGGCCAGGGCAGAGGCTCCGGCCGCCCCGGCGCAGGCCGCCGCGCCTGCCCCCGCCCCGGTCGCGGACCTCTCGCCCGACTGGCCGGAAGGCACGCCGATGAAGACCATGACCGTGCGCGAAGCCCTGCGCGAGGCCATGGAAGAGGAAATGAACCGCGACGAGACCGTCTTCCTGATGGGCGAGGAAGTCGGCGAATACCAGGGTGCCTACAAGATCAGCCAGGGCCTCCTGGACAAGTTCGGCCCGCGCCGCGTGGTCGATACGCCGATCTCGGAAATCGGCTTCGCCGGCATCGGCACCGGCGCCGCCATGGCCGGGCTGCGCCCCATCGTCGAGTTCATGACCTTCAACTTCGCCATGCAGGCCATCGACCACATCATCAACTCGGCCGCCAAGACGCTTTACATGTCCGGCGGCCAGATGGGCTGCCCCATCGTCTTCCGCGGTCCGAACGGCGCCGCCGCCCGCGTGGCGGCCCAGCACAGCCAGGACTACGCCGCCTGGTATGCCCAGATCCCCGGCCTCAAGGTGGTGATGCCCTATTCGGCCGCCGATGCGAAGGGCCTGCTGAAACAGGCGATCCGCGACCCGAACCCGGTAATCTTCCTGGAGAACGAGATCCTCTACGGCCGCAGCTTCGAGGTGCCGGATCTCGAGGATTTCACCATCCCCTTCGGCAAGGCCAGGATCGTGCGCCCCGGCAAGGACGTGACGCTGGTCAGCTTCGGCATCGGCATGGCCCACGCGCTGGAAGCGGCCGAGAAGCTGGCCGCCGAGGGCATCGAGGCCGAGGTGATCGACCTGCGCACCCTGCGCCCCATCGATTACGGCACGCTGATCGAATCGGTAAAGCGCACCAACCGCTGCGTCACGGTGGAAGAGGGCTTCCCGGTCGCCTCGATCGGCAACCACCTCTCGGCCTATATCATGGAGAACGCCTTCGACTATCTCGACGCGCCGGTGATCAACTGCACCGGCAAGGACGTGCCCATGCCCTATGCCGCGAACCTTGAAAAGCACGCGCTGATCACCGCCGACGAGGTGGTGGCGGCGGTCAAGAAAGTCACCTACCGCTAAGGAGCGAGCGAGATGCCGACAGAAATCCTGATGCCCGCGCTTTCTCCGACCATGGAAGAGGGCACGCTGGCCAAATGGCTGGTGAAAGAGGGCGACGAGGTCAAATCCGGCGACATCCTGGCCGAGATCGAGACCGACAAGGCCACGATGGAATTCGAGGCCGTGGACGAAGGCAAGCTGGGCAAGATCCTGATCGCCGAGGGCACGGCGGGGGTCAAGGTCAACACCCCCATCGCCGTGCTGCTGGAAGAAGGCGAATCCGCCGACGACATCGGCGCGGCGCCGGCGCCCAAACCCGAAGCCAAGGCCGAGGCCGATGCCCCGAAGGCCGAGGCCGCCGCGGCACCGGCGGCAGCCGCAGCCCCTGCCCCGGCCGCGCCGAAATCGGCCGATGGCGGGCGCATCTTCGCCTCGCCGCTGGCCCGGCGCATCGCGGCCGAAAAGGGCATCGACCTCGCCTCGGTCGCCGGCTCGGGTCCGCATGGCCGCATCGTCAAGGCGGATGTCGAGGGCGCCAAGCCCGGCGCGGCCAAGCCCGCCGCCGAGGCTCCGAAAGCCGCCCCTGCCCCGGCGGCCGCCGCACCTGCCGGCCCCTCCGCGGAAACCATCCTCAAGATGTATGCCGACCGCGAGACCGAAGAAGTGGCGCTGGACGGCATGCGCCGCACCATCGCCGCACGCCTGTCGGAAGCCAAGCAGACCATCCCGCATTTCTACCTGCGCCGGTCCGCAAAGCTAGACGAGTTGATGAAGTTCCGCGCCATGCTGAACAAGCAGCTGGAATCGCGCGGCGTGAAGCTGTCGGTCAACGACTTCATCATCAAGGCCTGCGCGCTGGCACTGCAAGAGGTGCCGGATGCCAACGCGGTCTGGGCCGGCGACCGCATCCTCAAGCTTAAGCCTTCGGACGTGGCCGTCGCCGTGGCGATCGAGGGCGGACTCTTCACCCCGGTGCTCAAGGACGCGCAGCAAAAGACCCTGTCGGCGCTGTCCGCCGAGATGAAGGACCTGGCCAACCGCGCCAAGACCAAGAAGCTAGCGCCGCATGAATACCAGGGCGGCAGCTTCGCTATCTCGAACCTCGGCATGTTCGGGATCGAGAACTTCGACGCGGTGATCAACCCGCCGCATGGCGCGATCCTTGCCGTCGGCGCCGGCATCCAGACCCCGGTGGTCGAGAATGGCGAGGTGGTGGTCCGCAACGTCATGTCGATGACCCTGTCGGTCGACCACCGCGTGATCGACGGCGCGCTTGGCGCCCAGTTGCTGGAAGCCATCGTCAAGCATCTGGAAAACCCCATGGGCATGCTGGCCTGATCGCCGGCAAGAACGAACGGACAAGGGGGCCTTCGCGGCCCCCTTTTTTTTTCGTTTTCCAAGTACCCCGCGGGGGTCCGGGGGCGCGAAGCCCCCGGTGCGGCCTCACTCGCCCGCCGCCTCCGGTGCCGCATTCAGCCCGATCCGCCGCCGCAGCCAGCGCGCCACCCGCACCTGCCCGCCATGGATGACCGAGAACAGCGAGGGCACGAACAGCAGCGACAGCAGCGTGGACAGCAGCAGCCCGCCGATCACCGCGATGGCCATGGGCGAGCTGAACTCGGCCCCCTCGCCCGTGCCGAGCGCCGAGGGCACCATGCCCGCCGTCATGGCGATGGTGGTCATCACGATGGGCCGGGCGCGCTTGTGCACCGCATCCAGGATCGCCGCCCGCTTTTCGGTGCCCTGGTCCATGGAGCTGACCGCGAATTCCACCAGCATGATGGCGTTCTTGGTCACGATCCCCATCAGCATCAGGAAGCCGATCACCACCGCCATGCTGATCGAGTTGCCGGTCAGGAACAGCGCCAGGATCGCGCCGCCGATGGCCAGCGGCAGCGACATCAGGATCGAAACCGGAGTGACGAAATTGTGGAACAGGAGCACCAGCACCACATAGGTCAGGAGCACGCCCGAGATCATCGCCACGGTGAAGGCCTGGAACACCTCGGCCATGATCTCGGCATCGCCCGAGGCCTGGATCTCTGTCCCCGCCGGCAGTTCCACCTGGCCCTGCAAGGCCGTCACCTGCGCGTTCACCGGCCCCAGCAGCGCACCGCCCGCCAGGTTCGCCGATACCGTGGTGCGATAGCGTCGGTCATAGCGGCCGATCTCGGTCGCCCCGGCCGAAATCGACACATCCGCCACCACCTCCAGCGGCACCTGCCCGGCCGAGCTTGGCACCCGCAGGTTGCGCACCGTCATCAGGTCGCGCCGGGCGGATTCGTCCAGCCGCACCATGATCGGGATCTGCTTGTCTCCGGTGTTGAACTTGGCAAGGTTCGATTCCGTGTCGCCCAGCGTCGCCACCCGCAGCGTCGTCGCCAGCGCGCTTGCGGTCACGCCAAGCTGGGCCGCGACCTCGGGCCGGGGATGGATCTGGATCTCGGGGCGCTGCAGGCTGGCCGAGGATGTCACCCCCTCCAGCGTGGGCAGCGTCTTCATCGCCGCCATCAGCCGCTCGGCCGCATCGGCCGCGCCCTCCTCGCTGTCGCCCAGGACCGAGATCGACAGATCGGCATTGCCCTCCTCGTTCTGGAAATTGATCCTCATGTCGGGGATCTGCGACAGGTCGCGCTTCAATTCATCCTCGATCACGAAACTGGATCGCTCGCGCTCTTCCTTGGGGCCGTAATTGACCATCAGCTTGGCTTTGGTCACGTCGTCCTCGCCGCCATTGACGAAGACCGAGCGCACCTCGGGCACCGCCTTGATGCGCTGCGAGATCATCCGCGCCGCCGCCTCGGTTTCGGAAACCGTCGCGCCGGGCGGCAGTTCGATGCTGATCTGGCTGCGGCCGACATCCGAGGCCGGGATGAACTCGGTCGGCAGCAGCGTGGCGGAATAGATCGAGCCGGCAAAGACCCCCAGCCCCATCAGCAGCGTCAGGCCGCGATGGCGCAGCGTCCAGGCCAGAACCGCCATCAGGTTGCGCAGCACCGGCCCGTCGCGCTCTTCGGGCAGGCGGGTGTTGTCGCGCAGGAAATAGGCCGCCAGCATCGGCGTGATCAGCCGCGCCACCAGCAATGAGAACAGGACCGAGACCGCGACGGTCAGCCCGAACTGCTTGAAATACTGCCCCGGAATCCCGCCCATGAAGCTGACCGGAGCAAACACCGCCACGATGGAAAAGCTGATGGCGATGACGGTCAGGCCGATCTCGTTCGCGGCCTCCATGCTGGCCTCGTAGGCCGGAACGCCCATGTTGATGTGCCGGACGATATTCTCGATCTCGACGATGGCGTCGTCGACCAGGATGCCGGTGACCAGCGTGATGGCAAGAAGGCTGATGCCGTTCAGCGTAAAGCCCAGCCAGTGCATGACGAAGAAGGTCGGGATGATCGACAGGGGCAGCGCCACGGCGGCGATCAGGGTCGCACGCCAGTTCCTCAGGAACAGGAACACCACCACCACCGCCAGCGCCGCGCCCTCGTAGAGCGTCTCCATGGTCGAGTGATAGCTGCCCGAGGTATAGGTCGTCGCATCGTCGATCAGGGTGATCCGGGTGCCGGGATTGCGCGCCTCGATCTCGGCGATGCGGGCCTTGGCGCCGTCGCCCGCCTCCAGGTCGGATTCGCCGCTGGCGCGGAAGACGCCGAAGGCCACCACCGGCTGGCCGTCGAGCAGCGCGAACTTGCGTTCCTCGCTGGCGCCGTCGGTCACGCTGCCCAACTGGTCCAGCCGCACCGTGCGCCCGCCGCCGATCAGGATCGGCGTCGCACCCAGCCGGGCCACGTCGCCCGCCGATCCCAGCGCGCGGATGGAGTATTCCGTGCCGGCCAGATCGCCGCGCCCGCCGCCCATGTCGATGTTCTTGGCCCGAAGCTGGTCCGAGATTTCGGCCGCCGTCAGCCCGAAGGCCATGATGCGATCGGGGTCCAGCTCGACATTGATCTGCCGGTCGGCACCGCCGATACGGGTGATGCTGGCCACGCCGGACACGGTGGACAGGTCGCGCGACACCACGTCGTCGACGAAATCCGACAGCCCCTCGATGCTCATGCCGGGGTTGCTGACGGCATAGGTCAGGATCGCCATGCCGCTGATATCGATGCGGTGGATCAGCGGTTCGACGATGGATTCGGGCAGGTCGGCGCGGACATTGGCCACCGCGTCCTTCACGTCGTTCACGGCGCGGTCGGTATCGGTCTCCAACTCGAACTCGACATAGATCCGCGCCGAACTGTCGGTCGCAGACGAGGTGATGTGCCGGACGCCGGTGATCGAGGCAATGGAATCCTCGATCGGCTGGATCACCTGCCGGGTCAGCTCGCTGGGCGCGGCGCCGGGCTGGCTGACCACCACGCTGACCAGCGGCAGGTCGATGTTCGGCATGGCCGTGACCGCCAGCCGGCTGAAGCTGTAGAACCCCATCAGCATCAGCACGAGGAAGATCGCGATGGGCGGCACCGGATGGCGTATGGACCAGGCCGAGAAGTTCATGGCGCCGCCCGCACCTGGTCGCCGCTGCGGAAGAAGGCACCGGCGCGGGCCACGACCGTCTCGCCCGGGGCCAGCCCGTCGAGGATCTCGCGGCGGCCCTGCCAGACAAGCCCGCCGCGGACCTCGCGCGTCTCGATCTGGCCGTCCTTGACCACCTGTACCCGCTCGCCCGAGGCATCGGCAAGGATGGCCGAGGCGGGCACGGTCACCGCCTCACGGCGGTCGGTGATGATCCATCCGCTGGCGAAAAGCCCCGGACGCAAGCGCGGGTCGGGGTCCAGCGCGATTCGCGCCGGGCCAAGCCGCGTGACCGGGTCGACGGCGGCCGGCACCAGCCGCAGCTTGCCCTGGACGCGACCAAGGCCGGCGACCTGGATTTCGGCAGCATCGCCGGCTTTCAACTGGCTCAGCGCGGTTTCGATCACATCGGCCTCAAGCTCGACCTCGCCGCCGGCAATCAGGGTGAACAGCGGCTCGCCGCCACTGCCGGGAATGGCACCCAGCCGGGCGGTCCGCGCCACGACCACGCCGTCGACCGGCGCCGTGACGCTGGCATGGCCCAGGTTCAGCTGCGCGATGCGCCGCGCCGCCGCAGCCTGCGCAAGCGCGGCCCGCGCCACCCCCAGCCCGTCCGAGGCCGAGGCCGCCGCCGCCCGCGCCGAAGCCTCGGCCGCGATGGCCTGGTCCAGCACCGCCTGGCTGGCATTGCCGCTTTGCCGCAGGCTGCGGGTGCGCTCCAACGTCGCCACCGCCTGCGTCAGGCTGGCCTCGGCGCTGGCGATCTGGCTTTCGGCCTGACTGATTCCCGCCTCGGCGCGCTGATATTCGGCCTCGGCCTGAGCCAGTTGCGCCGACAACACATCCTCGGACAGCCGCGCCAGCACCGCGCCGGCCTCGACGCGGTCGCCGACCTCGGCCTCGAGCCGGGTGATCTCGTGACCCGAGACCAGGGCATGGACCTGCACCTCCTGCCGGGCGACCAGAGAGCCCGAGACCGGCACGCGCGCCTCGATCCAGCCGCGCTCGGCATCGGCCAGCGTCACCACGGGCAATTCGGCTTGCTCGACTGCGCCTGCCGTCTCGGCCATGGCGGCCAGACCCGATCCCGACAGGGACAAGGCAAGCGCCAGAATCGCGATCCGGGTGATCCGGCAGGTTGCCGTCATCGTCCCCTCCAAACCAATCTGCGGCGCAACATAATGGCGCCAGTCGCCGGCAACAATGCCAGCCGGGTTTCAGAAGGAAACGCTGACGCCGGGTAGGTTCAACTCGCCGATCAGCTCACGCAGTTCCTGGCGGGCGGCGATATTCGACATGCTGAGCTGTTCCGTGCCGATATCCTTGAGGTCCAGGAGCGTCAATCCGCGCGGAAACAGCTCGCGAAAGATCACCCGCTCGGAAAAACCGGGCGCGACGCGAAAGCCGATGCGCTTGGACAGCGTGGTCAATGCGCCGCCGACCTTGCGCTTGTTGTGCATCGCCTGCGTGCCCAGCCGGTTGCGCAGCACCAGCCAGTCGATCGGCCCGGCACCGGCCTCGCCGCGCAACTGGCGGGCGGACCAGACCATCTCGGCATAGATCGAGGGGCCGAGGATCCTGCCCTCGGGCGACATGCGGGCCAAGAGGTCGAAATCGACGAAACTGTCGTTCATCGGCGTGATCAGCGTGTCGGCCAGCGTATGCGCCATCTGGCTGAGCCGCGTATGCGAGCCGGGGCAGTCCAGCAGGATGAAATCGCATTCCCGGTCCAGCGCGTCCACCGCCTGCGACAAGGGGTCGGGGCCGCCGGGGCTTTCGGGCTCCAGATGCCCCAGCAGCGGCGTCGGCAGGTCCAGCCCCTCGCGTTGGGCAAAGGCGGCGCGGTTCTCCAGATAACGGCCGAAGCTGCGCTGGCGCACGTCCAGGTCCAGCGCGCCGACCTTATGGCCCATGCGCGCCAGCGCGGTCGCCACATGCATCGAGGTCGTGGACTTGCCCGAACCGCCCTTTTCGTTCCCGACGACGATGATATGCGCCACGAATCCCCCTGCGATGCCCGCCCGCGTCGCGCCGGACCATAGGCCGCGCCCGCCACGATGAAAAGCGTCGAGACCGGCCGAATCGCAACGGGAGGCGTGCTTTTCGCGACGGAACGCCGCCGCCCGTCCGGCTGCTCAACCTTTTGTTCCGGCTTCATTCTTTCATCACGACAAGATGAGTCGATATTTATCTTGTAAAACACGATCAAACATGTCGTTATATAGCCATGCCGGAACCCCCGGCCGGATCAGCCAAGGGAAGGAGCCAGAGATGACCATGTTGAACCATCTGACGGCCTTTGCCGGTCGCACGCGGCGGATCACCCCTGCCCCGCCCCGCTATGCCGTCAGCCTGATCGACCGGCGCACCGGCAAGCCGCATCGCATTTCCGACATTCCGCTGCGGCTGATCACCTGCGAACCCTTCGAGACAGCACGCGAATTGATGCGCGACCGCGATCCGGCGCGCTGGGACACCGCCATCCATCGCCTCGACCGGAAAGGGACGATCCAATGATCCGCGCCATCTTCTCCAAGCCGAGCTGCGACTACGCCACCATCGCGCTGTCACCCTATCAAAGCGCGCAAGGCCCGGTATTGCGCGAATATCACGACGGCCGGGTGGTGATCGATACCGGCCGGGGCCAGTTGGCCGGCCATGCCCTGAACCGCAGCCCCGGCATGCCGGTCTGGATGCCGCTGTTCGGCCTGGCCTATTGAGCCTGCAATCCGGCGCGGCCCGACCTGTCGCGACCGCGCCGCCTCCGGGCCGCCCACCGCCCGCCGCAACGAAAAACGCCGCCCTTCGGGGCGGCGTTCGTATTTCCGGCAGGCGACTGGATCAAAAACCCAGGCCGGCGTATTTGTTCTTGAACTTCGACACGCGGCCGCCGGTGTCCATCAGCTTGGCCGAGCCGCCGGTCCAGGCGGGATGCGAGTTCGGATCGATGTCCAGCGACATGGTGTCGCCTTCCTTGCCCCAGGTCGAACGCACCTGATAGGTGGTGCCGTCGGTCATCTTGACCTCGATCAGGTGGTAATCGGGATGGATGTCTGCTTTCATGGCGCGTCTCCTCAGGCCTTGGCGTCGGCTTTGGGCTTGTAGTTGCTGACCTCGGCGATCCGGGCCGACTTGCCGCGGCGATCGCGCAGGTAATACAGCTTGGCGCGGCGAACGCGGCCACGGCGCACGACGGTGATCGAGTCGATGTTGGTCGAATAGAGCGGGAAGACGCGCTCGACGCCCTCGCCGAACGAGATCTTGCGCACGGTGAACGAGGCGCCGATGCCGCCGCCCTTGCGCGAAATGACCACGCCTTCGTACATCTGCACGCGGGTACGGGTGCCTTCGGTCACCTTGTAGCCGACGCGCACGGTGTCGCCGGCCTTGAAATCGGGGATGTCCTTGCCGAGCGCGGCGATCTGCTCGGCTTCCAACTGGGCGATCAGGTTCATCGCTTTGGTTCCTCTTGATGCTCGCGGTAGTCCCGCGATTGGTCTGATGCGCCCGAGAGCTGTCGGTCCTTTGCCGGGTCCATATGGGCTTGCCCATATGCCCGCCACAGGTCGGGGCGGCGTTCCTTGGTCAGCCTTTCGGCCATGTCGCGCCGCCAACTGGCAATAGCCGCGTGATTGCCGGACAAAAGCACTTCCGGGATCGCGCGGCCTTCCCAAAGGGCGGGCTTCGTATACTGCGGATGTTCCAGCAGGCCGCCATGGTCCGGGGAAAAGGATTCCTCGGCCAGAGAGTCCTGATTCCCCAGCACGCGCGGTATAAGGCGAACCGTCGCGTCGATCAAGACCTGAGCCGCCAGTTCCCCGCCGGTCAGGACATAATCGCCGATGCTGATCTCTTCGACGCCATGGGCGTCCAGCACGCGCTGGTCCACGCCCTCGAACCGGCCGCAGATCAGCGTCATGCCGGGGCCCCGCGCCAACTCCCTGGCCCGGCCTTGGGTGAAAGGCTTGCCGCGCGGCGAAAGATAGATCACCGGCAGATCGCCGCCCGCCTCGCGCAGCGCCGCATCCATCACGTCGGGACGGATCACCATGCCGGCGCCGCCGCCGGCGGGCGTATCGTCCACGTTGCGATGCTTGCCGATGCCAAAGGGGCGCAGGTCGATGCTGCGCAGGTTCCACAGCCCCTCGGCCAGCGCCTTTCCCGTCAAGGAAAGGCCCAGAACCCCCGGAAAAGCCTCGGGGAAAAGCGTGACGACCTGTGCGGTCCAGGCGCCCTTGACCTGCGGCTCGGCCATGAGGTCGCGCGGCTGCGTGCTGGCGCGGATGGACAGCCGGCCGTGGGATTTCGGAGCCTCGCTCATTCCTGCTCTTCCGGCGGGTCGGCGACGATGCGGCCGGCGGCCAGATCGACCGTGGGCACGAAGGCGCGGGTAAAGGGCAAGAGCAGCACCTGCCGGCGACCGGGTCCGAATATCTCCAGGATGTCGCCGGCGCCATGGTCGTAGATCGCGCGGACCTTGCCGAGAAGCGCCCCGCCGGTGTCATAGACCGACAGGCCGATCAGGTCGGCATGATAGAATTCGTCGTCCGGCAGGGCCGGAAGCTTGTCGCGGTCGGCCCAAAGCGTCACGCCCTTCAGCGCCTCGGCCTGTTCGCGCGTCTCGACGCCCGATAGCCGGGCGCCAAGCCCGCCCGTCACCGGCCGCGTCAGGCGGATGGTGAACGAGCGGTTTCCGTCTTCGGTGTAAAGCGGGGAATATCCGGCAATATCGTTTGGTTGCGAGGTAAAGCTCTTCAGCCTCACCTCGCCCCGGACGCCGAAGGCGCCCGCGATCGCACCGACACAGACCCGCTCAGTCATTATTCCGAAGCGGCTTCTTCGGCCGGGGCGTTGGCGGCGGCCTCACGGGCGGCACGCTTTTCGGCGCGCTCTTTCGCGGCCTTGCCGGGTTCGCCTTTCTTCAGGTTCTTGCGCTCGGCCTTCTCCTTGACGCCGGCGGCTTCCAGGAAGCGGGCGACGCGGTCGGTCGGCTGCGCGCCCTGGCCCAGCCAGTACTGCACGCGCTCGAGGTTCATCTTGATGCGATCCTCGGAATCCTTCGGCAGCAGCGGGTTGTAGGTGCCCAGCTTCTCGATGAAGCGGCCGTCGCGCGGCATGCGCGAATCGGACGCGACGATGGCGTAATGGGGGCGTTTCTTCGAGCCACCACGGGCCAGGCGGATTTTCATTGCCATTGGGTTTTCTCCTTTGAAATGGCGTGATTGCGGCGGGGCGATGCCCTGCCTACGATTGGAAGGTCTCGTGATGCCGGATCACTTCGGCGATCACGAAGTTCAGGAATTTGCGCGCGAATTCCGGGTCCAGATCGGCCTCGCGCGCGAGGCGTTCCAGCCGCTCGATCTGCTGCGCCTCGCGGGCGGGATCGGACGGAGGAAGGTCGTGTTCGGCCTTCAGGCGGCCGACGGATTGGGTGTGCTTGAAGCGTTCGGCCAGCGTATAGACCAGGATCGCGTCCAGCCGGTCGATGCTGGCGCGATGCTCCTTGAGCAGGGCCGCGGCGCGGGCGGTCGGGTCACTCATCGGGGTCTCCGCTGGCTGGAATTCTGGCTGCACGGGGCATGGGTGGTCGCTCATGCGGCGGCCCCCATGGGATGGCGATAGACGAGGCAGGGCTCCTTGCCGGGATGCGCGGCATCCGGGTCGCGCTGCGCGCCCAGCCTTTCGGCCAGCGCGGCCGAGCGGGTATTGCCGGGCAGGATGTAGCTGACGGCACTGGTCCAGCCCAGTTCGCGGGCGGCGAAGTCGCGGGTGGCCAGCGCCGCCTCATGGGCGATGCCCCTGCCCTCGGCCTCGGCGGTCCACAGCGTCCAGCCCAGCTCATGCTCGGGCCAGCCATCCGGAAACCAGGGGCCGACCGAGCCGAGCGGCGCGCCGCTGTCGCGATCCGTCACGACAAAGGAGCCAAAGCCGCGCAGCACCCAATGCCCGACGATATGGCCGAAGGCGCGCCAAGCCTGTCCCGGCTCGACCATCGGGCCGCCGATCCAGCGCGCCCGCTCGCTGGTCGCGAAATCGCGCCATGCCGGCCAGTCGCCGGCCTGCGGCGCGCGCAGGACCAGACGCTCGGTCGCAATCAGCGGAGTGTCGGCAAGCCGGATCATGCGCTCACTTCTTTCCGAACAGGCCCGAGAGCCCGCCGGGCAGGTTCATGCCGCCCAACTGCCCACCCAGCCCCTTGGGGTCCTGCAGCATCTTGGTCGCCTCGGCCATCTTTTCGGGATCGACATTGCCCATGTCGGGCAGCCCGCCGCCCTTGCCGGTCATGGCGCGCATGGCTTGCTTCAGCAGCCCGCCCTTGCCCATCTTGCCCAGCTTCTTCATCGTGTCGGCCATCTGCTTCTGCATCTTCAGAAGCTTGTTCAGCTCGGACACTTCCATGCCGGCGCCGGCCGCGATGCGCTTCTTGCGGCTAGCCTGCAGCAGGTCGGGATTGGCGCGTTCCTTTTTCGTCATCGAGTTGATCAGCGCGATCTGGCGCTTGATCGCCTTGTCGTCGAAGCCGGCGGCCTCGGCCTGCTTGGCCATCTTGCCCATGCCGGGCATCATGCCCATGATCGACTGCATGCCGCCCATCTTGAGCATCTGCTCAAGCTGGCCCCGCAGGTCGTTCATGTTGAACATGCCCTTCTGGAAGCGCTTCATCATGCGCTCGGCCTGCTCGACCTCCAGCACCTCCTGCGCCTTCTCGACCAGGGCCACGATGTCGCCCATGCCGAGGATGCGGCCGGCGATGCGCTGCGCGTCGAAGGCCTCCAGCGCATCCATCTTTTCGCCCAGGCCCACGAAGCGGATCGGCTTGCCGGTGACGGCGCGCATCGACAGCGCCGCACCGCCGCGGCCGTCGCCGTCCATCCGGGTCAGCACCACGCCCGAGATGCCCACCTTGCCGTCGAACTCGGCCGCGACGTTCACCGCGTCCTGGCCGGTCAACCCGTCGACGACCAGCAGCGTCTCGCGCGGGCTGGCCACGTCGCGGACCGCCTGCACCTCGTCCATCAGCACTTCGTCGATATGCAGCCGGCCGGCGGTGTCGAGCATATAGACGTCATAGCCGCCCAGCGTCGCCTGCTGCTTGGCGCGTTTCGCAATCTGCACCGCATTCTCGCCCGGCACGATGGGCAGGGTATCGACGCCGATCTGCTGGCCCAGGATCGCCAGCTGCTCCATGGCGGCCGGGCGGTTGGTGTCCAGCGACGCCATCAGCACCCGCTTCTTCTCGCGATCCTTGAGGCGCTTGGCCAGCTTCGCCGTGGTGGTGGTCTTGCCCGAGCCCTGCAAACCGACCATCAGGATCGGCGCGGGCGGGTTGTCGATGCGCAGCGCATCGGGCGCACCCTCGCCCTGCAGAACCTTGATCAGCTCGTCATGGACGATCTTCACGACCTGCTGGCCGGGCGTGATCGACTTGGTGACGGCGGCTCCCGTGGCCTTCTGCGTCACCGCCTTGACGAAATTGCGCGCGACGGGCAGCGAGACATCGGCCTCGAGCAGCGCGACGCGCACCTCGCGCATGGCGGCGGCGACGTCGTCCTCGGACAGCGCGCCCTGCTTGGTCAGCCGGTCGAAGACGCCGCCAAGGCGGTCGGACAGGTTTTCAAACATCGGCGGCCCTCCAATGGTTGCCGTTGCCCGGATGGGCGCGAATAAACAGTAACGCCCCCGTGGGCGCAACGCGCTGACGGGGGGCGATCCCCGGCAAGGCGCGGGGACCGGAAGGGCAGACCTTCCGGGAATCCGGGCGTGGATAGGCCGGACGGCCGTCAAAGTCAAGCGCGGGCCGGTTGACCCTGCCCCGGCTTTGGTGAAAACCTCGCGCCCGGAGGACCGAACCATGACCCATCCCATCAGCCGCTTTCCCGTGCCCTCGCTGGACGAAATGCCCGAGGACATCGCCCTGCGCATCCGCAAGGTGGCCGAGAAATCGGGATTCGTCCCGAACGTCTTCCTGGCCTTAGCGCATCGCCCGGACGAATTCCGCGCCTTCTTCGCCTATCACGACGCGCTGATGGAGCGCGAGGGCGGGCTGAGCAAGGCCGAGCGCGAGCTGATCGTGGTCGCCACCTCGGGTCTGAACCAGTGCCAGTATTGCGTGGTGGCGCATGGCGCGATCCTGCGCATCCGGGCCAGGAACGCCTTCATCGCCGATCAGGTGGCGGTGAACTGGCGCAAGGCCGACCTGAGTGCGCGCGAACGCGCCATGCTGGCCTATGCCGAAAAGGTGGCACTGAACGCGCAAGAGATCGGCGATGCGGATCACCAGACGCTGCACGAGGCCGGATTCAGCCAGGACGAGATCTGGGACATCGGCGCCATCGCCGCCTTCTTCGGCATGTCGAACCGGCTGGTGAATGCCGGCGACATCCGGCCGAACGACGAATTCTACATGCTGGGCCGCAACTGATGGCCGAGCTTTCCGCCGTGCCCGAGGCGCGCCGCGAGGCGCTGCAAGGCCATGCGGCGATGCTGCTGTTCTCGGCGGCGATCGCCGGCTCGTTTTCGCTGGGCGCGCGGGCGGCGAACCTGATCGACCCCGCGGCGATCTCGGCGGCCCGCTTCGCCATCGCCGCGGGCGTCGTCGGCGGCATCGCCATGGCCGGCCCCGGCATCCCGCGCGCAAGCTTTCGTGCACCCTGGCGCTACCTGCTGCTCGGCGGACTCTTCGCCGCCTATTTCGTGCTGATGTTCGAGGGGCTCAAGACCGCGCTGCCGGTCTCGGCGGCGGCAGTATTCACGCTCACGCCGCTGATGTCGGCGGGATTCGGCTGGCTCCTGATGCGGCAACGCATGACCGGGCGCATCGCCGGGGCGCTGGCGCTGGGGGCGGCGGGATCGCTCTGGGTGATCTTCCGCGGCGATGTGGCGGCGCTGATGCGGCTGGAATTCGGCCGCGGCGAGGCGATCTACCTGATCGGCTGCGCGGCCCATGCGCTCTACACGCCGATGGTGCGCCGGCTGAACCGGGGCGAGACACCGATCGTATCGACCTTCGCCACGCTCTGCGCCGGCGGGCTGATCCTGCTGGTCTGGGGCGGACAGGCGATCCTGCACACGGATTGGGCGCATCTGCCGGCCATCGTCTGGGTGACACTGCTCTATGTGGCGATCTTCGCCAGCGCATTGACCACGGCGCTGGTGCAATTCGCAACCATGCGCCTGCCCTCGTCCAAGGTGATGGCCTATACCTATCTGACGCCGGCCTGGGTCATCGGGCTGGAGGCCGCGCTGACCCATGGCGTGCCGCCGCTGGCGGTGCTGCCTGGCGTGCTGGCGACCATCGCCGCGCTTCTGCTGCTGTTGAAGGACTGACGGCGCGGTTGCGCTTGGGGTATTTGTAAAACGGAAAGAACCGGGCGCCTCCCAGGTGCTTTCCGTTTCTTAAATACCCATCCGGCCTTGCCGCCGGATCAGGCGGCAGCCTCCTCGGGCTCGACCAGGGCCACGATGTCCATCATGATGCGGTTGAGCTCGAAATCCTTGGGCGTGTAGACGCGTGCCACGCCCATCTTCAGCAGCCTGGCCGCGTCCTCGTCGGGGATGATGCCGCCGACCACGACCGGGACATGTGCAAGGCCCGCGGCACGGATGCGCTCCATCAGTTCCTCGATCAGCGGCAGGTGGCTGCCCGAGAGGATCGACAGGCCGACGACATGGGCATTGTCCTCGGCGGCGCGGGCGACGATCTGCTCGGGGGTCAGGCGGATGCCCTCATAGGTGATGTCCATGCCGCAGTCACGGGCGCGGAAGGCGATCTGCTCGGCGCCGTTGGAATGGCCGTCGAGGCCGGGCTTGCCGACCAGGAATTTCAGCCGCCGGCCCAAACGGCGGCTGACAGCGTCCACCGCCTCGCGGATCGGCTCCAGGCCCTCTGTGCGGTTCGAGGGACTGCTGGAGACGCCGGTCGGGCCGCGATATTCGCCATGGACCTGCCGCATCACCGCCGCCCATTCGCCGGTGGTGGCGCCGGCTTTGGCGGCAGCAATCGAAGGCGGCATCACGTTCCGTCCCGCCTGCGCGGCATCGCGCAACGCGGCGAGGGCGGCCTCGACGGCCGCCTCGTCGCGCGCCTCGCGCCAAGAGCGCAGCCGGGCGATCTGGTCCTGCTCGACCGCCGGGTCGACGACCATGATGCCGCCGTCGCCCGCGGTCAGCGGCGAGGGCTCGCCCTGCTGCCAGCGGTTGACGCCCACGACCACCGTTTCGTTCGCCTCGATGCGATTCAGGCGCTCGGCATTCGATTCGACCAGTCGCGACTTCATGTATTCGATGGCGGCGATGGCGCCGCCCATCTCGTCCAGCGTCGCCAGTTCCGCTCGGGCCCCGGATTTCAGTTCCTCGACCTTGGCGGCGATGACGGGGTTGCCGTCGAAGAGGTCGCCATATTCCAGCAGGTCCGTCTCGTAGGCGACGATCTGCTGCATGCGCAGCGACCATTGCTGGTCCCAGGGCCGCGGCAGGCCCAGGGCCTCGTTCCAGGCCGGCAGTTGCACGGCGCGGGCGCGGGCGTTCCTGGACAGCGTGACCGCCAGCATCTCCAGCAGGATGCGATAGACGTTGTTTTCCGGCTGCTGCTCGGTCAGGCCCAGGCTGTTCACCTGCACGCCATAGCGGAAGCGGCGGAATTTCTCTTCCTCGATTCCGTAGCGCTCGCGGCAGATCTCGTCCCACAGCTCAGTGAAGGCGCGCATCTTGCACAGCTCGGTCACGAAGCGGATACCGGCGTTCACGAAGAAGCTGATGCGGCCGACCATGGCCGGAAAGTCCTGTGGCTCGACCTTGTCCTTGAGGTCGTCCAGCACCGCGATGCCGGTGGCCAGCGCATAGGCCAGTTCCTGCTCGGGCGTCGCCCCCGCCTCTTGCAGGTGGTAGGAGCAGACGTTCATCGGGTTCCACTTCGGCAGATGCTTCGCCGTATAGGCCGCGACGTCGGTGATCATGCGCAGCGAGGGCTTGGGCGGGCAGATATAGGTCCCGCGCGACAGGTATTCCTTGATGATGTCGTTCTGCACCGTGCCTTGCAACCTGGCGATGTCGGCCCCCTGCTCCTCGGCCACGGCGATATAGAGCGACAAGAGCCAGGGCGCCGTCGCATTGATGGTCATCGAGGTGTTCATCTGTTCAAGCGGGATCCGGTCGAAGAGCATCCGCATGTCGCCCAGATGGCAGATCGGCACCCCGACCTTGCCGACCTCGCCCCGCGCCAGCACATGGTCGCTGTCATAGCCGGTCTGGGTCGGCAGGTCGAAGGCCACCGACAGGCCGGTCTGCCCCTTGGCGAGGTTGCCCCGATAAAGTGCGTTGGATTTCTCGGCGGTCGAATGGCCCGCATAGGTGCGGAAAAGCCAGGGTTTGTCTTTCTCGGCCACGATTTGTCCTCGCAACAATATTACGACTGACAAACCGATAGCGTAACAATCATGCCCGGTCAATTCGCCGCATCGCAGAGAGGCCGCGAGGTGACGGCCGCGCGCCATTCATGGGCAATGCCCTGGAAACCAGCAGAACCGCCGGGGAAAGACCGGCTGAGGCCCGGCAATGCATATGCAGCATTGGCGCAGGGCGGGACGAATGTTAGCCTTGGCGCAACCGACAAGGATACGGACCGTCCGCATGGCGCTGACCCGCCGCTCGACCCTTGCGATCCTGGCCGCGCTGGCCGCCGGACCGGTGGTGGCGCGGCAGGAACTGCTGGATCTGGCCTATTCGGACAGCTCGCCCCGCAACCTGCTGGACATCCACCTCCCGCGGGGCGACGGGCCGTTTCCCTGGCTGCTCGACCTGCATGGCGGCGGATTCCGCGCCGGCGACAAGCGGCTGCTGCCGGTGCCGCCGCAGCTTGGCGAAAGCGGCATCGCCGTGGTGCGGATGAATTACCGGCTGTCGAATCAGGCACGCTGGCCCGCGCAGGAGCAGGACGTTCTGGCCGCCGCAGCCTTTCTGAACCGCCACGGGCCGGATCTGGGCCTGGCGCCGGGCCGGATGGCCCTTGGCGGTCGTTCGGCCGGGGCGTTCATGGCTGTATCCGCGGCACTGACGCTGGTGCAGGACGGCAGGCCGCCGCGAGCGGTGGTCGATTTCTATGGGCCGATGGATTTCGGCAGCATGGATGCGGATATGGCGCGCATGGACGGCAAGCCGACGCGGCTGCCGGCCGATTCGCCGAAAAGCGCCGAATCGCTGCTGGTCGGCTATGCCGTGGGCCAACGCCGCGCCGAGGCGACGGCGCTGTCGCCCGTGGGCCGGCTGCGCGCCATGCGCCCCGGCACCGCCCTGCCGCCGCTGTTGATCCGGCATGGGGCGCGCGACCGCATCGTGCCCCCGGGACAGGCGCGCCGCCTGCGCGAGGCCTGGCAGGAGATCGACCCCGAGGCGCCGGTCGATTTCGCCCTGCTGCCGGATGAAGGTCATGGCAGCGTCGGCTTTGCCAGCACAAGGACGCGGGGGCAGCTCGCCGCCTTCCTGGCGCGGCATCTGGCGGGATAGGCGGCGCTGCCGGCAAGCTTGCGCTGCATCGCGGCGCTCGCAAATCCGTTACGACAGATTATTACAATTTCTGCATCTGTAATATTGCAATGTTGCGCAAGCGACCTTACAACCGGCTCAGCAACCCGCGCTGATTCTGCGCTGCGGCGGAAACCCCGGGCGCAAGAAACGCGGCAAGAGAGGAATGTGACATGGCCCTGGATCAACCGACCCCGATCGCGCCCTATGACGCGCCGGAAAAGGATCTCTACGAGATCGGCGAGATGCCGCCTCTGGGCTATGTGCCCAAGCAGATGTACGCTTGGGCCATCCGCCGCGAACGCCATGGCGAGCCGGACAAGGCCATGCAGGTCGAGGTGGTCGAGACGCCGCCGATCGACAGCAACGAGGTGCTGGTCCTGGTGATGGCGGCGGGCGTCAACTACAACGGCATCTGGGCGGGCCTGGGCGTGCCGATCAGCCCCTTCGACGGCCACGGTGCGCCCTATCACATCGCCGGCTCGGACGCCTCGGGCATCGTCTGGGCGGTGGGCGACAAGGTCAAGAACTGGAAGGTCGGCGACGAGGTCGTCATCCATTGCAACCAGGACGACGGCAACGACGAGGAATGCAACGGCGGCGACCCGATGTATTCGCCCAGCCAGCGCATCTGGGGCTATGAGACGCCGGACGGCAGCTTCGCCCAGTTCACCCGCGTGCAGGCCCAGCAGCTGATGAAGCGCCCGCGCCACCTGACCTGGGAGGAATCGGCCTGCTACACGCTGACATTGGCCACCGCCTACCGGATGCTGTTCGGACACGAGCCGCATGAGCTGAAGCCGGGCATGAACGTGCTGGTCTGGGGCGCCTCGGGCGGGCTGGGCAGCTTTGCGATCCAGCTGATCAACGCGGCGGGCGCCAATGCCATCGGCGTCATCAGCGACGAGGACAAGCGCGAATTCGTGATGAGCCTGGGCGCCAAGGGTGTGATCAACCGCAAGGACTTCAAGTGCTGGGGGCAATTGCCCAGGGTGAACACCCCCGAATACAAGGAGTGGTTCACCGAGGCGCGCAAGTTCGGCAAGGCGATCTGGGACATCACCGGCAAGGGCGTGAATGTCGACATCGTCTTCGAGCACCCGGGCGAGGCCACCTTCCCCGTCTCGACGCTGGTCTGCAAGAAGGGCGGCATGGTGGTGATCTGCGCCGGCACCTCGGGCTTCAACTGCACCTTCGACGTGCGCTACATGTGGATGCACCAGAAGCGCCTGCAGGGCAGCCATTTCGCACATCTGAAACAGGCCAGCGCCGCCAACAAGCTGATGCTGGAACGCCGCATCGACCCCTGCATGTCCGAGGTCTTTCCCTGGGCCGAAATCCCGCAGGCGCATCTGAAGATGCTGCGCAACGAACACAAGCCCGGCAACATGGCGGTGCTGGTCCAGGCGCCGGTCACGGGCCTGCGCACCTTCGAGGACGCGCTGGAGGCGGGGCGCCGCTGACCCCGGCCCCGGCGCATGCGGACCGCCCGGCGCGAGGAGGTGCCGGGCGGTCTTTTTTGTCGCAGCACCGCCCGCTGCCTTGGGATCGGGCAGAAAAAGATCGCACTATCCGCTGATTTTCATGGATTTTCGCGGCCTCGGTCCCGACATTCCGCCAAAAACTGCGGCATTTTGCCCAAATATTGCTCTTTGCCCATTCAAACTGCCTGAACCTTGAGCTAAGGAGCCGTCCGACCCCAAGGGAAGGATTCCGCGACATGCCGCAGATCGACGACAAACTTGCCCCCATCTATGAGGAGGTGGTCCGCCGCAACGCAGGCGAGCCCGAGTTCCATCAGGCCGTGCGCGAGGTGCTGGAAAGCCTTGGCCGCGTCGTCGCCAAGCGCCCGGACTACCTTGAGGACGCGCTGATCGAACGCATCTGCGAACCCGAGCGCCAGATCATCTTCCGCGTGCCGTGGACCGACGACAAGGGCCGCGTGCAGATCAATCGCGGCTTCCGGGTGCAGTTCTCTTCGGCCATGGGCCCCTACAAGGGCGGGCTGCGCTTCCACCCGTCGGTGAACGTGGGCATCATCAAGTTCCTCGGCTTCGAGCAGATCTTCAAGAACGCGCTGACCGGCCTGCCCATCGGCGGCGGCAAGGGCGGCTCGGACTTCGATCCCAAGGGCCGCTCGGACGGCGAGATCATGCGCTTTTGCCAAAGCTTCATGACCGAGCTCTACCGTCACCTGGGCGAATATACCGACGTGCCCGCGGGCGACATCGGCGTCGGCGCGCGCGAGATCGGCTACATGTTCGGCCAATACAAGCGCCTGACCAACCGCTACGAGGCGGGCGTGCTGACCGGCAAGGGGCTGTTCTACGGCGGCTCGCTGGCCCGCAAGGAGGCGACCGGCTACGGCAACACCTATTTCACCCAGGCCATGCTCAAGACCGGCGGCACCGATTTCGACGGCAAGACGGTCGTGGTCTCGGGCTCGGGCAACGTCGCCATCTACACCATCGAGAAGGTGCAGGAATTCGGCGGCAAGGTCATCGCCTGCTCGGACAGCTCGGGCTATATCGTGGACGAGGCCGGCATCGACCTGGCGCTGGTCAAGGAAATCAAGGAGGTGCGCCGCGGCCGCATTTCGCAATATGTCCGCATGAAGGGCGAAGGCAACGGCGCCTATTTCGTCAAATCGGGCGAGGGCTCGATCTGGGACGTGGCCTGCGAGGTCGCCATGCCCTCGGCCACGCAGAACGAGCTGACCGGCAAGGATGCCGCGAAACTGGTCAAGAACGGCGTCACGGCGGTCGGCGAGGGCGCGAACATGCCCTGCACCCCCGAGGCGATTCGGGCCTTCCAGCAGGCCGGCGTCAAGTTCGGCCCCGGCAAGGCGGCGAATGCGGGCGGCGTCGCCACCTCGGCGCTGGAGATGCAGCAGAACGCCTCGCGCGACCGCTGGAGCTTCGAAAAGACCGAGGCCAAGCTGGCCGAGATCATGCGCGACATCC
Source organism: Paracoccus denitrificans (assembly GCF_900100045.1). Taxonomy (GTDB): domain Bacteria; phylum Pseudomonadota; class Alphaproteobacteria; order Rhodobacterales; family Rhodobacteraceae; genus Paracoccus; species Paracoccus denitrificans. Next base: position 25,780 of record NZ_FNEA01000006.1, on the reverse strand, counting down.
ATGACAGCTGCTACAGCACGGCCGAGGAATTCGGCGCTCCGGGCGACTATGTCATCGGCGCCAACATCGCCGGCTTCATCCGCGTGGCCGAACCGATGCGCGCCTTCGGCGTGATCTGATGCCGCAGCAGGCGGGCCGGACCGCGGCCCGCCTTGCCAGCCCGGATGCGGACCGCTAATCGGCAGGCATGCCGCCGCATCCAGGGCCCGCTCATGCTGATCTTTCTCCAACCCCGCATCGTGCTTCTGTCGGTGCCCAAGACCGGGACCACGGCGCTGGAGCAGGCCCTGGCGCCCAGGGCCGAGATCGTCTTTCGCACCCGGCCCGAGATCAAGCACCTGAACCTGCGGCAGTATCAGAACCGCATCCGGCCGCTGCTCGCCCCGCTGGGCGGGCCCGAGTTCGAAACGGTGGCGGTGATCCGCGAGCCGCTGGACTGGCTGCGCAGCTGGTATCGCTTCCGGGCCCGCGACGAGCTGATCGGCCATCCGAACAGCACCGCCCGGGTCAGCTTCGCGCGTTTCGTGGATGACTACCTGCACCCCGGCGACCGCCCTGCCTACGCCCGGCTTGGCCGGCAATCCGAGTTCCTGGCCGGCCATGACGGCAAGATCGCCGTCGATCACCTCTTCCGCTACGAGGCGATGCCGGCATTGATCGACTTCCTGTCGCAACGGCTGGGAACCGCGATCAGGCTGCAGCGCAGCAACGTCTCGCCGCCCGCCGCGACGGACCTGCCGCCAGAGGCCGAGGCGCGGCTGCGCGACGCGCTGGCCACCGATCAGGCGATCTGGCAGGCCGCGCGTCAGGCGCCGTAAAGCGCCCTCGCCCGGTCCTCGAAGGCGCGGACGATGCGCATCATCGCCTCGCCGAAGACCACGCCGATCACCTTGCCCAGGATGGCGTTGCGGAATTCGAAATCGACGAAGAAATCGACCTTGCAGCCGCCCTCCGGCAGGTCGGCGAAACTCCAGCCGCTGCGCAGATACTTGAAGGGACCATCCAGATATTCGGTATCGATGCGCTTCGTCTCGGGCCACAGCGTCACGCGCGAGCCAAAGCGTTCGCGAAAGACCTTGAAGCTGATGACCAGATCGGCCTCGACCACCTCGCTGCCCGAGGCGCCCGGCCGGCGCGAGCGGATGCGGGCGGCGGTGTTCCAGGGCAGGAACTCGGGGTATCTTTCGATATCGGCCACCAGCGCATACATCTGGTCGGCGGTATAGGGCAGGATTCGGCTGTCGCTGTGCTGAGGCAAGAGGTCGTCGTCCCGGGGCGTGTTCGGTTTCGGGGCAGCACTAGCAAAGGAACGGGCGCATGAACAACCTCATCTGGCTGATCCGGGCCTCTCGCTGGGCGCGCAACCCGCCAAGCGCCAGGATGGTCAAGCTGGTGCTCGGCATCATCGCGCTGGGGTTGCTGCTCGCCGGGCTCGAACATTTCGGCCTCTGGCCCGACTGGGCCACGACCGAACGCCCGCAAGGCCTGCGGCTGCAACGCCCCTGAACCGCGACGGGCCGGCGAATCGTTCCGGGCGCCGCCCCACCCATTCACCGTTTCCCAAATACTCCCGCGCCCGCAACCGCTCGCGCCGGCCGGTCCGATTCGGGCACCCCCGCGCTTCTTCGTTCTGCAAATACTCATGCGACCGCGCCACACGCGCCACCGTAGCCGCCCTACATCCCCGCGGCCCCGAACGTGTCGCATTGCCCCATCTGCCCCGAGGCGAAGCCGCGCTTGAACCAGGTCTGGCGCTCGGCGGCCGAGCCATGGGTAAAGGCGTCGGGCACCACCGCCCGGCCGGCGCTTTCCATCAGCGTGTCGTCGCCCACCGCAGCAGCCGCGTTGATCGCCTCGTCGATATCGCCCTCCTCGATGCTGCCGAACTGCTCGCTCGCCTGCCTTGCCCAGATCCCGGCATAGCAATCCGCCTGCAATTCGGTCAGCACCGACAGCCGGTTCGAATCGCGCTGGCTGACGCGGGCGCGCAGCCCGTTCACCTCGGAAAGCGTGCCCAGCAGGTTCTGCACATGATGCCCGACCTCATGGGCAATGACATAAGCATAGGCGAAATCGCCCCCTGCCCCCATCTTGCCGGCCATCGTGCGGAAGAAATCCGTGTCCAGGTAGATCTTGCGGTCGTTCGGACAATAGAACGGCCCCATCGCCGCCGAAGCACCGCCGCAGGCCGATTGCACCGCGCCCGAGAACAGCACCAGCCCCGGATCCTGATAGCGCGTCCCGGCCTGGCCGGGCAGCACGCCGGCCCAGACCTCCTCGGTATCGGCCAGCACGACCGAAACGAACTGGCCGATCTCCTGCTCTACCTGCGTAAGCGCCCGCGGTTCTCCCTGCCGGCCGCCATCGTCGATGGCGCCGACGATGGGCGAGATGTCGATGCCGAAGAAATAACCCACCGCCAGAACCACCAGCACGCCGACGACACCCATGCCGCCCGCGCCGGCCGCCCGGCCCATGCCGCGCCGGTCCTCGACATTCCGGCTGCCCCGTCTGCCCCGCCACTCCATCCGCCACCCCCTCCGCCATGATCCGGCCCTTCACGCCAAGGTTACCGCAACCCCGGCAGGGCGCAACACCTGCGCAGGGTTGACAGTTCCGGTCCCAGCCCGCAGCACGTCGCGAAACGAAAGGGGCGGACATGTTCGACTGGGTGGTTTCGACGATCGAAGGCTGGGGCTATCTGGGCGTGCTGATGCTCATGGTGGCCGAGAACGTCTTTCCCCCCATCCCCTCCGAGGTGATCATGCCGCTGGCCGGCTTTCTTGCCGGCAGCGGGCGGCTGTCGCTGACCCTGACCATCGTCGTGGGCACCATCGGCTCGGTGCTGGGCACCTTGATGTGGTATTACATCGGCCTGTGGTTCGGCGAGGAGCGGCTGAAGCGTTTCGCCGCCCGGCATGGCCGGCTGCTCACGCTTTCGCCCTCGGACATCGACGCGGCGCATGAATGGTTCCAGCGCCACGGTGCCATGGCGGTGTTCTTCGGCCGCATGATTCCGGCCATTCGCACGCTGATCTCGGTTCCCGCCGGGCTCGCCCGCATGCCGATGTGGAAGTTCCTGCTTTACACGGTGATCGGCAGCGCGCTCTGGACCGGGGTGCTGACCTTTGCCGGGCTGATGCTGCATGAAAACTATGCGCTGGTCGCGGATTACGTCGATCCGCTGTCCAAGCTGGTGGTGATCGCGGTGGTGGCGATCTATCTCTACCGCGTCGTCACCTGGAAGCCGCATTGAGTTCACGCGATTGGCACTTGCCCGCCGCCATGCGCGGTCCTAACCGGAAGCCATGAACGGATTTTCGAGCAAGCATATCGCCGTGACCGCCGGCGCGGGTTCCGCCGCGCTGCTGGTCGCCGCGCTGACCTTCCAGAGCCTCGGCTATGCGCCCTGCGAGCTCTGCATCCTGCAACGCTGGCCGCATCTCGTGGCCGCGATCATCGGCGGGCTGATCTGGTTTTTCGGCTGGAAGCGCTGGCTGGCGGCGCTGGGGCTGATCGCCGCGCTTTGCGCCACCGGCCTTGCCATCTATCACGCCGGGGTCGAGTTGAAGCTGTGGCTGGGGCCGCAGCATTGCTCGGGCGGGGTCTCGGGGCTTGCCACCATGTCCACGCAGGACCTGATGGCGGCGCTGGAAAAGGCGCCGGTCGTGCGCTGCGACGAGGTGGCCTGGAGCCTGTTCGGCATTTCCATGGCGGGCTGGAACGCGATCCTCTCTGCCGGGCTCTCGGCGCTGTGGCTGGCCTCGGTCCGCGGCCGCAGGCGCGAGGCCGGATTGGCCTGAGGCCGGATTTCCCGCCACGCACCGGCCCGTCAAGATTGCACCCAAGGCGGGTATGGGATAGACCCATGCCCAACAAGATCTTGAGGTTTCCCCCGTGGCTGACATCCCTGAAAACGACGACGATACCCCCGAGAACGGCGGATCGGAGCGCGCCGTGATGCATCACGACGGCCCGGTGATCGACATCGCGCACGAGATGCGCTCGTCCTATCTCGACTATGCCATGTCGGTCATCGTCAGCCGGGCGATTCCCGACCTGCGCGACGGGCTGAAGCCGGTGCATCGCCGCGTGCTCTTCGCCATGCACGAAACCGGCAACACGCATGACAAGCCCTATCGCAAGTCGGCCCGCCCGGTCGGCGACACCATGGGTAAGTATCACCCGCATGGCGACGCCTCGATCTACGACGCGCTGGTGCGGATGGCGCAGGACTTTTCCATGTCCCTGCCGCTCCTGGACGGCCAGGGCAACTTCGGCAGCATGGACGGCGACAGCCCGGCGGCCATGCGCTATACCGAGGTGCGGATGGACAAGCCCTCGGCCTATCTGCTGATGGACATCGACAAGGACACCGTCGAATTCCAGGACAACTACGACGGCAAGGACCGCGAGCCGACCGTATTGCCGGCACGCTTCCCGAACATGCTGGTCAACGGCGCCGGCGGCATCGCCGTCGGCATGGCGACCAACATCCCGCCGCACAACCTGGGCGAGGTGGTGGACGCCACGCTGGCGCTGATCGAGGACCCGGACCTGCCGACCGAACGGCTGCTGGAGATCGTGCCCGGCCCGGATTTCCCCACCGGCGGCATCATCCTGGGCCGCTCGGGGGCGCGCAAGGCCTACCTGGAAGGGCGCGGCAGCATCATCGTGCGGGCCAAGACCCGGATCGAGGAGACCCGCGCCGGCCGCCAGGCCATCATCCTGGACGAGATCCCCTTTCAGGTGAACAAGGCCAGCCTGATCGAGAAGATCGCCGAGCTGGCCAAGGAAAAGCGCATCGAGGGCATCGCCCATGTGCAGGACGAATCCGACCGCGTCGGCGTGCGGGTGGTGATCGAGCTGAAACGCGACGCCACCGCCGAGGTGGTGCTGAACCAGCTGTTCCGCTTTACCCCCATGCAGACCAGCTTCGGCGCCAACATGCTGGCGCTGAACGGCGGCCGGCCCGAGCAACTGACGCTGCGCGACTTCCTGACCCATTTCCTGACTTTCCGCGAGGAAGTCGTCGCCCGCCGCACCGCTTACGAATTGCGCAAGGCGCGTGAGCGCGCGCATGTGCTGTGCGGCCTCGCCGTGGCGGTCTCGAATGTCGACGAGGTAGTGGCGACCATCCGCTCCTCGGCAGACGCCGCCGAGGCGCGTGAGCGGCTGATGACCCGGCGCTGGCCGGCGCATGAGATCGTGGAATATCTGAAGCTGATCGACGATCCGCTGCATCCGGTGAACGAGGACGGCACCTACAACCTGTCCGAGACCCAGGCCCGCGCCATCCTGGAACTGCGCCTGCAGCGCCTGACCCAGCTGGGCGTGCAGGAGGTCACCGACGAGCTGAAATCGCTGGCCGAGGCGATCCGGGAATTCCTGGCGATCCTTGCCTCGCGCGAGCGGATCATGGGCATCATCTCGGACGAACTGCGCGAGGTGAAGAACCTGTTCGCCGTGCCGCGCCGGACCGAAATCACAGACTGGGCCGGCGACCTGGACGACGAGGACCTGATCGAGCGCGAGGACATGGTCGTCACCATCACCTCGGGCGGCTATATCAAGCGCACGGCGCTGGCCGAGTTCCGCGCCCAGCGGCGCGGCGGCAAGGGCCTGTCGGGCATGGCCACGAAAGAGGACGACGTGGTCACCACCCTGTTCGTCGCCAATACCCATACCGAGCTCCTGTTCTTCACCACCGACGGCATGGTCTACCGGCTCAAGACCTGGCGGCTGCCGCTGGGCGGGCGCACCGCCAAGGGCAAGGCCATCGTCAACATCCTGCCGATCGGGTCCGGCGTTTCCATCGCCGCGCTGATGCCGGTCGATGCGCCGCAAAGCGAGTGGGACGGCTACCAGGTGATCTTCTCGACCTCGGAGGGCGACGTGCGCCGCAACGCGCTGTCCGATTTCGCCAATGTCATGCGTAACGGCAAGATCGCCATGAAGCTGCCCGAAGGGGTCGAACTGATCGGCGCGCGCATGGCGACCGAAAGCGACGACGTGATGCTGTTCACCGCCGCCGGCCGTGCGATCCGCTTCCAGACCACCGATGTGCGGGTGTTCAAGGGTCGCGATTCGACCGGCGTGCGCGGCATCCGCCTGGCATCCGGCGACCGCGTGGTCAGCATGTCGATCATCCGGCATTTCGAGGCCGATGCCGGCGAGCGCGCCGCCTATCTGAAGATGCGCCGCGCCGTCGAGGGCGCACTGGACGACGGCGCCGAGGCAGACGAGGACGAGGACAACGTCGTCGAGGCCGCGATCAGCCAGGAGCGCTATGCCGAGATGTCGGCGGCCGAGGATCTGATCCTGACCATCACCGCGCGCGGTGCGGGCAAGATCAGCTCGTCGCACGACTATCCGGTGCGCGGCCGCGGCGGCCAGGGCGTCATGGCCATGGACAAGGCAATGCGCGGCGGGCCGCTGGTCGCCAGCTTCCCGGTGGATCGCGACGACCAGATCATGCTGGCCACCTCGACCGGCCAGTCGATCCGGGTGCCTGTCGACGGCATCAGCTTCCGCTCGCGTTCCGCCGGCGGCGTGCGCGTCTTCAACACGGCGCCGGGCGAAGAGGTGGTTTCTGTTGCCCGCATCGCCGAGAATGGCGAGGATGAGGCCGAAGCCTGAGCCGGGACCGGGGTGCGCATGACGCACCCCGCCGCCCGCACGGGCCGCAGCATGAGGGGACGCGATTGGACGGGCGGGACTCGCATCTGAGCGAGCGGTTGCAGACCGGCTTTCTGGGCGTGATCGCCTTTGGCCTGATCCTGTTCCTGCTGGTGCAGGCGCGCTTCATCCTGATCTGCCTGGTGCTGGCCATCATCATCTTCTCGCTGACCAGCGACGCGATTTCGGCCTTTGCCCGGCTGAAGGTGCCGAACTGGCTGGCGACGACGCTGGCGCTGATCGCCATCGCAGTCGGCCTGCTTTGGGCCGCGACGGCGTTGGTGGCGCAGGTGAACGAGGTGGTCTCGACCTCGATCGTCTATGCCGACCGGGCGCAGGCGGCACTGGCGCGGCTCAGCCAACGCTGGGGGCCGAACGTGCAGGAGGCGATCGGCACCTTCATGGCCAGCATAGATTTCGCCGGCTGGATACGCTCGGCGGCGGCGCAGGCCTCGAACCTGATCTCGGGCTCGGTGCTGATCCTGACCTTCGTCGGCTTCATGTTCAGCGAACGGATCTGGTTCCCGATCAAGATCGAGCGCCTGACCGGCGACCCGGACCAGGCCCGGCAGGTGCTGGAGACGGTCCACAAGATCATGCGCCGGGTGAACCGCTATCTGGTGGTCAAGGCGGCGATCAGCGCGGTCACGGCAGGGTTGATCTGGACGATCTTCCGGGTGCAGGGGCTGGAACTGGCCGGGGCGGTGGCCATGCTGACCTTCATCCTGAACTTCATCCCGACGCTGGGCTCGATCGCGGCCACGGTCATCACCATCGCCATGGTGCTGGCGCAGACCGGCGATCCGACGGTGACGCTGACCGTGGGCGGGCTGACCGTGGCGGTGCAGTTCATCATCGGCAACGTGTTCGACCCGATGCTGCTGGGGCAGACGCTGCGGCTGTCCTCGTTCGGGATCGTGCTGTCGCTGGCGTTCTGGGGCGTGGTCTGGGGCATCGCCGGCACGTTCCTGGCCGTGCCGATCATGGTGGCGATCATGATCGTCTGCGCCCAGATCCCCTGGCTGCGCCCGGTCGCGATCATGCTGTCGCAAGAGGGCCTGCCCGAGCAGGAGCCGGCCAGCGGCCTGCGCCGCTAGCCTTCGCCCGGCCTTTCGCAAAAGCGGATCCTGTTGCCGAACGGGTCGATCACCTCGACCTGCATGCCCCAGGGCAGCTCTTCAAGACCCGGCCGGTTGGAGGCGTAGCGCCGCGCGCTCAGCTCCGCATGGAAGGCCGCGACACCCCGCATCGGCACGAAGACCGTGGCACCCGGGCAGGCATCGCCATGATGCTCGGACAGGTGCAACCTCAGCCCGGCGCGCTCGACCTCGAAGTAAAGCGGCAGGCCGGGTGCGAAACGGTGCTGGAACGTGACCGAGAAGCCCAGGAAGCCGCAGTAGAATTCCCGCGCCTTGCCCTCGTCGAAGCTGCGCAGGACGGGGATGGCAGCCAGGAAGCGCGGCTCCTCGGGTGAAGTCATGCGCGGCCTCCATCGTCGTCCTGCATGCCGGCGGGACCGAATTCGCCACTGTCATGCGTCTCGGCCTCCTGCGGCGTGGTCTTGCGCGGATCAGCTGCCGCGGCGGGCACGGGTTTCGGCGCCGGCGCGGGCATGTCGGCCTCGCCATGCAGGTAGATGTCGCGCGAGGGGCGGGTGCTGCCCGGCAGGACGATGCCGGCCGCCGCAAAGCGTTCGAGGATCTGGTGGTTGATCTCGGACGAAACCCCGGACCCGCCGTTGATGTCCGACAGCACGGCGCGCAGTTCGAAGTTCAGCCCGTCGGCGGTGATGCTGCGCAACAGCACGGCGGGCGCCGGGTTGATCAGCACCGTGGGCTGATCCTCGGCGATCTCGCGCAGCAGCTCGGCGACCTTGCGGCTGTCCGAACCATGCGAGACGGTGACCGGCACGATGATCCGGCCCGACAGGCTGCCGCGCGTCCAGTTCGTGACCGGCTGGGTGATCAGGTTCGAGTTCGGCACGATCACCTGGGTGCGGTCGAAGGTCTGGATCTGCGTGGCGCGCACCGCCATCTTCTTGACGACGCCCTGCTGGCCGCCGACCTCGATCCAATCGCCGACGGCGATGGGACGCTCGACCAGCAGGATGATGCCCGAGACGAAGTTCGACACCACCTGCTGCATGCCGAAACCGATGCCGACGGAAAGCGCACCGGCGACGAAGGCCAGCGAGGTCAGGTCGATCCCGGCCGAGGTGACGGCAAAGACCGCCGCCAGCGCCAGCCCGACATAACCGATCATCGAGGCGACCGCGTTCTGCCCGCCCGAGTCCAGTTTCGTCTTGGGCAGGATCGAGCTGCGGAATGCCCCCTGCACGAAATTGGTCAGGAAATAGCCGGCGGCAAAGACGATCAGGAAAGTCAGCATCGCCATGGGCGACAGCCGCACGCCGCCGAAGGAAAAGCCCTGCTGCGCCTTGGTCCAGGCCTCGGCCAGGTCGCTGGCGCGCGCGCCCCAGATCAGCGCGAAAAGCGGCAGCGACAGCAGGATCAGCGCGAATCCGATCAGCACCGGCATCAGCGCATCCCGCGCCGACTGGTCGCCGCCCTTGGCCAGGGCATAAAGATCGGCGATGAAATCCTGCAGGATGACCAGCAGCCCGACCAGCGCCAGCGTCAGCACCAGCGCCCAGAGCAGCGCATTGCCCGCCGTGACATAGCCCACCGCCACCAGCACCGGCGCGACAAGCGCCGCCAGCCGCCCCGTCATGGCCAGAAAGCTTACCACGCGGACGCGGTAATCGGGCGTATCGGCCGCTTCGGCGGGGCGCAGCCCGCGCAGCAGGTTGCACAGCCTGAACAGGCAGAAGGCCCCGAACAGGATCAGCAGGAAGTGCCAGACCCCGGCCGAAGCCTCGCTGAGGCGCTGGGGCACGGTGCCGCTGTCGTTCTGGCTGTTGAAGCCGGAAAGCGGCAGGATCGAGCGGGCGAAAAGCTGGTGCAGCGCCAACGCCGAAGCCAGCAGCGTGACGCGGAAACGTGCCTTGGCACGGCGCTCCTCGTCCATCGGCAGGGGCGGCTGGACGGCGGTATCGGCGGCCGGGAACAGCTGCCGCCCAAGCCAGATGCCGCCAAAGAAGGACAGCCCCGCCGCCGGCACCGAGCGCAGAAGCGGCAGGCCCCAGTCGTCGAGCAGGTCGGTCGAGGCCAGCGCCGCCGCGAACAGGATCACGCCGATCAGCGGGATGGCGATCTGGCCCAGCGAGACGCCGAAGATCAGCGCCGCGCGCGACCGCTCGCTGGCCCGCGCCGACAGCCGAGAGGGCAGCGAATCGATCCAGTGCCGGCCCCGCGACAGCAGGATCAGCGCCACCAGCAGGAAACCCCCGATCAGCGGCAGGCGCTGGGTAAAGCCGGACATGCCGCCGGTGCCGTCCCAGCGCGCCCGCGCCTCGGCATAGATCTGTCCGGCGACATGGCCCGCTTCGGCCATGGCCGGTCCCCAGTTCGCCGGGTTCAGCGGCGTGGGCGTCTTGCGGATCAGCGCAAAGGTCTGGCGGGCGCGCAGGGTCTGGTCGATCTGGGCGACGATGCCGTCGGCGCGGCCATAGGCTTCGACCGCCTGCAAGCCCGGTGCCTGCAACGTGGCAAGCTGCTCGTTCAGTTCCTTGCGGCGGGCGGCGATCTCCTCGGGCTCGGTCTGGCCCTCGGCAGGGGGTGTCCCCAGCGCGGCGATCTGGTCCTTGAGCGTGGCGATGCGGGTGGCGTTGATACCCTGCCCCGCCTTCAGCCGCTCGCGCCATTTCACCACCTCTTCGCGGATGGCCTGCAAGCGGACATCGTTGGCCGAGCCCGATGCCACGATCTGCTCGGCCTGCTCGGCCAGCTTGTCCCAGGCGGCAAGATCCGGCGCCTCCTGCTCTTGCTGGGCAAGGGCAGGCAGGTTCAGCGCCAGAAACAGCACCAGGATCAGCGATGCGAGCCGGGACAGCGCGGCGAGGCGGGGCATGGTTCGGATCAGTCCTCGTAAACCTCGGGCAGGTCCGCCGGCTTGCGCGTCATCCATTCCGGCACCGGCAGGCCCTTGGCCCGCAGGAAGTCGGGGTTGAAGAGCTTGGTCTGGTAACGCGTGCCATAGTCGCAAAGCACCGTCACGATGGTGTGACCGGGGCCCATGTCCCTTGCCATGCGGATCGCGCCGGCGACGTTCACCCCCGACGAGCCGCCAAGGCACAGCCCCTCGTATTCCAGCAGGTCGAAGATCACCGGCAGCGCCTCGGCATCCGAAATGCGATAGGCGAAATCCGGGGTGAAGCCTTCCAGGTTGGCGGTGATCCGGCCCTGGCCGATGCCCTCGGTGATGGAGGAGCCGGGCGATTCGAACTTGCCTTCGGTATAGAAGCTGTAAAGCGCCGCGCCCTCGGGATCGGCCAGCCCCATCTTCACGCCCTTGGGCTGCAGCGCCATGGCGACGCCCGCCAGCGTCCCGCCCGAGCCGACGGCGCAGATGAAGCCGTCCACGCGGCCGCCGGTCTGTTCCCAGATCTCGGGGCCGGTGGTGTGCAGATGCGCCTCGCGGTTGGCGACATTGTCGAACTGGTTGGCCCAGATGGCGCCGTTCGGCTCGGTCCTGGCCAGTTCCTCGGCCAGGCGGCCGGAATAGCGCACATAGTTGTTGGGGTTCTTGTAGGGCTGCGCCGGCACCTCGACCAGTTCGGCCCCCGCGAGGCGCAGCATGTCCTTTTTCTCCTGGCTCTGCGTCTCGGGGATGACGATGACCGAGCGGAAGCCCATCGAGGCGCCGACCAGCGCCAGGCCGATGCCGGTATTGCCCGCCGTGCCCTCGACGATTGTGCCGCCCGGCTTCAACTCGCCCCGCGCCACCGCGTCCTTGATGATGTAGAGCGCGGCGCGATCCTTGACCGACTGGCCCGGATTCATGAACTCGGCCTTGCCCAGGATCTCGCAGCCGGTCTCTTCCGAGGCGCGGCGCAGCCGGATCAGGGGGGTATTGCCGATGGCAGAGGCGAGGTCGGGGCAGATGCGCATGGGCTTGGCCTTTCGCAGGATGTTCCCGCCCGGTTTACACGCCGCCGACCGATGGCGGCAACCCCGCCAGGGCGGTCTCGGTCCCCTGCCCCAGTTCGCGGCGGATTTCGTGGTGGCGCAATTCCAGCCACAGCGCGAGATTCAGAAGCGGCCCGTTGCGGATCTCGCCCGCCAGCGCCATGCGGGTCAGTTCGGCCCGCGGGACCAGATGCGAGCGGATGTCCTCGTCCTCGGTCGCAAGCCCGCCAAGCCCGGCGCTGTCGTCCGGCAGGTCGGCGATGCCGACATAAAGATAGAGGTATTCCGCCACGGCCCCGGGGCTGGGATAGTTGTGCGGCGCCGGGAAGAGTTGCAAAAGGGCGATGCCCGTCTCCTCGACCGCCTCGCGCCGGGCGGCCTGTTCCGGGGTTTCGCCGGCATCGACGCGGCCGGCCACGGTCTCGTAGAGCCAGGGCTGCGCATCGCCGCGCGCCAGCGGCCCGGCCCGCATCTGGTCGATCAGCATCACCCGGTCGCGCACCGGATCCCAGGGCAGCACCACCGTCGCGTCGCCCGAGACGAAGACCGCGCGCGCAAGCGGCTCGGTCCAGCCGCCGTCGTTGCGGTGCTGGCTCAACCGGATCGCCTCGACCGAGAAATACTCGGCATGGGGTTCCTCGACCGAATCGATCCTGACCCGGTCGATGGCCGCGGGCCCGACATGCGGCAGGCTTGCCGTCTCGATTTCGGCGCGCAGACGCGAGGCCACCCAGCTTGCGATCATCGGCAGGCGCTTGCGGATCGCCTCTGCCGGGCGATTCCCGGGCAGCCCCAGCAACCGGTCGGCGATCGCGGCGGCCAGTTCCGACTGCCATTGCGGCGCATCGCTCGCGGGCTCGCCCAGGCCCAGCAACTCCTGCCCCTGGTGATGCTGCGGGGCGAGCCCGAAGATCTCGGCATAGCGGCGCAGGGCGGGCGTCCAGTCGGCCTGCCAGAGCGGCAGGCGATCATCGCCCGCAGCAAGCCGGGGCCAGCCATCGGGCGCGATCCCGGCCAGCCCGCCGCCAATCAGCGCAGCTTGCAGCGACCCGGCCTCGGTCGCCTGGGGGGCAAGCCGGGCACGGATAAGCGGATGGGCAAGCGGTCCGATCAGCAGCGGCATGGTTGCAGCCTCCTGGAGTTCGCGATCCGGCTGGTGCTGCGTCTTCTGACCATGATTCACCCGTAAGAGAAATTTTTCGCGGTTTTGGCGCGAAGCCCCTTGCGCTTCAACCCCCGCCCGTCTACATCGCCGCCACCACCCGAAAAGCGCGGAGAGGTGCCGGAGTGGTCGAACGGGGCGGTCTCGAAAACCGTTGAGCCTTCACGGGTTCCGTGGGTTCGAATCCCACCCTCTCCGCCATTTCCTATTGATTTCATTTGGAAAATTCGATGGCGAGCAGTTCGGGCTCCAATTCCCGGAACAAATCGATCCATCCGGACATTCGCGAAAACGGGCGCTTGGCTGGTGCCGTGGCGCCCGCTGGCTTGTCGGCGGCATTTGCATGTTGAACCGGGCTCGGTCGCCTGCAGGGCAAGCCGGGCAAGGTTGATCCCGGGGCATGCCGCCCTATCCACGGCCCACGCCAGCGCCAGGGGGATCAGCGACCATCCCCCATTGCCGGCGAGGGCGCATGATGCGGGCTGGCCTCAGTCGTCGCTCGCCGCATCCGCCGGGTTGACCATCGCCTCCAGGATGGCCGGCAGATCGATGGTGCCGACCAGCACCTCCCCATCGCGGACCTGCGCCTCGGACATGCCGGCCTTGGTCATGCGGCGCGCGACCAGGTCCAGCTTCGAGCGCGCCTTGACGGTGAAATCAGGCAGTTCGCGGCCCTGAGTGGCGGGCGTGGCGATGGTCCGCGCCTCGATGATGCGACCCCGATTCACCTCGCGCACGAATTCGGCGATATAGGCATTGGCGGGGCGCAGGACGATTTCCTGCCCGTTGCCCACCTGCTCCATCGCGCCGTCGCGCAGAATCGCGATCTTGTCGCCCAGCCGCAGCGCCTCGTCCAGGTCGTGGGTGATGAAGATGATGGTCTTGCGCAACTCCTGCTGCAATTCCAGCAGGATCGACTGCATGTCCATGCGGATCAGCGGGTCCAGCGCCGAAAACGCCTCGTCCATCAGCAGGATCTCGGCATCGTTGGCCAGCGCCCGCGCCAAGCCTACGCGCTGCTGCATGCCGCCGGAAAGCTGGCGGGGATAATAATCCTCGTAACCCTGCAATCCGACGCGGTCGATCCAGTGCCGCGCGCGCTCCTCGGCCTCGGCCATGCCGCGGATGTCCAGCCCATAGGCCACGTTGCGCAGCACCGTGCGATGCGGCAACAGCGCGAATTTCTGGAACACCATCGCCGTCTTTTGCCGCCGGAAATCGCGCAATTGCGTCGGGGTCATGGTCACCACGTCCATGCCGTCATAGAGCACCTGCCCCGCCGTCGGCTGGATCAGCCCGTTGATATGCCGGATCAGCGTCGACTTGCCCGAGCCGGACAGCCCCATGATGACCGTGATCCGGCCATGCGGGATGGTCAGGTTGATGTCTTGCAACCCCAGGACATGGTTGTGGCGGTCGTTCAGCTCGGCCTTGGTCAGCCCGGCCTTGACCGCCTCGACATGCTGCCCGGCCTCGGGGCCGAAGATCTTGTAGAGATCGCGGATTTCGATGTCATGCGTGCCCGCCTTGTTCATTTGCCGGCCTCCGTGTGCTTTTGCAGCCGCTTGCCGTAGGCCTGCGTGGTGCGGTCCATGATGATGGCGATGGCGACGATGGCCAGGCCGTTCATCACCCCCATGGTGAAATATTGCTGGTTGATCGCCTGCAGCACCGGCTGGCCCAACCCGCGCACCCCGATCATCGAGGCGACGACGACCATGGCGAGACTCATCATGATGGTCTGGTTGATCCCGGCCATGATCGTCGGCAGGGCCAGCGGCAATTGCACGTCGCGCAGCTTTTGCCAACTGGACGAGCCGAAGGCCTCGGCCGCCTCCAGCACGTCGGGCGCCACCTGCCGGATGCCCAGGTTGGTCAGCCGGATCACCGGCGGGATGGCATAGATCACCACCGCGATCAGCCCCGGCACCTTGCCCAGGCCAAAGATCATCACCACCGGGATCAGGTAGACGAAGCTGGGCATGGTCTGCATCATGTCCAGGATCGGCGTCACCATGGCATTCATCCGGTTCGACTGCGCCATGAGGATGCCGACGGGGATGCCCAGCACCACGGCGATCAGGGTGCAGACCGCAACCATGGCAATGGTGCGCATCGTGTCCTCCCACATGCCGAAATAGCCGACCACCAGCAGCGCCAGCACCGATCCCAGCGCGATCTTCCAGCTTCGGCTGACCAGCCAGATGCCTGCCGCCAGCACCGCAAGCACCGCGATCCAGGGCGATCGGATCAACAGGTTCTCGATAAAGGTCAGCAGGCTTTGCAGCGGCGCAAAGATCGCCTCCAGCGTATCCCCCCAGGCGCGGGTGAAGTCGCGGAAGGCGCCGTCGACGGTCTGGCGCATCGCGCGCAGGTTTCCGCGGCTCATTTCCGGGAAACGGATCAGGTCCATGTCTTTTCGTCCTTTGGAAACGGAAATGGGCAAGGCCGCGACCCGCGACCTTGCCCGTCAGGCGCGATGGCGCGGATTAAAGGGCGGCCCTGACCTTGTCGGCCACTTCGGCGGGAACCCATTCGGTCCAGATGTCCTCGTGCCGTTCGAGGAACTCATAGGCGGCATCCTCGTTGCTGGCCTGGTTCTTGACCATCCAGGCCAGCATGGCGTTGACGGTCTCGTTGCTCCAGGCCCGGGTCTTGACGTAATCCATGGCCACGCCGGCCTTGTCGGCGAACTCCTTGGTCACGGCGGTATAGACGTCCGAGACCGGCCATTCCGTCACCTGCGGATCGACGCAGTCGGGCTTGACCATGCAATTGTCCCAGCGCTCGCGGTCGAATTCGGCCTCGAGTTCCAGCCGGGTCATGTCATACTGGCCCAAGATGGCAGTGGGTGCCCAGTAATAGCCCAGCCAGCCCTCCTTGCGGTTCGCCGCCCGCGCGATCGAGCCGTCCAGCGCGGCGGCCGAGCCGGAATCGACCAGTTCGAACCCTTTGTCCGCAGCGCCCGAGCCGACGAACTGGTTGCGGTTGATCGCCTGGCAGGCCCAGCCCGAGGGACAGCCGAACCAGGCGCCCTTGCTGCTGTCCTCGGCGCCGGGGAACAGTTCTGGATGTTCCAGCGCGTCCTTGAGCGTGTGGATGTTGTGCTCTTCGGCCAGCCATGTCGGCACCCAGATGCCCTCGACCCCGCCATCGGACAGGATCTGCGAGGCGATCACGATCCGCCCTTCCGCGACCGCCTGGTCCAGCGGCTCCTTGACCGCGTTGACCCACAACTCGGGGGCCATGTCCGGCTGGGCCTTTTCGTTCATCGACGCGAAAGTCGGCATCGTATCGCCCGAGACCAGCGCCACGTCGCAGCCATAGCCCTCTTCGAGGATGATCTTGTCGACCCACGCCGCCAGCCCCGCCGAGGCCCAGTTCATCTCTGCCACGGTGATGCTGCCGCATTCCTCGTCAGCGGCGAATGCGGGGACGGCCAGTGCCATGAAGGCAAGCGTAGTCGAAGCAAGAAATTTGCCCATCAAACGTTCTCTCCGGATTTTCAATGCGCGCACATGAAGCGGCGCAGGGGGCGAAACCAACCGGCGCTCAGCGCCGGTCACCTCCGCGGGTCGGATGCGACCCTGTTGCGTGGAATGGGGCAAAGGCCCCGATTTCGGTGGCAGCGATTATACCGTCTTGTGCGAAAACTTCAAATCCGCTTCGGGATTGCGCATGAACAGGGCCTTGCGCCAGCCTCCCGACGCCCGATTCCGGCATGGCAATCCGACAAGATCACTGGCCCATGCCCGCCCCGCCGGCCCCTACGTCTTACCGCGTTTTCATCAATGGCGTCCGCTCACGAAGGCGCGCAAACCCGCCATGGTATCAGCGCTGAGGGGCGCTGAACCCCTCTTAGCGCAGCGCCCTCACGACCATTCTCGCGCCGCCTTCGGCTGGACGAACGCGCGGCACGGGTCGGCTCGCAGGCAATGTCAGGGAGCGATCGGAACGGCCGGGAGGACATGCCATGCCGACCCCGCTCGTTCGATGGGCTGCATGCTTCCGGCTATTTCGCGCGCGCCGAAAACCAGGCGAAAATGATCGGAGTCCCGACGACCAGCCCGACGATGGAAAAGAGCGGGCCGAATATCAGCGCGCCCATAGGGATGTCCCTCAGGCACCCGTTCACGCCGCCGTTGATGCCTCGCAGGCAGAAATGCTCCCAGTCCAGAAGCAGGGTATAGACCGGCACGAAAAGCACGGCAAAGACGATGCTCAGAACAAGGCCGCACGCCACGGAAAGAAGCAGCCGAGCCAGGACCGCCATCACCGTTTCCCGGCCATGGCCCGGCGGCACCGTTCCTCAGGACTGATGCGGATCATTCCGGGCCGGCTCATCGGCGCTTCCCTTTACCTGTCACCCTCGCATCGCGACCTGACGCGCTTGCATCCCCCCGGTGGCATGGAAGCGGGCCGGGTGAAAACCCGGCCTTCCGTTCGGTGCCGACAGAAGTCACTCTCTGCGAGAGTCGCGAATGTTCTCGACCGCGGCGCAGGGCACCGCCCAGGATGTCGGATTGACCACCAGCACAGCCGGACATGTCGAAAGGGAGCTGATCGAGATCGGCACGGCCAAGGAATACCGCGCTGCAGCTGGCGCAGATGATCAGCGACAACCCATCATCCCAGGGGCTGGTCGGGCGCGCCCGGATGACCTTGCAGAACCTGCAACAGGTGGGTGACGAACTCGGCCAGGCGCTGGGCGGCGACGTGCAGGCCGTGATAGAGGATGCGGCGCAGCAGTCCCAGGAACTGGCCGGTAGTCTCATGTCGCCGGGCGGCGCATTCGACCCCAGCCTGCCCGCGATCGAGCTTCGGGCCAATACGCTGGTCTACCAATATGCGAAGTCCCTGACGGGAGAGCGCCTGACCAACGAAGCGGTCAAGAGCTGGCGGCAGGCTATGGGTATCGGCAACCTGCTTTCGAACCAGGCCGACAGCATCGCGCGGCTGCAACAGGTAGTGGCCATGCTGGACGCCCGGGACGCCCGGCTGCGCGCTTCGATCGGCAACACGCCCATTCCCCAGACACCCGGCACAGCGCCGGCGGTTCCGGGTGCGCAGGCCGCAGCGCCGCCCGCCGGGGCTGTGCAAGCACTGCAGGCCGACCCGTCTCTGCGGGGCCAATTCGATGCGAAATATGGTGCCGGTGCGGCGGCGCGGGTTTTGGGGAACTGACGCATGGCGAACTTCTTCGACCAGTTCGACGCCCCGGAAGGGAGCGGTAATTTCTTCGACCAGTTCGACGCGCCCTCGGCCCGTCGCTTTGCGAGCCCGGCGAACAACGACATGGCCGCCGGCGTGCCTATCGCCTCGCCCGCGATCGATCAGCAGGGCGAGACGCGCGGCCCCCAGACAAGGGGCGAGCGTTTCCGCAGCGATCTTTCCGACCTTGCGTCTTGGGCGCTGGATGTCGGCGCCTCGGGCGCGGACGGCGTGCGCGAGGGCTTCACCGCCCTGCCTGATGTGGCCATTCATGCCGTCGACCAGGCGCCGCGGGTGCTGAACCTGCCGAAGATGATCCCGGGCATGGAAGATGCCTATGGCGACGTGGGCACCGTCACCGACGGCGCCAACGCCTTCATGAACTGGGCGATGGGCGACGGCGAATTCGCGGTGCCCGAGGGCGCCGATACTCGCCCGGCCCTGTTGCGCGACGTTACCGGCGGTTTCGGTGCCTTGGATTATGAGCCCCAGACCCGGGCCGGGAAATTCGCGCATCGTGTCGGCGAAGAAATCGGCGCCTCGGCACTGCCAGCCGGCCTGGCCACGGCATACGGCGCGCGCTTCGTTCCCGGAGCCGGCGCGCCTGCCACCACGCATGCGGGCTTGCAGAACATGGTCGAGCCCTTCGTCGCAATCCCGGCGCCGCGCTGCGCCGCGAGATGGCCGGCGCCACGGCCACGGGCGTGGGTGCCGCGACGGCCAATGCCGCGCACGACCTGGCCACCGGCGGCGACGGCGGGACATGGTGGACCGATTTTCTGGGCGGACTTGGCGGTCTGGGCGCCGCTGGCATAACCGAGGGCCTGGCGCGCACCGTAACGGACGTTTATCGCCGCGTCAGCAACAACCCGCGGTATCAGCAGAAGATCGCCGGGGAAGCCGTGGCCGATCGCATCCTGGACAATTCGACCGTCATGCAGGGCGAGCATTTCGCGGGCCGTCCGCTGGATGCCGAGGTTCTGGCCCAGCGTCTCGACCAGCCGACCGCGCTTGACGATCTGGTGCCGGGCTATCGTTCCAGCACCGCGGATCGCTCGGGCGACAGCGGCCTGCGCTCGCTGGCGTATAACGTGGAAGGGCTGGCGCCGGGCGCGGCCGGCGTGCGCCGCGAACGCAACATGACAGCAGTGGGTGATTTTATTCGGGGCATTGTCCCCGATGGCGACGGCGCCGCCTTCCTGGACAACGTCCGCACCGCTGCCGCAGATATGATCGACAGCGCCCAGGGCGCGGCCAGCACGGCGCGCGGCCGGCTGGACGACGCGCTGGAGGCCGTCCGGCCCCGCATGCAGCCGCTCGACCGCGGCCAGCAGATCCGCGACGACCTGGGCGCGCTGTTCGATGATCGCACGGCGGAATATCGGCGCGCTTATGATGCGCGCGACGCAGCCATGGCGGGCGACCGGATCGACGCCGGCGCCCCCTATCGC
This sequence comes from Paracoccus denitrificans, assembly GCF_900100045.1. GTDB lineage: Bacteria > Pseudomonadota > Alphaproteobacteria > Rhodobacterales > Rhodobacteraceae > Paracoccus > Paracoccus denitrificans. The sequence continues at coordinate 6,251 of NZ_FNEA01000006.1, read as the reverse complement.
GCCTTGCAGGATGAGGCGAACCGGCTGACGACATTCGAGCGTGACGCCTATGTGCCGGGCGACATCATGGCCAGCGCGCGCAAGCTGGCGCCCGAGGCCGCACCCGCCCCGCAGGGAACCGGGCTGCTGGATATGTTCGGCGGGCAGATCCTGCGCGCCCAGGACACCCCGCCGGCCGAAATCCCGCTATCCGAGGCGCTGGCGCTGCGGCACGGGCTCACGACCCGCCAGCGCGAGGCCCTGGCCGCCGGTCGCGCGCCCGAGCACCGGGCGCTGTCGCGCCTGTCCGAAGGGCTGCGCGGCACCATCGACGACGCCATGTCGCCCGAGACGCGGACGCTGGACGCCCAGGCCCGCGAGTTGCGCCGCGGCGTGGCGGCCGATTTCGAGGACGGCAACCTGCCCTCGCGCATCCTTGGCACGACCGCCCGCGGGCGGAATCGGCTGCCGGCCGAGACGATCGGCCCGCGCGTCACCGCCGGCGAAACGCCCTATCGCGACACCATGCGCCTTGTCGGCGACCGCGACGGCACCCGCGCTGCGGTGCGCGACCAGATCCTGGCCGATGCCCAGAACGCCGGCGCGCTGCGCAACCAGGAAACGCTTAACCGCTTCTTTGCCGATCGGGCCTATGCCGTGGGCGATTTCCCGGACGTGCGCGCTGGGCTGGAGGCCGCCGGCGCCAGCAAGACCGCGCTGGACCAGGCCGAGGCATTCGCCCGGGCGCGGGAAGCGCGCTATGCGCCGGGCCGCAATACGCCCGTCGGCAAGTTCACCCGCCACGACGACACCGGCGTCGCGGACGCCATGCGCGGCGTCTGGAAATCGCCGCGGGCCCGTGACGAGATCAAGGAGCTTCTGGATACCGCAGGCCGAACGCCCGAGAACCTGCAGAACGCCCGCGCGGCTTTCTTCGAAGATCTGGCGCGGACCACGACGAACAGCGCGCATGACGCGGCAGGCAACATCGTCTGGAACGGGCGGGTGCTGGACGGCTTCCTGAAGAACCCCAAGGTTCAGAAGGTCATGGACGAGCTTTGGACCGGCCCCGAACAGCGCGAGCACCTGGAGAACCTGCGCGAGATCGGCGCGGCGCTGATCGACAGCGAAAGCGCGCTGCGCGCCAAGCCTCCGGCGTCCTCGGGCACCGCGTCCATCAGCTTGCAGGGCAAGACCGATCCGGCGCTGACGGCCACGTCGGTGGCATCGACCCTGCGCAGCGTCTCGCGCGGCCAATTGTCCAAGCCGATCGCCGGCATTCATCTTCTGTCGGGCTGGATCCGGGGCCGGTCCTCGAAAGTCCAGGCCGCGGCGATAAACGAATTGATGACCAAGGCCATGGACGATCCGGCGCTGGCGGCCGCGCTGCTGCGCAAATACAACCCGCATGACACCCAGGTCATGGGGCGCCGGCTGCTGCGCAAGTTCGGGGCGCGGGTGCCGCACCTGGCCAACATCGTGAACGAGGAATTGGGCGGCTACAGCCCCGAGGACCAGGCGTTTGACGCCTTCGTCGGGGCCGAAGACTAAAAAACTAGGGCTGATCTTGAACGGGGATGATAATGCGGCGAAGATCGTGGTTTCGGTCTGACCGATGAAAGCCCCTGCGCGAATGGCTGAATGCCACAAAGACCTTGGCCGACGGTTCGTTATCTGTTTCCCGCCAGTCCGTCACCTGGCCCCCCGTCGGATCGATATGGCGGGCAACATGCCAAACCTCTTGAACGACGTAGATGTTCTCCGAGAACCCTTCGCCATAGTCAGGGGCGCCGTAGGCCGTGATAACGATCCTTTCGCCAGCAGCTGGTAGCGCGGCCACCCGGAAGTTGCCCAGCGAAATGTCGTCTTGAAATTCATAATCTTCGCCGTCGCTTTGCTTTACATAGGTTCGAGCTTCCCACACTTCGATATTAAGCATCTTCACCCCCTGCTCACGGCCCCGCGAACACGGACCGAGATCAGAATCACACCATTTTCAACCAAAGCCAATACAGGCGTAACCAAGCGGGGCGCTTACATATTGCTTACACAGCCGCGCTTACATGAAGCAGCCGAAGCGGCGCCACCGTCCCGTAATTTATTGAAAAGATTGAGTGGTGGGCGACCCTGGAATCCCATTCCCTCATTTCCCTCAGTGATTGTTGCCATATGTGTCCCGCAAATCCATGCTGCGGGACACTCACCAGTCTAGCGCGGCCAGGGCCTTAACGCCATCCGCCGCAAGAATTTGTCGTTTAACACGCTTGGTGTAGATTTCGCTGGTCTTTGCCTGGGTATGAGCCATGACAGCCATGACCTGATACTGCGTGCACCCGTTCTGGGCCATCAGTTCGCCTACCGCCTTGCGAATGCCGTGGGACGAGCGATCCGGTATCCCTGCCGCGCTGCACCAACGCTGGACACGCACGCGCAGCGCCTCGACGCTGGCGAAGGGTTTACCCTTTTCGTTCAGAAGGTATGCCGGGCCGTCGGCTGCACGAGTTGCCGCGATCAGGGGCGGCATCATGGGGATGGAAACGAAGGCCGATCCGCGCTTTCTGGGTTGCCAGCCCAGCCAGAGTTGCCCGTCGCGCATCACTTCCTGCGCGCGCCCCAACCAGATCGCATCCCCGATCCTGCACGCCGTGAAGGCATGCAGCGTCAGCCAAAGATGCGCAGTCGTGCCTCTGGGATGATGTTCCCTGAATTTCTTCAGTTCGGCGACGGACCAGGGGACGGCGCCACCAGCAGGATTGACGTTGATGGCCTTTATCCCCGCCGCCGGATTGTGCCTGATGTACTCACGCTCCTGCGCCCACGTATAGACCGCCCGAACAGTCTTTATGAGATTGTCCGCAGCGCCCGGATGCGTAGCCCAAGCATCCCGGATTTCGATGAAAGCGGCAGCGGGGGCATCCATGTCGAAATCGCCATAGCGCACGCTGCCCCCACCCGAATAGTCGCAGAGGCGGCGCAGGACACTGCGCCGCTGCTTCAGCGTTGCGGGCGACATCTGCCCGGCCTCGACCATCCGCGCGACAAAGGACAGGTATTCGGCGCAGAGCCAGTCAATCGAGCCCTTGACCGCCTTCCGCTCAGATGGAAGCCATCTCTCGCCTGCTCGCGCCGCGTAATAGTAGTTGGCAAAGTCCTTGTCCTCCGGTCCGACCGGAAGGTGAATACGAACATGCTTCCGGCCCTCGACGCGAACGCGATAGCGAGGAGAGCCGTTGCGATGGCTCTCGATCAACAATCCGGGGAAGTCCACTCTCACGATCTACCTCGTTGCCCAGGATTTCGGGGCGATCTGGCGAGGCGCGGGGCGTGCATGCTGTCCGGCCTCGGCCCCGGCTAACGTCACAGAAATCGTACCGTCTTTCGCCACAGTATAGCCAGCGACGTTCAGCCCGATATCTTTAGCCGCCTCAAGCGCCCGGCGGATCGCAGCCTGAGTAGTAGTTGGTGCCGGCATGTCATCCCCCCTTCGAACCGCTGTTGTGCTGAAGCTCTGCAAAGCGCGATGTGCGGTCGGCTTCCCGCAGCAGTATCTCATCCATCTGATCGGGGGTGATGAAGATGGCGCGCCCGATGGCGAAATATTGACCATGTTCCCGTGCTTTGGAGCGCAGAGTTCGCGGCGACAATTCGACGCCGCGCGGGCGCAGGCGAGCGGACCACTCCTCGGGGGTACGGCCCAGATCGAAAATTTTCGACATGGCAGATCTCCTTTCTGGCGACATCGGTGCACGGTCGAGAAAGTGTTTCAATAGTTCAGGAAATCCATGCCATATCGGTGCAAGTTCTTGCACTTTTTGCATCGAAGTGACAGCATGAGGCGATCATGAAGCAGGATAACCACACGCATTTCGATTTCGGCGACGACGAAAACGAAGAAGACGAATCATATCTGCTCTGTAACGAGACTCACGTCCCTGGTACGACACGCCCATCATCTCGCCCGTTGGGCCGTTTACTGAAGGATGTACGTAAGAGCCTGAAGCTGACCCAAGCGAAAATGGCTGCACTGATGGGAGTCAGCTTGCGTAGTTATAAGGGCTACGAGGGTCAGGAAGTTCGCAAGGTTCCAGCTACTGCGCTGCAATTGCTCGCAAAGCGCACCAATATCAGTGCGGCCAGCCTTCTGACCGGGTGGTCTGCTCCGCTGATTGATTACGATGCCATCGTAGGCGAGGTTCTTAGCCTGCAAAGTACGATATGGGGAATGTGTCAGCGCCCGGATGGTCACAGTTTCGGAATGAGTACTGGTCTGAACCCAAGAGACGCGCTTTTCGTGGCGACTGGCTTGCTAACCAATCGTGACCGCCTGCGCAGGGAACAGGGCAATCCCGACCTTCAGGTAACACAGCGCGACATTCGTGAAGCGATCGAGGAATGGACAGACTACAACCGCGTCGCAGACTGGGAATGGGAGCGCGTCAACGACCCAACCTACTACGGGCTTGCGCCATTTCCCTGTCCGGCAATGTATGTCCTCCCCGAGTTTGCAGACATGGCGGATTACAGACGGTACTCGCAACTACGCAACGAAATCTACAAGGCACTGAATGAACAGGATCGCGCCCGGTACCGCGATTGTTTCCGGCGTCTGTCGGCTGAGAATCCTAAATATTGACCCCTTTTTGTTCTTGCCCCCTGTGAACCGCGCCGGGTTTTCCGGAGGCTGATTGACGTTAGTTACGCAGCCATGGCTTCAGTTTCCAGAGCTGCATAGAAGTTGGCCTCGGCTTCTGCGGGCGGGATGTTCCCTATGGGCTCGAGAAGACGGCGGTTGTTGAACCAGTCCACCCATTCGAGCGTCGCGTATTCCACGGCTTCCAAGCTGCGCCATGGGCCACGGCGGTGGATGACCTCCGCCTTGAACAGGCCATTGATCGTCTCGGCCAAGGCGTTGTCGTAACTGTCGCCGACGCTGCCCACCGAGGGTTCGATACCGGCCTCCGCCAAGCGCTCAGTGTAGCGAATAGACAGGTATTGCGAGCCCCTGTCGCTGTGGTGAACCAGCCCCATGCCCTTTCCCGGGCGGCGATCATGCACCGCCTGCTCTAGGGCATCGAGAACGAACCCCGCATGCGCCGAACTGCTGACGCGCCAGCCAACGATCTTGCGAGCATAGGCATCGATGACAAAGGCGACATAGACGAAACCCTTCCAGGTGGCGACATAGGTGAAATCCGACACCCACAGCATGTTCGGGGCCGGAACGCGGAACTGGCGGTTCACCTTGTCCAGCGGACAGGGAGCTTTCTTGTCCGGGATCGTCGTCCTGTGCGGCTTGCCGCGGATAATGCCCTGAATACCCATGCTCTTCATCAGCCGTGCCACCGTGCATCGCGCGACATCGAAGCCCTCACGGCCAAGCTGTCGCCAGACCTTCCGGACACCATAGACCCGCCAGTTCTCTTCGAACACGCGCAGGATCTCGGGGCGCAGCGCTTCGTCCCGACGTGCCCGATCCGACAGCCGAGACGGATCGGCCCGCTTCGCAAGGTGATCATAATAGGTGGACGGGGCGATCGGCAGCACGTCGCAGATCGGCTCGACCCCGTGCGCATCCCGGTGCGCGTCGATGAAACCCACCATCACTTCGACCGGCGGTCGAGCTCCGCCATCGCAAAATATGCTGACGCCTTGCGAAGGATCTCGTTCGCCTGGCGCAACTCGCGGTTCTCGCGTTCCAGCGCCTTCATCTTCTCGGCCATCTCGCTGGAGACGCCCGGACGCTTGCCGCTGTCGACCTCGGCCTTCTTCACCCACTCGTTCAGGGTCTGGGGCGCACAGCCGATCTTCGCGGAAATCGACATGACTGCCTGCCACCGCGATCCATGCTGACCCTCATTGTCCAGGACCAACCGCACCGCGCGTTCACGCACTTCCGGAGAAAACTTGTTCGTTGTCTTGCTCATGATGCTCCACCTTACTCAGGAGTTGATGGAGTGGATGCCCCTCCCGCCGTGCCGAGGCGTGGCACAGTGGCAGTAGCAGGATGAGCTGCGGTGAAGAGGAGGAAGGACATGAACAACGCCACCATCATCGGCATCGATCTGGCGAAGCGCGTCTTCCACGCGCACGGAGCACACATCGACGGCAGCGTCGCGTTCAGGAAGCGGTTGACCCGAGCTCAAATGCTTCCGTTCCTGTCGGCGCAGCCGCGTTGCGTGGTCGTTATGGAGGCATGCGCCAGCGCTCATGAATGGGGCCGCGCGATCCAGCAGCTCGGCCACGATGTGCGGCTCATCCCACCCAGCTACGTC
>NZ_FNEA01000003.1 GCF_900100045.1 Paracoccus denitrificans | reverse complement strand
GGGCCGCCCCCGAGGCTTATTTCTGGATGCGGTAGATGTCCTTGGCATACCAGTCGTTCATCACGTTCTCGGTCGGCAGGCCCTTGATGTCGTCGCGGATCATGTCGACCTTGGAATATTGATAGACCGGGACCAGCGGCATGTCCTCGGCCAGGATCTTCTCGGCCGCGGTATATTGCGCGTTCGGGTCTTCCGAGGTCTTGGACTGATCCATCAGCCTGTCGAATTCCGGGTTGGAATACTTGCCGTAGTTCATGCCCGTGCTGCGGAAATAGTCGAGGAAGGTCGAGGCCTCGTTATAGTCGGCGCACCAGGCATAGCGGGCCATCTCGAAATCCTGCGACTGCATGCGGTCGGTATGCACCTTCCATTCCACGTTGTTCAGGGTCAGCTCGACGCCGATCTGCTTGTAGAACTGCTGCGCGGCGACGGCGATCTTCTTGTGGTTCTCGTCGGTATTGTATTGCAGGGTCAGCTTCAGCGGCTTGCCGGGGCCGTAGCCGGCCTCGGCCAGAAGCGCCTTGGCCTTTTCCAGCCGTTCGGCCTGGGACCAGCCCGCATAGTCGATCTCGGGCATCTGGAAGCCCTCGATGGCCCAATGCGACCAGTTATAGGCGGGCTTCTGGCCGCCCTGCAGGATCTGGTTCACCACCACGTCGCGCTGCATGGCATAGCTGAGCGCCTTGCGCACCCGCACGTCCTTCAGCGCCTCGGGGCCTTTCTCGCTGACGTTCAGCAGATAGGCATAGGTGCAGGAATAGGGAATCGAGATCGCCTGGTCGGGAAACTGCTCCTTGAGCCGCGGATATTGCCCGGCGGGGATCTGCACCCGGTCCAGCTCGCCCGCCTGATAGCGGGTCAGCGCGACGTTGTTGTCGTTCACCGTCAGGCCCTTGATCCGCTCCATCACGACATTGGCGGCGTCCCAGTATTCCGGGTTCTTCTCCATGCTGATCTGCACGCCCAGGTCGTGGCTTTTCAGCACATAGGCGCCGTTGCCGACCAGCTTGCCGGGCTGGGTCCAGTTGTCGCCCTCGGCCTCGACGACCTTCTGGTTGACCGGGAAGGTCGAGCCATGCGTGACCATCTTGGGGAAATAGGGCGTCGGCGTGGAAAGCCTGACCTCCAGCGTGTGGTCGTCCAGCGCCTTGACGGCCAGTTCCTCGGGCTGCTTCTCGCCCTTGACCACGGCGCTGGCGTTCTCGACGTTCATCAGCTCCATGAACCAGGCATATTCCGAGGCGGTCTCGGGATTGGCGAGCCGCCGCCAGGCATAGACGAAATCGCCCGCTACGACCGGATCGCCATTCGACCATTTCGCCTCGGGGCGCAGGTGGAAGGTATAGGTCAGCTTGTCCTCGGACAGGTCGAACCCGCTCGCGACGCCGGGGACCGGCGCGCCCTTGTCGTCCTCGTTCAGCAGGCCCTCGAACAGCTGGCGGATGATGTCCGAGCCCTCGACATCGGTGTTCTTCTGCGGGTCGGCGGTCTTGATCGCGTCCAGCAGCCAGAAGGTATAGGACTGGTTCTCGGCCAGCTTCTCGCCCTCGGCGGGCTGGACCGCCAGTGCGGGCAGGGCCAGGCCTGCAACCAATGCGGTCGTCAGGAACAGTCGGGTCATGGGGCACCTCTCTGATGATGCATAGCGCGGTTCTTGTCGTCCGTGCCGCGCGGATGATCGAAATTGAGCACAAAACCTGTAAGACAGCAAGTGCGATTTCCGGCTTTCGCAGCGCCCGCCCATGTGAAACAAGATCGACATGAGCAGCGATCCGTGCATCACCCTGGTCACCGGCGGCGCCCGTTCGGGCAAGTCCGCGCTGGCCGAAACCATCGCGGCCCGGCACGAGGGCGCGCGGATCTACATCGCCACGGCCGAGGCCCGGGACGACGAAATGACGCAGCGCATCGGCCTGCACCGCGACCGGCGGGGCAGCGGCTGGCGCACGGTCGAGGAGCCGCGCGATCTGGCGGGCGCTCTGGCGCGCACGGACGGGCAGGGCGCGCGGCTGGTCGTTGAAGCGCGAGCATCCCGACGGCGGGCGTTACGCGCAATATCTGGAGCAGGCGGCGCTGGCCTTTGGGCTGAACGTCGCATGCGGTATCGAGGTGCTGGGGCTGGAGCCGCAGGGCGAAGGGTTCGTCCTGCGCACGGATCGCGGCGAGATCGGCGCGGATTTCGTGATCTGGGCCTGCGGGCAGTTCGGCACCCCTTCGGATGGGGGGCTGATCGGTGCGGAACTTGCCCGCCATTACGCCGCGGTCGGCCGTTGGCAGGATGTGCCGGGCGACGAGGTCTTCGTCATCGGCGGCTATGAAAGCGGCATCGACGCGGCGATCGGGCTCGCGCGCGCCGGCAAGCGCGCGACGGTTCTGGAGCGCGGCGCGCCCTGGCAGGACGGCGACAAGGACCCCAGCCGCGCCCTGTCGCCTTTCACCCGCCAGCGGCTGGCTCCGGCGCTGAAGGGCGGGGCGATCACGCTGGTCGAAGGCGCCGAGGCCATCGCGCTGGAGGCCGAGCCGGGCGGCATCCGCATCCTTGCCGGCGACGGGCGCAGCTGGCTTTCGGCCCATGCGCCGATCCTGGCCACGGGTTTTGCCAGCGGCACGGGGCCGGTCTCGGACTGGTTCGACTATAATGAGTCCGGCCTGCCGCTGCTGACGCCGCAGGACGAATCCACCGAATTGCCGGGCCTGTTCCTGGTCGGGCCGGAAGTGTCGCATAATGGGCATCTGTTCTGCTTCATCTACAAGTTCCGGCAGCGTTTCGCCGTGGTCGCCCGCGCCATTGCAGGACGGCTGGGCGCTGAGACCGCGGCGCTGGAAGCCTATCGCGCCAACAACATGTATCTGGACGATCTGGCCTGTTGCGATGCCGACCAATGCCTCTGTTGAGGCCCGTCCCCGCGCAACCGATCCGGCATTTTCCACGACAGAGACGAAAAGATGGCCTTATTCCTGACCAACAGCCTGGGCGGCGAGAAACAGCCCTTCATCCCCCGCAATCCGCGCGAGGTCCGCATCTATGTCTGCGGCCCCACCGTTTACGATTATGCCCATATCGGCAATGCCCGCCCCGCCGTGGTCTTCGATGTGCTGGTGCGGGTGTTCCGGCTGTCCTATCCGCAGCAAGCCCTGCTGGCGATGACCACGGCGGCGCGTAATGCGCCGCTGATGCTGGCGGTGACGGCTGTCGCGATCCCGGACCAGCCCTTGACCCTTGCCACCATCGTCATTGGGATGCTGGTCGAATTTCCCCATCTGACCGCGCTGAAGCAGGTCCTGCTGGCACGACGCCACCGGAAAGGAGCCACCCCATGAGGCCCGGCAAACCCGTGGACCAGATCCCCGTTTTCCTGCTCACAGGCTTTCTCGGCGCGGGCAAGACCACGCTTCTCAACCGCATCCTCGAGAACCCGAGCTTCCAAGACACGGCTTTGATAATCAACGAGTTCGGCCTGGTTTCCGTCGATCACGATCTGATCCGCGAGGGGCGGGAGCGGCCGGTGGTCACGACCACCGGCTGCATCTGCTGCACCGTCGGCAGCGACCTGCGCTCGTCTCTGGATGAGTTGCTTATCGGACGCCGCGACGACCGCCTGCCGCCGTTCTCGCGGGTCATCGTGGAGACAACGGGGCTGGCCGATCCCGCACCGATCATCAACAGCCTGATTCCGGGCGGGGTGGCGGCGCTGTCGCTGCGCGACCATGCGGTGGCCCGCGCCTTCCGCCTGTCGGGCGCGATCGCGGTCGTCGATGTCCAGGGCATTGGCGCGGCGCTGAAGAGCCACTCCGAGAGCCTGCGCCAGATCGCCTCCGCCGATCATGCGGTCCTGACCCGGACCGACGCGGCCCCGGCGCATGGCTGGCCCGAAAGACTGCGGACGATCAACCCCGCCCTGCGGGTCCATGATGCGGCGGCGGCGGATTTCGATCCGGCGCGCCTGCTGGCTCCGGGCAGCTATTCAGCTTTCGGCAAGGGCGAGGGCGTCGAGGCCTGGCTTATGGCCGAGACCGATCATCACCACGACCATGGAGCGGATTTCCACAACCTGAACCGGCACGGCAACGTCGTTGCGATCCCGCTGATGCATGATCAGCCGCTGGAGCTGGGAGCGCTCAGGCGGTTCCTGATCAAGCTGACCTCGACACCGGGGAATGGGATTTTGCGGATCAAGGGGCTGGTCGCGCTGCAGGATGATCCTGCCGCCCCGGCCGTGGTCCATGCCGTGCAGCATCGGCTTTATCCGGTCGCGCGGCTCGACGCCTGGCCGCAGGGGCAGGCATCGAGCCGCCTAGTGGTGATCGGCACCTATCTGGACGAGGCCGCGATCCGCGCGGATTTCGATACGCTGGCGGGCAAGCCGCAGCCCTTCCTGGCATCAGTCCTCGATGCGTTCAAACACGGCGGGGCGTGAACAGCTTCTGCGCTATCCGCTCCTGACCTGAATCGGTGCGGTGGCTATCGGTGCCACAGGGCAAAGGGACGATTTCCATGTCGCCCTGGAAGGCGGCTCCACTCACGATGGCAGGGGCAAGACCGCGTTTCATTGTCCCTATTGCCATGGCTACGAATTGGGCCGTGGCCGGATCGGGGGGCTACCGGAGTCGCAGTTCGGCACCGCCCTGACCAGCCAGATGAGCGGCGCGCCGGGCACGACCCCTGCCAGCTATCTGGAAGGCGCGCGTTGCGAGCGGGCCAAGGCGCTGCTTCTGGACTGCGACCTGCCGCTGAAGGCCATCGCCTTCCGCTGCGGCTTCACCTCGGACGAGCAATTGCGCAAGGCCTTCCTGCGCCGGTTTTCGCTGACGCCGCGCGACTATCGCGACCGCTTCAGGACGTCGCGGCCGGCCTGAAGGGCGCATTGCAGGACCGGGCGGCTTACCGCTGCGACAATCGCGCCGTGCTTGCCGGCCAGGGATCGTCGAAGGCTTCGCCCGCCCTCCAGGCCGCGACCTCTGCAGGGGTGCAGAAGCAGCTCCTGACCGCATCGGCGAAGTCCGCAAGCCCGTCGCGATCCCCGATCACGGTCAGCCGGCAGCGCCGGTCGCCGAACTCGGGCGACATGCCGGCAAGGCGGCGGCGCATCTCTTGGCGTTCCTCGGGCAGCAGGTTGAGGCTTTCGTCCTCCAGCGCCGCGATCTTCCAGTAATTGACGATCTCCAGCCCGATGCTGCCGGCGGTCTGGTTCCACAGCAGTTGCAGCCGGTCGCGCGAAGGCAGCCAGAAGAAGCCCTTGCTGCGATGGATGCCGTTGCCGAGGGAATGGTTATAGACCTTCCACAGCCTTTGCGGGTGAAAGGGGCGGGGGTCCGCGATCACGATGCTGCCGAGCCGGTAGCCTTCGGCCCCGGACATCGAGGCGGTGCCGCGGCCGCGGTCCCAGTCGGTCAGTTCCGCCCCCAGGGTGGCGACGCGCGCATGGTCATAGGGCGGCAAGGCCAGCACATCGGCCAGCCGGACATTGCCCCATTGCATGCCCATGATGTCGGCGAAGGGGTTGAGCGGGTGGACGGCCTGCGCGACAGTGCGCAGCGTCTCGCCGCACACCCGGTCCATCTTGCTCAGCAGGATGCGGCTGGCGAACATGATCTGCTCGGCCAGCAGGTTCTCGATCCCGCGCCGGCCCTCGGCCAACTGGCGCGAGGCGGCGGGCAGGATGGCGCGGCCCAGGTCGTGGTCCTGCGCCAGCGTCACCGTGTCCACCACCGACAGGAAGCCGTGCAGCCGCAGGGCGGGATGCGCGCGGATCGCCTCCAGAAGCGGCCAGGGATGGGTGCTGCCCGAGGTTTCGATCAGCACATGGGTGGCGGCCCCCTGCGAGATCACCCTGTCCACGGCACGGGCGAACTGCTCCAGCCCCTGCGCGCCGCTGATGCTGCCGGCCGGAATGGCGGCAAAGCGCGGGTCGCGGCGCGAGATCACCTCGCTGGTGTCGAGGATCGCGCCATCGATGTCGAGTTCGCCCATCTCGTTGACGATGACGCCAAGCCGCACGCCCGGCATGACCCGGGCCTGCACCAGCAGGCTTTGCAGGAGCGTGGTCTTCCCGGCGCCGAGAAAGCCGTTGAGGATGGTGACCGGAACCTGCGGCATGGTGTTCGTCCCGAATGAAAGCGGATCAATCGGCGGCGAGCTTGCCCGCGGCCTTGCGGAACCATTCCAGCGTGCGCGCATGATGGGCCTCGCCCCAGCGGTCGATGAATTTCTGGGTGTGGAAGTCGTGCCTGTCCTCAAGCGCGGCGATGCGCGCGGCCACATAGCCCGGTGTCAGCGGGATGCGGCATTTGACGGTGATGCAATGTTCCCATTCGTCATAGGTTTGCGGAATGTAGTTCATCGAAATCCTCATGCGGGCGTTGTGGAAAGCGCGGCGGATAGCGGGTCGTCGCGCCACAGGGCAACCGAAGTCAGGCCGAGGCCACCGAGGCGGCGCAGAAGCCCGCCATCGGGGGAAAGATCGCAGGCCACCTCTGCCAGCCGGCCGGGATCGCGCAGGCGAAGCCCGTGCCGTCCGTTCCGCGTCTCCAGCAGGGCGTCGGCGCCCTCGGGGACGGCGCCCGCCCGTTCGGCCAGGATCAGCTCGGGCTCTCCGGTCCGGGTGCGGTGCAGGAAGCCGGACATGATCGCAGCGGCGTCAGTGGCGCCTTCGCCGACCGTCACCTCGATGCCGGCCGCGCGCAGCCGGGCGAAGCCGCCGCCGTCCACGCGGGGATCGGGATCCTGCATCGCGGCAACGACACGGGTCACCCCGGCAGCAATGATCGCATCGGCGCAGGGCGGCGTCCTGCCCCAATGGCAGCAGGGCTCCAGCGTGACATAAAGCGTGGCTCCGCGGGCCGCCGCCCCGGCGCGGTTCAGCGCGAGCCGCTCGGCATGGGGCCGTCCGCCCGGCTGCGTCTCGCCTTCGGCGATGATCGTGCCGTCTTTCACGATCACGCAGCCCACGGGCGGATTGGGCCAGACATGGCCGCGCATCCGCCGGGCAAGCGCCAGCGCCCGCCCCATCCAGAGCGCATCAGAGCTGGGTTGGATTGGGCGCATCGCCATAGACCTCGGCAGGATCGAAAAGCTTTTCGGACTCGGTGAAGCGCAGCTCGGGCGCACCGACCCCGCCCAGCGGCACCGCGCGATAGAAGCAGGAGCGATAGCCGACATGGCAGCTTGCGCCTCCGGCAACCTGCACCCGCAGCCAGATCGCGTCCTGATCGTCGTCGATCCGCATCTCGACGATCTTCTGGATCAGGCCGCTGGTCACGCCCTTGTGCCACAGGCGTTGCCGCGAACGGCTCCAGTAATGCGCCTCGCCGGTTGCGATGCTGCGCGTCAGCGCCTCGGCATTCATCACGCCCATCATCAGCACCTCGCCGGTCGCGGCATCCGTGGTGACGACCGGGATCAGCCCGGCGGCATCGAATTTCGGAGCCAGCGCATGGCCTTCCTCGACCTGCGCGACGGTGAGGCGGGGAGAAAAGAGGGGCATCGTGTTTCCGTGCTTGAATTACGACGAAGAGGGCATGCGCGAGGAATGGTGCCCGGTGATCAGCCAGGCCCCGTCGATTTCCTCGAAGGTGAACAGGTAGCGGGCCGGCAGCGTCTGTTCCGCGCCGTCGCGTTCGAAGGTGAAGATGTAATGCCCGCCGACAACCACGGTGCCCAGCTTGTGGCTGATACGCTTGCGCAGCGTGTCGATACGACAGCGCAGCTTGGGATTGGCGAGGAAGCTTTCGAAATAGGCCCGCCGTTCGTCGGCATGGCCGCCGATCTCATCCGCCATCGTGGGGACAAGAATGGCGTCGCTGGCGTAAAGAGCCAGCAGATCCTCCAGCCGGCCCAGGGAAACGACCTCGGCCCATCGCATCAGGGCCTTGCGCACCTGGGCCAGATAGGGCCCTGCGGCTGCCTTGAACGACGCATCCTCTCTGACGCGGCTGGTCGTCACATCTTCCAGCATGGCTTCGCTCTCCTTGCTGCCGTTCGCTTGCGAGGCGGCGGACCGCGTTCGGCGCCTTGGTCGGGAGGAGCGGAAAACGGCATTGCAGGCCTCGGTGATTCTGGTTATTTGAGTAACGTAATAACATTACATTTACGAGGACGCCATGCCACTCAGCCAGCCAACCCGCGACAATCGCCTGCCCGTCACCGTCCTGTCCGGCTTCCTCGGCGCCGGAAAGACCACGCTGCTGAACCATATCCTGAACAATCGCGAGGGCCGCCGCGTTGCGGTCATCGTCAACGACATGTCCGAGGTGAACATCGACGCCGATCTGGTCCGCGACGGCGCCGAACTGAACCGCGCCGAGGAAAAGCTGGTCGAGATGACCAATGGCTGCATCTGCTGCACCTTGCGCGACGACCTGCTGCAAGGGGTGCGCAAGCTGGCCGAGGAGGGCCGCTTCGACTATCTGCTGATCGAGGGCACCGGCATCGCCGAGCCGTTGCCCGTCGCCGCGACCTTCGATTTCCGCGACGAGAACGGCGACAGCCTGTCGGATGTCTCGCGTCTCGACACGATGGTCACGGTCGTCGATGCGATCAACCTGACGACGGATTTTGCCAGCGACGATTTCATCGCCGAACGCGGCGAGAGCCTGGGCGACGAGGATGAGCGGACGCTGGTCAACCTGCTGACCGACCAGATCGAATTTGCCGATGTGGTGGTGCTGAACAAGGCGACGGATGCGGGACCCGAGAGGCTGGACCGGGCGCGCAGGATCGTGCGGGCGCTGAACCCGGACGCGAAGCTGATCGAGACGGATTTCGGCCGTGTCGATGCCGATGCGATCTTCGATACCGGCCTGTTCGATTTCGACCGCGCGCATATGCATCCGATGTGGGCGAAAGAGCTCTACGGGTTCCGGGATCATGTGCCCGAGACCGAGGAATACGGCATCTCGTCCTTTGTCTATCGGGCGCGGCGGCCGTTCCATCCCCGCAAGATCTACGACCTCTTCAACGGCGAGTTGCCGGGCGTGATCCGGGCCAAGGGGCATTTCTGGATCGCCTCGCGCCCGAACTGGGCGGTGGAGTTCAGCCTGGCCGGCGTCGTTTCCTCGGTTGTGCCGCTGGGCGGCTGGTGGGCCTCGGTGCCGCGGGAACGCTGGCCGACCCATCCCGACAGCCTCGCCGAGGTGGCGAAGCATTGGGAGGAACCCTGGGGCGACCGGCGTCAGGAACTGGTGTTCATCGGCGCGGGCATGGACCCTGCGGCCATCACCAAAGCTCTGGACGACGCCCTGGTCGACGCCTGGGACTTCACGCCCGAGGCCTGGGCACGGTTGCCCGATCCCTTTCCGCAATGGGGGCAGCGTCGCGTCGCCTGAGCGCGGCGGCTGACAGAAAGGACGAAGGGCAGGGGCAGGGCTGCTGCCCCCGTCCACAAGAGGAACCATACAGTAAGGAGAAGCCGCTGCATGACCGAGACCGTTTCCGTAACTTCGCAAGGAGCATCCCCCGATCAAGCCGAGGCGCGGGAAATCCTCGAATCCGACAGCGGGCTGGCTCTACAGCAGGTTGTCCAGCCAGGGGTCGGGGCGGCGATCTGGCGGCGCAGCCTCTCGTCCGGCTTCGCGGAATGGATCGGGAACATTCCGGCCGGTCAATTGCCGGCCTTGCGGGCGCTTGTGGATTTCCGCGCGGTCGAGGGCTGCATTCATGCCGCCTGCGACCTGTCCGGGCTGCCCGCCGGGACGATGCGCGACCTGCTGGCCAGCGATATCGGGGCGCTGGCGCTGATGTTTGCCCAGGTCGTGCGCAACCCGCTGATGCATCTCCGCTTCGAAGCCGTGACGACGGATGCCTGCCGGAAATTCCATGTCGACCAGATGCCCGCGCGCCTGCTTTGCACCTATCGGGGGCCGGGAACGCAATTCGGGCTGCGGGACGCAAGCGGGCAGGTCGTGCCGGCCGGCAAGATGCGCAGCGGAGAGGTCGCGATCCTGCGCGGGGCGCTGTGGCCCGGCGAGGAGGTCACGACGCTGCTGCACCGTTCCCCGCCCATCGCCGGAACCGGCGAGGTGCGGCTGTTCCTGGCCCTCGACCCCGCCGTGGAACCCGCCGCCGAGGCGCGGAGGCTGCATTGATGCGCGGCAACCTTGCCACCTCGCTGCGCCGCCGCCGCAGGCCCTGTCCGATCGAGCAATACGATCGCCTGCCGCCCGAGTTGCGCCGCTGGCTGGCGCAGGCGGCACTGCCCTGGAGCCCGGTTTCGGCGCTGCGCCTGTGGCAAAGGCTTGTTCGCGAAGCGGCCGGCAATACTGAGGCTGTCTGCAGACGGCTGGACATGATCGAGGCGGGAATGCTGATGCGCGACGCGCCGCGGATATGGGGCTTTGCGACGCCCGCCGCGCGGACATGCCCGCCCGGAGCCATGGAAGAGAGGGTTGAGCCTGCCCGGTAAAGGGCCGGGCGGGATGATCCGCCAGGCGCATGGGCGAAGCCCTCTTGCATCCCCGGGTGGGTAATATAATAACATAACAAAATCTCCGAGGATAACGCTCATGCTCTGCAAACTGCTCGCTTCCGCGGCTTTGGCCGCGGCCCTGTCTTCTGCTGCCTTGGCCAATGACGGCGTGCTGGATGTCGTCGCCCCGTTCGAGATCAAGGGCGCCGATCCGGTCACTTCCGGCAACATCTTCATCAAGATGGACGTGGCCGAGACGCTGGTGAACGTCGATGCGGCAGGCCGCCTGACGCCGGGGCTGGCGACTGCCTGGCGGGTCTCGGATGACGGGCTGGAATGGCGTTTCCACCTGCGCGAGGGCGTGCGGTTCCATGATGGCAGTCCCTTTACCGCCGAGGCGGCCGCGAATGCGCTGAACATCGCGCGCGCCAAGCCGGGCCTGCTGGAGACCGCGCCGATCACCGAAATCGTCGGCGAGGGAGGCGATCTGCTGGTGCGGCTTTCGGAACCCTTCGCGCCGATGCCGGCCTTTCTCTCGGAATACCGCTCGCTGATCTACGCGCCTGCGGCCTATGCGAAGGACGGCAGCGTGGCCGAGGTGATCGGGACCGGCGCCTATCGGGTCACAAAGCTGGAAGCGCCGCTGCGGCTGGAGGCCGAGGCCTTTGCCGGCTATTGGGGCGACGCCCCCGCCATCGGCCGGGCGACCTATCAGGCGGTGGGCCGGGCCGAGACGCGGGCGCTGCTGGCCGAAAGCGGCGATGCGGACTATGTCTTCAACCTCGACCCGGCCTCGACCACCCGGCTGGCCTCGGTCGACAGCGTCGAGGTGCTGACCGTATCGGTGCCCCGCACCCTGCTTTTGAAGGTCAATGCCGGTCATCCGGCGCTCTCGGACCCGCGCGCGCGACAGGCGCTTGGGCTGGCCATCGACCGCGAGGGGCTGGCCGAGGCCGTGCTGCGCTTCCCGGCGGGCGGAACGCAGCTTTTCCCGCCCTCGCTGTCGGAATGGCATGATGACGAACTGGAGCCGCTGACCCATGACCCCGAAAAAGCGCGCGCGATGCTGGCCGAACTGGGCTGGGCGGCCGGGGCGGATGGCATCCTGACCCGAGACGGGCAGCGATTCAGCCTGACGCTGACCACCTTCCCCGACCGGCCGGAACTGCCGCTCTCGGCCGCCGTGCTGCAACAGATGTTCGCCGATATCGGCGTGGAGATGATGATCGATTCGACCAATTCCTCGGAGATTCCCGTGCGCCATGCGGATGGCACGCTGGATCTGGCGCTGTTCAACCGCAATTTCGCGCTGGTCCCCGATCCGGTCGGCACGTTGCTGACCGACTATGCACCGACCGGCGACTGGGGCGCGATGAACTGGGACAATGCCGAATTCACCGGACTGGTCCGGGGACTGGCGCGGGGCGAAGGCGGGCACGGTGAACGGGACCGCGCCATCGCCATCCTGCAAGAGGAGCTGCCGGTGATCCCCATCGCCTGGTATCAGCAGTTCGCGGCCGTCTCGACGGGCATCACCGGCGCGGTGATCGACCCCTATGAGCGCAGCATCGGGCTGAAGGAAATCCGGTGGGCGGAATGATCCGGGCGCTTGGCTATCGCGCGTTGCAGGCCGTGCTGGTCGCGGTCCTGGTCGGCGTGCTGACCTTCCTGATGATGCAGGCGCTGCCGGGCGACATGGCTTTTCGCATCGCCGCGGGGCGCTATGGCTACGACGCGGTGAACGTGGCGGCGGCGGAGGCCGTGCGACAGGAGCTTGGCCTGGACCGCCCCGCCATCGCGGCCTTCGGCGTCTGGGTCATGGACCTGTTGCGGCTGGATTTCGGCACCTCGGTGATCTCCGGCGCGTCGGTGATCGACGAGATCAGGCACCAGCTTGGCGCCAGCCTGCAACTCGCAGGCGCGGCGCTGGCATTGTCGCTGCTGATCGGCCCGCCGGTGGGCGTGCTGGCGGGGCTGCGCGCGGGCGGCTGGCTGGACCGGGGGCTGCTGGTGGTCTCGACCGCCCTGCGATCCGTGCCGCAATTCCTGATGGGGCTGATCCTGATCGTGCTGGTTTCGATCCATCTGGGCTGGCTGCCGGCGGCGGGCTATGGCAAGCCCGCGCATTTCATCCTGCCCGCGCTGACCCTGGCGCTTGGCCTTGGCGCCGTATCCGCGCGCATCGCGCGCGACGCGATGGCGGGGGTTGCCGCCAGCCCCTTTTATGCATTCGGGCGCTGGAAGGGGCTGAGCGAGGGGCAGTTGTTCCGCCGCCATGGGCTGCGCAACATCGGCGTGGCGCTGGTGACCTTCCTCGGGCTGCAATTCGCCATGCTGGTCGAGGGCGTGGTGGTGATCGAGTCGATCTTCGGCTGGCCGGGCATCGGCCATGCGTTGGTCCATGCCATCTTCGGCCGCGATGTGCCGATGGTGCAGGGCACGGCGCTGCTGTTGGGGCTGGGCTTCGTGGTGCTGAATGCGCTGGTCGATCTGGCGGCGCATTGGATCGACCCCCGCGGAGGGGTGCAGGCATGAGCGCGACCACGACAGATATTCCCGTCGTCGCGAAAACCGGCTGGACCCGGACGCAATGGGCCGGTGCGGCCATCCTTGTCGCCATCATCGGCTTTGCCGTGCTTGCGCCGCTCTTGTTTCCGGCCGACCCGCTGCGCCAGAGCCTGCGCAACATCCTTGGCGGCGCGGATGCCGTCTCGCCGCTGGGCTACGACCACCTGGGACGGTCGCTGACGGCGCGGCTGGCCGCAGCGCTGCGGCTGTCGCTGCTGATTGCTGCGGCTGCGGTGGCGGCCTCGGCCGTGCTGGGCGTGGCCGTGGGGGTGCTGGCGGCGTGGCGCGGCGGATGGATCGACCGTGCGGCGGCACTGGTCGCCGACAGCTTCCTTGCCCTGCCGGGGCTGCTGATGGTGCTGATCGTCTCGGCCATCGTGCCCAACACGCCGACGGCCTTCTGGATCGGGCTGACGCTGGTCCTGTGGATCGAGTATTTCCGCCTGACCCGCGCCACGGTCAGCCGGCTGGTCGCGGCGCCCGGCGTGCAGGCCTCGCGCCTGTTGGGCTTCGGGCCGGTCTATGTCTTTCGCCGCCATCTCTGGCCGGAACTCGCGCCGATGCTGCTGACGGTGGCGGCCTTTGGTGCGGCGACGGCGATCATGATGATCGCGGCGCTTGGCTTCGTCAGCGTGGGGATGCGCCCGCCGACGCCCGAACTGGGCCTGATGATGATCGAGATGCTGCCCTATTACCGCGAGGCGCCGATGGCGTTGCTGACCCCGGTGCTTGCCACCTTCCTGACCCTGCTGGGCCTGAACCTGATCGCCGGAGGCCGCCGCGCATGACCATTCTGCTGAACGCCGAGAACGTCTCGGTCCATGCCGGGGCTTCGCCGCTGGTCGAACCCGTGTCGCTTTCCTTGCGGGCGGGGCGTCCCTTCACCATCCTGGGCGAGACCGGATCGGGCAAAAGCCTGCTCGCGCAGGCGATCATCGGCACCTTGCCTGCGGGCTTGCGCGCCGAGGGCCGCGTCACGCTGGAGGGTCATGCGCTGGACCTGTCGCAGCCGGGCCGGCACAGGTCGCTGTGGGGCCGGGTCGTCGGCGTGCTGCCGCAAGAGCCGTGGCTGTCGCTCGACCCGCTGATGAAGGCCCGCGCGCAGGTGGCCGAGGGCCATGCGCTGGTGCGCGGCCTGTCCTGGGCCGAGGCCGGGCGCGCCGCGGATCGCGACCTTGCGGCGCTGGGACTGGAGGGGGCGGGGGATCGCCGCCCCGACCAGCTTTCGGGCGGCATGGCGCAGCGGGTGGCCTTTGCCGCCGCCCGCACCGGCGGCGCGCGGATCGTGGTCGCGGACGAACCGACCAAGGGCCTGGACGTGGCACGGCGCGACGATGTGATCGCGTTGCTGATGCGAGAGGTGCAGGAAGGCGGGGCGCTTCTGACCATCACCCACGATCTGGCGCTGGCCCGGCGGATGGCGGGCGACCTGGCGGTGGTGCTGAGGGGCAGGGTGATCGAGCAGGGTCCGGCCGACCAGGTGCTGTCGAACCCGCAGCACGACTACACCCGCCGCCTGATCGCCGCCGATCCGGAAAGCTGGCCCGAGGGCTGCCCCCGGACCGCGCAGGGCGAGCCGGTCTTGCAGGCCGGCGGCATCGGCATTTCGCGCGGCGGCAGGATGCTGTTCCAGGGGCTGGACCTGACCCTGCACCCCGGCGAGATCCTCGGCGTGACGGGTCCCAGCGGCTGCGGCAAATCGACCCTGGGCGATGTGTTGCTGGGTCTGGCGCGGCCGGAACAGGGGCAGGTCCGCCGGGCGCCGGGCATCGCGCCCGTCCGCTTTCAGAAGCTCTACCAGGATCCGCCGAGCGCCTTTCCCCGCCATGTCTGCCTGGGTCGGGCGCTGGAGGATCTGGTCCGGCTGCACAAGCTGGACGCCGCCCGCATCCCGGCGCTGATGGAGCGGCTGCGCCTTGCGCCCGCGCTGCTGTCACGCCGCCCGACCGAGGTCTCGGGGGGCGAGCTGCAACGGCTGGCGCTCTTGCGCGTGCTGCTGCTCGATCCGGTGTTCCTGTTCGCCGATGAGCCGACCTCGCGGCTGGACCTGATCACCCAGGCCGAGGTGACGCAGCTTCTGGCCGAGACCGCCCGCGAGACCGGCATGGCGCTGCTGATCGTCAGCCATGACGCGGAACTGATCCGCAAGACGGCGGACCGGGCGCTCGAACTGGGTGGTGGCGGGCAGACGGATGCGGATGTCCTGCGGCTTGCCTCCTGAACAAGCGCCATGGGGCAGGGGGGCGTAACGGTTCCGCCGCTCGCGCCCCTTCTTTGCGGCTTTCGGTCTGACGTGGATCTCCGGCCGGTGGCCCACGATCCCGAAACCGTGCTCGCTGGCGATCCTTTCCTGCAGTTGCTCGATCTCGTCGCAACGGAACTCGATCACCTCATCCGTCTCGACATTGATGAAATGGTCGTGATGTTCGGAACCGCTGGTTTCGTGGCGCGCCCTGCCGTCGGCGAAGCTGTGGCGCTCGATCAGCCCACAGCGTTCAAGTGTGTTGATCGTGCGACAGACCGTGGCGATGGAGATCCCCGGCGCGACCCTGCTCACCCGCCGATGAAGCTCTTTGGCGTCGGGATGATCCGCAATTTTACCGACGATGCGCATGACATCGCCGCCGAATGGGGCCATGCCTTCGCGCTGCGGCTGCTCGATCATGCGCGGGGGCGCACTACCGCCTTCCAGGAACAGACCGGGCATCTCTACAATCTGGAGGCGACGCCGGCAGAGGGAACCACCTATCGCTTTGCCAAGGAGGACCGGAAGCGTTTCCCCGGCATCCTCCAGGCCGGCACCGAACACGAGCCCTATTACACCAACTCCAGCCAGCTTCCGGTCGGGTTTACCGGCGACCCGTTCGAGGCCCTGGAACGGCAGGAGGCGCTGCAGCACAAAATATACCGGCGGCACGGTGCTGCATCTCTACATGGGCACACAGCTGTCCTCGGCCGGGTTCTGTCGCAACACCGGCGCGCGCCGGAGCCGACCCGTTCACCTGCGGGACTGAAGGTCCGGCCCCTGCCGGTTGGCCGGCATGTCGCCGCGAAACCGGTGGCGAGTAAACCGGCGGAGCGATGGGCGCTTGCGCCCCGCCGGTCGTCGGGCGGGACCGCCCCGCCCGATGCGTCAGCCCTGCGGGGGCAGCACGCTGCGGGCGATGGATCGGTCCAGCGCCTCGAAGGCATTGAGCCCGATCAACTCGTAAAGCTGGGCGCGGGTCTGCATCTCGGGCAGCATGGCGGTGGTGGCGCCGTCGCGTGCCAGCGCCGCGTAAAGCCGCTCCTGCGCCTTGTTCGCGACCCTCAGCGACGAGACCGGCCAGATCACCATGTCATAGCCCAGTTCCTGGAACTCCTCGGCCGTCAGCGCCGGAGTGCGGCCGAACTCGGTCATGTTGGCCAGAAGCTTCACCCCCGGCAGGCGGGCGCGGACCTCGCGGAACATCTCGACCGAGGTCAGCGCCTCGGGAAAGATCGCGTCCGCCCCGGCCTCGGTATAGAGCTTGGCGCGGGCGACGGCGCCCTCGATGCCCTCGGCCGCGGCCGCATCGGTGCGGGCGATGACGACAAGGTGCCGCCGTGCACGCGCCGCCGCTGCCACCTTGGCCGCCATGTCGCCGGCCGAGGCCAGTTTCTTGTCGTTCAGGTGGCCGCATTTCTTGGGCAGCAACTGGTCCTCCAGATGCACGGCACCCGCGCCGGCATCCTCGAACGTGCGGACCATGTGCATGACGTTCAGTGCCTCGCCATAGCCCGTGTCGCCGTCCACCAGCAGCGGCAACCCACTGGCCCGCGCGATCTGGCGGATGAAGAAGGCGACCTCGTCCACGGTGATGATGCCCAGGTCGGGCAGGCCCATCGAGGCGGTCATGGCCGCGCCCGACAGGTAAAGCGCCTGAAACCCGGCCGCGCGGGCCTGCAAGGCGGCCATGCCGTTATGGGCGCCGGGCAGGCGCAGGATGCCGGGGCGGGCCAGGGCTGCGCGGAACCGCGCGCCGGCGGGGGCCTCGGGCAGGTCGGAGCCGATCAGATAGGGCATCATTCGGCCTCCAGCGACAACAGCCCGCCGCGCTGGTCGATGGGCAGGAAGCGGCGGTTTTCCGGGCCGATGTAATGGGCCGAGGGGCGGATGATCTTGTTGTCCTGGCGCTGTTCGACCACATGCGCGCCCCAGCCGGCGGTGCGGGCGATGACGAAGATGGGCGTGAACATCGCGGTCGGCACGCCGAGCAGGTGATAGGAGACCGCCGAATACCAGTCGAGGTTCGGGAACATGCCCTTGGCATCCAGCATGACGTCCTCGATCCGCTCGGCGATGCGGAACATGCGCAGCGCGCCCTTGTCCTCGGAAAGCCGGCGCGCGACGCGCTTTATCACCACGTTGCGCGGGTCCGAGACGGTATAGACCGGATGGCCGAAGCCGATGACGACCTCGCGCGCCGCG
The DNA here is from genome assembly GCF_900100045.1 of Paracoccus denitrificans. Lineage (GTDB taxonomy): Bacteria > Pseudomonadota > Alphaproteobacteria > Rhodobacterales > Rhodobacteraceae > Paracoccus > Paracoccus denitrificans. The sequence goes on along the minus strand of NZ_FNEA01000003.1, from coordinate 230,915 downwards.
ATGCGGGCGCGGATATCGGCCTCGGCCTCGTCGGGCGTGGCATAGCGTTTCTGGATCTCGAAGGCGACCTCGTTGGCGCCGCCATGCCTGGGTCCGCGCAGCGCGCCGATGGCCCCGGCGATGGCGGAATAGACGTCGGCGCCGGTGCCGGCGATGGTGCGCGCGGTGAAGGTCGAGGCGTTGAACTCATGCTCGGCATAGAGGATCAGCGTGGTGTGCATGGCGCGGATCTCGGCCTCGGTCGCGGGCTGGCCGTGCAACAGGTGCAGGAAATGCCCGGCAACGCTGTCGTCCTCGGTCTCGACCTTGATGCGGCGGCCGTGCTGGGCATGGTGATACCAGTAAAGCAGCATCGAGCCCTGCGCGGCGATCAGCCGGTCGGCGATGTCGCGGGCGCCGGGGATGTTGTGGTCATGCGCCTCGGGCAGCACGCAGCCCATGGCCGAGACGCCCGAGCGCAGCACGTCCATCGGATGCGCGGCGGCGGGTATCGCCTCCAGTGTCTGGCGCACCGCCAGCGGCAGGCCGCGCAAGGACCGCAGCCTGGCCTTGTAGGCGGCCAGTTCCGGGGCCGAGGGCAGGGTGCCGTGGATCAGCAGATGCGCAACCTCTTCGAACTCGCAGGCCTCGGCGATGTCGAGAATGTCGAAGCCGCGATAATGCAGGTCATTGCCGCTTTGGCCGACGCTGCACAGCGCCGTGTTGCCGGCGACGACCCCCGAAAGGGCCACCGACTTCTTGGGTTTCCTGGCGGAACCGCTCATTATGATCTCCTCATTTCCAGTCGAAGATGCCATGGAGGACCGGGCCGCCCAGGCGCGTGGGCGAGACGGTGAAGTTCAGCTCGCCCAGCCGCCCGGCGGGCAGGTCGGGCAGGCTTTGCACCGCGTCCAGGAAGCGGTGCTGCTCGGCGGTGGCGATGATGCCGTCCGAAAGCGTCAGGAACTTCTGGACATAGTTTTCCCGCATGAAGGGGCGGGCGCCGTCGGGATGGGCATCGGCCAGCGCCAGCTCGTCCTCGATGCGGGTGCCGTCCTTCAGCACCACCTCCACGCGACCGCCGAACGCCTTTTCGCGCGGGTCGCGGGCGTGATAGCGCCGCGTCCATTCCGGGTCCTCGGTGGTGGTGATCTTGTGCCACAGCGCCACGGTCTCGGGCCGGTTCGCGCGCTCGGGGGCATAGGAGCGTTCGTGATGCCAGCCGCCATCCTCCAGCGCCACGGCGAAGATATACATGATGGAATGGTCCAGCGTCTCGCGGCTGGCCTTGGGGTCCAGCTTCTGCGGGTCGTTCGCGCCGGTGCCGATGACATGATGCGTATGGTGGCTGGTGTGGATCACGATGCTGTCCACCCAGGACAGGTCGCCGATCCTCGGCCCCAGCCGGCGGGCGAGATCGATCAGCGCCTGGCTCTGGTATTCCGCCGAATGCTCCTTGGTATAGGTGTCGAGGATGGCGCGCTTGGCCTCGCCCTTGCCCGGCAGCGGCACCTGATAGCGGGCGTTCGGACCGCCGAGCAGCCAGGCGATGAAGCCGTCCTCGCCCTCCCATGCCGGGCTGGGGGCGCCTTCGCCGCGCATGACCCGGTCCACCGCCTCGATGGCCATCTTGCCGGCAAAGGCGGGGGCATAGGCCTTCCAGCTAGAAATCTCGCCCTTGCGGCTTTGCCGCGTGGTGGTGGTGACATGCAGCGCCTGCTGCACGGCCTGGTGGATCACCTCGGCGGGCAGGTTCAGCGCCGTGCCGATCCCGGCGGCGGCCGAGGGGCCCAGATGGGCGATATGGTCGATCTTGTGCTCGTGCAGGCAGATGCCGCGCACCAGGTTCACCTGGATCTCGTAGCCGGTGGCGATGCCGCGGACCAGGTCGCGCCCCGAGCGCAGGCAATGCTGCGCCACGGCCAGGATCGGCGGGATGTTGTCGCCCGGATGGCTGTAATCCGCGGCCAGGAAGGTGTCGTGGAAATCCAGTTCGCGCACCGCGGTGCCATTGGCCCAGGCCGCCCATTCCGGGCTGACGCGGGTGGCGTCAGTCATGCCGAAGACCGTGGCGCCGCATTGCAACGGATGGCACAGCGCCTGCGACAGGGCCTGCGCGCGGGCCGAGGCCACCGGGCGGCGGGCCAGCGACGCCGCCGCCACCGCCGCATTGTCGATGATGCGGTTGACGATCATCTCGGTCACTTCGGCCTCGACCTCGACCGGGTCGGCGGCGACCTCGGCGATCTTCCAGGCCAGCTGTTCCTGGCGCGGCAGATGTTCGGCGGATTTGTAGGTCCGCACCTCATGCGTGATCATTGTCTGTTCCTTCGTTGCAATTCTTCCGTGCGATGGGTTGCGGGCGACCGTCCGCATCCACCGCCACCATCTCGAACCGTCCGCGCAGCACCTCGCGCCGCAGCGCGCCGGTCAGTTCCCCGGCCTCGGCCGAGACCTCGACGGTCATCGAGCTGCGCCCGGTGCGGATGACGCGGGCCTGCAGCTCCAGCAGTTCGCCCACGCGCACCGGCGTCGCGAAATCGACCCGTTCCGAGCGCGCCATGACCACCGACATGCCCGCATGCCGGGCCGCCGCGACGAAAGCCGCCTTGGCCATCAGGGCCAGGGCATTGCCGCCGAACAGCGTGCCGTAATGGTTCGCCTGTTCGGGAAAGATCATCTCGACCATGCAGGTTGGGGCGGGCATCAACGCGACCTTCGCAAAATTGGCAAAGGCATCTATCCACAAAGCTCCATGTCCGTTAAACTCCTGAAAAGGCGTTGATCTGCGAAGATTGCGCCTGCAAATTGCGAAGGTTGCGAAGATGACGAAAAGCTTCATGGGCGTCCGCCTGCGCCGTTTGCGCGAGGAACGCGGCATGACCCAGGCGGCGCTGGCGCGCGCCCTGGGGATCTCGCCCAGCTATCTCAACCAGATCGAGCAGAACCAGCGCCCGCTGACCGTGCCGGTGCTGCTCAGGCTAAACGGCGCCTTCGGCCTCGACGTGCAGCTGTTCTCGGATGCCGAGGAGGCGCGGCTGATCACCGACCTGCGCGCGGCACTGGCCGATCAGGGCGCGCCTGCGGCGACGGCGGAACTGCGGGAACTGGCCTCGAACATGCCCGGCATCGCGCGGGCCATCGTCGCCATGCAGGCCCGGCTGCGCGAGACCGCCGAGCGCGCCGACCTGCTGGCCGGCCGGCTGACCGAACCGCAGGCCGCCGCCACCCCCGCGGCCTTCGAGGCGGTGCGCGACTGGTTCTATGACCGCCGCAACCATGTCCCGGAACTGGAGACCTCGGCCGAGGCCATCGGCTCGGCGCTGCCGCCGGGGCGCATGGCGGCGGGGCTGGTCGACCGGCTGGCCGGGCGTCACGGCATCCGCATCGCACTGGACGCGGACAGCCTGCGCCGTTTCGATTCCGGCGCACGCATCCTGCATCTCGCCCCCCATCTGAACGAGGGCCAGCAGGCCTTTCAGATCGCCACGCAATTGGCCTTTCTGGAACAGGGCGAGACCATCGCCCGGCTGTCGGACGATCCCGACCTGGCCTCCGACGCGCAGGCGCTGTTGCGGATCGGGCTGGCGAATTACTTTGCAGGCGCGCTGATCCTGCCCTATGGCGCCTTCCTGCAAGAGGCCGAGGCGGTGGCCTATGACATCGACCTGATCTCGCGCCGCTTCGGCGTGGGGTTCGAGACCGCCTGCCACCGCCTGTCCACCCTGCAGCGCCCCGAGGCGCGCGGCGTGCCGTTCTTCTTCATCCGCGTGGACCGGGCCGGGAACATCTCGAAGCGGCAATCGGCGACGGATTTCCACTTCTCGCGCATCGGCGGCTCCTGCCCGCTATGGAACGTCTACGAGGCGTTTTCCCGGCCCGGAGAGATCGTCCGCCAGATCGCCCAGATGCCGGACGGGCGCAGCTATCTGTGGATCGCGCGCGTGGTCAGCCATGGCCGGGGCGGGTTCGGGGCGCCGGTCAAGACCTTCGCGGTGGCGCTTGGCTGCGACCTCGCCCATGCCGACCGGCTGGTCTATGCGCGGGGCCTGGATCTGAAGAACCCCGAGCTTGCGACCAGGATCGGCCCCGGCTGCAAGGTCTGCGAGCGTCCCGCCTGCCCGCAGCGCGCCTTTCCCATGGTCGGCCGGCCGCTGGCCGTCAGCATCGCCGAGGCCCGCTTTGCCCCCTATTCGGCGGCCCCGGGCTGAGCCTGCGCCGTCAGGTCCAGGAAGCCGGCGATATAGTCGATGCCTTCTTCGCCGCGCCGGATGCCCAGATGGATCGACTTGGGCAACCCCTTCCCGATCCGCGCGGCACGGATCGGCAGGCCCGCCCGCTCTTCGCGCAAGAGCCAGTCGGGCACGGCGCTGACGCCTCGGCCGGCGGCGACCAGTTGCAGCATCATGTCCGTGGTCTCGACCGTTCGGTGACGGCGCGGCAGGCAATTGCCGGGCACCAGGAAGCGGGTGAAGATGTCCAGCCGCGCCGGTTCGACCGGATAGGTGATCAGCACCTCGCCGGCAAGGTCCGAGGGGATGGCGACCGCGCCGATGGGATGCCTCTCGGGCACCGCCAGCACCAGTTCGTAGTCGAAGACCGGGCGATAGCTGATGCCCGGCAGGTCCAGAATCTCGCCCACCCGGATCGGCGTAGTGAAATCGACCTGCTCGGACCGCGCCATGACCACCGATGTGCCCGCATGGCGGGTGGCGGCGACGAAGGCCGCCTTGGCCATCAGCGCCAACCCATTGCCGCCGAAAAGCGTGCCGTAATAGTTGGCATGTTCGGGAATGATCATTTCGACCATGCGGGTCTGCATCAGGGTGCCTCTGGCTTCGCAAGATTTGCAAAGCCATCTATTCACTGTGGCGAAATTCATTTAAACTACTGAAATAGCGTGATCTTGCGAAGGATTACGTAGCGAATTGCAAAGGTTGCAAAGATGAGCAAGGCATTCATGGGCGTCCGGCTGCGTCGGCTGCGCGAGGAACGCGGCATGACTCAGGCGGCGCTGGCCCGCGCGCTGGAGATCAGCCCAGCTATCTGAACCAGATCGAGCGGAACCAGCGCCCGCTGACGGTCCCGGTCCTGCTGCGGCTGAACGCGATCTTCGGACTGGACGTGCAGTTGTTCTCGGACAGTGACGAGGGGCGGCTGATCACCGATCTGCGCGCTGCGCTCGCCGATCAGGGCGCCGATGCCGGGCTGGCCGAGGTCAAGGAACTGGCCGCGAACATGCCCGGCGTCGCCCGCGCCATCGTCGACATGCAGCGCCGTCTACGCGAAACGGCGGAACGCGCCGATCTGCTGGCCGGCCGTGTCACCACCCCGGACGGCGCCGCCAGCCCCGCCGCATTCGAGGCCGTGCGCGACTGGTTCTATGAATGGCGCAACTATGTCCCGGAGCTGGACGAGGCCGCCGAAGCCATCGGCGGCGCCCTGCCACAGGGGCGGATGACGCCCGGCCTGATCGACCGGCTGGCGGGGCGGCACGGCATCCGCATCGCCACCGATCCGGACGGCGCGGCGTTGCGGCGCTATGATCCCGCGACGCGGATCCTGCGGTTGGCTGAGCATCTGAATGCCGGTCAGCAGGCGTTCCAGATCGCCACGCAACTGGCCTTTCTGGAGCAGGGCGAGGTGATCGACCGGCTGGCGGTCGGTGCGGGTGCGACCCCGGATGCGCAGGCCTGTTGCGGATCGGGCTGGCCAATTACTTCGCGGGCGCCCTGATCCTGCCCTATCGCGATTTCCTGCAGGCCGCCGAGAAGACCGGATATGACATCGACCTGATCGCCGCCCGTTTCGATGTGGGGTTTGAGACGATCTGCCACCGCCTCTCTACGCTGCAACGCCCCGAGGCGCGTGGCGTGCCGCTCTTCTTCATCCATGTGGATCGGGCGGGCAATATATCGAAACGGCAATCGGCAACGGATTTCCACTTCTCGCGCATCGGCGGGTCATGCCCGCTGTGGAACATCTACGAGGCTTTTGCACGGCCCGGTGAAATTCTGCGCCAGATCGCCCAGATGCCCGACGGTCGCAGCTATCTGTGGATCGCGCGGATGGTCAGCCACGGGCGCGGCGGCTTCGGCGCGCCGATCAAAAGCTTTGCCGTGGCGCTTGGCTGCGATCTGGCCCATGCCGAGCGGCTGGTCTATGCGCGCGGGCTGAACCTGAAAAATCCGGCGCAGGTCACGCCTATCGGCCCCGGCTGCAAGCTGTGCGAGCGGCGCGCCTGTCCGCAGCGTGCCTTTCCGATGGTCGGCCGTCCGCTCGCGGTCAACGCGGCCGAGGCGCGTTTCGCCCCCTATTCCAGCGGTGCCGACTGAAACCCCGCTCCGCACGGTGTCTCATAATGAACATGAAAATTTTGACAGTTCAGTTGCGTTGACACGGACGCGGTTCCAGCCGATTTTACCGTCAGATCAAGGTGCCGGGGAAATCTCCGGGTAAAAGGGAATTCGGTGAGGCTGTCGCCAAATCCGAAGCTGCCCCCGCAACTGTAGGCGGAGAGCCTGTCCGACATGCCACTGGCGCGGATTTCGCGCCGGGAAAGCTGGACCAGGTAAAGATCCGCAAGTCAGGAAACCTGCCTGGATCAATCACCTGTTCCGACCGCGGTGGGCGCGTCGGGAGCGGCCCATCCGCAAGGTGACATCGCCGCTTCGCGACATTTGTCGCGGGGAGCCATTTGGTTTTCACGGTCTGTTTCCTCAGGCCGCTCAGAAGGCATGCAGGATGAGAAAAGACCTCGCATATTCCATCAAGAGCATTCGTTTCGATGAAAGCTATCGCCCTTCGGACAGCACACGCGCCACGACCAACTTTGCCAATCTGGCCAGAGGAAGCCGGCGACGCGAGAATTTGCGCAACGCGTTCACGATGATCGACAATCGCTTCAACGCGCTGGCTCACTGGGACAATCCGAACAGTGATCGCTACTCTGTCGAACTCGACATTATCTCTGCGGAGATAGACATCAGTGACGGCAGTCACGTTGACGCTTTCCCGTTGATCGAGATACTAAAGCCGACCATTCTCGACCTGAAGACCGGGAAACGGCTCGCAGGCATCGCGGGGAACAACTTTTCATCCTATGTGCGGGATTACGATTTCAGCGTCGTGCTGCCGCAGCATAACGAGGGACAGCCCCATTTCAGCACACCGGACGATTTCGGCGATCTGCATGGAAATCTGTTCAAATGCTTCCTGAACTCGTCGGTCTACAAGGAGAACTTCGAAAAACCGCCAGTCATATGTCTGAGCGTTTCTAGCAGCCGGACATATCACAGGACCGAAAACGGGCATCCCGCATTGGGCGTTGAATACCGGCAGGACGAATTCTCCTCGACCGACCGGTATTTCGAGAAGATGGGGTTGCAGGTCCGCTATTTCATGCCCCCGAACAGCGTTGCGCCCTTGGCCTTCTATTTCACCGGCGATCTGCTCAACGATTACTCCTCCCTGGAACTCATAGGGACGATAAGCACGATGGAGACCTTTCAGCGCATCTACCGGCCCGAGATCTACAACGCCAACTCCCCCGCCGGGCAGTGTTACCGGCCCAGCCTGAAGCATGGCGACTATTCGTTGACCCAGATCGTCTATGATCGAGAGGAGCGTAGTCGGCTGGCCGTCGAGCAGGGAAAATTCGCCTATGAGAATTTCATAAAACCATACCGGGATATTCTCGAAAAATGGTCCGCTCAATACGCCACCTGAACATCCAGATATGCAAGGACGCCTCATCATGAATAAGCTTTTGCCCACCTCGACCGCAGGTAGTTTGCCTAAACCCTCCTGGCTCGCGCAGCCCGAGACCCTCTGGTCGCCATGGAAGCTGCAAGGAGATGAGTTGATCGAGGGAAAGCAGGATGCTCTACGCGTTGTTTTGAACGATCAGCGACAAGCGGGGATCGACATTGTCAGCGACGGCGAGCAGACTCGGCAGCATTTCGTCACCACATTTATCGAGAATCTCAGCGGCGTCGATTTCGATAAACGCGAGACTGTCAGGATCCGGGATCGTTATGATGCCAGCGTCCCGACGGTTGTTGGCACCGTGTCCCGCCAGCAGCCCGTTTTCGTAGAGGATGCGAAGTTTCTGCGTAGCCAGACCGAGCAACCCATTAAATGGGCCCTGCCGGGGCCCATGACTATGATCGATACGCTTTACGATACCCATTACAAAAGCCGTGAAAAGCTGGCCTGGGAATTCGCCAAGGCGCTCAACCAGGAGGCCAGGGAGTTGGAAGCCGCAGGCGTCGACATCATCCAGTTTGACGAGCCAGCCTTCAACGTCTTCTTCGACGAGGTCAACGATTGGGGCATCGCGGCCCTGGAAAAGGCGGCTGAGGGCCTGAGATGCGAAACCGCCGTCCATATCTGCTACGGCTATGGCATCAAGGCCAATACGGACTGGAAGAAAACCTTGGGTGACGAATGGCGGCAATATGAACAGGTCTTTCCCAAGCTTCAGAAGTCCAGCATCGGCATGATCTCGCTGGAATGTCAGCATTCTCGCGTGCCGATGGATCTGATCGAACTCCTCCGCGGCAAAAGGGTGATGGTGGGGGCCATCGACGTGGCGACCAATGCCATCGAAACACCCGAGGAGGTCGCCGACATTCTGCGCAAAGCACTTCAGTTCGTAGATGCCGACAAACTCTATCCCTGCACCAACTGTGGCATGGCCCCTTTGTCCCGCCAAGTGGCAAGAGGAAAGTTGGCTGCATTGAGCACGGGTGCCGACATCGTCCGAAACGAAATTCTGGCGGGTGGTATCTGATTGTTGAGTGCAGCACCTGTGCGGTGGGATGTGGGTAGGCCGTGATGGAAAGTGCTTTGCAACAGAACCGGATGACCCATGCCAAGAAGCTTTTGGCGTCGACATCCTTCGAAGTTACGCCCCGCAGCTGGAAGCTGTTCCTGTCCCGTAGTGCTGAGGGGGCAGGCCACATTCTTCCGGGGACAAAGGTCTTCATCGCACATATAGAAGGCGTCCCGATCAAAGAGATGGTCGAGACCGCACGTATGTTGCGCCTGGCAGGTGCCGATCCGGTGCCGCATATTCCCGCCCGGCTGGTTCCAGACAAGGGGGCTCTGCAGGATTGGCTTTCGGCATATCGAGGCGAGGCAGGTGTGACCCAGGCGCTGGTCATCGCGGGTTTGGTCAAGATGCCCGCAGGTGATTTCTCGTCATCAATGGACCTGGTTGCAACGGGCCTCTTTGATCGCAATGGCTTTACCGATCTGGCATTCGCGGGCCATCCAGAGGGGTGCCGCGATGTCGATCCCGACGGCGGATCCACACAGGCTGGAGCTGCCCTGCGTTGGAAACAGGCATTCCGCGACCGGACGGGGCTTGGGGGTATCGCTGATCACGCAGTTCGTTTTCGCCAGCGACCCCGTGCTCGACTGGGCCGCCCGGTTTCGCCGGTCAGAAATTGATCTTCCTATTACGGTCGGACTGGCGGTACCGACGAAACTGTCAGATCTGATCCGTTATGGCGTGAATTGTGGGGTGGGTGCGTCACTCACTGTCCTTCAGCGCCGGGCTCTGGAACTGCGCAAGCTTCTGCGTCCGGTCGAGCCTGACAGCCTGCTTCTGGAGATTGCCGACAAGACCAGCAAGGACGGCACGCCGCTGATTTCCGGTATACATTTCTTTCCTTTCGGCGGACTGCACGATTTTCTGGCGTGGCAGGACCGGGCGTTGCGTAACGGCATTCAGTCGGACTGATCGTTCTTTTTGCAATCGATGCCTGAAGCCAGCATAGTTTACATCACCTCACCCGAGCAGGTTGCGCAACAGGAATGCAGCATTGCCCGCCGGTGACCGCAGGGCGGGATCAATTCTGGCCTTCTCAATTCAGTCGTCATGCTAATCTCAACGTCCAGTGCCCAAGATACGCCTGCATAGCGGATATCTCACATTTTAGAAATGCGACTTCACCGATTTCCTTTTTGGATCGCATCGTTGACTGGCGAGCGGATGAAAATTCGCAACCAGTGTGAATCTTTCTGCCTGGTCGCATTACTCCTGGGAGGTGCATTTCAACCATTTATAGGGTCGACGACCTTTCGCTTTGAATCCTGATCAGATCGTTTACAGAAAACATCGGATAACTGTAGTTTCGCCCATAGCGACTGGCCACCTCGTATCCACTGGGCTTGATTTCCCCGCAGTGGCGCAACCGGCGGAGTTCCTTCTTGTCTACACCTAGGAATTGTGCGGCTTCCTTGAACGAAAGTGGGCGAAACGCCCTCTTTGCAAGCCTGCGCTCCAACTGCGCGAGACTCGAGGAATTGATTGGTCCCTGCACCGCGATTCCGATCACCTTGCTTTGGGCCGAGGCAATGTCCGTTCCTTCCAGCCGACGAAGGAAGCTGGCAAAACCTTCCCGCAATTCGCGCAGTCGGTTTGGGAAACATTGTTCTATCTCGTTCGGCGGATGAAGCCAGACAACCAACCGGCCCGGGAAGGTCTCTCAAGTGACGACACGCGCTTCCCTCGCGGGTAACCGGCGGGCATCTCTTGATCGCATATCTGATTCGTCTCACAACGCACTGAAATAATTGAAATATTTGTTGCCGTTGCTCAAGATGCACCCTTCCAGATCGACATATCTCCAACCACGCAAGGCACCGGGCGGATATCTCCGTTGTTGCTATCGCGTTGGCTCTTCGCGGACGCGCCGCTCGCCGAAAGACACGACCACCTCTAACCCCGGCTTGCTGGCCGAGACAGCGAAGCGGTGCTGGCCGAGCGCAGCGAGGCGCGCGCGGGAAAACAGTGGCCAGCGGCGGCTGTGGATCGCACGCAGGTTCTCGTGCCGCAACTCGGTGAAGCCCGCGCGCGATAGCAGGCTTGCGGCATCCCTGGCACGCAAGCCGGTGCCGAAGGGCAGTTGCGCCATGATCCGCCAATGTTCGCGCCATTGCGCTGGGGTCACCGGGCTGTGGCTGTCCTGCACCCTGCCGAGCAGGCGGTCGAACCACGGAAGGGCGCGCTCGATCAGGCTTTGGCGGGCATGGTCGCCGTCGATGACTAGAAGCCGCCCGCCACGCTTCAGGATGCGAAACCAGTCGGCGAGCGCGGCTTCCGGGTCGGGCAAGGTCCACAGCAGGTTGCGCGCGATGATCGCGTCGTAATGGCTGTCGGGTTCCACCGTGTTCTCGGCACCGGCGGCGATGAAGGCGATGCGGGCGCTGGTCGCCCTCGCGCGGTCCCGCATGGAACCGGCGAAGTCCAGCCCAGTGACGGCGAAGCCCGCCTTCTGCATCAGCCGCGACATGGCGCCGGTGCCGCAGCCGAGATCCAGCGCTCGTCGCCCCTCGCCGGGACCGAGGTGACGCCGGATCAGCGTGCGCCAGGCGGCCGCCTCGCGCGGCGCCATCAGTCCATGGCCGGGGCTTCGGTCATAGGTCTTGGCCCGAACGCTCCAATAGTCGCGTATGTCGTCCTTGACCGAACAGTTCAGCATTGCCTCGGCCTGCGGCTTACTCTCCCTTCTGCCTTTCGAGGATTTCCAGCATCCTCTGGCGAACGGCGTCGGGCAGGTCTTCGGGCAGGTCGGCCTCGGTCGCCGGGGTGTCGCCGACCTGGATCAGCATCGCCATGCCCATGGTGTAATGGGGGCTGCACTTGATGCCCCAGATGCCCTCGGCCTCCAGCGTGACCTCGATTTCCTGGTTGATCTTGCCGGTGAACTTCTCGCCGCCCTCGGGGATCATGCCGACGATGGTGGCGGCATTGTGGCCGGGGCTGGTGGCAAGGAACCTGACCGTATCGCCGGGCCGGATCACTAGGTAATCCGGCTCGAAGGGCATGGGGCCGGTGTCATTGCGGTTCAGCATCCTGACCTCGTGGGTCTCGGCGATGGCGGCGACGGGCAGAAGGCACAGCAGGGCGGCGCGAAGCAGCATGGGATTTCCTTTCACGAAAGGCGTTGGAAGGCGAAGACCGGGCGCGCGCCGCCGGGATGGAGGATCAGTTCGGCCTCGATGGCGAAGATCTCGCGGATCAGCGCGGGGGTCAGGGTTTCGGCGGGCGGGCCAAGCGCCACGCAGCGGCCCGCCTGCATCACCAGCACCCGGTCGCAGCGCAAGGCATGGTGCAGGTCGTGCAACGCGATGACGGTGGTGGTGCCCAGCCCGGCCACCAGGTCGAGGATGCCAAGCTGGTGGTGGATGTCCAGGTGATTGGTCGGCTCGTCCAGCAGCAGGATCTGCGGGCTTTGGGCATGGGCGCGGGCGATATGGGCGCGCTGGCGCTCGCCCCCCGACAGCGAGGACCAGTCGCGCGCGGCCATATGCGCCATGTCCACTGCCTTTAGCGCGGCGGCGACGGCGGCGTCGTCGCGGGGGCTCCAGGGCCGCAGCGGGTCCAGCCAAGGGGTGCGACCAAGCTCGACCGCCTCGCGCACGGTGATGCGGTCGCCCGTGTCGGCGGATTGCGCCACCAGCGCCAGGCGCTGCGCGATCTGGCGGCGGCGCAGGCGGGCCATCGGCTGGCCGTTCAAGCGGACCTCGCCCCGGCAGGGCCGCATCAGCCCCGCCATCAGGTTCAGCAGCGTCGATTTGCCCGAGCCGTTCGGCCCGATCAGGCCCAGCATCTCGCCCGGTTGCAGCGACAGGCTGACATCGGCGACGATGTCGCGCCCCTGCACCCGGCGGCCCGCGCCGTCGAGTTCCAGAGGCGGCGTCATCGCTGCCGCCCCCGGACCATGACCACGGCAAAGGCGGGCGCGCCGACCAGCGCGGTGATCACGCCAATGGGTAGCACCTGCCCCGGAATGACGATGCGCGAAACCACGTCGGACAGCACCAGGAACACAGCCCCGGCCAGCGCCGTCGCCGGGACCAGCCGCGCATGGCGGGTGCCGACCAGGAAGCGCATCGCATGGGGCACGACCAGGCCGACGAAGCCGATGGCCCCGGCGATGGACACCATGACCGCGGTTACCAGCGCCGCGGTGCCGATCAGCACCGCCTGAGTGCGCCGCAGGTCGATGCCAAGCGCGGCGGCGGCCTCGGCGCCGAAGGTGAAGGCGTCCAGCGCGCGGGCATGCCACAGCGTCACCGCCAGCCCCAGCGCCGCCACCGGCAGCGCCAGCCCGGTGTCGGGCCAGCGCACGCCCGAGAGGTTCCCCAGCAGCCAGAACATGATGCCGCGCGCCTGCTCGGCGCTGGCCGATTGCGCGATGATCAGCGCCGTCAGCGCGTTGAACATTTGCGAGCCGGCGATGCCCGCCAAGATGATCACTCCGGCCCCGCGCAACCCCGAGCCGCCGCCCGCCGCATGGGCAAGCCCCGCGACCAGCGCAAAGGCGGTCAACGCCCCGGCAAAGGCCCCCGCCGACATGCCGACCAGCCCGCCGCCCACGCCCGCGACGGCGATCAGCACCGCCCCGGTCGAGGCCCCGGCGGAAATCCCCAGCAGATAGGGCTCGGCCAGCGGGTTGCGCAGCAGCGCCTGAAGGATCAGCCCCGACAGCGCCAGGCTGGCGCCGCCGCAGGCCGCGACCACGGCGCGCGACAGCCGGTAATGCCAGATCACGCTGGCGTCGATCGGGTCGAGCGCGGCCGAGGACAGCCCCGCCTTGACCGCCAGCACCTCGATCACGGTGGCAAGCGGGATGCGCGTCTCGCCCACCGCGGTGCCGAAGAACAGCGCCGCGACCAGCACGGCCGGGGCCAGCCACAGCCAGCCCCAGCCGCGCCCCATGCCGCGGCCCCCGGCGCGGGCCATGCCGGGGGCCGCGGCGCGCATCCTCATTTCAGATCGAACCCGGCCAGCGAATCCGCCAGCGATTCCAGCGCGTAGATCGTGCGGACCGAGGGGTCCATCGCATTCGCCGGCATGGTCAGGATGCGGTCGTTCTTCACCGCCTCCATCTCGGCAGTCACCGGGTCCGAGGTCAGGAACTCGCGCTTGACGGCGATGTCATCGGCCGGGAAGCGGCGGCGGTTCATCTCGGCGGCGACGATGAAGCTGGGGTCGGCCTTGGCGATGGTCTCCCAGCCCACGGTCGGCCATTCCTCTTGCGAGGTGATGACGTTCCTCACCCCCAGCTTGGACAGCATCCAGCCCGGCGCCGCATTCACGCCCGCGACATAGGGGTCGATCTCGATATCGGCCGAGGAATACCAGAACAGGCCCGATACGTCCTGGGGCAGGTTCAACCCCTGCGCCTTTTCGACCGCCGCCGCCTCGCGCGCCTTGAGGTCGGCGATCACCTCCGCGCCGCGGTCCTGGACGTCGAAGATCGTCGCCAGTTCCTCGATCCCCTGATAGAGCAGCGCGGTGTCGAACATGACCGTGCGAGCGCCGTCCATGCTTTGGGTATTGTCCTTGCCGATGCATTCGGTGGGCATGATCCAGCTGGGGATCTGCGCGTCATCGAACATCTCGCGCGTGCCGATCGCGCCTTGCGGCCCGATCATCCATTCATAGGCGGTGACCACCAGGCCCGGCTTCTTCGCCAGCACGCTCTCGAAGCTGGGGGCGTTGTCGGACAGGCGCTCGACCTTGGCGTCGACTTCGGCGAACTCCGGCAGGACCGGGTTGATCCACAGCGCCGTGCCCGCCACCTTGTCGCCAAGACCCAGCATATAGAGGATCTCGGTCGTGCTTTGCCCGACGCTGACAACGCTTTCCGGCGCCGCCTCGAAGGTGACCTCGTGGCCGCAACTGGTCAGGGTCAGCGGGTATTCGGTGCCCGCCAGTGCCATCGGCGCCAGGGCAAAGGTGGCGACGAGCGCCGTGGTGAGTCTCAGCATGATGGTCCCTTCCGCTGCATCATGGGCAGGCGCGGGGCATGGACAGGCGTGCAGGGCGGCGGTGCCGGCAGCAAACCCCGTCCAGGCCCACCGCCCGGGTTGGTCATCGCGTCGGCAGGTCTCCTGACTGACGGGTCACGGCAGGGATGCGGCCTTCCCATGGCATGGGCCACAGTGGCTGTTTCGCACCCTGCTCGCCGCCTACAGTTGCGGGGGCAGTTCCGGTTCGGGGCTGATGCCCCGGCGGATTCCCTTTCAATTCCTTGCGGAAACCGACAACTCCGCCATAGCGCGGGAGCCAGGCCAATAGCAAGAAGGATGAAATCGGGACCGTTTGAAGCCTCCGGTGATTTCGGTTGCGCACGCGCCTGATCTCGTCACCGTCATGCGGAACGCCGCCCCCGGAGATCCGGGGGCGGCGCACAGGGGCCGGGATTGGCCGAATCCTGTCGGCCCCTATTCGGCGGCGAACTGGTTCATGGTGTTGGCGTGCCCGCCCGCCTTCAGCGCACGCTCGCCCGCGACCATCTCCTTGAAGCTGTCGCCCAGGTCCGAGCCGACCTCGTGCTGATGCTTGACCGCCGAGATGCCGCGGCGGATCTCCTGGCGCTGCACGGTCTTCACATAGGCCAGCATCTTTTCCTCGCCGAAATAGCCGTGCGACAGCTCGTCCACCGACTTGGCGGTCAGGTGGAAGGTCGGCAGCGTGATCAGGTTGTGGAACACGCCGGCCCGGGCCGAGATATCGGTCTGGAAGCGTTGCAGCCGGGCGTCGGCCTCGCGTCCCAGGTCGGTATCGTCGAAATCGGGCTTCATCAGCTCGTTGCCGTCCGGGTAGTCGGCCTCGGCAATGCTGCCCTCGGCCAGCCATTGCGCGCGCACCTGCTTGCGCAGGTTCAGCGTCCAGTTGAAGCTGGGCGAGTTGTTGTAGGTCAGCTTGGCGTTCGGCACCGCCTTGCGTATCTCGGCCACCATGCCGGCGATCTCATCGACGTTCGGCGTGTCGGTCTCGATCCACAGGAGGTCGGCGCCGCCCTGGGTCAGGCTGGCGATGCAATCCTCGATCACGCGCTGGCGGCCGGTGTTTTCCTGGAACGGGAACAGCCCGTTCGGAAGCCGGGCCGGCTTCACGAACTGCCCGTCCTTGAACAGCGCCAGCTCGCCCTCGCGGATCGGGTTCGCCTCGGTGATCGGCTCGACCTTCAGCCATTTGATGTATTCCGCGGCCAAGTCGCCCAGGCGCTGGCTGACCGGCACCTTCTGCGTCAGCCCGGCGCCCAGGCTGTCGGTGCGGGCGACGATGACGCCATCGTCCACGCCCAGCTCCTCGAAGGCCAGGCGGCAGGCGCGCAGCTTTTCGATGAAATCCTCGCGCGGGACCGTGACCTTGCCGTCCTGGTGGCCGCATTGCTTGGCGTCCGAGACCTGGTTCTCGATCTGCAGCGCGCAGGCGCCGGCCTTGATCAGTTCCTTGGCCAGCAGATAGGTGGCGTGTTCGTTGCCGAAGCCCGCGTCGATATCGGCGATGATCGGCACGACATGGGATTCGAAACCGTCGATCGCCGCGATGGCCTTCGCCCGCTCGGCCTCGGTCTTCGCGGCCTTGAGATCCTTGAACAGGTCGTTCAGCGCCACCTCGTCGGCCTGGCGCAGCGAGACGTAGATCTCCTGGATCAGGTCGGCCACGGCGGTCTTTTCATGCATGGACTGGTCGGGCAGATGGCCCCAGCGGTTGCGCAGGCCCGCGACCATCCAGCCCGACAGATAGACATAGGTGCCCCTGGCCGTGCCGCGCAGGCGCTTGACCGCCTTGATCATCTGCTGGGCGTGAAAGCCCGACCAGCAGCCCAGCGACTGGGTGAACTGCGCGGCATCGGCGTCATAGGCCGCCATGTCCGCGCGCATCACGCCGGCCATGTCGCGAGCGATGTCCAGATGCGTGTCATAGGTGTTCTGCAGCCGCAGCTGCACGATGTCATCGACCGAAACGCCACCCGGGGTTCGACCGGAGGGGTAGCGGGACGACACCTCGGCATGGATTTCCGAAAAAGTCTTTCTGCTCATGATGCTTCCTTTCAGCAGGGTCGGTTCGGGGATCGGCAGTCGCGGTTTGCGGCAAGGCGGGGCATCCGGGGGGAAGCGGCCCGCCAAAGGGGGAAAGCGTGCGGATCGGGTCCATGGAGGGCCTCAGTCCAGCGCGTTCAGCACGTCGTAGGCCGGGACGGTGATGAAATCGGGCAGGGTCTCGGCCGTCGCGGCCTCCTGCACGATACGCGCGGCGCTGGCGTAATGGCCGCGATGGAACCCGTTCGGGCCCAGCCGGTCGAGGATGCGGACGATCTCGGCCTGCATCAACTCGCCCAGCCATTCGGCGGTCAACCGGCGCTCTTCGCCGTTCTCCAGCACGACGGGGGCGCCGTGGCGCAGCCATTGCCACAGCTGGGCGCGGCTGATCTCGGCGGTGGCGGCATCCTCCATCATGTTCTGGATCGGCACCGCGCCGCGGCCGGACAGCCATTGCGCCAGGTATTCGACGGCGACCTCGATATTCAGCCGCACGCCCGCCTCGGTGATCCGGCCCCGATGGGGTTTCAGCAGCATCGCGGGCTCGATGCGCCATTGCTGGCGCGGCTTGCGGATCTGGTTCGGACCGGGCATGGCGGCGTCGAAGACCGCCTGCGCCACCGGCACCAGGTCGGGATGCGCGACCCAACAGCCGTCGAAGCCCATGCCGACCTCGCGTTGCTTGTCGGCGCGGACGCGGGCAAAGGCGGCCTCGTTGGCCTCGGCATCGCCCCGGACCGGGATCGCCGCCGACATGCCGCCCATGGCATGGATGCCGCGGCGATGGCAGACCTTGACCACGCGGGCGGCATAGGCGGCCAGGAAGGCATTCTCCATCCCGACCTGCGCCCGGTCGGGCAGCGCATAGGCCGGATGATTGCGCAGCGTCTTGATATAGCTGAAGATATAGTCCCAGCGGCCGCAATTCAGCCCGGCGATGTGGTCGCGCAGTTCCCAGACGATCTCGTCCATCTCGAAGGCGGCGGGCAGGGTCTCGATCAGCACGGTGGCCTTGATCGTGCCCTGCGCCAGTCCCATGCGGTCCTGGGCAAAGGCAAAGACCTCATTCCAGAACCGCGCCTCGCCATGGCCCTCCAGCTTGGGCAGGTAATAGAACGGCCCGCGCCCGGTGGCGGCCAGCGCCCGGCCGCAGTGATAAAGCGACAGGCCGAAATCGAACAGCGCCGCCGAGACCGGCTGGCCGCCGATCAGCACATTCGCCTCGGGCAGGTGCAGCCCGCGCGGGCGGACGATCAGCAGCGCCGGGCGGGGGCCGACGCGATAGCTCTTGCCGGTGGCAGAGTCGTCATGCTCCAGCGTGCCGTCGCGATAGTCGATCAGGTTCGCCTGCCCGGCGATGATATTGGCGAAGCTGGGCGCGGTCGCGTCCTCGAAATCGGCCATGAAGACCCGGGCGCCCGAGTTCAGCGCGTTGATCATCATCTTGCGATCCACCGGGCCGGTGATCTCGACCCGGCGATCCTCCAGCGCCGGCGGGACGGGGGCGGCCTGCCAGATGCCCTGCCGGATCTCGCGCGTCTGCGGCAGGTAGTCGGGCAACTCACCCCGGTCGATGCGCTCCTGCCGGCGGGCGCGGGCGACCATCAGCGCATGCAGCCGCAGGCCGAAGCGGTCCTGCAATTCGGCGACGAAACCCAGCGCCTCGGGGGTCAGGACGTGATCCGCGCCCGGCACGGCGCGCAGGACGACGGGCGGTAGCGTGGTGGCATTGCGGTCGAGCGGCATGGCGGCCTCCTGTGATTCACGGCGTAATGTCACAGTAGTAATGTCATGCCGCATGTGCATTATTGCTTTGAAAGCAATGGGTGCGGCAGTCAGTATTGTCATCGTGCATCCGCAGAATCTGTAAGGTTTGTCACATGGCCCGAGGCGAGAAACTGATCATCGGCCAGCGCCTGCGCGTGCTGCGCCAGTCGCTTGGCCTGACCCAGGCGCAGATGGCGGCCGAGCTGGGCGTCTCGGCCAGCTATGTCACGCTGATCGAATCCGACCAGCGCCCGGCCTCGGCGCGGTTCCTGATGCGGCTGGCCGAGATCTATGACCTGAATATCGCCGAACTGGCACCCTCGACCGACGCGCAGCTTGCGGCGGATTTCGCCGCGGCGCTGAAGGATCCGGTGCTGGAGGCGGGCGCACCGTCCCGCGCCGAGATCGAGGCGGTGCTGCAAGCCTCGCCGCGGATCGCGGCGGCCTTCGTGCGGCTGCATGACAGCCACCGCCAGGCGCTGCTGCGCCCGCAGGCCGACGACAACCCGCTGACCGACCGAGACAAGGTCGAGGCGCTGGCCGGCACCTCGCGCCCGGTCGATGCCGTGCGCGGCTGGTTCTATGCCCGGCGCAACCATGTCGATGCGCTGGACCGCGCCGCCGAGGCGCTGGCCGAGGAACTGGCGCTGCACCGCAACGAGCCGCATATGGCGCTGACCGGCCGGCTGGCCGCGCATGGCATCGCGGTGCGCATCCTGCCAGCGCCGGTCATGGGCGAGCAGTTGCGCCGCTTCGACCCGCACCGGCGCGAGCTGATGCTGTCGGAACTGCTGGCGCAATCCAGCCGCCGCTTCCAGATCGGCGTGCTGCTGGCGCGGCTGGAGCAGGAACCGCTGATCGCCCGACTGGTCGACGAGGCGGGACTGGCCGACCCGCCGGCCGTCGCGCTGATGCGGGTGAGCCTGGCGAATTACTTCGCGGCGGCGCTGATGATGCCCTATGCCCGCTTCCTTGCCGCCTGCGAATCGGCGCGCTACGACGTGGAACTGCTGGGCCACCGCTTCGGCGCCAGCTTCGAGCAGACCGCGCATCGCATGTCCACGCTGCAACGCCCCGAGGCGCGGGGCATTCCGTTCTTCTTCGTGCGGGTGGACCGGGCCGGGAACATCTCGAAACGCTTCAGCGCCGGGCGGTTCCCGTTCTCGCGCTTCGGCGGCACCTGTCCCTTGTGGAACATCCACGCTGCCTTCGAGACGCCGGAGCGGGTGCAGACCCAGGTCATCCGCATGCCCGAGGGCGCCAGCTATTTCTCGATCGCGCGCACGGTGACGCGGGCCGGCGGCACCCATGGCGCGCCCGCGCAGCGGCTGGCGATCGGGCTGGGCTGCGACGTGGCCTATGCACCGCGGCTGGTCTATGCCGACGGCATCGACCTCGACCGCAGCCGGCCGGTGGACATCGGGCTGAACTGCTATCTCTGCGAGCGGCCGGATTGCTCGGCCCGCGCCCACGCGCCGATCAACCGCCGGCTGCGCGTCAACGAACGCGAGCGCAGCCTGGCGATCTTCAGCTTCGAGGAGGGTTAGTGGCCTGGCGTGTCGGCGTCCTCGGACCGGTCGGACCCGCGGTCGAAGGCCGCGCGCCAGCGTGACAGCAGATCCGACGCGCCGTCGCGGCGTTCGGCCTGCCGCAGTGCCACGCGCAGGGCCGCGCGGCCGAAGCGGTCGGTGGGTGGGTCGATCCGGTCGGGCGGATCGCCCGCCGCCAGCATATGCCAGATTTCGGATTTCAGATCGTTGCGGGCCGGGTCACCCCAAGCCGCCAGCATGTGCTGAAATGCGTCAAAGGCCGCCCGGTCGAAATCGCGATCCGCGCCAAGACTGTCCATGATCGGGCTTTCCGGATGCAACCCTGCGACCGGAACCAGCCCCTCGGGGATCGGCGTATTCGCGGAATGGGTCCGCCGGGCACGCAAAAGCTGCGGCAGAACATGGGTATGCGGCCCGATGGGAGAGACGCCGCCAGTATCCGGCCCGCCGATTTTCTGGAACACCTCGACCCGCCCGATCCGGGTCAACGCGACACGATGCGGATGGGCCGCAAGGATCGCGGGCATGGCGCGGCAATCGGGGGCCGTCACCGATCTGCCGGCCTCGGCCCGCAACAATGCGATCAGATCGGGATCAGCCGTGCGGATGCAGAAATCGACCTGCTGCTGGTCCAGCCCCATGTCGAACAGGATGGCGCCACGATCCAGATCGCGCAGGGCATCGTGGTCCACGCCGATCTCGGTCAGCACCTTGCGCTGCGCCATTGGCGCCTGTGTCGCCTCGACGCAGAGCGAGATCCCCTGTTGCCACCGGTCCGGACGCCGGCTCAGTGCCTCCCAGGCGACCGGGCGGATGGCGTCCATATCGGTCAGCCGCAAGCCGCCCCGGTCAGTGACGATGCCGCCGTCAAGCAGGCGCGGGGCCGGGTCGCCCGCGACATGGTGGAACTCGGCAATCGCGCCGAAAGAGCCCATCGACCAGGCGGTTCCGGTCCTGCGAAAATGGTCGGCGATACTGGTCTCGATCCGTGGATCACTTTTCAACATCATGGCTCTGCCTTGTCTGAGCATTGATCACATGGCGCGCGGCGGCCAGATCCCTGATGGCATCAAGGATGCGGGGCGTGCCGCAGACCCAGTCGCGGTCCGAGATGACTTCTGACGAGCTGCGCGATTTCAGCATCCGCAGGGCGGGATGGTCCAGAACCTCCTCGGCGCGCGATGCTCCGGGATAGGGACTGCCGGTGATGACCAGATCGGGGTCGGACAGCAGCAGAACCTCCAGCGGCACGATACCGCCGGCGCCAAGCCCGAATTCCGCCCCGATATTGTCGAAACCGGCGGCCTCGATGATCTGGCCCGACAGGCTGTCGGGGCCGCTGCTATAGCCGTTCGCCGTATACATGGCGGCGCGGGGCCGGCTCTGGCCTGCGGGTGCGGTCAGGGCAGCCAGATCGGCGTCGAAGCGTTCGGTCATTGCCCGCCCCTCGGCCTCGCGCCCCAGTAACTGACCCATGCGGCTGATATTTGTACGAATATCGTCAAAGTCGTTTTCGGCCGCGAAAACCTCGACCGGCTTGCCAAGGCGGCGCAACAGGGCCGTGGTCGCAGGCGTTGTGAAACTGCCCGCCAGCACCAGATCGGGCTGCAAAAGGAAAATTTCCTCGGCCAGACCGTGATTGACGTCATAGGTCATGGCCTCCTCTGCCATGACCGAGGCGCGGGGGTCCTGTGCCAGATAGCTGACCGAGATCAACTGCCCCGGCGCCGCCAACAGCATGGCCAGTTGATCGGTGCAAAGGTTCATCGACAGCACGCGCTGCGGTGGCTCCGCTTTGGCGCACACGGCAAGGCCGCCCGCAAGGCAGGCGGCCAGCAGCCAGCGCATCACCATCTGGCCTGCAATCCGACATAGGCCGTGCGTCCCTGCGAGGCATAGCCCCAGACATCGGAATAATCCTTGTCGAACAGGTTCACGACCCGCGCATTCAGCCGCACATTGTTGGTCAGGTCATAACCTGCAGCCAAATTGACAGTGGTATAGGTGGGCAGATGCTCGGTCGAATATGCGCCCCAGAACTGGCTGTCGTAATTGCCCGAGACATGGCGCAGATCCGCCGTCACCGAACCCCGCCCCTGCAGGAAGGCCAGCGTGGCCGATAGGCCCAACTCGTGCCGCGGGCGTCGGATTTCAACTGAACCATCCGGGTTGCTCGCGTCCAGATAGGTATAGTTCAGCGCCAGCGACAGATCCTCGGTAGCCTGCAGGCGGCCGGTGACCTCGACGCCCTCGCGCGGGCTTTTGCCGGGCTGGTTGACATAGCTGGCCCGCCCATCCGGTGCCGCGCCATAGACATAGGTGATCTCGTCCTCCATCTTCTCGTTGAAATAGGTGACATCGATCAACCCGCGACCGTTCAGAACCTCGACCTCGACGCCCAGATCGAAGCCGCGATTGATCTCGGGCTTCAGGCCAGAATTGCCAACGGTATAGGCGTCATCGGCATAAAGCTCGTAATAGGACGGGTTGACCAGCGCACTGCCCGCCGAGGCATGCAGCCGCACCGGCTGGCCGGGAATGCGGTATGACAGACCCAGATTCCAGCTGGTGAAATCGTCGAAGACCTTGTTGTCGTCATGGCGGATGCCAGCCTGAATATCGAGCCCATTGTCCAAAAACCCGCGATATTCCACCGTCAGAGATTTCATGTCGCGCCGATAATCGGGCGCGGTCGAATTCTGGTCCTTCTGCCGTTCGGCCAGCAGGTTGAGGACGTGGTTCGCCGAATCGACCGGCTGCCCGTCAAGCCCATAGCTGAGCCGGTATTTCAGCTTTTCCGTCTCGCCCCGGCTGAACGGACCGCCGTCATAGGATTGTTTGTAGATGGTCTTCTGGTATTCCAGCCGATGGGTCAGCTGCCCGTCCAGCATGGAATATTCGGCCCAGACGGCCCCCGAAAACTCGCGCCGCTCGCTGAACAGGTCCGGATCGTCAACGACATAGCTGTCGGCATCGGTCGCGTCCCATGCGGTGGCGTCGTAATCATAGTGCTCGTCCGACCAGCGCAGGGTGCCGCCCACGGCCAGGTCGTCGCTTGCCCGCCAGTCACCGGACAACCCGATGGTCTTGCGGTTGATGCCGTCCTTTTCGCCGCCATCGCCGGACTGGTCGTAACCGTGATCATCCCGCGCCGACAGATTCAGCGCGATCCCGCCGCGTTCGGTCCGCTGACTGACATGGGCCGAGGCCGCCGCGCCATTGCCCAATTCGAAAGAGCCGCCGTAATGCAGTCCCGGCCCGCCCTTGCGGGTGATGATATTGATCACCCCCGCCGAGGCGTTCGAGCCGTAAAACACCGATTGAGGCCCGCGCAGCACCTCGATCCGTTCGATATTGGCGGTTTCCAGCCCGGTCAGGATATATTCGTCGGCCCCGCCCGTGGCCTCGATCCCATCGATCAGGATCAGCGTGTGATTGGCCTCGGCGCCGCGGATGCGAACCTGCGTGAAACTGGCGCCGGTGCTGCTGGCCGCGACACCCGGCATGGCGCGCAGGGCATCCTGAACGGTGGTGATGCCGCGCGCTTCTATCTCTTTGGCGGTGAGCACGCTATGGGCGCGACCGTAGCCATCAGCGGCCAGCGGCGTCAGCCCACCCGAGATCACGATCTCATCCAGCAACAACGGCTGGTCCGTGGCACCGTCCTGGGCCATGGCGATGGTCGGGAGGAAGGCAGATGTGGCAAGCAACAGAAAACGGGTGTGGAACATGGATCAAGCCCCAGGCAGCGCAGGATGATGCCTGCGAATTACAGAAATGCTCTGCGGAAAAGCCTGACAGCCCGACCGCAGAACGGTGACTGTCACCACTGCGGATCGTCCGCTTTCCTGGCGCACCCCGCACCGGAAATGGGTGATTGCTGCGGCAGGTCTCCTGGCTTGCGGGTCATCGTTCGGGCCGGCCTTCCCGGCGCATTCGCGCCAGTGGCATGATCGACCGTCACTCACCGCATACAGTTGCGGGGGCAGCTCCGGCATTGCCTGAACAGGTCAGGCGCACCGGGATTCCCTTTTAATCCGGAGGCACGCCGCCGGAACCGTAGCTCGGCCCTCATGGCGCACCTTTCCGTGAACTGTCAAGGATAAATCCGTGCAATGCTTTTTGTGAGTCGACGTTGAACTGTGCCCATGCGTGACCGGACTGAACAGGTGCGTCGCAGCAAAGGAGTACGGCCCCGCGAAGCTCCTTTACAATCGCTGGAAGCGTTAGAGCGATAACAGCCGTATTTGCCCGGATCATGATCGGCTTGGCTGCCGAGGTGCCGACCACAAGACGGTCATGATGGATGCGACGAAGCCGCACCGCGCCGCCTTGAACGGGCGATAAAAATGGCGGCGCAGCCTCAAGATACCCGGTGCAGCAGCCGTCCTGCGCAGCGTTGGCGCCTGATGCCTCTTCCTGCCTCCATACAGCCCCGATCTGACTCCCATAAAACGGCGTTTTCAAAGCTGATGTCGCTGATCAGCAACGCGGCCGCACGAACCTACGATCAAAATAGGCGGCAGTCGCCGTGATAGGCGTTTGAACCACGTTCGCGCCGCCCTCCATAATTATTATCGATAAAATATTTCGAATATTACGACCTCCTATGTCGCCTCACAGAGGTTATCCACACTCTCAGGAAGAATCATCGACCAAGTCGCCGATAGGGATTTTCACCGCCTCTTTATATAATCCAAGAAGATCAAGCGCTCCTCCGAGGTGAAGTCATGCGAACCACCAAGCTCCTTGCCGCAATTTCGGCTGTCGCCATCTCTGTCGGGGCAAGCCAGACAGTCGCCCAGGAAGTTCAGCCCGGGATTTTCATGGTGGCGAAGGGTGCAAGTTGGAAGATCGACCGCTTCGGGGCCTGCATGGTGATCAAGAACGGCGGAGCTAATCCTATCATGGTGCCGGTGGGCAGCCTGGAGCAATGGGCATCGGGAAACGGCTCGTTTTTGAGTAACTGGCGCAATATCCCCGGCTTGGAGGTGACGGCGTGCTCAACACCGGACGGCACATTTTACTCAGACGGCAGAATGTATTATTTCGATGAATGGTGGGTTGGAGATGAACCGGAATCCTACACCATCGCTTTTGTTTGGGACGATCCGAACATCTTCCAGAACAGCCAGATTTACATGGCGGGAAAGGGCAATGTCAGCACGCTTTCCGTTGGCATAGATATCGATAAGAGCGGTAACCGGGCCGTCGTGGACGGAGTTCACACGAATACGCCCTGGAGCAGTTTATGGACGCCGGGGTTCAGCTATAGCCTTAGTTGGATGTCTTCATCCGGAAGTCCGGTCAGCGGGACAATATCTTTCACGCCCGATCGCAAGGCTCGCTTGACCGTGGGCAATTGTACCTGGACAAAAGGCGCGAAGAAGGCGGGAAACTCCGCATTCGGGGAACCGGACCTGCATGAAATTATAAAGTCCTGTAGCTGAAGGTATTGCCTCTGTTGATCAGAGAACAGGTGAATTTTAGCAAACGCTGCTACCCATGACAGATTGGCTCGATATATCGCCTGAATGCGGCGAGGATTGCCGCGTCATCATGGCCAAACCGATGCGCTGGCGCGCAGCCGAAATCAACGTGGGCGCGGGTCAGCCAGTAGCAGAGCCTCAGGTTGCTGATGCGGGCCGGTCTGAGCCTCAGGATGTCGCGGACGACAGAAAAGACTCGGCCATTTTCCGTGTCGAACTGGAAGAGCGGCAACCTGATTTCACCACCCTGAACCAGGGTGATGAGGGCACCATCGCAGGCCATGGCCCGCATGGCGCCTTCCGGGTCATCCGTTTCGATACGCAAAAGCGCGCAGGCCTGCGACGCGTCGATCAGATCGATGCTGGCCAGGAGGCGCGCCGCGACGCTGACTTTGTGAGAGGAGTTTCCCGGCGGCATGCTATTTCCCCTTGGGAACGGCCCGGTTCCGCGTCTCGTCGAAGCTGAATCCGGCTGGAAGCGTGACCTCGCTGACGGGAAGGTAGCCGCCGATGCATTCCGGGCAGACCCGCCGGCCCTCCGGCAGCCATCTGCGCATGGCCGCTCCCAAGAGAACGATCGTCTCGTTCGTTGCGGCCACGACGATCCGCCCGTTGCGCACCACGGCATGGCCGGAGACCAGGGCCGGATCGAGGATCCGGCCGCAGCCCGCGCAGAGCTCAGTGGGCCAGGCGCGGCCCGGCTCAACCTGGTCCCAATGCGCATTGACCGGCAGGCGCGCGGCCCGCCGTTCGATGTCCTGCAGCGTCACCGGCCGAAAATCCCAGACGTCGACACTGTTGCGAGAGCCTTGCCAGTTCTGGTGAACATGGCCGAACAGCTGCAGCCCCTGATGCCGTGCGCCGGGCCAGGTGATCATCGGATAATGACAGAGAAACAGCCGCCGCTTGTCGACGACGATGTCGGCCGTGTCCCCCACACTGTCCCAGGGCAGATCGCAGACCCAGTCTTCATCGTGGTTGCCCCGGATCAGATGCCTGCGGCCCGGCAGGGCATGGAAGATGCCCCGGACCTCGCGCCGTTGCGCATCGGTTGATCTGCCGGCAGTGAAATCGCCCAGAATCCACAGATCGTCATAGGGTCCGACCCGTGCCCGGCACTCGGCTAGCAGGTGGGCGTTCATCGCGGCCACATCCCGGAAGGGGCGGTCGCAGAAGCGGATGATATTGCCGTGCCAGTAGTGCGGATCGGCGGTGAACCAATGCATGTCACTCCTCCTTCCCGGAGGCGGAACGGTCCGCGGCGTCGATCCCGCGCACCCGCGCGATATATGTGGCCAGAAGCTTCTGAAGCAGCTCCGGGTCGTTGATGTTGGCGAATCCCGGCAGGGCGAACTGGAAGGAACCCGCAAGCTTCGCCTTTCCGTTCATGGAATCAGCCAATTCCGCCTCGAGGGCGTCGATGGATCGGCCGAGCCGATACCAGCGGGATGCCGTCCGCGCCCAACCGGCCTCGGGATCAATCGCGATCAGCTGCGAGGTGTGGATGCTTGCATTGCCGAGAAGCGGGTGGTCGGTCACCTTGCCCCAAAGCATGATATGCCCGTCCGGCGAAATCGCCTCTTTCCAGTCGGACAGGACCGGCGCTTGCGCGAGGTCCGCGCCCGACGGGCCTGCCTCGGCGGCGGCGATGGCGCTCAGCACCTTGTCGAACCAGGCGCGGTCCTGGGGGGAGAGTTTCATGATGGTTTCTCCGTTTCGATGGCATGAAGGGGGCGGCTGCGGCGATGCCGCAGGCGTGTTGGATTCAGGGAGGTATGAAAAGCGGATGGGCCGGCTCAGTGGAGCGTCGGCCCCTGTTCGAGATCGGCGGCACGTTGCAGCATGCGGGAGGCGATCCGCAGGCTGGGGTGATGCTGTTGCAGGGAGGGATGGGAGAGGATCTCGCAGATCGCCTCCACTCGCCTCGGACAAGGCGCGTTTCGCGCCCTCGCGGCGCACGAAGGCCAGCAGTTCCGCAAGTGTGAGATGACACAGCCGGATCGGCGGGCAACGGCTGAGCAAGGGCTCCGGCAGCAGCCGAAAATCGTTCGAGGTCAGCACCCAGATCACCCAGCTCATGTCGAATTTCACCTGGTAATAGGGGCAGCTCCAGCGTTGCGCGGTCAGCGGTTCCAGCAGCGGCGGAAGCGCCTCTGCCAGCCCGAAGGCATGCCCGTTCGTGGATGTGGCCCGACCGGCCTTTTCGACCTCGTCGACCACCATCACCGGATTGGCGATGCGGCTTTGCAGGACGGTTTCAATCAGGCGGCCGGGATGGGATCCGCCCCAGCCGCGTTGCGAACCGACAATGCCGAACGAGGCATTCTCGCCGGTGGCCTCGATCACGGTGGTGGACGTGGCCAGCAACGCGCCGAGCCGTCGGGACCAATAGCTCTTGCCGATGCCGGGCGGACTGTCGAGCAGCAGTGGCGGAATTCGGAGGCCCGGCGCGCCGTCGCGCACCGAGCGGCGCATCGCGCGCCAGATCACCTCGGTGGCCGGGGCCATCGAGGGCATATCCTCGTGCAAGGCCGCGGCAATCTCATCGGCACGATGTTCACCGGGAATCCGGATCAGTCGGGCACCGTCCTTCAGAACTTCAAGCCGCTCGCGATCATCGCGCTTCAGATGGTCGAGACCGGAGGCTGCCTTGCGACATTCCAGGATCCGCTTGACCCGATGCTTGATGCGTGCCTCGTCGTCATCGCTGAACCTGTTGCCCCTCAGATCCGCGTCCGAGATCTCGCTTGGCGCGTCGGCTTCGTCGGGCGGGGCCGGAAGGTCCGGGGGAATCCTCTTGCAGCGCAGCTAGGGCAGATGCCGCATCAAGCGGGTTTCGAACTCGATGCGGCCCTCGGTCTCGCTGAAGAAGCGGGCCTCGATGAAGGGGATGGTGAACATGGGCTTACTCCGGGCATGAGGGGGCTGTCGGCCGGGAAGGCCCGGCCGGGGAAAGAGGTTTGGGAGAATGGCGATCAGGCGCCGGGGAAGATCAGGCCGCGCAGCAGAAACTCGGCCTCACCGCCCTCGGGCAACTCATCGGGATAGCCGAGCGAGACGTTGACCACGGGCGCGCTGCGGATACGGGTTGAGAGCGGTCGGTGGGTATGGCCGAAGAACCAGTAGTCGGGCCGGTGCGCCTCGATCCAGCCGTCAAGATCCGAGGCGAAGGCCGGGCTGATGCCGGAGATCGGGCCTGAGACTGCCATGCTAGGGGCGTGATGGGTGACGACAGTGGTCTGCCCGCGCCAGGGCCTGGCGATCTCCCGCGTCAGCCAGTCGAGATGATCGCGGTGAATCTTGACGGTATCCTCGGGGCGGATCAGCCCGCCCTCCGCCCGGCGGATCCGGGCGTAGTCCAGTATCCCCATTCCGGCGCGTGTCATGGCCGCTTCTGGATCGCCGGTCAGCGCGAAGTCGGTCCAGAGCATGCAGCACAGAAGGCGGGTGGTGCCAAAGGTCAGAACCCGCTTCTGGGCAAGGCTCGCCCCGGCCTCCGTTGCCATCCGGGCCAGAACATCGTCGTCGAGCGTGGCGCCGTAATAGTCATGGTTGCCCGGGATCACCCAGATCCGGGCGGGCGAGACCAGCCGCGCGATCCGGGACAGCGCCCAAGGCCAGTTCCGCTGCGGATCATTGGCCAGATCGCCCGCGATGATCAGCGTGTCGAGGGCGCGCAGCAGCGGCAGGATTCCGGCAAACGGATCGCGCCCGGCGCAGGCCCAGAGGTCGAGATGCAGATCCGCGGTGATCAGGATATTCATTGAGCGCGCACCTCGATATCAAGCCCGAGATTGACCCGGCCCTCGTTCTGATTGAAGAAGCGGGTCTCGGAAAACGGGATGCTGGACATGAGGGGTTCCCTTTGGCCAAGCAGCGCCAGCAGCCGGAAACCGGCCGAGCTGTTACAACAGAGGTGGGGCAGGGCAGGGGGCGACGTCCGGCTCAGCGGGTGTGAGCGGGAAGCCGGACGGGGCAGAGCGGTGGCGATTGCGCCCGGGACCGAGGGCGTCTTGTTCAGGGCCCGAACGGGCTGCATATTGCGACATCGTGTCGACCTTCGAGACATGGCTCCGCCGTTCGGAAAGGCGACACTTTCCGGCGGAAACGCGGTGGTTCGGAAGCTCCGGAGATCTGCGGCCTGAGGCCTTTCCATCGCTCCGGATGAGATTGAGGCGACCACCTTGCCGGGCTGCGTCCAAGCCGTCAACGGGCCGGCTTAGGGCCTCGGCGACGGATCAAGACAGCAGGCGTCGGTGATCTGGATTCACCCAACGCATTGAAATTAAACCATCTTACTGACAATCAGCCACGGCAATGGCCATTAAATGGTTGTAGAATGGTCAAAAAGGGGCCCGAATGGCCATTATTTCAGTGGTAAGACAAGCGGGGCACTCTACGATTGAATTTAACCGATAATGATAGTTATGTAAACCAACACCCATCACCAATGGCATTGCAATCAGCCCAGGCTAACCGTTCATCAAAGAGAGAGCGTGTCATACGGGAGTAAGGCGACATCCTGGTTTTCCACCAGGATTTGGTACCCGAGGTCGGACTCGAACCGACATGCCTTGCGGCGGCGGATTTTGAATCCGCTGCGTCTACCATTCCGCCACTCGGGCCTTTCTGCGCTCCGCCTAAGGCGCAACGCAGGTTTTTGCAAGCCCCGACTTAGGCACGGCCCAGCTTCGCCAGCCGCGCCGCGCGCAACTGGGCGAAATCGTCGCCCGCGTGGTAGGACGAGCGCGTCAGAGGCGTCGCCGAAACCATCAGGAAGCCCTTGCCATAAGCGGCCTTCTCATAGCCCTTGAACTCCTCGGGCGTGACGAAGCGGTCCACGCGATGATGCTTGGGCGTCGGCTGCAGATATTGCCCGATGGTGATGAAATCCACATCGGCGGCGCGCATGTCGTCCATGACCTGCAGGACGCCCTGGCGATCCTCGCCCAGGCCGACCATGATGCCGGATTTGGTGAACATGCCGGGGTCGAGTTCCTTGACCTGCTGCAACAGCCGCAGGCTGTGGAAATAGCGCGCGCCGGGCCGGACCGTGGGATAGAGGCCGGGCACGGTTTCCAGGTTGTGGTTGAACACGTCGGGCCGCGCCTCGACCACCGCTTCCAGCGCGCCGGGCTTCGACTTGAGAAAGTCCGGGGTCAGCACCTCGATGGTGGATGCGGGCGAGCGGTGGCGGATGGCGCGGATGGTCTGGGCGAAGTGCTCGGCCCCGCCATCGTCCAGGTCGTCGCGGTCGACCGAGGTGATGACCACATGCTTCAGCCCCAGCTTCTGCACGGCATGGGCGACGCGGCCGGGTTCGAACACATCGAGCGCATTCGGCTTGCCGGTCATCACGTTGCAGAAGGAACAGCCGCGGGTGCAGATCTCGCCCATGATCATCATGGTGGCGTGGCCCTGGCTCCAACATTCGCCGACATTCGGGCAGCCGGCCTCTTCGCAGACCGTGGACAGGCGGTTGTTGCGCAGGATGTCGCGGGTGTCCTTGTAGCCCTGGCTGGTCGGCGCCTTGACACGAATCCAGTCCGGCTTTTTCGGCTGGGGCTGGTCGGGACGATGGGCCTTTTCGGGGTGGCGCAGAACCGGGGGCATATCCGCCATATCGGCATCCTTTGCTGGGAGTCAGCCGAACTTACGGGTTTTTCTGGCCTTGATCAACGCCAATGCAGGGTGCATCTATGCCCCTTCGATGCTGCGATGCGGCATCGGATGCAGGGAGGAGCGGATGATGAAAGGACGAATGATGAAACAAGGCGATCTGCTTCCCGAAGTGACCTTCCAGACCCGCGTGCGCGACGAATCCGTCGGCGGGCCCAATCCCTATCGCTGGCAGCCGGTCACGACCGCCGACTACTTCAAGGGCAAGCGCGTGGTTCTGTTCTCGTTGCCGGGCGCCTTTACGCCGACCTGCTCGACCTACCAGCTGCCGGGCTTCGAAAAAGCCGCCGGGGAAATGGCCGAACTGGGCATCGATGCGATCTACTGCATGTCGGTCAACGACAGCTTCGTGATGAACCAATGGGCCAAGGCGCAGAACCTCAGCAATGTGAAGGTGATCCCGGACGGTTCGGGCGCGTTCACCGAAAAGGTCGGCATGTTGGTGCGCAAGGACAATCTGGGCTTCGGCGCCCGCAGCTGGCGCTATGCCGCCATCGTCGACGATGGCCGCATCGAGGCCTGGTTCGAGGAACCCGGCCGCTGCGACGACTGCCCCGAGGATCCCTATGGCGCCAGCTCGCCGGAATCGGTCCTGGACTGGCTGCGCGCCAACCCCACCAAGGCCGCGGCCTGATCGCAAGCGCAAGCCGGAAACGCGAAAGGGCGCCGCCGGGGCGCCCTTTTTCATGGCCCTGACCGGGGCGTTACCCGATCAGCGGCGCGCCCGAGCCATAGGTCTCGCGGTAATGGCGCTCCAGCCGCATCAGGCCAAGGCGCAGCACGATCTTGCCCGAGCGGGCCGACCAGCCCAGCCGCCGCTCGGTCATCTCGATGCCTTCCAGAAAGCAGCAGACCCGCAGGCACAGGTCGCCCATGCCGGGGCCCAGTTCGCGCAGCGCGGCGGCGACGCGATTGCGCGCGCCTTCGGAACCGCCGCCATGGCCGGCGGACATGCGCGAGACATCGATCCCGGCGGTCAGGAAACGGTCCCAGTTCTGCGCGATGCGCGGACCCATCTGCGCCAGTTCGAAATCCTCGCGCAGACGCTCGCCGGCCGCGACCAGTTCCGGCGCAAGAAAGGGCCGCCCATCCGGCTCGCGCCGCCGCGCCAGCATCAGCAGCGGGCTTTCGGCGATACTGACCCGGGCGCGGCGACGGCGGCCGTCCTCGGGGTCGGCGATCTCGCGTTCATCCCATTGCCGATGCCGGTCGGCATGATCGAAGGCGGTCGCCTCGACCGGGGCGGCAAGGGCGAAATCCTCGCCCTGCGGCAAGGCGTTGCCGCGCCGGGCGGCCAGCATCGCCCGCAGCGCCTCGCGCCCCTGGGCCGAGATCGCATAGCGGCTGACCCTGCCCTGCCCCAAAAGCTGCACCCAGGCGCGGATCGCCATATGTTCGGCCAGTTCGCGGTCCAGGATCGCGGTGCGGATGTCGTCGCGCACGACGATGGCCTTGTCCATGCCGTCGGCCACGACCAGCTGGGCGCCCGGCTCGGCCAGTCGGCGCAGGATGCGGCCGATCTGCTTCATGCCCGTCCGCCCCGGCGAGGCCGGGCCGGCACCCCTGCCCTTTTCCGCCGCCCGCTCGACCGCGCGATCGACCAGCGGATCGTCGCGGCGCGTCTCGAAGCGGCGGATGCGGCGCAGGATCGTCGAGGCATGGCAGCCCGTCTCGCGCGCCAGCGAGCGGATCGTTTCCCCGCCCTCGACATGGCGCAGGTAAAGCTTGAGATTGCTGTCCTCGGCCTGTTGGACGGGCGAGGGTTCGGGCGGATCGCAGTCCGAGGACTCGGTGCCGGCCAGCGGGCCGGCAATCAGGGCGTCCGGGGCGAACTCTCCCGTCAAAATCGTCATGGTCATTCCTTCGCTTCCTGCGAGGCGAGTGGGCAAAACTCGCCCATGGGTTGTCCGTCGCTCCTGTCCGGCGAACCGGGATCAGGTCGAGATGCGGCAATATTTGCTAAGATTTCCTAAAGATTCCTTGCCGCTGCGTGCGCAGGTCGGGCTCGGCGCGCAACACACGTTCAGGTTGCGAATAATTTTTCCGAATTCGACCGGCAGAGGAAATCGCCATGACGATGATGGAGAATGTGATCGCGTTTCAACCGCGCCTCGGCCAGCCGCAACTGAGCCGTCCGCGCCTTCTGGTGCGTGCGGCCCGGGCGGGGCTGGCGGGTTGGAGCCGGCGGCGCGACCTGCGCCGGGTGTTGAAATGCGATGCGCCGCCGCCGGCCGGCATGGCGCTGGCGCGGCTGCTCGCCGAGGAAGAGCGGCTCGACCTGTGCCGACGCCAAGGCATGGCCGGCTACGACATGCACCGCCACATCATGCTGCTGATCGCGATTCTGGCCGAGACGGCCGAGGCCGCGCCCCGGCCGGTCCTCAAGCCGGTCACTTGCCCCTGAACAGCGAACCCAGCACGCCGCGCACCAGTGCCTGCCCGCTCTTGGTGCCCAGTTGCCGCGCCAGGCTCTTGCCGAAGGTCACGGCGATCGAATCGCTGTTCGAGCGGCGTGCGCGCGGCTTGGGCTCGGCCGGAACCCGCGCGCCGGGGTCATAGCGCCGCGCACGGGTATATTCGCGATCCATTTTCCACAGATCGTCATCCGCGCCCTTGGCCCCTGCCCCGGCGCTGTCCGCGGCGGCAGCCTCGGCGCGCTTCGCCAGGATCTCGGCCGCCGATTCCCGGTCCAGCGCCTGGCCGTATTTCAGCGCCATCGGCGAGGCGGCATTGATCGCCGCGCGCTCGGCATCGGGGATCGGGCCAAGCCGCGACAGCGGCGGGCGAATCAGCGTGCGCTGCACGACGCCCGGCACCCCCTTGGCCTCCAGAAGCGAGGTTACCGCCTCGCCGGTGCCGACCGCCTGGATCGCCTCGGCCGTGTCGAAATCCGGGTTCGGGCGATAGTTCTGCGCCGCCAGCCGCAACGCCTTCTGGTCCTTGGCGGTAAAGGCGCGCAGTGCGTGCTGGACGCGGTTGCCCAGCTGCCCCAGCACCGATTCCGGCAAGTCGGCCGGGTTCTGGCTGATGAACCAAAGACTTACGCCCTTGGAACGGATCAACCGCGCCACCTGCTCGATCTTGTCCACCAGCGCCGGCGGCGCGTCGTCAAAGAGCAGATGCGCCTCGTCGAAGAAGAAGGCGATGCGGGGCTTGTCGGGGTCGCCCACCTCGGGCAGTTGCTCGAAAAGTTCCGACATCAGCCATAAAAGGAAAGTGGCATAGAGCCGCGGCGCATTCATCAGCTTCTCGGCCGACAGGATGTTCACCATGCCCTTGCCCGAGGCATCCAGCCGCATCATGTCCGCCAGTTCCAGCGCCGGCTCTCCGAACAGCCGGTTGCCGCCCTCGTTCTCCAGCACCATCAGCGCGCGCTGGATGGCGCCCACCGAGGCGGTCGAGACATTGCCGTATTTCAGCGACAGTTCCTTGGCGTTCTGGCCGACCCAGACCAGCATGGCCTGCAAGTCCTTCATGTCCAGCAGCGCCAGCCCCTGCTCGTCGGCGACGCGGAAGGCGATGTTCATCACGCCTTCCTGCGCATCGGTCAGCCCCAGCAGCCGCGACAGAAGCAGCGGCCCCATCTCGGCCGGCGTGGTGCGGACCGGATGGCCGCGCTCGCCCCAGATATCCCAGAAGGTGACGGGGAAATCCTGATAGTCCAGCGCCATGCCGATGGTTTCGGCGCGCTTCTGGAAAGCGTCATGCAGCTTGCCGTTCGGATCGCCGGGCCCGGCGATCCCGGCCAGGTCGCCCTTCACATCGGCCATGAAGACCGGCACGCCGGCGCGCGAAAACGATTCGGCCAGCGTTTGCAACGTCACCGTCTTGCCGGTCCCGGTCGCGCCGGCGATCAGCCCGTGGCGATTGGCATATTTCAGCAATAGCACCTGCGGCAACGCGTAATCCGCCCCACCGCCACCGACGAAGACCGTTCCGGCGTCCAGATCGACGATACCTGTCATGTTTCCTCCACGGATCGGCAAAAAAGCGCAAGGCTAGGACGAAAGGACAATACAACCGCAAGGAATTTGTGCCAGTCTGTTCCTTGCCGGACCCCGCATCGGCGGATGGCCGGCTTCCTCCCTGTTGGACTGCCGCGCCTTCGGGCGCGGCATTTTTTCGCTCACGGTGCCTGCCGTCCGGGCAATTCCCGGACTGGTCGCGCCGATGTCATATTTGACCTTTAGGACAGTTGACGGCTTCGCCCGCTGCATCTAGCCTTCGGCGCAATGATGACCGGCCAGTCCGGCAGGGAAGGTAGACATGGGGATCCGGGGCAGCGTTCTTGCGCCCCGGATCCTTGCATTTCCGGCCGGGGCTGTCCCGTCTGGAACATATCCCGCATGATTGCCAACGCAAAGGTGACGTCGTGCGATGCGATCCGCCCTGACAAGGCGCGATGCCCATGTTAGGACCGGGGCCGATGCATGGACCAAAGGAAGAGAACATGGTCAACAGGACATCCGCGGCACTGGTTGCCGCCCTCTTTGCGCTGGCGGGCACGACCTCCGGCGTGATGGCGCAAGACGCAAGCACCGAGACTCCGGCCCAGCCCGCTGCCGAGGCCCCCGCGGCCGAAGCGCCCGCAACCGAAACGCCCGCGGCCGAAGCACCTGCCGCCGAGCCGGCCGCCGAAGCGCCCGCTGCCGAGGCGCCTGCCGGCGAAGCCGCACCCGAGGCGCAGGCCGCCGAGAGCGACGAGCCGCAGGTCGGCCAGCCCTATGCCAGGTCGACCCATGGCGACTGGACGTTGCGCTGCATGAAGACCGAGGACGGCAAGGACCCCTGCGAGCTCTACCAGCTGCTCAGGGACGACAAGAATTCCCCGGTGGCCGAGGCTTCGGTCATCCCGATGACCGGCAACGTGCAGGCCGTGATCACCTTCATCGCGCCGCTCGAGACCGATCTTCAGGCCGGGCTTGGCCTTCAGGTCGATTCGGGCAAGGAATCGCGCTATCCCTTCCTGCTTTGCGCCCAGGTCGGCTGCGTGTCGCGCATCGGCATGGCCGAGTCCGATCTTGGCCCGCTGAAGCGCGGCAAGGCTGCCACCCTCTCGCTGCTGCCCTTCGGCGCGCCGCAGGAACAGATGGTCAAGCTGCCGCTGTCGCTGAGCGGCTTCACCGCCGGCATGAACGCGCTGGTCGAGGCGAACAAGGATCTCGCCGCCGCGCCGGCTCCGGCTGCCGCTCCTGCCGAAGCGCCCCAGCAATAAGCCAGATGAAAAAGGGGCGCCCAAGGCGCCCCGAGAGGATCGGGCCGGGTCATCCCCGGCCCTTTTTCATGCGCTCATCCCACCGGCAGAGCGACAAAGCGCGGCTCGCCCGCGCGGCGCACCATGACCAGGATGGACTTGCGCCCGGCCTCGCGCGCCTCCTTGATGCGCCCCTCCAGATCGGCCAGCGTCGCGACCGGCTGCTGGCCCGCCTCGGTGATGACATCGCCCGCGACCAACCCCTTGTCGGCGGCCGCGCCGCTTGGGTCGACCGATTGCACGACCAGCCCCTGCATGTCGCGCGAAACCCCCAGCTCGGCGGCGATTTCCGGCGTCAGCGGTGCCAGCGTCATGCCCATCACGTCGCTCGCGGTTTCCTCGGCGCTGCTGACCTTGCCGCTGCCGGTGCCCTCGGCCAGCTCGCGCCGACCCAGCGTCACCTGCAGCTCGACCGGCTCGCCCTCGCGCTGGACCACGACCGCGACCGCCTCACCCACCGGGGCGTCGGCCACGCGGCGCACCAGATCGCGCGGATCCTTGACCTCGCCGCCGTCGAAACTGGTGATGACGTCGCCGGCCTTCATCCCGGCATCGGCGGCCGGCCCGGCGGGCACGTCGGTGACCATGGCCCCCTTGGCCTCGGACAGGCCCAGCGATTCGGCGATGTCGTCGGTCACCGGCTGGATCTTGACGCCCAGCCAGCCGCGCCGGGTCTCGCCGAACTCCTCAAGCTGCTCGACCACCTTGCTGACCACGTTCGAGGCCATCGAGAAGCCGATGCCGATCGAGCCGCCATTGGGCGACAGGATCGCGGTGTTCACCCCGATCACCTCGCCATCCAGGTTGAAGAGCGGCCCGCCCGAGTTGCCCCGGTTGATCGCCGCGTCGGTCTGGATGAAATCGTCATAGGTGCCCGAAAGTGCGCGATTGCGCGCCGAGACGATGCCGGTCGAGGCCGAAAAGCCCTGCCCCAGCGGGTTGCCGAGCGCCAGCACCCAGTCGCCCACCCGCGCCCTGTCGCTGTCGCCGAACTTGACGAAGGGCAAGGGATCGTCGCTTTCGACCTTGAGCACGGCGACGTCGGTCTTGTCGTCCTTGCCGATCACCTGGGCAGGCAGTCGTTTTCCCGAAAAGAACTCGACCTCGATCTCGTCGGCGCCGTCGATGACATGGTTGTTGGTCACGATCAGCCCGTCGGGCGAGATGACGAAGCCCGAACCCAGCGCGTTCGAGCGTTGCTCGCGCTGCGGCCCGCGCTGGAAGGGATTGCCCTCGCCCGGCGGGAAGCCCGGAAAGCCGAATTCGCGGAACAGGTCGCTGAACGGGCTGCCCTCGGGCAGTTGCGGCCCGCGCGCCAGGGGCGTCGAAACGGTCGAGGTGGTGGTGATGTTGACGACCGCCGGGCTGACCTTTTCGACCAGGTCGGCAAAGCTTTCCGGCATCACCTGTTGCTGGCGCGCCTGGCTGTCGGGTGCGGTCAGCGGCTCGTTGCTGTTTGCGGCTTCCTGTGCGGCCTCTGCGCCGGGCGTCGCCGGCTCCTGCGCGAAGGCCGGCGTCAGCGCCATGAGCAAGGCAAGGCTGGACGCAGTCAGGAAATGGCGGGAAGAGGGTCTGTTCATCTGGATTGTCTCCTTCCATGCCGGGGCGGCGCTACCCGGTCTCCTGGCAATATGCTCATGTTCAAGGGGATTTTCGAGCCCGTTGCAAATGAACCACGCTCGCAAAGAATGAACTGATCGTGACTTGCAGGCAATGCCGGGCGTAAGTGCCGGAGCATAAAAAAGTTCCGCGGCCCAAGGGACGCGGAACAGGTTTCATCGCAGCGATGATCTTCAGTTCAGCCGCGGCGCCTCGCCCGCGCAAAGCAGCGTGACCAGGGTCGAGGCGCCGCGCATCTCGATGCCCGCCACATCCATCGGCCGGCGGTCCATGCCGCCGCCCAGCATCTCGACCCGGCCGCCGCCCTGAAAGGCTTCGTCCAGAAGCGGCAGGACCGCATCGCCCCGCAACTCGGCCTCGACCCCGCCGGGAATCGGATGGATGGCGGCGGGGGTGATGCGCCTGGTGCCGACGATCAGTTCCATGTCTTGCCCCTGTTCGTTTCGGAAAGGTCCGGCCGCGCGCTGCGCCCGGACCCGGCCCGGACCTGGATCGCCCTCAGCTGCAACCGCTGGTCGCGCCGCAGGTGTTGCACTTCATGCAGGTGCCGTTGCGGACCAGCGTATAGTTGCCGCATTCGCCGCAGGGATCGCCCTCATAGCCCTGCATCCGGGCCTTGGCACGCGCGTCCATGGTCACGACCCCCACCGCCGCCGCCCCTTCTGCGGTCGAGACCGCCGCGACCGAGACGCCGGCCTGAAGCGCCACCAGATCCTGCGGCAGCCGCTTGCGCAGATAGCCGGTCGAACTGATCTGCTTGAGCATCTCCAGCGAACGCGAGGCGCCCTCGCTGACCGGCGCGACATTGGGCTGGCTCTCGGCCTCGCCGCCGCCCAGGTCGTCGAAACGCGCGCCCTGCGGCTTCACATGCGCCAGATCCGTGCGGTCCAGATAGGAGACCGCCAGTTCGCGGAACACGTAGTCCAGGATCGAGGTCGCGTTCTTGATGCTGTCATTGCCCTGCACCATGCCCGCCGGCTCGAAGCGGGTGAAGGTGAAGGCGTCGACGAATTCCTCCAGCGGCACGCCATATTGCAGGCCCACCGACACGGCGATGGCGAAATTGTTCATCATCGCCCGGAAGCCCGCGCCTTCCTTGTGCATGTCGATGAATATCTCGCCCAGCTTGCCGTCGTCGTATTCGCCGGTGCGAAGATAGACCTTGTGCCCGCCGATCACCGCCTTCTGGGTATAGCCCTTGCGGCGCTGCGGCAGCTTTTCGCGATGGTTGCGCACCGCCTCCTTGACGATGATCCGCTCGACGATCTTCTCGGCCAGGACCGCGGCCTTTTCCTGCGCGCTGCCGGTGGCCAGGATCTCCTCGGCCTCCTCGTCGTCCTCGACCAGCGCCGAGGCCAGCGGCTGCGACAGTTTCGAGCCGTCGCGGTAAAGCGCATTGGCCTTGATGCCCAGCGACCAGCTCAGCTCATAGGCGGCCAGCGCGTCGGCGATGGAGGCCGAGTTGGGCATGTTGATGGTCTTGGAGATCGCGCCCGAGATGAAGCTCTGCGCCGCCGCCATCATGCGGATATGGCTTTCCACCGACAGATAGCGCGTGCCCTTCTTGCCGCAGGCATTGGCGCAGTCGAAGACCGAATAGTGCTCGGGCTTCAGATGCGGCGCGCCCTCCAGCGTCATGGTGCCGCAGACATGGTCGTTCGCCGCATCGATCTGCGCCCGGGTAAAGCCCAGGTGCCGCAGCAGGTCGAAGGTCGGGTCGTTCAGCCTTTCCGCCGGGATGCCCAGCGTTTCGCGGCAGAAGGCTTCGCCCAGCGTCCACTGGTTGAAGACGAAGCGGATGTCGAAGGCCGAGGCCAGCGCCGCATCGACCTTTTCCAGCTCGCGCGGGCCGAAGCCGTGGCCGATCAGGCTGGCATGGTTGATGCCCGGGCAGTTGCCAAGGCTGGCATGACCCACCGCATAGGCGATGATTTCCTCGATCTGGGCCGAGCCGTAGCCCAGCGTCTCCAGCGCAGCGGGGACCGAGCGGTTGATGATCTTGAAATAGCCGCCGCCGGCCAGCTTCTTGAACTTCACCAGCGCGAAATCGGGCTCGATGCCGGTGGTGTCGCAATCCATCACCAGCCCGATGGTGCCGGTCGGTGCGATCACCGTGGCCTGGGCGTTGCGATAACCATGCGCCTCGCCCAGCGTCAGCGCCTCGTCCCAGGCGCCCTGCGCCAGCGCCACTAGGCGCGGATCGGGGCAGTTCGCGGTATCCAGTTCCACCGGGCGCACGTTCACGCCCTCATAGGCGCCTGTGCCATAGGCGGCCGCGCGGTGGTTGCGGATCACCCGCAGCATGTGCTGGGCGTTCTTGCCATAGCCGGGGAACGGCCCCAGTTCCGCCGCCATCTCGGCCGAGGTGGCATAGCTCACCCCGGTCATGACCGCAGTCAGCGCACCGCAAAGCGCCCTGCCCTCGTCGCTGTCATAGCCAAGGCCCATGTTCATCAAGAGCCCGCCGATATTGGCATAGCCCAGGCCCAGGGTGCGGAAATCATAGCTGCGCTGCGCGATCTCCTTGCTGGGGAACTGCGCCATCATGACCGAGATTTCCAGCGTGACTGTCCACAGCCGGCTGGCATGCACATAGCCGTCGGCGTCGAATTCCTTGCCGCTCCAGAAGCTCAGCAGGTTCATCGAGGCCAGGTTGCAGGCCGTATCGTCCAGGAACATGTATTCGCTGCACGGGTTCGAGCCGCGGATCGCCCCGTCCTCGGGACAGGTATGCCAGGCGTTGACGGTGTCGTGGAACTGGATGCCCGGATCGGCGCAGGCCCAGGCGGCATGGCCGATCTGGTCCCATAGCTCGCGCGCCGAGACGGTCTTGGCCACCTTGCCGTCGGTGCGCCGGACCAGTTCCCAGGGCAGGTCGTCGCGCACGGCCCGCAGGAAGGCATCCGTCACCCGCACCGAGTTGTTGGAGTTCTGGCCCGAGACCGAGACATAGGCTTCCGAGTCCCAATCGGTATCGTAGGTCGGGAATTCAATCGAATCAAAGCCCTGCCGGGCATATTGAAGAACCCGGTTGATATAGGTCTCCGGGATCATCACGCGTTTTGCCGAACGGATGGCCGATTTCAGCACAGCATTCTTCGCCGGATCGGTGGCATCCTCGACGCTGCCGTCCCATTCGCGGATGGCGGCAAAGATGGCATTCAGCTCGCGCTCATGCATCTTCGAGCCCGCCACCAGCGAGGCGACCTTCTGCTCTTCTATGACCTTCCAGTTGATGAACTGCTCGATGTCGGGGTGATCCATGTCGCAGATCACCATCTTTGCCGCGCGCCGGGTCGTTCCGCCCGACTTGATCGCGCCGGCTGCGCGGTCTCCGATCTTCAGGAAGCCCATGAGCCCCGAAGATTTCCCGCCGCCCGACAGTTTCTCGCCCTCCCCTCGCAGGGACGAAAAATTGGTGCCCGTGCCCGAGCCGTATTTGAACAGCCGCGCCTCGCGGACCCACAGGTCCATGATGCCGCCCTCGTTCACCAGGTCGTCGGCGACGGACTGGATGAAGCAGGCATGGGGCTGGGGATGCTCATAGGCGCTGTCCGACCGGACCAGCTTGCCCGTCTTGTAATCGACATAGAAATGGCCCTGGCCGGGACCGTCGATGCCATAGGCCCAATGCAGGCCGGTGTTGAACCATTGCGGGCTGTTCGGCGCACCCATCTGCGCCGCCAGCATATGGCGCATCTCGTCGTAATAGGCGCGGGCGTCGTCCTCGCTGGAAAAATACCCGCCCTTCCAGCCCCAATAGGCCCAGGCGCCGGCCATCCTGTCAAAGACCTGGCGGGCGCTGGTCTCGCCGCCGAAGCGCGCCTCCTGGGGCAGTTTCGCCAGCGCCTCCTCGTCAGGGACCGAGCGCCACAGGAATTCCGGCACGCCCTTCTCCTTGACGCGCTTCAGACGCGCCGGCACGCCGGCCTTGCGAAAGTATTTCTGGGCGATCACGTCCGAGGCGACCTGGCTCCAGCCCTGCGGCACCTCGACCGAATCGTTGCGAAACACGACGGTGCCGTCCGGGTTGCGGATCTCGCTGGTGGTGGTGGTAAAGGAAAGCGCGCCGTAAGCCCCGCTCTCGGCCGTGGTGAAGCGCCGTTCGATCCGCATGCCTTGACTGTCCCCTTCATCCGTCCGGGCCGCGCGCCGCTCCGCCGCCGCACCGCAAAATGCGGTCCCGGCGACCGGATAGTCCGGCACCCCGAAAGCCATTTTTCTGATCTCTGCCGCTTGCCGCCTGACCGGATCGGATGTCGAGAGGGACACAAGATCTGGTGGCGCCGCCGGCCTGAGCCACAAATTGACCCGAGACATGCCGCATTTCAATCAAAATTTTTACTGGACACCGGCCCCGTTTCCGGCCCCCTGACGGCACACCAGATTCGCTGCAACTGCATTGTTAACAAGTGGCAAATTCCGGCGGGAGGTGAAAAGCCAAGCGATCTGCTGGGGTTCTTCGCAGCCGCTCACCCATTTTCCACAGGCTTATCCCCAGCAGGCAGGCATCAGGGTTGCAATTTCGTTCCCATATTCGCGCCCTGGGTTTTTTCCGGCTGCGGCATGATGACACCCCGGTCGGTGATGATCAGGTCCAGCGGCTGGTCGGTCGCCTCGGCCGGAATGGCGCGAATCTCCTGCACGGCATAGGCCAGCCCGATCGCCGCGACCGGTCGCTGGGCACGCAGGCCGGCTAGGGTCCGGTCGTAGAAGCCGCCGCCATAGCCCAGCCGGTGGCCCGCGCGGTCGAACCCGGCCAACGGCACGATCAGCACCTCGGGGACCAGCACCGGCGAATCGGTCGGGGGATGGCTGGTGCCGAAGCGGCCGGGCTCCAGCCGGCCGTCATAGGCCCGGAACTCCAGCGGCCGCGCCGGACCCGTCACCACCGGCAGGCAGACCGGCCCCTCATGC
Source organism: Paracoccus denitrificans (assembly GCF_900100045.1). GTDB lineage: Bacteria > Pseudomonadota > Alphaproteobacteria > Rhodobacterales > Rhodobacteraceae > Paracoccus > Paracoccus denitrificans. Next base: position 187,806 of record NZ_FNEA01000003.1, on the reverse strand, counting down.
GCCGCCATGGCCGGGCGCGGATCGGCCTCGCCCCGCATCGGCCAATAGCCGGCCAGCACCTTGCCGCGATGGGGCGCCAGCGCCGCAATCAGATGGCGCGTCAGCGCGGCGTCGTCGCCGCCCTGCGCGCGTGCGGACAGTGCCGCCTGGCGCAGCCCGCCCTTCACACCAGCACCCATGACGCCAGCCCCAGGAAGGCGAAAAATCCCATCATGTCGGTCATGGTGGTCACGAACGTCCCCGAAGCCAGTGCCGGATCGAGGCCAAGCTTGCTCAGCCCCAGCGGGACCAGCACGCCCCCCATTGCCGCGACGACCTGATTGGCGATCATCGCCATGCCCAGCACCAGCCCGATCTGCAGGCTGCCCAGAATGATCGCGCCGGCCAATGTCAGGATCAGGGCCAGGCCGACGCCGTTCAGCAGCCCCGCAAACAGTTCGCGCAGGATCACGCGGCGGGCATTGGCGCTGGTCAGTTCGCGCGTGGCAAGCGCACGCACCGCCACGGCCAGCGATTGCGTCCCCGCGATCCCGCCGGTCGAGGCCACGATGGGCATCAACGCCGCCAGGATGACAAGCTGCGCCAGCGTCGATTCGAAGCGCGAGATCACCAGCGCGGAAAGTGAGGCGGTGCAAAGGTTGATCACCAGCCACGGCAGGCGCTGGCGGGCCGTCTGGAAGGGGCCGTCCGAAACGTGGCTCTCGTCCGAGACGCGGGCCATGCGCAGAAAGTCCTCCTCGTGCTCCTCGTCCAGCACCGACATGGCGTCGTCGATGGTGATGACGCCCACCAGCCTGTCGTCGTCGTCCACCACCGGGGCCGAAATCAGGTGATACTTGTTGAAGGCATAGGCCACGTCGCCCTCGTCCTGCCGGGCCGAGATGGTGCGAAAGCTGTCCTCGGTGATGTCGCGCAGCAGCACGTCGCGGCGCGAGGCCAGCAGCTTGCCCAGCGTGACATAGCCGGTGGGGTGACGACGCGGATCGACCAGCACGACATGATAGAACTGGTCGGGCAGCCATTCCTCGCCGCGCAGGAAGTCGATGGTCTCGCCCACGCTCCAGTGCCCGGGCGCGGTGACGACCTCGGACTGCATGAGGCGGCCGGCCGAATATTCCGGCCAGGTCAGCGAGCGTTCGACCGCGGCGCGGTCGGATTCGTCCAGCGCGGCCAGGATCGCCTGCTGCTCGGGCGCCTCCATGTCCTCGATCAGGTCGACGACGTCGTCGCTGTCCATCTCGCGGACGGCCTCGGTCAGCACCTCGTGCGGCAACTGCTCGATGACCTCGTCGCGGATGGATTCGTCGATCTCGGACAGGATCTCGCCGTCGATCTCGCCCGAATAGAGATTCAGGAATTCGCGCCGTCGCGGCGGCGTCAGCTGCTCGATCAGGTCGGCGATGTCGGCGGCATGCACCGGCTCGAGCAGCGCATCCAGCGTCGGCCCGTCGCCATCGTCGATGGCCTTGTTGATCGCATCGAGATCCTGCCGGCTCAGCTGGAAATCGGTTTCGGGGACATCCGTCTCGGCTTCGCGCGGCTCGGTCATCGGCTGGCTCCTCGGGGTTCGGGTCTTGCGACGAGGATTGCGGTCTGGGCAAGTCGGTCGGAGAGGCACCATAAGGGGCCTGCCTCCGGGCCTCAATCGCCCTTCAGCAGGGCTAGCGCCTCGGCATGTAATTCATGTGACCCCGCGGCCAGGATCGTGCCGCCGCCATGCGCGGGCCCGCCCTGCCAGTCGGTCACCACGCCACCCGCCGCCTGCACCACGGCGATGGGCGCGACCACGTCATAGGGTTGCAGCCCGGCCTCGATCACCAGATCGACATGGCCCGCGGCCAGAAGCGCGTAGGCATAGCAGTCGAGCCCATAGCGCACCAGCCGCGCCCGCGCCGCGACGCGGGAAAAGGCGGCATGTTCGGCGGGGCTGCCGACCTCGGGATAGGTGGTCATCAGCGTCGCCTCGGCCAGCGCGACCCCCTGCCGCGCCCGCAGCGGGCTGGTCCCATGGCGCGAGATCAGCCGCGCGCGGCCCAGCCCGCCCTCGAAGCGCTCGTCCAGATGCGGCTGATCGACGATGCCATAGACCGGGCCTTGAGCGTCGCTGAGCCCGATCAGCACGCCCCAGCTTGGCGCCCCGGCCATGAAAGCTCGGGTGCCGTCGATCGGATCAAGAACCCAGGTCAGGCCGCTTTGTCCGTCCCGGCTGCCGTATTCCTCGCCCAGGATGCCGTCCTCGGGGCATTCGACGGCCAGGATGGCACGCATGGCGCGTTCGCTGGCCCGATCGGCTTCGGTCACCGGATCGAACCCGGTGGCGGATTTGTTGTCGGGCCGCAGCGCCGGGCTTCGGAACAGGTTCAGCGTCTCGGTGCGGGCCGCATCGGCAAGGCGATGCGCCACGGCCACGATCCGCTCGGCCCCTTCGACAGGATTGGTCTTGTTCGCGCTTGTCATGACCTGCACCCCGGATATGCTTCGGGCGCAGGTTTAGCCGCAGTGTCCCGCAAGCGAAAGCCCCGGAACGGCGGCTGGTGTCAGGCCGCGTCCGACAGCACGCGGGCGAGTTCGAAGATCTGGCGCCGCTGCGCCTCGGGCATGGCGTAATAGGCGCGCACCAGTTGCAGTGCTTCCTTGTCGGCCAGGATGTCGCCCTCGACCGCGTTATGCACATGGCCGTCCTCGAGCCCTTCGAAGAAGAAGCTGACCGGCACGTCCACGGCCTGCGCGATGTCCCAAAGCCGCGACGCCGAGACGCGGTTCATCCCGGTCTCGTATTTCTGGATTTGCTGGAACTTGATCCCGACCTTTTCGGCAAGCTGCTGCTGCGTCATGCCGATCATCCATCGACGATGACGGATTCGCTTTCCGACATGGACATCCACGTTATGTTTCATGGTAACACCTCACTCAATCTAAACGGGCGCTACACCACATTACCGCGATTTTCGAGGTCGATAATGGCCACTTGTCCAAAAAGACAATCGCTCGCAAACGCCGAATGTCTATGGCCGAACCCCCGGGAAACATGGAAGAAAGCGACCCAGGCAACATGGCGGCAGGATGGGAGGAATCATGCGGACGACGTGGAAAATGATGCAAATCAAGACAATGTCGGGCTCGCCTGTCGCGGGTGAGATGACGCTGGCCCCGCCCGGCCCGGGCGAGGTGCTGGTCGGCATGCGGGCGGCCGCGCTGAACTTCGCCGACCTGCTGATGACCGGGGGGCGCTATCAGGAGACGCCGCCCCTGCCCTTTGTCCCGGGCCTCGAAGGTGCGGGCGAGATCCTGGCCGCGGGCGAGGGCGTGGCCTTGGCGCCGGGCACCCGCGTCGTCGTGCAAAGCCAGGGCACCATGGCGCAGGCCAACCTGTTTCCCGCCGAATGCTGCCACCCGATTCCCGACGCGATGAGCTATGAAGAGGCGGCGGGCTTCCTGATCGCCTATGGCACTAGCCATTTCGCCCTGACCCTGCGTGCCGGACTGCGCGCGGGCGAGACCCTGGCCGTTCTGGGTGCTGCGGGCGGCGTCGGGCTGACGGCGGTCGAGATCGGCGCCGCCCTTGGCGCGCGCGTCATCGCGGTGGGGCGGGGCGACGGCAAGCTTGCGGCGGCGCGGGCCGCGGGCGCCACGGATTGCATCGACAGCGGGACCTGCCCCGACCTGCGCGCCGCGCTGCGCGATCTGGGCGGCGTCGACGTGGTCTACGATCCCGTGGGCGACGCGCCCGGCGAGGCGGCCTTCGGCGCCCTGCGCCCCGGCGGCCGCTTCCTGGTCATCGGCTTTGCCGGCGGCAAGCCCCCGGCCCTGCCCCTGAACCACGCCCTGGTCAAGAACATCGCCATCCACGGCTTCTATTGGGGCGGCTATCGCAAGCTCGATCCCGTATTGCTGGAACGGGACATCGCCTCGCTTTTCGCGCTTTACGAACAGGGCCGCCTGCGCCCGCATGTCGGCGTCACCTTGCCGCTGGAGCGGCTGGCCGAGGGTTACGAACTGCTCGAAACCCGGCGTTCGACCGGCAAGGTGATCATTAGCATCTGAAATTTTCGTCAGAGGGCGGCAAAACCGACGGTTGCGCATTGAAAAACCGGCGTCCTTTGCCAATATCTGCGTGGATGGTGGGCCATCCGGGCCGCACCGCGATTTTCGACCGGGGAGAACCTATGCAAGACTACAATTCGATCCGCACGGCCGGGACCGCGACGCGCTCGGCTGCCGTGGATGAGGGCCTGCGCGCCTATATGAACAAGGTCTATGGCCTGATGGCCGTGGGCATGCTGGTCACTGCCGGCGCCGCATGGGGCATGGCGGGGCTCGCGCTTTCCGACACGCCCACGCAATGGGCGCTCGGCAACGGCCATTACCTGACCGAGTTCGGCAAGACGCTGTATCTGTCGCCCCTGAAGTGGGTGGTGATGTTTGCGCCGCTGGTCATGGTATTCGCCTTCGGCGCCGCGTTGAACCGGCTGTCGGTGCAGGGTGCGACGACGCTGTTCTATGCCTTCGCCGCGGTGATGGGCATCTCGATCAGCTGGATCTTCGCGGCCTATACCAGCTTCTCGATCATCCAGACCTTCCTGATCACCGCCATCGCCTTCTCGGGGCTGTCGCTTTACGGCTATACGACCAAGCGCGACCTGTCGGGGATGGGCACCTTCCTGATGATGGGCCTGATCGGCCTGATCGTCGCCATGATCGTGAACATCTTCCTGCAATCCAGCGCGATGCAGTTCGCCATCTCGGCGATCGGCGTGCTGATCTTTGCCGGCCTGACCGCCTATGACACGCAGAACATCAAGAACACCTATCTGCAACTGGCGAATTCCGACCGCGACTTCCTGGGCAAGGCCGCGATCATGGGTGCGTTGCAGCTTTACCTGGACTTCCTGAACCTGTTCATGTTCCTGCTGCAATTCCTCGGCAACCGCGAGTGATCGCGGAATAGCAAAATGGATCATGGGGCCGGGCATTCGCCCGGCCCTTTGCGTTCCGGCCGCCGGCCCGGGATGGCGCGCAGGCGATCCCCACCGGATGGCATCGGCCCCCCGCACCATGCCGGGCCCCGCCGACGGTGTCCCTGGCGGCGGCCTGCGCGATCCGGCTGAGGCCGTTTTCCCGGCCCGGCATCAATGCCCTGCCGGCCGATCTTGCGGCCCGCGCGGGCTTCCCCTACATCAGAGAGAACAAAGAAAGGATCCGCCATGGCGATGGAAGCCCAGGATATCGAAGCCCTGATCCGCGCTGCATTTCCGCATGCCAAGATCACGATCACCGACCTTGCCGGAGACGGAAACCATTATGCGGCCGAGGTGATCGACGAAAGCTTCCGCGGCCAGAACCGCGTGCAGCAGCAGCGCGCCGTCTATGCCGCCCTGCAGGGCCATATGGACGGGCCGAACGGGGCGCTGCACGCGCTTGCGCTGACCACCAAGGCACCCGAGTAAGATCAACCGCAAGCGTCGCGTCGTGGCGGCGCTTCAGCAAGGACCAGCAGAATGACCGATGCACGCCAGCAGATCCAGGAGACGATCGACGGAGACGATGTCGTCCTGTTCATGAAAGGGACCAAGGAAATGCCCCAATGCGGCTTTTCAAGCCGCGTGGCCGGGGTGCTGAACTACATGAACGTCCAGTATCGCGACGTGAACGTGCTTGCCGATGACACGATCCGGCAAGGGATCAAGGATTTCTCGGACTGGCCCACCATCCCGCAGCTCTATGTCAAGGGCGAGTTCGTCGGCGGCTGCGACATTGTCACCGAGATGACGCTGTCGGGCGAGTTGGACCAGCTTTTCGACAAGGCGGGCGTGACCTATGACAAGGACGCCGCCGAGAAGATCCGCGAGGCGAACGCCTGACGGCAGGCGCGCATCCCGCATCCTGGACATGAATGACCCCGCCAATGGCGGGGTCATTCGTTTGTCGGCGCGGCGCGGCCGAAGCGCTCAATGGCGGCCGTCATCCCAGTCCTCCGCCTCATCCGGCTCGTCGCGATGGCGCCGGGCCTGCAAGCGCGAAGCAAGGGTCATGCCCACCGCAAAGGCGCCGATCAGCGGCGCGATGGCCGCCGCCCGCGACTGCGAGGCGCCCTGGACCTGTCCCGCAGCGCGGCGCAGCGCATCGGGCGGCAGGCCCAGCTTGCGCGCCGCCCCCTCGCCCGCCCGCCGCGCGGCGCCATAGACGCGAGCCTCGGCCCGGTCGGCCATGCGGTCGGCCTTGTAGGACAGGCTGTCGGTCACCGAATGCACCCGCTGCTCGGCCTGTTCCATCAGCAGGCTGGCCTTTTGCGAGGCACGCTCCAGCGCCGCATCCGCCGCGCCTGTGGCCTTTCCGATGGCGACATCGGCGGCAAGCATCAGCCGCTGCTCGACCTCGGCCTTCAGCTCGTCGGTGGTCGGGACGGGATGGCGCTCCCTTTTCGCCACCAGCATCACGACCAGCCCGATCAGGACGAAGCCGATGCCGATGGCCAGAGAGGCGCCAAGCGCCCCCCAGCCCAGATGATGGGCAAGCCAGGTCCACAGCGCCGCCAGCAGGAAGCCGGCCCCGATCAGCAGGGCCACCCCCGCCCCGGCGCCCAGCCCGGCGCGGCGCAGCCTGTCGGTCAGGGCAAGCTGCAGGTTCCTGGTATAGTCGAACATCGAAAGCTCAGCGGCGCGCGATGATCAGGCCCAGCAGGAAGCCGACGCCGGCCGCGATCCCCAGCGCCTGCGCCGGATGGCGCCGCACCATGTCCGAGACCTCGTCGTAATATTCCTCGGCATGGGCAGCGACCTCATGCGCCTGGCGTTCGCCCTGGCGATAAAGCCGGCGGGCCTCGTCGCGGGCGCGCTCGGCATATTCATGGCCGCGCTCGCGCACCGTGTCCGCATATTCGGCGCCGCGTTTCTTGGCCGTTTCGACGAATTCGGCCCCCTTCTCGCGGGCGGTCTCGTAAAGTTCGGCGCCGTGCTCGCGCGCGGTCTCGAGGGCTTCGTTGGCCTCGTCGGCCGCACGGCGGGCGTGACGGCCCACATCGTCGGCGGCATCGCGCGCCTTGGCCTTGATTTCGTCGGCGGTGGCTTCGTGGTTCGCCATGATATTGTCCTTTCACAGGGCTGTATCGGTTTTCGGAAGGCAAACCCCGAAGGGGCGCAGATCGTTCCCGCGCCCGCCCCGATTTCCCGCGCCCCGCCTCAGAACGCCGCGTCGAAGGCGGGAATCAGCCGCGCCAGCGTGCCCTCGACATCGCCAAGCTTGTCCAGCCCGAACAGCCCGATGCGGAAGGTGCGGAAGCCCTCACCCTCGTTCACCTGCAAGGGCACGCCCGCGGCGATCTGATAGCCGGCGGCAAGGAACTTGCGGCCGCTTTGCACCTCGGGATCGTCGGTATAGCAGACCACGACCCCCGGTGCGGCAAAGCCCTCGGCCGCGACCGAGCGCAGCCCGCGCCGCGCCAGTTCCGAACGCACCGCATCGCCCAGCCGCCATTGCGCCTCGCGCGCCGCCTCCAGGCCGAAATCGCGCGTCTCGTTCATCGCGTCGCGCAGGCCCAGAAGCGCGTCGGTCGGCAGCGTGGCGTGATAGGCATGGCCGCCGTCCTCGTAAGCCTTCATGATCGCGCGCCATTTCTTCAGGTCCAGCGCGAAGCTGTCGCTGACCGTGGTCTCCAGCCGCTCGACCCCGCGCGGCGACAGCATGACCATCCCGGCCGAGGGCGAGGCCGACCAGCCCTTTTGCGGGGCCGAGATCAGCACGTCCACGCCGGTTTCGCGCATGTCCACCCAGATCGCGCCCGAGGCGATGCAGTCCAGCACCATGATCGCGCCGACCTCATGCGCGGCATCGGCCAGCGCCTTGATGTAGTCGTCGGGCAGGATCATGCCCGCCGCCGTCTCGACATGCGGGGCGAACACGGCATCGGGTCGGGTGTCGCGGATCTTGGCCACCACCTCGTCGATGGGCGCGGGGGCGAAGGGCGCGCGGGGCTCGTTGCCCTGCGGCCGGGCCATCATCACCGTGGTCTGGCGCGCAAAGCCGCCCGCCTCGAAGATCTGGCTCCAGCGATAGCTGAAAAAGCCGTTCCTGACGATCAGCGCATGGGCGTCGCGGCCGAACTGGCGCGCCACCGCCTCCATGGCGCAGGTGCCGCCGCCGGGGACCAGCGCCACGGCCTCGGCGCCATAGACCTCGCGCAGCATGGCCGAGATGTCGCGCATCGCGCCCTGGAATTTCTGCGACATGTGATTGAGCGAGCGGTCGGTGAAGACGACCGAGAACTCCTGCAATCCCTCGGGGTCCACATCGGGGCGAAATCCGGGCATGGCCGATCCTTTCTGCTGGTTTCACAGCAAGCCTAGCGCGGCCCGCAGGCATGGGCCAGCCCCGCGGAAGGTCGCAGCCCCCCTTGCCCGCGCCCGCCCTCGCGACTAGCTTGAAGGCGAACAACCGACAGGCCAATCCATGCGTATCGGCATTCTCAAATGCGGCCAATCGCCCGAGGAGCTTCGCGGCGATCTGGGCGATTACGACACCATGTTCGAACGCCTTCTTGCCGGGCGCGGCTTCGAATTCTCCAGCTATCACGTCGAGGACATGGAGTTCCCGCAGGGCGTCCATGACGCGCAGGGCTGGCTGCTGACCGGCTCGCGTCATGGCGTCTACGAAGACCACGCCTTCATCCCGCCGCTCCAGGACTTCATCCGCGCCGCCTATGCCGAGCATGTTCCCTTGGTCGGCATCTGCTTCGGGCACCAGATCATCGCCCAGGCGCTGGGCGGCGCGGTGATCAAGCACCCGGACGGCTGGGCGGTGGGCGCGCAGGACTACGATTTCGGCGGCGAGAGGGTCACGCTGAACGCCTGGCACCAGGATCAGGTGATCCGGCGGCCGGAAGGGGCCGAGGTGCTTGCCCGCAACGCCTTTTGCGAAAACGCCGCGCTCATCTATGACGACCGCGCTTTTTCCGTGCAGGCACATCCCGAGTTTTCCGACAGCTTCATCGAAGGGCTGATCGAGCATCGTGCCCGCGGCACGGTGCCCGAGCCGTTGCTGGACAGCGCCCGCGCCCGCATGGGCACGCCGCGGCAATCGACCGGCATCGCCGACCGGATCGAGGCGTTCTTCAAGGATCCCGCCGCTTTCCGGGCACAGACGCAAATCCGGCAGGGGGCCGCATGAAACCGCATTGGATCGACGAAACCCCCTCGGCCGCGCAGGACTACGTCGCCGGGCGCCGGCTGGACGAGGTGGAATGCATCGTCGCCGACATCGCCGGCGTGGCGCGGGGTAAGGCCATGCCCGCCTCGAAATTCGCGCATCAGGAACGGTTCTACCTGCCGAACTCGATCTTTCTGCAAACCATCACCGGCGATTGGGCCGACAACCCCTCGGGCGCCTTCACCGAGCCGGACATGATCCTGACGCCGGACTTTTCGACCGCGACGGCCGCGCCCTGGACAGCGGACGTGACTTTGCAGGTCATCCACGACGTCTCGGACCAGTCGGGCAACCCGGTGCCCATCGCGCCGCGCAACGTGCTCAAGCGCATCGTGGACCTGTATCGGCAACGCGGCTGGCGCCCCATCGTCGCGCCCGAGATGGAGTTCTTCCTGGTCGCGCGCAACATCGACCCGAACCAGCCGATCATGCCGCCCATGGGCCGCTCGGGCCGCCGCGCCGCCGCCAAGCAGGCCTATTCCATGTCGGCGGTGGACGAATATGGCAAGGTCATCGACGACATCTACGACTTTGCCGAGGCACAAGGGTTCGAGATCGACGGCATCCTGCAGGAAGGCGGTGCCGGCCAGGTCGAGATCAACCTGAACCACGGCGATCCGGTCGCATTGGCCGACCAGATATTCTATTTCAAGCGGCTGATCCGCGAGGCCGCGCTGCGCCACGATTGCTTCGCCACCTTCATGGCCAAGCCCATCGAGGGCGAGCCGGGCAGCGCCATGCATATCCACCACTCGGTCGTCGGCATCGACGACGGGCGCAACATCTTTTCGGACGTGCAGGGGCGCGAGACCCCGGCCTTCATGCATTTCATCGCCGGGATGCAGAAGCACCTGCCGGCGGCGGTGGCGCTGCTGGCGCCCTATGTCAACAGCTATCGCCGCTATGTCCCTGATTTCGCAGCACCGATCAACCTGGAATGGGGGCGCGACAACCGCACCACCGGGCTGCGCGTGCCGATCTCTCGCCCGGAATCGCGGCGGATCGAGAACCGGCTGGCGGGCATGGATTGCAACCCCTATCTGGGTCTCGCCGCCAGCCTCGCCTGCGGCTATCTGGGCCTGGTCGAGGCCGAGGCGCCGCGCGCCGAATGCCTGGGCGACGCCTATATGTCGCAAGACGAGCTGCCCTATAACCTGGGCGACGCGCTGGACCTGATGGATGAGAACGCTGCGATGCGCGAGGTGCTGGGGGCCGAGTTCATCGCCGTCTATCAGGCCGTAAAGCGCAACGAATACAAGGAGTTCCTGCAAGTCATCAGCCCGTGGGAACGCGAGCATCTGCTGTTGAACGTCTGAATCGGCAGGCTTGGGAGATTCGCGGACCGCCGGAATGAGTATTTGAAGAACGAAGAAGGCCAGGGCCGACGCATGAACCTGCTGTTTTCCAACGACCGGCTTGGTGAATATCCGCCCAGCCTTTACGCCGCGACCCGCGATCCGCTGCCCGCCTTTCCCCAGCAGCGGGGCGAGGAGCGCGCCGACGTGGTCGTGGTCGGCGCGGGCTATACCGGGCTTTCCGCCGCGCTGCACCTGGCCGAGGCGGGGCGCGACGTGGTGGTGCTGGAGGCGCATCGCGTCGGTTTCGGCGCGTCGGGACGCAATGGCGGACAGCTCGGCTCGGGCCAGCGGCTGGAGGTCGATGATCTGGAGAGCATGGCGGGCGTCGAGACCGCCCATCGCCTGTGGGACATGGCCGAGGAGGCCAAGCGCCTGACCCGTGACCTGGCGGCGCGCGCCGGCGTGTCGGTGGCCGACGGCATCGCCCATGCCTTTCGCAAGCCCGTCGAGTTCGATCATGCCCGCGCCATGGTCGACAGGCTGTCCCGCGATTACGGCTATGACCGGATCGAGGTGCTGGATCGCGATGCCTTCCGGGCGCTGGTGCCCTCGGATGCCTATGCCGCCGGCGAGCTGGACCACGGCGCCGGGCACCTGCATCCGCTGAACCTGGTGATCGGCATGGCACGCCTGGCGGATGCCGCCGGGGCGCGGATTCGCGAGTTGAGCCACGTCCATCACATTCGCCACGCCCGCAAGCCCGGCGAAAAGAGCGTGGTGCAGACCGGCAAGGGCCGGGTGATCTGCGATCACGTCATCCTTGCGGCCAATGGCTATCTGGGCAATCTCGACACCCATGTCGCCGCCCGCGTCATGCCGATCAACAATTTTATCGTCGCGACCGAACCCTTGGGCGCGCGCGCGGCCGAGGTGCTGACTAGGCCCATCGGCGTGCATGACACGAAATTCGTGGTGAACTACTGGCGGCTCGACCCCGAGACCCGGCTGATCTTCGGCGGCGGCGAGAATGTCAGCTATCGCTTTCCCACCGACATCGCCGCCAAGGTGCGCAAGCCGCTGCTGGAAATCTATCCCAACCTTGCCGATGTGGCGCTGACCCATGCCTGGGGCGGCACGCTGGCGATCACCATGAACCGGATGCCCTGCTTTGCACGGCCGGCGCCGAATTGCCTGTCGGCCAGCGGCTATTCCGGGCATGGGCTGGCGCTGGCGACCTTGGCGGGCAAGCTGATGGCGCAGGCGGTGCAGGGGCAGAGCGAGGGCTTCGACACCATGGCCGCCCTGCCCTCGCCCTCTTTTCCCGGCGGCGCCGCGCTGCGCTGGCCGCTGCTGGTCACCGGGATGAGCTGGTATTCGCTGCGCGACCGGCTGGGCTTCTAGCTTTCCGGCCGTTCCCTTTCCGCCAGTTCGCGCTCGCGCCGCAGCTTGGCGCGGGCGATGCGCTCGGCCATCTGCTTTTCGCGGTGGCGGTGATAGGCCTTGATCAGCGGCACGGTCATGTAATGCGCCGCGACCGAGACCGCGAGGCCGGGCAGGACGCCCCCCACCGCATAGGGCAGGAATATCTGCTCGTTGAATTGCAGCAACTGGTCCCAATGCGCCGTGCGTTCCGCGCTCAGCGGTGCCAGCAGGTTGTTCCACAGCTCGCTGCCGGCGCGGGTGAATTCGTCAAAGATCAGATGCGGGGTGAACTTGCCCTCGACCCCCAGCATCCAGCGCCCCAGCCCCACCGAGGTCAGCGCGATGAAGGGCGTGGTCAGCGGATTGCCGACGAAGGTGCCCAGCAGCGCCGCCAGGATATTGCCGCGGATCAGCCAGGCCAGCGCCGCCGCGCCCATGAAATGAAAGCCGAAAAACGGCGTGAACGAGATGAAGATGCCGCAGGCCCAGCCGCGCGCCACCCGATGCGGCTGGTCCGGCAGGCGGCGCAGCCGATGCAGCACGTATTTCGACGCCCGCTTCCAGCCCGAGCGCGGATAGAACATCTCGGTCCACATCTGAGCATAGCTCAGCGGCTTGCGTCTCTTGAACATGCCGCCGCGCCCTCAGTTCATATGGGCGGAAGGATCCCGGATGCGCGAGACCTGGGCCACGTCGCTTTCGGTTTCCAGCGCGGTCAGCAGCGCATGCAGATGCTCGCGGTCGCGCAACTCGACCTCGACTCGCAGGCGATAGAAATCCGGCTTGCGATCGATGAATTCCAGATCCGAGATATTCGCCCCCTGCGCGCCGATCAGCGTGCAGATGCGGCCCAGCACGCCGGCATCGTGGCGGATGGTCAGGGACAGCATGGTCGAATAGGCCGCCGGGTGCTGGCCCTCGCGCCAATGCAGGTCGACCCAGCGTTCCGGGCTGTCCTCGAACTCGGCCAGCACCGGGCAGTCGATGGCATGGATCACCACGCCCTTGCCGCGATAGGTGATGCCGACGATGCGCTCGCCCGGCAGCGGGTTGCAGCAGGGCGCGCGGGTGAATTCCTGATCCGCCTCCAGCCCCGCCACCGCGCGCCGGGCGTCGATCTCGCTGCGCTTTTCGGCGAGCTCGGGGTAAAGCGTGGTCAGCACGTCATGGGCCGAGATCTCGGCGCTGCCGATCCGCGCCAGCAATTCGTCCGTATCGGGCAGCGCCATGGTCTTGGCGGCGGTGCGCAGCGCCTTGTCGCTGACCTTGCGCCCGACATGTTCGAAGGCCACCCGCACCAGTTCCGAGCCGAGGCGGATGAAGCGGGTCCGGTCCTCTTGCCGCAGCGAGCGGCGAATGGCCGCCTTGGCCCGGCCGGTGACCACGATGTCGAGCCAGGTCGCCTGCGGGCGCTGGCCCGAGGCCGAAATGATATCGACCGACTGCCCGTTCTTGAGCCGGGTCCACAGCGGCACGCGGATGCCGTCCACCTTGGCACCGACGCAGGACGACCCCAGCCGGGTATGGATCGCATAGGCGAAATCCAGTGGCGTCGCGCCCTTGGGCAGCGGGATCACGTCGCCCTTGGGCGTGAAGCAGAACACCTGGTCGGAATACATTTCCAGCTTGACGTGTTCCAGGAACTCGTCGTGATCCTCTTCGCCGAAACGCTCGGTCAGGCTGGCGATCCATTCGCCCGGATCGACGGCAAAGGGGTTCGCCGTGCGCACCCCGTCACGATAGGCCCAGTGCGCGGCCACGCCCGCCTCGGCCACTTCGTGCATCTGGCGGGTGCGGATCTGCACCTCGACCCGCTTGCCGTCGCGGCCCGAGACGGTGGTGTGGATCGAGCGGTAGCCGTTCGCCTTGGGCTGGCTGATGTAATCCTTGAACCGGCCCGGCACCGCGCGCCAGCGGTGATGGATCACGCCCAGCGTGCGATAGCAGTCCGGCTCGGTCCGGGTGATGATGCGAAAGCCGTAGATGTCGGACAGGCGCGAGAAGGAAAGCTGCTTTTCCTGCATCTTGCGCCAGATGCTGAAGGGGCGCTTGGCGCGGCCATAGACATCGGCCTCGATCCCCTCGCGCTCCAGCTCGGCGCGGATATCGGCGGTGATCTTGGGGATCACGTCGCCGGATTCGCGCTGCAGGCTGACGAAGCGGCGGATGATCGAATTGCGCGCTTCGGGATTGATGACCTTGAAGGCCAGGTCCTCCAGTTCCTCGCGCATCCATTGCATGCCCATGCGGCCGGCAAGCGGCGCATAGATGTCCATGGTCTCGCGCGCCTTCTGCGACTGCTTGTCGGGGCGCATGGACTTGATCGTCCGCATATTGTGCAGCCGGTCGGCAAGCTTGACCAGGATCACGCGAAGATCGCGCGACATAGCCATGAAAAGCTTGCGGAAATTCTCGGCCTGCTTGGAATGCGCGCCCGAGAGTTGCAGATTGGTCAGCTTGGTGACCCCATCGACCAGATCGGCGATCTCGCGCCCGAAGATATGCGCCACCTCGGCCCAGGTCGAGCGGGTGTCCTCGATCGTGTCATGCAGCAATGCGGTGACGATGGTGGCATCGTCCAGCCGCATTTCGGTCAGGATGGCGGCGACAGCGACGGGATGGGTGAAATAGGGCTCACCCGAGTGCCGGAACTGTCCTTCATGCATGCGACGCCCGTATTCATAGGCGTTGCGGATCAGTTCGGCATTGGTGCGCGGGTTGTAATTGCGGATAAGCGCGATGAGGTCTTCGACGTCGATCATGATGTGCCGAAGACCTTTGGATTCAGTTCCTGCCCTGCGCTTCCAGCATCATGCGCAGCATGCGCTCCTCCGACTCTTCGTCGGCGGGTTTCGGACGATCCATCTCGGCACCCAGCAGCAGCGCCATCGCATCCTCTTCGGGCTCATCGACCTCGATCTGGGTCTGCTGGGCCTCGATCATGCGCTCGCGCAGATCGTCCACGGGCTGGGTTTCGTCCGCGATCTCGCGCAGCGAGACGACGGGATTCTTGTCGTTGTCGCGATCGACGGTCAGCGGGCTGCCGGCAGCGATTTCGCGTGCGCGATGGGCAGCCAGCATCACCAGGTCAAAACGGTTCGGAACCTTATCGACGCAATCTTCGACTGTAACGCGGGCCATCGGTCACCTTATCAGCTGGAATCGGGGTGCAGGGGCGAGGCCGGATATGTGGGCGCCCGCAGCGGAAATGTCAAGCACTTGCAGGCCGAATCCCCGCCAAAGCCTCGGGCGGCAGGGCGGCCAGCATCTGCGCCACGCTGCGTCCCAGGCGCGGATGCATCCAGTTCGGCGCGATCTCGGCCAGGGGCGCCAGCACGAAACCGCGGTCCTGCAGGCGGGGATGGGGCAGGATCAGCCGGTCGGGCGCGCGCAGCGGCTGTTCTTGAGGCGGCAGGCTGCGCCAATGGTCCTGCTCTGCGGCATCGGGCAGGACCAGATCGCCATGGGCCAGCAGGTCCAGGTCCAGCCCGCGTGCCTGCCAGCGCCGGCCTTCGCGGCTGCGGCCCAATATTTTCTCGATCATGTGCAATTCGTGCAGAAGTTGTTCGGGCGGAAGATCGCAGCGAAATGATGCCGCCGCATTCACATATTCGGGACCCGAACCGGCAGGAAAAGCCGGCGTTGACCAGAATCTGCTGACGGCGACCGGCACAACCGCAGGTAATTTCAATATGTTGGACAACGCAAAACGCAGCCCTTCCAGCGGCAGACCTGCCGAACTAGGCAGGTTTGCACCCAGGGCCACGAGGGCTAAGTTGTCTTTCTGATTAGGGTTTCGAGACATTTCGGGGGAATCGTGTTCTACAAGGACGACCGGCTGGCGTTGTTCATCGACGGGTCGAATCTTTATGCTGCGGCAAAATCGCTGGGCTTTGATATCGACTACAAGCTGCTGCGGCAGGAATTCGAAAGGCGCGGCAAGCTGATCCGCGCCTATTATTATACGGCATTGCTGGAGAACGAGGATTATTCACCGATTCGCCCGCTTGTCGATTGGCTGCATTACAACGGGTATTCCATGGTGACGAAACCCGCGCGCGAATATACCGACGCGCTGGGTCGCCGCAAGGTCAAGGGCAACATGGATGTCGAACTGGTGATCAACGCCATGGAACTGGCACCGCGCCTGGATCATGCGGTGCTGTTTTCCGGGGACGGCGACTTCCGGCCCCTGGTCGAGGCGCTGCAACGCCAGGGCGTGCGGGTCTCGGTGGTCTCGACCATGCGCAGCCAGCCGCCGATGATCGCCGACGAATTGCGCCGCCAGGCCGATAATTTCATCGAGCTGGACGCGCTGCGCGACATCATCGGCCGGCCGCCGCGCGAAGCCGCCCCGCAGGAAAGCTGAACCGGCCCGCAAGTCCCGGGCCGGCTTCGGCCGGCGTGGCGGCTAGCGCTCGGTCAGCTTCAATTCGATGCGGCGGTTCTGGGCGCGGGCTTCGGGCGCGTCGCCCTGCGCCACCGGACGGGTATCGGCGAAACCGGCGGGCGCGAGGCGGGTCGCCGGAAAGCCTAGGTCGTCCACCATATAGCGCACCACTGCCAGCGCCCGCGCCTGGCTGAGTTCCCAGTTGTCGCGATACCGCCCCTGCCCCGACAGCGGCAGATTGTCGGTATGGCCGTCGACGCGGATCATCCAGTCGATCTCGGGCGGGATGTCGCCGGAGATCTGTTTCAGCATGTCCGCCACCCGCGCCACCTGTGTCCGGCCTTCGGGCGACAGTGTCGCCTCGCCCGGCGCAAACAGCACCTCCGAGGAAAAGACGAAGCGGTCGCCCACGACCCGCACCCCCTCGCGCCCGGCGAGGATCTGCGACAGCCGTCCAAAGAATTCCGACCGATAGCGCGCCAGATCCTTGGCCTCGGCTTCGGCCTTGCTGCGCGCCTCTTCCTCCAGCGCGCGGCGCTTGCGTTCCTCTTCGGCGGCGCGCAGCAGGGCGACGTTCAGCTGCCGGCCCAGATCCTCGGCGCGCAGATCGGCTTCGCGGCGCTCCTCTCCGGCGGCATCCAGCACGGCGCGCAGGCTGCCCAGCTGGCTGTTGAGCTGCGCCACCTGCTGGTTCAGCGCCGCAAGCCGGCGTCGGTCCTCGACCGACAGCGCCTCCTGCTCGGATAGCTGCTGCCGGGCCAGGGCCAGCAGGGCGGCCTGCTTCTCGGCCTCGCTGGCCCGGGCCTCGGCCTGCTCGTCCAATTCCTGCTTGGCGGTCTCGGCGGCGGCCAGCAGGGTCAGGGTTTCCTCGGCCTGCTTTCGCGCCGCCTCCAGTTCCAGCATGGTGGCGTCCAGTTCGGCGTCGGACTTTGCCAGCCGCTCGCGCAGTGCCTCGGCCGCGGCGGCATCGGCCAGCCGGGCCGCCTCGGTCTCGTCCAGTTGCTGCCGGGTTTCGGTGTTCCGGCGCCGCAGGTCGCCGATCAGCGCCTCCAGCGCCTCGCGCCGGGCGGCGGCCAGTCGCGCGGCCTCGGTCTGGGCGTCGATCTCGGCCCGCGCGGCCGTTACGGCCTGTTCGGAGCGCCGCAGCCGCTCGCGCTCGGCACCCAGGTCGCGGTCCAGCGAGGCCGCCCGCGCCTGCGAGGTGGACAGCGCATCCGAAAGCTCGGCCACCTGCCGGCCCAGCTGATCGAGTTCGCTGTCCTGCGTGGTGATCTGGTCGCGCAGCACCGACTGCACCAGCAGAAAGATGGTCAGCACGAACATCATGACCATCAGAAGCGCCGTCATCGCATCGACGAAGCCCGGCCAGATCGTGGCGGAAAAACGGTTGCCGCTGCCCCGGCTAAGTCCCATCGCCGCGCTCCAGGCTGCGGATGGCGCGGGTCAGCGCGGCCAGATCGCTGCGCAGCTCGGCGACCAGCCCGTCGCGGCCGCTGGCCGTTTCCTCGACCAGCCGGCCCAGTTGCACGTCGATCGAGCGCAGCCGCATCCGCGCCTCGGGATCGTCGCCCGAGACGGTGCCGGGAACCGGCCGCTGCGCACCAAGCTCGAGGATGCGGTCCTGCCCCTCGGCCAGCCGCTCCAGCACGCGGATCAGCCGGGAATTGTCGGGCGCCCCGGACTCGGCCAGTGTCGCCAGCCGGCCCTGCCCCTCGGCCAGCCTTTCCAATGCCTCGCCCAAGGCCGCGCCGTCGATCCCCGGTTGCGGCGATGCCTCGGCCAGGGCCGCAAGCCGTGCCTGGCCTTCGCCGACCCGCTCCAGCACCGCCAGCAGTGCCGGATCATGGCGCGGCGCATCGGCCAGCCGGTCAAGCAGGGCGACCAGATCCGGGTCGCGGCGCGGCGCGGCCAAGGCGCCGATCGCCTGCTCGACCCCGGTCAGCGCCTGCGCCGTCGCCTCGCGTTCGGCGGCCAGCGTCTCGCCCAGCCGGTCGCGATCCGAGCCGAGCAAGCCGGCCAGCCGCTCCACCCCCTCGGCCAGCGCCAGCGAGCGCTGGTCGGCGGCCGCGGCCTCCTCGTCGCGCAATTCGTCGCGGCGCAGGTAGAACTCCTGCAAGCCCGCCATCTGCGCCTCGACCCGCTCGATGAAGCCGGCCAGCGCCGCCTCGCCCAGCCCCTGCCCTTCGGCGCCGCCCAGGCCGATGCGGGTGAACCCCGACATCCACTCCTCGAGCTCGCGATAGAAGCGGTTCTGGCCATGGGCGACGAACAGCTCCAGCAGCCCGACCACCAACGAGCCCGCCAGACCCAGCAGCGAGCTGGAAAAGGCCGTGGCCATGCCGCCCAACTGCGATTCCAGCCCGGTCATCAGCTTGTTGAAGACCTCGAGCCCGGTCTCGCCATCCTGCGGCGCAAGGGCTCGGATCGTGTCCACCACGGCGGGCACCGTGGTCGCAAGCCCGTAGAACGTCCCCAGAAGGCCCAGGAAGATCAGCAGGTTCGCCAGATAGCGGGTGATGTCGCGGGCCTCGTCGATCCGGGTCGCCACCGATTCCAGGATCGAGCGCGAGGATTCGGTCGAGATCGCGCCGGCGGCTGGCCCGCGCTGGCCCAAAAGCGCGGCCAGTGGTGCAAGCAGCCGTGGCGCGTCGTCCGGCCCGGCCGGTTCGGGGGCGCTGACGCCGCGTTCGGCGGCATTGCGGCGACGGGCGGCGAAACGCTCGATCCAGCTGACCGATTTCACCAGCTCGGCCACCTGCCAGAAGCAGCCCAGCACGCCCATGACGAAGACGGCGAGGATCAGCCCGTTCAGGTATTCGTTCGAATGAAAGATCGAGACGATCCGGCCATAGGCGAACCAGGCCCCTGCCACGACCAGCACCAGCACGATCAGCATCAGCAGGATCTGCCGCACCGGCTGCGAGAATTGCGGCTGCGAAGGACCGGTTCCGCCCGCCCCCCCCTCGCGCGTCGCCGCCAGCCGGGCGGCACGAGAGCGGCGGCCTTCCGGCGCGGCGGGCGGATCTTCGGGCGGTTCAGCGTCGGTTCGGGACAAGTTCGACCCCCTTGCAGCTTTCGGCCCGACTGTAGAGGGCGGACCCGCGCCTGCCAAGCGTCGTCGCCGGGTCGGATCATCGCTATTCCCGGCCGGGATGCAGCAAGCCGCGCACCTGCCGCGCCAATTCGTCCATGGCGTGGTCCTCGATGCCCATCTGCGCCAGGTGCCGGGCGGTATTGAACAGGTAATCCGCGTTCGGCCCCCGCCCGCCCTGCGCCCGGGCGATGATCCGGGCCTGTTCGTGCAGGTCCAGGGGGCCGGCATATTGGTCATGGTCGCGGCGGATCACATAGGCGACCGCCTCGACCGCGCGGCCGTCCTCCAACACCAGGGGCAGAGACAGTTCCGCATAGGCGTTGGTCGTCAATTCGCGCTCGCGCAGGGCGGCCAGCGTCTCCTCCCATTCCGGCTCGGCCACGCGCAGCGCCAGGCCCCGGCAATGCGCGCCCGGCTCGGCGTCCAGGCCCAGGACCAGCCCGGGCACCTCGCTGGTGCCGCGATAGACGACCGAGCGCAGGCAGAAGCTGCGGGCATAGCCGTCGAGCCGCGCGGACACCATCTCGGCCACGGGAAAGCCCGGATCCCACATCAGCGAGCCATAGGCAAAGACCCAATGCTCCCGCCGTTCACCCATTCTTTACCCCGACGCCCTAGATAATCCGGTCAGGAAAAACTTAGGACAGCATGGCCGGCGTTCCAAGACGCCATGAAAACCACGAGGACAGGATGCGCCGATTGCTTGCCCCTTTGATCGTTCTTGCCCTGATCCTGGGCGGGCTCTGGCTGGGCGGCGAAAGCCTGCTGGCGCAGCAACTGCGCCGGATCGCGGCCCAGGAGCCCATGGCGGCCCTGGGTGCGGCGCAGGAATTGCGCGACCCTCGGCGGATCGGGGTGCGGGTTTCGGCGCTGGAATTGCAGACCGGGGCCGGCCGGATCGAGCTGCCGCAGGCCGAGCTTTGGCTGACCCCCTTGCGCCCGACCACGCTGCGGCTGGCCCTACCGCCCCGCGCGGTGCTGGACCCCGGCTCCGGCCCCTTGGAACTCGGGCTTGCCGATGCCACCGCCCGGCTGCGCGTTCAGCCGCTGAACGGGCTGGGCATGGCCTCTGCCGGGATCAGTGCCGGCGTGTTGACGATTGAGGGGACAGAACTGGCAAAAGGGCTGCAAGCCGATGCGGAACTGGCGGCGCTGGACGCGAATGCGCCGCCCGATGCGGCCGCGGCCTACGACCTGGACCTCACCCTCGACGATCTGGAGCCCGGCCTGTTCGCGACCCTGCCCCTGCCGGGCCGGCTGAGCATGAACGCCACCGGCCGGGTCTGGCTGGACGCCCTGCCCCGGCCCTCGACGCTTACGCCCGATCTGGCACCGCTGCCGGTCGGGTTGCAGCTTGACGATGCCGAATTGCGCCTGGGCGCGGTGCAGGCACGCATCCTCGGCCGGGTCGAGGCGGATACGCAGGGCCGCGCCCAGGGCCGGGTCGTGCTTTACACCCGGGATGCGAAACCGCTCTTGCAGGCCGCGGCCACGGCCGGGCTGATCCCGCCCAAGGTGGTGACGCTCGCCGGGACGATGCTGAAGAACATCTCGGACCTGCCGCTGCCCGAGAATGCGGGCTTCAGCTTTCCGCCCCCTGCCGAGGGCGAGCTGCGCCTGCCGCTGAGCTTCGCCGACGGCAAGACGAGCCTTGGCCCGGTGGTGTTGGGTCCGGCCCCGGCCTTCCCGCGCCGCTAGGGCTTGGCGACCTCGCCCGCCGTCAGGCTGCGGCCGAAATCCGGTGCTGCGGTATCCTGCCCGGCCTCGATGATGCCGCGGCGGATCGCACGGGTGCGGGTGAAGTAATCGTGCAGATGCGCGCCGTCGCCCATGCGGATCGCGCGCTGCAGCACGAAAAGCTCCTCGGTAAAGCGGCCCAGGATATCCAGCACCGCCTCCTTGTTCTGCAAGAACACGTCGCGCCACATGGTCGGGTCCGAGGCGGCGATGCGGGTGAAGTCCCGAAAGCCCGCGGCGGAATATTTGATGACCTCGCTTTCCGTCACCCGCTTGAGGTGATCGGCCACGCCCACCATGGTATAGGCGATCAGGTGCGGCGTATGACTGGTCACCGCCAGCACCAGGTCGTGATGCGCCGCATCCATCCGCTCGACATTGGCACCCATGGCGCGGATCAGCACCGACAGCCGCTCGACAGCCGCCGGATCGCTGCCCTCGACCGGGGTCAGCAGCCACCAGCGATTGCGAAACAGCGCGGCAAATCCCGAGTGCGGACCCGAATGCTCGGTCCCCGCCAGCGGGTGGCCGGGGACGAAATGCACGCCCGGGGGCATGTGCGGCGCCACCGCCTCGATCACCGCCTGCTTGACCGAGCCCACGTCGGTCACGGTCGCGCCCGGCTTCAGATGCGGCGCGATCTCGGCCGCGACCGCACCCATGGCGCCGACAGGCACCGCCAGCACCACCAGATCGGCGCCCTCGACCGCTTCGGCGGCGGTCTCGGCGACGCCGTCGACCAGTCCGATCTCGCGCGCGGCCGCGCGGGTCTCGGGGCTGCGGGCATGGCCGATCACCTCGTCCGCCAGCCCCGCCTCGCGCATGGCCAGCGACATCGAACCGGCGATCAACCCCAGCCCGATCAGGGCGACGCGCTCATAGATCACGGCCATCAGCGGCTCTCCGCGCGCTCGGCCATGTACTGGCCGATGACATGGGCCACGCGCCGGCACGAGGCCTCGTCGCCGATGGTGATGCGCAGGCAATGCGGCAGGCCGTAGCCGGCGACACGGCGCACGATCAGCCCCTGGGTCTTGAGATACTCGTCGCAGGCCCCCGCGGTCTCGGCATCGGCAAAGCGCGCCAGGATGAAGTTCGCGCAGGAAGTATCCGAGGGCACGCCCTTCTCGGCCAGGGCTTCGGCCAGCCAGGCGCGCATCCTCGCATTCTCGGCCTGGCAGCGGGCGATATGCTCGCGGTCGCGCATGGCGGCCTCGGCCCCCTCCAGCGCGACGTTGGACAGGTTGAAGGGCCCGCGGATGCGGTTCAGGACATCGACGATCTCGCGCGGCCCGTAGCCCCAGCCGACCCGCAGCCCGCCCAGCCCGTAGATCTTAGAGAACGTCCGGGTCATGAACACATTGGGCAGCCGCGTCGCCAGCTCGGCGCCGCCGTCGTAATCCCCGACATATTCGGCATAGGCCGCATCGACCACCAGGATCGCCTGCGGCACGGCGCGGGCCAGCCGCTCCAGCTCGGGCAGGCCGACCATGGTGCCGGTCGGATTGTTCGGATTGGCGACGAAGATCAGCCGGGTGCGCGGGGTCGCCCCCGCGATCAGCGCGTCGATATCGGTCACCCGGTCGCGCTCGGCCACCTGCACAGGGATCGCGCCCGCGGCATGGGCCGAGATGCGATACATCAGGAAACCATGCTCGGTGAACAGCACCTCGGTCCCCGGCCCGGCATAGGCCTGGCAGAGGAAATGGATGATCTCGTCCGAACCCACGCCGCAAATGATGCGGTCGGGATCAAGCCCATGCACCTCGCCGATGGCGCCGCGCAGCCCGGCATGGTCGGTATTGGGATAGCGATGCAGGCCATGGGCGGCACGGATCACCGCCTCGCGCGCCTTGTCCGAAGGCCCGAAGGGGTTCTCGTTCGAGGAAAGCTTCACGACGTTCTCGACCCCGGCCACCTTCGAGGCCCCGCCTTCGTAAAGCGAGATCTCCATGATACCGGGTTGCGGAGCGATGGTCGTCTGGTTCTGCGACATGGCGGCCCTCTTGCAAGCCCGGCCGTCTTAGCGCCCGCAGCAAGGCTTGGAAAGCCTTCGCGCGCCCCCGCCGGCTTTCACCGTTTCCCAAATACCCCTGCGACGGTGCAGGCGACGCGCGCAGGCCGCCGGTCTTCCGCACGGCTTCTTCGTTCCTCAAATACTCAAGCAAGGCCGCAGCCAGCCCGGCACCGCCATCACTCGGCTGCCAGCGCCTTTTCCAGCTCGGGCAGGAAGCGGTTCGTGTAGTCCTCGCGCACCAGCGGACCGGCATGGCGATGGAGGATGCGGCCCGAACCGTCGATGATGAAGGTCTCGGGCGGTGCGGTCACGCCCCAGTCGATCGCCACCCGCCCGCGTGGATCGGCGGCCAGCGCATGGAACGGATCGCCATGCTCGGACAGGAACCCCAGCGCCGCGCCCTCGGGATCCTTCAGGTCCACGCCATAGACCGGCAGCCGGGCCGAAAGCTCGGTCAGGGTCGGATGTTCGGCGCGGCAGGGCGGGCACCAGCTGGCCCAGAAGTTCACCAGCTTCACGCCCGGCTGGCGCAGCATCTCGTCGGTCAGTTGCACCTTGCCCGGCAGCGTGGCCTCGCCGACCGAGGGTGCCTCGCGCCCGATCATGGCCGAGGGCAGCGCGTCGGGATCGTCGCGCAACAGCGCCCAGCCGGACAGCCCGGCGAAACCGGCAAAGATCGCTACCGGCAGCAGCATCATGGGCGAGAACCTAGCCACGGCGCTCATGCTCCTGCAATTCGCGGCGGGCGCGGGCATTGGCCAGCACGGTCTGGACGACGATGCCGATCAGCAGCACCAGGCTCGCGCCATAGGCGGCCAGGACGGTTCCGGCATATTTGCCAAGTTCGGTCATGCGCGGTTCTCCCTTGCCAGCAATGCGGCCAGACGGCGGCGGCGGATCTCGGTCCGGGTGCGGATCAGCAAAAGCGCCAGGAACAGCAGGAAGAATCCCGCCATGGTCAGGTAGAGCGGATAGCGATAGACCGCCGCCATGCGCTCGCCTGGCGCCATCGACAGCGAGGCCCCCTGGTGCAGCCCTTGGTTCCAGAAATTCACCGCATAGCGCGACAGAAGCGCGAAGACCGAGCCGACGAGGCACAGCACCCCGGTCAGGTCGGCGGCGCTGTCCGGGTTCTCGACCGCCTCCCACAGCGCCATGTAGCCCAGATAGAACAGGAACAGGATCAGGAACGAGGTCAGGCGCGGATCCCATTCCCACCACGTTCCCCACATCGGCTGGCCCCAGATCGCCCCGGTGATCAGCGCGATCAGCGTCATCACCGCACCCACCGGCGCCGCGGCCTTGGCGGCCAGCGCGCTGACATGGTGGCGCCGGATCAGCCAGATCAGCGAGGTGACCAGCATCATCAGCCAGATGTTGATCGCCATCAGCGCGGCGGGCACATGCAGGAAGATGATCTTGACCGTCGCGCCTTGCTTGTAGTCCTCGGGGGTCAGGAACCCCCAGACCAGCCCCGTGACGGTGCAGGCGGCCGCCCCGGCCACCACCCATGGCAGGATGGCACCCGAGGTGCGCATGAACTTGACGGGGTTGGCATATTCCCAGATCGACATGTTTGCTTCCTAAATCGGGCACGCCGCCCGCTCAAGTGGCCAGTGGTCGCATTCACCGCAGATTGACGCGCAGCGCTGCGGCTGCGGCGAAGGGCGCCAGCGCCAATGTGGCCAGCGTGATCGCCGCCAGGAAGACCAAAGCCGTCATCGGATCGGCCCCTGCGGCACCCCGTCGCACCGCCTCGGCCCCGAAGATCAGCGTCGGCACGTAAAGCGGCAGCACCAGCAGCGACAGCAGCAGCCCGCCGCGGCGCAGCCCCACCGTCACCGCGGCGCCAAAGGCGCCCAGCATCGACAGCGCGGGCGTGCCCAAGAGCAGCGAGGCCACGAGCCAGGGATAGGCCGGTCCCGGCAAGTGCAGAAGCAGGCCGAAGACCGGCGCCGACAGCGCCAGCGGCAGGCCGGTCACCAGCCAATGCGCCAGCGCCTTGATCGCCACCGCGCCCTCCAGCGGCAGGGGCGCCGTGGCCAGCAGGTCCAGGCTGCCATCCTCGAAATCCAGCGCGAAGATGCGGTCGAGGGACAAGAGACACGATAGCAGCGCCCCCACCCACAGGATGCCCGGCGCGATGCGCGAGAGCGTGCCGCCCTCGGGCCCGACGCCAAAGGGAACCAGCGTGCAGACGATCAGGAAAAACGCCAGCGCAAGGCCGAAGCCCCCGCCCGCGCGCGTGGCCAGCCGCAGGTCGCGGATCAGCAGCGCCTTCATCCGCCCATCCTCATCCAAATGCCTCGTTGAAGCCGGCCGGCCGCGATTGCCGGCGCAGCTCGCTGGCGCGGAAGGGGCCAAGCTCAAGGATCTCGGCCTCGGGCAGGCCCAGGTCGATATGGGTGGCGATCACCGCCGCCCCGCCCCGGCCCAGATGGGCGCGCAGCATGGCGGCGAACAGCGCCACCGAATCGCGGTCGAGCGATACCGTCGGCTCGTCGAGCAGCCAGACCGGGCGGCCCGTCACCATCAGCCGCGCCAGCCCCAGCCGCCGCTTCTGCCCGGCGGAAAGCGCATGGGCCGGACGGTTGGCCAGATCGCGCAGGTTCATCGCCTCAAGCGCGGCGTCGATATTCCGGCCGCCGAAGATCTCGGCCCAGAAGCGCAGGTTCTCGGTCACGGTCAGCGCCGGTTTCAGCCCGTCGGAATGGCCGGCATAGGCGATGGCATCAGGTGCTGCCTCGATCACGCCCGAGACCAGCGGCTGCAACCCTGCCAGGGTGCGCAGAAGCGTCGTCTTGCCGATGCCGTTCGGCCCGCGCAGCACCAGCGCGCCGCCGGCGTTCAGGTTGAAGCAGACGCCTTCGACGGCACGCAGCCCGCCCCGCGCCACGGCCAGGTCGCGGACGGCAAGCAGGTTCATAGCGGGACCAGCGCACAGGCCACGCGCCGGCCTTCGGACAGCGTGACGTTGTAGCTGCGCGCGGCCGAGGGCGAGTTCATCGGCTCGACCATCACCCCGGCTTCCTCCAGCGCGGCGGTCAGCGCGCGCGGAGGAAAGGCGATATCCGCCCCCATGCCCAGGAACAGCACATCCACCCGGCCGGCCAGCGCCAGCAAGGCGGCGCGATCCTCGAGCCCGCCCCAGGGCTGCACGCCCTCGGCGGTGACGATCACCGCACCATGATGCACCACGCCGCCGACGCGAAAGAAGCCGGGGCCGTAGCCGTCCACCGGCACGGCCCCCGCAAATTCCGTCGGCAGCATCGTCGGCATCAGGGCGCGTCCCGGAAGGCGGCGGGAATGTCCTCGCCCGGTGCCTTTTCGCTGGGACCGGGCTTGGACCAGTCGCGCTTGACGCCCAGCCACAGCACGATGTTCTTGGCGACATAGATCGTCGAATAGCAGCCGACGATCACGCCCCAAAGCATGGCGATGACGAAGTCGCGGATCACGTCGCCGCCAAAGATCAGCATCGCGGTCAGGGCGATGCCGGTAGTGACGGCCGTCATGATCGTGCGCGACAGCGTCTCGTTGCAGGTCAGGTTCATCAGGTCGAGCAGCGGCCGCGTCTTGTACTTGATCAGGTTCTCGCGCAGCCGGTCGAAGACCACGACCGTATCGTTGCACGAAAAGCCCAGCGTCGTCAGCAGCGCCGCGATGGTGGTCAGGTCGAAGCGCAGCTGGAACAGCGAGAACAGCCCGACCGTCAGCAGCACGTCATGGATCAGCGAGATCACCGCCCCCAGCGCGAACTGCCATTCGAAGCGCAGCCAGATGTAGAACATGATGCCGATGGTCGCCGCGCCCACGGCGTAAAGGGCGGTCTTGATCAGCTCGCCCGAGACCTTGGGACCGACCGATTCCACCGCAGCGAAGGCCACCTGCGGGTCGACGGTCTTCAGCGCTGCCTCGATCTCGTTCAGCTGTGCGGGCGTGACCGAGCCGGTCTCGTCCGTGGTGCCGATGCGGATCATCGCGACATGCTTGGTCTCGCCGAAGCTGGGGTCGAATACCTCGGTGATCGAGACGTCGCCCAGGTCCAGATCGCTCATCGCCTGCCGGTATTCGCCGACCTCGAAGGCCGTCGGGCTTTCGGTGCGGATGGTGGTGCCGCCCTTGAAGTCGATGCCGAAGTTCAGCCCCATCACCAGCAGGACAAGGACCGAGCCGACCATGGCCGCGGCCGAGACGCCGAAAGTCAGCCACTGCCAGCGGAAGAAGTTGAAGGATGTGTTGTCGGGAACGAGTTTCAGACGAAATGCCATGGTTCTGTTCCCTTACAAGATCAGTTCTTTGGGCTTGCGCCATTCCAGCCAGAACACGATCATCAGCCGCGTCAGGTAGATCGCGGTGAAGACCGATGTGACCAGGCCGATGGTCAGCGTGACCGCAAAGCCCTTGACCGGGCCCGAGCCCAGGAAGAACATCACCGCAGCCGCGATGAAGCTGGTGACGTTGGCGTCGATGATCGCGCTCATCGCCTCGCCGAAGCCGTCGTCGATAGCCTTCACGATGCGCTTGCCGGCGCGCAATTCCTCGCGGATGCGCTCATAGATGATGACGTTGGCATCGACCGCCGTGCCGACGGTCAGCACGATGCCGGCGATGCCCGGCAGGGTCAGCGTCGCCCCCATCATCGACATGACCGACAGGATCAGGATGACGTTGACGATCACCGCGATCGAGGCGAAGACGCCGAAAAGCCCATAGCTCGCGACCATATAGGCCACCACGGCGACCGTGGCGATGATCGACGAGAGCCGGCCCGCATCGATCGAATCCTGGCCAAGTTCGGGGCCGATGGTGCGCTCTTCCAGGAAGGTCATCTCGGCCGGCAGCGCGCCCGCGCGCAGCAGCACGGCAAGCCGGGTGGATTCGTCGACATTCATCGCGCCCGAGATCTGCCCCGAGCCGGTGGTGATCGCCTGCCGGATCACCGGAGCCGAGATCACCTGGTTGTCCAGCACGATGGCGAAGGGCTGGCCGATATTGGACGAGGTATAGGCCCCGAACCGCTTGGCGCCCGACGGGCCAAAGCGGAAGTCGACCGCCGGCGCGCCGTTCTGGTCGAAGCTGGGCCGGGCGTCGGTCAGGTCCTCGCCGGTGACGACCGGGCTTTCCTCGATGACGTAATAGACGCCGGGCTCGTCCATCGAGGGCAGCAGCACGTTGCCGGGCCCCGGGCGGGCATTGGCGTCGGCGATGCGGCTGACCACCGGGTTGAAGGTCAGCTTCGCCGTGGTGCCGATCAGCTCCTTGAGTTCTTCGGCCGAGCCGATGCCGGGCACCTGGATCAGGATGCGATCCTTGCCCTGGCGCATGATCGTGGGTTCGCGCGTGCCGACCTCGTCGATGCGGCGGCGGATGATCTCCAGCGACTGCTGCACGGTGCGATCATCGGTCGCGGCCTTTTCCGCATCCGAAAGCTGCACGTTGAGCCGGTTGCCGCTGGCCGAGATCGCAAGATCGCTCTGCCCCGCGCCGGTCAGCGAGGCGACCGGGGTGGCAAGGCCGCGGGCGATCTCGACCGCCTTGGCCATTTGTTCGGGATTGCCGATCTCGACCGCAAGCTGGCCCTCGGGCGCCTGGACGCGGCGGACGGCGCCCACCACCTCGCGCTGCGCCACCAGCGCGTCGCGCAGTTCCGGCCAGAGCGAATCCATGCGCGCCTTGTAGACATCCTGGACATGCACCTCGCCCAGAAGATGGGCGCCGCCGCGCAGGTCGAGGCCCAGGTTGACCAGCCCCGAAGGCAGCCAGTTCGGCCAGCCGGCGCGGGCCGCGGCCTCCTCGGGGGTTTCGAAACCGTTGCGTTCGGCGGCGGTGATGGCGTCGTTATGCTGCTCGACCTTGGTATAGAACAGGTTCGGCGTGGCATAAAGCAGGCCCAGGGCGACAAGGCCCAGGATCAGCAGACGCTTCCAGAACGGGATGTCCAGCATGGCGGGAATGCGGCCTTCAGCTGTTGGCGGCGGCGGGTTGGGTGCGGTTCACGAGCCCGGTCACGGTCGAGCGGATCACGCGGACCTTGACGCCGGGGGCGATCTCGACCTCCAGCTCGCCCTCGCGCACCGAGGTGACCTTGCCGATCAGCCCGCCCTGGGTGATGACCTCGTCGCCCTTCTTCAGCGCCTCGACCATGGCGCGATGTTCCTTCATGCGCTTCTGCTGCGGGCGGATCATCAGGAAATACATGATGACGAAGATCAGGATGAGCGGCAGGAACGAGGCGAGTCCTGCGGCACCGGAAGCGCCTCCGGCGGCCTGGGCATAGGCGGGGGTCACGAGCATTAAGTCTATCCCTGTGCTGTCGTCTCCGGGCGGTCCCCCGGCGGAATTGGCGCGCACCCTATCCGCGGCTCGGACCGATGGCAAGAAAGCCCGGACCGCGCGCGGGGCGTAACGCGACATGGGCGCGCCGTGGACATGGGGCCGCGCATGTGGCAGGTCAATGCGGGCCAAGCCTATCAAGGGGGATCACGATGGCTAAGGACAAGCCGACCCACCCCGCGCCGGACCATCCCGCACTGGCCCGCAATGCGGCGGACCGCACCGGCATCCGCCGGCTGCTGGCCATCATGGCCGCGCTGCGCGACCCGCAAAGCGGCTGCCCCTGGGATATCGAGCAGGACTTCGCCTCGATCGCGCCCTATACCATCGAAGAGGCGCATGAGGTCGCCGATGCCATCGTGCGCGAGGCTTGGGACGAATTGCCCGGCGAATTGGGCGACCTGCTGCTTCAGGTGGTCTTTCACGCGCAAATGGCCGAAGAAGCGGGCATGTTCGATTTCGCCGACGTGGTGGCCAGCATCTCGGACAAGATGATCGACCGCCACCCGCATATCTTCGGCGACGAATCCCGCGACAAGTCGGCCGCCCAGCAGATCAGGGACTGGGAGGCGATCAAGGCCAGGGAACGCGCCGCCAAGGCCGAAAAGGGCGTGCTGGACGGGGTGGCGCTTGGCCTGCCGGCGCTGACCCGCGCGGTCAAGCTGCAGAACCGTGCCGCCCGCGTCGGCTTCGACTGGCCCGGCCCCGCCGAGGTGCTGGACAAGATCGTCGAGGAAACCCGCGAACTGGCCGAGGCCAGGGAGAGCGCCGATCACGCGCATTTGACCGAGGAATTCGGCGACCTGATGTTCGTGATGGCGAATCTGGCCCGGCATCTGGAGATCGACCCGGAAGAGGCGCTGCGGCTGGCCAATGCCAAGTTCACCCGCCGCTTCCGCTCGATCGAAGCCGCGCTGGCCGCCCAAGGCCGCCGCCCCGAGGACAGCGACCTGGCCGAGATGGACGCCTTGTGGAACGAGGCCAAGGCTGCCGAACGCGCCTGATCCCTTGGCCGCCCTGCCAGGGATCAAGCCGCTGCGCCTGGTGCGCGACCGGCCCGACCGGCTGGTCATGCAGGTCCGGCTGGATGGCCGCACGGCCTGGCTCAAGCAATTCTGCGGCACCGATCCTGCGGCCAGCGTGGCGCAGGCCCAGGCGAGGCTGCGACAGGCGGCTGAGGTGCTGGGCCAGGATCTCGATGCCGTCGCCCCGCCCCTGCTGGCGCTGCCCGAACGGGGCATTCTGATCACCGCCCCGGCACCGGGCCAACCCATCGCGCAACTGCTGGCCGGGGCCGACGATGCGCAGCGCGCCGCGCTGATCGCCCGCATGGGGTCGTGGCTGCGTCAACTGGCCGGCACCACACGCACCCGCGGCAGATTCGGCCCGCGCTTCTGGCTGAACGGGCTAAGGACGCGGATCGCCGCGGCCTCGGGCGACTGGATCGACCGCGACCTGGTGGCCGGCCATATGCAGCGGATGCGTGCCGAAGCCGAGCTGCTGCGCGGCGCCGAGGTCGAGCGCGGGCTTTGCCATGGCGACCTGACGCCCGACAACCTGTTTGCCGACACTCCCCGTCCCGGCGTGCTGCGGCTGACCGCCATCGACATGCAGGGCAGCGCGGTGATGGCGCTGGCCCGCGACATGGCGCGGCTGCTGGTCTGGCTGGAAAGCCGGCGCGAAAAGCCGGCGGAGCGGGTGCGGGACGGGATCGCCCTGCCCGACTGGCTGGCCTTGTCCGGGGTGCGGGGCCTGATGGCCTCGGATCAGGCACCGATCCTGCGCTTCCTGATCGGAGAGGTGATGCTGGCCTATTATCTCGACAGCGCGCGCCAGCCGCTGCGTCGCCGGGCATTGATGCGGGCGATGCGGGACTGGGCCGTGCAGGAGGGCACGGTCAGGCCGGTGCCATGACCTCGGCCAGCGCGGCGTCATAGACCGCCAGCGCCTCGGCCCGGTCGCGGGCGCGCGACGCGCCTTCGGAGAGTTGCCGCCGCCAGCCGCGTGCGCCGGGCCGGCCGTGGAACAGGCCCAGCATGTGCCGCGTCGCCTGGTGCAGCCGCCCGCCCGTTGCCAGATGCGCCTCGACCAGATCGCGCAGCGCCCGCGCCGCCTCCAGCGGATCGGCAAAGCGTGGCTCCTCGCCCCAAAGCCGGTCGGCCTGTCCCAGCATGTCCCAGGGCTGGTGATAGGCCGCGCGCCCGATCATGACGCCGTCCATCGCCGCCAGATGATCGCGCACGGCGTCAAGCGAGGCGATGCCGCCGTTGATCGACAGGTGCAGGTCCGGGAACGCCTGCTTCATGCGATGCACCAGCGGATAATCCAGCGGCGGCACCTCGCGATTCTCGCGCGGGGACAGGCCCTGAAGCCAGGCCTTGCGGGCATGGACGGTCATGCGGCGCACGCCCGCCTCGCGCATGCGGGCGATGAAGTCGGGCAGCACCGCCTCAGGGTCCTGTTCGTCCACGCCGATGCGGCATTTCACCGTGACCTCGACCGGACTGGCGGCGATCATCGCCGCGACGCATTCGGCGACCAGTTCGGGCCGGGTCATCAGCACGGCGCCGAAACAGCCCGACTGCACCCGGTCGCTGGGGCAGCCGACGTTCAGGTTGATCTCGTCATAGCCCCAGTCGGCGCCGATCCGCGCCGCCTCGGCCAGTTGCGCCGGGTCCGAGCCGCCCAGTTGCAGCGCCACGGGATGCTCGCCCGCGTCGAAATCCAGAAGCTTTGCCCTGTCGCCGTAAACCAGCGCGGGAGCGGTGACCATCTCGGTATAAAGCAGCGCGCGGCGCGACAGCAGCCGGTGGATGCGGCGGCACAGGCTGTCGGTCCAGTCCATCATAGGCGCAATAGCAAGTCTATGTGCTTGATATTTCGTCATTTTTACAGTAGTATCAACTCATTGCGCGGCGGCGTGTGCACTCTAATTTACGACCCAATACGCCCCTTTTCGCCACGTTTCGACCGCGCACTGCACACATAGAGCACACGAAATGGCGACCATATCAAAGCTTCCTTCGGGCTCCTGGCGAGTCCAGGTCAGACGTAAAGGGCACTACATCAGTGAATCCTTCCTGCGCCGCGGTGACGCGGAGCTTTGGGCGCGGACCGTTGAGGGCAAGATCGATCGGGGGGAACCTATACACACTCGCGTTGCCGCGGCCAAGACATTCGGAGACCTCATTGATCTTCACAGAGCGGATCTGGCGGACGTCGGGAGAACGCTCGGCAGGTCGAAAGCCGCAAGCCTGGATTTTCTTGCACTGCGCCTCGGGGCGTTGAAACCCGCCGAGCTCGGCCGGGAAAAGCTCGTCGAGTTCGGTCGTCAGCGCGCCAAAGAAGGGGCCGGCCCGGTAACGGTTGGCATCGACCTCGGATACATCAAGACGATCCTTTCGCATGCTGCCGCCGTTCACGGCATCATCGCACCAACCGAAGGAGTCGATCTCGCTCGGATTGCGCTCACCCGGCTCGGACTGGTGGGCAAAGGCAACGAACGGGATCGTCGGCCGAGCGAAGAGGAGATCGACGCGATCCTGAAGGCGCTTGAAAGCAACCCACGACAGTTCATCCCCGTAGCGCGCGTCGTTCGTTTCGCCATCGCGACGGCCATGCGACAAGATGAAATCTCTCGGGCGCGATGGGAAGACTACAACCCTCGAACCAAAATGCTGCTCATCCGGGACCGCAAAGACCCTCGCCGCAAGACGGGCAACGACCAACGCATCCCGCTGCTGTCCGTTTCTGGTTTCGACCCCTGCGCGTTGATCGAAGAACAACGTGCGCTGGTGGGCAGTCGCGGCAGAATCTTCCCTTACAACGGACGCTCAATCGGCACGGCATTCCGACGGGTCTGCCGTACCTTGGGCATCGAGGATTTGCATTTTCATGATCTGCGCCACGAAGCGACCAGTCGACTGTTCGAGGCAGGCTTCACCATTGAACAGGTTGCCCTTGTCACCGGGCACAAGGACTGGAAAATGCTGCGCCGCTACACCCACATCCGCCCAGAGGGTCTCCATGCGCTCGCGGCAAGCAGGGTTGCCTAGCCTTAGCACATCTGGAAATGACTTCTGGCGGCTCACATCGCTGCAATCTCGGCACAGATAGTGCCACCACCGATCATTCCCCCGTCGCGCCATGCCAAGGGAACGGCACCGTATGGCCGCTTTCTTCGAAACGACGCTCGAAATCCTGCGCGACCTCCTCCACCGTGATCGCGGCGAATTGCGCCAGCAGCCGTGTCTCGGCCTCTGCCAGCGTCGCATCGAGCCGCGCGTCGACCGCCTGCTCGACCAGACAGGGCGACGGATCCGCCTGCGGTCCAATGTTGAACAGCGGCGGGTGGCCGACCGCCTCGTAGACGTCGCGCAAGCTGATCTCGGCCAGCGGGCAAGCAAGCTGCCAGCCACCGCCATGACCCTTTTCCGACGACACGATCCCCCGCTCGCGCAGCCCCGCCATCATCCTGCGCACCACCACGGCGTTGGTCGAGATCATCTGCGCGATCTGTTCCGAAGTGGCACGCCCGACATGTCGGTCCATGTGGATCAAGACGTGCAGCATCCGGGACATACGAAGATCGCGCGCCATGGGGTTTCCTTTCCTTGCCTCTTCAGGCTCCTTAGCAGCACTCACGTAACAATGAAAGTTTCATGTCTTGAAATGGCGCGCCAAATCACGTAACTTTCAGTGATACATTAAGGGGAACCACCATGGATCACGATGTTCTCGTCATCGGCGGCAGCTTTTCCGGACTTGCCGCCGCGATGCAGCTTGCCCGCGCCCGTAGACGCGTCTGCGTTCTCGACACCGGCGCACCCCGCAACCGCTTTGCCGCCGCCTCTCACGGGTTTCCCGGGCAGGACGGGCGTCCCCCGCAGGACATCCGCGCCGCGCTCAGACACGAACTCGCGGTCTACCCTACTCTGTCCTTAAGGGACGGCGCGGCGGTCTCGGCTGCGCGCGAGGGGAACGGATTTCGGGTGGCCTTGGCAGAGGGCAGAGACATCACCGCGCGGCGGCTGGTCCTGGCCTTCGGTGTGCGCGACAGCCTGCCCGATCTGCCAGGTCTGTCCGAACGCTGGGGAGCCACAGTGCTCCATTGCCCCTATTGCCACGGCTATGAGCTGAACGGCGGGCCGGTCGGCGTTCTGGCGCGCGGCGAGGCGGCGCTGCATCAGGCGATGCTGCTGCCCGACTGGGGGCCGACCACGCTCTTCACGCAAGGGGCGCTCGTGCTGACTAGGGAACAGCGGCAGGGGCTGACCGCCCGGGGCGTCACGGTCGAGAAAACGCCTGTCGCGGCGCTGATCGGCACCGCCCCGGCGCTTGACGGGGTGCGGCTGGATGACGGGCGAGAGATCGCGCTGGCGGGGCT
Source organism: Paracoccus denitrificans (assembly GCF_900100045.1). Taxonomy (GTDB): domain Bacteria; phylum Pseudomonadota; class Alphaproteobacteria; order Rhodobacterales; family Rhodobacteraceae; genus Paracoccus; species Paracoccus denitrificans. The sequence continues at coordinate 152,925 of NZ_FNEA01000003.1, read as the reverse complement.
GTTCCTGGCGCCGGACACAGCGCCCTCCTGCGATTTGGCTGCACAGCTAGGCTGCACCATGAAGGACGGACCAACCGGCCCCTATGTGGCCGTCGATCCGATGCAGGCGACCAGCCAGCCCGGCGTCTTCGCCGCCGGCGACCTTGCCAGCCCCATGCCCAATGCCACGATCGCCGCGGCCGCGGGCGTGATGGCAGGCGGCGCCGCGCATCGCTCGCTGATCTTCGATCCCGATCTGACCGCTGCGGCCTGAAGGAGCATCGCCATGCACCAGACCACACGAGACTTCTGGAATGACCGCTACCGCCAAAAGACCGGCGAAACCTCTGGCAAGCCCGGCCTCGTTCTGTCCCAGTTCGCCGGTCCGCTGGCGCCGGGGCGTGCGCTGGAGATGGGCTGCGGCCGGGGGGACGACGCGCTCTGGCTGGCCCGGCAGGGCTGGCAGGTGACGGCGGTGGACGTCTCTGCTGTGGCGCTCGCCTATGCGGCTGATAGCGCCAGCCGCGCCGGACTGGCCGGGACGGTCCAGTTCGAAGAGCACGATCTGGCCGAAACCTTCCCTGAAGGCATGTACGACCTCGTCGTGGCCAGCTTCCTGCAATCACCGCGAGACTGGCCGCGCGCGCGTGTGCTGGCCCGGGCGGCAGGCGCGGTGTCCACCGGCGGACACCTTCTGATCACTGAACACGCTTCGCACCCGCCGGGATCCAAGGCAACCGAGGGCACGATTTTTCCCACCGCTGAGGAGACGCTGGCTTCGCTCGCGCTCGATCCCCGTCAGTGGCGGAGGCTTTGCGTCTGTGCCATCGCGCGCATGGGAACCAGAGACGAAGTTCAGGGCGAAACGGTCGAGGACAACGTGATCTTCATGGAACGGCTGGGTTAGGCTACAACCTCCCTGCAGGTCCGCAAGGGCCTGCAGCCTGGCGGCCCCTTTCGGCCCCACCTGCCCCGCCAACTATTGGACCAAGCATCGCCTGCACTAACTGTGCACCTGGGAAAACATCACGTTGGTGCTCTTGCAATCTTCGCATCAAGTCAGCGGTCGTCGCGACCAAGCACGTCCTTCATCTCTATCCTCTGATCGACTTGACGCATCGTACTTGGCCGATGTGCGATCATAATCACGGTTCGACCGGCGCATAGTTTGGCTAGCCCTTGACGCATATGGCTCTCTGTCTCGGGATCGACGGACGCCGCCGCCTCATCCAGCAAAATGATCGGAGCATCCTTCAGGAAGGCCCGCGCAAGAGCAATGCGCTGACGTTCACCGCCGGAGAGCTTTGCTCCACCTTCGCCTATGACGGTCTCATATCCCTTCGGCAACGCCATGATGAAGTCATGACAACAGGCCGCCTGAGCAGCAGCGTACAATTCTTCATCGCTTGCGCCGGCCCTGGCTAACCGCAGATTTCGCGCGACGCTCATATCGAAGAGGTAGCTGTCCTGGAAAACCACTGCGACCATGGCGCTGCGCAATTCTGGCGCAATGTCTCGAATGTCCACGCCTCCAATCGTGACATGCCCCTTCTGGACGTCCCAGAAACGCGCAATCAGGTCGAGAATAGTCGATTTTCCGGATCCCGACGGACCGCAAAGCGCGTGAATTTTCCCCGCCGGGAAATCAAGATTGATGCCACTCAAGACCGGCTTATCGCCGTAAGAAAAATGAACGTCTTGAAAACGAAGATCCAGAGAAACGGGTAACTTTGGCGTTTCGGGTTCGGGAAGAGGGGCGATCGCAAGAAATTCCCCCACTCGCGACATGGACTTTTGCAGGAGGCGCAATTGCGACGACAAGTCGAACGCATCAGTCAGTGGCGCATAGAACACCAAACTTACCACGAGAAAGAGCAGGAACGTCGATGCTTCCATGAGTTCATGCAGGACCATCCAGCCACCGCCGGCGAGCAAGATCACGAAGCCCGCGTCCAGGAATATCCACCCTGCCGTAACGATCGGCATCAGCGCCGTTACCGTGGACAGTGAGATGCGTCTGTGCGTCTCCAGGGCGTCCTCCACAGGGCCATATGCTTGGGAGAGGCCGAGGCTGCGCAAGGTTGGCAAGCCCTGAATATAGTCCAACAGGCGAGCAGAGAGCATCTCATTCGAAACAACCAGTCGCTGCAGCATCCGAGCGTTCACCCTGTCAGCGAACACCATTACCACACCGAACGCGGGCACCATCGCACAGGTCAAGAGGGCCAATCGCCAATCCAGAAAGAAAAGAACAATCGCGCTGAGAAGCGGACCGACCATGGCCCGCATCGCCAGAGCAGGAGGCGTGACAAAGTTGATCGCTGCAGAATGCTGCGACATAAGCGCTTCCAGCGAACCGGTATCGCGAGCAATCACGTCACCCAGTGGTATCTGACGCATCTGTCGGGCAATGCGTGCCTGCAGGGCCGATACAGCGGTGCTTTGGACCTGCCACAACACCCGGTGCGAAAGCCTATTGGCAAAAACGAACATGAGTATGCACAGCGCGACGAAACCCGAAGCCGCGACCGCGAAAGGCCGGGTAAGATCACCGGCCAAAACGCGATCGAGCACCAACCACACTGCGATCACTGGCGCTCCGGCCACGGCCCCTTCAAGCGCGAGCATGGGCAGAGCCTTGGACATCAGTGTACGACGTCCCGGGCCCGCGAGGTGCATGAAACGTGCGACCATTCCCGAAGGGATCCCAGGCTCCTGATAGGCTTGGCCAGGCCTCTGCACGACAGTAGGCAATGATCGAACAGCGCCCGGTTCAAGATGCCAGCCTTCGACTGAATCATATTCCTTCCACAACCGTCGGTAACCGGAGGACCGCTGCAGAAGGTCGCTATGGCTTCCAAGGTCGGAGATCTCACCTGCCTCTACAAAAGCTATCTGGTCGGCATTGCGTATGGTGTCTAGGCGATGCGCGATCACGAGAACCGTTCTTCCATGCGCCAGTTCGGCCAGAGCTTCCCGCACCGCCTGTTCATTGTCGGGATCCAAAGCCGCTGTCGCTTCATCCAACACGACGATCGGTGTAGAGCGCAGAATGGCACGGGCGATAGCCACACGTTGTCGCTGCCCGCCTGAGAGGCTGCGTCCCCCCTCGCCAACAAAAAAGGACAAATCAGCTGAGAACTCCGTCACCCTTGCGGCACGGGCGGCGGCCTCGACTTCTTTGCGAGACGCGGTGGGGCGCCCGGAAAGGATATTTTCATAGATTGTCGCATTCATGAGCCAGGCGTCTTGCAGCACCGCGCTGACCATACCTTCGAGATGTCGATCTTCCATCTGGCGGAGATCGCAGCCTCCGATCAGGATGCGCCCCAGATCAGGATCACGAGATCGCATCAACAAACGCGCCAAAGTCGACTTGCCCGCACCGGACGGCCCGACGAGAGCAAGGGTCGTGCCTGCCGGAATCGTGACCGATACCCGCGACAAAATGGCGTTCCCGTCCATAGATAGCGACACATCCTGAAAGCTAATGTCGTAGCCGTCGGGTCTCTGTGGATACTCGGGCTGAGGAAGCTCCTCGGTTTCAAAGATTGTGGAGATCTGCGCGCTTGCCCCTTTCAGCTTCCAAAAGAAGTTACCTGCCGAAAAGACGACCTTCAGCAGTGGCGCGTTGATCCCCAACCCCAATAACAGAAAGAGTGTGAGGTCAGTGACGGAGATTTCATCCGACAGGTACAGAAAGGCTCCGACGGGGATCAACACAAGAACATTAGCCCGAAGGCCGGCATAGAGGATCGCCATTGGCGTGAGGCTCGACAAGGCAAAGGACTGACCGACGCGCGCCATCCGATCCAGTGCGTCGTGGAGCTCCTCGAGAATTGTGCCAGTGTGCAGAAACGTCCGGATCTCCCTGATTCCGCGAACATACTGGACCGAAATAGAACGCAAGTTTGAGATCGCCCCGACATAGGCAGCCAAATGCGGCCGCGTCGCACGCAAGGTGAGAAGATAGACCCCAAGCAGCAATGGAAACATGGCCACTGCTGCGATACCCATGCGCCAGTCCACCCAAAGGAGAAGAACCCCAGATAGGATCGGAACCGAAAGTCCTGCGGCCAAGTCCGGGATCGCGTGAGCAATGCCTTCTTCAATCTGCTCGACATCCTCCATGACGATCTTTCGAAGATGGCCGGAGGTAGTTCCTGACAAAACGCCAAGCGGCACTCGTGCCAGTTTCTCGACTAGACGATGCCGCAGTTGATAAAGGATGCGATAGGCTGCCACATGCGACAACGTCGTCGCCCCAGCCTGCAGCAATGCCTTGGTGATCAGCGCACACACCGCGAGCACCGTCCAGTACACAAGTTCTCCGGCGTCGATCCCTGCCCCTTGAATCGCCACTGCAATCCTCCAGGCGGCGAGATACGGTACCAACCCGAGGCCCGTTCCGAAGATCGACAAAATGGCGGAAAGCACCAGAACGGAACGATAGCCAGCAAGCAGTCCAACAATCATGGGGCAACCTCCCTGTCAGACAGCAAGAGGGGTGAAACTGCAGCCCCCAGGACGGCAGCGAGAGCAGCAGCATAAAAGATCGGGGAATACCCCGATCGAGCCGCAACCTGACCTGCGGCCATACCGCCAAACATGAGAACCATCGCCTCGAGAGAGGTCAGCAAGGCGAAGCCGCTCGCTGCAGCGGTCGGCTGAACCGACGACATGTAGATTTGCCACGTCGCAGTCATCACTGAGGCGCTGGCTGCGAAGCAAACTACCGCCAAGGCAATGCTCACCAACGGATGAGACGGGAACAGCGTCAACATCACCAGTAGCGCAGCCTTCAGCAAGAGCAACGACCGCAGCGTAGCCAAGGCGCCTACACGGCGGAGCAACGCCCCCGCACCAGTTGCCGCGGGAAGCATGGCCAGCATGGCGAAAGCGCCCAGATACCAACCGACCTCGACCGCATCATGTCCGGAATCGAGAAGCCTCGCACCCAGAAAACCATCCGCCGCGGCCGAAAGTCCGACGAGAAGCACGAGGCCGATCACCCTACTGCTTCGCAGTGACCTCCAAGGCGCAATCCGAGGGCCCGGCAACGTCCGTACCGGACGGATCAGGAAGGCTGTCGTGCCGAGAACAAGGATCAGCGCAGAGCCGGACAGGATCGCAGGGACCCAGCCGATCCGGGATGCTAGCCACAACAGTACGGCACCGCCCAGAACACCTCCTGTCGTCATACCGATCACCTGAAGCGTATTGGCTACCGCCCGTCCGCCATCATCGGCGCGTCCGATCACCTCTGCCGCAAGCGCAATTTGTAGAGATGCACCGGCGCAGGCAGCCAAGGCTGCAAGCAGCAATAGCGGTGCAGTTGTTCCGAGTGGGGCAAACCTGATCAAAGAGAGAAAGACGGCTGCCAACAATCCGGGACTGAACCGAAGCACTAAATATCGAATTTGGGGCCTGCTGTCGAAAATCGGCGCCCACAACCACTTCAACGCCCACGGAAGCCAAACCACATAGGCCATTCCAATGACTTCCAGTGAAGCTCCTGAATCCCTCAGCAAAACAGGTAGCGCTACTGTGAAGAAGTACGCCGGCACCCCTTGCACTAGGTTCAGCGAGAAGATCGCGCCCAATTCCGGCGTAGAGAGCCGCCGAGACACACCCGATACGTCCTCCACTTCGTCACCACCGCCAGGTTGCGCCAAGGCCAAGGACGCGCCCGCGGCCAACAATTGCGCTATGTGCGTTTGGCGAGAACGTGGACGAGAAGTAGATAGGCCGTTCATCAGTCAAATTGCGGGCAAAGGCGTAGAGTTCCATCCCGTCTCGTTCCCAACCGACTCGGAGATCCGCCACCGTGTACGAAGGGATTTCCCAGCTATTGCCAATGTCAGCCATACGTCCTCCGACATGCGACACATCCAGAGAGGCAATTGCCTCACCTCGGCCCAGAGGATAGCGAAGGTCCAGCCCAAGACTTGCGGTAAGCTCGGGCATATTCGGAACCCTGTTGCCATTCATCGCGCCAGTGGTGACCCCGTTCGGGACATCGACCAAGCGCGTTCTCGTCCAACCGACACCCCCTCGAAGCGCCACATGAGGCGTCAACTCCGCACGAAACTCGAGCTCGGCTCCATAGCTTCGGTAATCCTGATTATCGAACGCGAAGCTCATTGTGGCCGCGTCGAATGCCGTCAGCTGTCCGTCCGCGACATTGTTGTAGAACAGTGCGCCCGACAGGCTGAGCCGGCCGTCCAAAAGCTCGGCTTTCGTGCCCAGTTCATAAGCCCAAGAAGTGGATGGCCGGAAGGGAGGCGTGTCCAGTCCCATATAGGCGTTCAAGGAATAACGTTCGAATCCACCAGAAGCATACCCCCTGGAAATCGAGGCATAACTCATCCATTCATCGTTCCAGCGCCAGTCTACTGCAACGCGGCCAGTGACGTAGTCATCTTCGAAACTCCCGCTTTGCCGATGCCCTGGCACCGTGCCCGGAGCGCCATTCGAGACATAGGTCGTGTCGAAGGTCTGGCGATCGCGCGCGGCCCGCAGGCCTGCCGAGAAGGTCAGTCGGTCACTGACAGGCGCGGAAATGTCTCCGAAGACCGCCAGTGTCTGACTGGTGATCGTGGTGTCGTAATGTCCGTTCAGAGACGGGGAGTAATTGCTCTGCTGCGTTCGATCCATGTCGTATTGGGAGCGGAAGTAGGACAGTCCCGCCACCCACTCAACTGGCGCTCCTTCAGGAGAATTCAGCCGAAATTCCTGACTGAAGACACGCTCGCCTTCATAAACGATTCCCCAGTCTTCATCCGGATCGGAAAATGCACCTGGTGACATCGGCATTCCGTAGTCCGATAAATACCTCGAATACAGGAACGAATCCGTATCATCGGTGATGGTTGTGACCGCGATATCCTGAAATCCCGTGACGGAGTGAAAGGTGAACCCCTCGAACTCGCGTTGGACGCTCAAACTGATATGATCAATCACGCGCTCGCCGACCTGCACCATGTCCGATCCGCTAACGGGAAAGTCGGGATGTTCTGCCCACAAATATATTGGATTATTTCGCCTGTCGCGATCCCGGCCCAGAACGAGGTCCGCGCTTAAAGGTCCATCAGGGTCGAAGGCAAGTGAGATACGTCCAGCCGCGATACTTGCGTCCCCGTCCTTTCCACCCGCAACCCCGTTCGGAATATCACCATCAAACTCCTGGAAACGGAGCGCCACACGTCCAGCCACCAAATCGGGAACAACCCAGCCGCCAGCAGCGAGATCGAGCGTTCGCAGGCCATCTTCTCCAACCTCCGTTCCGACGATGAACTCCGGCACACCATCGGCCCGCCTCGTAACGATATTCACCGCACCACCCAGTGCGTTTCGTCCGAAAAGTGTTCCCTGCGGCCCCCTCAAGACCTCGGCCTGCTCGACATCGAAGAGTGTAGGAGAGAATCCGAATGAGGTTGTCGGCACCCCGTTCGTGGAAAACCCAATTGTATTGTCGAGCGAATTTAAAGGGCTTCCCAATGGCCCGATACCCCGCACCGAACCAAACGAGTTTCCGGGAACGGCAAAGTCTACATAGTTGAAATTCGGCGTAGTGCGCGCCAGATCCACGCCGGGATCCAATGACCCAAATTCTAGATCCGCGCCTTCCCGTATCGTCGCCGCGACTGGGATCTCGAAGGCTAGTTCATCCCGCTTGCGAGCCTGGATATGGATCGTGCCCAGAAGGAAGCTTCCATCGTCTTGTACTTGAGCACCGACGGAAATCGGCGGCAGGATCAAAACGGAAGTCAAAAGAGCAATGCGAATCTTCATGGCGGTATGTCCCCGGGGTCGATTTCGCCCGGATATGCCATATGTCTCCTCGTCAGACTTTTGCGCGGCGGAGAAGTTCTTCTCCGTGGCGCAGCTATCCAGCGGGACGGTTGCGTTCGGCAGTAGGAGGATAACCGAAACGCCGACGATAAGCCGTCGCAAAGGCGCCAGGATTAGAGAACCCGACACGCCAACCGATCTCTGTGACCGAATGCTCTCCCTCCGCCAGCATCACTCGAGCGACTTCGAGCCGGCGATCGCGCAACCAACCAAAAACCGTCGTGCCAAACGTCGCCTTGAACTGCGCGCGCAACGTCGTGGGGTTGACTCCCACACATCGGCAAAGCTCCTCCATACTCGGCGGATTTGCCAATCTCGCAGCAAGGATATCGCGGGCGTCCTCAACTCGGCGCAACTGGCGTCGGCTCATGCCAGGCGGAACTCGCATGTCGGCTGTGAGTACACCGGTCACTGCCACCAACGACGCCAACACTGCACTCTCAATGTTGATGCGTCCGAGAGCGCCGAGATAGTCCTGTGATAGCATCTGCCCGGCGAGAGCACGCAATGGCCCCCCCTCTCTCAGGACACGGCTTCCAACTCCGTCCTCGAACATCTGGCGGAGAGGGTCGAGTGTGCCATCATCATCCGCAAACTGATCAAGCCAGGCGCGCCGTAGTGAGAAACCCGCGACGGCTCCCTGAGTGCCTGCGACGCATGACCCAATGCAGACGCGGTGTTTTGGGACGAAAATGAGACGTGATCCGCCAGTCGAAAAAGTGATTTCGTGCCCGTCGATGACCATCGGCTCACTCTCACCCGAGACGAGTGTGCTGCAGAGGATCACATCCTCCTCGATCTCCTCGACCAAGGGCAGATCGACTTCAAACTTCATGTCATAGCCAGTCGCGTGCAAACCCGGCTGTACCTCGTGCAGCAGCATCCGGCCTTGCATCACAGGGCCATTCATCGTCGTCAGGGCGGTATCCTGGGGCTGAAGCCGCATCGAGAGCGCCTCGGCGGCGCGTTCCAGATCGCTGTGGCGGAAGCCGCCCCCGAGATTAGAGGGGGCGAGACAGGTCATGGCCTTCGAGTAGCAACATTGAGAACCAAGAGCAACCGCACGCCGCCGGGAGCAGAGCTCCCATATTTGCTTTTGGACGCTCACGCTTCGTTGAGAACTTCTCAATCGCCTTGTCTGGCAGAACGCTCGATCATCGTGTCGTTGGGAGGATCAGAGGACGCGGAAAATGCAGATTGCGACGATCGGGGCGCTGGCGCTCTATGCCTTTGTCATGTCGATCACCCCGGGACCAAACAACATGCTTCTCGCAAACGCGGGACTGGTATTTGGCTTCCGGAGCACCATACCGCAGATCGTTGGCATTCCGACCGGTGTGATCTCCCAGATCCTGCTCGTGGCCGCCGGTCTCAGCAGCCTTTTCGCACAGTTTCCCAGTATCCAGTTGGCACTCAAGGTGGCTGGGACGTTCTATCTGCTCTGGCTCGCCCTGAAGCTTTGGAAAGCCGATGCGCTGGCGCAATCACCTAATGCCACCCCGATCTCGTTTTCTCAGGCGCTGCTGTTCCAGTTCATCAATCCGAAATCTTGGCTGATCGCGCTCACCGCCGTGTCGGCATTTCTGCAGCCCGAGCAGGCGGTTGTTCCTCAATTGCTGATCATTTGCTTGGCTTTCGCATTGATCGGCACCCCGTGCATGGCCGTCTGGTCTGCCATGGGATCCGCTCTGCGGCGCCACCTTTCGAGTCCGACCAGCCTCAGGCGCGCAAACCGAACCCTAGCGGCGCTCGCATCGGCAACGTGCCTCATGTTCTGGCTCTGAAGGTGGACAAGGCACGCCAAGCGCATTCGATGCCTGATCTGGAGATCTGGCTGTCGTATTTTCGGCTTGCCGGGTTCTGGCTGATGGCCGGGCTCCTCCTCGTTCCAGCTCTCGCGGTGGCGATGTCTCTTATTCTGGAGCCCGGCGTCGACGGCAGGGCATCTGAGGTGGCATTTCTGACATTGGCCGCGCCACTGGGGTTTGCGCCCGTCCTCCTGCATTGGAAGTACGGACGACGAAAAGGCCCGATACTGACATTCACAACGCAGGGCATCCTCATGAACGCCATAGATCCCGAGGCGATCATCCCATGGAGAGATATCGACGTCAGAGCAAGTTGGCACGTTCTCGGGGGCTGGCGGACGATCCTGACCTTCCGATGTGTCGGCCGTCCTCCGAAAGAGGGAAGACGTGCGGAACCCGCTGATCTTTACGAATTGCGACTTCCCAACGTTGCAACCAAGGGCTGCCTGAGCCTCCAGAGGCTTGCCAGGTCCTACAAGAAGGCGACGATGACAGAAGAGCCGCAAAACACATCTTAACTGTCGACGGGCGGTGCAGCATGAATTATCTATAATTCATGAAACACGCCCCTGAAGAGACCCAGTCCGCCCGCATCGCCCGCGTCCTTGCCGACCGTATCATCTCGGGCGAGATTCCGCCCGGCGCGCGGCTCAGGCAGGACCACATCGCCGCCGAGTTCGGCGCCAGCCACGTCCCGGTACGCGAGGCCTTTCGTGAGCTGCAGACCCAGGGTCTGGCAGAGAGCCAGCCCCGGCGCGGCTTTCGCGTCACCGAATTCGACGTGGCCGAACTGCGCGAGGTGGCCGAGATGCGCTCCAGCCTCGAAAGCCTCGCCCTGCGCCACGCCTCGCCCAATATGACACGCGCTATTCTACAGGAAGCAGAAGAGGTTACGCGCCACGGCGACAATGCCAGTACCGTCCGTGACTGGGAGGCAGCAAACCGCCATTTTCACCGGATCATCCTGTCCCCCTGCCGGATGCCGCGTCTGCTGCGGACGATCGACGACCTGCAGGCCGCCAGCGCCCGGTTCCTCTTTGCCGCATGGCGGCGCGACTGGGAGGCGCGCACGGATCACGACCACCGCGCCATTCTCGACGCTCTGCGCAAGGGGCAGACCGACCTCGCCTGCGCCACGCTCGCGCGCCATGTCGGCTGGATCGGCAAGCGCAAGACTGCCGTGAAAAATGCCGATTTGCGAGAGACTTACGAGATTCCCGGATAATTATCTATAAACCTAATTGCCAGCACCACGCAAAGCCTTCGTAATTATAGATAGACTCGATACCTATCTTCGGAGGACAGACCCATGGCATTTCTCACCCCCTCTCTGACCCGTCCCGCCGCGCTCGGACGCAGGCTCGCGCTGGCGCTCGGCGGCGCGGCGCTGATCACGCTGGGCGCCAAGATCCAGATCCCGTTCTGGCCAGTGCCGATGACGCTGCACACCCTGGCGGTGTTCTTCCTCGCCGCCACGCTCGGGCCGAGGCTCGGCTTTGCGGCAATGGCGGCCTATCTTGCGGCGGGCGCCCTGGGGTTGCCGGTATTCTCCGGCACCCCGGAACGCGGCATCGGGCTGGCCTATATGGTCGGGCCGACCGGCGGCTATCTGGCGGGCTATCTGCTGGGCGCGGGCCTGACCGGCTGGCTGGCGCAGCGGCGCGGGTTGATCGGGCGCTTCCTGGCGATGCTGGCGGGCCTGGCCGTGGTCTATGCCCTCGGCCTCGCCTGGCTGGCGCACTATGTCCCGGCGCAGGGTCTGCTGGCCGCGGGTCTCACGCCCTTCCTGCTCGGCGATCTGGTCAAGCTGGCTTTGGCCTCGGGCCTCATCGCGGCCATCGCCCGCCTCCGGACCCGCGCGTCATGATCCGCACCGACTGGACCATGGCGGAGGCCTGGGCGATCCACGCCCTGCCCTTCGCCGATCTCATGCACCGCGCCCAGACCCTGCACCGCGCGCATTTCGACCCCAACGCGATCGAAACCGCGAGCCTGCTCAGCATCAAGACCGGCGGCTGCCCTGAGGATTGCGGCTATTGCTCGCAATCCGCCCATCACGACACCGGGGTGAAGGCCACCAAGCTGATGGGAACCGAGGAGGTTCTGGCCGCCGCCAGGCGCGCCAAGGCCTCCGGCGCTCAGAGGTTCTGCATGGGAGCCGCCTGGCGCAGCCCCAAGGACCGCGACATGGACAAGCTCTGCGACATGGTGCGGGGGGTGGCCGAGCTGGGGCTCGAGACCTGCATGACGCTGGGGATGCTGTCGCCCGAACAGGTCGCGCGGCTGAAGGCGGCGGGCCTCGACTTCTACAACCACAACATCGACACCTCGCCCGAATACTACGCGCAGATCGCCAGCACCCGCACGATGGAGAACCGTCTCGATACCGTCGAACAGGTCCGCAAGGGCGGCATCAAGGTCTGCTGTGGCGGCATCTTGGGCATGGGCGAGGCCGAAGAGGACCGCATCGCCATGCTGGTGACGCTGGCGACGCTCCCCGCGCATCCCGACAGCGTGCCGGTGAACCTGTGGAACGAAATCGAGGGCGTGCCGGTGCAGGCGCGGGCCCAGGCCGTCGATCCCTTCGCGCTGGTGCGCATCGTGGCGCTGGCCCGCATCCTGATGCCTGCCTCGGTGGTGCGGCTTTCGGCAGGGCGCACGGGGATGAGCGACGAGTTGCAGGCACTGTGCTTCCTCGCCGGCGCGAACTCGATCTTCGTGGGCGACCAGTTGCTGACCACCGGCAACCCGGCGGCGTGGAAGGACCAGGACCTGCTGTCCCGTCTGGGCATGCATATCGCCCCCGCGCAGGCGCGGCCCCGGGTCGCGGCGGAATAGGGTCAGCCCGGAACGCTCTGGGCGAGGATCTCCACCGCCCGGGCGATCTGCCCTTCGTCCAGCGCCGCATAGCCCAGACGGAAGGCCTGCGGCGCCGGGCCCTCCAGCGCAAAGCGCATACCCGGCAGTAGGGTCAGCCCCGCTTGCCCAGCGGCCTTGGCCCAATCATCGGCGGATCTCCCCTCGCAACGCAGCCACAGCGCAAGGCCCCCGGCGGGCAGATCGAATGTCGCCCGCCCGGCCAGATGCTCCCCCAGCAGCGCCGCCAGCAGATCCCGCCGCGCCCGGTAGACCCGCCGCGCCTTGCGAGCGTGGCGGCCGAGATCGCCGTCACGGATCAGTTCCGCCAGCGCCGCCTCCAGCGGCGCGTCGCCCTGCCGGTCGATGGCGGCCCGCGCCTCGGCCATGCGGGTCAACAACGGCTCGGGCGCCAGCGCATAGCCCAGCCGGATGCCCGGCGAGAGCAGCTTGGACAGGGAGCCCACGTAGATCAGCGGCAGGTCTTCGGGCGCGCGGGCGGCGAGCGGCAGCACCGGGCGGCCCTCGAAGCGGTACTCGTGGTCATAGTCGTCCTCGATCAGCGTGACCCCCTGGCGCTGCGCCAGCTCCAGCAGTTGCAACCGCCGCGCCGCGCCCATGGTCACCGTGGTCGGGTATTGGTGATGCGGCGTGACATAGACCGCCCGGATGCGCGGATCGCGAGCCAGCACAGCCTCCAACGCGTCGATACGCAGGCCGCCGCCATCCACCGGCACGCCCCGCACCTCTGCCCCGGCTGCGCGGAACGCTTCCCAGGCCAGCGGATAGCCCGGTTCCTCGACGGCAATGACCTCGCCCGGCGACAGCGCCGCCCGTACAGCCAGGAACAGCGCCATCTGGCTGCCCCGCGCGATCAGCAGCCGCGACGGCTCCGCAACTACGCCCCGGTCCGTGGCGAGATAGCCTGCCAGTGCCTCGCGCAGCGAGGACGTGCCGCGCGCATCGCCGTAATCCGCCCCGGCGCGGAAGACCGGCGACAGCAGCGCCCGGCGAAAGGCCCGGGCCAGCGCTTTGTCGGGCACCAGCTTGGGGTCCGGCGCGCCGTCGCTAAACGCGAGCCCCGCGCGTGGCGCCACCGGGTCCATCGGCGTGGGCACGGGTCTGCGGACCAGCATCCCCTGCGGCAGATCCTGCGCCACGAAGGTGCCTCGCGCCGGTTCCGCGTGCAGCCAGCCCTGGGTCAGCAGCTCCTGATAGGCGGCATCCACCGTATTGCGATGGACCCCCAGCTCGCGCGCCAGCGCCCGCGTGCCAGGCAGCCGCGCTCCGGGCTTCAGGCGTCCGCGGGTGATGTCACGGGTGATCGCCTCGGCAATGGCGAGGAAAAGCGGGCCGTCGTGGCCCGGCTCCATCTCGAGGGCAAGAGGCTCGCGCATGTCGAAAACCGGCCTATCCCAATCATTCATACTGGCACTTTTGCATAGGCCAGTGTTTTGCCACAGAGGCGAAAAACGCAAGAGGCTTCCACGATGAAATCCGCCCTGATTCTGCGCCACATGGCCTTTGAAGACCTCGGGTCCTTTGCCCCGGTTCTGAGGGACGCCGGCTATCAGCTGCAAGACATTGAGGCGGCTGTGGACCCACTGCCCGATCCGCTGGAACCGGACCTGGTCGTGGTGCTGGGTGGCCCGATCGGCGTGAATGGCGGCGCCGCCTATCCTTGCATGACAGAGGAGCGGAACTGGCTGGCCATGAGGCTGGCGGCGGATCGCCCAACCCTTGGCCTTTGCCTCGGCGCACAGCTCATGGCCGCAGCCCTCGGCGCCCGGGTCGCGCCCATTGCCGAAAAGGAGATCGGCTTCGCGCCTCTGACCCTAACCGCGACCGGCCGGGCCAGCCCGCTTGTCCACCTCTCGGACATTCCGATGCTGCACTGGCATGGCGAGGGCTTCGAACTGCCTGCCGGAGCCGAGCGCCTCGCCGCGACCCCCGCCTGCGAAACACAGGGCTTCGCCCGGGGCCGCAATATTCTCGGCCTGCAATTCCACCCCGAGGCCGGGATGCTGCCGGATTTCGAACGCTGGCTGATCGGCCATAGCGCCGAACTGGCGCAAGCGGGGATTGCCCCGGAGGCGCTCCGGCAGGACGCCAGGGCACATGGCCCGGCCCTGCGGACCGCCGGTCAGGCCATGCTGAAACAATGGCTGCGGGGGTTGGATGAATGAGGCCCGCCACGCTCCTGACAGGTCGCGCCGCTCCCCTGCCCGGATGCGACACGCTGAGCGGGATCGGCAAGACGGCGGTTACCCACCCGCTGAGGCTTGGCCCCGAGGGGTTCGAAGGCGACGAACAGGCCGACCGGCGGGTGCATGGCGGCATCGAGAAGGCCGTACATCATTATCCGCTCGATCATTACAGCGACTGGCGCGCGGAACTCGGTGACCTTCAGGCGCTGACCGCTCCCGGCGGGTTCGGCGAGAATATCTCGACCGCCGGGCTCACCGAAGAGGAGGTCGCCGTCGGCGATACATTTCGGCTGGGCGGCGCGCTGATCCAGGTCTCGCAGGGGCGCCAGCCCTGCTGGAAGCTCAACCACCGCTTCGGCGTGGCCGACATGGCGCGACGCGTGCAGCAGACGGGACGCACTGGATGGTATTATCGGGTGCTCCAGACCGGCACAGTCGCGCCCGGCGACCGGCTGGAGCTGATCGGCCGTCTGGCCCCGGACTGGACTTTGCGACGGCTCTGGCACGCTCTCTATGTGGACCGGATGAACCTGGTTGAACTTGAAGGCATCGCCGCTCTCGATGTCCTGGCTGAGGGCTGGCGCAAATATGCGGTCAGGCGGTTGGAAAGCCACCGGGTCGAGGACTGGAGCGCAAGACTGGACGGCACCGCATGAAACGCCCCCCTTTCCTCATTTCGATCCAAAGCCAGGTAGTCTTAGGCCATGTCGGCAATTCCGCGGCGCTCTTCCCGATGCAGGCGGCAGGCCTCGAGGTGGCGGCGATCCCCACGGTGGTCTTCTCGAACACACCCGACTACCCGACCCTGCGCGGCCGCACCCTGCCGCCCGAGTTCTTTTCCGACCTGCTGCAAGGCGCGCGCGAACGCGGCCTGCCCGAGCGGGCGGATTATATCCTTACCGGTTATATCGGCTCGCTCGACGTGGCCGAGATGGTGGCGGATTTCGTGGCCGAAGCGAAGGTCGCGAACCCGAGCCTGCGGTACATCTGCGACCCGGTGATGGGCGACACCGGTCCCGGCCTCTATGTCCCCGAAGCCATCGCTGGCGTAATGCGCGACCGGTTGCTGCCGATGGCCGACATCGCCACGCCGAACCCCTTCGAACTCGCCTGGCTCACCGGGCAGCAGATCCGCACTCTGGCGGATCTTCAGGCCGCGCGCGAGGCGCTGCACATCGCGCCCGAAGCGCATCTGATCGCCACCGGCTGCGTGCTCGACGACACCGGCCCCGGGCAACTAGAGACGGTGCTCTTGGGTCCCGAAGACCTCAGCCGCCACCCGACCAAGCGCCTGCCGATCGCCCTGCCCGGCACCGGCGATCTCTTCGCTGGGCTTGTGGTCGCGGGCATCGGGCGGGGCCTTGCCCTGCCCCGCGCCATCGAGACCGCCCAGACCCTAACCGCCCGCGCCCTCAGCCACGCCGAAGCGCTTGGTGCGGGCGAGGTGGTGCTAAGCGAGCCGGAATTTCGTCGCGCGCTGCTTTCGCTTGAGTCCGGCTGAGGCCGGGTGACGCGGATATCGTCGCCTGATCAGTCTGCGCTTAGAGTCACCTGACCTGCCCCGTTCAGGGTGCGAACGGACTGCCAAAACCCGTATGCAACCCGGTGGGAATTTGTTCAGCGAAAGAAGGATGTTACACGCTTGAATATCTACGCCTCCGGCCCAAAGCGGTCATTTCTGAACAAGTCAGCGCAGCTACTTAATGGGTCCCGTCAGTCGCAGCTATCACGATCTCGTCCTCGGCCATCCACCCGTTGGAGATCAGAAACCTTCGGATCGTGTCGGGGGCTTCGGAGTAGAGCACAAGCGCGAGACTCTCTTCTGCGCGGGTACAGGTGACGTAGAGCAAGCGGCGCGTGCGCTCGATCGTGGTTTCCTCGCCGTTGTCCGCCTTTTTCTGGGCGGCTGGGCCTAAGGGTTTCACACCAAACAGCGTCTCGTAAGATGCAAGGCCTTTGAAGCGCGTGTGTGCATCGTCGGCGATCACCATGACCCGAGGAAATTCGAGCCCCTTGACCCCTTGGTGGGTGCCATAGGGGCTGCGGTCTTCGACATAGGCGAGGTAGCGCGCCACTTGGGAAAACCGGGCCTCAAGCGCCTGCGTCCAGGCCTCAGTGATGGTGGTTTCAGCGGGTGGTGTGCCCTCGGGCGTAGTGAGGTCCAGCTCGTCAAACAAGGGATCAAGCTCAGCAAGGATATCGGCCATGTCCTGGGCCACCAGATTGTCGTCAGGCAAACAGGCCCGAAGCTGGTCATGGATCGGGAACAACCGGTGCTCGGCCACGACTGCCAACACGTCGGCACAACTCGGATCTGGTTCGTCATTAAATAGCGTCATCAGCGCCGCAACGCCCGCCCGCGCCGCGTCGAGGCCAGTGGCCTGCCCCCCGCCCCCCTCCCGGATACCTCTCTTATCGACCAGCGGTGAGCCGTCGCGCAGCACTGCCATCGCGGCAAAGGCATCCCCATTCCTTTGTGCCGTCACCAGAGGCAAGACCCGGTGGGTGAAAAGCCGCATCGCGGGTAAGGTGCCGTCTCGAAACCCGTCCTTGAGCTTATCGGGTTTGCTCAGGGGCTCAAACAACTCACTGAAACCAAGCCGTGCGGCGGCCATGTGACGCTCGATCGTGAGGGTCTTGATCGCCTCCGCGTTCTGCCACGCGGAATCTCCGGTGATGCGGGCCATTTCTGCACGGGCGGAGGCCTCGAAGACTGCGCGATCTGTGCCGTCGCTTGGCGCAATAAAGACACGCACGGTGCCACCCGGTTTGTCTTCGCGCGCCCGCTGCTGGCGGCCATCATCGTCGCGCCGGATCGAATTCGCCAGGTCCACGATCCGCTTGCGGCTGCGGTGGTTCATCTGTTTGGCCGGTTGCGAAAAATCCCCCACTCGTTGGTCAAGATCGCGCAAACCATCGGTATAAATACGCTGCATCGTGTCCCCGAGCAGCCCTAGGGCGATGCGGCCGCGATGGCGCGCCTCGAAGGTCAAGAGCGCCTCCATCAGCGGTTTCATCGTGTCCTGACTCTCATCGATTAGGATGAACGGGTAGCGCGCCAGAACGATGTTCTGAAACGTCTCGCTTTCAGTCAGGAAATGCGCGGCGAGCGCAATGACTTCGGTATGTTGCAGCGCATCGCGGCCGAAATTGTCCCCCTCGGGTGCATAGGTGAAGGCGCGAATTTCAGCCAGGCGCTCCAGACGCTTCGTCTTGGAGGCCATCTTCTTCTCGCGTTTGTCATGGGCGTCGGTGCCCGCACGGCCCTTCGCGTGGGCTGCCTGGATCTCGGCAATTTCTGTCCGCAGGTTGCTCTCTAGCCAGCCCCGAATATCCGCCGTGCGCCCCTCAATGAGCGACCAAGCGAAGCTGTGGATGGTCTGTACCTGAAACACCGGATCGGCCTTGACGCGGCGTGTGATCTCATCTGCGGCGGCGTTAGTATAGGTGATGACGGCGATCTTGCGGCTGTGTTTGCGCAAGGTGGTCAGGGTCTGTGTGTCCAATCCCTCAAGTGCCTCCTTGAGAGATCGCGTCTTTCCAGATCCCGCCCCGGCAAAGAGAAAGAAGCTGCGCGGCTGATCAAGGGACAGGCACGCGCGAATCGTCGCGTCAGCGCCCGCGTCGCGGGTGGCGTCGGTCACGTCTGTCACGCTGCGCCCTCCACGCCCTTCAGTTGGCCCGCGAGCCAGGTAAGGCCGGTGTTGATATAGGGCGGCGCGCGCAACACTTTGATATCTTTGATGTACAGAAGATCCAGTGCGAAGGCGGCCTTTTCCGGTCTTTTTGCCAACCTTTCAAAGAGCGCCTTGGCGAGGTCTTCAGGGGCCTGAGCCTCAGCAATGGATTTGGCAAAGGCACGGGTCATGAGGCAGGAGAACCCTGTTCCTGCGGCGTCCGTCACGGCTTTCGGGTTAGTCAGGACCAGAGCATCCTCGAAGGTACTGGGCGTGACGCTCGTGGACACCGAGCCAAGTGTCACTTTTTGCGGGGTTTGATAGCTGACGGCGATAGGGCGGTCAGGGGCCGTGTGACATAGAGCCGTGGGGGGAGAGCCTACCAACTCATCAATCTCTGCCAGCTTGGGGAGCCAGGTCTTTAGCACGTGGTTGGCTGTGGTTTGAGCAGCCCCGCAGCAAGGCTGGACCGACTCTTTAACGATCTTCCCGCCTTTGTCGACCTCTGCCACCGCGTCGAGATCGGTGATGATCAGCGTCGGCACCTCCAGCGCCTCGATCAGAGGCCGCAGCCTATGCGCGTGACTGCCCCCAAGCTCTAAAAAGGATAGATAGGCTGCAGCCAAATCGGGGTAGTGATGTTGGATCAGATGCGGCAGCAGAATCCGCTCCGCAGCACCCTCGATTACGATGATGGCGTCGGCAAAGAATAGATCAAAATGTGTGCTCAGCAGATAGCGCGTCACGAAGCGATGGGTTTCGTTGTCCGCACCAAAGAGCCCAGTCATATTCGCCACACTGGCCGTGGGCACAACTCCTTGACTTGGCAGCTCCCGCTTGAAGTAACGCAGCTCCTCAAACGCGGCTGCATGTGCAATATGGCCCGAATGGGTGCTCACGACCAGCTGAGTGGTAAAGGCCGAGCCCTCCTTCTCCAGATCTTTATGGTTGCGCAGCACCTTGTGGGCCCTAGCCATAAAGACCTGCTGTACCTGAACATGCAGATGCGCCTCCGGTTCCTCGATTAGCACCAGCTGCAGAGGTTCGATACCCTTGTCGTCTGGGGTCACTAACTGCGATTTGAACTTGCCTACTTGCATCCAGTCATCCCGGAAACGCATTAGCTGAAACACCATGGAGATAAGGTTCTGGAAGCCGAGGCCGTTGTAGCTTTCAGGCAACTTCACCCCAGATGTGTCGCCCGAGATATCGTATTGCACCGCAGCCGGGTGATCGAGCCCATCGACGGGTTTGATCTGCGTGGCTATGAAGAGTTTCGGATTGTTCAGCCCACCGGGATAGCCGAGACTTTCCAGTTCCTTTATAGCATCAGCGAAACCATCCTTGAGCCGGGCATTAAAGGTGGTTTCGGCATCATGGATTGCCTCGAGCGCTTTGACGTCGTTCGGCGTGGGGTCCTTTTCGGGGTCGATATGTTTACGGAAATAGGGCTGAATCTGGCTGGCAATCTTGCGGCTAGTTGCGTTCGTCGGTTCATCGTCATCGCCATTACTGTCCCCTGCGTCTGCGAAACCGCGTTGCGCGTTGATCTCACGAATGTGGATGAGTCCAGCAAAGGGGTTCGAACCGATCCCCTCCGACAAGGCCGGCAGGGCCTGCGGCTCAACCGGCCCTGTCGTGGTGAAGCTCATGGGATCCAGAATATGGGCGTTAAGCTCGAATAGGTCCCTTAGGCGCTTGTCTAGAAATTCTCGAAAGTCACGTGGCCAAAGCGCGAACCCTTTGGCCGTTGCGCCGCCGGGTTGCAGCGTCTGAGCGGCCTCTCGTGCGGCCAGGTACTGCGCCTTGATGTCCGCCCCCCTCTTTGGCTCCAAGCGTAGGCGCACGCCCAGCAAGCCACCAGTCCAGGTCAGTGTTGGGATTAGGTGCGCGACATGGTGCAGTTCTGACGTGTCAGCATGGAGCCAGACGTCAATGAACGGAAGCTGGGCCAGGAGCGGGCTGAGATCCACCTCGACCTCCTGTGTCCAGGCTCCCGCGATCTGTTCAATTGCGGCCCAGTTTGAGGCTGTTACATCACGCGTGTCGATACCGCCGCGATCCTTAAGGAATTTGCGCAGCGCCTTCATGGCCGATGTCTTGCCGCTGTTGTTGGCCCCGACGAGCAGCGTCTGCTTGTCCGACATATCCAGACGGGCGCGCCGCAATTTGCGAAAATTGAAGACTTCAATGCGTCTAAGTTTCATGGTGTTGTTGCCTCCATCGCAGGAATTGCTGCGCTGGCGCCTGTATATATGCTTGTCCTGTGGGTTTGTAGCCGTGCTCAACCGCAAGGACCCATGCCGATCCTCACATGTTGGGCTATTCGCTTCGCGCACTCAAAGGGAGCGGTCGAAGTCGAAGGTTGAGTGGTGGGCCCCTCATCAGCTTCGAGGCGCAGCGCCGAATGCCTTTTGGCGCGTAGTCTTTGGTCGCGCCGTCTTCCAGAATGCCACGCCTTGTGATGCAAAAGAGCTCTCATGCGTTTAGGGGGAATGACCGCAATCCGCCCTTTGTGCCAGAGCCTCTAGCCGTGACGGCAATGGAACTGTTGCAGGCCCTGATCGCGAATCTTAGGCAGCCGAGGGCCGCACAACGCTATGCTCCGGCGCCGTTCATTCAGTTGAGACTGAGAATTCCTCACGCGCCGAGACCTACGCCTTATGCATACTTCCCCGGCCAAGATGTGGAGGAATAGCTATGCAGGTCGGCGATCCAATTTCAGAGGAAATCATCATTCGAGCGCGCGAAAGCTTTGCGCGACAGGGACTTATGGCGCATCTCGGGGTCGAGATAACGGAGGTGCGCGCGGGGATCGTCAAGTTGCGACTGCCGTTCCGTCCAGAACTCACGCAGCAGCATGGCTACTTCCATGCTGGCGGGACATCGGCCATCGCCGACAGCGCAGGCGGTTACGCTGGGTTCACCCTCTTCCCCGAAGGCAGTTCAGTCCTGACGGTCGAGTTCAAACTGAACCTGATCAGCCCGGCGCAAGGAAATTATCTCGAGGCTGTTGGCCGCGTGATCAAGAACGGTCGCACACTGACCATCTGCCAGCTCGATGTATGGGGCGTTGATGGAAAACGCCGCAAACATGTCGCCACGGGGATGCAAACCCTGATCTGCTTGCATGACACGCCAGACCTGCCCGCTTCGCGCTAGAACAGGTCTTCTCGGCGAATGGCCTGAACAGGATTGAAGATCGGCAGATCTTGACGATCCAATCCCAGATCTTCCAACGCCGCGTCGCTCAAGCGGTAAAAGGCCCGAAAGCGGCGAGGTAGCCGGGCCGGGCCTGATGCGAGACCATCTTTGTCGCGCTCTTGCGTTGGATTTGCCGTGAATCGCGGGTTCATGGTCACCTCCGGTGTCTGCCCCCAGAGAATGCACTCCGTGCCCAGAGCCATAAATTTCGGATCCTTCAGCGAATATTGAGAATTCCTCTCTGTGATTGTCGCCGCGAAATCCTCAGGACCTCCGGAAAATTCCTCAATTGCGAGCAGCCATACTGCCGCATGACAGTCAGCGCGACCGCGAAAGCGGACGGAGAAGGAGACCGGAAGAATGACAAGACTTTCCCGCACCGACCTTGAAACCCATGCCAGGCATTGGATCGCCGCCTGGAACGCGCATGACGTGGAGACGGTTCTCGCGCCGTTCGCCGAAGACGCCGTCTTCATCAGCCCTCTCGCCAAGCAGGTGGCGGGAAACGCGCAGATCGTTGGGAAGGACGCCCTGCGGCAGTACTGGACCGACGCCCTGGCACGCGTGCCCGATCTTCATTTCGAACTGAGCGGAACCGCCGTAGACGAAGAGGCGCAATCCGTGACGGTATTCTATGTGTCGCGAGCCGGCGGTCGGGTCAGGCATGCCTGCGAACACATGCGGTTTCGCGAGGGCGTCCAGTTTTTGGGCGAAGCCTATTACGGGTCCGAGGAATGACGGGCCCCCTGCGCGCGACGGCCGCGAACCATTACCCCTGGGGGAACGGCTGTGACGGCTGGAGACTGGTCGATCGCCCCGAACTTTCGCTGCGCGAAGAGCGGCTGCCGCCCGGCGGTGCCGAAGCACCACATTATCATCGGGTCTCCCGCCAGATCTTCTATGTCCTTGCCGGGGAACTGACGATCAAGGTTCCGGGTCGTATCCTCTTGGCCAAGGTGGGAGAGGCCCTGGAAATCCCCCCGGGCTTGGGACATTTGGTGCAGAACAACGGGCCCGAAGACCTGCGCATCCTGCTCGTCTCCGCCCCTGATACGGCCGGCGACCGGTATCCGGTCGAAGACCATGCGGCCGTCCCGACGGATGTAGCGCACCATCCGATGTATTGGCTCTAGCCCGCCCCTGACAAAATCTCCCGCTCGGTTGAGACCTTCTCAATCGGCGTGGAGGCGGCTCCCGGCTAGCACTTGAGACAAAGAGTGGAGCCAGAAGCCATGAACATCAATGATCTCAGAAAATCCTTGAGCGCCGCCTCTGGCGGGACACCGACACCCGGCCTGTCGGGTCTTCAACGACTTGCACTTCTTTGGGTCACGGCCATCCTGCTGACATCTCTGTCCTTCGTCTCTTACCCTCACCGATATGGCGAAACGGGCTCCATTCAGGATCGTGCCGAGCAAACCGACGACCTTGGGCGGGTGTACTCCCTGAGGGACGACTGCTGCATCTGGTCCGGCCACGCGCATGACTGACCCAGCCCAATTGTCCCCGTTGCGCCGCATCGTCTTCGTCTCTCTGCCATTCACCTTCGCCTACCTGCTCTCCGAACTCTTTCGAAATGTGAACGCAGTGATGGAGCCTCGTCTCACGGCCGAGTTTCAGCTTGAGCCTGCGACCATGGGCATGATGACCTCCGCCTTCCTTGGCGCACTGGCCGGCTCGCAGCTGTTCGTCGGCCAGGCCCTGGACAGGTTCGGGCCAAAACGCGTGCTGGTGGTTACGCTCTTCCTGGCTGTCGTCGCATCCGCGCTCTTCGCCGGGGCACAAACAGCCCACATGCTCGTCCTGACGCGTTTCATGATCGGCTTCGGACTTTCCGCTTGCTGGACCGGCGCCTACAAGGCGAACACCCTGTGGTGGCCGAGGGAGCGCCTGCCCCTGGTAAACGCCATCACAATCGCAGCGGCCGGCCTTGGCTCCCTGGCGGCCACCAGCCCGACCGAATGGCTGCTACGCCAAATCGGCTGGCGCGAAATTTTTCTGGGTCTCGCCGGCGTCACTGCCACCATTGCATTGATCATCGCCACGGTGGTTCCGCCCCAGACGAGGGAACGGGCCGCACCCGAGGTCCCGGAACCGGCGGTGAAGGGACTGCGTGGTGTCCTCACGCACCCCGCCTTTCTCACCATCGCACCGGCTTCGGCCCTCTGTCAGGGAGCCTGGGTCGCCTATCAGGGCCTCTGGGCCGGGGTCTGGCTGCGTGACGCGATCACCCTCCCGTCGACTGCGGCAGCGGGCATTCTGATGGCACTCTCCCTTGCCGTCATCTTGGGGCAATTCGGCTTCGGCCTGCTCGCCGATCGGATCGCCCGCACCGACCGACACCTGTTCCACCTGACGTTCGCCCTGACGCTTGGCTTTGTGCTGTGTCAGCTCGCGATTGCCGGTGCAGGCGCGTCACTGCAGACCATCCTCTGGGCTGGCTACGGGCTGTTCACCGCGGGTCCCATCCTTGCCTACGCGCTTCTGGTCCGGCTGCTACCCGACGCAGTGTCCGGCCGCGCTATCGCCATGCTCAATCTCGGCGCTGTCCTCACCGGTTTCTTGATGCAGGGCGGCATCGGCGCAGGCATCGAGGCTTTGGTTCGGCTTGGGTGGAGCATTTCGTCCGCCCATGTGACGTTCATCGTGCTGATCGCCGGTCTGCAAGCCATCGCTCTGGCGTGGATGGTTCTGCATCAAGGTCGCGTCCTGAATCTGGACAAGGTTCGGTGATCATTTCTACCGGGCCCCTGAAAGCTTCTCAATCGCCGCATCTAACACATTGGAATACCGTCAAATCATGGAAGTCGAGGAGAGACATTCATGATGATGAACCTAAGCCGTACTGCTCTGTTCTCAATGGCGCTCGCCGCCACTCCCGTTGTCGCTCACGCGTTCGATCTGGACAGCCGCGACCTGCGGGAGGGTGAAACGATCCGCATGGAATTGGTGAATTCGACCATGGGGTGCGAGGGGCTCAACCAATCCCCGCACCTGGTCTGGAATGACCCGCCCGCAGGAACGCAGAGCTTCGCGATTACGGTCTACGACCCGGACGCCCCGACCGGCAGCGGTTGGTGGCACTGGATCGTTCTGGATATTCCGGCGCACACACGAGCGATGCTCGCGGGCGCCTCCGGCTACCTGCCCGCCCCTCTGGTCGAGTCCCTGACGGATTTCGGGCAGCCCGGCTATGGCGGCCCCTGCCCGCCTGAGGGCGCAGTCGCTCATCGCTACGAGTTCACCGTCTATGCCATCGACGTGCCGAGCCTGGGGTTGGACGCCAGTGCCATGCCCGCCCTCGCCGGCTACATGATCCACGCGCACAGCCTCGGCAGTGTGACACTGACAGCGCGCTACGGGCGCTGAAAGCAAGAACTAACGACCATGAAGAAACGCATGCTGCAGATCGATGCCTTTTCGGACCGACCCTTGCTGGGCAATCCGGCGGCGGTGGTCTTCGACGCCGATGACTTGTCCACCGAGATCATGCAACGCATCGCGCGCGAGATGAACCTCTCCGAGACCGTGTTCCTGCTTCGCCCGACCGGTGACGCGGACTATCGCGCCCGCATTTTTACCCCGGTGCGCGAACTGCCCTTCGCCGGTCATCCGACCATCGCCGCCGCCCATGCGTTTTGCGGCGAGCAAAGCAGAACGCCCCAAAGCCTGACGCAGGAATGCGGCATCGGACTGGTTCCGATCCGCGTCGAAGACGACCTTTACACGATGACGCAGGCGACGCCCCAATTCCGCGATGTGCCGGTCACCAAAGCTGAACTTGCCGAGGCGATCAGCCTTCAACTCGATTTGCTCACGAACAGCCCGCATCAGATCGTCTCGACGGGGGTTCCATGGCTGTTGCTTGAGCTGCACGACCTTCAGGCACTGGCCAGCCTGCGACCCGACCTCGGTCGGATCGAGCGGATCTGCCATGGGCTCGGCGCGGCAGGGCTCACGGTCTTTGCCGACAGCGGGTCCGGGGCCACGCCGCGCTTGCGTGTACGCACCTTTGCTCCGGGTGAGGGCGTGGCCGAGGATCCTGTTTGTGGGACTGGCAATGGCGCCATTGCTGCGTGGATCGCCACGCATCGCGACGCGGTGCCTCGGGGTGGTTACCTGTCGGAGCAAGGGGTCGAGATGGGCCGGCGCGGGCTGGTTAACGCGGGCTGGGAAACGACAGCCGAAGGGCTGCGCATCACCATCGGCGGGGCCGCCTGTATCGTCCTGCGTGGCGAGTTGGACCTGGGTGACGCGTCCTGATCAGACGGACTGATCCAAAACCCCCAGAACAAAATCGACCCGCGCCTCGACCGTGGCCAAAGGCAGCAGCAGGTCATATCCCGCCATGGCATAGGCCTGCTCCATTGCCTCTGCCGTCGCAACGGCCTCGTCGAAATCCTGCCCGCGCTGCGCATCCTGACCGAAGATCTCGGGCCAGGGCGGCGCAAGAAACACCGTCGGGCGATACCGGTAGAGCTCGGCCGCCGCGTGAACATGTGCGGGCGCCTCTCCCTCATAGAGCTGAAGATAACCGATCACATCGGGAATGCCGCGATCGAAGACCACCGGACCGTCGGTCCCCTGCGCCTCGTGCCAAGAGCGCATCTCCCAGCCGAGCATGAGCTCTGCAAAAAGCTGCCGGTCCTGACCGTGCCACCCTGTCCCGCCGATCCGGGTCTGATCCTGAATGATCGCGCGACCTGCTTCGGGCATTGTTGTGAGACCATGCCGCGCCAGTGCGGACAGAAGCGTCGTCTTGCCCGATCCCGGGCCGCCAGTAATAATAAAAAGTCGATCGTTCATAGTGATCCTGCTGGAGAAAAACCTGCATTCAGCCTGTCGGAAAGACGATCCGCCCCGGAGCATCCTTGGGCAGTTGACCGGAAAGCAACCATGCGGCGGCAAGCGGCCAGAGCGTCTGTTCGAAACGGGCGTGGAAGAATGCGAAATGCCCGATCTCAGGCACCGCGATATCCGAGGGTGCGATCCGCCCCGGAATAGTAGTCGAGTAATCGTTGCCCCGCAGCTTCGGTGCAGAAGGGGTCATCTGTCAACCTGATGGCCAGGAGCCGCGCCCGGGTGGCGCCATGACGCGCTGCAAGGTCTGTTGGGTCCAAAGCGGAGCAGACACTCGTCTCGAACCGCGGCCCCATCCGGCTCCAGTCGCGCACCACGCCGCATGGCACATCCTCGAGCCATCCAAGCCGTGCCCCGGGAAAATAGCCGAAGAGCCCCGTCACGTCTGGCATGAAGAGATGCCATTTCAGATACATCGCGCGTAGCTGCCGGGGATCGTAATCGCGCCATCAGGCGAATTGCGCGCCGACCGTCACGATCCGGTCAGGCCGATCCGAGGTGCGCGCCAACCCCAGGGCGAAGCCGCCAATTGAATGGCCCACGGCGCAGAGCGAACGTTCCGGCCAGCGCCTGCAGACACAAGCAAGCGACGCTTCTTAATCGAGCAGCCCCCTATTGAGAAGGTCTCGATCGAAATCGAAATTTTATCATACCGTAAGCGATGCAAGCCTCCCAATCTATAGAGTGTCGGACCTTTCGGACGGTGTGCAGGGAGTAGCGGTTGCGGCCTGCTCGTGACATTTAGAAGATGAGCATGTCATTTGAAACAACTGAATTTCAATGTTTCATCACGCTCTGACCGCTCGCCGAAAATGCGGCCAAACTTTGATTTGGCCCCACCCCCAGGCAGAGCCAGTCGACATAGACAGTGTGAGCAAAAGCCGTCTGAGCGGCCTCGCACTCCGGTTCGTCAGGCCTTATCACCCGCCAGGATCACGACCGCATTAGCTCCAGCTTTCCGATCCACCGCAATTTGTGCGTATTCTGGAGAACTTTCGAAACGGATGGCCTCATCCCATGAGGGGAATTCCAGAACCACAATTTTATCGAATGGCCAATCACCTTCGAGGACGGTGACGGCTTCGTGCGCGGTCACGAGGCGGCCATTGAACTTGCCGAAAACCTCTGCGAACGCGGCTTGATACCTCCGATAGCGCTCGATATCCGTAAACTTCAGTTGTGCAAGGATGAATACCGACATGTGTTCTTCTTTAGCTTCGCCATATGCATTTGAACCCCAGACTTCGGGAACGCTATAGGATATGTCAGCGGGCGCGAATGACAATTTCTCAAGGCGCACTGAGATACAATCATTCGACATACCCCTCCGGTAAGGAGGACCTTGAGAAAAGACTTTTTTGTTCAGAGCGGGCTCTGCGTATCACGTGCGGGAAGATCTGCCACAGAGGGGAGCTTCGGATATTGAGGCGTAACTTAAAAAATATCTCAACTTAAACAGGAGAACTAGGGATGTCTCCGGAGCAAGTCATCGACACAATCAAGAATTCACTTCACGGCGCAGGGGCCGTCTGCGCGCTGTTCCTCAGCGGCAGCTACGCGTCTGGATTTCAGGATGATCTCAGCGATCTCGACTTTGTACTCGTTACTCACGACGGAGCTACCGATGCAGTTGCCGCTCTCTGGAAAAAGGCCATAGTTGGGGTAGGCCCACTCGTTCTTTGGCGAGACCGCCAGGTGCGACCATCCCTGATAAATGCGATTACCGAAAGCTGGCTGCGGATCGACGCTGTGATCCTCCGGCCAGATCAGCTAGCATTACAAAGCAGGGACAAGCTGCGGGTTCTATTCGACAAAGAAGACCTGTATGAGGGAATGCAAGACCATTCAGACACCATGGCGTGCAAGAAGCGGCGAGTAATTTATCAATTCGAGGAGTTCCTTCGAATTCTCGGCCTGCTCAGTGTTGCAATCGGCCGGCAGGACTATATCAACGGTGTCACCGGCGTCTTCCATCTTCGGAATCTGCTCATCGAGCTGATGATCGAGGAGACTGGGCCTCCTCACCGGGGTGGTGCCCTGCATCTGGATCGGCTTCTGACCCCGGAACAGAAGGTCGCAATAACTTCCCTGCCCGTTCCCGAACCCACACGTGACGCGGTGATTCAGGCTCACCTGAGTTACGCCCAAGCGTATTTGCCGCGTGCACGCCAGCTAGCGGAAGAGTGGGGCTTGGCATGGCCTGAGCAGTTTGAAGCTGCAACCCGGGCAAGGCTTCGGGACACCCTTTCGATAGATGTTCCGGCGTCCAATCAATAGCTTTGGTAGTGCTATTCCTTACTAGGCGAAGCCGATGAGATGTCGCTGTCGCTCGTGCTGCAATGGGTTCTCTAGGCGGCCTGACAAACCTTCATGAGCAATCATTATGGGAGGAATGAATCAAGCTGTAAGTCTTAATGGTCTCCATATTTTCAACCTTAGTACAGAAATCGATTGCGAGCTTTCGAGACAAATCGAGCCGGATTGAAAGGATCGAGCCGGATTGAAAGGACTACATGATGGGAATGCTGGTCGATGGCATATGGCGCGATGAAGATCGAACGATTTGGGACGGAACGTACGTCCGTCCGCCTTCGCATTACGGCGGGCCGTTGGAAGCCGAAGCGATCGTTGCCATCGCCGCCGCACCCGACCGCTTCCACTTGATCGCGTCATTGAGCTGCCCGTGGTCGCATCGGGCAACGATGACACGCGCCCTGAAGGGGCTGGAGGATGTCCTCGCACTCCATATCGCGGGTGGGCCACGCACTGAAGGATACCGGGTCGGCACGCCCGATAGACCGTGGACCGTCCCCGGCGACGGAAGCAAGATTGTGCATCTGCACGAACTCTATTCCCTTACCGATCCCGCCTACACTGGGAGGGTTACGGTGCCTGTACTCTGGGATGCATATGAAGGACGGATTCTGTCCAACGAATCCGTCCAAATCCTTCGCGGCCTCGACCGGGTCGAAGCGAATGAGAACAGCCTAGAGTGGACGCTACTCCCGATGGACTTGGTGGATGCGATAGATGATATCGCACAGCGCGTGCAGGTTGGCGTATCCAACGCGGTCTACCGGGCCGGCAAAGCACGTCGGCAGGACGCCTATCACGATGCAGTCGAGGAGGTGTTTGCGACGCTCGAGTTCCTTGACGAGCGGCTCTCACAGGCACGCTACCTCCATGGCAACATGTTGACCGAGACGGACCTGAGGCTATGGCCGACACTAGCCCGCTTCGACGCTGTCTATCATGGGCACTTTAAATGCGCGCGTCGGCGGTTGATCGACTATCCAAATCTCTGGGGCTATGCGCGCGATATTATGACGTGGAAAGGCGTCGCGGCGACCTTTGACGAGGCCGTGATCCGGGCAGCCTACTACGGAGAAGACCGCGACCTGAACCCCTTCGGGATCGTGGCAATGGCACCGGCGATCGACTGGACGGCACCGCACGACCGCGGGCGTCTTGGCCCAGCGACGGTTGCCGCAAGAGATGGGCGCCAAACCGAGGTCAACCCTACGACACTCCATGCTATCGAGGCTTCCGCCTGTCCACAAAGTCCTAATTCGAAGGCGCGGCTTCGCACCGATACCAGCTAGGAGAGCACGCGCTCAACATTCAGCATCTGGGTCTGGTCAGCAAAGCAATGCCCGGGCTCCGTAGCTATGCGTTAAATGCTCAAAAGCCTAGGAACCGCAAAGGTGTTGGCCAGGCACCACTCGAAATCTAGGGAGCTCACAATACGATGTGGAAACCTCCTCCACCCCACCCCGCCTGACGATTCCGAATAGACAAGGCCCTTTAATTCAAGAGCAACTAATCTCGCGTTGCTCCCGAAGCACCCGCCCCCAAATCGCGTTGGAACAACCCTGATATACAAGCTGCGATCAACATGAGGACCGAAGCCAAGAGCCCCCCAGAAAGTCCGCCGGAGTAGTCAGTTATTATGCCTGTGGCGACCGGGCCAAGCATTTGTCCGATCCCGAAGGCAACAGTAAGTGCTCCGATCGCCGGAGCCCAACGGCCGGCGGGCAGATTACGGCGGACAAAAACGGTCGTCGAGGCAACCACGGCAAAGAAGGCCGCCCCGAAGATCACAGCGGATAGAAACAAAGCGTTGCTCCCGCCCGACGCGAGCGGCAGAGCTGCGCCGAGGGCGGTAAACCCGATCAATGCTACGAAGGCGTGGCCATGTTGCAACCGCTTCAAGAGTCTCGCCCAGATCCAGGGCGAAGCCATAGCGGCGGCACCGATTGCCGCCCAGAAAGCCGCCTGAAACCCAGCCCCACCACCACCGTCCCGCACCCACGCGATCATGAAGGTCATATAGGCAATGTAGCCGGCGCCAAAGAGCAGATAACCGCCCAGAAGCGGTAGCATTTTCAAAGCGAAAGGCTGGTGATCCACGCGATCCTTCTCGGATTCTGGTGTTGAGATCTCAGCCACTTTGCTGCGCATCACAGAGACGCTGAACACAAGTGACAGCCCGGCCAATGCCACCCAAGCAATCCGCCATGAGCCCGCGCCAAATAAAGCGAGAACAGTCGGGACCGTGATTCCGGACAGAAAGATACCCAAGCCTGGTCCAGCATAGAACAGACCAAGGTAGAGCGCGCCGTGTTCTGGGTTACGTTGTGCAATATGGGCGGCGAGAACTCCGCCCGAGACAAAAGCAAGTCCGCCCCCCACCCCCGCGAACCCACGTGCGGCGTTCAAGGTAACCGACTGTTGGGCGAGCGCGCAGAGTACCAACGCGAAAATACAGGCCCAGACACCGATCACCATGACACGGAACGCCCCAGCCATTGCAATCGCACGGGTGCAAAGCAGCGCGCCAAGTAGGTACCCTGCGGCATTGCTGGTATTCATCCAGCCGGCCTCCGCATAAGACCAACCGAGATCTGCCCGCATATCGGGCAGAACCAGAGCGTAGGCGAAACGCGCGATGCCGAGCCCCACTGCTGGAGCCAAGGCCAGCATTACAACTGTCCAGACATCGCGCCGCAAAACTTGGAGGTGCGCACTGCGTCGTGATGTTTGGTTAGCGAGCATTTCCAACCCCTGAGTCTATTTTGTAGACTCAGGCTATCAACCTAGGTTCAAATTGCAAACTGAGATACGCTATTTCGATGACCAACGAGAGACATAACGCCAGCGCCCAACTGCACGCACCGGTTCCGCTTGCCGAATGCGCGCTCGCACGTGCCATCCGCACAATTGGAGACGGATGGACACTTCTGATCTTGCGAGAGGCTCTTTGCGGCGTCGAACGCTTCGATGCGATGCGTGACGATCTGGGCATTCCGCGTTCGGTTCTTTCCCAGCGATTGAAACAGCTGACCAGCGAAGGGCTCCTGCAGCGCAAACCCTATAGCCTGCCCGGCCAACGCCCCCGTGACGGATATGTACTGACAGAGAGGGGCCGCGCACTCATTCCGGCCCTGGCTGCCCTGCGCGAATGGGCAGAAACACATCTGCCAGGAGGTCCTTCAAGATTGCGCCTCCAGGACAGCGACGGCCAGAAGGTGTTAACCCACCTAATCAGGGAAGACGGAGAACCTGTCGAAGATATCGCAGCAATCGTCGCTGTTGCCGTCCCCCCAGATACCAACCCGGCATGACATCGCCTCATACGCTTGCAGGAGCGGCGATCACCTTTCCCGGCACACTCACTGGCAACTGACCGGTTAGGAGCCAGGCCGAGGCCAGCGGCCAGAGCGTTTGCTCGAACCGGCTGTGGAAAAACGCGAAATGTCCAACCTTATCCTCCCCAATGTCTTCGGGTGCGATCTTAAGATGGGTGCGTTCGGCGCCAGTGTAGTAGCACAGCAGACGGCCGATAGCCGCGTCGGTGCCGTAAGGGTCGTCAGTGAGCCCGACGGCAAGCAAACTGGCACATGTCGCACCATGCATTTGAGCCAGATCCGCCCTGTCGAGATCGGTGTCGACACTGGCCTCGAAACGTGGCCCCATGCGGCTCCAGTCCCTGACCACGCCGCGTGGCACATTCTCAAGCCAGCCAAGGCGTTGGCCCGGGAAAAAGCCAAAGAGACCGGTAAGAGCGGGCATGATTACATGCCATTTTAGCACCATGGAAAGCCGTTGACGGCGAGCGTAGTCCCGCCAATAGGCGAATTGCGCACCGACCGTAAAGATCCGCTCAAGGTGCGCGGCGGAAGGCGCGAGACCAAGGGCGAAGCCGCCGATGGAGTGCCCCACCGCCATAAATATCCGGTGTGGCCAGCGCCGCATGGCGTAGGAGAGCACCGCCTCAGCATCAAGCAGGCCCCAGTCAACCCAGCCTGCATCAAGCTGCCGTATCGGCGTGGAGCGTGACTCGCCAATCCCACGATAGTCGAAGGTTAGGACACTCGTGCCTTGCCGAGCTAACCAGGCGGCGAAGCGGGCATAGTATCGCGCTCGGACTGCGGTCGCGGCATGAATGATCACGACGGGTCCCTGCCCCGCTCCGTGCCAGATAGAGCCCCGGATCGGGTATCCGTCCTCGGCCGCCGCGGTGAAGGTCTCGTCTGGGTACATCTGGCACTCCCCTTGTATTCGGCTGATCGAACAGTTCGCCATGTGTAGAGGCAAGCATCCAGAAGGATTTGCGCCGAGCCAAATGAGCATTCTTCCCGCGATGCTGAGGGCAACTCAGTTGCCTTATGACGCGATTTGACGCCCTTTCCCCGAAGGAGGAACCTACAATGTCGCATCCCTCACCCGTATCCCTTGCCCCCGTTATCCGGCTGGAAGATCTTCATCTCGTTTCACAGGAACACGGCAGCCGGTTTTCAGCCCTGATGGCACCGATCGCTGCACCGCTCGGAGCGACCCATTTAGGAGCACGGTTGGTGGAAGTTCCGCCCGGCAAGACAGCTTGGCCCTATCATAGCCATCATGCAAATGACGAAATGTTCGTGATCCTCTCCGGCTCGGGCGAGTTGCGTTATGGTGCGGGCGAACGCCACAAATTGGCCGAAGGTATGGTTGCGGTTTGCCCGGCAGGCGGGGCTGAAAGCGCGCATCAGATCATTGCCATCGGCTCCTCGCCACTGCGCTATCTTGCCATCAGCACGATGCGCGAACCCGACGTGCTAGAGTATCCAGACAGCGGCAAGATCACAGTCTTTGCCGGTGCCGCAGCTGGCGGGGAGAAAACTCTGCGCCGGGTAGCCGCGTCGTTCCGGCAGGGAGATGCGGTTGATTACTGGGAAGGTGAGGACACATGAACCCCATCGAATTCTGGTTCGACTTCTCCTCGGGTTATGCCTTCTTTGCCGCGCAGGAGATCGACGCTCTTTCGTCTCGAGTAGGGCGAGCGGTGCTGTGGCGTCCGTACATGCTGGGTACGGCATATAAGGTTACCGGCGCACGCGGCTTGTCTTCAACACCACTCAAGCGCGACTATGCGCGCCGCGACTGGGCCCGCATCGCCGAGCCGCGCGGACTGAGCTTTCACCTGCCACCCGAGCATCCGCGCGTGGCATTGGCCGCCACCCGCGCCTTCTACTGGATCGAAACGCAGAACCCCGACGCCGCTTCAGGGTTCGCGAAGCGGATCTTTGAAGGTTATTTTAGCGAAGGCCTCGACACTTCATCGCCAGAGGCCGTTGCAGCATTTGCCCTTGAATTCGGATGTAAACCTGAGGATTTACTGGCCGGGATCATGGATCCCGTCATCAAGGCCCGAACGACAGAACTTGCCGAGGACGCGGTGGCGCGGGGTGTCTTCGGTTCACCCTTCTTTCTGGTCGATGGCGAACCGTTTTGGGGCTGGGACCGTATGGGGATGATGGAAGACTGGATCGGAGCCGCAGGATGCCAGCCTCTCTTCTCATCCGCACGCTTAAGCCGAACGATGCGCCGCGGCTGGCCGAGTTGATCAATGGCTATCGCGACGCCCTGTCCGAGCGCCGACCGTTGGCTGTCATGACAGACTCAGTAGCTCTGGAAATGATCACGAAGGCCACAGGGGATCGCATTATTCTGCTGGGTGCTGAAACCGACGGCCGGCTGGCCGGATTTGCCCATGCCTTCGATCTGCCTGAGATCGTATCAGGCAGTCGGGCGGGCCAGCTTGACGACCTTTTCGTCAGCCCAGATGCGCGGGGTGCAGGCGTGGCCCGGGCGCTGATCACCCGGCTCGCCGAAATCGGTGCCTACAGAGACTGGGCACATTTGCGCTGGCTGGTACCGCAGGGCAATAGCCCTGCCCGACAACTCTATCTCAGAATCGCCGAACAAGCCCCCTGGGACAGCTTTCGCATGGAACTGCCCGCGAAGCCCACTCAGACAAACCCGATCTGATAACGTTTGAGCGGCAGAGGATCCGCCAAAGCGTCATAGAGACTCCGAGCCGCAAGATTGTCTTCGTCTGTTTCCCATTCCAGCCGGGACCAACCCTGCGTTCGCCCTTCCTCCGCAAGATGGGTGACCACGGCCCGCCCCAACCCTTCGCGCCGTGCGCCGCTGGTGATCCACAGGTCCTCCAGCACACCGACTGGACGCGACGAAAATGTGTGTTGGCGCAAGACGACATGGGCAAGCCCGGCAGGATGGCCACGCAACAGGATCAGCCACCCTGCGAGTGGCACGTCAGGTGTCAATAGTCGCTGCCAGATCGTGGGGATGGCCGTGACCGCCGCGTCACCGGCATTGAAATACGCCAGGTTCTCGCGCCAAAGTGCAACCCAGTCATCGTGATCGATGCTGCCAATAGGTCTGATCTCAATTTCCTGCACCGCGGCATCCCCCTACTGAACCAGGTGCTTGGAATCTAACGACCGTGAAGATGAAAGGCAGCCGAAATTTGATCCCCTAGGGTTGAGATAATCGCAGTTGCAGCCGGCCACAGACAGAGATTTTCCTTACAGTCACAGATAGCTTGATCTCCAAATTGGCGAACGAAGAATGTGCATAACCGTTAACATCGAAGATCCCAAAACACCCGATGTGCGTGACCTTCTCGGAGCCGGGATAGACTTCATGCAATCGTTGTATCCAGGAAAACGAAAGGACGGACTTTCCGCAGCGCCACCGGACGTGTCTGACTCGCCCCTTTTTGTAGCGCGTAGTCGAGAAGCCGCATTGGGATGCTGCGCGCTAGTACTGCATCGCGGCTTCGCTGAGATCAAACGAATGTATGTGGTTCCTTCGGCACGGGGACGTGGCATCGCTTCGCATCTGTTGCAGGCGCTAGAAAGCGTCGCAAAAGAAGAAGGTAACTTGCTGTTAAAGCTGGAGACTGGCACCCGACTGACCGACGCGCACAGGCTATACGCACGGCACGGCTTTGTCCGCTGCGGGGTGTTCGGCGGCCATTCCGCTTTGCCAGAAAGTCTTTTCATGGAAAAACACCTTACCCAAGCATGAAACGTACTGGATTCAGATACGGCGCAATTCATGTCCTTCGTTCGTCAGATCTGAGTCCTGTCCCGGCTTTCCTTGGCGGCATCGACCATCCAGCGGCTCAAGTTGCGCACGCGGCGATCGCGTGCCAGTGCCTCCGGATAGACAAGGTAATACCCGCCGCCGGTTTGCGCCTGATGGATGAAGATCTGCGTTAGCCGCCCGGCACTGACATCGAATGCCGCGATTTCCACCCCGGCAAGTGCGACCCCTGCCCCATCCATCGCCGCACGAAGTGCCAGACCTGCAGAATCGACCATCATCACCGAGGCGGGTCGAATTGGGCCACCTGGGAGCGTGGCGTTCCAACGGGCGTAATTCTCCTTTCGATACTGCGACAAAAACAGTGTCATTCCTGCGATGCTGGCACGCATTTCATCGGGATCACAAGCCGCCAAGGACGGGGTCCCGAAAAGGCTTACCGATTCCTCAAAAAGAAGATCAGCCTGCAGCCCATCCCATCGCCCTTGCCCATGGCGCACCGCAGCATCGGCAACCCCGGCGGAGAGGTCCACTGCCTCTTGCGTTGTTGAGATCAATAGATCGAACCCGGTACGCTCAAACGGATAGCGCGTGAGACGTGGAGAAAACCAATGCGCTGCGAAAGTCGGCAGCATGGAAAGCCTTAGAGGTCCGGTACTTCGGTCTTGGCGAAGACCGCCCACGGCGTCGATAATCCGGGAGAATCCCTCGCTCAGATCTGGCGCAAGCCGTGCTCCGGCTTCGGTCAATTCCAACGCGGGACCAACACGACGCATGAGGGTGAGACCCAACGCATCCTCCAGCCCTCGCAGTTGGTGACTAACTGCCGAGGGGGTCACACCGAGTTCCAGCGCCGCATCCTTGATAGAGAGATGGCGCGCGGCGGCCTCAAAGGCGCGCAAAGCGTTGAGCGGCACATTTAGCCGATAGTTTGATAGCTTATCCATTATTGGTCCTCACTCGTGTCAGTCTCCCCGAATTCGGGGGCGATGCGAACGACCCTTTCTCACTCCGGACTGAAAACTGCTCACTCGCCAGCGACCCGACAGAGGCGGACACTCTGAGTGACAGCCCGAAAAAGGAAGACCTTGCATGTCGTCTGAAACCACGTTCGCGTCTCTTTCCCCTGGAACCCAAACGAGTGAAGCGTGTCCCGTCTGGTTCGATGGGTCTCTGGTTCCATCGCGACAGGCAAATGTGCACATCCTGACCCATTCGCTGCACATGGCTGGCGCAGTATTCGAAGGCATCAGGGCCTATGACGGTCGGGTATTCCTCGCCGAAGAGCATTTTCGGCGTTTTGAACGCTCCGCTGAAATCCTCGGCTACACGTTGCCCTGGAGCCTGGATGAGCTTATCGCGGCAACCGAAGCCGTCCTCTGGGCGGGTGGATTGCTGGATGCCTATATCCGTCCCGTTGCCTGGCGCGGTAGCGAAAGCGTCTCGGTCTCCGGACAGGGGTGCCGGATCCATACCGCCATCGCGGCCTGGGACTGGCCAGTGGAGAGCGCCCTTGGGGATGGGACCGGCGGATTGCGCCTGGTTCTGTCGGATTGGCGGCGCCCCGCGCCCGATACGGCGCCGACCGCCTCGAAATGCTCGGGGCTCTACATGACCGGAACCTTGTCGCGGGCCGCAGCCGCCCGTAGCGGACATGACGATGCCCTCATGCTGGATATGGCAGGCCATGTCGCCGAAACCACGGTGACGAACATCGTCCTCGTCCGGAACAGAAGGCTTCTGTCTCCCCTTCCCACATGCTTTCTCGACAGCCTGACCAAGCGCCATGTCTTCGACCTTGCGCGGGACCTTGGCCTGTCGGTTCATGAAGGAACCGTCAGCCTCAACGATCTGGACGCAGCCGACGAGGTCTTCGTCACGGGCACGTCGGTCGAACTTCGCCCCGTGGTCTCGCTCGACCGCCCCGGCAAGCACAGCACATGGCCTTTGGGGCCAATCACCACGGCCCTGCGCGAGGCGTTCCGCGCCTCGACCCGGGCTCACGCGTAGTGCCAGACCAGCAACAGGCCGAGGCAGACGATCGCGGCGCGCAGGAGTTGCGGCTTCACCCGGCGTGCCAGCCGGCCACCGATGACACCACCTGCCGTCGCCCCCAGGAAGACCAGGGCAGCCGGCCCCCAGGCAACCGCGCTGCCAAAGGCGAAGATCAGGACGGCGATACTGGTCGCGAGCGTCGCCAAGGCATTCTTGACCACGTTCAGCCGCTTCAGATCGTCGCCCCCCGTCACGGTCAGCAGCGCCAGCAGCAGCACCCCCAGCCCCGCCCCAAAGTAGCCACCATAAAGGGCCACGACCCCCTCGGCGCACGCGGCGCTGACTGGCCCGATCGACACCCCGCGGCGGGCGAACCAGCGGTTGAGCATGGGCCCTGCCGCGAACAGCAGCGTCGCGAAGAGCAGCAGCCAGGGGACCAACTGCCGGAACAGCGCATCTCCCGACACCAGCAACAGCCCGGCCCCCGCCGCCGAGGCCAGCGCAAACACCGCGACGCGTCCGGGCCGCGCGATCAGTTCCTGCCGCAGCACTGCGCCTTCGCCAATCAGGCTGGCCGCATGGCCGGGCCAGATCGCCACTGCGCTGGTCGCGCCCGCCGTCACCGGCGGCAGCCCCACGGCCAGCAGCGCCGGGAAGGTAAAAAACGTGCCCCCGCCCGCGATCGCATTGCACAGCCCGCCGAGCATCCCCGCGCCCGCGAGCAGCGCCATTGTCGTCATAGCCATCCGGTCCTCCGCTCCGCCTCCGCGCGATCCTGACGGAGGGGCTGGAAAAATGTGTCGCCCCGGTGCCAGATGATACCCCGGAGGTGCCAACATGCAGCGCGATGAGATCGGAGGATTTGCCGAGGATGGAAGTCCGGTGATCGGCAGGATCACGAGCTTCACACCCGGCACCATGCCCGAGGCGCATGCGCATTGGCGCGGGCAGCTCGCCTGGTGCCCGGACCGGCCGGTGACGGTCGAGACAGGACGCAGGCTGCATCTTCTCTCTCCCGGTATGGCGATCTGGCTTCCACCGACGCACCGCCACCGCATCCGGGCTGAGGGCGCGCGGAAATCGGTCAACCTCTACACCCGGCCCGCCGCGGCACCGCTGCCCAAGGACCCCACGCCTTTCCCTCTCGAGGCGCTGGAAGCCGAACTTCTCCGCGCCCTGGCAGGATCCAGCCGCGCCGACCGGCAAGAGCCCGCTTTCGCCCGGCTGACGGCCGTGCTGTGGGACCGGCTTGCCCGCCCCACCCCTGCGCCCACTCTGCCCCTGCCCACAGACCCGCGCCTGCGTCGGATCGCGCTGGCACATCTCGATGGGGCCGACCAATCGCTCGACTACTGGGCTGGGGCACTGGCGCTGTCGCGGCGCAGCCTGCAACGGCTCGTTCGTCGCGACACCGGGCAAAACTGGGCCACCTGGATGCGCGACCTTCGGTTGACACGCTCCATTGCCCCGTTGATGGCCGGCAAAAGCGTGCAGCATGCGGCCCATACCGCCGGCTACGCCACAGCGAGCGGCTTCGTGGCCGCCTTTCAGGCCGCCCACGGGATCACGCCTGGTCAGTTGCAGCGTCGGATGGAGATCTAGGGTCATCCCACGCGCCGCTCCGTCAGCAGTCGCAGTGCGAACCCGATCAAGACACTGCCGGTAACCCCGTCGAGGAGGCGAGGCAGGCGGGGGCCGTTCAGGGCATTCTGAAACGGCACTGTCGCAGCAGTCAGCGCTGCAAAGAAAATCAGCCCCATCGACGCGTGTATCCCCGCGAGCAGGACGCTGAACGGCACCACCGGAACGCCCAAGGGCAGAAACTGCGGCAGGAAGCTGATATAGAAGACACCGACCTTGGGGTTAAGAAGGTTGGTCATCACCCCGCGCAGGAACCAATTCGGGGCGGAAGGCGCCATGACCCTCGGCAACCCCGGCTCTCGCGCACAGAGCGCCCCCCGCAACATCCCGATACCCAGCCAGATCAGGTAGACCGCGCCGGCAAGCTGAAGGCAACGGTAAGCCAGGTCCGATACGGCCAACACAGCACCGAGCCCCAAAGCCGCAATCAATCCCCATGCCAGCACCCCGGTCACCACCCCTGCCCCCGCCAGCATCGCCCGGCGCGGCCCCTCGACCGCCGCCGTCCGCAGAACAAGGGCTGTATCGATCCCCGGTGTGATCGTCAGCAAAGCCGCGGCAATGGAAAAGCTCATCAATGCAGTCGCAACGTCCATGGCTACTCTCCGATCTCGTCCAGAAAATCTGCCAGAAGCCCCTGACCTTCGGGCCAGGCGCCGAGGTTTGACGCCTCATTCAAATGGCCCCTTGGGCCAAGACGGCGCGGCCAGGCGCCTTGCCTGGCAGCCCAGGCTATCGCACTCGCCGTCGGATCATAGGGATCGTTCTCACTTGCGACGGCCAACACCGGCCGCTCACCAAACCCCGTGGCAGGTAACGCTCCGAATGCCTTTGCCTGCGCTGGGAAAGCCGGCCCACTCGGGTCCGGCACGGCGACAAGAAATGCCGCGGCGATCGCCCGGGACGACGCCGCACGCCAATGGGCAAAGAGCAGGCACCCGAGCGAATGGCATACCAGCACCGGCGGATAAGGTGCCGCGGCGACCGCCCGGTCCAGGGCGGCGAACCAGTCAGCGAGGTCGGGCTCATCCCAGGAATTTGGCTCTATCCGGAGGGTGTTCGGATAGAGAGTTTCCCAATGGCTCTGCCAATGCTCAGGGCCGGATCCCCCGATGCCCGGCACCATAACGAAACGACGGCTCATGCGACTCTCCTGATGTTCACCCTTCTGGAGTGTCCCTTGCCGAACGCATAACGGGAATGGCAATTCATCGGCGTTTGTGACAAAATTCCGATGAATTAACGGAATCTGTGGTGGAACATGCCGATCAGTGAGCTCGACCGCCTTGACATCGCAATCCTCGAAGCGCTTCAGGAAAACGCCCGCACCCCGCTATCGGAGGTCGGCCGACGTGTCGGGCTTTCGCAGCCGGCGACATCGGAGCGGGTGAAGCGCCTTGAGGATCGCGGAATACTCGCCGGCTATACAGCGCGTCTGGACGCCGCCGCGCTCGGTCTCGGGATGATGGCCATCATTCGGCTCAAAACCACGCATGAGCACATCAAGCCAGCCTTGAAAGCCTTTGCCGAGATGCCGCATGTCATCGAGGTCCACCGTTTGACCGGCGAAGACTGCTTCCTGCTCAAAGTCCTCGTGCCGACGCCCGGCCAACTGGAGACCATCGTCGACACCATCGCCCGGTTCGGCGCGGTCACGACCTCTCTGGTGCTACGCTCGGAACCCGTAAAACCACTTGGAAAGGCGCTACTCGGCTGACAACTCCACGCGCGATACCGGAGCAAA
Source organism: Paracoccus denitrificans (assembly GCF_900100045.1). Lineage (GTDB taxonomy): Bacteria > Pseudomonadota > Alphaproteobacteria > Rhodobacterales > Rhodobacteraceae > Paracoccus > Paracoccus denitrificans. The sequence continues at coordinate 111,704 of NZ_FNEA01000003.1, read as the reverse complement.
CCATGCCCATCGATATCTGGCTGATCTACGTCGCAACCGTGCTCGCACTGATGAGTACGCCTGGCCCGAGCCAGATGCTGATGCTGTCGAACAGCGCCATCAATGGCTTGCCGCGGGCCTGGCTCACCGCTGCGGGAGATTTGACAGCGAACCTGATTCAGATGCTCGCCGCCGGCCTGGGGCTGGCGACTGTCATCGCCACCTCCGCCGAGGCCCTGACCGTCGTAAAATGGGCCGGCGCCCTCTATCTCCTGTGGATCGGCCTGCGTACGCTTCGGCGATCCATGAAGCCCATATCGCACTCCGCTTCTCGACGGGCCTCCCTGCGGACCCTTTGGCTGCAAGGCTTCGTGACTTCGGCGGCCAACCCCAAGGCCGTGGTCTTCTTCGCAGCGCTGTTTCCCCAGTTCATTGATCCGGAGTTGCCGTTCTGGCCGCAGTTTCTGGTTCTGTCGGCCACCTATATCGCAATCGACGGAGCGTTCCTGACCGGATACGGGGCTGGCGCGCATTGGCTCTCCCAACGGCTGAAGGGTGAGGCCCGTCGTTGGCTGGACCGGATCGGAGGCAGCTGCATGATCCTGGCAGCGGTACTCCTGGGGATGAAGAACGCCGCCAGCCGCTAAGGTCGCTGCTCCTCTCGGACGGAAATTCAACGCCGGGTGAGACATTCTCACTACGCATGATACGAGAGGTTTTTCATGATGATCAGGCGTTGCATGAGAAGGCGCTGAAGCAAGCAAGCAGCCAGCCCCCCGCTTCCGAACGCAGGTTTCGGCTGCAGGTTCGGAGGTGGCTTCATGATTGAGATGCGTCAACTACACCAATTGATCGCTATCGCCGAGTTTCGGAGCCTGCGCGCCGCCGCCGAAGCTCTGGATGTGCAACAGTCGACGCTAAGCCGCACCGTCCGCGCCATCGAGGATGAGCTCGGCGCGATACTTCTGGAGAGGCGCCATAGCGGCGTCGAACTCACTGAGGCCGGCCAGGCTTTCCTTCGCGAAGCCAAATCGGCGATCGAACTGCTCGAACGTGCGCAGCGACATGCCAGGCTTGCAGGTCGAGGAAAAACCGGAAGTCTCACGATCGGAATTCAGACCTCCTTGGGCACCGGCTTCCTCAAGGAACTACTCAGGCGATACGCGACCGCCCATCCCCAGGTTCTGCTCAGCGCAGTCGACGGCGCAACGAGAGAGCATGTCAGGCTCGTCGCGGCGGGCTCTCTGGACATCGCCTTCGTGACCGATTGCGAGATCCCGGCGAACTGTGATCACGCACAGCTGTGGCAGGAAGAAGTCTTCGTTGTCACCTCGAAGACCCATGCACTGTCCGGCATGCCCGCTGTCAGTTGGTCTTCGATGCGGCATGAGCGGATCCTCGTAACCGTCGCCGCGCCAGGTCCCGAGGTCGAAGCCTTTATTCGCGGCGTTCTGGCGGTCGAAGATGATTGCGGCTTCAAGGTCGATCGGATCGATGCGACCCAGGAGATGCTTCTGGATCTGGTCGCCCTGAACCAGGGCATTACGGTCGCCGTCTCCTCCTGGCAGCGACCAAATGATCGGGAACTTTCCTATCTTCCCGTGAACGAGCCCAGAAACAGCGTGACTTTCAATGCAATCTGGAATCGAGCGAACGGCAATCCGGCGCTCCGGCGGCTCATAACTGCCGCACATATCTGCGCCGGACGGCACCGCCGCGGCACGTCCGACTGGCTGTCAGCGCAACACTCCATCGGTCAGGACGGCATGTTGGGCCAACAAGTTACCATACCCTCCAAAGGGTCCTCGCGCGATGGATAGTATCAAGCGTCGCCGTACCGCAGAAGCTCTGAGCGCCTATGCCGCAGGACGCTACTCAGCGGCGGAAACCGTCTGCGTGCGCACACTCATGGACTACCCTAACGACCCGGACCTGCTTCACCTGCTCGGGGTCGCACGGCTCGCTCATGGTAGCATCACCGCGGCGATCGAGGCCCTCGAGGCCGCGTGCGTACATGCACCGGTACCCTCGCCGGAAGCTTACAACAATCTCGGCATAGCTCTGCGTAAGGGGCAGCGGCCTGAAGACGCAATTGCAGCCTTCAGGAAGGCCATCGAAACACGGCCCGGATATGCGGAAGCGATGTACAATTTGGCTGTCACCTCAATGGATCTGGCGGATTTTTCTACAGCAGCCGACCTTCTCGCCGAAGTCACCGCTGTCAGTCCCGCAGATGCGCGGGCGCATTTCTCTTTGGCAGACGCTTTGATCGCCTTAAACGATCTTGACGCGGCAGCGCTGTCATTGCATCGCTACCTTCGCCTCGCCCCCGGAGACGAGCACGGCGCTGAACTGCTTCTTGCATTCATTGGCAAGGGGCCAGTTCCAGCTAGCGCATCCCCCGCCTTTCTGCGTGACCTCTACCGGCGAAAGGCGAAGAATTGGGACCTGGTCCCGGGCTATTTCGCGCATCGTCACGTCCTGGATGCCGTTCTCCGCCACGCGTCCCCGCCCTTCTTCTCGGCCCTCGATGCCGGATGTGGCACAGGTCTCTCCGGCGCCGGCTTCCGCGCGATGACCCAGCACATGGTGGGGGTCGACGTCTCACCGGACATGCTTGAGGGCACCCGCGCGAAGGGCATCTATGACCTTCTGAACGAGGATGATCTGCTTTCTTTTCTGACCCGGCATCCAGACCGATTTGACCTGATCGTCTCGGCGGCGGCACTCATCCATTTTGGAGACCTGAGCCCCGTCTTCGAAGCAGTGTGGCTGGCCCTTCGTTCGGAAGGAACATTCGCTTTCACCACCTATTCATATGACGGTTCCGACCCAACCGCCTTTGGTGCGTCGAGCTATCGGGAACTCGCAAAGGCGGGATGTTTCGCGCATGGCAGCGCCTACCTGGCTGACCTATCCAAAACCTGCGGTTTCGAGATCTGCGAAGTCAGCGAGATCATCCATGAGCAAAGCTCCACGCAGAACATCCCGGGTTTCGTCGCGGTGCTGCGCAAGAGGAACGGCGTCGAAGGCCCCCTAATCAACAGCCCCTTGCCGGGCCATTGATCTGAGCAATCCCGTCTATTGCCTGGATGCGGAAGGTCTCTTCCCGATGATGTTCATCGCCTTGAAGCTGGCAACCACCTCGTCGCGCTGGTTCACCGCCTCCACAAAAGAATGCACCAGCCCCCTGTCCGCCTTCGTTCTTGACGGTCGGGCTTCTGTGATCGTGATCCTCACCTGGAGCTGATCGCCCGGACGCAGGGGCACAGACCACCGCACTTCATCCACTCCCGGAGACGCCATACTTGCAGCGGAGGTCAGGTAGTGTTCCACGAAGAGCCTCATCATCAGGCCAATCGTATGCCAGCCACTGGCAATGATCCCACGAAATGGGCCGCTCTCTGCGGCGTCCCGATCCAAGTGGATTGGTTGCGGATCAAACTGGGCGGCAAATTCGATGATTTCGTTTTCGTGAACCTCCACTCCGCCAAACTGGAAGCAACTTCCGGGGACGTAGTCCTCAAAATAACGCGCATCCCTGGGGACATCGAAGGACATCTGAACGGGGGAGTCTTGGCTCATGTCTCGCACCTTCATCCATTAAGGAAGCGGGGCACAGCATTCACCGCAGCCCCGCTCAGCTCATGCGAGCTGAGTTCGATTGCTGGCAATATCAGCCGGGTCAGCTCACCGCGCGAGTGAAAATACATTCACGCAGTGTGAGCTTCTTTCATGCTTCGCTCTTGGTGGACACGCGTCTCGCCTTCGCAAACCCGCGATCCGTCGCCATGAACCGCTCCAGCATCGGCACGATCAGCCGGACAGGATCGGCGGCGGCCTGGCCGCTATCACGGGCGAGGATTTCGGCGTAGGCGACAAGATCGCGATGAACGGTCGCGGGCAATTCCACTGTCACCTTAACTGGCGTGTCATCGGGCAACGGCCCAAGCTTGAGTTTCGACATGATCAACCTCCTGCCGGTTCGAATACCAGATCGCGGGTGACGATGATCCTGACCGGGAACCCCGGGCGAATGGTCAGTGTCGGCGCGACCTGCAACTGACGCCCGACGATCTGCTGGCCGGCCTGGTTAATTGTATCCACCGCGCCATCGCGGATCGCCTCGACCAGACGGTCTTCATCATCGGTGGCGAGGTCCGCGCCGATCGCGAGCAGCGTGGACAGACCCGCCGCGCGCATCAGATCCCACCAATGGTAATCAACGCCATCTTCGAGGCCGGCATAGCCGCTCGCATCCGCGCCTGGCAGACGTTCGAGAACGATGGATCGGCCACCGGGAAGGATCAAGCGGTTCCAGACCAACAGCACGCGGCGTTGGCCGAACGTCACTCCGTCATCGTATTGGCCGATGATGCGGGTTCCTTGTGGGATCAATAGCAGTGATCCGGTCGGGCTGTCATAGACATTCTCGGTGACCTGCGCGGTGATCTGCCCCGGGAGATCGGAGCGAATGCCGGTGATGAGCGCGGCCGGAATCACAGCTCCCGCCTGAAGGATGTACGGCGAGGCTGGCGGCTGAATGCGATCCGATGCGACGGTCTGCCGATCCACCTGATCGTTGAGGAAAGCCGTATGCCGGTTTCCCTCAGGTTGCTCGGAGCCCCCCAGGCCCGGAAGGTTCACGCCGACCCCGGCCGTCGTTGCCCTGCCAGATGCCGTCTGGAAGAAGACACCGCTCAGACGCGCGGTTTCCTCCTCTGCCCTGCGGCGCTCCGCTTCCGGATCGACGGTCGGGCCGACAATCGGCGGCGGGGTCACGGGCACTCCCCGCTCCTGCGCGTCGAGGATCGGCCGCCCGAGGTCACCGGGCAGTGCGGGTCCCAGAACCGGTCCGGTATAGTCGGAGGGCAACCCTTCCAGGCCGTCCGCGGCCGGTCGGTTGTCGATGGAATAGAGTTCTCCGCCTCCCGGCCCGGCCTCACGGGTCTGGAGCGCATAGATCATAGCACCCCCGATGCCGAACAGCGCGACCGCTCCGGCACCGGCCAGAACCCTGCGCGACAGCCTGGTCACGCGCGGCGGATCGGGACGCAGACGCATCGTAGCTGCAGGATCGGTGTCACTCATGACGCCCCTCCCCTTCGCGCATCGCCCTCCGTCCGCGCATCCGCCTCGCGCTCCTCCATGCGCACGATCCGGATCACCTGCTGGCGGTCTCCTGCTCCCAGCCGGAGCTCGGCGGCGCCGAAGAGGCGATCCACGATCAGCACGTTCCGGTGGATACGGCTGTTGACGATCTGCGGTTCTCCATCGGCACCGAGCACGAAGAGCGGCGGCATCTCGCCCTGGGCGATGCCAGCCGGGAAGACGACATAAACACGACGGCCATCGTCGAAGACCGAGACAGGACGCCAGGGTGGGCTTTCCCCCTGGATCTGCAAGCTGTAGCGATGATTGCGGGCCGATGGTGCCGGGATGGTCGGCGCGGTCGCCACAGCTTGTCGACCGCCACGGGGCGCTGCCGGATAGGCCCAGGCGACCGACGGCATGTAGAGCGCCTCGCGTGCACGAAGCTCGATCGTGTACACCCGCCTGTCAGTGCTGATCACCAGATTGGTCGAGATGTCGTCCCGCGTCGGTTTGACGAGGATGTGGACGCGGGCGGTGGATCCGGACCCGCTCTCCGTGTCGCCGATGATCCAGCGCGTGGTATCCCCCGCGGCGATCGGGCCCGCGCCGGTCAGGCGCTCGCCCGGCTCCAATGCGATGTTGGTGATCTGACCCGGCGCGGCATAGACCTGATAGAGGGCGCCTTCCGACCAGGGATAGATCTGGATCGCATTGTAATAGCCCTCGCGGCGCGGTTCGATCCGGGCGGCGGCATTGGCGTTTTCAATACGGCCGGTCGGTGTGCCTGCCGCCGCTCCGCCATGCGCCACTGTCCAGACCGGCGGCGTATGCAGGGGCCAAGGACGTTCCGCGGCAGCCGAGGCGGGCGGAGTGGGCAGCGGCGGCACGGACTCGTCGTAGCTGAATTCCGGCACCCGGTTAGTGGCACACCCCGCCAGAAAGGATGCGCAAAGCAGCAAGGCCACCAAGGTGGGCTTGTTGACGCCCGGAGACCTGGTTGCATGCAGATGCTGTTCAGTCATTGGCTCATTTCCCGCGACCAGGAGATCGCATTGACATAGATTCCGAGGGGATTGGCGCGCAGGCGCTCGGCGCTGCGCGGGGTCTGGATCACGACGGTCAGGATCGCGGTCCAGCGCTCGGTCGTGGAAAGCTGACCGTTCTCGTAGTGGCGTTCGGTCCAGGCGACGCGGAACGATCCCGGCGAGGCCCGGATGACTGAGGACACCTCGACAGCGATCTGTTGACGACCGACGCGTGTGAACGGGTCGTTCGCGCGGGCGAAATCGTTCAGCGCAGCCGCGCCTCGATCCGTGGTGAACTCATAGGCGCGCAGCCAGTTTTGCCGCACGATGATCGGATCGGCAGGGATCGACCGGACCTGTTCGATGAGGCGGCCGAGATGGAAGGCGATCTGCGGATCGGTCGGCTCGTAGTCGGCGGAGGCTGGCACGACAGCCTGGGCCTCGCCGAGCGCGTCGACCTGAACGACCCAGGGCACGACAGTGCCACGCGCGGATTGCCAGACCAGGGCGCCAGCAAAACCCGCCGCCAGGATCAGGCTGCCGAAGGCGATGTAGCGCCAGTTGCGGGCCTGAACACGGGCGGAGCCGATACGCTCATCCCAGACCTGCGCGGCCCTCTGATAGGGCGTCTCTGGTTGAGGTGTCTTGCCATAATGCGTGGCAGAACGCCTGAAGAGGTTCATGAGCGGTCCCTTTCGGAGAGATTGACGGAGGAGCCCGAGCCGTGGCTGTCGCCGGACCGGACGGCATGAGCGGCAGCGCGCACGCCATGGCTCACGGCCTGGCTATGGCGCATGCGTTTCGCCCAGGCCGGCGGGCCATCGGTGGCGGACGGGCCGGAGCTGCCAGGCTCGGGCGCCGCGCCGCCGACCGTGCCCATCGAGGTGGTGCCGCCCGTCGCCACCACACCGCCCTTGACGCCCTCGGCGTAGCTGGACTGGATGCCGCCAGCCGCGCGAGAGGACGCCTTCTTGAGCGGTGATGCCGCGGCAGCGGCCCCGGCGCGCGCTACACCAGCCATCCCGCCTGGGAGACCTCCTCCGCCCATCGAGCCAAGCGTGTAGGCGCTCGAGGCAGCACCCGCCGCGGTAGCGCCGCCGCGTGCGAGGGCGGTGCCTCCGGAGAGTGCAGATCCGGCTCCGCGTGCAGCCAGCATGGTCGCCCCTCCGGCGCCGATCGCAGCACCACCAACGGCAAGGCCGGTGCCTATGGCCGCCCCCGCGCTGAGTTGCGGCCCGCCGGACACCAGACCTGAGGCGATGCCGGGGCCGAAGATACCGAGGCCCAGCAGAGACAGGGCAGCGAGAACAATCGCCATGGCGTCATCAATGGTCGGCGTCACGCCGCCGAAGCCGGCGGTGAACTGACCGAAGAGCGTGGATCCGATGCCGATGATCACGGCGAGGACGAGAACCTTGATGCCGGACGAGATGACGTTGCCCAGCACGCGCTCGGCCATGAAGGCGGTCTTGCCGAAGAGGCCGAAGGGGATCAGCACGAAGCCCGCGAGGGTCGTGAGCTTGAACTCGATCAGTGTGACGAAGAGCTGAACCGCGAGGATGAAGAAGGCGAGGATCACCAGCGCCCAGGCGAAGAACAGGCAGAGAATCTGGACGAGGTTCTCAAAGACCGCGACCCAGCCCATCAGATCGGAGATGCTTTCGAGCAGCGGCCGCCCCGCCTCGAGCCCGGTCTGGGCGACGCGGCCGGGACGCAAAAGATCGGCGGCGGAAAATCCGGTGCCCGAGGCCATCAGACCGAGGCCCGCGAAGCTCTCGAAGACAATCCGGGCGAGGTTGTTCCAGTTGGAGATGATATAGGCGAAGACGCCGACGAAGAGCGTCTTCTTCACCAGCCGGGCAATGATGTCATCATCGGCGCCCCAAGCCCAGAACAGGGCCGCCAGCGTCACGTCGATCACGATCAGCGTGGTGGCGATGAAGGCCACCTCACCCCCGAGCAGCCCGAACCCGCTGTCGATATAGCTGGTGAAGATGCCCAGAAAGTTGTCGATGACGCCGGTTCCACCCATGGCTTACTGGCCTCCCGACCGCTGTGGCGCTTCAGATGCAGGCAACCGGCCAAGGAACCGGTCACGGCTCTCTGCCCAGGCGGCGAGGCAATCGGCATCGCTGGAAGCGGCCTCGCCAAGCTGCTGGCACCGGCGCAGCGTCGCGCGGAGAGGATCGGCTGGCGGCTGGAGCGCGGGCGCGGTGCTGGCCGGCACGGGAGCTTCCTCGCGTGTCATCTCGATCACCGTGGCTGTGATCGCGATCGCCACGAACACGATGGCCGCGATCCGGGCCAGCATCTTCCCCTCCATCGTCTCCCCTCCCGGCCTCAGTTGAACATCTGCGCATTGCCGGGTTGATAGCCCGCGCCCGGCGTCAGGAAGCGCTCGCGCTGGATGCGACCCTGTTCTGCAGCGGTGGCGCGCTCGGCCTCGGTCAGCGCGTTGGCGCGACCGTTTGCCGAGATCACCGCGATCAGGTCCGATAGCTGCTGCGATTGCAGTGCGAGGAGTTGGTTGCCCGCCTGCGTGGCCTGCAGAGCGCCAACCGCGTTCTGGCTCTGCCCCACGAGCGCGGACATCTCGGCGCGATTGGCTTCGATATTGCCAACGACTCCGGCCTGCACGCGCATGGCATCCTGCAGGCCACCGACGGTGTTCTCCCAACGCGACCGGGCCTCGGCGATCAGTTGCTGGTCGGTCGCCGTCAGGGAGAGGTTGCCATAGTCCTGCTGGAACATCTGGTCGATGCTCTGCACATCGAAGGCTATGTTTTGCGCCTGCGCCAGGAGTTGCTGCGTGCGGCTGACGTTCTGCTGGATCTGCTGGATCGCGGAATACGGCAGGTTGGTGAGATTGCGCGCCTGGTTTATCAGCATCTGCGCTTCGTTCTGGAGCTGTGCGATCTGGTTGTTGATCTGCTCCAGTGCGCGCGCCGCGGTCAGGAGATTTTCCGCGTGGTTGGTCGGGTCGTAGACGATGAAAGGCCCCCCGCCGATACCGAAGAGCGCATGGGCGGGCGGCGCTGCGATGGGCGACATGGCCATGGGCATCGCCAGCGCGAGAGCGAGCAGCGACGGGCCGGCGAACCGAAACGTGATCTTGCGTGTCATGGTGTAATCTCCTCTTCTTCAAGGTCGATGTCGGCGTCCTCAACAACAGCGGTGGTCGGAGAGGCCCCGTCAGCGTCGATGGCGAGATTGGTGAGGTCAGGGATCAGGTCGGCGGCCCAATCGAGGCCATGCGCCTTCAGCCAGGCGTCGAGGAAGCCGTCTTGGCCGTGCCCGGCACAGATCTCGGCAATCAGCGCCTGATCCGATTTGGACGATGCCGCGCAGAGTGCGAGCCCGACATCGCTGAGGCCCAGCTCGAACAGCCGGTTGCCGCGCCGCGACTGGCAGTAGTAGTCGCGCTTGGGCGTGGCCCGCGCGAGGATCTCGATCTGCCGGTCATTGAGGCCGAAGCGGCGATAGATGGCCGTGATCTGGGGCTCGATGGCCCGCTCGTTCGGCAGCAGGAGCCGCGTCGGGCAGCTTTCGATGATCGCCGGCGCGATGGTACTGCCATCGATGTCGCTGAGGCTCTGCGTCGCGAAGATCACCGAGGCGTTCTTCTTCCTCAGCGTCTTCAGCCATTCGCGGAGCTGCTCCGCGAAGGCATCGTCATCGAGTGCGAGCCAGCCCTCGTCGATGATGAGCAGCGTGGGGCGTCCATCGAGCCGATCACCGATCCGGTGGAACAGGTATGAGAGGACGGCGGGCGCCGCGCCGGTTCCCACCAGCCCCTCGATCTCGAAGGCCTGCACATCCGCCGATCCCAGCTGTTCGGTCTCGGCATCGAGCAGCCGGCCATAGGGTCCACCCACGCAGTATGCGCGGAGTGCCTGCTTCAGATCGTTGGACTGCAGCAGGACCGCCAAGCCGGTCATGGTCCGCTCGCCCACAGGGGCCGAGGCCAGCGAGGTCAGTGCCGTCCAGATATGTTCCTTCACATCCGGGGTGATCTGGATGTTCTCGCGCGTCAGGATGGCGACGATCCAGTCGGCGGCCCAAGCGCGCTCCGACGTTTCGTGAATCCGGGCCAGCGGCTGTAGCGATACGGAGGTGTCGGCCGCGTCGGTCAGCTCTCCGCCGAGGTCATGCCAGTCGCCGCCCATGGCGAGCGAAGCGGCGCGGATCGAGCCGCCGAAGTCGAAGGCGAAGATCTGGCTGCGCGAGTACCGCCGGAACTGCAGCGCCATCAGCGCCAGCAACACGGACTTGCCCGCGCCGGTCGGGCCGACGACGAGGGTGTGACCGACATCCCCCACATGCAGAGAAAGCCGGAACGGGGTGGAGCCTTCGGTCCTGGCGTAGAGCAATGGAGCGTCGCCGAAATGCTCATCCTGTTCCGGCCCCGCCCAAACCGCCGAGAGCGGGATCATATGGGCGAGATTCAATGTGCTGATCGGTGGCTGGCGGACATTGGCATAGGCATGCCCGGGCAGACTTCCGAGCCAGGCATCGACCGCATTGACCGTCTCGGTCATGGCGGTGAAATCGCGGGACTGGACGATCTTCTCGACCAGCCGCAGCTTCTCGTCGGCGCGGCGGACGTCCTCGTCCCAGACTGTGATCGCCGCCGTGACATAGGCCATGCCTGCCACATCAGCGCCGAGTTCCTGCAGGGCCATGTCCGCGTCAGCCGCCTTGTTCGCGGCATCGGTATCGACCAGCGCGGATTGCTCGTTGGTCATCACCTCCTTGAGGATCGCGGCGATGCTCTTACGCTTGGCAAACCACTGACGACGTATCCGGGTCAGCAGCTTCGTCGCATCCAGCTTGTCCATGAGGATGGCCCGGGTCGACCAGCGATAGGGAAAGGCCAGCCGGTTCAACTCGTCGAGCAGGCCCGGGGTCGTGACGCCGGGAAAGCCGGTGATTGTCAGGACGCGGAGATGCTGATTGCCCAGGCGCGGATCCAGCCCGCCGGCCAGCGGCTGATCGGGCAAGAGCGCGTCGAGATAGACCGGCACCTCGGGTACGCGCACGCGATGCCGGTTGGTCGAAATCGTCGAATGCAGGTAGGTCAGCGTAGCGGCGTCATCGAGCCAGTGGCAGTCCGGCATGAAGCCGTCGAGCAGCGCCAGCACGCGATCGGTGCGGTCGATGAAACCGCGCACCTGTTCCCAGGGGTTCACACCTGAGGTTTCGCGGCCCTCGTAGAGCCAGGATTCTGAGCGCGCCGCGTCCTCGGCAGGCGGAAGCCAGAGGAGCGTCAGGAAATAGCCGGATACGAAATGGCTCCCCTCCTCCTCGAAACCGGCCTTGCGCTCGGCATCGACCAGCGCCGATGCCGCATCCGGGAAGGTGCTCAGCGGATAGGTCGCGGCCTCAGAGCGCTGTGCTTCCACAAAGATCGCCCACCCGGAACCGAGGCGACGGAAAGCGTTGTTCAGCCGTCCGGCGACCGCGACCAGTTCGGCCGCGACGGCGCTGTCCAGATCGGCCCCCCGAAACTTCGCCGTCCTCTGAAACGAGCCGTCCTTGTTGAGGACCACACCTTCCCCGACCAGCGCCACCCAGGGCAGATAGTCGGCGAGGCGCGAGGCAGTGTGACGGTATTCTGCGAGATTCATCATGGGGGTTCACACCGAGAGATGACCGGGAATGCGCAAATGGCGGCGCGCAACCTCGACGAAGAGCGGATCGCGCCTGGCCGCCCAGACAGCAGCAATGTGGCCGACGGCCCAGATCAGGATCCCGACCAGCCAGAGCTGAAGCCCGAGGCCGACCGCACCGGCGAGCGTGCCATTCAGAATGGCGACCGAGCGTGGGGCGCCGCCGAGGAGGATCGGCTCGGTCAGCGCGCGGTGAACCGGAACGCTGAACCCCGGCACCGCGTCGAGGGTCTCGAAGCTTTGCCATTCGCTACCGCTCATGGCGTTCCTCCCTCGAAACGCTCCCCCGGAGCCTTTCGTGTCCCTGCGGGCCAACGGTCGTCACCATCAGATCAGCGCTCCGCCACCGAAGCTGAAGAAGCTCAGGAAGAAGGACGAGGCCGCAAAGGCGATGGAGATGCCGAACACGATCTGGATCAGGCGCCGGAATCCGCCGCCGGTATCGCCGAAGGCCAGCGTCAGACCGGTGACGATGATGATGATCACCGCCACGATCTTGGCCACCGGCCCCTCGACGGAGTCGAGGATGGATTGCAGAGGCGCTTCCCAGGGCATGGAAGACCCGGAGGCATGCGCAGCCGGAGCGATGAACAGGCTGACATAGGTGGCGGCGGCCGCGGTGGCGATGTGCTGGCGGATGCGCAGGGCGTGACGGATCATTCGGGATCTCCTTGTTCGTGAGGGATGGCGGGGCCTGAAATGGCAGGTGAAATCCGGTAGTCGCCGTCGGCCCCGAGGCCCTCGACGCAGGCGAGTTCAGCAAGACGACGTTCGGAACCTCGCCCGGCCAGAACCGCCACGAGATCGATGGTCTCCGCGATCATGGCGCGAGGCACGGTAACGACGGCTTCCTGGATGAGCTGCTCGAGACGACGAAGCGCACCGATGCCGGTACCGGCATGGATGGTGCCGATGCCGCCCGGATGTCCGGTGCCCCAAGCCTTGAGAAGGTCCAGCGCCTCGGCGCCACGCACCTCACCGATCGGAATACGATCGGGGCGCAGACGCAGCGAGGAGCGCACCAGATCGGACAAGCTCGCAACGCCGTCCTTGGTGCGCATCGCCACGAGGTTCGGCGCCGCGCATTGCAGCTCTCGGGTGTCCTCGATGATCACGACACGATCGGAGGTCTTGGCCACCTCGGCGAGCAGCGCATTGGTCAGCGTGGTCTTGCCGGTCGAGGTGCCCCCCGCCACCAGGATATTGGCACGCGCCGCAACCGCCAGGCGCAGCGCCTCGGCCTGCATCCGGGTCATGATTCCGGCGGTGACGTAATCTTCGAGGGTGAAGACGGCGACGGCGGGTTTGCGGATGGCGAAAGCCGGAGCGGCGACCACGGGCGGAAGCAGCCCCTCGAAACGCTCACCGGTTTCCGGGAGCTCCGCGGAAACGCGAGGGGACAGGCTATGAACTTCGACGCCGACATGGTGCGCGACCAGTCGAACGATGCGCTCGCCGTCGGCTGCGCTGAGCGTCTTGCCGCTGTCGGCCAGCCCCTCGGAAAGTCGGTCGACCCAGAGCCGCCCATCGGGGTTGAGCATCACCTCGACGGTCATGGGGTCGTCCAGAAACCCGGCGATCGCCGGCCCGAGCGCGGTGCGCAGCATCCGCGCGCTTCTCTGGTTCATCTCTGGTCTCTGATCGGTCTTCGCCATGCCGGCCCCGTTCCCTTACGGGCGCCTCCAACAAGCCGCCCTGGATCGGGGTCGATTAAGAAAGCCGTAGATGCCTAGGGCTCAACAGGTTTCCAAGGGGCGTAGTAGCGTGGCGTGTAAAGACAGGAAAACGGCGGAACTTGCCCGGCCTCACTCGCAGCCTTGCTAAGCCGCTCGATATCCAATCTGGCCGCGTCACCATATTCGACCAGAAAATCGTAACTGTCGGTGCGCAGACGAACCATCATTGCCAAAGTGCGTGAAATCGCCCAGATTGTTCCTGCCCGCCCTAAGCCAGCGATCTATAAAAACTGCACCTTTGCTGGACATGCAATTTCCCGTGATCCGCTATGGTACCTATTAGGCTGTCATATGATGTTGATCGAACCTCATCGTTTCACCCCTTACGAGGCTGGTCGCACTACGTCAGTCACCCTACCGGGACAGCATCGTAGTACTCATGTCGATGTTCTTCGGATCTCACCGGGACTGGTATTGGCGCACAGCCATTTTTCGTCCGCTCAGCGGCATAGCGGGGACATACGGCGTCCCGAAGACCAGGTAATCCTAACCTTCAATTTTTCCGGACGAATGCTGTTGGTCGACCCGCGCGGACATGCGCATGAGATCAGCGGTGGGCAGGCGTGGCTGATCCGATCCGGCGGCATGCAACTGAAACGGATCGTGGAAAAGGGTGAAGGCTGTTCGAACCTTGTCATCGCCCTGAACGCCTCCCGATTGAGCCCGGCGCTGGCCAACATGCTCGGGCACAACCTGCCTGGCCCGATGCGGGTCCGGCGTCTGAATCTGCCAGTTCCGGGTCGCGCGATGCTCACTGCTTTGCTCGACCAGAGAACCGATCCTGCAGCCATATTGCGCAAGGAGGGACAATGCCTTGCTCTATTGGGTCATGCATTAGAGGAAGTTGCGGCCCATCCCCAGCAAGGTTCCGAGACACGCAATCCTTGCCTTTTGGTTGAAAGAATCTCGGCACTTCTCTGCGAACGGCTGGCCGAACCCATCACAATGACTGAGATTGAACATGAGTTTGGTCTGAGCAGTGTTACATTGAACCAACTCTTCCGAACCCGTACACGGGAAACCGTTTTCGAACATTTGCGCCGGTTGCGAATCGAAGCAGCCGAACGTCTGATTCGTCAGACAGATCGAAGTTTTACCGAAATCGCGGCAGACTGCGGTTTTTCCGATGCCAGTCATCTATCTAACGTATTCCGCAAGCGTTTCGGAACCACAGCAAGTGCATGGCGACGTGCCGGAAAACAAAATCAATAATCTCTTTTCGCAAATTCAAGAGTATTTTTGTCAGTTACAAGTTTTTGGCTGCCGGCCATGGCACGGACCTCTAACAAAGGAGGCCCCGATGTCCCGAACACCAAAGACCCGTGCGACGCTGCTCGTCATGACGACAGCCCTTACGACGACCGGCCTCATACCGGAACGCGCTATCGCGGATGATGACATCATCTATCTTGGCGAGATCACGATCTTCTCCAATTTCTGGGAAGAGCTCGCCCGCAAAGCCGCAGCGACAGCAACGGTACTGGACGAAGAAGACATGTCGCAATCGATCTCCCCAGATCTTGATGCCGTCACGGAAAAATCGGCCAATACAATCTTCCAGCGGGCGAATTCACAAGAGCGCCTGGTCGTGCGTGGCATGTCGGCATTCGACAACGCCTTGTCTGACCCAGTCGGCTATTCGGTAAACGGTGTTCCGCTACCAATGGGCACTATGCAACTGCCGCACTTTTTTGGTGTCGAGAATGTCACGCTGCTCAAAGGGCCGCAGGGCACCATATTCGGACGCAATTCCGAAGCCGGGCTCTTGACCTTCGAGACGATCGCGCCTGGCAGTCGCGAAGGCTGGGAAATAAACGTCGGGCTTTCCGGATCGGATGCCGGGGCCTCGCCTCTCGGAGCCAACGGGTCGATCCTGTGGTCCGGGCAAGCCACAAACGGTCCGGCCTTATCCTTCGGGCTGGAAGTCGCCCGAGATCCCGGCGTGATAAGCAATCCAGTCACAGGGGCGGATGACGGTGGAGAAAACCGACGCGTGACAGGCTTTCTGGGTCTCGAGTGGGACTTGCAGGACGGTGGCTACCTCAAGCTAACTACGATGGCCGAAGACCAGGATTTCAACAAGGAGCAGTTTCGCTATGTCTCCGGCCCGCTGGCAACCGACCGCTATGAAAGCGTGTATTCAGACCCTTCCTGGGAAAACCGCCGTATGAGTGTGACTGCACTGGAATATGGTACCAGTTTCGACGGATTCGACCTGACTGCGATCACCGGGTTCACCACGTTCGACCGGGAATTCGCACTGGATTTCGACAGTTCTTCACTGCCTCTCGGCGTTACCGAAATGGATATCGAGGACCGAGCCCTCTCACAGGACATCCGACTGACCTCAAACAGCGAAGGGCCGCTGAAATGGACGTTGGGTGTCAACGCTTTCACGCAGAACACCGATGCCGATTTCAATCTCGGCGCCATGTCGACCGACCGACACACCGAGATCGACCAATGGGGAGCCGGGCTCTATGGTTTCGCTGAATATGCATTCACAGACCGGTTCCGCATAGGGGCGGGCCTGCGGGTCGATTACGTCTCATCAAAGGCCTGGCAGAGGTTCTCTTCGCCGACCGCGAACCTGCGTTATGAAGGCAGCGACAGCTCGACCACTCTGCTCCCCAAGCTCACGCTCGCCTATGACGTGAGCGATGCGACCACGATCCACGCAAGCTATGCACGTGGCTATATGCCCGCAGGCTACAACTATGCTTTCGCCAACAGTGCCGATGGCCTGAGCTATGACGCTGAATACAGTTGGAATGCGGAACTCGGGGTAAAGCACGAATTTGCCAGCGGAGCAGCGCTTAGCCTTGTCGCCTTCCATACCACGGTCAAAGATAAGCAGATTACCGAGACAATCCCTGGCGCGGCTCAATATATATCGAATGCAGGCGAGGCGAAAAGCTACGGGATCGAGACAGAGTTCAACGCACCCCTGGCCCGGGGCTGGGAACTCACCGCCAATGCTGGCTGGCAGAGGGCACGGGCGACCTCGTTTCAGACCACGACGACGGACATATCTACAGGATCGGTGATGGCGGTCGACTGGTCAGGGAATGCCCTGCCGATGGCGCCGGATGTGACCTGGGGCCTTGCGCTCTCGCATGTCGGAGATATCTGGAGTGGAAAGATCAGCTTGCACGGATCGGGAAGCTACTGGTTCGACCCGGCAAACAGCCTGAAGCAAGAAGGCTTCATGACTGTGAATGCCGAGATTACCCGGCAGTTCGGAGGAGGCGAGCTTACTCTCTGGGCCAAGAACCTGTTTGACGAAGAATACTACAGCACTGCGGCTAACACGATCCGGGGCACCGTGGTCGAGGATGGCAGTCCCCGTACCGTCGGGCTGAATTGGAGGATGACTTGGTAATGTACAATATGCCTTCGGAGCGTCGGTCAGGCGCGGGGTTGCTGTTGGACACGCTGGAGGGACCGATCCGACAGGCCCTGCTTGGCTGGGCTCTGGACAGCGGCGTCTTCGATCTCTGCGAGACATTTATCCTGCCCGACGCACTGGCACGGCGCATGGATCTGCCTCCGCCACAGCTTCTGCTGACGCTTCGGGCACTGGTCGCGGCTGATTTCATGCAGACCGACGGCGGCAGGTTTCGCACCGCCCCTGACATCCTGCCTTTCGTTGCCAAGGACAGCCCGAGAAACATGGTTGCGACCCTGAGGTCTATGGCAGACATGCGCCACGCCGGGCTGAACGATATCGGCACCCTCATTGCCAGCGCCACCCATGGTGGCAACACTCGCCTGTTCGACGATACGCATTGGGACGCCAGTTACCTTTCTCTCGCAGCGTTTCATCGCTCCGTTGCCGCAGATGCGATGATTCCCTGCTTGACCAGTCTGCCGGAGTGGCCTGATACGCAAAACCTGCTGGAAATCGGTCCTGGTTCAGCGGTGTTGGCTCGCAGGCTGCTGGCATTGCGACCCGATCTCTCCATTACACTGTTTGACCTTCCACCGGTGATAGAGAGGATCGCAGAGGAGGCTGCCGATCTGCCTCTTTCCCTGGTTCCTGGAAGTTACAATGGTGCTCTCCCTGGGAAATGCTTCGACGTCATCTGGTGTTCGATGACACTCTACTTCCATGATCAAGGTCTGCCCGCGTTAATTTGCCGGTTGGCAGAACACCTTGCCCCCGGCGGAGTGTTGCTCAGCTTTCATGAAGCGCTGACCGATGATCGCACGGCCCCACCTGAACATGTGATCGGCCGATTGATGCCAGGATTGCGCCAGCGCGATGTCTCCTTCGCAGAAGGGGAAATCGCCGAGGCTATGACTGCCGCTGGCCTGCGGCGCCCGAGTTCCGACAGGCTCTCCACTCCCTTCGGTCGCTTCCGATTGGACGCCGCCCGCAAGGAGGCCTGATATGCGCATTCTCTGCCTGTTTTTGCTCCTTCTCCCGGTCCGCACCCTCAGTGATGAGATCACGCTCTCTGGTCCTCCGATCTGGGAGAGTGCTCCATTGATCGCACTGGCCGAAACTCAGCCGGTCGATGGGGTCAGTTTCACCTTCCGACCTTGGACCACCCCCGAGGAACTGCGCAAGTGGCTCATGGCGGACGAGCCTCTAATGGCAATCGCCCCGGCACCCGTGGCGGCAATCTTCGCGGCGAACGGGCTAAACCTGAAGATCGTTTCGGCCACAATCACCGAGGGCAGTTTGTCGATCGTCGGCCGCGGCGCGCCGATCGAACGGCTCGAGGACCTCTCCGGTACGACGCTCGCCCTGCCTTTTAAGGGCTATCTGCCCGATCTGTTGATGCACCGAATAGCAGCGCCGGGGCCGGAAAGCTGGACCCCGTTCTATACAGGCAGCCTTGTGGCCGGAATGCAGCTCGTCTTAGCCGGGCGTGCCGATACCGCTCTGCTGGCCGAGCCAATGGCAACGCTGGCGCTGGCGCAGGACCCTAGCCTAACCCGGCGCGCCGATCTGTGCGCGCTCTGGCGAGGGGCGACGGCGCTCGTCGATTGCCCCCCCGCCGGCGTGGTGATCGTGAACCGCGCGTTCGATGGTAGGCCAGAGGTTATTGCTGCTTACGGCGCTGCGTTTGCCAAGCTCGCCACCGAGCCGAGCACGGCTGCTGCCCTGCTCGATCTGCATTTCCCGAACATGAGGCAGGCAGCCCAAGGCTTTTCCCGGATCGGACCGCATAGCCTACCTATGCCCGAAAATGCGGCTGTGCTGTCCGGCTTCTACGGTGAACTCCTTACGGTCGAACCAGCCGCGATCGGCGGTGCCCTTCCCAACTCCACGCTCTACGGGCCGTGATGCAGCGCATCGCCTTCCTGACTGGGTTAGCCAGTCTTGGCTTGATCTGGTCACTGGCGGCGCGCAACAGCCTGCCAGCCATTCTGCCGGGCCCTCTGGCCGTGGCTGCAGCACTTTGGACGCTCCTCACGGAGCCCTCATTTTGGACTGACACGCTGCTGCCCAGCCTTGGTCGGGCAGCAGCGGGGCTCGCATCAGCGTTCGCCCTCGGAGCTCCACTTGGATTGGCAGGCTGGCGCTGGCCCGTAATCTCGGCCCTGGCGGCACCGTTACGACTGATCCTGATGGGAATGCCCGCCCCGATCCTCGCGATCCTGTTCATCCTGTGGTTCGATGGCGGCCCCCTCACTGTCATCCTCACCGTCGCGGTTCTGTTGCTGCCAGTGTTCCAGATCGCCGTCGCCGAGGGCACGGGCAATATCGACTCGCATCTGGCCGAAATGGCGCGCGTCTTCCGCGTACCGTTGATGAGACAGTTACACCGAATCGCCCTACCTGCCGTATGGACCGCCCTTGGCCCGGCCTTGCGGATCGCTGTGGCTAATGCCCTGCGCGTTACCCTGCTGACAGAACTGCTTTCAGGGGCCGAGGGTCTCGGAGCGGCGGTGCAACGCGCACAGAGCTGGCTTCAAACCGACCGCCTTTTTGCGCTCGTGATCCTGATCCTTGCGCTGATCGGCCTCGCAGACACCGGGCTAGGCCTTTTGCTGCGTGAAAGGCCACGCCCATGATTCTCTTCGCTGCCGAAGATGCCAGCTTGCATTACGCGGGTAGTCCGAACCCAACCTTCCGGAACGTGACTCTGCGCATCAAAGCTAGAGAAAATCTGCGTCTATGCGGACCAAGTGGCGCCGGAAAGACCAGCCTGATGCGGTTGATCGCCGGGTTGGAGGCCCCGACTTCGGGCAAAATCACCGCTCACGCGTGCCGCATCGGCTATTGTTTTTCCGAACCCCGGCTCCTGGCAAATCTGTCGGTCTTGGAGAACCTTCTCTTCGTCGCGCCCGGATTCGAAGCAGAGGCTGAGGATCTGTTGCGCTGTGTCGAGATGGAAGCGTTTCGCGACAACCCAGCTCGCAACCTATCAAAAGGGCAAGCCCAACGGATAGCCTTGCTTCGCGCGCTTATCGTTCGGCCAGATATCGTGCTTCTGGATGAGGCGCTCGGTGGGCTAGACCTGCCGGCATGGCAGCATAGCCGCGAATTGGTCATCGAACGCCGCGCAACATATCCTTTCGCGCTTGTTGAAATTAGCCACGATCCGACACGCCTGGTGGCACCCCATGGCAGGACTATAACCCTCACATGAAACAATGCGCTATCGCGTGGTTGGCGAATAGCGCTGCTGCAGCCCGTCGAGTACCAGATCTCGCTTACGTTCCCACCAGGGCCGCGCACCACCTTGCATCACCGTGATCATGCCGCCGATCTGTTCGGCATGATCGGGCAAAGCACAGGCCTCTCGCCGCCATTGCGCAACCATGGCATCCATCCGGGTACCTTGTTGCCTATCGGCTTGTCCAAGCGCGTGCCAGCCGAGGAAACAATCTCCCACCAGATCGACCAGCGTGTCGATCGCCAGCACCGCGTCCTCCAGCAAGAAGCCATGAGCCTGCAGCCGGGACACCGCCTCGGCAAAGGCACGGATCCCGGATTGCGGCATAATCTCCATTGTGCGAAACGCCTCGGCCAGCCCTGGATGGCGCTGATAAAGCTCCCAGATGGCATCTGTCAGCTTAATCAACTCAACACGCCAGTCTGCGCCCGTTGGGCTGCGCCAATCGAGCTCGGCAATCGCCATCTCCGCAGCCAGAGCTACAATGGCATCCCGGTTTCGGACATGCCGATAGAGAGAGGAATGATCGACCCCAAGATGTGCAGCCAAGGCTGTCACAGTGGCCTTATCAAGCCCGACTTCAAGCGCCGCCCCGGCAATCTGTTCACGCGATAGGCGTGCGGGGCGTCCCCGCCCGCGCCGCCGGGATTCAGTTTTACTGGCATCGCTGGAATTTGGCATGGCTTGGTTTTAGGGCAATCGCGCAGACATCGCCAGATGTCAGCCGTCCAGTGTCCACTCCGCCGCCTTCGCGCGATGGCTCCATAGCTGCGCATAAAGACCCCGCTCCTCCAGCAGCGCCTGGTGCACTCCCTGTTCGACGATCCTGCCCTCGTCCAAAACAAGGATCTGGTCGGCGGACTGGATGGTCGAAAGCTTATGCGCCACCACGATCAGCGTGCGCCCTTCTACCAGCCGTGCCAGCGCTGTCTGGATGGCGCGCTCATTGGTCGGGTCGATGGCCGCTGTCGCCTCATCCATCAGCACAATGGGGGCATCCTTCAGGATGGCGCGCGCGATAGAAATCCGCTGCCGCTCACCGCCCGAAAGCGCATCCCCGCCTTCACCCACCTGGGTGTCGTAGCCCCGCGGCAGGCGAGAGATGAAGTCATGCGCCTGCGCGGCACGGGCCGCCGCCTCGATCTCTGCCTCGGTGGCTCCAGCTTTGCCCACGGCGATGTTGTCTCGGATCGTGCCCGAGAACAGATAGACATCCTGAAACACCATAGTCACGAGATTGGAAAGCCCGGCCTCGCCGATCCACGCCACATCAGCCCCTCCGATAGTGATGCGCCCGCTGCCTGCGTCCCAGAAGCGCGGGATCAGGTTCAGGATTGTGCTCTTGCCAGAACCGGACGGCCCGACGATGGCCGTCATGGAACGTTCCGGCACGGTGAAGGAAATGTCGTGTAGCACCACCTCGCCCGGGCGATAGCCGAACCCGACGCGGTCGAAACTGACCTCGAAACCCGATGGCGCGGCATCGGCGACCTCCGGCAGGTCGGGGGCGGACAGGATGCGATCCATGCGGATCAGCGAGGCATCGGCCATGCGCACAGCTTCCATCACGCCCAGAAGCGACAGCAGCGGCGCATACATGGAAAAAAGGAGCAGGAGCGCCGTGATGGCAGTGCCCGTCTCCATCGTATTGAGACGTCCGCCAACCACCCAGATCACCAGCGGCGCCCCCAGCATGACGATCATACCGAAAAGCGCCATGGGCAGCGTCAGTTGCGCGACCATGCGGATGGAGATATCCCGGAAATCGTCGATCGCCTTGCGAAAGCTCTCCTGTCCCTGCGCCACCTGGTTGAAGGCGCGGATCACCCCCATGCCCTGCACGAATTCGATCATCCGCGCGCCGGCCTCGGCCTGCATGTCCTGCCGCTGGATGCCCAATTTCGACAGCTGCCGCGAGGTGCCGAAGAACACCGGCAACGCCACGAGGACCGAGGTCGCCGTGGCCAGCGCCACCACCCAGTCCCGTGTGAGCAGCACAAGGAAGATCGCCACCGGCAGACCAAGCGCCTGCGAGATGCGCGGCAGCCCGTCGGAGAAGAAGCTCTCCAGCATCTGCATGTCAGAAGTCAGAACCGTCACCGTATCGCCCCGGTGCCGCGTCTGATGAAACCCGAGCGGCAGGTGGCGCAGCTTTTCGAGGATGCGCAGCCGCAGATGCCCGGCCACCTCGTAGGACGACAGCCAGGAGGCACGGACCGAGAGATAGCCGAAGAGGATCTGCCCGAGAAGCGACAGCGCCATCAAACCGGCCGACTGCCATATCCAGGCCGCGGTCAGCGCCCGGCCCTCGGCCAGGCCGGTCACCACCCAGACCATCACACCAAAGCTCAGGCCCAGCATCATGCTTTGCAGGAACCGAAACAGCACGCCGCGCGCCACCCGCCCCTTGAGCGGTCCGGCCAGATGCCAAGCGCGTTTAAGGCTTTCCATATCCGATCGGCTTTCGGGCACTGCGACCCTGTCTTCCACCATGCTCATTGGGCTGCCTCCGCTGCCTGATTGCCGCGCAGCGAGATTGCCTGAGCCGCCGTGTAATCTGCCCAGAGCCGGGCATAGAGCCCGCCCTGTGCAACCAGGTCCCCATGCCGCCCGGTCTCGGCCAATCGCCCCTGATCCAGCACAACGATCCGGTCGGCTCCCATGATCGTGTGCAGCCGATGCGCCACCACGATCAGCGTGCGGTCTCTGGCCAGCTCGCTCAGCGCCTCCTGGATGGCTGCCTCGCTGTCGGGGTCGGCGAAGGCCGTGGCCTCATCCAGCACGATGACTGGCGCGTTCTTCAGGATGGCCCTGGCAATGGCGAGGCGTTGGCGCTCCCCACCGGAGAGCGCCGCACCGCCTTCGCCCAGCTTCGTCTCATAGCCATCGGGCAGCGCAGTAATGAACGCGTGCGCACGTGCGGCGCGGGCAGCGGCATGAAGCTCTGCTTCGGTCGCGCCGGCTTTGCCCAGGCGGAGGTTCTCGGCAATCGTACCACTGAACAGGAAGGTGTCCTGGAACACGAAGGCCACTTCCTCCATCAACTGGTCGATCCCGATGTCACGGATATCCGTGCCGCCTAGGGTGATCCGCCCCTCCCATACGTCGTGTAGCCGCGGGATCAGACTGGCCAGCGTGCTCTTGCCCGACCCGGAGGGACCGACCAGTGCCGTGACCGCGCCGTCCCCGGCAGTGAAACTGACGTCATGGATCACCTCATGGGCGTCATACCCAAAGCGCACGTTCTCAAACTTGACCTCGCGGTTCGGCAGTTCGATCCGTTTCCCGGTATCGGTCTGGGTCTGGGTGCCCAACACGTCTTCAATCAGCGTCGACGCCATCGAGATATGCGCCATATTGTGGAAGAGATTGAACAGCTTGAGCAGCGGCTGACTGTAATTCGCTCCAAGGATGACGAAGAAAGCCAGCCCCGTCAGATTCAGCGTGCCGCTGCGCATCAACAGCATGCCAACAGGCAGGATCACGCAGATGTTGGCCACCACCAGCGTATAGAACAGCGCTCCGCGCGGCACGAACTGGCGCCCCATCTCCGTCTCTATCGCCGCGTAGTCGCGCACCGCAGTAGCGGCCTCACCAAGGCTTTCGCCGCTGCGGTTGAAGATCTTGATGACCGCCATCCCGGCCAAATACTCCACAATCGCGCCATTCATGCGCTCACCGGCGGCCTGATATTGCCCGACCATCCGCGAGGTGCGTCCCATGGCGGACAGCATCAGGCCGAACGCCACGGGTGCGAGGACGATAGCCGCCAGCGCCATGCGCCAGTCGACGGCAAACAGCCAGATCGTCACAGCCAGCCAAGTGCCGATGGCCGACACACCTTCAGGCAGCCCATGCGCAACGAGGATCTCCAGCCGCTCCGGCTCATCCACGATCAGCTTTTTCGCACCGCCGGACCGCCGCCCCGCGAACCAGCCCATCGGAAGCCGCGCAAGATGACGCGCCATGGCCAGCCGCAACGCATGTATCAGCCGGAAGGCGGCGACATGGCTCAGCCCCAAGGCCAGTCCCATAAGAAGATACCCCGCGATCACCGCCGCCAGGGCGATCAGCGCGTAGCTCGCGAAGAGTCCTGCAGAGGCGGTCCCGTCAATCAGCGCAATCACCAATCGCCAGACGACCCAGATCGGCACCAACTCCAGCACCACGGCGCCGGTCGCCAGGAGCGCCGACAACACGAGAAGCGGCTTTGCACCCTCCCCGTACCGCATCAGGAGTTTCAGGCTGGCAAAGAAGTCAGGCCGCTCTGGCACTTCGCTTGCAGCCGACCGCTCGACGTTTTCAGACACTGCCATCCGGCGCCCCCAATAACTGAGTGAATGAGTCGAAAACAATCAGTAGCGGTACGCAAACTATTTTGCAACACTATGTTTCAATTTATACGAATGTATCAAATTCGATCTGTGCGAGTGCCATCCGTCGCGCAACGATGGGAAGCAGCAGCCTGGAAAACAGCGCCGGTGCCAGCCAGCCCTGCAGCCGCATGGAACGCTCACTGGTTGGCACATATTGTCCAGCAATACGCCGGGAACCGGCCTGAACCCTGGTCACAGCCGGACGCAGTCGGCGTTCGTAGGATGCAAATGCAATCTGGGGCGCTTGGTCGGCGAGCTCTTCTGCCAGCACCACAGCCCCGGCCACCGCCAGCGAGGTACCCTGTCCGGACAGGAACGTCGGGCACCAAGCCGCATCCCCCAACAGTGCCACCCGCCCTTTCGACCAGCACGGCATTTCGATCTGGGACACGGTATCGACAAAACAGCCTTCCCAATAGGCACAGTCGCCCAAAGCGCTGGCGACCGGTTCGGCCCAGCCGCCGAACACCTCAAATATCCGCTTTTGCCGTTCCGCAGCGTTCAACCGCTGTTCGTCCGTATCGCGCCAGCAGAACAGCGTGGCCGCCTCGCCGTTCGGAAGGGCGTAGAGCGTGGCGTGGCGATCGACATCCGCCATCCCGACCACCGATGCCTTCAGCGGTTTGGTTGGGCGGCAATGCCAGGCGGCAATCCGATAGCCAAGGTTGCGGACAGGATCGGCGCTATCACCGAAGACCAGCCGCCGCACGCCGGAGCGATAGCCATCCGCGCCGATGACTGCATCGTATCGCTCTTCGCTGCCATCGCTGAGCGCAACGGAAACACCGCCAGCATCCTGCTCCAACGCACTCACACTGAGCTGGAAGCGGATGTCGATGTCCTTCGCCGTCCCGATCAGCACGTCCTGCAAAGCATCGCGCATAATCATCAGCATTCGCCCGTTCATCGCTGACGCGATCCGGCGATAGTCATAGCGAAAGTGCTCACGTCCATCGGCATAGAGATAGCGCGCCTCGCCAAGAGGCACGGCCTGCGCCTGCAAGGCAGGCAGCAGCCCCAACTGTTCCACCGCGCGGTGGCCGCTGCCGTGAAGCCCCACCGCGAAACCGTCGCGCCGATCCGCCGAGGCTCTGTCGACAAGGTGCGTTACAATCCCATGCCTTCGGAGAGCAAGGGCGAGCGCCACCCCTGCCGGCCCGGCACCCTGAACGAGGACACGCATTGCTCAGAACCTCTGGGTCAAGCGGATACCGATCTCGCGCCCGCGTCCGAGCTGATACACATCGCCCAACCCGTAGCTGCTGGCGTCAAAGCCATAGGAGGCATAGGTCTCGTCCGTCAGGTTCGTGGCATAGAGATCCAGAACAGCACCGTTGCTCATTTCCCAGGCGAGCCCGGCATCAACCAGCCAATACCCGTCCTGACCGATACTGTTGGCCTCGTCGAACCAGATATCTCCCTGATAGCTGAGCCCCAACCGAGGGATCAGACGGCCACGCCCTGCCCCCAGTTCATGCGTGTAATCGACCGCCAGCCGCGCCGTAAACTCCGGCGCATAGGGAACATCATTCCCCTGATAGGAAAGACCCGGCGTCGCACTGCTGTCATAATCGGTAAAACGCGACTCTCCCCACGTAGCGCCACCGCTCAGCCCCCAAGGCCCCTGGTTGATCCGTAGGGTCGCATCAATACCCTTGGCTGTCACCTCGCCCACGTTTTGAAGGTATTGCGCCGGGGCCGTACCCACGAACATCTGGTAGTCTTCCGTCACGCTGTAATAGGCTGCGACGGAGGCTTCGATCGTGCCATTGTTCGACCGGTACTTCAGGCCCGCCTCGCCGTTCCAAGTCGTCGCGGGGTCATAGGTATATGCGATATTCGCAGGGGTCAGCGTGCGCGTAAACCCGCCCGCCTTAAATCCACTGCTCACGATCCCGTACGCCTGCCACTCCGGTGTAATTGAATAACTCAGCCCGAGCTTCGGAGAAAACGCGTTCCAATCATCGCTGCCCCGCATGGTGACTACGCCAGTCGCGGTTGCATCGGTGGTCTCAAAATCCCAGCGTGCCCCGGCAACAACATCCAACCGGTCCGTGGCATGCCAGGTCAGATCCCCGAAGGCTGCATAGCTTTCGGTCTTCTGCGTCGTCGTCGAACCGTAGGCTTCACGGCGGAATTCGGAATTCGAATAGAACAAGCCCGCCACATACTCGACAGGTCCACCTGTCGCGGAGGAAAGCCGGAATTCCTGCGTCAGGGTTTCCTGCCATTCCGGGGTGTATGAGCCAAAAATCGTCCGATCGAGGAACCGGTCCTGGTAACCCGTGAGCGAGGAAAATGTCGCCCAGCCGAGATCGTAATCAACCGTGAGACCGAAGCTATTGGTATCATGCGAATATTTCGAAGGAAACGGCACCGCTTGTCGGGCCGCCAGCGCCGTGCCCATGACGAACTGTTCCTCGCTGGACTCCACTTCGTTGCACGCTGCACTGAATGTGATGTCGAGCGGACTACCCTCGGGCGCATAACGCAGTCGCAGCTGCGCGCGATCTTCGACGGTGCCGCCCACATCCTCTCCCGTGCCCATAACCTGAAGGTCATCCCCCACGTCGTTGCGGGCCAGTGAAAAGTCGGCCCAGAGACCCTCCGCCAATTGCAGTTCCCCGCGCAGTTGCGCCTGATAGCTTTCCTCGGAACCGCCGAGTGAATAGGAGAAGCGATCACCCTCACCCGGCTTCAGGGTGGTCACATTGATCACACCACCGACTGCACCACGCCCGTAGAGGCTACCTTGCGGTCCATAGAGGACTTCAGCGCTTTCCAGAGCGCCGGGGAACATCTGCGCAAGAACCGCCGGATCCTGCGGCAGCCCGTCGACATAGACCTGCACCGACGTGCTGTAATAATCCAGCGAGGACTGGCCACGGAGGGTGAAGTTCGAATAGACCCGGGATGACCGTGTATCGACCGCAAGCCCCGGAAAGACACGATCAAGATCCGCCACCGTCTGGACCCCGCGCCCGCTCAGTTCCGACGCATCGGCTTGCGCGACGGTGCCCGGAAAGCTCAGCGCATCCTGAGGCCGCTTGGCTCCCACGATATAGATCGTTCCGAGTTCGAACACGTCGTCGTTCGAGGTTTCCTGAGCGGTCAGAGGCGCTGCGCCAAAGGTCAGCGCCGCAACACAGACCGTATTGAATAGGCTGCGATTCATTCGGCTATCTCCACATTGTTCAAAGAAATTTCAGGGGGCAAAGGCTTGCCCATACAGCGCCGAACCAGCGGCAGGGCGCAGAAAAGCAATGCCACGGCCCCACCGAAGACAGGCGCATAACCCAAGTGCTGCGCAATCTGTCCGGCCAGAATCCCAATGATTACAGCGAGTCCGGCGTCGAGGCTCTGCAACAGTGCAAAATCGGTTGCAACCTGGTCCGGCGCACACCAGTTCATCATCTCGGCATAAAGAGCCACGAAGGAAATCGCCGTCAGCGCAGACAGGCTAAGCTGAAGTGTTGCCAGCCCCCAGAGAGCACCGGGCGCAACCGCCCAGATTGCAAGCCCTACGCAACAAGCCCCCACACCGAGCCCCGCCGACAGCAGCACGGAACGGGTGCCGAAACGTCGGCACATAAGCATACCGGCGACTGCGGCTATCAGGCCGGTGATCATGCCGCCCGCACCGCGCAACCAACCAATCGCGTCCAGCGAAAAACCGGCATCCACAAGCATGGGGCCGGTCATCGCCGCACCGAGCCGCACCGCACTTTGCCACAGCAGAAGAAAACCGACCCCGCGTATCAAAGTCCGGTTCTTGAGGCTGTGGCGCAACGATGGCCGCTTCGTCGTGCCTTCAGGACGTTCGATCCGTAACGCGCGCACCGGGAGCGTAAGCAACAGCATGGCAACCGCTAGAAAGACCATCGAGAGCTCCCATCCTGCCCGAGCGTAGACCCAGAGCCACAAGCCACCGCCGATCAGGAAGCCGGCATAGCCCCCGACCGTGCTCGCGCCACTGGCAAGAGATCGCGTTTGGCGGGTGGTGGCATGCACACCGGCGGCATCGGTCGCGATGTCCTGTGTCGCGGCCAAAAGCGCCATCACGAAGACCACTGGCAACAGCGCCGCAAGTTGCGTCGTAGGCGCGAATGCCGCGCCGATTACATAGCTCAGCGCCAACAGGCCCTGACACATCAAGATCCATCGGCGCGGGGTGGAAAAGCGATCAACCAGTGGGGACCAGAACACCTTGAGTACCCAGGGCAAAAACAACAACGACAACAAACCAATCCGGTCTAGCGCTACCCCGGCGTCACGTAAAACCACGGGCAAGGCACTTTGGACCATGCTGCCGGTGATGGATTGCGCGGCGTAGAGCCCGACGAGAGCAAAAGCAGGCATCCAAACAGTTCGCCTTGATGATATTGAAACTTGCACGTTCTTGGACCGACCTTGGATTCGTTGTGTTTTCAGGGGCGTATACCGAAATATAAAAGTTGACTATTGTGATCGGGTATTCTGATAATGGGATCAGACTTTTATTTTCGGAGAGCACTAGAATGGGCTTTCAGATTGAAACGCGCCAACTCGCCCATGCCGAACCGCATGAGGTGGCGGTTCTGGGGCCGCAGCCGCTGACACCATCTCCCAGCGGTGTACCGGAAAGCGGCAATTATCGTATCCTCGGCGCGCGCAAGGGGCTGACGATCTCCTTGTTCGACATGGAGATCAATGCCAACACAGATGCTAAGATGCATACGGCTCCCTGTGTCGCACTTAACATTCTGTTCGAAGCCACCGGCACCGGCTGGATCACCGAAGGAAACGCGCAATACGGCCCGATCCCGTTTCGCCCCGGCTTCTACTGCATGATCGCGCCTGAAGGCGCATCCGGGCAGGACCGGCTGAAATCCTCTTCGCGATTTCGTGGTATCGACATCAGGCTTTCGCCTCCCTTGTGGAGAGCTCTGGGCGGCCCGCAGTCCGTTGAGGCCCTTGGCTCGGCACATCCCTATTCGACTGCTGTAAGCCCTTCGGTCTGGACCGGCATATTACCCATGCCGCCACGTCTGATGGCCAACGCGCAGGCATTGTTCCAATCGGGCATGTCCGGCACCGCCGATCTCACCGTGGAAGCCCGATCGCTCGACATCATCGACCAAGCGATCCGCGCGCTTGCTGCTCAATCCGCTCCGACGGCAATACTCACGCGCGACAAAAGAGCTGTACAAAGAGTTATCGCCTTGATGGATAGCGATCTGAGTCGAAGCTGGACGGTTCCCGAACTCGCCATAGCGGCAGGCATTTCCCATAACCGCCTGAAACGGAGCTTTCGCGCCGAGACCGGATATGCAGTCTATGGGTTTTTGCAAGAACGCCGTTTGAGCGAAGCCCGCAAGCTCTTGATTGAAGGCGACAGCACCGTTACGGACGCCGCGCTGATCGTTGGGTATGACAGCATGAGTCATTTCACGACCCTCTTTCGACGGCGCTTCGGCCAAACACCTTCAGAGATGCTGCGCTTGTCGAAACCCCCGCTCGATACGGGAAAACACGCATAAGCCCGAATCGCGCCAGCGCTTCATCCTGCGGCTCGGCTTCGACCGAGCCCCACGGACAGCAACAAAGCCATCGATCCGGTCCCGAGAGCGACCCCCAAAACGCCTCCATACCCAATATGAGCGGCCATGGGCGCACCTGCGGACATGGCCGCAATCGCGGCGAATTGTCCGGACGTAAACTGCAGGGTAAAATCCGTGGCAGCGCTTTGCGGCGCGGCGCGGTCCATCATCATGGCTGCCATCACAACCGAGACCGGATTATAGCAAAGGAAATATACAATCGCACCCATCGCCGCTGCTTGGGTCATACCCCAGGCCGGCAAAAGAAGCACAGTGATCCCGATGATCTGAAAGCCCACCCCCAGAACCAGCGCGTCGCGACGACTGAAACGGTACATCAGCCATCCACTGATCAGGGCTGCGACGAGGCCAGCAATGGAGCCGAGCACATTCACCACTAAGCCGATTCGCGCTGGCCCCCATCCCTGATCTACCAAAAGCGGCATCAGAACAGCATAAGCCATTCCGCTTGATGCCGAAACGAGCAGAATTATCCCCAACCAGCACCTCTGCCCTGGCTGCCACCAGAACACCATCATCCTGCGATAGAGCTTACCCGTCGCATCCCCGGATCGCCGCCAGGCGGGCTCCTCGAATCCAATAAGCTGCACCGCAGAAATGGCTGTGAGGGCAGCGAGCAGTGTCAAACAGCCTGCCCAACCGATCTGAGGATAGAGCATCAGAATCAGACCGCCGCCCACCATATTGCCCGCTAGACCACCAGCGATCTGCAATCCGTTCCCCAAACCACGACGGGTCTCCGGCAGGAGACGGCATGCCAGTCCGTCCACGGCGATGTCCTGAGTCGCAGCCAGTAAGGCCACGGCAAGACAGAGCGCATAGACAAGCGGAAAATCGTCGATCACATCGAACCTACCAATTGCTAGCAACAGCAAGACCAAAAGTCCCTGCGTCAACAGGAGCCAGCCGCGAAAATGGCCGCCTCGACCTATCGTGAAGCGATCTATCATCGGCGCCCAGAGTAGTTTGAGCGGCCAGATCAACCCGAGCATGTAGACCAGCCCCAATGTGTCGAGCTCGGCTCCCTCGCTCCGGAGGATTGCCACCAGAGCGACCACGAAAAAGTTCAGGCCGAGATATTGCGTCGAATAGAGGCTTGCGAGAAGAGCCCATTGACGCATGCCTAAGACATTGGCGCTGCCTTCGCACCCCAGATCATCCGCCATGTTCAGAACCTGTGCATCACGCCAACGGTCACTGTGCGTCCACGGGCGATCCCCCCATAACTTGTACCGCTGCCAGGTGCATAGTAGCCGTAAAGCTCGATCTGCTCATCCAGCAAATTCTCCGCGGCGACATAAAACTCAGTTTGCCCTTGCGTCAGCCCCAGCCGCAAATCGAGCTTATGATAGGGATTAAGATCAAAATGGTTCTGTGGATCGGCTGGCCGGCTCCCGACAAAACTATAATCAAGCCGGGCGTCAAGGATAGGATTTGCAAACCCTAGAAGAGCTGGCACAGCCTGCCTGTAATTCGCCGAGAGATGAGCGGTCCAGGGCGCAACATCCGGCACCTTGTTGCCGGAATGCACATCCCCGTCGCCGATCCCGAGCACATTGGAGGTGATTTCAGCATCAATGTAACTCAGCCCGGCACCAATCGAAAACGAGGGGCTTGCATACCAAGTTCCCTGTAACTCTATGCCACGGCTCCGCGTATCAGCATTCAAGGCACTCACGACGTAAGTTGCCGAGTCATAGCTGAGCAAGTGATTATCTTCGACCCGATTGGCGAATACCGCACCACTCAACTCGAAGGCTCCGTCTGCGAAAGCGGTCGCGAAACCAACTTCAATAGAATCGCTCGTCGCGCCTCGATAGGGCTCGCTGTCGGCCGGCTGGGTTGCGTAGATATTGTAGCCCCCTGGCACATGACCGCGTGCGATTTTTGCATGGAGCCTGGTTTCCGGCGCGACATCCCATGACAGTCCAAGCTGCCCTGTCAGAAAGTCTTCACTGCGCGAGCGGTTCTCATACACAACCGAACCGCCGCCGTGATAGGCACCGTTATAACTGGACTGGGTCCAGGTTTGACGCAACCCAGCGCTGAGCTTCACATCGCTGCTGAGGGGAAAGGTCACATTACCATAAAGCGAATAGCGCTCGCTTTCGAAATCGCGGAACGTCGCGCTGGACGTCCCGTATGTATTGCGCGGTGTATCATAAGAACCATCGAAATGTTCAAAAGAGGCGCCGAGAACCCATTCAAACGGAGCTCCATCCGAAGACGCCCATCGAATGTCCTGATTGAAGACCATTTCTTGCGCCTCGTCGATATTCCAGAACTCTCCCGGCGCACCATAAAGTGCGCCATAGAGGATCCGGTCATACGCCGCGACCTCCGTATTTTTTCCTGTCAGGTAGGACGTGAGAGAGGTAATCCGGCTTTCCCCAAAATCATGGGTTACCTGAAGTGCTGTGCGATCAAGCGACTTTTCGACCTGATCATAGAGGTTCGGGGTTAGATCAAGCTCACCGTAACGATTATAGGGCTTGAGCATTATCAAATTGGGCAATGCCTCGATCTTCTGATGCTCATAGGTCAACAAAGCCGATGTTCCCTGTTGCCCCTCCCAAAGAAGCGAGCCACGAAACGCAAGCTCCTTCGGATCGCTTACCGGCTGGCCCGTCTGCCTGTTTTCCACCCAATGCTCACTGCCGGAATAACGCAGCGCCACCCGACCGCTCAGGCTTTCCGACAACGGACCACCCACGGCCCCCTCCAGAAGGTACTGCCCCTCTTGACCCATTTCACTACGCAAATACCCTTCCAACGCACGGCTCGGCTTTGCAGTGATGACATTGACGGTCCCAGCCAAAGCTGCAGCAGCAGATTTCGTGCCCTGTGGCCCCTTCAGGATCTCGATCCGCTCCGCATCGAGCGTTCCCAGCGAGATATGCCGTGCACTCAACGGGCTGCCGTCCAATGTAAATGTTGCCGCACTGTCATCAAGGCTCATGGGATACATCGACCCTACACCGCGAATGTAGACGGTCGAGAGGTTCGTCCCACCCGAAGAGTTCACGCCAACCCCGGGGGTTGCCCGCAGAACATCCTCGAAGTTTTGCAAACGCCCCTGTTCGATATCTTCGCGCTCATGCACAGTGGAAGAACTCATAAGATCGTTCTGCCCCTCAATTGTAATCGGATCGAGCTGGATAACCCCAAGAAACTCGGACGTCTCCTGGTCTTGTGCGCGGCCCATCGCAGGAAAGAACGAGGTACTGCTGATCGTCAGGACTATCACGAAAGTATGCGGACAAGAGATAGGTCGTGTAGGCAAGCGCATGAGAATTTTCGGGCTCCAATAGCGTGAGATTACGCCAAACAGATCAGATCGCGGCTTGCCGCGCCGCCCGATTTCGATCAAACTCAATCCTGATTCAATCAATCAGGTATAGTTCAAAGTGGGGCAGGCTATGGGACATGCATTTAGGGAGGCAGATGGTTTCATTCCGGTTTCCAAGGCTTTACGTGACACCGATCTGTTCCACCCCACTCAGGGTCGTCAATGTCGAGCCGTCTTCCTCAAACTGCAGGACGGGGTTGACCTCCTTTACTGGGCTGGCCGCTTTCAAAGCGGCATGGAACTGCCGCTGAAAGACGACAGCGACCGTGTCAGCCTGAGCTTCACAACAAATCTCAAGGGCACTGCCTCGCGTAACTTCACTGACAAACCAGACGACCACCTGCCCGTGCGGTGTAACACGGGTTCAATAGAATATTGCCCGGGGCGCAGCGGCATTTACCGGCAAAAGGGATCTCTCGAAAACCTGACGCTCATGATCGACAATGACCTGTTCAGCCAATGGGTCGATGATCGCGATAACGAGCTCATTCACCTCGCCAAACATGGTGGTTCAAGCGGGGGATATCTCGGAGGAGAGTTGTCCGCTGTCATTCATCTGATCAACCAAGAGCTTGCGTTTCACGATCAGACCCAACCACCGCGACGCCATCCGCTTTGGTACCAGGCACAAGCGCTATCGGTCGTAGGATTATTTCTTGAGTGTCGGACAGATTTGCGGGTCGAAAGCGTTAACCCCGATTTGAGACGTAAGCTTTTGCGCGCGAGAGATTTGCTTCTAGCGGATTTGAGTGCCGCGCCCAGCATTCCGGCACTTGCGTTCGAGGCTGGTCTGAGCGCCCCCTCACTCACACGCGGATTCAAAAAACTCTTCGGCACGAGCCCCTATAAACTGTTCCAGCGAGAAAGAATGCACGCAGCGCACCATCGACTTTCGGTCGGCCGCGCGTCAGTAACCATGGTCGCGGCGGATCTCGGCTATGTCAATCTTAGCCATTTTTCGGCAGCTTTCCGCAAACAGTTTGGTATGTTGCCAAATGAGCTGCACCGAAAAGGATGAATGCATAGACCTGTGCCGAAGTGGTAAAAGAGATAGAGGCCCCAAGAGAGTGTAAGAATCGTGACCACAATAATCTTTTCAATCACAGCCGACATCGAACATGTCGGGAGAATTCAGCATCTCGTGACTGCAAAAACCGAGGAAGCAGCGCTACAGCGGCTCTCGCGCTCCTACCCCGAGCGCGAAATGACGGTGATCAAGCTGCTCAAAACTGAGTTCTCCGGGGTTCCTACCAATCGAAAGCGCCTTTCCGCGACCTACATGAAACGAGGTGACATCTCGCACTGACCGGCAAAATGGCGAGCCGAACGCCAACGTCTGATGCCCCTTATGCGGTCGGCCTCGTGAACACATAGACGACGCCAAAAGCCATCAGCCCGCCCACGGCAAGCATGAGCGGCCAGCCGGGGTGACTGCCCCGGACGAAGAGAATGAACCCTAGGACCGATCCCCCGAGCGACATCCATTTCGCTCGCATCGGGATTGCCCCACACTCACGCCAATCTGTCAGCAGCGAGCCGAAGCGGCGATGCGACAGAAGCCACATTTCCAGGCGCTCCGAAGAGCGGGCGAAGCAGGCAGCCGCAACGATCAGGAAGGGCACTGTTGGCAGCACCGGCAGGAAGGCGCCGAGGAAGCCCAATCCTGTGAAGCCCAGCCCCAAGGCCAGGAAGATATGCCGCAGGACGGCTGCCCCGCCGCGTCTATCCGGTCGCATGGCGGAGCTCCCCGGCCTTACGGCGCATCAGGAAGGGGTCGTTCAGGAATGTGCCGAACGGCACGAAGGAAACGGCGGTGGTGCGCGCCCAATCCGATCCGCTCCAGCCACGCCCCCAGATCGCGGCAATCATCAGCGCGATATAGGCCAGGAAGGCATAACCGTGGATCGGGCCTGCAACCTGTACCCAGAGCGGATTGTCCAGCGCGTATTTGATCGGCATCGCCACGAGAAACAGCGCCAGGGTGGTGACACCCTCGATGAGAGCAGCGCCCCGAAAAACGCGAAACGTGAGTTCAGACAGGGCGGAACGCGGCCCCGGATCAGCTCTGGTCATGAAGAAGGTCCTTGGAGATATGTTCAGGACGGAACCCCATCCCGATGAGCCGCCCCATCAGGCGTGAGAGGATCGGAAAGCGCGCAATCATCCGCAAGAACCCCGGCGGGCGCGGCGCGGCCTCACCTTTGTCATTGCGCTTCCGACGCATCATCCGTTGCAGCCGCTGCGTGGCGCGGGTCGGAAACATTCGGCGAGCCTGCACCCGGGCCAGATCGGTCTCGGAAAGCACCCCGTCCCGCAATGGTCCGGAAAGGATATTCGCAGTCGCCACCGCGTCCTGGATGGCTAGGTTCACCCCGAACCCGCCCACCGGGGACATGGCATGGGCCGCATCGCCGATACAGAGCACACCGGGCGCCCACCAACGTTTGAGCCGATCCATGCGGATCGAGAGCAAATACACCTGATCCCAGTCGGCAATCTCTTCGAAGCGTTTCGAAGGCAGCGGCGCGAGGGCCGCAAGCGCGGCACGAAAGGCTGTCAGGCCCAAGGCCTTCAAATCGTCGAAACCGCCTTTGCGGATCACATAGCCGCATTGCCAGAAGTCGCCCCGATCAATCAGCACCAACCCCTGTTGCGGTCCGGCATGGCTCATGGCAGGCGCCGGATCGTCGGGTGATCGCGAAAGTCTGAACCAGATGACGTCAACGGCAGAGCCGAAATCCACCACCTCCAGCCCCGCCTGCTCGCGCACGACGGATTGCCGCCCGTCCGCCCCGATTACCAGTGGCACATGAATATCGCCCTCGTCGCCGGCGTCGTTTTCCCAATGAACACCGCAGATGCGGTCCCCTTCGCGCAGAAGCTCGACAATACGGTGCCCCATCAGCAGCTGGAAATTCGGAAGCTCTTCGCCTTTCCCGGCCAGGAAGTTCAGAAAATCCCATTGCGGCATGAAGGCGATGTAGCGACAGCTCAGCGGCAGATGCGAGAAATCTGCAATGGTTACGTGCCTGCCGCCCATCTCGGCATGCAGATCGGGGGCCTTCTGATGCGGCAGGGCCAGAAACTCTTCCAGCCAGTCCAACTCAGCCATGAGTTCAAGTGTCGCCGGGTGAATCGTGTCGCCGCGAAAATCCCGCAGGAAATCGGGATGCTTTTCCAGCACCGTCACACGCAGCCCCGCCCGCGCCAGCAGGAGCCCGGCCATCATGCCCGCCGGGCCGCCGCCCGCAATCACGCAGCTTTGTGACGCTTCCATATTTTCCCCTCCGTCGAATTAAGGAAACTTTAGGCCTCTGGCAGCAAAGCGTGGTTTTGCGGCATTAAACTGTTTGTGCTGGAAGCTTTCTGCGTCAGGCTATCGCGATACTACGGGCTTTGCCACGCCTTTATGAGGCATCCCCGAATGGCACGGTCGCAGGCAAATCGACCTGGAACTAATGCAGCCAGACTGCGGTCAGGCCTTATCCGTCCAATCGGTAAGCGCTTTGGGATTGTCCCGCGCGCATGCAAAGCGCCGGTCTTGGGCGACTTTCAGGTTCTGCCAATCTGTCAATCGTGCTGCGGTTGCACGGCAGGCGTCATTCGATACATCAAAGGGTCGTTTCACGCGCAAATTGAGCAGCCGAAGACCAGCGTCTGAGCATGCTACACAGGCCTTGCGGAGCCTCAGTGTCGCGGCTGGAGACTGGGTCTCGCGCAATATTTCAAGCCAGGGGCCACGATATTCTCCGTCGGTTGGCACCATCGAGACTTGGGTGGCGAGGGAATAGACCTCGGCGTACTCGCCGACAAAGTCACTGTCCCCCTCAGTCACAGGCGGCGTAGTGAGCTCCAGAACCTCGTAGCACCCCAACAACCAGCGCAACATCACGTCCTGCTCATGTTGCAGCACCCTAGGCAGGCCAGAGAGACAGCTCACCGGCAGAGACGCCGTATCCAATATGCGCCATTCATGGGTGGCGGATGAGTAAAAAACGAGTAGAAAGCGCATGTACCCCTCGAAGGAAAGAAAATGTGGCTACCAGACGGGGGCTCAAAGTTATCTATGGCGCTTTTCTGTGTCTGACAAGTGCGGTGACGTCTACAACATCTGCCACTTCTGCAATTATCCATCTTGAAAGCAGAATCAAAGCGAATTGAATTATGAACCCCGCGTGGAATACCGGCGACACGTTCCTGACAGACAGAGTATCAGTACCTTTGGGAACCAGTGCGAGCGTCGCTGTCAGTCTCGAAAAGATGTCAGATATAGCTTT
Source organism: Paracoccus denitrificans (assembly GCF_900100045.1). Lineage (GTDB taxonomy): Bacteria > Pseudomonadota > Alphaproteobacteria > Rhodobacterales > Rhodobacteraceae > Paracoccus > Paracoccus denitrificans. The sequence goes on along the minus strand of NZ_FNEA01000003.1, from coordinate 73,967 downwards.
CGCCACGATCAAGCGAGTCAATCCAAGAGCGGCAGTTGATGTATCGCCTCCTCTATGGAAAGGGCGAAACTGGACTGTCATTCGTACTCGCCAGTGACCCGAACGGAAAAGGTGGCGGCCACGTGTTTCGGTTTAATCGTTTCCCTGTCGCCGAAATATAGACAAGATTCACGTTTCTTCGTCCTCCACATCCTCCGACACCTCCTGCCGCAGCTTCGGCCCCTGGGCCAGGCGCCGACCGAGAGCCGAGATAAACGCCTCGTAGCGCTCCCCTGCTTTCGCCCGTGCTGCCTTTGCTGCGGGTTCCGGCAGAGCTGGCGTTGTCGCAAGCCAGAAACGGATGAACACAGCCAGGCTTTCGACGGAGATGCCGACATCGCGTTCCAGCCGGGTGATCCGCCTGTCGATCTGATCCAGACGCCTCGCTAGAACCGCCTCGCGGCGCTCCGCGTCATCCGGAGAGAGGAAGGATGCGATCGCGGCCTCGGCCACCATTGACTGGGATCTGTCGCGACGAGCTGAGAAGTCTGCCAGCATTTGCATGACCTCAGGATCGAGGTAGACCGAGATCTTCGTCTTCTTGCGGCTGGTGGCCATGATCAAAGCTCCATGCCGTCATCGGGATTGAGTGAGACCTGACGCGCGACACCGCGCATCTGCTGCATGATGCGCTGATTGCGGATGGCGCCATCCTCCTCATCCTCGGGTGGGTCGAATTCAAACTCGTTCTCAAAGGGGGACTGCCTGTCGACCGTCTGAGGCTGCGCCAGCTCCGGCTGAAGACGGCGCTCCGACGCTGTCGGGTCCTCGTCCCCCGCTCCCATATCGGATACTCGCTCTTGCTCGTCGTCCTGCACTGGAACTGCCAGACTGCTCCAGTCATCCTCCCCTGAGGCGCCCACATCCACCAAGTTGGGTGGCGGCAAGACCCGCTCGGCAAACCGCGTATCTTCGTAATACCGTGCTTTCGTCGCCCGGATCGGCGGAGTGCCGGCCACCATGACGATCTCATCGGTTGGCGGCAGCTGCATGATTTCTCCGGGCGTGAGCAACGCCCGCGCGGTTTCCGACCGGGACACCATGAGATGGCTGAGCCAGGGCGCCAGACGGTGCCCGGCATAGTTTTTCATCGCCTTCATCTCGGTGGCCGTGCCGAGAGCGTCGGACACCCGCTTGGCCGTGCGCTCATCATTGGTCGCGAAGCTCACCCGGACGTGGCAATTGTCGAGAATCGAGTTGTTGGGGCCGTAGGCCTTCTCGATCTGGTTCAGCGACTGGGCGATGAGGAAGCTCTTCAGCCCGTACCCCGCCATGAAGGCCAGCGCGCTCTCGAAGAAGTCGAGGCGACCGAGCGCCGGGAACTCATCAAGCATCAGAAGCAGCCGATGACGATCATCCTTGCCCTGCAAATCCTCGGTCAGGCGTCGGCCGATTTGGTTGAGGATCAGGCGGATGAGCGGCTTGGTGCGACTGATGTCCGAAGGCGGCACCACGAGATACAGCGTGACGGGGCGCACTCCCCCGACAATGTCACCGATCCGCCAGTCGCAGCGGCGCGTGACCTGGGAGACTACAGGGTCGCGATAGAGGCCAAGGAAAGACATTGCCGTCGAAAGCACGCCCGAGCGTTCATTCTCGGACTTGTTGAGCAACTCGCGGGCAGCACTGGCGACCACGGGATGCGGCCCCGCCTCGCCCAAGTGCGATGTCCGCATCATGGCGCGGAGTGTGGACTCCACGGGACGCCGCGGATCGGACAGGAAGTTGGCGACACCGGCCAGCGTCTTATCCTTCTCGGCATAAAGAACATGCAGGATGGCACCGACGAGCAGACTGTGGCTGGTCTTTTCCCAATGGTTGCGCCGTTCCAGGCTCCCCTCTGGGTCGACGAGGATATCTGCGATGTTCTGGACATCGCGAACCTCCCACTCCCCGCGGCGCACTTCCAGCAGGGGGTTGTAGGCCGAAGAGTTCGGATTGGTCGGATCGAACAGCAGGACCCGACCGTACCGGGCCCGGAACCCAGCGGTCAACTGCCAGTTCTCTCCCTTGATGTCATGAACGATGGCCGAGCCGGGCCAGGCGAGAAGCGACGGTACGACGAGCCCTACCCCCTTGCCGGAGCGCGTCGGCGCGAAGCAGAGCACATGCTCCGGCCCATCGTGGCGCAGATATTCCCGCTCATAGCGACCCAGGACCACGCCATCCGGGTCTAGAAGTCCGGCTGCCTTCACCTCGCCCCTCTCAGCCCATCGGGCTGATCCATAGGTCGCAACGTTGCGGGCCTCGCGGGCGCGCCAGACCGACATGGCGATGGCTACGCCGATCGCGATGATGCCCCCAGAGGCAGCGATGATCCCGCCGGTCGCGAAGACCGGCGGCGCGTAGGCCTCGTAGAAATACCACCACCAGAAGATAGCGGGAGGATAGTAGACGGGCGTCCCGAACAGCACGAACCAGGGCGGGCCCAGCTGTGCCTGATAGCGAAGGCTCGCGGCCACGTATTGCGTCGCTCCCCAGGTGGTGGCCAGAATGATGAGGAAGACGATGGAGATCTGCCCCCAGAGGATCTTGGTCGCGGACATGACTGTCGCTCCTTTCCGGTGTTTGATCAGAGGCCGATGCCGCGCTTGCGGCCGAAGTCCCAATCGACCCCGCCGTCCCCGCGTGCGACGCCGGTGACATCCCGGCCGAGATGCTTTTCGAGGGAGGGCGACCAGGGCACCAGCTGGAAGCCGAGCGCGCCGTCGGCGCCATAGCCCTCAATCATCGCAAAGCGCCCCGAAGCCAGCGCGAGACGCTGGCGATAGAGGCCGCTGACGTAGTCGCCAGCATCCGCCTTGTTGAACAGCAACCCGGTCTCCCCCGAGAGCTGCGTGCCAACCGCCTGCAGCTCCCGCTCGCGCAAGGTTCCAAGCAGGCGACGGGCAAAGACCACTCTGCCGCCCCGCCGCTCGGCCAGCCCTTCCGTGACCAGGTGCTCGGCCCGGGCTTCCAGGGCCTGCCGGACCTCGGCACCGAAGCCCTGGTCCGACAAGGCGAGCGGGTCGCGCGCGATGGCCTGCCGGTCGAGCCAGGTGGCCCCGGACGCGGTCACCTGCGCAGCGAGTTCCAGGTCGGACCGAGCCGCCAGCGCGACGCGACGCTGGCCGCGCGAATCGTCATAGGTGCGGAGTTCCACGATCGAGCCCGGCGCGCTGTCGCCGGCGGCGTCGAGATGGGGCAGACGGATATGGTGGCTCCGGCCATCGACACCATCGACGACGGCATAGGCTGTCCCCTTCAGCTCGTCATCGAGGCCCCGCTGGACCAGACGACCGATGACAGGAACATCGAGGCTCTCTGCGGCAAGGACGTAACTCGAGGACCCGCGCTCGATCCCGCGTTCCGTCAGCGCCCGATGCATCCGCTTGATGATGTCGCCACGCTCCCCCATCTCCCGCAGGACTGCCTCTGCATCATCCCTGATGTGCCATTGCGACTGTCCGATCTGGTCGGCGACGCCGAGCACTTCCAGCCGGCGCAACCGCCCGACCTTCAGCGCGTGAAACGCATCCGGCTGCCGATCCGCATCCGGCGCCATGTCGAGGATGCGGGAACGCCCGGCATCCCGGAGCAACTGACGATCGAGCTGCGTCCAGCGCTCGGCCCCGATCTGACGTTCAAGCGTCCGGCGGATGTCGAGATCGCTGCGTGGGCCCAGTTCCTGGGTGATGATATCCCGTGCCCTGTCCCGCATGCCCTCCTTGATGTAGTCCCGCGAGATCACGAGATCCTGGCCGTCGTCGCGTACGCCCCGAACGATCAAGTGGACGTGCGGATGCGCGGTGTTCCAGTGATCGACGCCGACCCAGTCAAGAGACGTGCCGAGATCCTGTTCCATCCGCCCGACGAGATCGCGGGTGAAGGATTGCAGGTCAGACATGTCCGGCGCGTCGTCGGGCGAGACGATGAACCGGAAATGATGACGGTCATCGCGACACCGCCCGGCAAAGGCCCGGCCATCGGCATCCTCCGTTCCGGGCCCGAAGAGACTGGCCTTCTCCCCGTCCCGGGTCACGCCATCCCGGCGCAGGTAATCGAGGTGGGCTCCGAGGGGTGCGGATTTCCCGCTGTGCCGGACCACACGCGCCTTGACCACCGCGCCGCGGGTGCGGGCGGTGATGAGGCGGTTGGCCTGAATGCTGGCGCGCTGACCGCGCCCGAAACGGGACCGATTGCCCGGGGTGACGCGCCCGGCCCGCGAGACACCACCACCGGCCTTTTTCGCGGCAGCCAGGGCCTGTGCGACAAAGGGCCGGGCCTGCTGCGCCCGGGTGGAGCGGATACGCCCCGGGCGGATGCGGAACTCGCGATCATCGGGCATGGGAGTTCCCCGCACAGTGCGAAACAGCGCCAAAAATCAGAGGCATAGCCGCGCAGCGCACGGTGCGAACAAGCGCCACACGGTGCGGAACGCGGCGAAAACATGAACAAAAACAACCGCCCAACCGACGCGCACCGTGCGCCCTTTTATCCTGCCATCCTTCGGTCGTGGTGCCCGCCGCCACCCCTCGCGCCCTCCAAGACACGCCAGAGCACGATAGAATGCGAAGTGTCGTCGCGCGGATCATGGCCGTGCCTCACCAGTCTCCCGCTGGACGAAGAGGCCCTCAGATTGCGGGGTGAGGCCCGCTTGCGGCGCCGCCGAGACGGGTGAAGCAGCGCCGCCGACCGCCCGGTGAGGCGACACAGGATCGGTCGCAGACGCGCCGTCTTCGCGGCTGATGAAGATCGCCGCCTCACGCCAATCGCGCGGTCGGGCTGCAGTGATGGCGATACCCGATGGCCGCTCGCCAAGCAGAACGGGTGCAAGCGCAGCGACATAGGCACGCGTCTCGGCTGGCAGCGGACGATCCGCCAGTCGGTATCCGTCGTAGCGGGCGGGACCGGCATTATAGGCCGCCAGCATCGCCGCGACATTGCCGTAGCGATCCCACATCTCACGGAGATAGGCCGCGCCCGCGAGGATGTTGTCACGCGGCTCGAAGGGATCATGGCCGAGGCCATGACGGATGCGCAGCCCGGCCCAAGTGTCGGGCATGACCTGCATCAGCCCCATCGCGCCAGCGGAAGACACCGCGCGCAGATCGCCCGCGCTCTCTGTCCGCATCACGGCCATGATCCAGGTCGTCGGAATGCCGAAGCGCTGCGATGCCTCGGTGACCTGGGCGGCATAGGGATGCGCGGCGATTGCGTGTTCGGGCACACCGGTTTGCGCGAAGAGCGTCTGCGTGGCGGTGACCGGGATGAGGAGGCCGGAAAGAAGAAGGAGGAGAATGCGGCGGCAGATGCCACCTCTCCCCGAGGCGGGACGAGGGCTGGACATGATCATTGTCAGTCCTGCTCATCGCGCTTCTTCGGGCGGGTCCAGTGCAGCCCCCACTCCCTGCCCTCTTCATCCGACTGGAACAGGCGGGCGCGGATCGGATGCCGGAAAACCGGATCATCGAGCAGGACCGAAACAAACGCTCCTGCGATTTCGCCGGTGTGTTTCCAGCCCGCGCCAACCTCCGGGCCCTCCTCGTCACCGAGATGGATGCGATAGGCGGGAGCTTTCTCGGAATCGACATTGTCTGTGGGAACGAAGGTCAGTTCCAGGTCGAGAGAGAGCGTACGCAGCTGTCCGGCATAGCCGGACGGGGTGCGTGTGAATTGGCCGATCTGTGGCATTGGAGGTTCCTTCTTTATGCGGTGAGTGGGATGCGGGCCGCTGGCACGTCCCGCCATGGACGCGCGTCATCGCTCCGGCGCGTGCCAGACGAGGCGACCATCGCCGCGCTCATCGGCGAACAGTGGACTGGCACGGCCGATCACTGCCGAGGTGGGGAACGGCCCGAAGTAGCGGCCGTCGAAACTGTCAGCGACCGCCGGGTTCATCAGGAAGACCTCGCCCTCCGCGATGGTGCGACAGCCCTGCCAGACGGGAAGATCGCGGCCCTGGCTGTCGCGCTCTCGCGCCTCCCCCAGGTGTCTGCCATCGATGGTGATCGCGGCGCCGTCACGGCAGATCCGTTGTCCCGGCAGCCCGATGACGTGCTTCAGGATCGGCACATCGCGACCGACGTAGCCGCGCGCGACCATGAAACCTGCAAAGGGTTCGGGCGGCATGACCGCGACCAGATCTGGCACCGCGAGCCGGTCCACCGGCGCGATGGTGTAGAAACCAATCGGCACGCTGGCCGAGGCGTTCCAGACCAGCCGTGGCGCAGTCGGAATGCTGCCGACGATGACGGCGGCAAGCGCCGCAACCGTCACCATGATGTAGCGGGCACGGGTCATTTTCCGATCTCCCGACGCCGGAGCCATGCGGCATGGCGTTCCGCCGTATAAGGTCGCGGCGCTTGGTCCGCCTTCATCCAGTGGGCGACATGGCGCCAGTGATCGGGATCGACGTCGGCAGGATCGATGCCCAGACCCTCGATGGCATCGACATGGCGGAGGACCTTCTCGACCTTGGGCCAGCCTTCGATCTTCAACAAAATCTCGCCACCTGGGCGCACGAAGGGCAGCGTCTGACAGGCACAGCCGGGCGCGATCGCGCGCAGAATGTCGAGACGCGAGAGGACGGTTCCATAGTCACTCGCCGCCCAGCGGACGAAGGCGAAGACAGAACCCGGCATAAAAAAGACCACACGTCGGCTGCGGTCCAGGACCTGCTCCCCTGCCCCGTTGCCGAACCGGATCCAGAACTCGGTCTGCTTCTCCAGCCAGATCAATTCGACGCGGGTCATGTCATCGAAGCTGAGAGAGGAAGCCTCTGTCGCAGATGATTTTCCGGGTCTCAGAATGACACTCATCACCGATCTCCCGGTAGATCGAGCGGCAGGCGTGCCAAGACGGGGCGACTGACAGTGTCGGAGGCGGGGCTGTCCCGGAACGATCCGGCAGCGCCAGGCATGCTTGATGCGTCCGGTTTCTCAGCCTTTCGAAGGCTCCCGGCTGCGCTGCGGATGATGTTCTCCACACCATCTGCGCGCTCTTCAAAGTTAGAGTCTTTGTTAGACTCTAAGTTAAGGGAGAGATTTCCGCTTTTGCTTCTGTGCGTTACACCCTGTTTGGGTTCCTGATAGCACGAGACCCCGGTTCCTGATGGCACGATAGTCCGGGTTCCCGATAGCACGAGCGCATTCACAGGTTTTCCACAGCCCGGCGCAGGCTCGAAGGCCAGCAGCTTGCGACCACCAACTTCAGTTTCGAGAAAGAGCGTGTATCCCGGCAGCGGCTGCCGCCGGATGATGTCGCGAAGCTCGAAGGCGAAGCGCTTGAAGGGCGACAGTGCCCCGGACTTCTGGTGAAGATGGTGAAAGTCGAAACGCCAGCCATCGCGCTGGCGGCCACCGTGCTTGCGCACCAGGCGATACAGCCAGCGGTCAAGCCCACCGGTCAGGTCGAAATACGCCCGGTCGATGGTGAGGATCAGCGCATTGTCGAGTACCGCCTGGTAAAACCAGTCGGGCACGATCAGCTCGATACCATCCGGCCGCCCGTCCCTGTCGCTGCGCTCCTGCCATTCGTTGATCCAGGAGAAGCGGTGCCGGCGTCCTTCAGCCGGCTGCCGGATCGAAGTGGAGATCGTTGTCGACTGCAGACGATCCAGCGCCGCCTTCAGGCGCTGGTAATCCCGCGCACTGGTTCCGCGACCGACATAGGTGAGGATCTCATATGGGGTGGCGGCCATCAGCCGGGACGTGCGCAGTCCAGCGTCACGCGCCTCGACGATCTGACTCGCCACCCAGATCAGGATGTCGGCATCCCAGATCGTGGCCATACCGTGATCGGGAACCGCTTCGACCCGGATGCTGACGCTGCCAGCGGCAAAGTCGATCGGTGCGACCCGTTTCGACTTGGCGAGAGAAAAGAAGGGGTAGGCCATGAGGTCCTGCGCATCTCTGGGGGCGAAATCCCCGGGCAGCGCGCGGAAGAGATCGAGCTGCCCGCGCTCGGAACGGGGTCTGCGTCCATCGGTCATGAAGGTGTCGCCCCCGCGTCAGCGCACGAATCGGCCGGGCTGCGGGAGGTTGGCGAGCGTGCGGCGTTTGGCTGGCAGCACTTGCCCGCGCGGGTCGGATGTCGAGGTGACGGCGCCGCGTCCGACCCAGGCCTGCAGGTCCTCGATCGCATAGACCACGCGTCCGCCCAGCTTGTGGTAGGCGGGACCGGTGCCATAGGTCCGGTGCTTCTCCAGCGTCCGAGCCGACAGACTGAGGAAATGCGCGGCTTCCTTGGTGCGCAGATAGCGCGGGGGAAGTTCGGTTGAGATGGCGGACATCGGGCGTCTCCCTGCTGTGTGTGACCAGTGCCGCGAAACAGCGGCGGATGACGGTCATGATGGCGAAGCGCGTCCGGTCAGATGCAGTGGGGAGTTGGCAGGGGTAAATTCGCACACCGCGGCGCGGGATCGCCGACCTAGAGGCGGCGCTGGTGACGCAGGAGCTTGCGATAGCCGCCGGCGATCAGGTCACGCCCCTCACGAAGGAGACTGGAGACGGCAAAACGGGCCGAGGAGACCTGCCATTCATCGCGGTCCAGGCGACCGGTACGGAACAGCACATCGGCGATCTGCTTCTGGGTCGCGCCGTCGAAGGCGGCGTCGGAGGCTTGAAGGACACGCCGCAGGCGCGCTTTCTGCTGCGCGGTCAGGCGGGTGTCGCGCGGGATTGAACGACGTCGATGCTGGTCCGCCAGAAGCCGCTGGATCGCTTCGATGCGATCAAGGCCCTCGGGGCCGACAGGAACAGTGGCAACAAGCCGTCCACAGTGCTTCAGAGGAGCAACGAGATGCAGGTATGTTCCGTCCGGCAACCTGTGCCGCAGGTGCTTACCAATGGGGGATGCCCTGCCCTTCGGGGCGACTATCTCACCGCCGGGAGTATCAGTCTCTCCGGCGAGTGCCTCGGGGGCGACCGCGAGGATCACGGCGCTGGTATCGATTTCGGGGCGCCAGAATATCTCTGCAACAGTCGCGGTCAGACCAGGCCGTATCGGGAAAGCATAGACCCCATCGACGGCCGACCTGATCCCTCAGGTCAGCCCTCTCAGGTGGTCCCCCTACAAGTTCTGCATAGTCATCTTGATACTCGGGATTGCGGCGCAGGCATTCCCAGCCGAGTTCCGGCGCGGCCAGATCATCGAGATAGTCATAGGCCGCCTGGTCACGCCAATTCGAGCGGTCGGGTTGCATGGCATCGCCTCTCCCCTGGGTTGATCTCAGGAAAGGATTCCGGGAGATCAATCACTTGGGAAGTCCGCCCCAAGGCATCAGGTGATGCGTGGCACGTATCACCTTCTCAGCCGGTGCGCCCCGCCGCCAACTGCCGATAGCCCTCGGAACTCAGCCAGCGCGCGCGTTCAAGATGGGTATCGTGGACCAAGCGCGCCCGCTCAGGCTCTTTCTGCGTATCAAGGCCCAGGATGATCCGCGCCGCCTCCTGCCAGCTCGCGCCCTCGCCTGCAGCATCGAGCAAACGCATATATTGCGCCATGTGGCGAAGGTCATAATCCGTCACCACGGCTCCTTGCGGCGGTACATCCTGCAATTCTCCGATCCTCACGTGCCACCCCACTGCGGTTTTCCAGCATGTTTAGCACGGTTGTTCGATCTTCTTGTGAGCATGGCGACGGCGGGCGTCCCTCTTCGGGGAGACGTGCCGGAAAACTCAGCCCTTCGGGACGGCCTTCGCCTGAACATGCATCACTCCTATCCCCTGGTCGGAGTTCAGGAGCAGAATGCCATTCGCTTCAAAAGCCCGTCGAACCTGATCGCGCGTGGTCTCGTAAACCTCGAGCCCGCTTTCGGATTCGAGGCGCTTGAGCGCGGTCAAAGATACCCGGGCCTCATCCGCAAGCTGCTCCTGTGTCCATCCAAGAAGCGCACGCGCGGCCCGCGATTGTCGGGAGGTGATCATGCAGATCACCTCCCATCCGGCCCGGCGCGCACGCCAGAACTACGACTATTATAGTCGCTCTTGGGAGAATCTCCACCGTAATTCCTCTGCGTTTATATCGCGTTTTCGTCTTGGAACCGCCGAACGGAAAAACTGATTCGGTTGCCCGGTTTGGCGGGCGGGCCCCGGCCTGTCGGCCGGGGCCTCACGGCGCCGCTACTCGCTGCGGCGACCGTTGGGGCGGGACCAGATCAGCGCGTAGCTCTCGCCGTCCTCCTCATCGAAGAGATTGGCGTAAATCGGGGCGGTGAAACTCGGATCGTCGAGCTTGAGGCCCAGATAGTCGCGGCCCTCGCCCGAGCGCTTGGACCAGGCGGCGCCGATCTCGGCGCGGCCGACGAGGACCCGGTGGCTGGGGGCGTTCTCGCCGGTGGCGCGGGTGTCGGGGACGATGCGCACGCCCTTGGCCTGGACGCTGAGGGTGACGATTTCGCCGGTGAATTCGTTGCCGGTCTTCTTGAAGGTGCCGATGGTCGCCATTTTAAGTCTCCGTTTTCCGTTTCCGGGTCCGCACCATTGCGGCCCGATGGCGATCGACAGGCCGGAGACGACTGGCGGCGCACCCCCGCTTTGCCGGGGGCTGGACAGCACAGGCAGAACTTTCTTGTCTCGCGCGGAATGGGCGCAGCCCAGGGGAAGAAAGTTATGGCGGCGCTGTTGCGCCAAGCCGGTCGAGGCACAGCCGGTCTTCGGCCAGATCAGGCCATTGAAAGGGCCGTATGGAGCGGACATGGGACGGGCAAGGAACGGAGACGATGGCAACCGCGGATGCTCATCAGCCTGACCGGCCTTTCACCGGCGGATTGGCTCGCCCGCGACAGGCATTGCGCGTCGTTCTCCAAGCGCCCCGCCCGACGTGCCGCCCGCGATCACAGGAGCAGTCTGCCGCTCGAACGGTCCGCCATTCCCACCGCACGGCCACGTGCAACGACGCGGGTCTCATGCCGATCCGCACACCGCTCCATACCGGCATCCTGACGATCGGAATGGCATTCCAGCGCTGATCCGGGCCCGCCTCATCGGATCGTTGGCAGTGTCAGGCGCCGACGGCCGATCGGTCCGAAGAGTCGGCGGCCATGCCGGCAATGCGGAGGAAGGCGGAAACGCCAACGGCGCCAGCGCCGATGACGGCGAAGATCATCTGCCATGTCTCCGAGGGCATCATGGTCCTGGCGATCCCTAGGGTGGCGTGAAAACCGACGACCATCGCCGGCACCACGAAGATCAGGGTGATGGCAAAGCGCGCCCAGAGCGGCCGGACGAGTATGATCAGCGCCTGGCCGATGGCGAGCGTCAAGCCGGCGGCGAAGCCGCCGACGAGGATTGCACCGGGCCAGCCCGCGCCGGTGCCATAGGCCCAGATGCCGGTGTGAAGTCCGACGAAGAGCGGCAGGGCGAAGACGGCAAGGTTGAACAGCAACCAGCACATGGCTGCGATGGCGGCAATAGATGCAAGGATTCCGAGAACGAACATGGTGGTGTCTCCCGTTTGACGTGGAACGGTCGCGCCTGCCACCACCACCATGGCGCAACCTGAAAGTTAGCAGAATTCTTGTCTTTGGGCGAGACACAAGGTGACCCGCCCCCCTGAGGGAACCAGCCGATCGTTGACCCATGTTGCAGATTTCCCCACTGTGTCGTGATGATTTACGTCCTGGCATATCCACAGTTTGAGCCGAGTGTCGCCGAGCGCATTCGTCGGTTTCGGACCGAGAACGAGCCGGCCAGAGCCGAGCTCGTCCCCCCACACGTAACTCTCGTGTTCGGGCTGATGAACATTCGCCCTCAAGAGTTCCAGGAACACTGCGAGGCAGTGGCCAGCAGGTCATCGCAGTTTGAGGTGTCTTTCGCCTCAGAGGAGATTACACACGATCCCTTTGAAAAGACCCATAAACTGCTTCTCGTCAGCTCGACCGGAAGTTCCCATTTGGCGGCACTGCATGACCAGCTCTACGAAGGTGTTCAGAGGGCGGAGCGAAAGGACGATATTCCCTACCGTCCACACATGACGGTCGCGACGAACCCTGATCGAACGATTATCGAGCGTTTAGAGACATCTTCCCTCGGAGACTTCCCGCTCTTGGGAACCATCCGGGCCCTGGAGGTCGTTAAGCTTGAACACGGGGGGCTGCACCACCTCCGCACCATCCCATTCGGAAAGTAGGGCTAGGGTTAGAAGGCGGCGTACGGAAGCGCGGCAGGTGGTCGTGCTTGATCCGCGCCGCGCCCCTACACTTCCGGCCCACAGCGGACCTTCATCAGAAGGGCACATGCTGCGGCGGCTTCCCTGATCCGGAACAGGACCTCGAGCGCGGCCCGCGACTGGGTCGTCATGAATACGTCGGCGAACTTGCGATGGGCATGGCAAGGCAGAAGGCATGCGCGAGCGGAACGGCGTTGCTCCTGCGACGCCGCTTGGCCCCCCGGCTCAATCAGCATGCGGGGCGTCAGGTGCTTTGACGTCGAATACCTTCGTCCTGTGCCAGTCCAAGAAGACCCGATGCTTGTCGGTCAGATCGACTGGCCGATCAAAACTTAGTCGCGCACGTGCCTGCTCGCTGAGGTTCGCCGAAAAGACCGGAATGCCGTCATCACCGAAGGTAACCAGACCACCATCGAATACGGCATCCCAAAGAGCCGACAGAAGCAAACCATTATGGACATCCAGACGCTCTGCGTCGTTTTCACAGTCGCGCCATGGCTTGATGTGAGAGGCACGTAGAAGCGGCTTGTCGACAATCCCGGTAAGAGGGCATCGCCCCCGCCAGTATTTGATCAGACGCTCACGAAAGATGTTCTGGCCGACACGCTGGACCACAAGGCGTTCCGCCTCCGTCGTCTTCGGCAAGTGCTTGGTGCGGTGAATAAACTCCTGAAGTGGTGCGTCGGGAAGGCTTGCGGCAAGCTCGTAAACTCGTGGCATCACGCCATAAAGCAGTGCCAGCGAGGCAAGCCGGAACCGTGCGAGGCCTGGTCCTGCGGTATCGGACGCCTCAATCCCGATCTCTGCGATGACTCCGGCGTGATCCAGGGCGAGGAGCCACGCACCGGAAGTGTCCCGTGCGAGCCAGATCGATCCCTGCGCGGTCGTCGAACTGTACCGCTGCCAGCCATCGATTTCGCCTTGGGGGCGCCGGAAGCCGTTCTGGTAGGTGACTTTGTCGCATTCCTGGCGGGTCACGAAGGATTGGGGCGTCTCGATCATCAAAAGTCCATCGCAAACAATCTGGCTTCAGGTGGGGTTGATGACAGTTTTAGCCGTACCGAGTGATGATCTGCTGTGATTTGCGATGGGGCGGTAGTTGTCGTTACAATATACTGGAATGGTGGGGGGCTTGTTTTCTCTTCCAGGCCCAGCGCGAAATCAAAGAGATTTGAGTAGATGCCAGCGTCGAGGTCTGCTTCGCGGGGACTGTCATGGATGAGGAACGACGGTAGGTCCGCCTTTCCGTTCACAGAAAGGATCATGGCGGCGAGGTCGAAAGCAACGATCTTGAACGACTCTACTGCCGCCGTTGAAAGGCCCGCGCCACGATCTAGCAATATCTCGGGATGTAGACCGTTACCGTCGAGTTTCACTTTCCCAGTACAGCCATTGGGCATCAGAGTCGCGACAAGTTGTCGAAAGAGTGTTTCCAAGTCACCTATCGCTGCCGCGGCGCGTTCGCGCTCAAGGCCCATCTTTTGTCGTTGACCGTCAAGCATTCTGTCAACGCCGGCCAAGCGCTGAACTATTCGGGCGCGATCACTTAACTGGCGGTCGAACCAGTTAGCTTCTCTCACCAAGTCCTGAGCGTGATTTATAGCTTTGTTGGCGTCTGAGGCTTGCCGCTCGAGTTGCGCGAAAGAATCTTCAATTTTGGAAATTTCACCATCCAGACGCAAGATTTCCTGATCGAGGTTCTCAATTTCTCCGGGCAGTGCCAATCTTTGACGATCTAGCTCAGCAACATGTTTCTCAGTCCGTTCAATCCGGCCTTTCACCTCGTCAAGGTTGCACCGTTCCAGAGACACCCCACATCCATTGGCCTTCACCTCATCGATGCTGACATGACAAATTGCGCAACGGACAATAACGCCAGTTTCAAGTCTTGCTTGCTCGGTACCTTGTTCGGCACGAGCAGCAGAAATCTGACTCGGAAGGCTGTTCAATAGGGCCTTCTTCTCCGCCCTTTCGTCGCTTCTTTTGTTTCGTTCGGACTGCAGAAGGTTTCGTTTGCCGCGCAGAGCGTCGCTGGGGCGACCACCCTTGGAGTGCTCGGTGCCCAGGGCCTTCGCCAGTACTTCATTCGCCTTGTCGATCAACTCCTTGCGCACGATCTCTTCCGTCGGATCACGGTCTTTGGAGTAAGAAAGGCGTTCACAGAGTTCGTCGAATCTTTGGCTTTGGAACCAGTCGAGATGGCCGAGCTTTTCACGTAGACCGTCGCGCTCGCGCGTATGTGCTCTCGCCTCCTTCGTGGCTTGAACCTCGTCCGCTGAGAGCGCCCCGATAGCCAGACGCACGACAGTCAGCCTTGTCTCAAGAGAAAGTTCCTGAGCAGGTGATCCCGAACCGGACCGCTTGGATCGCCAGTCGAAGACGTCGTCCAGACGGCATTCCTGATCGCGGGTGAGCCAGGCCAGCAGAACGTCCCAGACTTGTTCTGCCTTCAAGTTGTCCGGAACCTGATCTCGATACCGGGCACAAAATCTGTCGGAGATCACCGGCGCTATCGTTGGAGGTTCAGTGCCGACCAGAAGCTGGTCAAATGTCTCCTCGATCCGCTCTGCGCGGGTGGCGCGAGAGGGCAGGTTCATGCCAATCGGACGGGTGACCACCCAACACTCGCCATCAATGATGACTTCGGCGCCAACAAAGCCATTCGGCAATTTTTGCTGCATGAGCGGGCGCTGTTCGTCGTTGGCGAAGGTGCGCTCGCCCAAGCAATACCGGATCAAACGGCAGAACGTCGTCTTGCCGCTGCCATGAGGGGTGGCACCGGTACCGTTCATCGACAAATCGGGCGACCAGATGATGTTGACCCCGCGCCGAAGCTCGATGTCGCGCAGCAGGGTCTGAGGATCGCGCCAGAGCGCCAACCGTCGAACCCACAGGCGGGGCCCTTGTTGCCCTTCGGGCAGATTGAATTCAATCTCGGATGGCTGAAACAGATCAGGCTGCAAGGCGACCCTCCCTGATGAACGGAAGGATTACGGCCGACACCTGCGAGAGCCCGTGATCCAAGTCCGCACCTTCCAGCCTCGACCATGCGAAGATTGCGCGGCCGACGGCAGGATCGCTTGCATTCAGGGTCGATCGATCAAGCCTCGAACCTGCGCTCCATTGTGTGCCGTCTGATGAGACATCCAACACCGCAGAGGAAACAAGTTCATTGAAGGCCGCGCCCCAAGCCGCGTTCGTTGGCGGAACGAGTTGGGTAGCGCCCGTCGAGTGCGCCAAGAGACGTTGCCACTCTCGGCGATCCGCTTCCATCAGGAACCCATCCAGCAGACCTGGCTGAAGGCAGGCGAGTGCAGCCAGACGGACGCGACGGGCATCGGAAGGCCCTGGCAGAATACCCACCATCGCCCGAAGCTGTGCCCGAACTCTGTCTCGCTCATTGATACCCTGAGGCCACGCCCACATTGCGTCCTCATACTGGTTGAGCGGGGACAGCGCGATTTGTTGAGCGACGGCCATTGCTCTGTCAGCCATACCGAGAGCGGCAAACGTGCCATCCTGCGCCATCCGGTCCCAGGCTTCGAGGACGAGGCGGCGAGTGCGGTATTCGCCGTGTTGGCGGATTTCCTTTTCCTTCAGGACGCGGAAGGTTTCCGAGGGGTAGTCGGGGCCCTTCACGTCGGCGGGGTCGAGGATGTAGCGCAGCTCGTCGCGGGTCAGGCCGTAGGCGCGGGCGTAGAAGGCGTCGAGATCGGCGCGGAGTTGCGCGCGGCGGTCCTCGTTCCAGGCGAAGGGCGGGCCGTCATGGCCCAGATCGCGGGCGAAAGAGGCCAGATTGTGTGAAGTGTAGGTGAGTTCTAGTACGCGAGACGTCACGAAATCTAGGCGCAATTCAGAGTAGAATTCTGGCGGCAGGATGGGAAACTGTGAAATCACATACTTACGAATATGCGTGCCGCCGACCTTTTGTCGCGCAACATAGTCGAGAGGCAAAGAATTCAAGTTCGCTACTAGTGTGGCTGCGTGTGTAGCTCCACCTCTCGGGAGCATTAAAGAAAGGGTGTCGTCTGTTGCCGTTTTGGGGAAAATGCTCGCTATCACCGTACGGTTAACGTGGGCACTAGTGATATCGCGCCATCCAGCCAACCATCCATCTTCCCAATCGAGGGCGCGAAGTTTCTTCTCGAGTTCGTCAATGGGAACGTACTTATCTGACCGAACGTCCGCCCAGCTCTCAGGCAGATCAAGCGGCGTCGTTTCGATGAATTCGTCGGCTGTGAGGTCATACGCAGCGGCGCCGTGATTGAACTGGTCAACCATTGTTCCCCTGAGCACCGGAACAAATCCGGTTGTTGCCCCCATGTCCTCGGCGCGAACTATAATTTCCGAGTCTGCTGCGTTCGAAGTCGAGAAGAAATTTTGAATTAGGTCAACCCGCCAAGTCTCCCAAGTAAGCGCCTCCCCGAGAACTGGCAATCGATTATACACTGCAGCGGTGAGGTCCGCATCGTCTCTCGTTCGGAAAATTGGAGCTGTTGAAGTTATCGGGTTGATGAGCTGAATTTCCTCGGGCGAGAGATGGTAAACTCGCGTTGGATCTTCGAGCTGCGATATCCTTCTTAGGAAAAATGCAAACTCGGCCCGGTCAATATTAGCGCGGGATAGCGTCAGTAGGCAAAACCGTATTGAGTGGTGAATCGCGGGAAAGACGAACTCTTCATTCTCGAACGAAAACAGCGAGCGCACCATCTTTTCTCCGCTGATATGAGCGAAGAACTTTGCATTGAACTTATCGGTCGCGATACCTGTCGGCACGATCAGGCCAGCGCCTCCACCGCTCCCCATTAGGGAAAGAAAGAGCTCGGCAAACAGAGAGTATGTATTTAGCTTGCCTTCGGCAGAATAGGAAAAGCGATTTGATGCGCGAGCAAATTCATTGGCGGCATCAAATTCGCGCTTCCCAAGAACATACGACATGAAGAGGGCGGGATTGATCTCTTCAAGCTTTGCGATTTTGGCCTTCCGTTTTGCTCCGGCCAAGGTGGCAACTTCCGGTGCCACGGACGCAAAGAACTCCTTCTCTGATAGCTGAATGACTTCCCAAGGCGGATTTCCCAGCACCACGTCGAAGCCGCCGCGTTGCATCACATCAGGGAACTCCAGCGGCCAATGCAGGGCGCGGGCGTTGCGGGCGGCCTTGGGGGCCTCGACCATCGCCTGGCGCATCTTGCCCTGATTGAGGGCCATCCACATCTCTTCGGTCGTCGGTACTGTCCGCTCCGACGCTCCCGCCGGTGCGCCGCCCACTTTTGGCAGCAGGAAGGCCGCCACATAGAGGTCCGCCGCCGCCTTGGCGCGGACGAAGGTCTGCCCCTTGCGCAGCTCCTTGAACCGCTTGGCCTTGGCGCCGATCTGCTCGACCGTATCCTCGGGCAGGTCGCGGAAACCCGAGAAATCCAGTGCCAGCGGCTTCATCGCGGGCATCGACGCCTGACCGGTGCCGAAGTCGAACCCGCCTTGCCCAGACGTCGCGGCGCGGTTCGCTTGAAGGTAGTAGCGCGCCGTGTTTCGATCATCGCCGGTGAGCGGCTTGTAGGCGGCATCGGGAATGCCGTCCTGCAACACCTGCAGGTCGAACACGCCGAGCAGCGCATCGCCGCAGCGGATCTGCGCGTCGAAGAAGCCGAGGGGAAGGCCCGGGTCCACCGTCTCGATCCACAGCGCGACTTTGGTCAGCTCCACCGCCATAGGGTTGCGGTCCACCCCGTGGATGCAGCAGCGCGCGACATCGCGCAGCGCATGGCGGAAGTGTTCGAGTCCCGGAGTGCCGCCCTCACGAATGCGGGCAAGCCGCGTTGCGATGCGGCGGGCAGCGGCCAGCAGGAAGTGACCCGAGCCGCAGGCGGGGTCGATGACCGAAAGCTTCAGCAGCGCCTTGGCGGGATCGTCCGCCTCGGCCTCAGTCTTGTCGAGCACGGGATCGAGCGCGGTGTCGAGCAGCGCCTGCACGAGACTGTCGGGCGTGTAGTAGGAGCCGGTGGTCTTGCGCTGGTTGCCCTTCTGCTCGGCCGCCTCGGAGGCGAAGACCAGCGTCTTGCCGTCGTCACACAGCTGCGGCTGGAGTTCGAGGAGGGATTCGTAGACCGAGCCCAGTTCCTCGGTCTCCATCGCGCGCCAGTTGACGGGGACCATGCCGGTCTTGTCCGCGAGCCAGGAGAGGCGATAGAGCGCTTCCATGAAGGCGCGGTTGCGCAGGCGGGCGGTCTCCAAGTGGGGCAGCCTGTCCTCGGCAAAGAGGCCGCCGAGCGCGGGCAGCGCAAGGGCGGGTTGGCCATGTGTGAGGGCGCGGAAGACGATCTTCACCCCCTCGTAGCGGTCATGGTGCTTGTCCCAGGTGGCGGCGCGGTAGCATTGCTTGCGCAGCGACTGGAGCGAATAGCCTTGGGCGTAAAGGGCGCGCGCCTCGGGCTTGGCCTTTTCGGGGTGGAGGAGGTTCCGGTCCTCGGCCACCATCAGGAAGATCAGCCGGTAGACGAGACGCAGGAGTTCGTTGAACCACTCGGTCAGGTTCACTTCGCCGGACCGCAGTTTCGCGGCGAGGTCGGGGTTAGCCTCGAGGAAGCCCGAGCCGAGCAGTTTGAGGGCCAGTTGGACCTGACCGGCCAGGCGATCTCGCGCGGCTTCGCCCTCCTTGGAGCCGGCATCGCGCCAGCGTTCGATGGGGCAATCGGTGGCGGTGGTCTCTGCCGCGCCGAAGCGGGTGCGGTGGATCATGAGCCAGAGCACCGCGAAGGACGCAATGTCTTCGTTGGTAAACATCTGCGCCAGATCGGCCTCGACATAGGCCGGACGGGTCAGCGAGGCATTGTCGCGCATGAGGCGCAACTGCATCCCATTGGTGACTATGCCCCAAAGGGCCTCGTCCCGATCATTCAGGTGGTCCTGAAGGGCAAAGGCCGGAGAGCGCGACCTGTCCGTCGAGAGCGTCGGGCTGCGGCGGTCAAGTAGCTCGGACGGCGGGACGACGACGACAGGCACACGATCGGACGCGATCAGGGCGATCGGTGCCGCTGCCACCGTGAGGTCTGTGTACCCGAAGGTTTCCTTGAAGAAGTCGGCGATGAAACGCGAGGTGGCGGCGGCCGAGGGGTGTTCGATCTTCGCAAAGGCATCGAAATGCGATTGGCCTACGCGGAAGGCGGTGGCGATTTCCTCGCGGATCTGTAGGCCTTTGCGAACCCCGTATTCCTCGGGGGATTGCTCGGGTGCCTGGCGCTGATCGATCTTTGCGATCATTGCAGGCGCGATCAGGTTGCCTTCGAGGCTCAGCGACGGCCACGCGGACATATCGGTAATTGGTTTGCGGGCCATGATTACACCTCCCCCGGAACAAGAACGAAGAGGCCGATGACGTCTGGGGGAATTATCGGCTCGACACTGACACGCGACGCGGAACCGGCGGCAGCACGAAGGCGGGCGTGGTCTTCAACCAGCTCCGCGGCACGCTTTTGGACGAAATCGGCAATCGGGCCGCCCAGCAGGTCAGGAAGGGCCGCCTTCGCCGTATTGATCATCCGGTCGCGGGCGACAGACGCGAAATCAGCAGTCGCGGGAGAGGCAAGCAGCGTGCGCGCCTCGCTGCCAGAGGCAATCACCGAGTTACTGTCGAGGGCAACAAGGGCGGCTTCCTCTGCCAGCAGGAGGCGCTCACGCCGAGCATGAACGGTGAGCTTGTAGCGAATACGCAAGAGAGCGACACGCGTCATCTGAGTGACGGCGGCACACGGCCAAGCCCCGACACGACCGATGCCCAGATCCGGCAGCGCTTCGGTGTCGAGAGAGGCTTCAAGCAGGCTTTCTGCCAGGGACGACGTCAGCGGATGGGTTCTGGTCAGAAGCGAAGCGCCTGAGGGCACGGGTTCCTGCGTGGCCAGTTTCAGAGAGCCCTTCAGCCCACGCTGCTCCAGCTTTTCCTTGAGGCTATCCTGAAGGGCATGCACGTGAGCGAACTGCAGCGACTTCTTTTTCTCGAGGGGCACCCCAAACCGAGACATCGCGCGCTCGAGAAATTCGAGCGCTTCCGCTGGCGATCCAAGGAGGGTCTTCACCTTGTCCCATTCAGGAGCGACTTCAATCGGCTTCATGGCATTTTGTGCAAACCGGGCACGTGACCGTTTTTCATTCTCGCTTGCGTCGCGCCAGCGGGTCTCCATCACCTGGATACCGTCGCCGAGTTGCAGGTCCAACGTCAGCTGCTTGTGACTGCCACCACCACGGCGGAGCATCATTGCCGCCATCAGCGCATCGGTGACCGGTCCCCGCTCCTCGGGCAGAGGCACAGTCACGCCCGTCGCCTTACGGATTTCTTCTGCCTTGCGGAGAATGACGTCCAACACGGCGCCGTCGATGGCGCTGTCGGGCGAAAACATCATGATCGAGCGAACGAGTTCGGCGGGTTGTCCGAAACGATCCACGCGACCTTCGCGCTGTTGATGGCGCGTCGGGTTCCAGGAAAGGTCGTAGTGGATCACGGTGTCGAACAGCTGTTGAAGGTTGATCCCTTCCGACAGGCAGTCCGTGGCGACAAGGATGCGCTGATCTTTGGTGGAACCTTCTTCCGCCGCCATTTCGGCAACGCGATCGCGACGTTCGTCCGGCGTCAGTTCACCTGTCACGGCTTGTACATTCAGCTTGGTGAAGGCCTTACGAAGCCTTTCCTTCACATGTTCGGCAGTGGCGAGGTAGCGGCAGAAGACGACGGGATTGGCACCATCTTTGATCAAGGGTTTGAGGGCCTTGATGAGGGCGTTCAGTTTGGGATCTTCGGCCGTCAGAAGTTCGCTGGCCTTGTCGAGAAGCCCTTGGAGAGCGGGATCATTTGAGAAGACGGTGTTTGGCTCGATGTCCACGGCGTCTTCATCATCACCATCTTCGTCGTAGATCTGCGGCTCGAGGCGCTCGTCTTCATTGGAAGCCCGGTTTCGCAACGCGCTCATGGCGGCTGCGGGTGACGATCCGACACAGCGCATCAGCGCCAGAGTGCCCCAGAAGGCAAGCCGGCGATCCTTCTGCGCGTCTCCAGCCCGAGACACGACCGAGAAGCAGTAATCAAGCACGGCCTCTTGGAAGGCCCGATGCTCGTCGTTCAGGCGATACGAGTATTCGGTCGTCTCGTGCTTGGGGAACGAGCGGTTCTCATCCCAGTCGCCCTCGACCAGGTCGACGCGCCGCCGCTGAACAAAGTGCCTGACAAGGCGCTCGCGGTATTTCTGGTTGTCGAAGTTGACGGTCCCGAATTCCTTGTCGATCAGCGACAGTAGCCGAGCGAACGCATCCTCGTCCCCGGAGTGCGGCGTGGCTGTCAGCAGGATCAACCGACGCTCAGGGTCGCGTGCAAGGCCTTGGAGCAGGTCAAAACGCTGCTGCTTTCCTTTGTGCGTCCCGACGCAGGCGTGTGCTTCGTCTACGATAACGAAATCCGGGCAGGCCCTGGCGAACCCATCCCGGCGTTTCTCGGCTTTGATATAGTCAAGGCTGACCACCGTGAAGGGATAGGCATCGAAAAGGGTTTGCGCCAATGGGAGGTTGCGCTCCAAACGTGCGGCAGTCCCGGAGGTGACGGCAACAGCATCGATCCCGAAGCGATCCTTCAATTCGGTGATCCACTGGTCCACGAGGTGCGGAGGGCAGAGCACCGAAAACGCATCGACTTCTCCGCGATCCATCAGCTCTCGGAGGATCAGGCCCGCTTCGATGGTCTTGCCGATGCCAACGTCGTCGGCAATCAACAGCCGCGGGACCTGAAGCCGAAGGGCCATGAGAAGCGGGACCAGCTGGTACGTCCGAGGTTCGAACGCGAGCTGTGCGGCGGATCGGAAGGGACCTGCCCCTCGGCGGAGAGTCAGTCGCAACGCGTCGGCAAGAAGGGCAGCCTTGGACTGCACGGTAGTGCGCGCATCGTCAGGCAGGTCGAAACGAGCGGCTTCGACCGGTGTAAGCTCGAGATCCGGGGCAAGAACCACGATGTCGTTTTCATTGCCCGAGAGGGGGCGCAGGGCGAGCAGGCCCTCGCCGGATGTCGGCAAGGCAACCCATTCACGGCCGCGCGCTCTGACAAGATCTCCAGGAGTAAAATTCACAGTCATATCAACCTTCAAAATTCTTCATGAAGCCATCCGGCAGTCCTTCCGACGGCGCCGAAGGCAATCCAAAAACGACCCAGCCCTTGTTCATCGCGTCTGCCTCAGCTTCCGCTGTCAGGTCAGCGGTCGTCGCGGCAACCGCGAATGCGCGCCAAACAAACTCGAATTCGCGTCCACCAAAGCTCGCGGGCATCGTATCAATTTGGGGGATGCCCGCGGCGCTGAATGCCTCAATCCATGGTGATGCCACCGTTCCAGCGGTCGGCTTCGCAGCACGGGAAATCGTGCCGCGTGCAAGATCGATCAGGAATTGCGTCACTTCCGAGCTCGAGCGGTCGATCAGTTCATGGTCCGGTTGGTTGAAATAGGACAGCAGGCAACGGTAGCAGCCGCGAACACAGCTTCCGTCTTTCTTCTCCTGCAACAGATCCGCATCACCCGCCGCAATCGCAGCATCGACATTCTCGAAGTGCATCAAACCCAGTGCGGTCTTCGCCACCTCGTTGATTGCCTTTCCTTCATCAATCAGGCGCGTGAGCACGCCGGCGCCGCCTTCCGTTGCCTCGTAGGCAAGGATTGCGCGACGGTTGTCCCTCGCGGGCAGCGGTTCACCGAGGATTTCGCCTTCTTCCAATTGGAAAACCACCTCGATTCCGCGCAGCAACGCATGCTGAACCGTCGCGATTGTCTCGGGCTCATACTGCTCCGGCTTTTCGAAGCGGAACAGCAGGGCATTCTTTCTGTCGCGGACAATCGGAACAATGCGAACCGGCTTGACCACGTCCGGCGGAACGTCCGTGTCGCTGTCCTCGTCGTCGGATTTCGCCCAGTATCCGGACCTCGGATCGATGTGGAAACCGAAAACCGTCTGGTCCTTTCGGCGCTTCAAGCCCTTGTTCAGTCGGCTGATTTCTGCGCTATTGGCGTATTGCAGGGCCAAGAGGGAGGTCTCGCCACAGACGAATTTGGCGTTGGTCACTTGGACCTGCCCATCCTTCTTCGGCCAGGAGAAGACGGTCTGGATGTCAAAGCCCTGCCGAACGCGCTCTTCATCGTTCGCCGTGATGCGCTCAGTCGGGGCGGCCTCGACGTTGTCGATGCGCAGGGTCTTCTTAATGGGGACCTCACCCGCCATATGGTTGTTGCACCCATGGCAACGCTCGACCTCGCCCTCATGCGATGCACCACAGTTGGAGCAGATGTAGATATCCTTGGTCGCCAACTCCGACCCGTCGCCCTGACGCACCTCGGGCGGCAATTTGGCTTTCATGACCCGGTAGGCGCGGCCCTCATGATAGATCAGACTGCGCGGGCCGAATTCGGAAATGGCGAGGAAGCGGGCTCTGGAAAGGAATGACCCCGTCTTGCCTTCGCCTGGTACAAACGCGTAGAGCGGCAGGCGCGGGAAGTTGTACCCGGGCAGGAAGCCCTCAGTCGCCAGATACCGATATGAATAGAAATCGGACCCATTCGAGGCTTTGCCTTGTTCGAGGATGGCGATCTGATCCTGGGCCTGCATTTGCGCAGCCTTGATCTTGCGCCGGTCGGCTCCCGATAGCCCCGTAATCTCCGAACGCTTGTTGGCCTCAGCCAATTGCGTCCTGGCAGAGCTATAAAGCTCCCGCCAACGGTCGAAGGCGCGGTCAAACTCCTTTGGGGCATTCATGGCCGTGTGAAGAACGAACTCGTCTGGATCGTCCATCCAGATCGGGGTTTGCCCTCCGTCGGACGCCAGAATCTGCTTCAAGACACGCGCCATCGGTCCCCGTGCCTGCGAGACCAGAGCGGGTTTCGAGATGACCTCCAGAACGTCTTCTTTCAGCGGGAATTTGTCCCCGTGAAGGTCCAGAATCTCTGGGATGTCGGGAGAAAGCGCCAGTTTCGCTTCCGCCAGCCACACCGCGTGCAGGTGCGATCGGACCAGCTCTTCATTCGTGATGTCGAGTGCTGGCGGCCGCACGACACCGGCCACCATATCGTTGCGCCGTTCAAAGAAATACTGATCATGCGGTGATCCCGAGGCGCAGTATGTCACGACAACCGCGGCCTGGCCCGAGCGACCGGCACGGCCAGCGCGCTGCGCGTAATTCGCCGGTGTAGGAGGTACGTTGCGGAGGTAGACGGCGTTCAAGGCGGAAATATCAACGCCGAGTTCCATAGTCGGAGAGCAGAACAGCGCTGGCAGGAACCGGTCTGACTCGCCGGTCGCCCGAATTTCTGTTCGGTACTCCGAGGTCGCGAGATGGTCCATGTCGTCCTGCTCGAAACGGAACCGCCATTCACGCCATTCTCTCTGCTTTTGCGAAACCTGAGCCGTGTGCTCGCGTCCCTCCAGCCCCCAGTAGGAACTACGCCCGTCGCCAAGGTCACTGGCAATCGCGGTGTAAAGGTCGTGGAAATATCGGTTGCCGCAGTGGGTTTCATCATCGAGAGCCGGTCCAGGCACAAGCCGAACCGCAGATGGTGACAGGCGCCAGCCCGTCACATCGCTATCGAGTTCAACAGGCACCAGCAGCCCTTCCTCGCTCAGGAAGACAAGCATCCCTTCCATGAACTCGTAGTACTCATCCTTGTTCAGCTTCATGCCTAGAACCGACTTCCGGTTCACGAGCCGTGCGATCCGCGAATTGGGACCTGCCCGAAGAAGCGTTTGTTCTTCACGCAGCGTGACGACGTTTTTGCTGCCCGCGCGCAGGACAAGCGAGGACCGCGCTCGCGGATTTTCCTTTTGGTCAATGGCCCAAGGTGCCTGAAGCAGCATTCGGGATTTCTGGGCCACGCCGTCGAGGACAGTCAGGTCCAAGGCTTCGGTCTGAACAGCCAGGCCCTCAAGCATCGCGGACAAAATCGCCTTTAGAATTGCCTGCCGCTGTTCGAGGCTGAGGTCTCCCAGCGCTGGATGGATGGCCATGAAGCGCTCGCGATCTTCAGAGATTTCCTCGAGGCCGAGGAAGTTCACGTCGATCAGGTTCAGGACAGACAAGCTGGGGTTGGTGAAGCGCCAACCGCGACGCAGGTCCGTCCAGACACGGTGGGCGAGTACCTTCGCGAGCGATCGCTGGGCGTCTTCGCGAATGATGGCACCAGCATTCGAATCCAGCAGCCAATGCTGGCGCGCCTCTTTGTTGGCGGCAGTAAAGCCGAGCGCCTTCACCACCTGCAGGCCGAACTCATCTTCTGCGAGCCCACCTGAGCCAGCAGCAATGACCGCGCGAAGGATGGCTCCGCGCAACAGGCTTACGAACAGGAAGTCATTGAAATGGCCAGACTGCAGGGCTGCATCCTGACGGTTATCCGTGAACCCCAAAAGCTTCCGCTTCGTCTCGGGTACGCCGCTGCCAGGTTTGTTCATCCACTCCAGGGCGCTGGCGACCAGCAAGGTTGTTGCCGAGCTTCGCCCTTCGCCGGACAGACCCGCCAACTTGCTGCGCTCACGCATCCCCTGCGTCGGTTCGTCATGGCAGCACAGGCAGAACGCGAACTTTCCCGGGATGAACCAGAAATCGTTTCCGCCCGCTCCGTGGCGACCATCAGCACCGACGACGTAGGACACCGGCATACGCTTCTTGCGATACCCTCTCAGCCGTTCAATGCCGTTTTTCTCTTCTCGCCAGCTTTCGGGGTAACCCTCAAGCTCGCCTGTGAACTGGAAGTCAGTATCGCCGGGCGTCACCGGACAGAGATACCCCGCGACCTCGTCTTCTTCAGTGTCGAGCGGCGTGTCGTCGATGCTTCGAGGCAGAAAGCGCAAGCTCCCATCATCGTCGACCTTGGTCACGACATGGTATTCTTGGCCACAGTTTCGGCAGAACCGCGTGGGGTAGAGGCGGTTTCCAGGGGCTTCGGGGTCCTCGAGCTGCCCTTCAAGGAGGATCCGACGCGGCCTGGCCGTGAGCGTCGTAAAGACTTCACCGGCACCGGAGATGAACCGGTGGAGTTTGAAGGCGAGAAAGGCTCCGTCCTTCATGCCGCCGCGCTCAATCTCCGGCAGGCTTACCCGGGTCAGGAATTTTTCGAGATAGTCTCGGCAGGTTTCTGCATCGACCGCACTGGCCAGAGAAAGCTTTTCAACGGCTTCTTCAAAAGGGATCGGCTTCTTCCTGCGAAGCTCAAGCCCATCGTCCAATCCGAGTTCGAGTTCGGCCCAAACCGAGAGCGGATGGCGCTTTAGGGTTTCGTCATCGAGTGCGTCCGGCAAAGGCTGCGTCAGGGCCGTCTTCAAAGCGCCAAGGACGTGCTCGGTCTTCAGGGCGTCATCGGTCGCGCGCTGCAAGGACTCGTCGATGACCGCGTCCGGGCCAATGTCGGTGCCAAACAGACGAGACGCTACCTTCGCGACAGCAAGTGCGCGGCTCTCGTCCGATCCCTCGGAGGCCATCGTTGCCGAGGTCCCAATGCAGATTGGCTCCTTGTCCGGCGAGCACCTGTCCCGCAGGCGTCGAACGAGGACCGCGACATCGGCACCTTGGCGCCCGCGATAGGTATGGAGTTCGTCGAGAATGATGAACTCGAGACCGGACGCGTTCGAGACGACCTTCGAGTCCAGGTCGTCCTGACGCGTCAGAAGCAATTCTGCCATCATGTAGTTAGTCAGGAGAATGTCGGGCGGATTGGCAGCGATGCGCTCCCGCTCTTCACGGCTTTCCTGACCGGTGTAACGTTTGACCACCGGCTTGAGCTCATCGGGCAAACCGGAACCAGCGATGAACTTGTCGATCTCCTTCATCTGGCTGTTTGCCAGTGCGTTCATGGGGTAAACGATGATTGCCGTCGTGCGACGCGGCTTTCCTGCGCGCCGCGCTCGGATGATCGAGTCGACAACCGGCACGAAGAAGCAAAGGGATTTCCCCGAACCCGTACCGGTTGTGACGACATAACTCTTTCCTTGCTTCGCCTTCGCGATCGCCTCGGCTTGGTGCCGGTGAAAGCGAAGAGGCGTGGTGCCAAACCGGAAAACCTTGCCCGTGCCGTCGTCGAGATCACCCGTGGCGACAAGTTCATCGACCGTCGGCCCCGCCATGAAGCGTGGGTTTAGAGACAAGAGGGCATCCGGCCAGAATTTTCCGGCGTCGTACTGGGCATCGATCTCGGATTTCAGGTCGGGTGCCCGAATTGCGCTGAATGAACGCGAAAAGTGCTCGTAAGCACGGATCAATTGATGGTCGAACTCAAACGCTTTCATTCAGGCGGCCTCCTCGGTGTCCGGGCTTGGAACATCGAAGCCTTCGTCGTCCTGGAGAACGTCCTCGCCTTCCTCCGGCACGGAATCTGCCCTGACGATCGCATGCCCGGTTGCCTTTGAAATCATGGCAAGGAGCCGCGTCTCCCGATCCGCCATGAATCCCTCGAAGTCATCCGCCCTCAGCAAGGATGGATCCAGTCCGTGAGACGCCAGATAATCGTCAAGCGCTTCGCGGGCGATCGGCGGGTTGTCCTTTCCGCCTGTTTCCAGTCGTTCCAGGTAGACCGATGGAGCTACGCCGCCAAGAATGCGGTTGGTCTTGTAGCTGAGCGGCGTCTTGTTGACGACGGTGTCAAAGACCTTCGGCTCGATTTTCTGCTTCTTGCACCAGTCCTGCGGGAAGATGTGGTGGATATCGACGTACTCGTCAAAGAATACCGTGTCCTTGAAGTGCTGGCCGGAGCGAAGATCTCTCGCGCCTTCGGCCATCAGAAGGGCGTGGATACCCTTGTAGGCGGCCGACAGGCGGGTGCGCAGGGTGCGCAGGCGTTCCGGTCGGAAACGGCCATCGGTGATCGTGCTGGGTTCGGGGCCACCGTCCAGCCATGCGGGCACCTCGAGCACGTCCTTGGCAAATCGGGACTCGATGGCCGAGCCATAGAGTTCGCCAAAAATGCCGCACCAGAACCAGCGGGCGAGCTGGTCTTTCACTGCAGCGTGGTCGAACCTCGGCCCGATGATGGCGAGGATCGCGGCAAAGGGGACAAGCTGGCCCTGATAGGGCAGATCGATGACCCGATAGATGTGGTTCTGCCGGAGGAACTTTGCCGCAGTCTTGAACCCTTCTTCGACCGCAGCACGGTGTTTCAGATACGCCTCCAGCGGCAGGTCTAGGAGCGACTGACGCGTGGCCCGGACTGCGGACAGCTCCGTCTCTTTGCGCCCGGCGGCGATTTCGGCCGCACGGGTCTCGACCCCATGCAGGAGGGCGATGGCCTGCAGCACGTCGGTGGCAGCGACCTTCTCCAGCACGCCAAACTTCTGTTCGGCCGCCCGCCCAAAGAGCTGAAGCCGGGTCTGCAGCCCCGGCTGGCCGTCGGCGCCGAGCCAGTCGTCCCGCAGGCGATGGCCGCGGGCTGCATACATCGCTGTCACAAGCTCGAATGCGTCGAGCGGCTTGCCGCCGGTATTCACCTTCTCAAAGACCAGACAGACGGCCTCGTGGGAGGTGTCGGGGCTCAATGCGATTACGGGCAGCTGGTAGGCCTTGAAGTTCTGAAGGACCTCATCCTTGAACGGCTTGAAGAGCTTGCGTGTCTCCGGGTCGTTTTCCAGCCAGTATTCGTTGAAGCCGTCTTGCCATTCGTCCCAGTCAAAAACCTGGTTCAGCGGGAACATGAGGTTTTGGTATTCGAGTTCCGGCGTGGAGAGATCGAGGTCGATCTTCCGGTCGAAGTCCGACTTGATCCGCCGATCCTCCGGTACTGAGACAATGGCGTTTTCGCGGTCCTCGGCCGGGTTCATTGCTTTTCGAATGTCGGTGTAAAACCAGCGCTTCACGAGCTTGAGGCGAGGCGTGACCGTTTGCACCACCTCGCGGCGCAAGCAGGTCTGATAAAGCGAGGTCATGCGCTGCTGGCCATCCAGCACGAGCTGATCCGGTGCGTCGTCGCCAACTGCGGCATCCGCCCCCTGGATTGGTCGGCGTGCGAAGGTATCAGCCGCACCAGGCTTCACCTCGAGCGTCATCAAGGCGCCGACCGGAAACGCCTGCGAGATCGAGGCGATCAGCCCCTTGATCCGTTCCTCGTCCCACACCCAGCTGCGCTGGAAATCCGGCAACTGAATTTTGCCGTTCCCACACTGACGGAGAAGCTCCTCCAA
The DNA here is from genome assembly GCF_900100045.1 of Paracoccus denitrificans. GTDB lineage: Bacteria > Pseudomonadota > Alphaproteobacteria > Rhodobacterales > Rhodobacteraceae > Paracoccus > Paracoccus denitrificans. Next base: position 44,609 of record NZ_FNEA01000003.1, on the reverse strand, counting down.
GCTGACCGGGTTGGTCTTGAATGCCGCTTGTTTACCCAATCTGGCTCTCCTCAAATGAACTTGCTGGCTTCTGGCAACTGGACGCGATGTCCGAAGAAGGCTTCATTTCGAACCCTCCGGAGCGCCAGCTGCTCGAATGCCACTGAAAATCTCGTCGCGATTGATCAGCACGATCTGCTGGTCCTGGGGCGCGCGCGCTTCGGGGGCGGTATCTAGACCGAGGCGTTTGAGCGCATAGTAGAGGAGCGCACGTCTCACCTTGATCTTCGCCTTGCCGCCGCGCATGCCATAATCGAGGGCAATAACCTTCGCTTGTGTTTCCGAGAGATCGGGGTGTGGCCCAACCTCCAGCGTGACCTCGGCAAGCCAGTCGTGATCGTCGCCGGCCGATTTGTCGCTTTCGCCCGAGCCTCGAACCTCAAGCATTCGAGACAACAGGAAGCCCTTGAAGCAATCGTCGGTTTGGCAGAACGCCCGAGTGTGCCAGCGGAAACCGTCAAACGCGATGGCATGGGGGGCGATCCAGCGCCAGCGCGGCTCGGGGCTGGACAGGGACTGGTACTTTACCTCGATCGCCTCGGACCGACGGATTGCGCCAACGACCGAACGAAGCGTCGCCGGATTGACCCCACGAACTGGCGTAGGGGCGGCCGCGTAGGGCGGGAGGTTGGCGATCCAAGCGTCCTCGCGGTCGAGGAGCCCGTCAGCGACTGATCGGAGTTGTGCAAGGTAGCGGCTCGCGTCGGGCTCGAGGAACTGCGGCTTGAACTCGGAGCCGCGTACATAGGTTCGCGCACTCTTGTCGTAGACCATGTTGTCCGGCGCGAAGCCGATGTAGCGGTTCAGGTCGGTGGACGCCTGGTTCACCGATACCCCGAACTGGTCCATCAGATCGCTGCGGTTCACATGTCCCTCCCAGAACAGGCGGAACTCTATGAACTCGAGGCGCTTCTCGACACCCCAGCGAAGTTCCGACCGGTCGCTCTCCAAAAATCACCTCCGGGCCAGATCGGTGGACCCGCAAACTATGCGGACCCATTTTCTGTGCTCTCGATGACGCTAACTGAGGGGAGGAAAGCGGGCAATCGAAATTGCGGGTAACTGCGCTACATACCCTTGGCTGACACTGATTTCTTCCTGGCGGGCCAGCCTCCGGCTCAGAGAGCTGCTCGACGTACAGCGAACTCAGCCCTCCCTCCGATCCGAGGCACTGCAATCTTCACTGTCATCGGACTACTTGCCTCTTGCCTTCCCCTTCAGGAAGCATGTTACTTCTGGCAAAAAATTGCCAGAAGTAACGGTCGTATCAGTTGGTCTCTTCAAGGCGAGCTTTGAGCCAGTGGAGAAAGAACGGATGACGTGTCCACTTAACCTTCTTTCCGTGCTATTCATGGATAGGAGGGTTCGATCATGGGACGCACATCGACCGCTGCGACGCCGCAGAAACGGGACGCGGACACGAAGCTGGCGCAGAGCCGCCTGAGCATGCTGGAACTGGCGAAGGAGCTTGGCAACGTCGCCGAGGCCTGTCGTCAGCGGGGGCTGAACCGGACCAGCTTCTATGAGTGGAACTGCTCTCGACCTTCTCGGCGGCGATGTGCAGGCCCAGCTTCGTCTTCAGGTCACCTGAGATCGAACCGTGGGCGGTAGGGGTCAAGCATACGGTGGCCTCGACCATCTCGGCGACTGTAGCCTCCTTGGGACACTGAAGCATGGCGATAATCTGTGCAGTAAAGTGTCAGAGTTCGGCCTCCTCTGAATGTCGGCTTTCTGCGCACGGGCTTTTTCGTTCGCGCCCGCAGAGAATGTCCGGACGCCGTCCTCCGTGCAGGTCGCGCCGGGCCGGGCGGGGTGATCCTGGCGGAATGTCCGCTTCCATGTCCTGACAAGGGCATGTTCGCACAGGCAGAGAATGTCGGCTCACCGCCCACCGTAACGTATGCAGGAAGCTGCGCGGCCATTTTGAATCGGTGCAGCGCTCACGCGCTGCCCTTTGCGAGTCGGTAGACCGGGATGCCCATCTTGCGGGCCTTGTCGGCGAGGTTTTCCTGAATGCCGGTGCCGGGGAAGACGATGACCCCGATCGGCATCGTGTCGAGCATCCGGTCGTTGCGCTTGAACGGCGCAGCCTTGGCGTGTTTCGCCCAGTCCGGTTTGAAAGCGACCTGCGGCACCTTGCGATTGTCGGCCCAGGTGGCCGCGATGCGTTCGGCACCTTTCGGCGATCCACCGTGCAGAAGGACCATATCGGGGTGCTTGGCATGAACCTGATCGAGCCTGTCCCAGATCAGCCGGTGATCAGTGGTGTCCCCGCCCGAGAAGGCAATCTTCGGCCCTGCGGGCAAGAGCACCTCATTGTCGACCCTGCGCTTGGCCGCGAGGAAGTCGCGGCTGTCGATCATGGCCGAGGTCATCTGGCGATGGTTGACCCGTGAACCGGAGCGCGGCGACCAGGGCGTGCCGGTGCTGCGCAGGAAGAGGTCGGCGGCAGTGTCGCGGAAGGTCTCGATGCTGTCGCGGCGCTCGATCAGGCTCTGGCCGATACCGATCAGGGTCTCCAACTGGACGGATTTGACCTCGCTTCCGTCCTGTTCGCGCTGAAGGCGCTTCTGGGCCTGCTCGTTGTCATCGAGTTTGCGTTCGATCCGCTCGACGGCGCGGTGGAAGGTGTTGACCGTGGACCACATGATCTCGTCTAGGTCGAAATCGAGGCTGGTGTCGGCCATGGTGGAAATCAGAGCATCGAAGATGTCGGCAACCGCGCCCTGGATGGCGGTGTCCTCGGGCGTGATCCGGGGATCAGCCTCGCCCTCGGCGGGACGATAGCCATAGAGTTCGAGCTCTTCGATGACATGGGCAGTGGGAGACGTGCTGTGATCGGGTTCGAATTCGTCATGGGCATACATGGGATGTGTCCTTCGGCTGGACCGCGACCGTCGCGGCCTTCATGGCGACGACAAGCCCACGGGCGCTCCGGTCTGGCAGCCCGAGCTCTTTGCGAGGGCCTTGATGGCAAAGCCCGGCTGATTTGCTTCGCGCTGTAAAGGCGGGGGAGACGGGGTCCCCACGCGACCTGTCGCGTGGGGTGGCGGGCCGCCGACGGAAATCAGTCGGGCGCCGCCATTGCCGGGCCGGAGCGTTTGTGGGCTGCTCGCCCTCTCAAGAAGGCCAAGGCGCGGTCCCCTTGCCGAGGTGCCCCAACCCCTTGCCCATGGCGGGATCGGTCATCCCCGAGCACGGCCCTCTCTGGCTATTGTGCGCGCTATATGAAACGGCTGACGTCCTCAGGGGCAATCTGCACCCGGATCTGCGCCCGAAGCGCCTCCAGGCCGAAGCTGACGAGATCGTCGTTGAAATCTCCCAGCATGGGCGAGAGCGTGATGGCCTCGATCCCGGCTCCGATGGCCTGGTCCACCAGGCTGTCCCGCGCGGCGTCACCTGCCGGATCGTTGTCGCGGACGATGTAGAGCCTGCGCAGATGCGGGGAGAACTGGATGGCGGAGAGATGCCCGGCCGAAAGTGCGGAGGCCATCGGCATCCTGGGCAATGCCTGCCGCAGCGAGAGGATGGTTTCGATCCCCTCGCCTGCCGCCATAACATCCTGCGCCCCGCCAAACCGGACGGCGTTTCCCAGCAGGTCTCCCATCGCCTTCCTCGGCGGATCGACAGGTGCCTTGCCGGAACCGTCGCGCATGAGCCAGGTGCGATGCGCACCGGTGATCCTGCCGTCGAGGTCGGTGACGGCGGCGATCATGGCCGGCCAGGTTTCGGTCGGGCCATCGTCCTCGGGCCGCCAGTAACTGTTGGGATGGAACCGCAGACTTGCGGTTCCGCGTAAATCCGCAATGCCGCGTGTCCGTAAATAAGTCTCTGCGAGACCGCCGGTGAGCGGCTGCGTCATGCGCCAGAGGCGACGGGCGGCTTCGGACGATCCCGATGGTACTGGCGGTGTTTGGGCCCTGCGGGATTGCAGCACCGGTTCAGGATCCGGTAGACTGAGGAAGCGGCGCGCTTCTTCGGCAATGTCGGCGAAGTCAATGAGGCCAAGGCTTTCACCGATCACGTCGAGCAGATCGCCATGCTCACCGCTCTGGGCATCGGTCCATTTTCCAGCCGCACCCTTACCGGCCTCCGGCCCGGTCAGACGGACGAACATCGAACGACCGGGCGTGTTTCGCACATCCCCAACCTGCCAGTAATTGCCCTGTTTGCGCCCATTCGAGAGATAGTGGCGGCACACCGCCTCGGCCTGGAGACCAAGACGCTGCGCCAGCTCGGAAGCGTTGAGACGTGCCATCACGCGGCCTCCCGCTCGGAAATGCGCTCGATCGGGAAACGGTCGAGCAGTTTGCCGATAATCGCCGGTCCCGTTGCATCGACGGGCACGAAGAAGCGCAGTTTCCACGAGGTGATTTCACTGAAGAGGCCATAGGTCCGCAGTCGGTCGCGCATCGTGTCGGTAAAGCCGGTCAGTTCGATCCGGTTCGCACCCATGACGCGGACGCGTCGCAGTTGCAGACCCTCGGCAAGATCGAGGATCGTGCGACCTTCGATCAGTGCGGCATAGGCCGCATCTGGTGTCAGGCTGCTGCTGACGCCGCTGGCCGAGGCGCTCGCCGCCCAAGCCGGCGAGACACGGCGACCGATGATGCGTTCGCCCTCGTCGGTCTGGAACCGGTAGACCCGGGAGGACTCCTGCGGCAGGCGCTTCCAGATCGGCAGCAGAAGTCCGGTCACCATATGCAGGATGCTGTCGGTGAACTCCGGCACTTCGTCCATCTCGGCCTGCCATGCCGAGGCGAAGGCAGCGCGCTCGGCCTCGACCCAATGGGTCTCGCCCATCGCCCGCACGGGGATGTTCATCGCTTCCATCGGCCGGATCAACCGGACGCGACGTTCGATCTCGCCATCGTCGAGCATGACGCTGGTGGTCGGGATCTGCACCGCCGCCCGTCCTGACCGCTCGTTGATGAGCAGCTTCGCCCACGGATCGTCGAGTTCCGCCAGTGCCGCATCCAGCGTCACCGGCTGGTTGCGCTTGCGTTCGGTCAGAGTCAGGAGCCGCGTTTCCGCGCCGGTGCCCGGATGGGTGTGGATGACCTGCCGGTCGGTGACGATAAAACTTTCTGCCTTCAACGTTTCCAGCCCCATGTCATAGGTGCCGGATGCAATTGCCCCGTTGATCCGAGCCTGCAGAAGCTGCTCGAAGGCCGAGAACAGGATGCCCTGCAACTCGATGGTCAGCGCCAGCAGACGGTTCAGGAAGGTGGTGATCGGCGGCAACTCGTCCTTGATGCCGTTCGCATCCATCAGCTTCAGCCCGGTGGCGGTTTCAAACCGTTCAAGCGAGCAGCCCTCCACCTTGCCGCGCACGATAAGCAGATAGAGCTGGCGCAACGCATCGCGGGCATATGCGGATTCCAGATTATCCTCGGGCCGGAACAGGCCTTGGCCGCCGGTCTGGCGCTGCCCGCGCGTGATCGCACCCAGCGTGTCGAGACGACGGGCGATCGTGCTGAGGAACCGCTTCTCGGCCTTCACATCCGTGGCGATGGGCCGGAAGAGCGGTGGCTGCGCCTGATTGGTCCGGTTCGTGCGGCCCAGCCCCTGAATGGCGGCATCGGCCTTCCAGCCCGGCTCCAGCAGGTAGTGCACCCGCAGGCGCTGGTTCCGCGCCAAAAGGTCCGCGTGATAGCTGCGCCCCGTGCCACCGGCATCAGAGAAGACCAGAACGCGCTTCTGGTCATCCATGAAGGCCGAGGTCTCTGCCAGGTTTGCGGAGGGCGCGCGGTTCTCGACGGCCAGGCGTGCCGATGGACCATCGCCCTTGCGCACGATCCGCCGGGACCGCCCTGTGACCTCCGCCACCAGGTCGGTGCCGAAGCGCTGCACGAGCTGGTCGAGCGCGCCCGGAACCGGCGGCAGCGAGCCGAGCTGTTCGAGCATCTCGTCGCGCCGGGCGACGGCCTCGCGGCTCTCGACTGGCTGACCGTCCCGGAACACCGGCCGCGAGGACAAATTGCCTTCGCTGTCGGTGAAGGGCTCATAAAGCTGCACCGGGAAGGAATGCTGCAAGTACGAGCCGACATACTCCCGCGGCGTGACATCGACGGAAATATCGTTCCATTCGTCGGCAGGGATCTCGGCCAGCCGCCGTTCCATCAGCGCCTCGCCGGTCGAGACGATCTGGATGACGGCCGCATGGCCCGCCGCCAGATCGGCTTCGATCGAACGGATCAGCGTCGGGGTTTTCATCGAGGTCAGCAGATGGCCGAAGAAACGCTGCTTGGTGCTCTCGAAGGCCGAGCGCGCGGCGGATTTGGCCTGCCGGTTTAGCGTGCCTTCACTGCCGGTGATATTGGCGGCCTGCATTGCCGCATCGAGATTGTTGTGAATGACGGCGAAAGCTCCGGCATAGGCATCATAAATGCGCCGCTGTTCATCCGTGAGCTGATGCTCGATCAGTTCATACTCGACGCCATCATAGGAGAGTGAGCGGGCGGTATAGAGGCCGAGAGATCGCAGATCGCGGGCCAGCACTTCCATGGCCGCCACACCGCCGGCCTCAATCGCCTCGACGAACTCTGCGCGGGTCTGGAACGGAAAATCCTCACCGCCCCAGAGGCCGAGGCGCTGCGCATAGGCGAGATTGTGGACCGTGGTGGCGCCGGTCGCAGAGACATAGACCACACGGGCATCGGGCAGCGCGTGCTGAAGCCGCAGGCCCGCACGTCCCTGCTGCGAGGCGGCGACATCACCGCGTTCGCCTTTTCCGCCACCGGCATTCTGCATGGAATGGCTTTCCTCGAATATAATGGCTCCATCGAAATCGGACCCCAACCATTCGACGATCTGCTTGACGCGGGAAACCTTCTCGCCCCGGTCGTCGGAGCGTAGCGTGGCATAGGTGGTAAAAAGGATGCCTTCCGTGAGCGTGATCTTTGCGCCTTGAGGAAAGCGCGAGAGCGGCGTGACCAGCAGCCTCTCCATGCCGAGCGCCGACCAGTCGCGTTGCGCGTCCTCGATCAGCTTGTCGGATTTGGAGATCCAGACCGCCTTGCGCCGCCCGCGCAGCCAGTTGTCGAGGATGATGCCGGCCGACTGGCGGCCCTTGCCGGCACCGGTGCCGTCACCGAGCATGAAGCCCCGGCGGAAACGGACAGCGCTGGCAGCATCCTCGGCGGCGGCGCTCACGTTGTCGAGATGCTCATCCACCATCCAGGCACCCGCGAGATGATCGACATGGGCTTCACCGGCATAGATCACCGTTTCAAGTTGGGCGTTGGAGAGTCGGGTACGGATGTCGGCGGGCAGCATCGGCCGGTAGGAGGGCTTCGGAGGTGCGACGGAGGCCATGGCGGCGGACTGCACCAGCTTGGTCGGGTGCGGCGCGGCGCCGGGAATGCGAAGCGATTGCAGCGCATATTCCTCATAGATGGCATCGGACAGGCGAGCGCCCTCCGGTGGCGTCCAGTCCACGGTCTCATAGGCGAGTTCGACGCCCTCGGGATCGTTGGCAGGAGCAGCGGCAGGCCGCGCCGCTGTCGCGCGGGCCAAATAGCCTCGCACGGTTTTCGGTGCGATGGTCGAAGCGGGCACGACGATCTTCGGCAATGATACCGGCGAACGCTTCGGGACATGCGCCTCGATCCAACCCATCAGCGTGGTAACATCAGGCGCGATCCCCGGAGAGCCCGGGAAGCGGGACGGATCGTCGGCGGGCAGCTTGTCGATCACCGTCAGCCGCGTGTCGATGCGGGTGCCATGTCTGGCGAAGACCGCGCCATCGATCGCCGCGGTGAAGACCACGCGGCCGCGGTCCTGCAGGCGCATGAAGGCATCGCGCCAGGCTGGAGCTTCCGGTCCGAAGTTTGCCCCGGTAATCGTCACCAGGCGGCCGCCGGTGACGAGCCGGGCCAGCGCCGAGGTAACATGGCGAAGGGAAGCATCCGCCATCCGCCCTTCGACATTGGCCATGACCGAGAAAGGCGGGTTCATCAGCACCACCGACGGCACGGCGTTCGTGGCCAGGTGATCGTCGATCTGGGCGGCGTCGAACCGGGTGACGGGAAGGGCCGGAAAGAGGGAAGAGAGAAGATCGGCGCGGGTCTCGGCAAGCTCGTTGAGGATCAGCGAGCCGCCGACAGCCTGCGCCAGGATCGCCATCAGGCCGGTGCCGGCCGAGGGTTCCAGCACCACGTCATCAGGCCTGATCCCGGCCGCCGACAGCGCAGCAAGGCCGAGAGGCAGAGGCGTGCTGAACTGCTGGAAGCTCTGGCTTTCGTCGGAGCGACGGGTCTGCGTGGGCAGCAACCCCGCGATCTTCTCCAGCAGCGCGAGCCGGGAAACCGGAGAGGCGGCTTTGCGGAAAAGCGCCTTTCCGTATTTGCGCAGGAACAGCACCGTGGCGACTTCGCAGGCCTCGTAGGCCAGCTTCCAGTCCCAGGCACCACTGGCGTCGGACGCACCGAAAGCGGTTTCCATGGCGCTGCGCAGGATCGCAGCATCGACGCGTTGACCGCGTTCGAGATGGGGAAGGAGGAGATTGGCGGCGGCCAGGATCGCGGGTGCGGCGCCGAGCGGCGTGACCGGATCGGTCACGGGAGACGAGATGTTCATGTCGGGGATCCTCGGAGAGCGGGAGGGACAAGCCCGGACAGTGCTCTCTCTCGACCACCCGGACTCAACCCGTCCCGGCCCCTCTCTGACTCTTCATCACAAGCCCCATCGCCCCGCCCATGCGGGGGGCGACAGCGCTCCGCCATCAACTTTCGCAAGGCCTCATTGATCGTAATCGATATTCATGAAATACACCGACTTAAGATCAATCATCGGGGCCAAGAACTGAATTTCATGGAACAGGCGCAAAGGAATCCGTTTTCAGGTGCCGTAACCGTTTTTCACGAGCGCTGGCTCCCCGAGGAGGCCACACCTGCGGGCTATGCTGCGCTGATCGATGCCTATGCGCTCGCAACGCCCCTGCCCCGGACACTTTCCGCCATCGGCCCACGTCACAAGGTCTACGCGGCCGACGGCTGGCGCCTCTACACGCCCCGCCATGAACCCGAGGCGAGCCTCATCGGTCATCTGACCTTCGCGCTGCGCTACGAGGGGCTGGATCTGGCAGTTCTCAAGCGGCTGTTCAAGGCAACCGGGCCAGAGCCGATCCAGGCCATTGTCGAGGCTGCCCCGACGGGCAGTTACGCGCGCAGGATCTGGTTCCTCTACGAATGGCTCCTCGGCGGGGAATTGGATTTGCCCGACGCCACACGCGGCAATTACGCGCCCGTGGTCGATGCCAGGCTCCAATGGGATGCAGAGGGCGCCCCCTCGCCGCGCCACCGGGTCCGCAACAACCTGCCCGGCAACCCGGATTTCTGCCCGATGATCTTCCGCACAGCGGCAATCGAGGCGTTCATCGCCCGTGATCTGGCAGCCGAGGCCCGCGCGGTGCTGGCCGAGGTGCCCGCCGATCTGCTGGCGCGCACGGCGGCCTTCCTGCTGCTCAAGGATTCACGGTCGAGTTTCCAGATCGAAGGCGAGAACCCGCCCCAGGATCGCATCCGGCGCTGGGGCCAGATCATCGGCGAAGCCGGGCGGCATCCGATTGACCGGGCAGAGCTGGAACGCCTGCAACGCATCGTCATCGGCGATGCCCGCTTCGTCCATCTGGGCCTGCGGCAGGAGGGCGGCTTCATTGGCGAGCACGACCGCGCGACCGGCGCGCCCCTCCCCGATCACGTCAGCGCCCGGCATGAAGACCTGCCTGTGCTGATCGCCGGGCTCGAAGCGTTCGACCGCGACGTCGCCCCGGGGCTCGACCCTGTTCTGGCGGCCGCCGGCCTCGCCTTCGGCTTCGTCTATATCCACCCGTTCGAGGACGGCAACGGGCGCCTCCATCGCTACTTGATCCACCACGTGCTTGCTGCACGCGGCTTCAATCCGCCCGGGCTAGTCTTCCCGGTGTCGGCGGTGATCCTCGAACGGATCGAGGCCTACCGACAGGTGCTCGAGAGTTATTCGCGTCGACTACTGACCCATGTCAGCTGGCGCCCAACCGATCGCGGTAACGTCGAGGTGCTGAACGACACCGGCGATTTCTATCGCTTCTTCGATGCCACGCCCCATGCCGAATTCCTCTTCGCCTGCGTGGCCCAGACAATCGACCATGACCTGCCAGCAGAGACCCGGTTCCTGCGTGCCTATGACGGGTTCAAGTCCCGCGTCTCGGGCCTGATCGACATGCCGGACCGCGTGCTCGACCTGCTGTTTCGCTTCCTGCACCAGAACGGTGGCAGGCTTTCCGGACGCGCCAGAGCGAAGGAATTCGCCGCTCTGGCCGACGAAGAGGCCGACCGGATCGAAGCCATCTATGCGGAGTTGCGGGAGAAGTTCTGAGACGAGACTCCTCACCCGAACCGGTGGCCGGCTTCGGTGAAGGTGTAACCGTTGGCGATGATGGCCTCATCGACGACCTCATCCGAGGACAGATAGTAGTATTCGCGCTCGAGCTGGCGGTAGAGCCAGCGAGCTAGATCGCGCAACGCCTCGATCACGCCTTCCTCGGCATCGGCGGTCATGTCCTGATATGTCGGACTGTCACGCTCGACCGAGATCCCCATGCAATATTCGTGACAATAATGGCCGCGATGGCCGGCCTCGGCGCGAAGCTGGTAGAAATTGCGCCGCTGGATCGCCTGCAGGGCATCGGCGATGCGGTGCAGTTCGGTGTCCTTAGGCGCATATTCCCGGATCAGACGTGGGGCACCCTTGCGGTAGGCATAGAAAGTTTCGAAGCAGGCGCCATCGTCTTGGCTCCAGAAGCCTCGGAACCAGATGCAGGGTTCCTGCCGAGTCCCGCCGCCCATCAACCGGACGGTTCGGGTCTTGAGGTTCAGCCCGAGGATTTCGGCGACGCGCTGGAAATCCTCATAGACGGCATCGTACCAGTCATCGTCGAAGCCACCCTCACGATACCAGACGCGGGCTTTGTCCCTGGCTGCATCGGAAAGCTCGTCGAGGCGATAGACAGTGATCTCGATGACCTCACTCATAGGGATTGCCTCCCCCCAGCACGGTGGAAAGCCAGCCGTCCGTGTAGATCCAGTCCACCGTCTCGCCGGTGGCGAGATCGAGGACGTGCGCCCCGCCGCCGAACCCGTCCACACGCGGCTTCGAGCAGGTGTTGGCGTATTGCATTCCCCATAGACCCGTCAGCCCGAACTCCCTGGCGCAGCGTTTGACGAACTGGATGACATGCTCGGGATCGCCGGTGACGTCATCACGCATCCAGAGCTGAGTGCCACCATGCTCGGGTTGAATGGAAAGCTGAAACCCGTCCGAAGGGGGATCCTCAGCGCCATTTTCATCCGAGAGCGCATTGTAGAGATCGAGCGCGCGGGCGGCCTGCTCGGGGGTGCCCACGTCAAGCAGGCAGGAGAAATGGGTGAAATAGTCGGCCATGATGGTCTCCGGGCATGACATGGCCCGGCGTGAAACCGGGCCGGATGGGATGGAAAGGGTGAAGCTCAGGCGGCCTGCGGCAGGCGGAGCAGATCGGCCGCGGTCTCGCGCCAAAAGGGATCAACCAACCGTGCCTCCAGCGCAGCGGCGCGGTAACGCAGCCGTCTCGCATCACCGGGCTCCGTGGCTCGGAATGCCATACCGCGCAGTCGGCTGGCCTCGGTCACAATCCTGCGTGCCTCGCCATCGGATGCGACCGGCTGTTGCCAGAGGATAATGCCGGCGCGGATTTCGCCGCCCAGGACCAGACGCTGATCGCGGTCCTGAATGAGCATGATGCGCGGCTGGAAATACGGAAAACTGTCCGGCCCCGTGCAAATATCACCGCGCGACAGGCGCAAGGCTGCGGCCTCGATGGCCTCCTCCGGTGACGGGCATTCCCCAAGCGGGATCACGCGATCAAAGCTATTCGCCGCGTCACTGGCGTCATAGCTGGCGGTGCCGAGGCAAGAGATGCGTAGCGGCAGCTTATGCGACCGAAAAAGCGCGGGCAGAACATCGGCCGCCAGAATCTGGCCGATGGAGCAGAAGGTTTCGGAACGGGCAAAGGTCATCGGGATCACTCCATGACGGGCGCCGGTGAGCCTCTCTCTCCGGCCCTCAACCCGTCACGGCCGAAAGGCCCGCACTCTTCCTCTCTGACCGGGCTTGTTCCCGGTTCCGCTGCCGACGACGGGGGACCATCGAGAGGCACTGGAAGCCCGAAGCGCGGGTCTCCGCGTTCGGGCCGTTTGGGGTGAGGCGCTTTCGCGCCTCAGGCCCATGGATCAAGTTCCAGCTTCACCATGTCCTCATCGCCGTCAAACTCGTCGGCGGGCATGGCGCCGTGGGTTCCGTCCCCGGCCTGGAACACGACGATCACGACCATCAGCGTGGTGGCGAGGCTGGCAGCGAAAGCGGTGGCATCTGCATAGGACATCGGGATTGGCTCCTGTCTCTGGAGGCGGGGGACCATCCCCCGCGCGACAGGCGCCCGACGTGTCTGACCGGATCTGCACTCACCCTCGGGCATTCGGACTAGCTCCGAATCCCCGAGGGCGGCACGTATGCGTAAGCCGACCCCTCCGGGGTTGAATGTCAAAGAGACGGATCAGACCAAGGTTAGCGAATGGAAGCGGGGGTGGTGTCTTGCATCCGACAGGCGCCGGATACCCCCTTGCAGATGCCCCGCCCGGCCAGCCTTGCCGCCGCGCTGGCATCAGGAGCGTGTTCGAGGACGGGGGCGGACACCGATGCCGAACATGATGAGCGGCACCGTGGTGAAGCTGGAACTGGAGCCATACAGGCCGATGACAGGACGACGGGGGCGGCTACCGTCAGACATGAGCGGGCCTTCAGTCCCAGAGCCCATCGGCAATCTCGCGGGCGATCATGGCGCGCGCGCTCATCATCACGGCGTCACCGCTGGTGTCGATATGACCGTAGAACCGGGCATGACCGCCGTTCGCGGTCCAATCGGCATAGCGGCAATATTCGCGGGCTTCGAGACGGAAGGCGCGCATGTCGTCCGCCCAATGCGGCTTCGGCTCCACCACTACGGTGATGCCGTCGCAGGTTTCCTCCCAGGGCAGCGTGCGTTCGGATGGCGGGTTGGCACTGTCCTCGCGGAAGACCTGGTCGATATCAACATGTGCGGACATCGGATTTCTCCAAAGAAAAAGCCCGGTCACGAGGACGGAGCCATTCCGAGATGTAGGACACGGGCGGCAGGAAACTGTCGCCCGTTTTCTGTTTGAAGCGGTCATCGACCCTGAAGTTTTGCCCACATCGGCGTGCCGTGAAACAGCCAAGGTTGGTAGAGAATCCGGGCGAGGTCGGGCAGGTGAGGACGGTCGTCCCGTCGGCGGTCTTGCTTTTTCTGGCTGGCTCCACCCGGGGCTTCCGCCTCTTCGGTAATGCCTGCTTCCTGCTCCGGGTCCTTCGGTTTCGACGGTTGATGGACACCCATCCGCATCGCAGGGGTAGTCCGGACGATCTTATTGGTTCGCCTTTTTGGAACAAGGATCGCCTTGTCTGTCCCCGGCACCGCGAGACGCCTGAACTGCTCGCCATTCTCTGCCACACCAACATTCTCGTCGCCTGCGTCGGACCCTGCACCTTCTGGCGATGATGCCTCCTCTTCCAGAGGCTGCTGGTAGGGCCGCCAGTCGAAGAAGTTGTAGTGCACGCGCCATATGTTCATCAGGGCGATCAGGACGCGCGGATTGTAGGCGGCACCGTTGATGTATTTTGCGCCTACACGAGAACTGCGGCCACCCGCCCGCTGGATGATACTGACCCGCTCGCGGATGGCGTTCATAAAGGTAGAAGTCGGCTGGATCGTTGCGTGGATGACCCTTCGGGTGATGGCAGCGCGAAGGTCTGGATCGTCTATCTCATCGTCGATGCCCAGCCGTCGATAGGCGGCGCGATAACGCGGCGACAGGATCGGGAAGCCCACGGTCTTGTCGATCTCATTGGCCGTCTGGATGGGGCTTTTGACCCACAAGCGCGGGAACGCGGCGGAGGCAAGGTTCGGCCCCACGATCGGGCTTTTCGACTGGTCGTTCGGGTCGGTGCGGTAGGCAGGCCTCAGGTTCGCGGAAGTCCAGCTTTGTAGTGCGTCCCACGGTGTCAGGTCGGGGTGTATCTTGCGCCACTCCGCGAGGCTCTCCGAAAACTCCGCCTGCTTTTCCCGGATATGGTCGATCGACGCATCCTTCGTGAACCCAATGATGGCCCATTCGAATCTGTCCGCCAGGATCTCCTCACGGAAAATATGCGGCACCACGCGGGCCATCTGCCCCTCCCTTTCGCCGACGAGCGTGAGCTTACCGCTGGGGATCATCCACTTGAGGCACGCGAGGGACGCCGCCTTCGTGTAGGTATCACGGGTCATAACCCCATCGAAGGCGTTTCGGCTGTCGCGCTCGTGCTTCACGAAGTTGAACCAGTGCTCGCGCAGGTGTTCGATCTCGTCTGCCCGAGTGCTGGCGGCCTGCGTCGCCATGTGGGCCTCAGGCGAAAGTGCCTCTCCTGCAGCCTCGAATGCTTTGGCGGTCCGCCACACAAAGTGGTGCAGGCGCATCTCGGCAGCGGTGAAGAGCGCCGGCTCGTCGAACCGCGCTGTCGGCCTTTGAAAGTGGAGCAGTGGCGCGGTGAAGATGCCGTCCGAGTTCCGGTATTGCTTTCGGAGGGCCGAGTCCCGAGCGACGCCGAAATAGGCGTCCTCGATCACTTCAAGCGGGTCGATGGTCGGATCGAAATCCACATCGCAGCGAAAGACATAGCCTGACCGAATGTCGGCGCTGACCGAGCAGTTCAGCTGCGTAATCTTACGGTCGATCTTCGTCTGCCAGTTCACGCCGACGACGATGTCGTCGTGGGCGATGCGGGTATGGATGTATGGCTTGCCGTCCTTGATGCGCTGCCGTTCGACGCGCTTTCGCCATTCCGCGAGTTGCGCCTGTTCGTAGGCGAGGAGGGTCCGCTCCAACCAGAAGATGCGATCGTAGAGCCTGGACATCCCCGGCTCCGTTTCGCCTCTCGGCGTCCGGAGGATACGGCGGATGTCGTGAAGACCGGTGCCGTTGGCCAGCAGGGACAAGATCTCGATGTTCTCGTCGCGCTTCTTCTGGCGACGATGTTCGCTCGATACCGTGAAACGGGCGCCAGGCAGCCCCTTGCAGGGCTTGTGGATCACTCTGACGGAGCGCGCGCGGGGCACAGAACCCTTTTTGTGGCCGACCTTTCGCGACGGTTTGCCGTTGGCGCCGTTGAAGATGAACTCCTCAGGCTTTTCCAGATAGGCAGTGCCGCAGTTGCCGCAGATTGGTCCCTCCAGGGCACCGTTCTGGACCCAAAGTCGATTTCGTTCTTCCTCGTAGGCCTCGTTCGAAATCAGCCGGGTCCGGACCCCGCATTCTGAGTTGCCTCGGAGGTGCTGACAGACCAGGACCCGACCGTCATTCCACGCGCACGGATCGCCAGCGAACTCGAACGCATCGGTCACGCGATGGAGGTTGTCGCCGCTTTCCGCCTCGATCTTGTAGCGACCGACGCCGCGCGCGATCTTGGGATCAGCCATGGCGGCCCTCAACCGCTTCTCGGACGCGCCGCGCCCGACAAAGGCATGCCTCGTAGGCGCCGGTTCGATCCCATAGTTCCCGCAGTCGGGATCACCACAGCAGTTGAAATTTGTATCGCCCGAGACGCGGGGGTATATTTGCGCAAGCGTGAGGTTTTTCAGGCTCTTCACCTTGTTCGGTCCTTTCGTCCGTTTCTGTGTCAAGAGCTCGCACGCCTCCAAGATTGGCCAGTCTGGCCAATGACGAAATCAGATGGACGCCAAAGCGCCACGCCGCGGGAAGTTCGAACTTCCCGCCATTCCGACCCTGATGGCGGAAAAATCAGACGAAATTAAGACGGAAAAACAAAAGCCTGCCGACCTCTTGGTCGGCAGGCAAGTAGGGCGTGTGTCCTACGGTACGGAATGGCTCCCACGAGGACCGGGCGTGTTGCGGAAACGGAAGGGATGAGGCGGGGCAGCGAAGGCCACCCCGCCTGAGCATCATTCGGCGGCGACCATCGACTGCTCTTCGTCCTCCGTGGCGTCTTCATCCTCGCCATCGCCGGCAAGGAATTCAGGCAAATCGTCCGCCTCCATGTCGACCCCGGCATCCACCGCGATATCGGCATCGCGATCCACCATGCGCAGTGGCGCCGGCAACCAGCCGGTTTCTGCCAGTAGCCGCTCGGCCTCTTTGGCCATATCGCCCTTCTTGAGGTGGTCGATGAGCTGGGCGGCCCGCTCGTCAGCGCCCTCGCGCACCGCCTCGATGATCCGGGGCTTGGTCACGCGACCGAGATAGTTGCCGACGGTCGGCCGCCACCCCACCGCCACCATGTCGAGGCCAGCTGCCCGCGCCAGCCGGTCGGCCTGGGACAGGCGCACGTCGAGCCCGTGCTGGCTGACGCCCATGCCGCCATAGGGGTTGGGCTTCTCGTGCAGGGCGTTGACGCCGAAGCTAACGCAATGGGCGAGCAACTCCATGCGGGTGTCGTCGTCCTGATCCGTGAGCCAGTCCCAGAGCGCCGCATCGTCAGCCGGGATATGATCACCCCAGCGTTCGTGCCGCTCGGCGATGGCGCGCGCCGAGACGCTTTCGGCGAGGTCGTCGGCCTGCGCCGGGAAGTGAACCTCCCGGACATGAGCCTCGAGGCACCCCCTGGTGGAATGCGGCAGGAAGCAATCGGTGACCAGCCGATGCAGCAGCGCCGTCATGGCGACATGCGGGTTCGCCGCCACGGCATCGCGGAGCGCCAGCGTGCGATGCGCGGTCAGCTCGCTGACGAGCCGATCGGGCAGAGGCCGGATGCTCTCAAGCTCTTCGTCCTCCTCGGCTTCGGTCGCCGTGCCGCCCACCGTGATGACAGCGCGCTGCATACCAGCAGACTCGCAACCCACGGGAGAACAACCATCGCCCCCCTTCCCGTCCTGACCTTCCACAGCCTCATCGTCGGCGCGGACATAGCCGCGCTCGACCGCGAGCTGGCCGTCGTAGCGGATGCTGACGAAGACACCGGTCCTCGCCATCTGGTCCGCGCCATAGCGCATCGGCCGGGCCTCGAAGACCTCCAGCGCCTCCTCGATCTCCCCGAGCCGCGCATCCACTTGGTCGGGCAATTCCTCGGCCTCGGCATACTGCGCCTCCAGCTCGTCGAACTCATCACGGAGCTTCTCACGCTCGGCACGCTCCTGATCGGTCAGGTCGATGGTGGTGCCGGCCAGACGGCGCATGCCGCTGGTATGGCCATAGGGGAAATCCACCGCGACCTCGATCCATTTCCAGCCCTCGGCGGCGATGGTCTCCGCCTCGGCCTTCAGCTTCTCGCCCGCCAGCCGGTCGAGCAGCACCGGGTCCTGGAGCCAGCCGCCATCGTCCTGCTGGAAGAGATCGCGCAGCACATAGCCGCCCGCCGCCTCATAGGCCTCAATGCCGACGAAGAGCGCCCGCTTGTCGGAAGCGCGCACCGTGGTCTCGGTCAGCATGCGCCGGATGGTGTATGGCTCCTTCTGCCAACTATCCTTGATCGCCTCCCAGACCTGTTCTTGGCGGGCGTGGTCGTCAGAAACGGTGAAGGCCATGAGCTGTTCCAGCGTCATGCCGTCCTCGGCATAGGTCTCGAGCAGCGCCGGCGAGACCGAAACGAGGCGCAGACGCTGCTTCACCACCTTGGCGTCGACGAAAAAAGCCGCGGCGATTTCCTCCTCGCTCATGCCCTTTTCACGAAGGACCTGGAAGGCGCGGAACTGGTCGAGCGGATGAAGCGGCGCACGCTCGATATTCTCGGCCAGCGAGACCTCATCGATCAGGATGTCGTCACTGGCCTCCGAGACGATACAGGGCACCGGCGTGGTCTTGTTCAGGCGCTTCTGTTTGACCAAAAGCTCCAGCGCGCGATAGCGGCGGCCGCCAGCCGGCACCTCGAAAAGGCCGGTTTCCTGACCGTCGGCGTCGAGCTCGGGCCGGACATGCAGGGACTGGATCAGCCCGCGCCGGGCGATGGACTCGGCCAGTTCCTCGACCGAGATACCGGCTTTCACGCGACGGACGTTGGACTGGCTGAGCATCAGCTTGTTGAAGGGGATGTCGCGCGAGGACGACAGGGTGATTTTCTGCGTGGCAGTGGCCATGTCAGGGTCTCCGTGACGGACGCCGGGGAGCCTCTCTCTCCGGCAACCAGCCCGTCACGAAACCCCCACCCTCCTTTCCCTCTCATGGCCGAGCCGAGTATGATCCCGAATACCCATCAAAGCTCGCCGCGGGCGCGCAGGCTTGTCTCCCGTCCAGCCCCGGTGATGATGTGGTCGTGCAGTATCACCCCCAGGGACGCAGAGGCGTTTCGGATTTCTTTCGTCATCGCGAAGTCGGCGGCTGAGGGCTCGGGATCGCCGGCCGGATGATTGTGGACGATGATCAGCGCCGAGGCATTGAGCGCCAGGCAGCGCCGCAGCACCTCCCGGGGATAGACCGGGACATGATCGACCGTGCCGATGGCGAGGCATTCGTCAGAGATCAGCCGGTTCCTGCGATCGAGATAGAGGACATGGAAACGCTCCACATCGCCCCTGATGGTGAGCGCGCAATAGTCGAGCACCGCCTGCCAGGACGTCAGGACAGGGTTCTGATTGAGGTGGCGCAGCAGGATCTGCCGGGCCTCGTAGACTACGGCCTGCTCCTGAGCGGAGAACCGGTGCGGCTGTGCTTCGATGGCGGGTGTTCTCGTGTTTCGTGTCATGGCGCTGTTCTCCGACGGGCAGCCGGCCGGGCGCCGGAGCTTTCACCGCGTCACGAGAAGAAGCGCCGCCCTCTTCCTGCGAAGAGAGCGGCGCCGAAGCTGCAGAACCCCTCAGGAACGCGGAGGCTCCGTGTCGGGTCGTGTCCCACCTGACAGGCGGCCCGAGCGATAAAGCAGGCGCTCGGCATCGCGAATGCTGCCGGTTTCGCGGGCGGCGCCGGCCCAAACCGAGATCGGGAAGTCCCCCGTGAACAGCAGATCCCGCTCGATACCCATGCCGAAGGGCAATCGAATGGAACGCAGTTCGTTAAGGCTCCAGGAGCCAAGCTCCGGGTAGCCAATGTCGGCCAGGCCAAACATGATGTCGCCGTCCAGGTCGAGCTCGGTCGCAAGCCAGACACCGGCGCCGAAGGGATTGAAGAACTTCACGACCGGAATGTGATCCTGATCGCGATCGCGGCCATTCGCCAGCAAACGGTCACGCTGTGTGTCGGTCAGGAGGATCATGCCGCGGCCCTCCCTTCCGTCGGGGTCTGCCGCTCAACATCGGTGCTGTCGTCGGGCAGATGGGCCAGAAGCCAGTCGGCAGCCTTGCTGGCCTGCGAGGCGGCACGCACGATGGCGCGGGAATCCTCGCGCATCACCTCCAGCCACGCGCCCACGTAATCGGCGTGGCGCACCGTCGGGAGAATCCCGAGCGAGGCGCAACAGAACGCGCTCGAAATCTCGGCGATCAGTTCCTCGAAAGCATATTTCCTCGTGCCGAAATTCCCCGAGAAGTCCCGCCCCAACCGTGAGGCATGTCCTGTCGCGTGCCCCATCTCGTGCAGCGCCGTGCGGTGCCAGTTGATCGGCTCGAAATAGGCCTGCGGAGGTGGCACCTGCACATAGTCGAGCGCGGGTACATAGAAGGCGCGGTTGCCGCCGATCCGGAAGTCGATACCGGTCGCCGCGATCAATGCCTCGACCTGCGGCTCAATCAGCCCGGGCAGCGGTGGCGGTGCCTCGACGGCGATGCCGTCGTGCAGACCCTCGCATTGCGCCGCGTTGAACACGGTAAAGCGCTTCAGAAACGGGATGCTGTTTGCGTCTTCCCCGGTCTCCCGGGCGCGGCGCTTCTCGTCTTCAGGCGTGAATCGGTCGGCATAGACAACGGTCGTGCCGCGCTCGCCCTTGCGGACATTGCCGCCAAGCGAGAGCGCCTGGCGGAAGGTCAGCCAGTGCTGGGTTGGATAGCCCTGCTGGATGACGGCGCCCCAGAGGATCAGGACATTGATCCCGGAGTATTGCCGACCCGTGCTGGCGTTGCGCGGCATGGCGAGCGGCGCCTGCACCGCCGCAGTCCCCCAGGGCTGGACCCAGGGCAGCCGGCCTCCCTCCAGCTCGGCGATGATCTTGTCGGTGATGTCGTCATAAAGGTTGGTACGCGGGCCGCTCTTGCGGGCCGCGCGATGTTCTCTGGTCATCGGGATGATCTCCGCGACAGGCGCCGGAGGCCTCTCCTCCAGCCCTCAACCCGTCACGGAAAACCCGCCCGCACTTTCACTCTCGGGGGGCGTTGCGGGGTCTCCCCGCTGATGGGGGTGTGTCGGCAATGCCAGTGACGACCAGGGGGAAGGCTTTCCCCCAGACGATCCTCGCATTCAGCCGAGCCAAGCGTGAAAAAGGCAAAAGCCAACACTCGCGAGCCCCAATCCCCGACGTGTTGTAATCCCCAGGATATCTGCGCTTATCTGACACGCAATCGCGGTGCGTGCTTTCCAGCGCCTGACCCCTTCCTTCCCGAGAGCTCGGGATCAAAGCCAACGGCCAATAAAAGAGGACCAAATGACGGATATCGATCTTAACGCCTTGTCGCTCGCCGAGTTGAAGCAACTGGAAAAGAATGTTGCGAAGGCCATCGCCAGTTTCGAGAACCGTCGCAAGGCCGAGGCCCGCGCCAAGGTTGACGAATTGGCCCGCGAACTCGGTTTCAGTTTCGACGAGCTTGCGGAAGCCGCTCCCACCCGGAAACGCACGGCGTCTGCGCCCAAGTACCGCCACCCGGAAAACGCCGAAATCACCTGGTCCGGTCGTGGGCGCAAACCGGCATGGATCGCCGAGGCGCTGGCTTCGGGAAAATCGCTCGAGGATTTTGCGATCTGATCAGGAGGACCTGCCTTGTACCAGCCCGCGAATGCCGTCCGCCTGCATGTCTCTCTGGCGGAGATTGACCCGCCGATCTGGCGGCGACTTGTCGTGCCGTCGGACTGGACGCTCGACAGGCTGCATCTGGTGCTGCAGGCCGCGTTCAGCTGGACCGACAGCCATCTGCATGAGTTCCGGATCGGCGGGCTGCGATATGGCGACCCCGATCAGCTGGAGGATGGTTTCGGGGGCCCGCAGACCTTCGACTACACCGGGGTCAGGCTGGCGGATTTCACCGGCCAGGATCTGACCTTCACTTATCTCTACGACTTTGGCGATGACTGGACCCATGTGATCCGGATCGAGGAGTGGCTGTCCCTCGATCCCCTGCCCCGCCAAGCAGAATGCACCGAAGGGGCCCGTGCTCGGCCGCCCGGGGACGTCGGCGGCCCCTGGTCCTATGCCGATTTCCTCGAGACCATCCGCGATCCGAACCATGAGGACCACAGCTCCAACCTTCACTGGGCCGGCGGGCATTTCGATCCGGACTGGTTCGACATCGACCTGATCAACAAGGATCTCCGCAACACCTTCCGCAAGAACACCAGCCGACGCCTGCATCAGCCCAAGCCAAAGCCTTCTGGTCGGTGAGCGCAGAGGGCTTGGCCCTCAAGGCGGTGCTGCGGGCCTGGATGACCCTCCTCCCGGCTGTTCAGATTTCTGGCATCGCCCCTGTGCCCGCCTGGATGCATCCCATCGTAAAACAGATCGTCGCCTACGTCTGAAGGTCGCCCCCCATCAGATACGCTCCTTATGTGCGACCGGATTGCGCGTTTTGCCGTCGTTCCTTGGCTCCCACATCAATGTTACCTATACGTATCTTCAGACAACATGAAGATATGGATACAGATCATATTCTTGCTGTTTTAGCGGGATGATGATATGTTTTCAGATCAATATCGATCGCATGAATCGCAAAGGTATCCTTGGTGCCCGAAACAACCTCTCTTCACACGATCGGCGCACAGCTTCGCCGGGCGCGGCTGGCCGCCGGGTTGACCCAGGAACAGGTCGCCGAGTTGGCTGGCATTTCCCGCCCGCGCTACCGCGACATCGAGACGGGCGCTGCCGCCGCGCGCGCCACTACTCTGATGAATGTTGCGCGCGCGCTCGGGCTCGAGATGATGTTGATTCCGCAGTTCCTGGTGCCGGCAGTCAACACCTTGCTCAGCCCCGAGACAGGCGAGGATGCCCCGGCTTTCATCCCCCAGCCGGAGCCTGACGATGAGCGCTGAACGCACCGCCGCCAACGTTCAGGCGCTGGATATCTTCCTGAACCAGCACAAGGTCGGCACCATCGTCCGAACCCCGGGCGATTTCAACGCTTTCAGCTTCGATGCTGCCTATCGTGCGACAGGTGGATACCCCATCCTCAGTCTATCCTTCCGGGCGGCGAATGGCGGGCTGCGCAAGGATCCGCGGCCGATCGCAGGTGCCCTGCCGGCCTTCTTCGCCAACCTGCTTCCCGAGGACAAGCTGCGCGACGCGATGGAGAAGCATCACGCCGGGCGCGTCCGTCCCGGGAATGACTTCGACCTGCTCGCAGCGCTCGGGGCCGATCTGCCCGGCGCGGTGCGCGCCCTTCCGGGCGACGGCCCTGTCCTGGCCCCGGCGAAGCCCACGCAGACGGCGCCGAAAGCTCGTTTCTCTCTGGCCGGCGTCCAGATGAAGCTCTCGGTGATGAAGAATACCGGCAAGGGCGGCGGGCTGACCGTGCCGCTCGGCGACGGCGACGGACAATATATCGCCAAGTTCCCCTCCACGGCGTTTCCGGCGGTGTCGGAGAACGAATTTGCCAACCTCGCACTGGCCGAAGCGATCGGCATGGAGGTGCTCGAGCGCGAGCTTGTCACCCGCGACCAGTTCGACGGCATCCCGGCGGAATTCGAGACCATGACCGAGGGGCGGGTCCTGCTGCTGCGCCGCTTCGATCGCGGGCCGGGCGGCCAGCGCATCCATATCGAGGATTTCGCCCAGGTGTTCGGCATTCCTCCCGCGCGCAAATACGAAGGTGCAGCCTATCACGACATCGCATCAGCGCTCAGCATCGCCATTTCTCCGTTGGCGGCGCTGGAGTTCGTCCGGCGTCTTGCGCTCTCGGTGATCATGGGCAACGGCGACATGCACCTGAAAAACTGGTCGCTGATCTACCCCGGGGACGGCAACGCCCCTGCCCTCGCGCCCGTCTACGACCTGCTCTCGACCATCCCTTATCTTCCTGCGGACGACCTAGCCCTATCGCTCGGCGGCGAGCGCGCCTTCAAAGCACTGACCTCGGCGCGCTGGAAGACTTTCGCTAACCGCGCCAAGCTCCCCGAACCCGCCGTTTTGAAGGCGGTTGCCGAAACCGTTCAGGCGGTCGACGCGCATTGGTGGGATCTGCCCGAACGCGCCGTCGTACCCGGCGCGGTCCTGGAGCGCATCGACGCCCATGTCCGGACGATGACGGCCATTCTGGTCGGGTGACCGGGCGACCGAAGTCGGGAATTTCCAGACAAGCCCCAGTTGGTGATCGTGGATCGGCAAGCCATATCGGCAGTGACAATCGGTCCAACCTAATGGCGGGACGGACACTCCATTCAGACGAAATTCATTCAGCCTGCGCGGGTTGCATGAAGATCGCGGCTACGGCGGCTGAATCGCGACGTATCGCGCGAATGAGAAGGAAACAAAGCACGAAAACTCGTGTGCAAATACTGCACACAAAACCCATCAAACATTTGATTTACAACAACAATCCACCTTATCCATCATCGGCGCGACGGAAAGCCGCGCCGCATCCGCGATGCCATTGTTCTGGACCGTGGCCATGGGTTCCGACTGCCTGATTACGGTGGTACCGCCTCCCCGGCTCGAACGGGGGACCTCTAGATCCACAATCTAGCGCTCTAACCAACTGAGCTAAGGCGGCACAGGCGGGTATCTAGCGCCAGCCACCGGCCTGTGCAAGCCCGTCTTGCCGGATTTTCGCATGCGGGTTAAGGAAAATCCCCAGATCCACCGGCCAGGCGCCAGGAGAACCAGCATGAGCATCAACAGCCAAAGCGACATCGCCGCCAATCTTCAGATCGGCCCCACCGACCACGGCATGGTCCGGATCTATGTCGAGGCCGAGAATATCGAGCTGCCGCTGGATTTCGACCCCGAGGAGGCCGAGGAGATCGCCGAGGAACTGCTGGCCGCCGCCGAGGCCGCGCGCAGCATCGGCGGTCCCGCCAAGCCGGGCAAGGGCGTCAAGAAGCCGCGCCGCTGATCCCCATCGGATCGGTCAGCGCCAAGAGCCGCGCCGTCGAGACCCGGGCGATGTCGCGCAAGAGCCGTGTGCGCCGCGCCCCGGCCAGCCGGGTTTCGGGCGCCATGCGGATCAACTCGCCCCCCCAGGAATCGGCGCGGATCAGGCCCGAGCCCGCGGGCAGCAGTTCCTCGGGAAAATCGGCATCCACCGCCCAGAAGAAGCGGTCGCAGAACTCCAGATAGCCCTGCCATTTCCGATCCGAGACGAAATCGGCCCGGCAGCTCTTGCATTCGACGACCCAGATCTCGCCCTTGGGCGAGACCGAGATGACATCGACCCGCAACCCGCCCGTCGGCACGAATTCCGGCAGCGCCGCATGGCCGAGCCCGGCCAGCAGCCGCGCCACGCCGCGCGCCAGCCGTTGGCCCGGCAGGACGGGCAGCAGGTCACCAGGTTGATCGGCGGCGCTGTTCATGCCCCGACCATGAACGAAACGGAAACATCTTGCAAGCCCGCGCCGCCCTTGCGGCGCAGCGGCCGCCGTCCTATCTAGGGAGCTGGCGGGTTTCTGCTCTTCTCGTGTGCGGCCATTTTTCTCACTGGCCTATAATTTCACCGAGGGGGCTGGCTCTGTCGGGGCCCTGGTCCCGTTATCCGGCTCCCACCTGGACATCCAGGCTTTCGGGGAAACCTGCGCCGCCACGGTCGCTGCGGTTCCCGCCACCGCTTTCCCCCTCACCCACCGATAAAAAAAGGGCGACCCGAAGGCCGCCCTGGAGAGAGGAGGGATATTCTGCTCGATCAGAAGCCGTAGACCAGCGACACGCCCAGCGTGTTGTCGGTGCGGGTCGCCCGATCCGAGACATATTCCGTCTTGTAGGAGATCCGGGTCGCGAAGGCGTCCGTCATCTTGAAGTTCAGACCCAGCTCGTTGGTCGCGGTATCGTTCGCGTCCGAGGTCAGGTAGTCGGTGTCGTTGGTGATGAAGAACTGGTCGTTGATCCGGTGGTAGAAACGCGACGACAGCAGGTAGCCGACTTCGGTTTCCGTGTTGTATTCATAGGACTCGGCGACCGGGTCGATCACGTCCACGGCCTTGGTGTAGCGCACGCCGACGGCAGCCTGCACGCGCCAGGCGGTGGTGTCGGTGTTGATCACGCGGTAACCCGGACCGACGCCGAAATAGGCGTCACGCTTCAGGCGGCCGTCCAGATCGGCGAAGCTTTCGTCGGTGCCCAGGCTGACCGGATCGTTGGCCAGCGCGTCGGTCGTCAGACGACCCAGGGCGAAGCCGTAGAAGCGGTCGTTGATGTCATACATGCCTTCGTAGATGACATAGGTCTTTTCGGTATCCGTGTCGCCGGCGTTGTTCTCGCCGTATTCAAGCAGGATACCGACCGACTGCGAGAAGCGGCCCTGGTTCGACGACAGGCGGCCGGCCAGGCTGAAGTCCTGGTTCTCGCTGTTGCCGGTGCGGCCGACATAGCTCAGCGCGACCGAACCGAACAGGCCTTCGCGGCGCTCGGGATTGCCGAAGCGATAGGCGTCGGACGAGCGGTCGAAATCGTCGCGAACCGATTCTTCGACATCCTTCATCTGTTCGTTGACCGAGGAAATGCCGGTGGCGTTGGCGCCCGTGGCGATTTCGGATTGCGCGAAGGCGGGGGCCGAGAATGCGGCGGCCAGAGCCGTGGCACCGGCGAGGTAAGCAAGCGTCTTCATCTTTGTCAGTCCTTTTCCGAACCGTTTCGTGTCCGTGGCGCCGGCCTTCCGAGGCCACGAGCATCTCTGCTGGCCCAGAGGTAGAACCCGTCCGCCCGCCGATAAAGGGGGCGGCAAAACTGCGCTCGAACTCGCAAAAACGTGAAATTCCCCGGGAACCAACGCATCGGCGGAAATCGGATCATGCGAAATCGTGATGAAACCATTTCACCCGGAGGTTGCACGGGAATTTTCGGCGCGAGGTCAGCTGGAAATAAGGCACCACATCGCTCACGAAAGATGAGCGTTTGGAAACATGCGGATGACGAAAGCCTATTGCACAAAAAAAAGGCAGCCGATCACTGCCTTTTGCAGGATAAAATTGTTGCGAAAGGTCCACAGTGGCGACGCAAAAATGCAGCGCCGGTCACGAACCGGCGCGGCGATCAGCGCCGGCGCGTGGCGGCGGAGGCCAGGGCGGGCGCGGGGCGGCGGCGAATCCGCTGCCGCAACCCGCCACTCGGGCCGTCCCTGCGGGCCATCAGCATGACGCGGATGCCGAACTGCACCCCTGAAAAGAGGATGGTGTGAAAGACGACCAGCATCAGCACTGCGATCCAGCCGCCGCGCGTGGCGGTCACCAGATGCCGCAGCGTCGCCACGTCCAGCGCCAGCAGCAGCGCGGTGAACAGCAGCGCCAGCGCAAAGCCGATGGCGATGCTGACGATATACAGCCGGACGAGTTGCGGCATGAGCGTCCCCGAAAACAGATGAACCAGCCCATCCTAGCGCGGTCGATGGCAACCCCAAAGGAAAATGCCGCCCCGCGCCCCGCGTCAGGATGCCTCGGCCCAGGAAGCTCGGGTTCAGAACGCCTCGGGTCGGGCCTCGCGCGCCATATGGTCCAGCACGGCATTGACGAATTTCGACTCGCGCCCCTCGGCGAAGAAGGTCTGCGCCAGGCGGACATATTCGGTGATGACCACCTTGGGCGGGGTCTTGGGCGTCACCAGTTCGGCGCCCGCCGCGCGAAAGACCGAGCGCAGCACCGGGTCGATGCGGTCGATGGGCCATTTCGCCACCAGCGCGCGGTCGGTCATCTGGTCGATTTTCGACTGCCAGGTGACGGCATCGTCCACGATGCGGGTGAACAGTGCCTGGTCCGCCTCGGCCGAGACGATGTCATCGTCCTCGTCCTCGCGGCCGATGCGCCAGTTCAGGAATTCACGCTGCACGCGGTCGGCCGACTGGCCCGCCGCCTCCATCTGGAACAGCGCCTGCACGGCATAAAGCCGCGCGGCCGCTGCCCGGGCCTGCCGCGCCTGCCGGTCGCCGGAACGGCCCTGCTTGTCGCCCGCCCCGCTCATGCGCTGCCCGGCCCGTCGATCTCGCCCGCCAGCCGGATCACGTCCCGGGGCGGTGTCGCCTTGTCGCGCGGCGCCCGCGTCTCCCAGCCGCGCTTGAGCGCGATCAGGTGCACCGCCGCCGCCGCGGCGCCGCCGCCCTTGTTCTGGCCCTGCGGATCGGCGCGAACCTCGGCCTGCTGGTAATTCTCGACCGTCAGGATGCCGTTGCCGATGCAATGCCCTTGCAGGCCCAGCAGCGTCAGCCCGCGAGAGCTGTCGTTGCAGACGGTGTCGTAATGCGTCGTCTCGCCGCGGATCACGCAGCCAAGCGCGACATAGCCGTCGTAAAGGTCGCGGCCGGCGGCCAGCGCGATGGCGCTGGGGATCTCCAGCGCGCCGGGAACCTCGACCAGATCGACCGCGACGCCTGCGGCTTCGGCCACGCCGCGCGCGCCGGCGATCAGCCCGTCGGCGATCTGCCGGTAATAGGGCGCGACCACGATCAGCAGGCGCGCACCGCCCTCGATCCTGGGCAGCGGCAATTGGTCATGTTCGATGCTGGCGGCCATGTCGTCACTCTTTGGGAATCGGACGGGTGGAATGGATCGAAAGACCGTAGGCGTCAAGCCCGACCGCCTTGACCGGCGCCGAATTGGTCAGCACCACCAGTTCCGACAGGCCGAGCGCCGAGAGGATCTGCGCGCCAAGCCCGTATTGGCGCAGCACATGCGAGGACACTTCGTCCTGGCGCGGCAGGCGCGGTTCCAGGTCGCGAAACAGCACCACGACGCCCCTGCCCTCCTCGGCGATGACGCGCATGGCGGCACCCAGCGTGCCGGCGTTCTCGCGGCCGATGCCCAGCACGTCGTGCAGCGGGTCCAGCACATGCATGCGCACCGCCACCGGGCCGGGCTCGGTCAGGTCGCCCCTGGTCAGCACGATATGCTCGGCGCCCGTAGTCTCGTCGGCAAAGATGCGCATCATCCAGTCGCCGCCAAAGATCGAATGCACGGCGCGCTGGCCGCGCTCGGCGATCAGGTTGTCGTGGCGGCGGCGATAGGCGATCAGGTCGCTGATGGTGCCGATCTTCAGCCCGTGCCTCTGGGCAAAGGCGATCAGATCCGGCAGGCGCGCCATCGAGCCGTCCTCGTTCATGATCTCGCAGATCACGCCCGAGGGGTTCAGCCCCGCCAGCCGCGCCACGTCGACCGCCGCCTCGGTATGGCCGGCGCGCACCAGCACGCCGCCGTCGCGGGCGCGCAGCGGAAACACGTGACCGGGCGTGGCGATGTCGGCCGCGCCCTTGCTGGGGTCGATGGCCACCGCGACCGTATGGGCGCGGTCATGGGCCGAGATGCCGGTGGTCACGCCCTCGCGCGCCTCGATCGACATGGTGAAGGCGGTTTCGTGCCGGCTGGAGTTCTTGGGGCTCATCAGTTGCAGGCCAAGCGCGTCGATGCGCGCGCCCGGCAGCGACAGGCAGATCAGCCCGCGGCCGTGGGTGGCCATGAAGTTGATCGCCTCGGGCGTGGCCATCTGCGCCGGGATGACCAGGTCGCCCTCGTTCTCGCGGTCCTCGTGATCGACCAGGATGAACATGCGGCCGTTGCGGGCCTCGTTGATGATCTCCTCGATGGGAGAGATCGCGTCGGACCAGTCGCGCTCGACCGGCCCCGGCTTTTCATACTGCATCCGCCGCTCCTGCAAAGAACCTCTGGCCGGTGACGAAACCCGCCAGACCGCCCGCCGTCATCATTTCCCGCTCATGCTCGGTCTCGCCGATCATCAGCACCGCATCGCCGGGCAGGCCCTGTGCCCGCAGCCAGCCCTTCATCCTGTCCCGCATCGCCGACCAGCTGTCGCCAAAGGGCGGCAGGCGTCCGGCCGAGACAGCCCCGATCTGCACCGCGATCGCCTCGGGCGCAAGCCCCGGCGCACAGCCCAGATGCGGCGCGGCGGCACTTTCCGCGATGCGCCGGCGTTCGGTCGCGCCGACCGGCTGGCCGTCGCGAAACACCCCCAGCGCGTTCGTCGAATAGAGAAAGGCCACCAGGTCGCGCCCCGTCGTCGCCCGCACCCCGGCATAGGTCTTGTAGTCCAGCCCCAGCTGCCTGGCCCGGCGGACCTGCATGCGCACCACCTCGACCGGCAGCCGCGCGCCCAGCAACTCGCGCCGCGCGACGCTCCAGGCATGGGCGCGAAAGTCGCGACCCGCCTCGGGGACCAGCGCAGGGCCGCGGTTATGGCCGATCCCGGCCATCAGCCCGCTTCGGCCAGCCGCGCGACATAGCGCGCCAGCGTGTCGATTTCCAGGTTCACCTCGTCGCCGGCCTGCACCTCGCCCCAGGTGGTCGCCGCCTGGGTATGCGGGATGACGTTCACGCCGAAGCGGTCGCCCTCGACCTCGTTCACGGTCAGCGAGGTGCCGTTCAGCGCCACCGAGCCCTTGGGCGCGATGAAGCGCGCCAGCGCCTCGGGCGCGCGCAGGGTGATGCGGGTGCTGTCGCCTTCGTCGCGCATCTCCTCGATCACCGCGACGCCATCGACATGGCCCGAGACGATATGCCCGCCCAGCTCGTCGCCGACGCGCAGCGCGCGCTCCAGGTTCAGCCGCCTGCCCGGCGCCCAGCCGTTTGCGCCGATATTGGTCTTGGAGATGGTCTCGGCCGAGATGTCGACGTCGAACCAGTCCGACCCTTTCTCGACCACGGTCAGGCAGATGCCGTCGCAGGCGATCGAGGCGCCCAGGTCGACCCCCGCCATCTCGTAATGGCACGAGATCCGCGCCCGCATGTCGCCGCGCATCTCGACGCGGGAGACCTCGCCGATATCGGTGATGATGCCGGTAAACATGGACCTTCCCTTTCCTTGGCTGCCCGAGAACTAGAGCCTCGGCAACCGATCTTCAAGCAAAGCCGCAACAGTCGCGAACGTCCTTTGGGACAAGAATGCCGGAAAGCCCGTGACAGCGGCAGATCTTTTGTGCAATTAGAGCAACCAGACCTCGGTGGCAGGGCCCGCCTGTAGCGAAAAGCCCAAATCCTACAGGAATCCGACACCAAGGTCCCGATGCACCATTCCCTGACCGGAACCCGCCATCTTCGTGATTCTGGCGCCATGCTGCCGTCGCCGGCGGCGGCCGCACCAGTGCCGGGCGCCACCATGCGCCCGCTTGCGCCGGTGGCCGCCACGACCGCCCTGCCCGCCGCAAAACGGGTGTTCCTGTTGCTGCAAGGTCCGCATGGCCCGTTCTTCGACCGGATCGGACAGCTCTTGCGCGATACCGGGGCGCAGGTCTGGCGCGTCGGCTTCAACGCGGGCGACGAATTCTTCTGGTCCGACAAGGCCCGGTTCATCCGCCATGGCAGCGGCCCCGAGGACTGGCCCGAACATCTCGACCGCATCATCGCCGAAAAGGGCGTGACCGACATCATGCTTTACGGCGACGTGCGCCCCATCCATGCCGCAGCGCGCCGGGCCGCGCAGCGCCACGACCTGGTGCTGCATGTCTTCGAGGAAGGCTATCTGCGCCCGTTCTGGATCACCTATGAGCGCGGCGGCTCGAACGGCCATTCGGCGCTGATGCGCATCCCCGTGGGCGAGATGCGCAACGCGCTGCGCAACCGCATCGCCGAGATGCACCGCCCGCCGGCGCGCTGGGGCGACATGCGCCAGCACAAGTTCTACGGCGCGCTCTATCATTTCCTGGTGCTGGTGGCGAATGGCGGCTATCCCGGCTATCGCACCCATCGCCAGATCGGCGTGTTCGAGGAGTTCCGCCTGAACCTGCGCCGCTTCCTGCTGACGCCCCTCAACGCGCTGGCGCGGATGCGCGAGGCGGGCGCGGTGCGGCGCGGCGGCTTTCCCTATGTGCTGGTGCTGATGCAGCTGGAGCACGATTCCAACTTCCTCGCCCATTCGCCGTATCGCCGCATGTCGGAATTCACCGACGAGGTGCTGGCGGCCTTTGCCGCTTCGGCGCCCTGCCACCACCGCATCGTGTTCAAGGCCCATCCTCTCGAGGACGGGCGCGGCGGCATCCGCCAGGCCATCCTTGAAAAGGCCCGCGAACTGGGGATCGAGCACCGGGTGTATTTCGTGCGCGGCGGCAAGCTGGCGCGGTTGCTGAACCAGGCCCATGCGGCCGTGACGGTGAATTCCACCGCCGCCCAGCAGGCGCTGTGGCGCGGGCTGCCGGTCAAGGCCATGGGCCGCGCCGTCTTCGACAAGCCCGGCCTCGTCTCGGACCAGAGCCTTTGCGAATTCCTGCGCGATCCGCGCCCGCCGCATGCGCTGGCCTATCGCCGCTATCGCGACTTCCTGCTGGAAAGCAGCCAGGTGCCCGGCGGCTTTTATGCCACGCGTTCGCGGGCCCATGCGCTGCGCATCGTGGTGGACATGATCCTGGCGCCCGAGGACCCCTATCAGGCGCTTTTCGCCGGACGTGGCAAATATCGGCAACAGATGGGCGGCAATGACGATTGAACCGGGCAAAAATATGGAAAACAACCGGACGTTGGAGTAACGTGCCCGCAAAACAAGGCCTGCGATCGGGGAATCGCGCGAGAGGACAGGAGTACAATTTGACGCAAGCACTTTTTTCGCCCCTTCGATCCGGCGCGACACCCATTCGTACGCGCAGCCTTGCCGCTCGTCTGACGCGGGCGATGATTCTGGGGGGGATGCTTCTGGTTTCGGCCTGCGGGCTGCCGCGCTCTGGTCCCACCAAGGGCCAGATCCTTTCCAGTTCGGTGACCAAGGGCGGCACCACCCATATCGTCAATGTCGACGACCGGGTGAACCGGGCCGCCAGCTATACCCCCGCCTACGGCTTCTCGGCCGATTTCCGCGCAGCCAGCACGGTGGCCGCCGACGATATCCGCCCCGGCGACGTGCTGGGGCTGTCGATCTGGGAAAACGTCGATGACGGGCTGCTGGCCTCGATGGGGTCGAGCTCGACCCAGCTGACCGAATTGCAGGTCGACAGCCAGGGCTACATCTTCGTGCCCTATGCCGGCCGGGTGCTGGCGGCGGGCAACAGCCCCGAGGAACTGCGCCGCATCATCACCCAGAAGCTGGAAACCCAGACCCCCGACCCGCAGGTCATGGTGACCCGCGTCGCCGGCGACGGCGCCACCGTCTCGGTCATGGGCAAGGTGAACTCGCAAGGCGTCTATCCGATCGAGCGTCCGACCCGCACCCTTTCGGCGATGCTGTCGCGTTCGGGCGGCGTCACCATCGAGCCCGAGATCGCCGTGATCACCGTCAAGCGCGGCAATTCCAGCGGCAAGGTCTGGCTGCGCGACCTGTATTCCAGCGCGCGCAACGACATCGCGCTGCGCCCCGGCGACGTGATCCTGGTCGAAGAGGACGAGCGCAGCTTTACCGCGCTCGGCGCGCTTGGCGGCCAGACCAAGGTGCCGCTGGGCAACGAACAGATCAACGCCATCGAAGCCGTGGCCATGGTCGGCGGCCTCAGCACCTCGCTGGCCGATCCCAAGGGCGTCTTCGTTCTGCGCGAAGAGCCGCAGACCGTGGCCCGCGCCGTGCTGGGCCGCGGCGACATCCATGGCAACCAGCGCGTCGCCTATGTTCTGGACCTGACCAAGCCCGACGGCATGTTCCTGGCGCGCGATTTCATCATCCGCGACGGCGACACGGTCTATGTGACCGAGGCACCCTTCGTGCAATGGCGCAAGACCTTGCAGTCGATCCTGGGCACCGCCGCCGAAGTCGGCTCGGCCAACAGCGCCTTCGAGTAAAGGCATGCATCCCAAGGACAGGGCCGCCGGGGATTCCCGGCGGCTTTTCATATGCAGCGCCGGTTTCCTGACCCGCCCGCGCTTGCGCCGCATCCTGCAACTGGCCGGTTGGTCGCCGCGCATCGGCCTGCCCGGCCCCGGCGATCATGTCGGCATCTGGGGCAACAGCCCTGTCGCCTGGCGCGGCAAGGCCCTTGCCGCCCGGCGCGGTGCCGGGCTGGTGCGGGTCGAGGATGCCTTCCTGCGCTCGATCCTGCCGGGGCGGGCGCGCGGGCCGGTGGCCCGGCGTGGTCCCATCGGGTTGCTGATCGATCCCGTCGGGCTGCATTTCGACCCCGAGGCGCCCTCGCTGATCGAAACCCTTGTCCACGCGACCGAAACCCGCTCGCATCTGGACCGGGCCCGGCAGGGGATTGCGCGGCTGATCGCCGCGGACCTGTCGAAATACAATGCGCATCTGCCGCAGGTCGCGCCGCCCGCACCCGGCTATGTTCTGGTCATCGACCAGACCCGCGGCGACGCCTCGCTGCTGGGGGCCGGCCGCGCTGATTTCCTGGAAATGCTGGCCGCGGCGCGCGACGAAAACCCCGGCCTGCCGCTGGTGCTCCGCAGCCATCCAGAAACGGCGCGCGGCCTGCGCCCCGGTCATTTCACCCAGCAGGACCTGCGCCCGGGCGAGACGTTCTGCGACGGTGCCGTCTCGCCCTGGGCGCTGCTGCGCGGGGCGGCGCGGGTCTATGCGCTGTCCTCGCAACTCGGCTACGAGGCGATGCTGGCCGGCCACCGGCCGCGTGTCTTCGGCCGCCCCTTCTATGCCGGCTGGGGGCTTTCGGACGACCAGCACCCCCTGCCGCGCCGCAGCCCGGCCGGCATCGAGCAGCTTTTCGCCGCCAGCCACCTGCTCGCGCCGGTCTGGTATGATCCGTGCCGCGACCGGCTGACCGATTTCGAGGGCGCGCTGGACCAGATCGAGGCCGAGGCCCGCGCCTGGTGCCAGGATCATGCCGGGCATCTGGCCTATGGCATCCGGCTGTGGAAACGCCCCTTCATGGCGCGGTTCTTCGGCTGCGGCGGCGGGGTGCGTTTCGCTGCGAAACCCGGGCCGGGCGTGACCATGGCCTGGGCCAACCGCGCGGCCGAAACCTCCGGCGCGCTGCGCATCGAGGACGGCTTCCTGCGTTCGCGCGGGCTGGGCGCCGCACTGGTGCCGCCGCTGTCGCTGGTCGCCGACGATCTGGGCATCTATTACGACCCCGGCCGCGAAAGCCGGTTCGAGCGGCTGATGACCCAGCCGCTGCCCCCCGGCGGGCACGCGCGCGCGCTGCGGCTTGGCCGCCATCTCGTCGAATCCGGCATCACCAAATACAACCTTGCCGGCCCGCCGCCCGTGCTGCCTCCGGGTCATCGCATCCTGGTGCCGGGCCAGGTCGAGGACGATGCCTCGATCCGCCTCGGCGCCGGGGATGTGCGCACGAACCTTGCCCTGCTGGAACGCGCCCGCGCGGAAAATCCTCAGGCCGTGCTGATCTACAAGCCGCATCCCGATGTCGAGGCCGGGCTGCGCCCCGGCCTGATCCCCCAAGCCGAACTGAGCCGGCTGGCGGATGTCGTGGCCCGCAACACCGCCGCCGATGCGCTGATGGGTCAGGTGGACGAGGTCTGGACCATGACCTCGACCCTGGGTTTCGAGGCCCTTTTGCGCGGCCTGCCGGTGACCACGCTGGGCGCCCCCTTCTATGCCGGCTGGGGGCTGACGCGCGACCTTGGGCCGGTGCCGGCACGGCGGCAGGCCCGGGCCGATCTGGCAAGACTGATCCATTGCGCCCTGATCGCCTATCCGCGTTATTTCGACCCGGCAAGCGGCCTGCCCTGCCCGCCCGAGATCGCCGTGGAACGGCTGCGCGATCCGGCATTCGCCGCAGGCGGCCCGGGGCTGCGCTGGCTGGCCAAGGCGCAGGGCGCGCTGACCGGCCATGCCTGGCTCTGGCGGCGCTAGTCGCGCAGCCAGCGATGCATGATGTCGGACCCGATCCGGCGCGTCTCGACCAGCCGGAAGCGCGGTGCGTCGGCCAGATGCTCCAGTTCCAGCGCGCCGATCCCGGCCCGGCCGTCGCCGCCAAGAACCACCCCGGCGCCATAGCCGATCAGCTGATCGACCATGCCGGCCCGCAAGAGGCTTGCCGCCAGCACCCCGCCGCCCTCGCACAGCACCCGGGTCAGGCCACGGGTGCCAAGTTCCGCCATGAACGCCTCGGGTTCGCCCGCGACCTGCCAGAGCGGGCCGTGTTCCGGCCCCTCGCCCGGCAGGTCGGGCAAGCGTCGCGACGAGACGACGATCCGCACCGGCTGCCGCACCGGGCCGAAACCGCGCACGTTCAGCCCCGGCCGGTCGGCACGCGCGGTCTCGGCGCCGACCATCACCGCGTCGTGGCCCAGGCGCAGGGCGTGGACATGGCGCCGGGCCTGCGCGCCGGTGATCCACTGGCTTTCGCCCGAGGCGGTGGCGATGCGGCCGTCGAAGCTGGCGGCCAGTTTCAGCGTCAGCATCGGCCGGCCGCGCTGGATGCGGCTTAGAAAGCCGCGCTGGACCTCGCGCGCCTCGGCCTCGCAGACGCCCTCGGCAACCTCGATACCGGCGGCACGCAAGATGGCATGGCCGCGACCGGTCACGCGCGGGTCGGGATCGGTCAGCGCGGTCACTACGCGCGCCATGCCCGAACGCACCAGCGCCTCGGCGCAAGGCGGGGTCTTGCCGTGATGGGCGCAGGGCTCCAGCGTGACATAGGCGGTGGCGCCCCGCGCGGCCTCGCCGGCCTGGGCCAGCGCCATCGCCTCGGCATGGGGACGCCCACCCGGCTGGGTCCAGCCGCGCCCGACCACCACGCCGTCGCGCACCAGCACGCAGCCCACCGCCGGATTGGGCCAGACATTGCCCAACCCGCGCCGCGCCAGCGCCAGCGCGTGCCGCATGTGATGCCGGTCGGTCACTCCTCGACCAGGCCCGGGCGCAGCTCCGAGACGAACTTGTCGAAATCGTCCGCCGCCTGGAAGTTCTTGTAGACGCTGGCGAAACGCACATAGGCCACGGTATCGATCCGGGCCAGCGTCTCCATCACGATCTCGCCGATGACCTTCGAGGGGATGTCGGTGTCGCCCATGCTTTCCAGCCGGCGCACGATGCCCGAGATCATCTGGTCGATGCGCTCGGGCTCGATGGGGCGTTTCTGCATGGCGATGCGGATCGAGCGCTCCAGCTTGGTGCGGTCGAAATCCTCGCGCCGGCCGCTGGACTTGACCACGACCAGATCGCGCAGCTGCACGCGTTCATAGGTGGTGAAACGACCGCCGCAGGCCGGGCAGAAGCGGCGGCGGCGGATGGCCACGTTGTCTTCGGCCGGACGCGAATCCTTGACCTGCGTATCGACATTTCCACAGAAAGGACAGCGCATCCCTTGTTCCCCCAAAGCCCCGGACCCCTGCCAGTATAGGCAAGCCCAAACCGCTTGGGTAGCCCGATGATGCAGCCACAAGATCGGCCATGCCTGTTATCCGGGTGACGCAACGGCATCCTGGTCCGGCGCCGGGATCGGTCGCGAAACCCGCGCTGCCGTCTCGACAGAGTGGCGGGGGCGTGCAACATTCCTGTCGTCGACCGCCGGGAAACGGTCGATCAATGCGGAGGAACTCATGAAGAAAACCAACCAGTTCGACCGGCGCGCCTTTCTGACCCGCGCCACGGTCGGCGGCGCCACGGCGGCTGCCGGGGCCGCTCTGGCCGCGCCCGCCATCGCGCAGGAAATGCCCGAGGTGAAATGGCGCCTGACCTCGGCCTTCCCGAAGTCGCTGGACACCATCTATGGCGGGGCCGAGGTGCTGTCGAAACAGCTGGCCGAGGCCACCGACGGCAAGTTCCAGCTTCAGGTCTTTGCGGGCGGCGAGATCGTCCCCGGCCTGCAGGCCCAGGACGCCGTCACCGACGGCACGGTCGAGGCCTGCCACACCGTCGGCTATTACAGCTGGGGCAAGGACCCGACCTTTGCACTGGGTTCGGCCGTGCCCTTCGCGCTGTCGGCCCGGGCGATGAATGCCTGGCAATACCATGGCGGCGGCATCGACCTTTACAACGAATTCCTCGCCAACCATAACATCTTTGGCCTGCCGGGAGGCAATACCGGCGTGCAGATGGGCGGCTGGTTCCGCAAGGAAATCAACGCCGTGGGCGACCTCCAGGGCCTCAAGATCCGCGTCGGCGGCTTTGCCGGCCGGGTGCTGGAGCGCCTGGGCGCGGTGCCGCAGCAGATCGCCGGCGGCGACATCTATCCGGCCTTGGAAAAGGGCACCATCGACGCTTCGGAATGGGTCGGTCCCTATGACGACCTGAAGCTGGGCTTCTACAAGGTCGCGCCCTATTACTACTATCCCGGCTGGTGGGAAGGCGGACCGACGGTGCATTTCTTCTTTGCCAAGGAGAAATACGAATCGCTGCCCGAGAACTACAAGTCGCTGCTGCGCACCGCCTGCCAGGCGGTCGACGCCAACATGCTGCAGAAATACGACCACCTGAACCCGATCGCCCTGAAGGAACTGGTGGCCTCGGGGGCGCAGCTGCGCCCGTTCAGCGCCGAGATCCTGGATGCCTGCTACAAGGCCGCGAACGAGGTCTATGCCGAGCTGGAAGCCTCGAACGAACCCTTCAAGAAGATCTGGGATTCGATCAAGGTGGCACGGGGCGACTGGTATCTCTACAACCAGACCGCTGAATATACCTATGACACCTTCATGATGATCCAGCAGCGCAACGGCACGCTCTGAGCCGGTGCCGGATTGCATCGGGGCCGCCGCGAGAAATCGCGGCGGCCCTTTTCGTTTCAGGCGGCGACAACGGAAAAAGGCGACCGGAAGGCCGCCTTTCCCTTGTCAGTTCCCTGCCGGTTGCTGCGGGGCCGTCAGGCCCGGCGGCGGACCGGAGAGGCCGCCCAGCCCGCCCAGGTCGGGCGCGGCGGGGGCGGGCGTCGTGGCGCCATCCGCCGGGGCGGGCGTAGCCGGAGCCGGGGTTGCGGGCGTGCCGAAATTCGGCGGACTGTCCAACCCGCCCGGCGCGGGAATGCCGCCCTGCGCATTCGGCGCCGCGGTTCCCGGCGCAGCCGGCTGGCCGAAGGGATCGCCCAGCCCGCCAAGACCGCCCAAGCCACCCAAGCCACCGCCCGAGGGGATCTCGAAGCGGACGTTCGAGGTGTCGATGGGCGCGCCCTTGTAATGCATGACCAGCCCGGGGAAGGCCATGACGACGGCCACCATCACCAGCTGGATGCAGACATAGGGCACCGCGCCCCAATAGATCTGCCCGGTGGTCACCGGCTGCATGGTCTGGCCGGTCACCTTGTCGACATAAGGCGATTTCGGCGCCACCGAGCGCAGGAAGAACAGCGAGAACCCGAAGGGCGGGTGCATGAAGCTGGTCTGCATGTTCACGCCCAGAAGCACGCCGAACCAGATCAGGTCGATGCCCATCGCCTCGGCCGCCGGTGCCAGCAGCGGCACGATGATGAAGGCCAGCTCGAAGAAGTCGAGAAAGAAGGCCAGCAGGAAGACCAGCACCGAGACCGCGATCAGGAAACCGTATTCGCCGCCGGGCAGCGAGGTCAGCAGATGCTCGACCCAGATATGCCCGTTCACGCCGTAGAAGGTCAGCGAGAACACCCGCGCCCCGATCAGGATGAACATGACAAAGGCCGACAGCCGCGTCGTGGCCAGCAGCGCCTGCCGGATCACGTCATAGCTGAGCCGGTTCTTGACCCCGGCCAGCAGCAGCGCGCCGACAGCGCCCATGGCGCCGCCCTCGGTCGGGGTGGCGATGCCCAGGAAGATCGTGCCCAGCACCAGGAAGATCAGCGCCAGCGGCGGGATCAGCACGATGACGACCTGTTGTGCCAGCCGCGACATCACGTTGATCTTCAGCGCCCGGTCCAGCAGCGCGGCGACATAGATCACGATCACCGCCAGCGCCGGGGCCAGGATGTCGGCATCCCGCCCATGCGTCGGATAGAGCCAGCGGAACGCCAGCCAAGCCATGCCGACGGTCAGCGCCAACGCCACGAAAAGCGAGGTCACGCCCGAGCCCAGCGTCCGCGCCTCTTTCGGCAAGGCCGGCAGGCTGTTCGGCCGGATGATCGACATGACGAAGATGTAGACCATGTACATCCCGGTCAGCACCAGGCCGGGGATCAGCGCGCCCTTGTACATGTCGCCCACCGAACGGCCGAGCTGGTCGGCCAGCACGATCAGCACCAGCGAGGGCGGGATGATCTGCGCCAGCGTCCCCGAGGCCGCGATGGTCCCCGAGGCGATGCGCCGGTCATAGCCATAGCGCAGCATGATCGGCAGCGAGATCAGGCCCATGGCGATGACCGAGGCCGCGACCACGCCGGTCGTCGCCGCCAGCAGCGCGCCGACGATGATAACCGCATAGGCCAGGCCGCCGCGGATCGGGCCGAAAAGCTGGCCCACCGTGTCCAGCAGATCCTCGGCCATGCCGGATTTCTCCAGCACGATGCCCATGAAGGTGAAGAATGGAATGGCCAGCAATGTCTCGTTCGACATCACCCCCCATAACCGTTCGGGCATGGCGTTCAGCAATGGCCAGCTGAGGTTGATGTTGCCGCCCGAAAGCGGCGCAAGCTCGACGCCGATGACGAAGAACAACAGCCCGTTCGCGGCCAGCGCGAAGGCGACCGGATAGCCGAAGAGCAGAAACAGCACCAGCGAGGCGAACATGATCGGCGCCATGTTCTGCGCGATGAAGACCATCATTTGCGGGTCTCTCCGTCCTGGGTGTCTTCCTCGATCGCGGCGGCCATTTCGCGGACCATGATGTCGCCCTCCATCGCCGCGGCCTCATGCGCCGAGACGAAGGGGTTGGGGTCTTCGATGATGCCGCGCATGACGGCGATCTTCTTGATGATCTCGGAAATACCCTGGAAGAACAGCATGATGAAGCCGGCCAGCAGAAGCATCTTGGCGGGCCACAGCACCAGTCCCCCGGCATTGGTCGAGACCTCGCCCCGGTAATAGGAGCGCATCGCCCAGGGGTAGAGATACCAGATCATCAGCGTGACGAAGGGCATCAGGAAGAAGACATGCCCGATCAGGTCGATCCAGTGCTGGCGGCGGCGACTCCAGATGCCATAGATGATGTCGATGCGGATATGCTCGTTCTCCTTCACCGTATAGGCCGCCGCGCCGAGGAAGGCGGCACCGAAAAGATACCATTGCAGTTCCAGCCAGGCGTTGGACGAGGTGTTCAGCACCTTGCGGATGACCGCATTCCCGGCGCTGACCAGCACGGCGACCAGGATCAGCCAGCTCACGCTTCGGCCGATGGCCGAATTGACGCGGTCAATGCCGCGAGAAAGCCCCAACAGGGCACCCATATGACAAACCTCCCTAAATCCATGACCGCCTCATGCGACGGCGCGCGGCAGATGGTCCCAGACCTCTTCATGTAGCCGTTGGGTATGAGTGAACCGCAAAAACCCGTCAAGAAAAACGCGACGCGACGTAACGGCGGCTAGACGAGCGCCGTCAGCACGACCAGCCCGGCCGTCTCGCCCGCCTGCTGCATGGCGCCCAGCACGTCGCCGGTCTGGCCGCCAAGCGCCCGCATGGCCCGGCGGGCAAGCCACAGCTGCGCCGTCGCCACCGCCGCGACCGGCACCGCCCAGCCGGCGACCGGAAGCGGCAGGCAAAGCGCCGGCAGCAGCAGCGCCGCACCCCCCAGTGCCAGCGCGGCCAGGACCACGCCGCGCGTCGGCCGCCCCGCCGCATGGCCAAGGCCGTCGGGCCGCGCCGGCGGCATCAGCCCCAACCCCGCCGCCATGCCGGCCCGCGACGCCGCCGCCAGCCCGGTCACGGCCGCCGCCGCCAGCCACGGATCGCCGGCAAGCGCCGCGATGGCCGCCACGCGCAACCCGACCGTCAGCACCAGCGCCAGCACGCCATAGCTGCCGATGCGGGAATCGCGCATGATTTCCAGCCGCCGCTCTCGCGTCCCGCCGCCGCTGCCGTCGGCGCAATCGGCCAGACCGTCCTCGTGCAGCCCGCCGGTGGCAAGGATCATGGCGCCCACCGCCAGCAGCGCCGCGACCAGCGCCGGCAACCCGGCAAGGGCGGCCAGCCCCAGCACGGCGGCGCCGATCAGCCCGACGGCCAGCCCGACCAGCGGAAAGGCCCATGCCGCCTGCGCCAGCGCCGGCGTCGGGACGGGCAACAGCCGCCCCACGGGCAGCCGGGTCAGCCAGACCAGCGCCAGCGCCGTCTCGGCCAGCGGCCTAGCCAATCCCGGCCTCGGCGAAGGTGGCCATGCCGTCGTGGCATTCCAGCGCCGCGCGCAGGATCATCAGCGCCACCGCCGCGCCCGTGCCCTCGCCCAGCCGCATGTCCAGCGTCACCACCGGCTCCTTGCGCATCACCGCGATCAGGCGGCGGTGGCCCGGCTCGGCGCTTTCATGGCCGATCAGGCAATGGTCCAGCGCGTTGCGGTCGTTGACCAGCAGGACACCCGCCGCCGCCGAACAGATGAAGCCGTCCAGGATCACCGGGATTCCCAACTCGCGCGCGCGGATCACCGCGCCGCAGATCGCCGCCTGCTCGCGCCCGCCATAGGAGCCCAGGATCGAGGCCGCCGTCGCCGCGCCCTTGTGGCGCTTGAGCCCGGCCTCGACGGCGCCGATCTTGCGGGCCAGCACCTCGTCGTCGGCGCCGGTGCCCGGCCCGACCCAATCCTCGGCCGTGCCGCCGAAGGTCGCCGCCGCCAGCGCCGCCGCGACGGTGGAATTGCCGATCCCCATCTCGCCCAGCAGGATGACGTCGGCCTGCGCGTCGACGGCGTTCTTACCGGTCTGGATGGCGGCGACCAGGTCGTCGATCTCCATCGCCATCCCCTGGGTGAAATCGCCGGTCGGCCGGTCGAGGTCCAGCGCGATGACCTGCAACTCGGCGCCCGCCAGCCGGCAAAGCTGGTTGATCGCCGCGCCGCCCTTGCGGAAATTCTCGACCATCTGGGCCGTGACCTCGACC
The DNA here is from genome assembly GCF_900100045.1 of Paracoccus denitrificans. Classification (GTDB taxonomy): domain Bacteria; phylum Pseudomonadota; class Alphaproteobacteria; order Rhodobacterales; family Rhodobacteraceae; genus Paracoccus; species Paracoccus denitrificans. The sequence goes on along the minus strand of NZ_FNEA01000003.1, from coordinate 2,499 downwards.
GGGAACGGGTTCACGCCTTGCGCGGTGACGCCGTGATTGCCGGCAAAGACCAGCGCCTGCGCGCGCTCGATCTTTGGCCGCTCGCGGCCCTGCCAGCCGGCCATGAACACGGCCAGTTCCTCGAGCCGGCCCAGCGATCCCGGGGGCTTGGTCAACTGGTCCTGACGGTCGCGGGCGGCGGCGGCGGCGGTTTGGTCGAACTCTTTCACGGTGTCCCTCTTTGCGGTTTCAGGCATAGCGGCAGGCCGCTGACGGCCATCCAGACCTCGTCAGCGACCCGGGCCACCGCCTGGTTCATCCAGCCATGCTCGTCGCGGAAGCGGCGGGCAAGCGCATTTTCGGGCACGATGCCCAGACCCAGCTCGTTCGTCACCAGCACCACGGGGCTGTCCTGCGTGCCCAGCACCTCGCAAAGCCGGCGGACCCGCGGGCCGGGATCGTCGCCGTCGGCCATCAGGTTCGACAGCCACAGCGTCAGGCAATCGACCAGCCGCGCGCCCTGCCCGTCCGTGCGCGCCAGAGCGCCCGCCAGATCGCGCGGCTCCTCGACCGTGCGCCAGCCGCTGCCCCGCCGGTCGCGGTGCAGGCCGATGCGCTGCGTCATTTCGTCGTCCCGGGCCTCGGCCGTGGCGATGTAGATCCGCGCGCCCTCGTGCCGGGCCGCGATGGTTTCGGCCAGCGCGGACTTGCCCGAACGGGCGCCGCCGGTGACCAGGGTGATGCACGGATCGCTGCTCATGTCGATCTTGTTTCACATGGGCGGGCGCTGCGAAAGCCGGAAATCGCACTTGCTGTCTTACAGGTTTTGTGCTCAATTTCGATCATCCGCGCGGCACGGACGACAAGAACCGCGCTATGCATCATCAGAGAGGTGCCCCATGACCCGACTGTTCCTGACGACCGCATTGGTTGCAGGCCTGGCCCTGCCCGCACTGGCGGTCCAGCCCGCCGAGGGCGAGAAGCTGGCCGAGAACCAGTCCTATACCTTCTGGCTGCTGGACGCGATCAAGACCGCCGACCCGCAGAAGAACACCGATGTCGAGGGCTCGGACATCATCCGCCAGCTGTTCGAGGGCCTGCTGAACGAGGACGACAAGGGCGCGCCGGTCCCCGGCGTCGCGAGCGGGTTCGACCTGTCCGAGGACAAGCTGACCTATACCTTCCACCTGCGCCCCGAGGCGAAATGGTCGAATGGCGATCCGGTCGTAGCGGGCGATTTCGTCTATGCCTGGCGGCGGCTCGCCAATCCCGAGACCGCCTCGGAATATGCCTGGTTCATGGAGCTGATGAACGTCGAGAACGCCAGCGCCGTGGTCAAGGGCGAGAAGCAGCCCGAGGAACTGGCCGTCAAGGCGCTGGACGACCACACGCTGGAGGTCAGGCTTTCCACGCCGACGCCCTATTTCCCCAAGATGGTCACGCATGGCTCGACCTTCCCGGTCAACCAGAAGGTCGTCGAGGCCGAGGGCGACAACTGGACCCAGCCCGGCAAGCTGGTCGGCAACGGCGCCTATGTGCTGAAAAGCCACGACCTGGGCGTGCAGATCAGCATGGAGAAGAACCCGGAATACTGGGACGCCGCCAATGTCGTGATGGAGCGGATCAAGGGCCTGACGGTGAACGACAACAACGTCGCGCTGACCCGCTATCAGGCGGGCGAGCTGGACCGGGTGCAGATCCCCGCCGGGCAATATCCGCGGCTCAAGGAGCAGTTTCCCGACCAGGCGATCTCGATTCCCTATTCCTGCACCTATGCCTATCTGCTGAACGTCAGCGAGAAAGGCCCCGAGGCGCTGAAGGACGTGCGGGTGCGCAAGGCGCTCAGCTATGCCATGCAGCGCGACGTGGTGGTGAACCAGATCCTGCAGGGCGGCCAGAAGCCCGCCTATAACTGGTCGCATTGGGCCATCGAGGGCTTCCAGATGCCCGAGATCGACTATGCGGGCTGGTCCCAGGCCGAACGGCTGGAAAAGGCCAAGGCGCTTCTGGCCGAGGCCGGCTACGGCCCCGGCAAGCCGCTGAAGCTGACCCTGCAATACAATACCGACGAGAACCACAAGAAGATCGCCGTCGCCGCGCAGCAGTTCTACAAGCAGATCGGCGTCGAGCTGACCCTGAACAACGTGGAATGGAAGGTGCATACCGACCGCATGCAGTCGCAGGATTTCGAGATGGCCCGCTATGCCTGGTGCGCCGACTATAACGAGGCCTCGACCTTCCTCGACTATTTCCGCAGCACGGGCATGAACTCCGGCAAGTATTCCAACCCGGAATTCGACAGGCTGATGGATCAGTCCAAGACCTCGGAAGACCCGAACGCGCAATATACCGCGGCCGAGAAGATCCTGGCCGAGGACATGCCGCTGGTCCCGGTCTATCAATATTCCAAGGTCGACATGATCCGCGACGACATCAAGGGCCTGCCGACCGAGAACGTGATGAACGACTGGTATGCCAAGGACATCTACCGCATCCAGAAATAAGCCTCGGGGGCGGCCC
>NZ_FNEA01000044.1 GCF_900100045.1 Paracoccus denitrificans | reverse complement strand
ACCGACGACGATCCGCATTTCTGGCAGCAGATGGGGTTCCTGATCCCCGAGCTGCTGCGCGTGCTGGAGCCGGGCCGGATCTGCGCGATCCACGTCAAGGACCGGATCATCCCCGGTGGCATCAACGGCTTCGGTTTCCAGACCCTATCGACCCTGCACATGGATTGCGTGCGCGAGTTCCAGCGCCACGGCTGGGCCTATCTCGGTATGAAGACCATCACGACCGATGTCGTGCGCGAGAACAACCAGACCTATCGCCTGGGCTGGTCGGAACAGTGCAAGGACGGCAGCCGCATGGGCTGCGGCGTGCCGGAATACCTGCTGATCTTCCGCCGGCCGCCCAGTGACACCAGCAACGGCTACGCCGACCGGCCGGTGAAGAAGGCCAAGAAGGAATGGGACCCCGAGGCCAAGGACTGGCGCAACGAGGGCGGCTATAGCCGCGCCCGCTGGCAGATCGATGCCCACGGCTACATGCGGTCGAATGGCGACCGGACCCTGCTGCCCGAGGAACTGGAGGGGCTGGACGCGGACCAGGTCTACAAGGTCTGGAAGGCCTACAACCTGCAGCAGGTCTATGATTTCGAGCATCACGTTCAGATCGGCGAAGCCCTCGAGGTGAAGGGCCGGCTGCCGCCGACCTTCATGCTGCTGCCGCCGCATAGCGCGCATCCCGATGTCTGGACCGATGTCGCGCGCATGATGACCATCAATGCCGAGCAGGCGCGCAAGGGCAACGAGATGCATCTCTGCCCGCTGCAATACGACATCGTGGACCGGGCCATCGCCCAATACACCGAGCCGGGCGAATGGGTCTACGACCCGTTCGGCGGGCTGATGACCGTGCCCTTCCGCGCCATCAAGCTCGGCCGCAAGGGCATCGGGGTCGAACTGAACAAGGGATACTGGCTCGACGGCTGCAAATACGTCGAGGCCGCCTCGCGCGAGGCTGGCATGCCCAGCCTCTTCGACCTCCTCGACGCCGATCAACCCGAAAACCAGAAGCTGCGGAGGACCGCGTGATGAAGAAACTGTTTCTTATCCCCGCCCTGTGCCTGCCCTTGATGGCGGGGCAGTGCGAAGATGATGCGACAATTGCGGCGCGGAACGTCTCCAAGGCCGCCGACAATTTCGAGATCAGCCGCCGTGTCGTGTTCTACAACGGTGTCACCGACAGCTACATCCTGACGGTCGAAGGCCGCTGCTCGATGGACCTGAACAGCGCCGGCACCGCGTTCAACGTCATCTGCAAGACCGGGCCGAGCGATTACAAGCGGCACACCCTGGTGCTGTCGGACAACACCAGCGCCTTCGTGGAGCAGCTGGAGCCGGCCACGGTCAGCGCCTACCACTATCGCGTGACGTTCAAACCGCAATCGATCATCCCAGACGTGGATTTCCGGGGTGATGCCGGGGAACTGGTCACCAATTCCAGCGAGGCCATGCAATGAGCACCGATTCCTTTGAACACCCGACTCTGGCTGAACTCCGTGACCGGCATGCCGATTGGTCGCAACGCCAGTTCGGCGACGTGTCCGCCGTCGGGCCGGCCAAGCACCTGTCCAAGGAAGCCCTGGAGGTCGCGGCCGCGCCGCACGATCCGATTGAGCATGCGGATTGCTGGATGCTGCTCTGGGACATGCAACGCCGGGCCGGCATCAGCGACGCGATGCTGGCAGACGCCATCCGGCAGAAGCTGGACATCAACATGTCCAGATCGTGGCCGCCGCCGCAAGAAGGCGAAGCCCGCGAGCATGTTCACTCCCCGGCCAACGTGCCCTGGCAGTGGTACTCCGGCCGGGATGATGAGAATTTCAGCTTCGGGCCCTGCGACACGCGCGAGGAAGCGATCCGCCTGGCGGTCGAGGACGGCATGTGCGAGGAGCGCTCGGCTGACGATCCGGAGGTTTGGGAAAACCATATCCACCTGATCGAAGCCCAGAAGGCGCCGCTGCGCCTGGCCGACTGGATCGGCACCGACACCCTCCTCGAACGGGCGGATGAGGCCGTCGCCGACAGTGACCGGGTCTGCTACGAGCATGACGACGGACCATGGTTCGAGGCCACCCCCGAACAGGGGGCCGATCTGGCCGCCCGTTTGCGCCGGGCCTGTGACGAATGGCAGGCCGCGCATGGCCTGACGTTCACCTGCCGCACCTTCAGCGCCTCGCGCAACGCCGAGTTCGTGATCGTTCCGCAACTTCGCGAACTGCTCCCCGCGCCCGCCGCGGAAGGCGGTGACGCATGACCAGCGACATCGTTTCCGTCGAGATCGGCCGCAGCACCTGGCAGGGCCCGGCCGAGGATGCGCCGCGTCGGGCGCACATCACCCGAGATGATCTTGTCTCTGCTTTGGAGCAGATCGAGATGCTGACCGCCACCGGCTCGGGGCTGGACCCGGACACGACGATGCAGGTCCACCTGCTCGCGGGCATCGGCCGGGCAACGCATGATCCCTATGCGTGGTATAGCCGCTCTGACCTCTGCGCCTCGGGCCAGCAGGTGCGGGCGCTGGTGGATGCTTTCGAGGCCGGGTTGAAGGCGGCCACCGAGATCGTCGCGGATGACCGCATCTGCGAGGCGATACTTGCGCGTGACAACCCGTATTCCGCCCTGACGCCAGCCCCGCAGGCCGCAACCCCGACCGCGCAAGAGCTGGTGCCTGTGCGCTGGTTGGTAGAGGAAACATTGTTGAACGGGTCGAGGCGCTGGTCATGCTTTGAGTATGAGCGACAGGCGAGGCAGCAGGCCAAGACGTATTCCGGCACGGTCACTTTCACGCCATTGTTCGCCCACCCGCCCCAGCCCAGCGAGACGGTCGCGGAGGCCGCAACCGCCGCGCTCAATGCATGCCGCATCATCGACGCGGCAGCTTTGGAAGGGCACGACAACGTCAGTGACCTGATCTGTCATCTGCTTGAGGCCGTCGAACCGGCCAGAGCCGCCCTGCGCGCCCTGAAAGGTGGTGCGTGATGGCTGATCGCATCCTCCCCATCATCCACCGCGGCATCGTGATCCGGCAAGCCGAGGTGCCGGGAGCGCCCTATGAATGGACGCACGAGGAGACCGATGCCCACGGCATGGCCCCGACGCTCGACGACGCGATCCGCCAGATCAATGTGCACCTCGGCAGCGTCGATCCCGATTGCCGGGTGTGCCGCGGCACCGGATCCGAGGACTGGTCCTATCTGGCGCTGACCCCGTGCCGGCTCTGCAATCCGGAAGAGGTGCGGCATGCAGGTTAACCGCTACCTTAAAGACGAGGCGATGGACCGGATCGACCACGCCCTTGGGCGCCCGGTCAACCCGCTGGCCCATACATACCGGGACCACTACGCCGCCGCCGCCGACGGCGACATTGCCAAGGAGATGGCGGGATCGCCTCACTGGCGGGCCGGTGCTCGACATGGCGTCCTCCAGTGGTTCTTCGTCACACGCGAGGGCCGGGAGGCGCTACGAGACCATTTGCGCGAGATCGGTGACCAGCACCGGCTCTATGTCGTGATCTGGGACGGCATGGAAATGCCCTGTGTCGCCACCAGCCCCAGCAAGGCCCGATATAGCAAGTGGCTCGATGTCTCCGACTGCTGCAATGTCAGCTTCAAGGAGTTCTGTCGCGCTGCGCGGGTTCGTCTTGCGATTGGCGGCGCGACGGCGGCGGAGGGACGGGCATGACCGCCGCGCTCCGCGTCGGCATCCTCTGCGAGACCTCGGGCGCGATGCGCCGAGCCTTCGCTGCCCTCGGGCATGATGCCACATCCGTTGACCGCCTGCCGGCCGAGGACGGCAGCAACCATCACATCGTCGGCGACGTGCGGGACTACCTCGACTATGGCTGGGACCTGCTGATCGTTTGCCACCCGCCCTGCACGCGGCTCTGCAACAGCGGCGTGCGATGGCTGTCCGTACCGCCGAAGAACCCGCCTAGCGACGCGACCCCGGCCGAGAGGGCAGCATGGCCGATCCTGTCTCGCGAAGCGCGGCTGGCCATCATGTGGCGGCTGCTGGACGAAGGCGCCGAGCTGTTCGCTGCCTGCTGGCAGGCCCCGGTTTCCCGCGTGGCGGTCGAGAACCCGATCATGCACAAGCACGGCCGCGCCCGGATGCCCGCGGACCTGCCCAAGCCCCAGATCGTCCAGCCGTGGTGGTTTGGCGAGCCGGCCTTCAAGGCGACGGGCTTCTACCTGCGCGGCCTGCCGCCGCTGACCGCCACGAAGCGGCTGATCCCGCCGCGGAAGGCGACCGAGCCGGAGCGGCACAAAGCATGGTCGGCAATCCACCGCGCCAGCCCGGGCCCCGACCGATGGAAAATCCGCAGCAGGACCTTCGAGGGCATCGCCCGCGCCTGCGCAGAGCAATGGGGCGGATACGCCCTCGATCAGATCAGGAGGATGGCGTGATGGGCAAGCATGAGCCAGCTTTTGCGCCTCGCCTTCTGCCTGCGCCCGAGGCCGCGCATTATCTCGGGATCAGCGAAACCACGTTGCGCGGCCTTGGCCTGCCGCGCCGGATGCTGGGGGGAAAGCGGCTTTACGACCGCCTGACTCTTGACGAATACGCGTCTGGTCTGCCTGTTGATGGGGAGAACGGGAATGAGGCAACGGAATGCGACAGGGCATTTGGCCTGTGAAGCTGAAGGGGATCAGACGCCAGAAGCGCGGCGACAAGGTGATCCGCTATCATCGGGCCACCGGAATCCGCCTGCCTGACGATATCCCCGAGACACACCCGGATTTTGTCTCGGCATGGGCTCGGTGCGAGGCAGGGCAAGGGCAACCGGACGCACCGAAGGCTCCAGCGCCGACGGGATCGTTGGCAGCGGCCTGCATCGCCTTTCGGGGCTCGCCATCGTTCAAGGAGCAATCGCCGGTCTATCGCGACATCCTGACCCGTAACATCGAGGCGATCCGCGGCGAATATGGTCACGTCGCGATAAAGGCGATAAAAGCCAAGCACATCAGCGCCGACCTGGCCAAACTGGCGGGCACCAGGCCGCTATCGCGGCTCAAGACCTGGCGCAAGGTCATGGATCACGCGCGTCGCACCGGATTGATCGAGGAAGATCCGAGCCTGACCGTGAAGGCTCCAAAGGTGAAGCTGAAGGGGCATCAGGTTTGGACGGAAGGCGACATAGAGGTGTTCCGGGGGAAATGGAAAATCGGAACCGTGCAGCGCGCCTGTTTCGAGCTGCTGCTGTGGACCGCGGCGCGGACGGTGGACGCCGTGCGGATCGGGCCGCAGCACGTCGGCAAGGACGGCGTGCTGTCGTTCCGGCAGTCCAAGACCGGGGGTATGGCCTATGTCCCGTGGACCGCGACCCTACCCAACTGGGGCGCAGGATGGGCGGATGAGCGGCGGGAGATGATGGAGGCGTTACGGTGCCTCGCCGGCGGGCTGACGTTCCTCCAGGCGCGCGGCGCGCGGCCGAGATCGGAGAAGGGGCTTAGCAACCTCATCAGCGCGGCAGCACGCGAGGCGAAGCTCGAAGGTCGCACCGCGCACGGGCTTCGCAAAGCGCGACTGACCCGTATCGCCGAAGCCGGCGGATCGGCCCATGCCATCAAGTCGTGGGGCGGTCACAAGACCTTGGCCGAGGCCGCGCATTACACCGAGTCAGCGGATGCAAAACGGCTGGTCACCGGCACGGAACAGGAACAGAACGCTGTATCACCTGCCGAACGCGATACAAAAACCGCAAATAATTGAGTAAAATCAACGTTGATTTGATGCGATGGCGGACGGTGAGGGATTCGAACCCTCGAGACGGTTCCCCGCCTACACACTTTCCAGGCGTGCGCCTTCGACCACTCGGCCAACCGTCCGTGGCGGCTCGTCTAGCGCGACGGCGCGACCAGTGCAAGCCGCAGTTCCGTCAAAGCTTCGAAATCCGCTTCTGCAACTCGGCAAGCTGCCGGCGGATCTCGGCCATGTCCTCGGGGCCGGAGCCCTTCTTGCCGGCGCGCCGGGGCTCCTCCCCCTCGGTCTCTTCCATTTCGGGACCGCTGCTCCCCGTGCCCCAGCCTGCCGACATCGCCTTCAGGAACAGCTGCTGCTGGCGCTGGAGCGCCTCGAAACCCGGCATCGAGGACATCGGGTTCGGAAAGGTCGACAGGTTCTCCATCATCTTGGACTGGCCTTCGCGCAGCATCTCGAAACTGGCGGCCAGGAATTGCGGCACCACCGATTGCGCCTGCGTGGTGTAGCTGCGCACCAGGTCGATCAGCACGTCGATGGGCAGCACGTTCTCGCCCCGCCCCTCATGCTCGGCGATGATCTGCAACAGATATTGCCGGGTCAGGTCGTCGCCGGTCTTGAGATCGACGATGCGCACCTGACGCCCGGCACGGATGAAACCCGCGATATCCTCGAGCGTGACGTAATCGCTCGTCTCGGTGTTGTAGAGGCGGCGGCTCGCATAGCGCTTGATCAGAAGCGGGGTCGTGTTCTCGGCCTCAGCCATGGCTCCTCCGGCAATGCATTTGCAGCATGATGGGAAATGGCCCGGAAGAATGCAAAGAAAATCGCCACGCTGCATCTGGAATCGAAGCGGGCATGAGAAAAGGGGGCAGCGAACTGCCCCCTTGTCCCGATACCGTCAAGGTCTGAAATCAGCCCTTGGTCACGGTGCTGGCCGAGGACGCGGCGGCAGCGGCTTTCTTGACCGCGGCCTGGGTCTCGCGGGTGGCCTTTTCGGCGGCCTTCTGGGCGTCGGCAGCCAGATCCTTGCCGGCGGTCAGCATCAGGTCGACGGTGTCCATCTGGACCTTCTTCGCCACTTCGGCAAAGGCGGCCATGTGCTCGGCGGCCATTTCGGCGGCAGCGGTGGCGAAGTCGCTCAGCGCCTTGGCGTATTCGGCCGGCTCTTCCTTGGACGAGGTCAGCTCACCCATGCGGGCGATGGTGTCCTTGGCCCACTGGGCCGAGATCTCGGTCGAACGCTCGGCAGCGGCCAGCGCGACGCGGGCCATCTTTTCGCCCAGCGCGGTCTGCGACTTGAAGGCGTCCTGGAACGACGAGGTGTCGACCGGGAATTTCGCCATCACTTCTTGCAGGGTCTTGGTAAAGTCGGGGGTCTTGGCCATGTGCTCTCTCCTTGGTCGGCGCGACGCTTCGGCACCGTTTGAACTGTTCTGTCCAACATATACTTTCTGCACTGCAGCATTGCAAGGTTTTCTTGCTGCGGTGCAGAAAAATTTTATGCCCGCTCGTGAACGTAGAGCCCGGGCGCGGGGCCGAAGCCCTCGCCCGGATCGCGGGCCTCGACCATGTTCCCCGCCCGGCGGGCCAGCCACTCGCCCCAGCGGCCCCACCAGCTGCCCTCGTGATGCCTGGCCTTGTCCAGCCAGTGCTGCTCGCCCTGATCGAAACCGGCATCCGAGGTGTAATGGCCGTATTTCTTCTTGCTGGGCGGATTGACGATGCCGGCGATATGGCCCGATTCGGACAGGATGAAGGTCTTGTCCTTCGAGCCCATCTGCGCCACGCCGCGCCAGCTGTCGCGCCAGGGCGCGATATGATCCGTCTCGCAGGCGATGGCGCAAAGCGGCACGGTGACGTCACCGACATGCAGTCGGTGGCCCAGCAGGTCGAACCCCTCCTTGACGAAGCGGTTCTGCTGGCACAGGCCCCGCAGGTATTCCACCGCCATGCGCCCGGGCAGGTTGGTGCCGTCGCCGTTCCAGAACAGCAGGTCGAACGCGGGCGGCATCTCGCCCAGCATATAGCTGCGAATCGCCGGCCCCCAGACCAGGTCGTTGGCGCGCAGGAAGCTGAAGGTGCGCGTCATCAGCTGCGCGCCAAGCACGCCGGTCCGCGCCGCCTCCTCCTCGATGCCCGAGACGAAATCCTCTTGCAGATAGGCGGTGAACTCGCCCTGATCCGCGAAATCGGTCAGCGCAGTGAAGAAGGTGGCCGAATTCACCCGGTCGTCGCCGCGCTGCTTGAGGATCGACAGCGTCAGCGCCAGCGTCGTCCCGGCGATGCAATAGCCGACGACGTTCAGCTTTTTCTGGTCGGTCAGGTCCAGCACCCGGTCCATCACCTCCAGATAGGCGGTGACGTAATCGTCCATGCCGGTATCGCCATAGCTGGGATCGGGGTTCTTCCAGGCCACCACGAACAGCGTATAGCCCTGATCGACGATCCATTTGATCAGGCTGTTCTGCGGCTTGAGGTCGAGGATGTAGAACTTGTTGATCCAGGGCGGAAAGATTACCAGCGGGATCTCGTGCACCTGGGCGGTGGTGGGCTTGTACTGGATCAGCTCGTAAAGCTTGGTGCGCGCCACCACCGTGCCCTCGGTGGTGCCGATGTTCTCGCCCACGCGGAAGGCGTCGCGGTCGGCCAGCGAGACGATCAGCTCGCCATTGTTCTGCTCGACGTCACGCACCAGGTTCTCAAGGCCCTTGACCAGGCTTTCGCCCTCGGTCTCCAGCGCCTTTTCCAGCGCGTCGGGATTGGTCGCCAGGAAATTCGTCGGCGCCATCATGTCGATCATCTGGCGGGTGAACCATTCGATCCGGCGCCGGTCGGTCATCTCGGGCAGGTCGAGCGCGCTGGCCGCCTCTTCCAGCGCCTGGGCGTTGATCTGGTATTGCCGCTTGATGAAGTTGAAGAACGGATGCGCCTCCCAGAGCGGGTTCGAGAAGCGCCGGTCCCGGAGTCCCTCGCTGGGCGGCGGCTTCAGCGTGCCGCGGGCAAGGGCGGCCTGGGCCTCGGCGAAATGGCGCAGCGTCTCGCCCCAATAGCTGACCTGCTGGCTGAGCACGCGCTCGGGCTGCTCGGTCAGCAGCTTGATCCAGGCGCCGGTCGCGGTGGCGAACAGTTCGGGACCGGGCAGTTCGACGCCGGGGCTGTGTGGGCGGCGCTGCGCCAGCGCGCTGATCAGGCGCTGGGTCAGCGATTCGATACGTTCGATGTTCTGGGCCAGCTGCTCGGGCAGGCGGCTGCCGATGCCGAAGGCGGCTTCGGCGAAGGCGGCGGCGCTGGACGGCTCGGCAGCGGGGGCGGCGGGTCTTTCGGTCCCGGCGGGGGTCGGGCTCGCGGCAGCGGGCGCGGCCATGGGCGGCGCGGCACCCGGCCCGACGGCGCCAAGCGGGCGCAGCGCCTCGTCGACCGCGCTCAGCGATGCGGCTTCGGCCTGCGCCTTCGCGGCGGCCTTGGCAGAGGGCTTGCGGCGCGTGCCGGTGCGGGGATCGCTGCGGCTGGCCGCCCGCGCACGCGACACGGGCTTGCGGGCGCCGGACTTGGCAACCGGCTCGGCGGCAGGCTTGCCGGCCCCGGATCCGGCGGCCGCCTTGGGCTTGGCCAGCGTCACGGGCTCCTGCGCGGCCTTGGCAGCGGGGGCAGCCTTCGCCCGGCGGCCGCGCGCCGGCGCTTCCGAATCGGCGGGGGCCGGGTCCTGTTTCGCGACCTTGGCCGCGGATCGGGCCTTTGCCCCAGTCCCGCGAGCCTTGCGCGGTTTGGCCGCATCGCCGGCCCCGGCTTCGACTTCCGGTTTTTTGTCCTTGCCCGCCATAATTGACAATCCTCCCTGAACCGTAAAATCATTATGCCCAGCACAATACGCAGGTAAAGCCGTGTCCTTTCCCGGCAGGGCGGAATCCGGCAGGTTCATGGGAGAAGGTTGCAATGACGACGTACAAGGGTTTGAGAGGGATCATCTCCTATGACGCGATGGAGACGATCCGCAACACCAACGAATGGATGGGGGCCAGCGCCCGTGCGCTTTCCTCCTATCCGGCCTTTGCGCTGATGCCCAATCCGCTGTTCAAGCTGATGTCGGCCTGGGGCCGGGTGACCGAGCGCAGCTTTGCGCGCATGGTCATCAAGCCGGACTGGGAAATCCCGCCCGTCGTTTCCGAGGACGGCCAGGACCATGTCGTCTATATCGAGCCGGTGATCGAGCGGCCCTTCGGCGACCTGGTGCATTTCCGCGTCGCCCGCCGCGCGCCCCAGGCGCGCAAGGTTCTGCTGGTCGCACCGATGTCGGGCCATTACGCCACTCTCCTCCGCACCACGGTCACATCATTGCTGCCCGATTGCGAAGTCTATGTGACGGATTGGCACAATGCCCGTGACATTCCGGTCAGCTGCGGCAAGTTCGACGTCGACGACTACACCCAGTATCTGGTCGACTTCATCCGCCATCTCGGCCCCGACACCAATGTGATCGCCGTCTGCCAGCCCGCGCCGCTGGCCCTGGCCGCGACCGCATTGCTGGCCGAGGAGGATCCCAAGGCCCAGCCGCGCTCGCTGATCCTGATCGGCGGCCCGATCGACCCCGACGCGGCGGCGACCGAAGTGACCGATTTCGGCAACCGCATCACCATGGGCGAGCTCGACTACCTGATGATCCAGCAGGTCGGCTTCAAGTATCGCGGCGCCGGGCGCATGGTCTATCCGGGCCTCGCCCAGCTTTCCTCCTTCATCGCCATGAATGCCGAGACCCATGCCAAGGCGTTCCTCGACAAGATCTTCGCCGAGGCCCGCGGCCAGGGCTCCGAAGGCGACAAGCACAACACCTTCTACGACGAATATCTCGCCGTGATGGACATGACCGCCGAATTCTACCTTTCGACGGTCGAGCGCATCTTCAAGGAACGCGAGATCGCGCGGAACTGCTTTACCGTGAACGGCAAGCCGGTAGACCTGGGCAAGATCACCGATGTCGCGGTCATGACGGTCGAGGGCGCCAATGACGACATCTCGGCGCCCGGCCAATGCGTCGCGGCGCTGGCGCTCTGCACCGGCGTGCCCGAAAGCCGCAAGACCCAGCACCTCGAGCCCGGCGCCGGCCATTACGGCATCTTCGCCGGCAAGAGCTGGCGGCTGAACATCCGCCCGCTGGTGCTGGATTTCATCGACGAGCAGTTGCAGCCGACGGGCCAGCGCAAGCGGCGCCGCAGCGGCCCCGTCCCGGTCGATTGCGGCGTGACCAACTTTTCGGAACAGGACGCCAAGATCGCCGTCTGACCACCCGCAGGGACAAGGCGCGGCCGATGGGCCGCGCCCTTCTCATCCCGCCCGCGCCAGCACCTCGTCCAGCGCATCGCCGATCAGCGCCAGGCAGTCGGGGGTCGAGAAGCGGTGATCGGCACCCTTCACCAGCACCAGCCGCATGTCCTCGCCCTTGCCATGGGCCAGAAGGTCCAATGCCCAGGACATCGGCACGTCGGCGTCCTCGGTGCCTTGCAGGAAACGCACCGGGAAAGGCAGGGGCAGGGGCTGGTCCAGCACCAGATGGTCGCGCCCGTCCTCGATCAGCCGGCGCGTGATGACATAGGGCGCGTCGCCATAGTCGCTGGGCTGCTCGACCCGGCCCCGCTCCAGCAAGGCGGCGCGCTCGGCCGCGGAAAACCCGGCCCAATAGCCGCGCTCGGTGAAATCCGGCGCGGCCGCCACCGTCACCAGCCCGGCCAGCCGCTCGGGCATGGTCCGCGCCAGCAGCAACCCGATCCAGCCGCCCATCGAGGAACCGACCAGCACCTGCCGCCCCTCGGTCAGGCCCCGGATCGCGGCCATGGCATCGGCGAACCAGTCGCCGATCGCCCCCTCCTCGAACATGCCCGAGGACTCGCCGTGGCCCGAATAGTCGAAGCGCAGGAAGGCCCTGCCCCTCGCGCGCGCCCAGTCCTCCAGCCACAGCGCCTTGGTGCCCTGCATGTCCGAGCGGAACCCGCCCAGGAACACCACGCCGGGCCCCTGCCCCTCGATCCGGTTATAGGCGATGCGCCGCCCCTGCGGCCCTTCCAGAAACTGCGTCATTTCTCCGTTTCCCAAATACTCTGCGGGGGAGTCGCGCGCCCGCGCGACGGGGGGCGCAAAGCCCCCCCGCGACCCTAGCCGCATTGACAACGCCCGGCAATCGCGCCACACCCGCGCGACATACCCGCAACCGGGCGTTCCGTGGGCGCCAAACCGACGAGGAGGACTCCATGTCCCAGATCTCCCTGACCTTTCCCGATGGCAATGCGCGCGACTATCCCGCAGGCGTGACCGCCGCCGAGGTCGCGGCCTCCATCGCCCCCAGCCTGGCGAAGAACGCCATCTCGGCCAGCCTCGACGGGCAGCATATCGACCTGCAATGGCCGATCGCGGCCAGCGGCCGCATCGCCATCAACACCATGAAGGACAGCGAGCCGGCGCTGGAGCTGATCCGCCACGACCTTGCCCATATCATGGCCCGCGCCGTGCAGGAGCTGTGGCCGGACGTCAAGGTCACCATCGGCCCGGTGCGCGACCAGGGCTGGTTCTACGACTTCGACCGCGCCGAACCCTTCACGCCCGAGGACCTGGGCGCCATCGAGCAGCGCATGAAGCAGATCATCGCCGCCCGCGACCCGGTCCGCACCGAGGTCTGGGACCGCGACCGCGCGCGCGCCCATTACGAGGCGCAGGGCGAGCCCTTCAAGATCGAGCTCCTCGACCGCATCCCCGAGGGCGAGCCGATCCGCATGTATTGGCACGGCGACTGGCAGGATCTCTGCCGCGGCCCGCATCTGCAGCATACCGGCCAGGTGCCGGCCGATGCCTTCAAGCTGACCCATGTCGCCGGCGCCTATTGGCTGGGCGACGCCTCGCGGCCGATGCTGCAACGCATCTACGGCGTGGCCTTCCGCAACCGCGACGACCTCAAGGCCCATCTCACCATGCTGGAAGAGGCCGCCAAGCGCGACCACCGCAAGCTGGGCCGTGAAATGGAGCTGTTCCACTTCCAGGAAGAGGCGCCGGGCATGGTGTTCTGGCACCCGAACGGCTGGTCGATCTATCGCGAGCTCGAGGCCTATATGCGCCGCCGGCTGATCCGCGCCGATTACAAGGAAATCAAGACGCCCCAGGTGGTGGACCGCATCCTGTGGGAGAAATCCGGCCATTGGGAAGCCTATCGCGAGAACATGTTCATCGTCGAGGTGGACGAGGAAGGCGCCAAGGAAAAGCGTATCAACGCGCTCAAGCCGATGAACTGCCCCTGCCATGTCCAGGTCTACAACCAGGGCCTGAAATCCTATCGCGACCTGCCGCTGCGGCTGGCGGAGTTCGGCTCCTGCCACCGCTACGAGCCCTCGGGCTCGATGCACGGGCTGATGCGGGTGCGCGGCTTCGTCCAGGACGACGCGCATATCTTCTGCACCGAGGACCAGATCGAGGCGGAATGCGCCGGCTTCATCGGCCTGCTCTCCTCGGTCTACAAGGATCTCGGCTTCGAGAAATTCGACATCAAGCTCTCGACCCGGCCGGATGTGCGCGTGGGCTCCGACGAGATCTGGGACAAGGCCGAGGCGGCGCTGAAAGGCGCCATCGAGCATCTGGACCTGCCCTATGAGGTCAATCCCGGCGACGGCGCCTTCTACGGGCCGAAGCTGGACTTCAAGCTGACCGACGCCATCGGCCGCGAATGGCAATGCGGCACCTTCCAGTGCGACTTCAACCTGCCGCAGCGGCTCGAGGCGGAATATGTCGGCGAGGACGGGGCCAAGCACATGCCGGTCATGCTGCACCGCGCCGTGCTGGGCAGCTTCGAGCGCTTCATCGGCATCCTGATCGAGAACTATTCGGGCAAGCTGCCCTTGTGGCTGGCGCCGCGCCAGGTCGTGGTCGCCTCGATCGTCTCGGGCGCCGACGACTACGTCCACGAGGTCGTGGCCGCGCTGCGCGCCGCCGGGCTGCGTGCCGAAGCCGACACCCGCAACGAAAAGATCAACTACAAGGTCCGCGAGCATTCGGTCGGCAAGGTGCCGGTCATCATGGCCGTGGGCCTGAAGGAGGTCGAGGAGCGCAGCGTCTCGATCCGCCGGCTCGACCGCCAGGGCAGCGAAAGCCACGGCCTCGAATCGGCCATCGCCACGCTGCGGGCCGAGGCTACCCCGCCGGATCTGCGCTAAGCGTCCCGGTTTGGCGACAATCTGCCGATGTGAACGCGCAAGATGACCCTACGTCATCTTGCGTGGCGCATTCGCACTTGCGTTTTTCGGGGAATCGTTCATCCTCTCGTCCGCGTGAGCACGACTTTCTACCGCCTCCCTTCACGGGGCAGCCGGACTTGACGGGAAAGGGCTGCACGGCCCGGGCGCAATCTCGCCCCGGGAGGACTTGAAGGAGAGACGGTATAATGGCTACCGGCACCGTAAAATGGTTCAATGCCACCAAGGGCTATGGCTTCATCGCACCCGATGACGGCGGCAAGGACGTGTTCGTCCATATCTCGGCGGTCGAGCGCGCCGGCCTGACCGGCCTGAACGACAACCAGAAGATCGCCTACGAACTGCAGTCCGGCCGCGACGGCCGCAGCTCGGCCTCGGACCTGAAGCTGCTCTGATTCGGCGACACCCGGAATTTCGGAACCGGCCGGCCCATCAGGTGTCGGCCGCTTTCATTTGCACCTCTCCGGTTTCCCCTTGCGAAACATCCCGGCAGACACGGGACCGACCCCGCCCGGGAGCGGTCCCACGAAGGGGCGGAGCCCCCTTCCCACCTGCGCCGCCAGCCTCTATCCCCAAGCCTGAACCACAGGGGATGACGGGATGAATCTGGCCGAACATGTGCTGCGCGCGGGCCTTGCCGCACCCGACAGGCTGGCCATGTCGGTCCTGGGGCTCAGCCGTGCCGACCGCTGGTCGCATGCCCGGCTGCGCCAGGCGGTGCTGGGCACGGCGACCGGCCTTCTGCAATCCGGCCTCGCGCCCGGAGACCGGCTGCTAATGCGGCTGGGAAACAATCCCGGCTTCCCCGTGACCTATCTCGGCGCCATCGCCGCGGGCATCATCCCGGTCCCGACATCGCCGATGCTGACCGCGCCCGAGATCGGCAAGATCGCCGCGGCGATCCGCCCGGCGATGATCGTCGCCGACGACGGTATCGCCCTGCCCGACCACCCGGCCCCGGTGCTGCCCGCCGCACAGCTCGCCGATTTCGCCGCGCTGCCGCCGGCCGGGTTCGCGCAGGCCGCACCCAACGACCTGGCCTATATCGTCTTCACCTCGGGCACCTCGGGCCAGCCGCGCGCCGTCTGCCATGCGCATCGCGCCATCCTTGCCCGCCAAATGATGTTTCAGGGCTGGTATGGGCTGACCGCGCAGGACCGACTGCTGCATGCCGGCGCCTTCAACTGGACCTTCACGCTCGGCACCGGGCTCATGGATCCCTGGACCATCGGCGCCACCGCGCTGATCCCGGCCGAAGGCGTCGCGCCCGAGCAGATCCCGCTGATCGCCAGCCGCCACGGCGCCACCATCCTTGCCGCCGCGCCCGGCGTCTTTCGCCGCATGCTGCGCGCCGAATGGCAGCCATGGGCCGGGCTGCGCCACGGCCTCTCTGCCGGCGAAAGGCTCGATCCCGGGTTGCGCCGCGACTGGCAGGCGCGCACCGGCACCGACCTGCACGAGGCGATGGGCATGTCGGAATGCTCGACCTTCCTGTCCGGCAGCCCCGCCCGGCCGGCGCCCGAGGGCACGGCAGGCTTTCCCCAGCCCGGCCGCCGCATCGCCATCCTGGACGAAACCGGCGCCGAAGCTCTGCCCGGAACGCCCGGCATCCTTGCCGTCCACCGCTCGGATCCCGGCCTGTTCCTGGGCTATCTCGACCAGCCCGAAGAGACGGCCGCCCGCTTCCAGGGCGACTGGTTCCTGACCGGCGACCTTGCCGAGGCGACGCCCGAGGGCGCGATCCGCACGCTGGGCCGCTCGGACGACATGATGAATGCCGGCGGCTTTCGCGTCGCGCCGGGCGAGGTCGAGGACGCGCTTTCGGCCCTACCCGATGCCGGGGACGTCGCCGCCGCCGAACTGCCGGTCGGCCCCGGCCTCAGCATCATCGCCGCCTTCTGGACCGGCCCCGCCAGACCCGAGGCGATGCGTCAGCAGGCCGAAACCACGCTTGCGCGCTACAAGCAGCCGCGCGAATACATCCGCCTGCCCGCCCTGCCCCGCACGCCGACGGGCAAGATCAACCGCCGCGCCCTGCGCGACATTCATCGCAAGGATCGCTGAATGACCGACCCCCTGCCCGGCCAAGTGCGCCTCGACATCTTCGCCGATCCGGTCTGCCCCTGGTGCATGATCGGCAAGGCCGAACTGGACCAGGCGCTGGAAAGGCGGCCCGGCCACCCCTTCGCCATCACCTGGCAGCCCTTTCGCCTCGACCCGCAGATGCCGCAGGCGGGCATGGATTACGTCGCCTACATGAAGATGAAATTCACCGACGAGAAGGGCATCCTCGCCGCCATGAAGCCGGTGATGGAGGCCAGCGAGCGGCTGGGCCTTTGGATCAACCCCTCGCTGATCGAGCGGGTGCCGAACACGCTCGACGCCCATCGCCTGCTTTATTGGGCGGGGCTGGAGGGCGTGCAGACCCCGGTCATGTCCGGCCTGATGCGGGCGCATTGGCGCGAGGGCAGGAACATCTCGAACCCCGACGTGCTCGCCCTCATCGGCGAAAAGGCCGGCATGGACGGCGGGATGATCCGCCGGCTTCTGGCCACGGCCGAGGACCGCGACCAGATCGCCAGCCGCGAGATGCATGCCCGGCAACGCGGCATCGCCTCGGTCCCGACCTTCATCGTCGCCGACACCCATGTCGTCACCGGCGCACAGCCGGCGGGCCTGTGGCAGAACGTGATCGACGAACTGACCGGCGGGCAAGCGCAATAGCTTGCCCCATAGGTTGCGCGGCCGGCCGGCCTGCACGCAAAATCTGGAAATCTGCGCCGGTTTCGCTTATATTCCAACCTCTCCTCTTTTTCCGACTTCAACCGGGCGGGTGCGGCTGTATAAGACCCGCTTGCCATTTCAGACCACGAACCAAGGACGCCCGCCATGAGCCGATTCTCAGCCCCTATCGCCGAACAGATCTGGGACATGAAATACCGGCTCAAGGACAGCGGCGGCCAGCCCGCCGACCTGTCGGTCGAGGACAGCTGGCGCCGCGTCGCCCGCGACCTTGCCCGCGTCGAAAAGGATCCGGCGCTGTGGGAGGACCGCTTCTATGCCGCGCTGGAGGATTTCAAGTTCCTGCCCGCCGGCCGCATCCTTGCCGGCGCCGGCACCGGGCGTGAGGTGACGCTGTTCAACTGCTTCGTCATGGGCACCATCCCCGACAGCATGGCCGGCATCTTCGACATGCTGAAAGAGGCCGCGCTGACCATGCAGCAGGGCGGCGGCATCGGCTACGATTTCAGCACCATCCGCCCGCGCGGGGCCGAGGTGAAGGGCGTGGCCGCCGACGCCTCGGGACCGCTGTCCTTCATGGATGTCTGGGACGCCATGTGCCGCACCATCATGTCCGCGGGCTCGCGCCGCGGCGCGATGATGGCGACGATGCGCTGCGACCACCCCGACATCGAGGCCTTCATCGAGGCCAAGCAGGACAGCGCCCGACTGCGCATGTTCAACCTGTCGGTGCTGGTCACGGATGCCTTCATGGAGGCGGTCAAGGCCGACGGCCCCTGGGATCTGCAATTCGGCGGCAAGGTCTATCACACCGTTCGGGCGCGCGACCTGTGGAACCGCATCATGCGCGCGACCTATGACTATGCCGAGCCGGGCGTGATCTTCATCGACCGCATCAACCAGCAGAACAACCTGAACTATGCCGAGACCGTCGCGGCGACGAACCCTTGCGGCGAACAGCCCCTGCCGCCCTATGGCGCCTGCCTCCTGGGCTCGGTCAACCTTGCCCGGCTGGTCGAGGCGCCCTTCACCGCGCATGCACGCCTGAACCCCGAGGCGCTGGACGAACTGGTCCGCACCGCGGTGCGGATGATGGACAACGTCGTCGATGCCTCGAAATTCCCGCTGCCGCAGCAGTCGGCCGAGGCGCAGGCCAAGCGCCGCATCGGGCTGGGCGTCACCGGGCTGGCCGATGCGCTGCTGATGCTGGGCCTGCGCTATGGCGCAGCAGACGCGGTCGAGCAGACGCGAGTGTGGATGAAGGCCATCGCGCGCTCGGCCTATCTGGCCTCGGTCGATCTGGCCCGCGAAAAGGGCGCCTTCCCGCTGTTCGACGCCAAGAAATACCTGGCCTCGGGCTTCATGCGCCGCATGGATGCGGATCTGCGCGAGGCGGTGGCCCGGCACGGCATCCGCAACGCGCTGCTGACCAGCATCGCGCCGACCGGGACGATCAGCCTTTACGCCGGCAATGTCAGCTCGGGCATCGAGCCGGTCTTTGCCTATGCCTATACCCGCAAGGTGCTGCAAAAGGACGGCTCGCGCACCGAGGAGGAGGTCGTGGATTACGCCGTGCAGATGTGGCGCGACCTCAAGGGCGACGCGCCGCTGCCGGATTACTTCGTCAACGCCCAGACGCTGGCGCCGCTGGACCATGTCGCCATGCAGGCGGCGGCACAGGAATGGGTGGACAGCTCGATCTCCAAGACCATCAACTGCCCCGAGGACATCTCATTCGAGGATTTCAAGGACGTCTACCTGGCCGCATGGGACAAGGGCTGCAAGGGCTGCACCACCTATCGGCCGAACGAGGTCACCGGCTCGGTCCTGTCGGTCAGCGAAAAGACCGAGGAGGCGCCGCAGGCCGACAAGGGCGCCGACGTGGTCTATCTGACCGAGCCGCTGGACCGGCCGGCAGCGCTGGAGGGTGCGACCTACAAGCTGAAATTCCCCGGCAGCGAGCACGCGATCTATATCACCATCAACGACATCGTGCAGGGCGGGCATCGCCGGCCGTTCGAGGTGTTCATCAACTCGAAGAACATGGAGCATTTCGCCTGGACCGTGGCGCTGACGCGGATGATCTCGGCCGTGTTCCGGCGCGGCGGCGACGTGTCTTTCGTGGTCGAGGAGTTGAAGGCGGTCTTCGACCCGCGCGGCGGCGCCTGGATCGAGGGGCGCTATGTGCCCTCGATCCTCGCCGCCATCGGCGGGGTGATCGAGCGGCACATGATCGCCACGGGGTTCCTGGCCGGCGAAGGGATGGGGCTGAAATCCGATCCCAAGGCCGAGGTCATGGCGGTGGGCGAACGTCCGCGCGGCCCGGCCTGCCCGGCCTGCGGCCAATACGGCATGCGCATGATCGAGGGCTGCATGACCTGCCCCTCCTGCGGCCATTCGAAATGCGGCTGATCGGCACGGCCCGGCGCATCTGCCAGCCGGGCCGCAAACCGCATCTGGCGAAACTGCGTCAAAGGTGTAGCCTTGTGATTGCAGGAAGGAGCAGATGCGCATGTCCCGAAAGACCGCCCGCTATGTGATCGTCCCCGACGACAACGTCTTCAACGACAGCATGGAAACCACCAGTTTCCGGCTGTTCCGCGCCATGCACCGGCAGCTGTTCCGCGCATCGGGCGCAAAGCCCGCGGACAGCACGGCGCGAGGCGCCTGCGAGGGCTCGGCGCCGACGATAAGGCCGCGCCTGCGGCTTCTGGATACCGAGGTCGGCCGCATCCGGCTGCTCGATTCGATCGGCGAGAACGAAGCCTCGCTCGTCAGCATGACGCCCGAGCAGGCGCGCGAATTGCAGCGCGCCTATCCCGGCCTGCGCGTGCGGCGCGAGTTGCGGCTTTATCCGCTGCGCTACGGGCGGCTCAACATCATCCGCAAGGAGGCCAAGCCCGCCGCCTTCCGCTCGGCCAAGGAGCTTGAACTGCGCTGCGTGGATGCGGCCAGCGGCAAGCCGGTCGCCGGGGCGTCGGTGGTGGTGGTGCTGGACAGGAGGCGCGGCTTCGGCATCTCGGATGCGGTGACGGACAAGGACGGGCGGTTCCGCACGCCCCTGCCCGCCGGCCAGACCCGGATCGATGCGGTGATCTGCCAGCCGCTGGCCGGATACTGGCCCGGCGGCGCCGAGGACATTCCCGTCGAGGCAGAGGGCGTGACCGGCCTGACCCTGTCCCTGGTCCCGATCCGGGACGATTACGCCGACGGGCTGGAGCGGATGCTGGCACCGGCGAAAAAGCCCGACGGGCGCGGCGTCCGCGTCGCCATCGTCGATACCGGCGTCGATCCCGCCAAGGGGCTGAACCTGGAACGCGGGCTGAACACCACCGGGACCGAGCCCGCCGACGAATGGTTCGACAACGGCATCGGCCACGGCACCCATGTCGCCGGCATCGTGGCGCGGGTCGCACCGGGGGTCGCGCTGCATTCCTATCGCGTCTTTGAAAAGGGCGACGGCGGAGCCAGCGAATTCGCCATCGCCCGCGCCATCCGCCAGGCCGTCGAGGACGGCTGCGACATCGTCAACCTGAGCCTGGGCCAGTCCTCGGAGCCGATCGCGATCTCGCGCGAGGTGCGGCGGGCCCGCGCCCTGGGCGTGGTCTGCGTCGCGGCGGCCGGCAACGACTACATGTCGCCCGTCTCATACCCCGCGCGCTCGGGCGTGGTGGCGGCGGTCTCGGCCGGCGGCATGCTGGACGCCTGGCCCGAAGGCGCGATCACCGGGCGCAACGTCGCAGACGATCCCGCCCCCATCCAGGACCGCTTTTTCGCCAGATTCAGCAATATCGGACCGGAAGTGGACTTTATCGGACCGGGGGTGGGGATTATATCTTGGGTCAACAAGACCTCGAAAGGGGTGATGGACGGCACCTCGATGGCCTGTCCCGCCGTGGCCGGGCTGATGGCGCGGTTGCTGTCCCGCACCCCCGAGATCCTTTCGGCAGAGCGCAACCAGCAGCGTTCCGACGACATTATGAAGATGGCGAACAGCCACGCCGTTCCGATCGGTTTCGGCCCCGAATACGAAGGCGCCGGCCTGATCGACCAGAGTTGATGGCCCAGAGGTGATGACCATGAAGGCGCAACACAAGAAGTCCCCGAGCTGCGTGCTCGTCTATTCCGATGACCGCGACCCCAGCCGCGAGGAAACCGCCGAGGTGCTGGACCAGCTGAAGCCGCTGCCCGCCGAGGAGGTCGTGCCGGGCACCATCCGGGTCAGGGGCAGCATGACCCAGGTGCGCAAATGCCTGGGCGATCTTGCCCATTGGCAGTTGGCGCAGGAAAAGATCTTTCGGCTCAATCCCCCGCACAAGGCGCAGTTGCGCTGATGCGGCACGGCTTCGGCCCGCCCGCCGGGCTGGACCCGCTGCGGGTGAGCGAGGCGCTGCTGCCGCTGGAAAGCTATGGCGACCGCCCGGGCTACGACCCGGGCTTCGTCTTGCCGGATCACCCCCTGCCCTTGCCCGGCCCGGGCCGCTGGGCGGATGACCTGGTCAGCCTGGTCCCCGAGGCCCGGCATCCGGGCCGGGACGAGACCGAGATCCGCTATACCCATTTCTCGGTCCGCATGTCGCGTTCGCGTGCCCTGCCGCTTTACAGCGCCTGCAACATCGACGGCAGCCAGTCCGAGCGCAACGTGCCGCGCAGCGACGTCTGGCGGCGCGACCCGCGCATCGACCCGCAAGTGCAGAACCTGCGCGAAGCCTATGGCCACGACCGGCAGGGCCTGTTCAGCCGCGGCCACATGACCCGGCGCGAGGATCCGAACTGGGGCACGCCGGAAATCGCGCGACAGGCCGATGCCGACACCTTCCACATCACCAACGCCGCCCCGCAGCGGCAGGGCTTCAACGCTGGCATCTGGCTTGCGCTCGAAGATTACGTCCTGGACAATACCGACCGCGCCAACCTGAAGGTGGCGGTCATCACCGGCCCCATGCTCTCGGCCCGGGACCCGGTCTATTACAATCGCCGGATCCCCATCGCCTTCTGGAATATCCTGGCCTTCGTCCATGCCGGGACGGGGGAACTCACGACCATCGGCTATCGGCGCTCGCAGATGGATTACCTGCCCCGGCCGGCGGGCGGGCGTTTCGTCTTTGGCGATTTCCGCGACAGCCAGGTGCCGATCCGCGCCATCGAGCAGGAAAGCGGGCTGGATCTTGCCGATTATGCCGCGCTGGACGTGATGGCCGGCGCCTCGCCCGACATGGAAATCGCCGTCGGCAGGGCCGCCGATTTCTACCTGTCGCGCTGACCGGCATCACTCCGCCACCGGAAACCCCCGGGCCAGGATGCGCTCGGCCAGGGTCGCGGGAATGGTGCCGGGGGTGCGGCCCCGCTCGGCGCCAAGACGGGTGCGCACGAAAGCCCCGGCCAGATCGGCATCACCGTGGGCCAGCAGCACGGCGGCGGTCAGCAACAGCGCGCTGCGCTCGGCGAACCAGCGCGCCTCGGCCTCGGGCACGCCCCCGCCCCAGCACTCGCGATGCGCGGCCAGCGCCGCGTCATAGGCCGGCTCCAGCCCCTTGGCGGCATCCAGCCGCGCCGCCAGCATCTCGGCCGCCAGCGGCTCGCGCGCCAGCGTGCGCAGCGCATCGAGGCAGATCACGTTGCCCGAACCTTCCCAGATGCCGTTCAGCGGCGCCTCGCGGTAAAGCATCGGCAGGGGCGTATCCTCGACATAGCCCATGCCGCCCAGCACCTCCATCGCCTCGGCGACGACCTGCGGACAAAGCTTGTTCGACAGGTATTTCGCCAGCGCCACGCCGATGCGGGCGAATGCGCGATCCTCGGCGCCCCGGCCGTCGAAGCTGGCGGCGACATGCAGGCCAAGCGCCAGGCAGCCCTGCCAGTCCAGCACCAGATCGGCCAGCACCGCGCGCATCAGGGGCTGGTCGATCAGCCGGCGCTGAAAGGCGCTGCGACAGGCGGCCCAGTGATGCGCCTCGCGCAGCGCCGCCCGCATCAGCCCGGCCGGCGCCATGGCGGTGTCGAGCCTCGTGTGATGCACCATCTCGACGATGGTGCGGATGCCGTCCCCTTCCTCGCCGATGCGCCAGGCCAGGGCGCGCTGGTATTCGATCTCGGCCGAGCCGTTCGAGCGGTTGCCCAGCTTGTCTTTGAGGCGCTGAATGCGGATGGCGTTGCGCCCCTCCTCCAGCCAGCGCGGCACCAGGAAACAGGTCAGCCCGCGCCCGGTCTGCGCCAGCGTCAGGAATCCGTCCGACATCGGCGCCGAGCAGAACCATTTATGCCCGGTCAGCCGCCAGGCGGCGCCGTCCGGCTCGGCCCGCGTGGTGTTGGCGCGCACGTCCGAGCCGCCCTGCTTTTCCGTCATCGCCATGCCCAGCGTCGCGCCCTGCTTGGCCGCCAGCGGCCGCACCGCCGGATCGTAGCGCCGCGACAGAAGCGCCGCGCGCCAGTCGCCGGGCAGATCGCCGGCCGCCGAGATCACCGGGACGGCGGCATAGGTCATGGTCAGCGGACAGCAATGGCCCGGCTCGACCTGGCTGGCCAGATAGACCATGGCGGCATGGGTCAGGTGGCCGGCCGGCCCGCCCTCCCATGCCACCGAATGATAGCCGGCCGCGATGGAATCCTGCATGAAGCGGTGCCAGGCGGGATGAAAGCGCAGCTCGTCCAGCCGCCTGCCGCCGCTGTCGAACAGGACAAGCTCGGGCGGATGACGGTTGGCATCGCGCGCGGCGTCGCGCATCCCGGCCCGGCCCAGCAGCGCGCCATAGCGAGCCAGCCCTTCAAGCGGCGCGCCACCCGCCGCCAGCATCGCGCGCAGCAGCGGATCATCGCGCCACAGGTCGCGGTCGCCGGGGTCCGCCGGCTGGTTCAGAACGTCATGCGTCCCCAGATCGGCCGTCGGATCGAGATGCATCGCCTGGGCCCTCCCATCTCCCTGCTGCCCGATCCTAGCCCGGAACGCCGCCCCGCCGCGAGTCCGTCGACACGGGGCGCCTATTCGGCCCCCTCCCCCTTGCTCCCTGTATATGCGTTGATGGCATCCTGGAAGGGGATGACGCCGATGGTCTGGCCCTGGGGGTCCTGGACGCGCAGGGCCTGGAGGCGGTTGGCGGCCATCTGTTGCAGGGCCTCGGCGATGCTGGCGTCAGTGGCGATACTGGCCTCGGGCAGGGCGTCGAAGCCGTGCTGGGCCAGCATCACCGCGCCGACCTTCAGCACCTTGCCGCGGTCGACATGCTGCACGAAATTCGCCACGTAATCGTCGGCCGGGCGCAGCACGATGTCCTGCGCCGTGCCCTGCTGGATCACCGAGCCGTCGCGCAAAAGCGCGATGCGGTCGCCGATGCGCAGCGCCTCGTCGAGGTCGTGGGTGATGAAGACGATGGTCTTCCTGACCTCCTGCTGCAAATCCAGCAGCACCGTCTGCATGTCGTAGCGGATCAGCGGGTCCAGCGCCGAATAGGCCTCGTCCATCAAGAGGATCGGCGCGTCGTTGGCCAGCGCGCGCGCCAGGCCCACCCGCTGCTGCATGCCGCCCGAAAGCTGGCTCGGATAGCTCTTCTCGAAGCCGGAAAGCCCCACCCGCTCGATCCAGCGCATGGCGGTGCGGTAGCGCTCGGCCTCGGCCATGCCCTGCACCTCCAGCCCGTAGGCGGCATTGTCCAGCACCGTGCGATGCGGCAGCAGCCCGAACTTCTGGAACACCATCGCGGTCCGGTGGCGGCGGAATTCGCGCAGCTCGTCTTTGGACATCCCGACGACGTTGCGGCCCTCGATCACGATCTCGCCCGCGGTGGGCTCGATCAGCCGGTTGATGTGGCGGATCAGCGTCGACTTGCCCGAGCCCGACAGGCCCATGATCACCTGGATGCTGCCCGGCGCGATCTGGATGTTGATGTCGCTGAGCCCCAGCACATGGCCGTGGCGGGCCTGCAGCTCGGCCTTGGTCATGCCGGCGCGCACCGCTGCGACATGGGCCTGGGGGTTCGCGCCGAAGATCTTGTAGAGGTTGCGGATCTCGATGCCGATCGGATCAGTCATGGCTGGCCTCGCGATGTTTCTGCAGCCGCTTGCCCCAGGCCTGGCTGATGCGGTCGAAGAGGATGGCGATGCCGACGATGGCGAAGCCGTTGAACAGCCCCAGCGTGAAATACTGGTTCGAGATCGCCCGCAGCACCGGCTGGCCCAGCCCCTGCACCCCGATCATCGAGGCGATCACCACCATGGCCAGCGCCATCATGATGGTCTGGTTGATCCCGGCCATGATCGTGGGCAGCGCCAGCGGCAGCTGCGCCTTGACCAGCTTCTGCCAGGCGGAGGAGCCGAAGGCGTCGGTGGCCTCCAGCACCTCGGGATCGACCTGGCGGATGCCCAGGTTGGTCAGCCGGATCATCGGCGGCAGCGCATAGATCACCACCGCGATCAGCCCCGGCACCCGGCCGATGCCCAGAAGCATCACCACCGGGATCAGGTAGACGAAGCTGGGCATGGTCTGCATGATGTCCAGGATCGGGCTGACGACCCGCTGCACCCGGGCCGAGCGCGCCATCAGCACCCCCAGCGGCAGGCCGATGGCGATCGACAGGAGCGTCGCGGCCAGCACCATCGAGATGGTCTTCATGGTGTCGGCCCACATGCCGAACAGCCCGATCAGCACCAGCGTCAGGACCGAGCCGATCACCACCCGCAGGCTGCGGCTGGCGCCCCAGGCCAGGCCGGCCACGACCAGCAGGATCACCGGCCAGGGCGTGCCCAGAAGCAGCCGCTCGAACCAGATCAGCAGGGTCTGCAAGGGGCTGAAGAAGCCCTCGATCAGGTCGCCGTAGCTGCGGGTGAAGCTGCGGAAACCGTTGTCGATGCTGCGCTGCAGCGCGCGCAGCAGGGAATCGCTCAATTGGGGAAAGGACGTGAGCCACGATGTCATGGAGGCCTCGCGCATGGGGGTGCCGGGTCATGGCGGCGGGCGGGCCGGCCGGCCCCCCCGCCGCGCGGGGATCGCGTCAGAGCGCCGCCTTGATCTTCTCGGCGGCCTCGGGCGTGACCCATTCGGTCCAGGTCGCCTCGTTGCCCCGCAGGAACTCCTTGGCGCCGTCCTCGCCCTGGGCCTGGTTGTCGGTCATCCAGGCCATCAGCGCGTTCACGGTGTCGTTCGACCAGGAGCGCCTGGACAGGTAGTCCATCACCTCGGGCGGGGCGGCGTCGGCAAAGCCCTTGGCAACGACGGTCTGCACCTTGTCGGTGGGCCAGTCGTTCTTCTTCGGCTCGGCGCAATCGGCATTCGAGGTGCAGTTCTGCCACTCGTCCATGTCCAGCGCCACGCCGTGCTCCAGCCGGACCATCTCGTAGCGGCCCAGAAGCGCGGTCGGCGCCCAGTAATAGCCGACCCAGCCCTGCTGGCGCTCGTAGGCGCGCGCGATCGAGCCGTCCAGCCCGGCGGCCGAGCCGGTGTCGACCAGGTTGAACCCCGCCGCCTCGGCGCCGAAGGCCTTGTAGAGCTGGCTGGTGATCACCGTGCCGCCCCAGCCCGCCGGGCCGTTGAAGATGGCGCCCTTCGAGGCATCCTCGGGATCGGGGAACAGGTCGGGCCGTGCCAGCACGTCGTCGATGGTCTTCAGCTCGGGATTGGCGTCGGCCAGGTATTTCGGGATCCACCAGCCCTGGACGGCGCCGTCGGTCAGGATGTCGCCGGCCACGACGATCCGGTCCTCGGCCAGCCCCGACTGGATGACCTCCGGCACCAGGTCGACCCAGCCTTCCGGCGCCACCTCGGGCTGGCCCTTCTCCACCATCGAGGTCAGCGTCGGCACCGTGTCGCCCTGGATCACCTCGACGGTGCAGCCATAGCCGTTGCCCAGCACGAAGGCGTCCAGCGCCGCGGCAAGCTCGGCGCTCTGCCAGTTCATGCTGGCGATGGTCAGGCTGCCGCAATCGGCCGAGGCGGGGCCGGCCAGCGCCAGGAAGGGCAGCGCGAAGGCGGTGCCGAGAAGATAGGATCGTTTCATGGTCTCGTCTCCCAGTCGCGACGTTGATGATGGCTGCCCGGCCCGTCGCGGAAGGCCGGGTGGCTGGTTCGGGTCAGGACGGGCGGCCTGCCGTCTTGCGCCCCCGCCCGCGGCCCAAGGCCGGCAGGGGCGGCGCCATGCGGATCGGGGTCCTGCGGATCGGGGCGGGCGTGCGCGCCGCCGCCGATGCCACCACTACGGCCCTCGCGAAAGCGGGGTCGCCGCGGCCGAGGGCCGGGGTTGGGACCGGGGTCAGAGCCCGAGCCGGGCGGCCCGGCAGGGTGCGGGCGCGGGGGCAGCGGGGTCCAGTCGGGGCCGGGTCGGGCAATGGCATACCTGCCTTGGGATGGATCGGCCGGCGGCCGCTTGCCGCCGATGCGCCATCTTCCCAGCCGGGACGGCCCCCGGATGCGACGATAACGGCATGTCGTGCGGCAATATCGTCAGCAGGCCCCGGAAAGGCGCCGGGAAAGCAACCGGCAGAGCAACCGGGCGGCGGCCCGGCATCCCGGAGACTGCCCCCCGCGGCCCTCATCGCGGCACCGGGGCCAGGCGGGCGTTGAAGCGGGCGAGCTCGCGCGGCTCGGCGGCCTGCCCGGTATAGATCTCGACATAGGTCGGGATGCGCGCCAGCCGCGTCTCCAGCCCTTCCTGCGCCCGCATCGAGATATAGCCGATCTGCGTCAGGTAGATGGTCCGCGCCCGCACGTCGGCCTCCTGCTCCCCATGCCCCCAGCGCGCCAGCATCCCGCGCAGCGCCGAGAGCCGCGTCTCGTCCGCCGCCGCAACGCGCGTGCCGACCTTGCCGTCCTGCAAGGCCCAGCTGCGCACCGCGAATTCCAGCCGCGCGTCAAAGGCACCAGACAGAAAACACGCCAGAACGTTCAGCATCCCCTCGGCCA
>NZ_FNEA01000086.1 GCF_900100045.1 Paracoccus denitrificans | reverse complement strand
GGGTCAGGGCGTGTCAGGCGGGGCGGCCAATCTCCTCCCTCGGGTCGCCCCGCCGATCAACGCGCCAAGAGGATTTGACCATGCAGAGCCCAGAATTCACCAAGTTCAGCAGCGTCCGCGAGATCCGGACCAGCGAGCCTACTGGATGGTGCCCCCGGATTCTTTCTCAACTTGAGCTGCAAGCTCCAGAAGATGACGGCCTAGTTCGGCTGCACGGTGCGCATTCATTGCGAACTGATGAACCCGGTCGCGAGGCACGAGCGGTCCCGCATTTTTCCACTCCTTATGGAATAGGCGAAGAATGACCGTATCGCTTTGCTTCCCATCCCCGAGAGCGGTCGTGAAACTGTCGACAAAGACGGCAACTGGCCGGTCGTCGTTCGGGTCAACGATGAGCCCTTCTGCGGTCACTTTGAACATGCAGGATTTCCCCTCAGACTGGTTTGGTGGATCGCGTCGATCTGAGCGGATCATTGGTGATTCCACAACCTGCGGGGGCTTCCGCTCTATCGGGGAAATCGTCGCGGGCCTCGTCACCACCGACCTGGTTGGCTGTGGAGGTGGACTTGACTGACCAGCCGCGCCTCTCGCTCGCCGATCACGCGATGATCCACGCGTTGGGCGTGCTGTCCCGGCCGCCGATCACGGATCGCAGCGATCTCGACCTGGTCGTCGGCATCCTGCGCGACCTCATGCCGGGCGTGACCCGCGAAAACCCGCAGCTGATGGGCCTGATCCAGACAGCCGATCAGTTCCTTTCCTGCCGCGTCTCGGTGCCGGGCTGCTATGGCGGCCTGCATGATCGGGCGCGCAAGGTGATGAACGACTGGGACCGCCGCCGGCTGGCCGAGGCCTGGGACCGCGCGCGGGGCGCAAGATGAGAACGCACCGCCAGCGTCACCACAATGCCTATTGTGCTGGAGCACATCGCGGGATCGAGCGCGTCATCGAGCGATTGATGGCCATAACCCCGGCAGCCGCGCATGATGACCTTCAGCGCGTCGCGCGTGTCACCAAGGCCGAGGAGGAGTTTCGGAAGATCGTCCGCAAGCGCGAGGCCGCCAAGCCATGACGCGCGACGATCACCGCCTCGATGAAGCCAAGGCCATGCCCATCGCCGATGTGGTTGCGCGGCTGGAGCTATCCGGCCTGGTCCGCACCGGCGGCGAACTGGTCGGGCCGTGTCCGCAATGCGGCGGCCGGGATCGCTTCGGCGTCAACCTGAAGACCGGACTCTTCCAGTGCCGCAAGGAGTGCGGGCCGCATGCCAAGGGCGATCAGATCGCGCTGGTCCAGCATACGCTCGGCATGGATTTCCGCGCCGCGCTGGAATGGCTGTGCGGCCCGGCGCAGGGCCTTTCCGATGCCGAGCGCGCCGAGCGACGGCGCACCGCCGAAGCGAATCGGCGCAAGCAGGACGATATTGCCCGCCGTGCGCGCGAGAAATCGATCCGGGCCGCGCGGGATATCTGGTTCGCCGCTCGCCCGGCCGAGGGCACGCTGGTGCGCGACTATCTGACCCTGCGCGGTATCGATCCCGCGCATTATCCGGATCTGCCGCAGGTCCTGCGGTTCGATCCCGAGGCGCGTTACACGATCCCGGT
>NZ_FNEA01000037.1 GCF_900100045.1 Paracoccus denitrificans | reverse complement strand
CGGCCCATGGTGCCGTCCTCAAGCGTCACATCGACCTCGACCGTCGGGTTGCCCCGGCTGTCCAGTATCTCGCGCGCGAATATGTCGATGATGGCCGTCATGTCATGGCTCCCATGCAGGGGAATGCGCCCAGCGGCGCTGCCCTGGATAAGGTTGACGACAGACTGGTTATGCAGCGCGCCGGCCCGGATATTGCGGCAGGCAGCAAGAATTGCATCGGCCAAGTCGGGTCCGGCAAGCCGAAGTCGCAGTTCGCATGGGCCGCTGTCTCCTTGATCGCGGCCATCGCGACGATCGGGTCGGACGTGACCGAGAGCGTCTCACCGGCAACCGGCAAGCTCTCGGCCGCGCGCAGGGTATGGACACTCCCAGCATGCGGGTGCGGGAACTTCCCTGCTCCCGATCGAATCGTGCTTGACACGTATGGAAGTGGAATCAGGGATGGCGATGGCTATGCCTCCTCTCATATTGTAGAAGGCGCCCCGCAACGGTGCTGCGAGGACGCTTGGCCAATCGGCTCAGATGCCATATCTCCCGAGTGGTCATACCGTATGGGGCAAGACCGCATTACGCTCGCCCAGCTTGATGAAGGTCGACTTGACCTCGGTATATTCCAGCAACCCGTCGATGCCGTTCTCGCGTCCGATGCCCGATTGCTTGAAGCCGCCGAAGGGCATCTGCACCGAGGTTTCCAGGAAGGTATTCACGAAAACCGTGCCCGAGCGCAGTCGGCGCGCAACCAGGATCGCCTTGTCCAGATCCTTGGTCCAGAGCCCGTTGCCGAGGCCATAGACCGTGTCGTTGGCCAGCGTCACCGCCTCGTCCACCGTTTTGAATGTGGTCACGGTCAGCACCGGGCCGAAGATCTCCTCGCGGAAGATACGCATGTCCGGCGACACATCGGTGAAGATCGTCGGCATGACGAAGTAGCCCTTGGCCAGCGCGCCTTCCTCCGCACGGCCACCACCGACGGCCACGGTCGCACCCTCGGCCTTGCCGATTTCCAGGTAATCCATCACCTGGTCGAACTGCGCCTCGTGAATCATCGCAGCCTGGTCGGCATCCTCGTCCAGCGGCAGGCCGGTGCGGATCTTGCGGGTGCGCTCGACAAGGCGCGAGACGAACGCATCGGCCACGGATTCCTCGATCAGCAGGCGGGCACCGCAGACGCATTCCTCGCCCTGGTTCAGGACATAGCCGAACAGCACGCCATCGACGGCCGCATCCAGATCGGCATCGGCAAAGACGACGTTCGCAGCCTTGCCGCCCAGTTCCAGCGCGACGCGCTTGACGCTGTCGGCACAGGTGCGGGCAATGGCCTTGCCCACCTTGGTGGAGCCGGTGAAGGAGATCATGTCCACCTCGGGGTGGCGGGTCATCGCCTCGCCCACCGCGCCGCCGGTGCCGGTCACGACGTTGTAGACACCCTTCGGCAGCCCCGCGCGAATGGCCAGTTTCGCCACCTCCAGCGCGGTGCCCGAGGTCAGTTCGGACGGCTTGACCACCACCGAGCAACCTGCCGCCAGCGCATAGGGCAGCTTCTGGAACAGCGTGACCATAGGGAAGTTCCAGGGTACGATCATACCGACCACGCCGCGCGGCTCGCGGCTGACCAGACCCAGCGCCTGCGGGCCGACATTCTCGAACGCCTCGCCGTGCAGCTGCATGCCAAGCGCGGCGGCATAGCGCAGCATGGATACGGAATGCTCGATCTCACCGCGGGCGAAACGGATCGGCTTGCCGGATTCCTCGGCCTCGATGACCGCCAGCCGCTCCAGGTCTGCGGCGATCAGGTCGCCCCAGGCGTTCAGGATGGCCGCTTTCTGCGTGGCGGGCATCTGGCGCCAGGGGCCATGCTCGAAAGCCTCGCGCGCGGCGCGGACGGCCGCGTCCAGATCCTCGGCCGTGCCGGCGGCGAAATCGGCCAGCGCCGCCCCATGGGCGGGCGAATGGCGGCGGATCGTCTCGCCCGAGGCGCCGGGACGCTCGGCCCCGTCGATGAAATGGACATAGCTGCGAACGGTCATCGTGAATCCTTCCTTATGCGTTCAGCGATCAAGACCCACCGCGCGGACCTTGTCGCCCGGGGCGATGACCCCGATCGTGTCTCCGGCGCGGAGGGTGGTGCGGTCGGTCACCACGACATATTTCGTGTCGCCCGACAGCAGATAGATGTTGGTGGTCTGACCCAGCGGCTCGACCAGCTCGACGATGCCCTCGACCGAGCCGGGCGTGCCGGCAGCGACGCATTGCAGATGTTCGGGGCGGATTCCGACGGCGAAATGGCCGTGACGGTCGGCCATGGCGCGGGCACGGTCGCGCTCGCCATCGTCCAATGCGTCGCCGAAGCCCTGTACCTGGCAGACGACGCGGCCATTGTTGGCCAGCTCGGCCTTGAACAGGTTCATCGGCGGCGAGCCGATGAAATCCGCGACGAAACAGGTCGCCGGACGGTCGTAGACCTGAAGCGGCGGCGCCACCTGCACCATGTCGCCCTTGCGCATGACGGCGATGCGGTCGGCCATCGACATGGCCTCGATCTGGTCATGGGTGACATAGATGGTGGTGATGCCCAGGTCGGTGACCAGCTTCTTGATCTCGGTCCGCATCACCGCGCGCAGCTTGGCGTCGAGGTTCGACAGCGGCTCGTCCATCAGGAACACCTTGGGATTGCGCACCAGCGCGCGCGCCAGCGACACCCGCTGGCGCTGGCCACCCGACATCTGCGCCGGCTTGCGGCCGAGATAGTCGGAAATGCCCAGGCGGCCCGCCGTCTCCTCGACCTTCCTGCGCCGCTCGGCGGGAGCGAGCTTGCGGATCTTCAGAGGAAACTCGATGTTCTGGAACACCGTCATGTTGGGATAGAGGCCGTAATCCTGAAAGGCCATGGCGATGTCGCGGTGGCGCGGCTCGGCATGGGTCATGTCGCGGCCGTCGATGAAGATCTGGCCCTCGCTGGCGGTTTCCAGCCCCGCGACCATGCGCAGGGTGGTGGTCTTGCCGCAGCCCGAAGGGCCGAGCATGACGAAGAACTCGCCATCCGCGATATCGACCGAGACACCGTTGACAACCGTCAGGCTGCCGAAACGCTTGTAGACGTTGTTGATCTGGATAGCCATGGGATCAGCCTTTCACCGCGCCAAGCGTCAGGCCGCGGACAAGATAGCGTTGCATCATCAGGACGAGCACGACGACCGGCAGCGACATCACCACCCCCGCCGCTGAGGCGAGCCCCCAGGCGATGGCCTTGGGCTTGATCGCGTTGGCGGCGATCACCGGCAGGGTCTTGGCGTTCTGCGAGGTCAGCATCGAGGCCAGCAGGAACTCGTTCCAGGCGAACATGAAGACGATGACCATCGTGGCGGCCAGCCCCGGCAGCAGCAGCGGCAGGGTGACCCGCCAGAAGGTCTGGAACCGCGAGCAGCCGTCGATCATCGCGGCCTCCTCGATGGATTGCGGGATGTCCTGGATGAAGACGCGCATCACCCAGACCACGAAGGGCAGACCCGCAAGGCCATAGGCGGCGGCAAGCAGCCAGTAGGTGTCGAAGATTCCCAGCGCGCGAGCGATGATGAACATCGGGATGACGCTGACGATGGGCGGCAGCATGCGGATCGACAGCACCTCGAAGGCGATGACCTCCTTGCCTTTCACGTCGAAGCGCGCCAGCGCATAGGCCGCCATGGTGCCGCAGACCATCGCCAGCGTGGTGGCCAGCCCGACGATCACCGCGCTGTTGACGAAGGCATCGAAGGCGTCAAGCTCGCTGGCCAGCTTGGCGTAGTTTTCGAATGTCGGAGCGAAGCTCCAGACCGGCGGATATTGCGAGATGTCGAGTTCGCTCTTGAAAGAGGAACTCGACATCCAGAATACCGGGAAGGCGAAGAACGCCGTGGCGATCAAGGCCAGCGCATAGGCGGCGGCCAGTTTGATCGCACGGGACAGCAGCGGTTTTTGCGATGCCATGTCCGGCCCTCCTCAGCGGTTTTCCTTGTCGGCCACCAGCTTCATGAAGCCGGTCAGGCGGACAAAGATCAGGACGACAAGCAAAACGATGATCAGCGTCAGCCAGGACAGCGCCGAGCCGTAGCCGAGATCGAAGAAGCGGAAATTCACCCGTTGCAGATAGACGCTGACCAGGTCGGTCGCGAAATCGGGACCGCCGCGGGTGATGATGTAGACGGTGTCATAAGTGCGGAACGCATCGACGATGCGCAGCAACGTCGCGATCACGATCACCGGCTTCAGCATCGGCAGGGTGATCGAGAAGAAGGCGCGCAGCGGCGAGGCGCCGTCGATGGCCGCTGCCTCGAACGGGCTTTTCGGCAGCGAGGAGATGCCGGCAAAGACGATCAGGAACATGAAGGGCGTCCATTGCCAGATATCGACGAGGATCACCGACAGCAGCGCCGTCGAGGCATTGCTGGCCCAGAGCTGCGGCGGAATGCCGATCAGCCCCAGCAGATAGTTCAGCACGCCCAGGTCCGGCATCATCATCACGCGCCACGTGATGCCGACCGCGATGGGGG
Source organism: Paracoccus denitrificans (assembly GCF_900100045.1). GTDB lineage: Bacteria > Pseudomonadota > Alphaproteobacteria > Rhodobacterales > Rhodobacteraceae > Paracoccus > Paracoccus denitrificans. The sequence continues at coordinate 28,772 of NZ_FNEA01000037.1, read as the reverse complement.
TGATCAGCATCGGCACCAGGATGATGGTGCGCAACACGACGAAACCCGGATGGCGCTGGTTGAACAGCACCGACAGCGCCACCGCCAGCACCAGCGAAGCCGTCACGCTGACAGCGGTGAAGATCAGCGTCAACCCGACCGCGTTCCAGAACTGCGGATCCGAGAAGGCGCGGGCGTAATTCTCGAACCAGACCAGGCTGGAGCCGCCGCCGAAGGTCGGGTTGTAGTTCGTCAGCGAGATGTAGAGCGAATGCAGAAGCGGATAGAGCCCGACGACGGTCATGACGATCATCGTCGGCGCCAGCAGGAGCATCGCGATCCGCCCCTCTCCCGGGCGCTGCGCCTTGTCGGCGGTCTTGGTGTCTGAACGAGCCATGGTTGGTCCCTTCGCGTAAAGCGGCGGGGCGCCGTGGTGGACGCGCCCCGCCCAGACGGATCAGCGAATGACCCGCGCCAGGCGCGATTCGGCATCCGCCATCGCCTGTTCGGGGGTCTTGCGGCCGTTCACGCCCGCCAGGATCTCTTCGTAAAGCACGCGCTGCACCTCGACGGCGTTCTGCAACCGATAGGGCGGGATCGAGATCGGCGCGGTGCCGCGGGTCTCGAAGTCGTGGAAGGCTTGCAACATGGGAATCGCCTCGACCGTCTGGGGGTTGTCGATGTCGCGCTGCAGGCAAAGCGAGGATTCCCCGCCCTCGCGGAACAACTCATAGGCCTTGCCCTCGCTCATCCAGGCGAGGAAGCGATAGGCATCCTCGAGTTGCCCGGAGGCTGCGTTGGCCATGATCGACCAGCCACCAACCATCTGCTGCTCATATCGCTCGGTCGGGGCGACGGTATAGCCGAAACGGCCCTTCATCGGCCCATCCTCGATGCCGACGATCACGTCCGACCAGGTGATCATCATGGCGGCGCGGCCCTGCTGCATCAACGACGAGCCCTCGGCATAGTCCAGCCCCTCGACCCCGTTCGGGGTATAGGGCAGCACCTCGCGCAGCCGCTCGATGGCGCGGGCCCCCTGCCCTTCGCTGTTGAAAACCGGCTTGTTGGCTTCGTCCAGCACGCCGTCGTCATTGGGGGCGATCTTGGTCATGCCCATCAGGCGCGACCCCCAGTCACCGCTCATGTGCGCGTCCTGGCCTCCCAGCAGCAACACGTTGCCCGCGACATCCGAGGAATGCAGCTTCGCCGCCGCCTCGCGATAATCGTCCCAGTTCTTCGGCACCTCGATGCCGGCCGCTTCCAGCAGATCCTTGCGATAGACGAAGACCGGCGTGGTCATCACCAGCGGCAAGCCCCAGCGTTTTCCCTCGTACTCGGTATAGGTCAGCGAGGCGGGTGCGAAGTTGTGCAGTTGCAGTTCGGGCAGTTCGGCGTTGCCCGCCCGGATCTCGTCCAGCGGCGCAGCCCAGCCGTTGCGGATCGGTTGGCGGATCCAGAGATTGTCGGTGGTGAACAGGTCGAAGGTCGAGGAACCCTGGCTAAGCTCGATCAGCAGCTTTTCGTAATGTGCCTCATAGGGATTGGCCTCGCCGGTGATCCGGGCGCTGTCATAGGCATCGGCGACCGATGCGGTCAGAGCCTCCGCCCATGCGGTATTGCTGTTGAGAATGTTGAGCGCCGCCCCGGATTGCGCAAAGGCGCCGCGCGGCGCGGCCGCAAAGGCAGCCGTCAGGGCCGTCAGCGTCTTGAGCATGTGCCGGCGGGTAAAGTCGGAACGGGACTGGAATCGAGTCATGGTGCAACCTCCTGTGGGCGTGGTCGTGGTTGTTTCTTATCGTGATTTGTAAACGTTTACTGTTCTTAACATACGCCCATGTCAAGAAAAACTTGCCAATCCATGTCATTTCGGGTCCGAGATAGGGACAGGTGATTCAGAAAACTTGCAGCAAACAGGAGAAAAACTCTTGGCCAAGCCCAAATCCCAGGCAATCCAGGCGCGCCGGATCCGCCCGACGATCCATGATGTCGCCAAGGCGGCAGGGGTTTCCATCGCCACGGTGTCGCGCGCGCTCAATTCCCCCGATTCGGTGCGAAAGGAGCTGCGCGAGCGCGTGGTGGCTGCTGCAGATTCAATGGATTACATGGCGGATTCGGTAGGCAAGGCGCTGCGCCGCCAGCGCACCCAGATCATTAGCACCATGCTGCCACGGCTTGCCGACCCGCTGTTCTCGGCCGTGGCCAGCGCCATTCAGGAAACGCTGGAAGAAAACGGTTACCTGGGATTCGTGCAAACCTCGGGCTTCGACAACTCGAACCTGTTCGACCGCGCGAAGCGGCTGATCGAGCACGGCACCGAGGGGTTGATCATCTTTGGTCGGATCGACGACCAACGTCTGCTGGACTATTGCCGCGCCCATCAACTGCCACTGCTGTCGGCCTATTCCTATTTCGAAAAGTCCGAAGTGCCGACGATCGGCTTCGACAACTACCTGGCCACCCGGCAACTGGTCGAAATGCTGCACACCCTGGGCCATAGCCGTATCGCCATGATCAGCGGCTCGGACAAGGGCAACGACCGGCAGCAGTCGCGCATCCGCGCTTTTCGCGACATCAATGCCGAGCTGGGCCAGGAACCGGTGATCGAATTCACCCACATGGATTTCGACATGGCGGATGGCGGCGCCGCCCTGCGGCGAATCATGGAAAACCACCCCGAGACCACAGCGCTGATCTGCAATCGTTGCGTGATCGCCTTCAGCGTCATGGTCGAGGCCCGCCGCCTGGGTATCACAGTTCCCGAGCATCTATCGCTGACAGGTTTCGACGACATCGACTATGCGGCGCTGTTCGACCCGTCCCTGACGACGGTTGCGGTTCCTTCGGAAAAGATCGGCCGCGCCGCCGCCAAGGCCATGATTGCGCGTCTGGAAACCGGCGCTCCGCTGGGTAGCCGGCGCTTTGAGACCGAGGTGATCCTGCGCCGATCCGTCGCTCGGCCCCGCACGACGGCATAATTCCTCTTGACAGGAAGGGGGTCGCTCCGTCAGATACGGAAAACGTTTACAAACTATCTGAACGGGAGGCTCGCCATGCGTTTCAGGCGAATGGTCAATGTCGTCAGCGCCCACGCCGCCGGAGAACCCAACGACGTTATCACCGGCGGCGTGCTGAACGTGCCCGGCCGGACCATGTTCGAGAAGATGACATGGTTGCAGGACAAGGGCGACGACCTGCGCCTGTTTCTGCTCAACGACCCGCGCGGCAAGGTCAGCCTGTGCATGAACCTGATCCTGCCCTCGAACGATCCCAAGGCGGATTTCGGCTTCGTCATCATGGAATCGGACTACTATGTGCCGATGTCGGGCACGAACACGATCTGCACCGCGACCGTGGCGCTGGAAACGGGCATGGTGCCGATGACCGAGCCCGAGACCCGCATCGTGCTGGAGGCACCCGCTGGTCTGGTCCCCGTCACCGCGAAATGCCGCGACGGCAAGGTCGAAAGCGTCACCTTCGACAATGTGCCCTCGTTCGTCTTTGGCCTCGATCAGGCTATCGAGGTGCCGAACCTCGGCAGGCTGACGGTGGATGTCGCCTATGGGGGGATGATCTATGTGCTGGTCGATGCCGCGGCGGTCGGCTTCGAGATCAAGCCCGAGGAGGCCCGGCACATGGTCGAGATCGGCGAGCGCATCAAGGCAGCCGCCGCCGAACAGCTTCCCGCCATCCATCCGGAAAACCCCGGCATCCACACCATCAACCAGACGCTCTTCGCCGGCCCGCTGTTGGAAACCGAACGCGGCAAGGTCTCGAAGAACGGTGTGATCGTCTCGCCCGGGCGGCTTGACCGCTCGCCCTGCGGCACCGGAACCAGCGCCCGGCTGGCGGTCCTGCATGCCCGCGGCCAGATCGCCGAAGGCGAGACTTTCATCCATCAAAGCATCATCGGCACGGAGTTCACCGGCACCGTCACCGCCACCACCAAGGTCGGCGTGTTGCCCGCGATCCGCCCCGCCATCACGGGCACGGCCTGGATCACCGGATTTCACCAGCACGTGCTGGATCCCAGCGATCCATTCCCCACCGGCTACCGCCTGAACGACACCTGGTAAAAGGACCGCCTCATGGCCACGCTTCTGCGCGCCCCGAAGCGCAAGAAATACGATTACGTCGTCATCGGTTCCGGCTCTGCGGGCAGCGTCATGGCCGCCCGCCTGGCCGAGGACGGCAAGAACCGCGTCCTGCTGCTCGAGGCCGGCCCCTCGGACCAGCATATCCACATCCGCATGCCCGCCGCCCTGGGGCTGCCGCTGGGCAGCGACCGTTTCAACTGGCGCTTCGAATCCGAGCCCGAGCCGGGCCTGAACGGCCGCACCATCCTTGAAGCGCGCGGCAAGGTTCTGGGCGGCTCATCCTCGATCAACGGCATGAACTGGGTGCGCGGCAATCCCTGGGATTACGACAACTGGGCGGCGATGGGGCTGGAGGGCTGGTCCTATGCCGAGATCCTGCCCTATTTCCGCCGCGCCGAAAGCTTCGACAAGGGCGCCAACGACTATCGCGGCGACAAGGGCCCGATGCTGGTGGAGACCTGCAAGGCCGAAGGCCCACTCTACGACGCCTTCATCCAATCCGCCAAGCAGGCCGGCATGCGGCATGTCGAGGATCACAATGCCTATCGTCAGGAGGGCGTGCACATCACTCAGCGCAATGTCGGCAAGGGCATCCGCTGGAGCAGTTCGCAAGGCTATATCCACGCCCGCGGCAACCAGCCCAACTTGGACGTGGTGGTGGGCGGCCGACTGCTGAAGATCAATTTCTCGAACAGGCGGGCGACCCGTGCCGACATCCTCGTCAATGGCGAGCGGCAGTCGGTCGAGATCGACGGCGAGATCATCCTTTGCGCCGGCGCGCTGAACTCGCCGCAACTCTTGCAGCTTTCCGGCATCGGCCCGGCTGACATGCTGCGCAGCGTCGGCATCGAGGTGCTGGCCGACATGCCGGGCGTGGGCGCAGGGCTTAAGGACCATGTCGCCGCGCCGGTGCAGTATCGCGCCACGCAGAACGTCTCGGCCGCCCGGCACCTGAACAACTTCGGCAAGCTCAAGCTGGGCCTGCAATGGCTGCTGGCCAAGAAGGGCCTCGGCGCCACGAATTTCTTCGAGGTCGGCGTCTTCATGCGCACCCGGCCGGAAATCGCCGTGCCGAACGTGCAATTTGAATTTGTCCCCATGCTGGGCGAGATGCAGCACGGCAGCGTCAAGTTGGAGAACGGCTTCCAGTATTTCTTCAGCCTGATGCGGCCGAAAAGCGAGGGCCGGGTGTGGCTGCGCGACGCCAACCCGCTGTCCGCGCCGCGCTTCGTGTTCAACTATTTCGCGCATGAGGAGGACCGCCGCGACGCCATCGACGCCGTGCGCGCCATCCGGCATGTCGTCTCGCAGCCGGCCTGGGCCCCCTATCGCGGCGAAGAAGTCACGCCCGGCAAGCAACTCCAGACAGATGAGCAGATCATGGAGTTCCTACGCCAGGAGGCTGGGACGAACTATCACCCCAGCTGCTCGGCCCGCATGGGCAATGACGACAACTCCGTGGTCGATGCCCAGGCGCGGGTGCATGGGTTCGACAACCTGCGCGTGGTCGATGCCTCGATCATGCCGGAAATCGTCAGCGGCAACCTGAATGCGCCCGTCATCATGATGGCCGAGAAACTGTCCGACGTCGTGCTGGGCAAGCAGCCTCTGCCGCGCTCGGAAGCCCCTTATTACCGCCCCGAAGGAGATGCAGCATGATCCCGCCGAAAAAACCCGAATGGGCCGCCGATCCCGAAAACAACCTGGGCCAGGTGCTGGTTCTCGGCCCGCAAGAGGGCAAGAATTTCTACCAGCCCGTGCCCGCCAACGGCAATATCTCGGTCCGCATCGCGCCGGAATTCGTCGATATCCAAAGCCCGTTCAGCATCGGCACCCAAACCCTGCCGCCCGGCGGCTATGTGCGCGAGCATTCGCACCCCGAACATGACGAAGCACTTCATTTCATCCGCGGCACCGGCAAGGCCGTGGTGGACGGCGTCGAATATACGATCGAGCCGGGCGTGACGATCTTTGTCGGCAGGAACCGCCGCCACATGTTCATCAACAACTCCGATGCCGAGCTGCATTGGTTGTGGTTCATCCAGCCCAACGGGCTGGAGGTGTTCTTCGAAGAGGTCGGCCGGCCGGTGATCCCCGGAGAGCCCGATCCGACGCCCTTCCCCCGCCCCGACAACGTGCTGGAGATCGAGCGCCGCACCGCCTTCGCACCGCAGCCCACCGACCAGCGCCGGCCGGAGTAAACCCGATGCCGGTCCATGTCGCCGATGACGGCTGCCGCATCCATTGCCAGCTGGACGGCAACGGCCCCCCTTGCCTGCTGATTCCGGGCCTGGGCGGCGAGGCCGGATTCTGGCAAGGGGTCGCCTCCACACTTGAAAACGATTACCGGTTGATCCGCATCGACCATCGCGGCGCCGGCGCCAGCGATCGGCCCACGGGCGGCTATTCCATCCCTCGCATCATGCGGGACGTTCTGGGCGTGCTGGACGATCTGCATATCCCGCGTGCTCATGTCGTCGGACATTCGACCGGCGGTATGATCGCGCAGACCCTGGCGGTCGAGGCGCCCGAGCGCGTCGCCGGCCTCGTGCTCAGCGGCACATGGGAACGGGTGGATACCCGTTTCACCCGGCTGTTCCAGGCCCGGCTGGCGCTGCTGGAACAGGCCGGGCCGATCGCCTATCACAAGCTGACCCAGGCACTCGGCCATGACGCCGGCTGGATCGAGGCCAATCGCGCCGCGCTGGACGCCGAGCTTGAGCAGGCCGAGGCCCGCCTGCAACCGATCGCGGTGCAGGCCGCCCGCATCCGCATGCTGATGGAGCATGATGTATTCGACCGGCTGGGCCGGATCACCGCGCCGACGCTGGTGATAGGCGGCAGCGACGACGCGCTGATCCCCTTCGCCTCGTCGGAGCGGCTGGCGGCGGCGATACCGGGCGCGCGGCTTGCCTCGCTTCCGGGCGGGCATTTCTTTCCCAGGGCCTATCCGGCGCCCTACGCGGCGCTGCTGGCCGGTTTTCTCAAGGAGATCGACATATGACCTCTCCGCTCATCGTTTCGATCGGTTTCGGCGCCATGGCGCGCAGCCTTGCCGCGTCGCTGGAAAAGGGCGGCAGCGGCCTGCGCCTGGGCGGCTTCCTGTTGCCCGAGCACCTGCCGACCGACGCCCCCGCGGGGATGCGGCGCTGGAACAGCGTCGACGACCTGATCGCGGCCAGGCCCGATCTGGTCATCGAATGCGCCACGCATGCGGCCGTGCGCGAAACCGTGCCGCAGCTTCTGGAAGCGGGTATAGACGTGGTGATCGTCTCGATCGGCGCGCTTGGCGATGCCGGAACCGTGGCGCGGATCGAGGCGGCGGCCAAGACGGGCCGTGCGCGCGCCATCGCGGTCTCGGGTGCCATTGGCGGGCTCGACGTGTTGCGCTCGGCCAAGCTCGCCGGGCTCGACAGCGTCGCCTATATCGGCAGGAAACCTCCCACAGCATGGAAGGGCACGCCGGCAGAACGGCTTCTGGACCTGCCGAACCTCAAGGAGGCGACCGTCTTCTACGAGGGCGATGCCGTCGAGGCCGCCCGCGACTACCCCAAGAATACCAACGTCACAGCCGCCGTGGCTTTGGCGGGGCTTGGTTTCAAGGGCACCAGAGTGCGGCTGATCGCCGATCCCGCCGCATCCGGCAACACGCATGAACTGGAAGCCAAAGGCGCCTTCGGCAGCTTCCACATCCTGCTGAACAACAAGCCGCTGCCCGAAAACCCGAAAACCTCCTGGCTTGCGGCGCTCAGCGTCGAACAGGCGGTGTTGCGTCATTTCAGCTCTCTGGAGGTTTGAACCATGGATATGCATCTCAAGGACAAGGTTGTCCTGATCACCGGCGCCGGCGCCGGCATCGGCGCCGCCACGGCGAAGCTGTTTATCGAGGAAGGCGCCAGGGTCGTGGTCGCCGACTATCTGGGCGATGCTGCCGAACAGGTCGCGGCCGAGCTGGGCGAGAACGCCCGTGCCTTCACCGTCGACGTCTCCAAGGCCGAGGCTTGCAAGGCCATGGTCGATTTCACCGTAGCCGAGTTCGGCGGGCTGGACGTTCTGGTGAACAATGCCGGGCGCGGCTCGCTGGGCACCGTCGAGACCCAGGACGAGAACGATTGGCGCAGCATCATCGACGTGAACCTGACAGGCGTCTACCTGTGCAGCAAATATGCCGTGCCGGAGCTGCGCAAGCGCGGCGGCGGCGCCATCGTCAACACCGCCTCGAACATCGCCATGGCGATGGCGATCCGGGACCGCGCCGCCTATGTCGCGGCCAAGGGCGGCGTCGCCTCGCTGACCCGCGCCATGGCGCTGGACTTCGCAGCGGACAACATCCGCGTGAACTCGGTGGCGCCGGGCGTGATCTGGTCCAACTATTACAACAAGATGCTGACACAGGTTCCCGATCCCGAGGCGTTCAAGGCAGGGCTGCGCGCCCGCGCGCCCTCGAACAGCTGGGGCGAGCCCGACGACATCGCCTCGGCCATCGTCTGGCTGGCCTCGGACCGCGCCCGCTTCGCCGTCGGCACCATGCTGACCGTGGATGGCGGCGCCTCGATCTGGTGATGCGATGATCCTCGAGGAACGCGACTATCGCATCGTGCAAGGCATGACCGGGCCTTTCCTGCAGGCTTATGAAACGCTCGGCCTGCCGGTGCAGCGCAAGCATCTGGGCGAGCCGGTGGGCTTCTTCACCACCGATATCGGCGAGTTGAACCATGTCGTCTCGATGTGGCGCCATGACGATTACGCGCAGCGCAGCGCGCGGCGGGCAGCCATGTTGGGCGATCCAGACTGGCCGGCCTATCTGGCGGCGATCAAGGGCATGATAGAGGTCCAGACCGTCCGCATCCTGGCACCGGCGCCGTTTTCCCCGCTGCGCTGATGCCGACTGCAAGGTCCGACAACTGGCGCGGCGCCGGCTTCATGCTGCTGGCGATGGCCGGTTACGGGCTGAACGACCTGATGGTCAAGTTGGTCGCCGCGCACCTCCCCGCCGCGATGATCCTGGCCATCAGGTCGGCCATGGCCGTGCTGCTCTTGCTGGGATTGCTGGCGCTGCGCCGCGAGATCTGGCAGATCCGCGCCAGCCTCACGGGCCGGGCAATGCTGCGCGCATTGCTGGATACCGGCGCCACGATCAGCTATGTCCATGCACTAACCGGCCTGTCGCTGGCCAACGCAGCCGCGATCTACCAGATGACCCCCATCGTGTTCATGCTGGCCAGCGCCGCCCTGCTGCGCGAGGCGATCCCGCGCAGCGGCTGGATCGGCACCGCCCTGGGCTTTGCCGGCGTGCTGTTGGTGATCCGGCCCGACGGTGCCATGCTCGACCCGCATGCGCTGGCGGTCGTCGTCGCGGTCCTGTGTTCGGTCGCACGCGACCTGCTGATGCGGGGCAGCCTGATGCCCTCGCCCATCTGCCTGGCGCTGCTGAGCGCGGTCTGCACCAGCCTTTTCGGATTGGGCGCGTTGGCAACCGGCGGAGCGGTCGCGCCGGAGCCCGTGCAGGTCGGGCTGCTGGTACTGGCGGCGACGGCCATAGCCGTTGGTTATGTCTTCCTGGCACTGGCCACCGCGACGGGGGGAAGCGGCTTCGTCTCGCCCTTCCGCTACAGCATCCTGGTCTATGCGACCATCCTGGGCATGGTGGTGCTGGGGCAATATCCCGATGCGCCGGCGCTGCTGGGGATCGGGCTGATCCTCATGGGCGGTATCGCCGTCGCACTGCCCCGCAGCCGGCCACGGCCCTAGCGGCCACTCACGCCGCCTCGCGATAGATGCGGCCGTCCTTCATGATCAGCGACAGGTTCTCGGGCGCCTGCAACAAATCCAGATCCTCCAGCGGATTGCCTTGCAGCGCAATCAGGTCGGCGCGCAGCCCCTCCTTCACCCGGCCGATCTGGTCCTGCATGTTGAACAGCGCCGCGGCGTTGCAGGTCGCCTGCCGGATTACCTCGGCCGCAGGCAGCACTTCGCCGCGAATGCGGAACTCCAGCAACTGATGGCGGTGCAGCGGCCCGATCAGGTCGGTGCCATAGACCATGGGCACGCCATGCCGGGCGGCGATTTCCAGTTGCCGCGGCCCGGCGTCCAGCACCGGCCTGATCTTGGCGTGAAGCTCGGCCGGCATGCCGACCTGCAAGCCTTCCTCCCACATGGTGGTATAGGCCGAGAGCGTCGGCACCAGATAGGCCCCGCACTCGCGCATCAGTGCCGCGGTCTCGTCGTCCAGGAAATTGCCGTGCTCGATCGAGCGCACGCCGCATTCCACCGCATGCCGGATGCAGCGGTTGGTATAGGCATGCGCCATGACATAGGTCGAGGCGTTCTCGGCCTCCTCAACCGCCGCGCGGATCTCCTCGCGCGAGAACTGGACGTAATGGATCGGGTCGGTATAGGAGGCGATGCCGCCGCCGACCATCAACTTGACCTGATGCGCGCCGCGCCGGATCTCGTCCCGCGCCGCCGCCCGGACCTCGGCCACGCCGTTGCAGATGCGGCCAAGGCTGGGGACATAGTAATGGTCGTCATAAGCGGTCTCGCCCGGGCCCCGCATGTCGCCATGGCCGCCCGATTGCGACAGCGCCTTGCCGGAATAGAGGATGCGCGGACTGGGGATCAGGTCCTCCTCGACCGCGCGCGCCAGGCCAAAATCGGCGCCGCCCGCATCGCGCACGGTGGTAAAGCCGCGCATCAGCATGTCCCGCAGAATCGGCATGGCCCGGATCGCGGTATAGAAGGGCGACCATTTCGTCAGCAGCGCGAAGCTGTTCATCGGCACGATGACATGGACATGCGCGTCGCACAGCCCGGGCATCAGCGTCCGGCCCTTCAGGTCGATCACCCGCTCGGCCGTCCTGGCGCGGCTGCCGACCTCGGCGATGCGCCCCTCGGCGATCAGCACGTCGCAGGTCGCGGACAGGCTGCCGGCATCGACATCGAGGATGCTGGCGTTCTTCAAAAGGGTCGTGGTCATGCCGTGAGGTTCCGTTCATGCAGGGGGGACAGGGCCGCCGGGCGATAGATCCGCACCGCCGTGCCCGAAAGGATCGCCATGCGCTCGGCGACCGAATAGCCGCGCGTCACGGCGAGATAGCCGTCGAAGATCGTGCGATAACTGCGAAACAGCCGGTCGACCGGAAAGTTCGAACCCAGCATGACCCGATCCGCGCCGAAGGCCCCGACCGTCACATCCATGACATGCCGCAACTCGGTCAGCGTCCAGTCCGGCTTCAGCATCGCCAGGCCCGACACCTTGACACTGACATTAGGCAGTTCCGCCAGCCGTGCCATGCCGGCACGCCAGGCCCGCAGATCGCCGTCGATCAGCCCGTCGGGCATGCCCGCCTGGTTCAGCACGATCTGCGTATCCGGGAAGTCGCGCGCCAACCGGGCGGCATCGCGCATCTGGCCGGGAAAGACCTGCAGGTCAAAGGACAGGCCCGCCGGCCCCAGCAGGGCGAAGCCGCGCCGCCAGGCGGGATCGTCCATCAGGTCGCAGCGCACGCCGTAGCTGAGGCGCGGGTTCTGGTGCCAGGCCAGGATCTGCCGCACGCCGCGGAACAGGGGCGAGGCCGCCTGATGCGCCTCGATCAGCGCCGGCGCCTCGGGCGACGCCAGATCGACCGCGCCGACGATGGCGTTCGGAAAGCCATGCGCCCGATGCGCCGCATCGGCGAAGCGCGTCTCGCCCACCGGGTCGCGCGGATCGAATCCGCCATCCAGATGCACCGTGCCGATCAGGTTCAGCCCGGCACTGTCGGCCAGGAAATCGCCGGCCAGATAGTTGCGGCGGATCGCGCCGGTGTCGCCGACGATGCTGGGCGTGCCCGGCCGCAGCCAGGGATAGTCATGCGCATCGAGATCCCAAAGATGGTGATGCGCATCGATGATCGGCGGGGTTTCTGCGGGATTCATGGGCTTTTTCATGGTTCCTTCTCTGCGGCCAGACTGCGGCGCGACCGGGTGGATTGACAATCGGGCGGCAGTTGTAATCCCATGACTGAAAATCATGAGGCCGGCATGAAGACCCCGAATCCCGCCCCCCGCGACGCCGTCGAGCGCGAGGGCGACCTGCCCTCGGTCAGCGCGCTGCGTGCCTTTGTCATGGCGGCGCAGTTCCGCAGTTTCTCGCGCGCGGCAGATGAGCTGGACATCACGCAAAGCGGCATCAGCCGCGCCGTACGCAGCATCGAGGACATGGCCGGCACCCAGCTTTTCGAGCGCACGGGCCACGGGCTGGTGCTGACCGAGCCGGGCAGCGTCTATTACGACGAGATCACCTCGATCCTCAGCGAGTTGGGCGCCGCGACGCTGCGGCTGTCGACCTATGCCGAAGCGGCGGACCAGTTGACCATCGCCACCCTGCCCAGCCTCGGCGGGCGCTGGCTGGCGCCGCGCATCGGCCGGTTCATCGCCCAGAACCCGGCCATCGAGGTCTCGATCACCGCGCAGATCGGCCATTTCGATTTCGAGGGCAGTTCGATCGACGCGGCGATCCATTACGGCAACGAGGTCTGGGCGGGCTGCCTCAGCGAGATGCTGATGGACGAGGTGCTGATCCCATTCTGCGCGCCGGCGCTGCTGCGGGGCACGGTGCCGCAAGCCCGGCTGCTGCTGGACCTGCCGCTGATCCAGCACCTGCATCGCCCCACCGCCTGGCGCGAGTGGTTCCGCGAGGTCGGCATCGAACATCCGAACCCGACGCGCGGCATGCGGTTCGAACAGTATCAGATGGGGATCGAGGCGGCCAAGACCGGCCTTGGCGCGATCCTGATGCCGCCCTTCATGGTGTCCGAAGAAATCCAGAACGGGCAGCTTGTGGCCCTGCACAACCTGCCCGTCGCCTCGCCTTGGCGCTATTACCTGGTCTATCCCAAGGCCAAGCGGTCCAAGCCGGCCGTGCAGAAATTCCGCAGCTGGATCCGGGCCGAGGCACGGCGCAGCCTGCAACAGACCGCGCAGATGATCGGCTGACCGCGCCTATCTCGCGCCGCCGCGGCGCGACAGCAGCGCATCCAGCACCACCGCCAACGTCAGGATCGCGCCCTGCACTTCGAGCCGGGTCTGGGTCGAGGCGTTGATCAGCAACATGCCGTTCGAGACCGAGCCGATGACCAGGGCACCGATCAGCGCCGCCCAGACCGAGCCGCGTCCGCCGAACAGGCTGACCCCGCCGATCACCGCCGCCGCGATGGCCTCCAGCAGCAAGGTGGTATCGGCCGAGTCGGGCGAGACCCCCAGCACCCGTCCCGCCGCGATCATGCCACCAAGCGCCGCGAACAGTCCGGTCAGCGTAAAGGCGGCGATGCGCACCAAGGGCACCGAGATCCCTGCCCGCCGCGCCGCCTCCGCATTGGCACCGACAGCGTAAAGGTAAAGGCCGAAGCGCGTCTGGGTGGTGACATAGGAAAACGCCGCCAGCAGCACCAGCAGGAAGGCGACCAGGCCCGGCACGCCGCGATAGGCGTTGAACACCGCGACGGCGGCCGCCCCGGCAATGGCGATGGCGGCTGTGGGCAGCAAGACCTCGCGCAGCAACGAGCCTCCAAGCGCCTGCTGATGGTTCGCCCGCCAGGACTGCCAGGACAGGAATCCGTAAAGCGCCGTCATGGCGACGAGCAGCGCGATGCCCATGCCGGGCGACAGATACAGCGTCGCGATCTTGCCCAGGGGCGTGCCGACCAGCGAGATCAGGTTGGTGCCCTCGGGCAGCAGGTCAAGCAGGATGCCTTGCAGGATCAGCGACATGCCCAGGGTCACGATGAAGGCAGGCGCCCGGAACCAGGTGACGATCACCCCCTGCAAGGCGCCGATCCCGGCCCCCACGCCCAGGCCGACCAGGATGGCGATGCCGATATCCACGCCGGCATTGACCGCAAGCCCCGCCGATATGGCGGCCGAAACCGCCCCCGAAGCGGCAACCGACAGGTCGATCTCGCCGATGACCAGCACGAACATCAGCCCCAGCGCCACGATGGCGGTCACCACGATCTGCAGCGACAGGTTCGAAAGATTGCGGGGGCTGATGAACAGCGGGTTCGCCCAGCTGAAATAGGTCCAGATCAGCGCCAGCGCGATAAGCACCGGCACCATGCGCCAGCGCGTGGCCAGCGCAGTCATCAGGTCGTGGCGGTTCATGCGGGGAAATCCTGTCCTGCCCGAGAGGGCCTTGGGGTCCGAACTCAGGTCAGCCATGGGCGAGCTCCTTGCGCAGGGCGGCAAGTTCGGCCGCGTCGAGCGCTCCGGTCATCGCGGCGATCAATTCGTCGCGGCTGTAGCCGCCGCGCGTCACCTCGGCCACCTTGCGGCCAAGGCGCAACACGACCACGCGGTCGGCGATCTGCTGCACATCGCCGATGTCATGCGAGATGATGACGACCGCCCTGCCCTGCGCCTTGAGCCGCTCGATCAGCGCCAGCACCTGCTTGCGCTGCGCCACGCCAAGCGCGGCGGTCGGCTCGTCCAGCAGAACCACCTGCGGGTTGGCCAGGATCGAGCGGCAGATCGCCACCGATTGCCGCTGCCCGCCCGAAAGCGAGCTGGAGGGGACCCGCGTATCGCGGATCTTGACGTCCAGGTCGGACAGCACCTCGCGGGCACGCTTTTCCATTCTGGCGCGGTCCATGCGGCGACCCTTCCACCAGGGCAGGCAGATCTCGCGCCCCAGGAACAGGTTCTGCACGGTGTCCAGATTGTCGCAAAGTGCAAGATCCTGATAGACGGTCTGGATGCCCGCAGCGGCCGCATCCTGCGGTCCCTTCATCGCATGGGTCCGACCGGCGACGATGATCTCTCCCGCGTCCGGCTGCTGGATGCCCGAGATCGTCTTGACCAGCGTGGACTTGCCGGCACCGTTATCGCCGACCAGAGCCACGACCTCGCCCGGCCAGACGGCCATGGAGACATCGGTCAGCGCCGCGACCCCGCCAAAACGGACCGAGACATTGCGCACTTCAAGCACGGGAGGAGGAGTGTGGGTTGCCATTGCCATTCCCTGTCGATTGTCACGCCCGGCCGTCATTGGCAGAACGGGGCCTGTTTCCCGATGCCGCGGCAAAGCTCGTCGCGGGTGTAAAGCCCGGCGTCGATCACGGTTTCCTGCACGTTCTCGGGGGTGATGAAGATATTCGGCTCGATCCGGGCCGGCACGCCGCCCTCGGCATGGCCGTTTTCCCAGGTGCCGTTGACCAGCCCCTCGGGCGCGGCTTCGCCTTGGGCGGCAGCCACCACGAGTTGCGCCGCCGCATCGGCCATCGCCTGGTAGGGGGGCGCCATGTCGGCCTTTTGCCAGCCCAGCAGCACGCGCTGGATCCCCTCCAGCGTGGCATCGTAGCCACCAAAGATCGGCACCTCGCCGACCAGATCCTGCGCCGCCAGCGCCGCGATCACGCCCCCGCCGATATCGTCGTTCATGACCACGACCCCATCGACCTCGTTATTGGTCCGGGTCAGGCATTGCTCCATGTTCTTCTGCGCATTGGCGGCAAGATAAAGCAGCGCATCGGCCCGGCAGGCGATCTCGACCTCGCCCGAGGCGATCAGCGGCTCCAGATATTTGTCGAAACCCTTCATCTGCTCGGCATAAAAGGCGAATTTCGGATCGCCCAGCATCAGCGCCAGCTTGACCGGGCGCGTTTCGGGCAGGTTCTCGGCCAGATATCTGCCCTGCGCCTCGCCTATATCGGCAAAGGGCACCGAGACGTGATAGCTGACCGGGCCGGGACCGGGATCATGGGCATAGGTGACGACCGGCACGCCGTCGGCCTCGGCCTTGGCGAGGATGCTGGCCGAGCGCGGCGGATCGACCGAGATCAGGATGATGCCGCGCGTGCCGCTGGCCAGCGCCGCATCGGCCTGCGCCATCTGCGCCTGCATGTCGTCATTGGCGTTCAGCACCTTCAGCTCGACCCCGGGCGCGTGCCGGGCGACGGCAGCGGTGATGTTCGGAATGTCGAACTTGGCGATCCGGCTGGTGGTGACGTTCGGCACCAGCAGATAAATCGAGCCGGTGAGCGCGTCCGCTGCTGCGGCCGGCAAGGCGCCCAGCCAGCTTGCGCCGAGCATGAGCGATGCGGTGAGGAGTTTCTTCATCTTCGTTCCCTGTCGATGTGACGTGCTGAGTGATGGGCGCAGCAGGTTCCGACCATTGTCGCGGGTCTTTTCCGGCCTTGCCGGCGCCCGCCTGTCCTGTTGCCCGGAAAGGCTAGCGCCGGGCGCGGCGCACGCTCAAGCCGCGCGCCGTCATTGCTGCATGAGCCTGGCTCATGACGCGCCCAGCATCATGTCGGCCGCCTTTTCGGCGATCATGATGGTGGCAGCATTGGTATTGCCGCTGACCATGGTCGGCATGATCGAGGCGTCGGCGACCCGCAGCCCGCCGATGCCGTGGACCCGCAACTGGTGATCGACCACGGCCATGGGATCCTGCCCCATCCTGGCGGTGCCGCAGGTATGGTGCCCGATGCCCGAGCTTTGGCGGATATACTGGTCCAGCTCGTCGTCCGAGCGCATGTCAGCGCCCGGTGCCAGTTCCTCGCCCCGCACCGCATCGAAGGCGGGCTGGGCAAAGATGCGGCGCGTCTCGCGGATCGCCGCACGGGTCAGCGCCAGGTCGGATTCCTCCGACAGGAAGTTCGGATCGAAGACCGGCGGCGCCTTGGGATCGTTCGAGGCCAGCCACATCCGCCCCCGGCTCTCGGGCCGGTTCGGCCAGACATGGGTCACGAAACTGTGCCCCTCCAGCCGGTCGGCCCAGGGCATCCAAAGCCGCAAGCCGCTGCCCGGATACCAGGGGATGAACACGGCCTGAAACTCGGGCGCGTCCACGCCATCTCGCGAGGAAAAGAAGCCCCCTGCCTCCAGCGGGCTTTGGGTGATCTGGCCGCGTTTCAGCAGCACGCCCTGCAGCATCGCCGCCGCCAGCCGATGCACCCGCAGCGTGCGCGCAAACGAGATCGGCTGCTTTGCCGCATGCGCGACCGAGACGTTCACATGATCCTGCAGGTTCTTTCCGACACCCCGCAGGACATGGGTGACGGAGATGCCATGCGGCGCCAGATCTCGCGGATCGCCGATCCCCGACAGCATCAACAGCTTGGGCGAGTTGAAAGAGCCCGCCGCAAGCACGATCTCGCGCCGGGCCATGGCGGTTTCGATCTTGCCGCCGCGTTCATATTCGACGCCGACCGCTTGCCCGTCGCGCAGGATCACGCGGCGCACCAGCGCCCCGGTCGCGACATGCAGGTTCGGCCGCGCCATCGCCGGCCGCAGGAATGCCCGTGCCGTAGTCATGCGGCGACCCTCGGCAATGTTGAAATCGTAGATGCCGAAGCCGTCCTGCGAGGCACCGTTGAAATCCCCGTTCAGCGGATGGCCGGCCTGCGCGCAGGCTTGAAGGTAAATCCGCGTCAGCGGGTTCACCATCGGCGGCTTCGCCACCGGCAGCCGCCCCTCGGTGCCATGATAAGGGCTTGGGGTGCCGCGATAATCCTCGGATTTGCGGAAATAGGGCAGCACATCCTCATAGCCCCAACCGGGATTGCCGAGTTGCCGCCAATGGTCGAAATCCGCCGGATTGCCGCGAATATACTGCGCCCCGTTGAAGATGAACGAGCCGCCCAGCATCCTGCCGCGCGGAAAGAGCTGGCGGCGGCCGTTCATGCCCTGCTGCGGCAGGCATTCATAGGCCCAGTTGTTGGCCTTGAACGAGAACAGCTTGGCAGCCAGGAACGGCAGGTCATAGGGCAGCACATGCCTGCCCGCCCCGGCCTCCAGCAGCAGAACCCTGTCGCCACCTTCGCTGAGCCGTGCCCCCAGGACCGAGCCGGCCGAGCCGCCGCCCACCACGATGAAATCGTATTCCGCTGCATTTCCGCTGCTCACGCCGATCCTCCTGTCCCGATCCGGTCTGCGGCAGGCTGCGCAATCCTTCCCGTCCCGGCAAGATGGGCCAGGGCGCAGAGGCATGACTTTGACTCATGCCTGGCCGTCACCATGCCCGCCGCGCCGGAAATGCCGAAACCGCCCCGGGCCATGCAGGCCGGGACGGGGGAATGCCGGGATGCGGTGGCCTATGGCACCGCAATCTGCGCCGAGGATTTCAGTGCCGTAACCAGGCGGCATCCCAGTGCGATGATCAGCATGGCACCCAGGATCAGCAGGAAGGCGGTTTTCAGGCCCTGATATTCCGAGACCAGCCCCAAGGCCAGCGGGCCGCAGATATAGCCGATATAACCAATCGTGTTGACCAGCGCGATGCCAAGCGCCGGCGCCGGGGGGATCGCGGCCGCAGCCCGGGTAAAGAACATCGGCGTGCAGTTCGCCAAGCCGAACCCTATGGCGGCAAAGCCGATCAACGCGGCCCAGTGCGACGCTACCGTCACTGCCAGCAGCACGCCCGCCCCAGCCAGCAGACCACCCGACACGACCACGCACTCGGCTCCGAAACGGCGGATGGCAGCGCTGCCCAGCAGCCGGCCGATGGCCAGAGCAAGCTGGAAGGCGGCAAAGGCATTGGCAGCCGCCGCAGGATCGGCCTTGACCACGTCGCACAGATAGACGCCGCTCCAGCCGTTCATTGCATTCTCGACGAACAACGCCAATGCGACGAAGACGCCCAAGATCACGATCGCCGGCGAGCGCAGGATATGGCGGGTGATGGCGCGATTGCCGCCCTGCGACGTTTCGGCCGCGGGCTTCAGATTGCCCAGCATCACCCAGCCAAGCATCAGCACCGCCACCATCGCGATACCGCCCACCGTCAGCGAGGAATAGGCCCCGCCGCTGGCCCGGATCAGCTGTGCAGCGAGCGACGCCCCGGCAAAGCCGCCGAAATTATAGGCGGCGTGAAACGAGGGCATGATCTCGGCCCGCCATTGCCGCTCGACCAGCGAGGCATGGGCATTCATCGACACGTCGATGAAACTGTTGGAGGCGCCAAGCGCCAGGATGGCCAGCAGAAAGCCGGTGTATTGCGTGGCGAAGCCGACCATCTGCAGCGCCAGCGCCAGCATGACCGCGCCAAAAAGCATGGTGGCGCGGGTTCCGAACCGCGTCGCCACCAGACTGCCGATCACGACGAAGATCACCGTGCCCAGCCCCTGCAGGCCCAGTGCGGTGCCCAGCCGCGCATCGCTGAGCGCAATCAATTCCTTGAGCAGCGCGATGTTTGAAAAGAACAGCGCCAGAGCCATGCCATTCACAAAGAACACGGCCGTGGTCGCTATCCGCGCCCGCCGGATGTCGGGCGGGATCTGGAACCTGTCGCGCATGATGTCTCCTCCTGTCGCGCTGTCGGGATGGAGCATCCTCTAATCCCGAATCACCCTTATGTAAACGTTTACTTTCATGATTGCCCCACTCCAGCACCCGGCACGAACGGATTCCGATCAAGCTTGATCAGTCCGGCCGCAGGTTGCGCTGATGGTCAGCGGCCTGCGCGACTGGATGCGGGATGCGTGCGCCGGATGTCGAAGTGCCACCCCGTTGCAAAGGTGGTCAACCACATGTTCGGATAGAGGGCGCCTGCCGGATTTCCGGCGAGCAGAGAGCGTGGCGAAAGAATACGCAGTTGCGGGCATTGAAACCTGCCCGCCGCCGGAAATCTGCCGAAACACCTTCAGATACGTGATCGGGCTGCCTGGCAATTGTCGCAGCGCTCAGCCCGCGCGAGAAACAAAGGCCCGCAGCCTTTCGGACTTGGGGTTGCCGAATATCTGCTGGGGCGGGCCGGATTCAGCGATCACTCCTTCATGGAAAAAGACCACCCGATCGGCGACCTCGCGGGCGAATTGCATCTCATGCGTCACCAGAATCATCGTCATCCCCTCAGCGGAAAGCTGGCGGAGCGTTGCCAGAACCTCGGCCACCAGTTCGGGATCAAGCGCCGAAGTCACCTCGTCGAACAACATATATGACGGGCCCATGGCAAGCGCGCGGGCAATACCCAGACGCTGCTGCTGTCCGCCCGACAGCGCGGTCGGATAGACATCGGCCTTGGCCAGAAGACCGACCCGCTGCAATTGTGTCTCGGCGATGGCATTGGCCTGGTCGCGAGACACGCCCAACACCTTGGTCAGAGCCAGCGTTACGTTCCGGCGCACGGTCATGTGCGGGAAGGCATTGTAGCTTTGGAAGACGATGCCCAGCTTGCGGCGCAGATGGTTCAGGTTCGTCGCCTTGTCAAAGACGCTGATGCCATCCACGATGATCTCGCCCGAGGAAATGGTTTCCAGGCCGTTGATGCATTGCAGCAGGGTGGACTTGCCCGAGCCCGAAGGCCCGATCATGGCCACGACCTCGCCTTTGTCGATGGTCAGGTCGATCCCTTTCAGAACCTCCAGCGAGCCATAGCTCTTGCGCACCTGTTTGATCTCGATCATCGCACGGCACCTCCGTTCATCATGTGCTCAAGCCGCCGCCCCAGCATCGAGAGCGGAAAGCAGATCAGGAAATAGAACACGGCGGCCAGCGACAGCAGCGGCAGCGGGTCCTGCGTCCGGGTAATGATGTTCTGCGTTGCACGCAGAAGCTCGACATAGCCGATCACTGCAACGACCGATGTGTCCTTGACGATGCCCAGGATGATTCCCAGCCAGGACGGAAATCCCTGCCGGATGCCCAAGGGCAGGATCACATACCAATATTCCTGGAAACGCGTCATGCCCAGGCCGCGCGCGGCGCGCCGTAGATTGCCCGGCACGGCTTGCACGGCCTCGCGCACCACCTCGGAAATATAGCCCGCGGCAAAAAGACCAAGCGCGACCGTCCCGGCGGTAAAGGCACTGATGCGAAAGCCCAGCACTGCCAGCCCGGAATAGATCAGCGTCACCTGCACCAGCAGCGGCACACAGCGCAGGCTATCGGTCACCGTATCGAGCAGATGTCGCAGCCCGCGCCAAGGCATGAGTTTCAGCAGCCCCAGCGCCACACCCAGCAGCGTTGCCAGCACACCGGCCGACAGCGTCATCAGAATCGTGCGCCAGGCGCCTTCGGCCATCAGCCAATAGTCCTGCGGGGAGATCCCCGATGCAAACATGTCAGGCGGCATGGCGTGCGCCTCCAGGCTTGAAACGGTTGGCCAGAAACAGCACCAGTTTGGCCAGGATGAAGTAGATTACGGCAATGGCCAGGAAGAACTCGAAGGTCTTGAAGGTCCGGGACTGGTAATCCATCGCAACGCCGCTGAGATCGTAAAGTCCGATCAACGCACCCAGCGAAGTATTCAGAAGCGCCCAGATGAACTGGTTGCCGATCGAACTGAACGTATTGCGGAAAACCTGCGGAAAGACGATGTAGCGATAGGCACCAACGGGACCGAGACCCAGCGAGCGAGCGCCCTTCATCTGGTTCGCGTTCACGCCATTCAGGCCGCCGCGAAAGATCTCGGCGAGATAACCCGCGTTGTTGAAGCACAGTGCGATGCCGACAGCGAGCCAAGGCGAAAGGAAGATGCCGAAGGCACCAAGCCCGTAGAAGAAAAAATAGATCTGGGCGAGACAAGGCGTGTTCCGCGCAAGCTCGATCCAGGATCGCGACAGGCAAGCGACCAGCCCCTTGCCGTTCCATGATCCGACGGCAAGGGGCATTGCCAAGACGATGCCGACCGCCATCGTAACGATGGCAATCGACAGGCTCAGCGCAGCCCCTCGCATCAGATCGGGCAAAGCGTCAAGGACGATGCCGAACTGAAAGTTGTAGCTCATTGCTCGTTCTCAGTTTCCCGGCTGCAGGCTGGGGGCATCGGTGCCATAGTATTTCTGGTAAAGTTCGGCATAACGGCCGCTGTCCACCTGCCAGAAGATGAACAGGTTCAACCAGTCGCGCAGACCATATTCGCCTTTCGGCACCGCAATCGAGGTCCAGTCGGTAAAGCCGGGCACGTTGCAGCAGATCTCCAGGTCCACGCCTTGGGGCGAAGCCTTCAGCGCAGACATGAACGAGTTTGTCTCAATCATTGCATTTGCGCGACCCTGGCGCACAGCGGTGATCTGTTCGGCATTGTTCGCCAGCGACAGATTCTTGCAGCCCTCGGACCAACCGTTACAGGCCGCCAGATAGGCAGTTTCAGGCAGAGTTCCGCGAACCAACGCGACGGATTTGCCCTTGAGTTCGTCAAAGCCAGAGATCTTGTTGGCGCTGCCTGTCACGACAACCAGCTTGCCGACGTTATAGGGGTCGGTGAAAGTCACGGTCTTGGCTCGCTCCAGGGTTGGTGTAGTGCCACCAACGACGATGTCCACCGTTCCCGAAACCAAGGCCGGCACCCGCTGCGGCGCCTGGGTCTCGACGATTTCCGGCTTGACGCCCAGCTGCGTGGCAATGTCATTGCAGGTCTCGACATCGAAGCCAGCCGGGTTGCCCGAAGCATCGCGGTAGCCTAAAGGCGGGAAATCAAGCATCACGCCACAGCGCAGCGCACCGCTGGAAACGATATCATCCAGCTTATCCGCCGATGCCGGGGTCCCCACTAGGAAAAGCGGAAGCGCCGCGATGCCGAACACTGTACAAACTTGACGAAACTGTAGAAATTTCTCTTTATTTTTCACTATCTTGATCATTTCACACTCCCTCTTGATCGCGACAATCACAGATGATTCCGAATCGCAGTGCCGTGATAGAAAACGTTTTCTTTGTTTGGGTCAATACGTCGCAATTGGGCGCATGCCATATGTTCCCAACCCACCAATCCCGGTCATGCCTTCGAGGGACAGGCCGTTACGCTGGGTTCGGCGATCTGCATGACTGGCTGCTATCCGAACGCGCCCGGATGTCGAAGCACAACCCCGTCGCCAAGGCCATTCAACTACATGCTCGAGGAAGGCGGCCAGGACCGCCGGCCAGGGGCGGCGGCGCGTCACGTCCCGGCCTATTCTGGCACGAGATGTCCATCTGCGGGAAGCCATGACAAGTGAAAGGAACGGCCCACGGCCAGCGGAAGGTCGGCCAGTTCTTCATGCGATTTCTGCACCCGTATTTCCTGTCCCGCGCCGGTTTCGAAATAGATGGTGGCGGTGGCGCCGACGAATTCCTCGCCGATCATGCGCGCCTCGACCATGTTCACCGCGTCTGCCGGCGGTTGAAGATGGATCTGCATCCTGGTGTCCAGCACCGTCAGGCTGGCCGATTGCCCTGGCATTGCCGAGGCTGCCGCATCTTCGGCAAGCAGGAAATGGCCGCTGGCCGTGGCGATGGCGGCACGGCCGCTCCGGTCCTGCTGCAACTGGCCCGGGAAAATATTGGACGACCCCAGAAAATCCGCGACGAAGCGCGTGCGGGGCGTGCGATAGATTTCCTGCGGTGTGCCGATCTGTTCGATCTTGCCCCGGCTCATGATGACGACCCGGTCGGCCATCGAGAAGGCTTCGGACTGGCTATGCGTGACATAGACGAAGGTGATGCCGGTCTCGCGTTGCAGGTTCTTGAGCACCGATTGCATCCGTACCTTCAGCGCCGCATCCAGCGCCGAAAGCGGCTCGTCGAGCAGCAGGATATCGGGCTCGACCACCAACGAACGCGCCAGGGCGACACGCTGACGCTGGCCGCCGGAAAGCTGGCCAATGTTGCGGCTGGCGAACTCGGCGATCTGCATGCGGTCCAGCCACTGTTCGGCCCGGCGCCGGCGCTCGGCCCGGCCTATGCCGCGCATCTTCAGCGCGAACTCGACATTCTCGATCACGTTGAGAAAGGGAAACAATGCCAGGCTCTGCCAGACCATGGGCGTGTCGCGGCTCCAGCTCGGCAGGTCGTTGATCGGCCTGCCGGCCAGGCGGATGATGCCCTCGCTGGGCGCCTCCAGCCCGGCCAGCATGCGCAGCGTCGTGGTCTTGCCGCAGCCGGACGAGCCCATGATGGCAAGGAATTCCCCCTTGTGGATCTGCAGATCCATCTTTTGCACGGCGGTATAGCTGCCGAAACGCTTGGCGACGCCCTCGAAGGAGACCAGTGGTTCTTGCATCGTTCATTCCTTGCCGGTTGCGGTGCCGCGTCCCGACAGCAGCAGCTGCGCCAGGATCACGAGGGTCATCGAGGTCACGAAAACGAAGGTGCCGATGGCGTTGATGCGCGGGCTGACCTGGCCCTGCAGGAAGCCCAGCACCTTGACCGGCAGCGTCTCGTTCAGGCCCGAGACGAACCAGGCGATGGCGAATTCGTCGAAGGACACCGCCATGGTGATGAACAGCGCCCCCAGGATCGCCGGCCGGGCGAAGGGGATGATGACATGGCGCATCGTCGCCCATTCCGAAGCGCCGAGGTTCCAGGCCGCCGGCTCCAGCGAGGGATCCATCTGCGACAGGCGCAGCCGGATCACCGCCATGGCGAAGGGGGCGCAGATCACCACATGAGCAATGATCACCGACAGCGCATTGCCCGACAGGTCGATGCGCGACAGATAGGCCAGCATGGCCAGCCCCATGATCACCACCGGAATGGTCGGCGGCAGCAAGGCCAGCGCCAGATAGACCTGCTTGCCGAAGAAACGATAGCGGTAGTCCGTATAGGCGGCGCCGAAGCCGAGCGCGGTCGAGACGACCCCCACTACGCCGCCGATCAGCAGGGTGTTGCGCAGCCCGTCCCAGACCAGCGGATCCGCCGCGACGGCGCGATACCATTCGGTCGAGAAATGCCCCAGCGGGATCGATGGGAAACGGTCCGAATTGAACGAAAAGACGAAGCTGGCAAGGATCGGCGCGAAAACGAACAGATAAGCGAGGACCACGTAAAGCTTCAGCGCGCCGTCGATCAGCGGATTGCGGTTCAGTTCGTTTTCCTGGTTCATTGCGCACGTCCCTTGTAGGCAAAGCGGACCGAAAGGAAGGCCACCACCAGCAGCGTCGCGATCATGGTCAGCGCGATCACCGCGGCGCGGGGCCATTGCTGGCCGGATTTCGTCGTGTCGGTGATCAGAATGGACAGCGTGGTCGGATCGCCTCCGCCCAGATAGATCGGGCTGACGAAATCGCCGAAGCAGAGGATGAAGCTGAACAGCGCCGCGATCACCAGCCCGACGCGGGCCGAGGGGATCACCACCGCAAAGACCGTGCGCAGCCTGCCGCAGCGCATGTTGTGCGCAGCCTCGATCAGCGTGCGGTCGATGAAGACCAGGCTGAAGAGCTGCAACAGGACGACCAGCGGAAAGCTCAGCGTCAGATAACCCACCATCGTCGCTCCGACGGTGTTGAGCAGCCGGAACGGGCCAAGCCCCAGCCAGCCCAGCATCACGTTGATGATGCCGGCATCCGAAAGGAAGACCTGCCAGGAATAGACCCGCACCAGATAGCTGGTGAAGAACGGGATCACCATCAGGAAGATCGCCCAGCGGCGCGCGGCGGGCGACAGCTTGAAGGCAATGGCGTAGGCGCAGGGAAAGGCCAGTGCGCTGGTCAGCGCCGCCGCCGCGGCGGCAAGGGCCAGCGTCGTGCCATAAGCCTGCCAGAAGACCGGGCGGCCATACATGGTCACCCAGTTAACGGTATCGAATCCCGGCTCCATGCGGAAGTTCCGCACCGTCCAGAAACTGAGCGCGACCAGGAAGACCAGGGGAAAGACGAAGAACAGAAGCTGCCAGATCAGCAGCGGCAGCGAGAAGGTCAAACCGTAAAGCGAGATATGGCGTCGCATCGGGGACTCCGGCGGGGGCATACGGGGCGGCCGGCACCGTCTCCGGCCACCCTGGGCTCAGGCGCTCTTGTAATCCGACCAGAAATCGTTCCACTCCTCGAGCGATTGCTGCACCGGGAGCTGCCGATACTTGATGCGGCCCGAACGGATCAGGTCCATGGCATTGCCTTGTGCGGGGACCATGCCCTGGCGCGCCGCCTCTGCCGGGTTTTCGGCATTCAGCACCTCCCAGCCCTTCTGGTTCGGGATCAGGCAGGGATAGGCCGCCATCTGCGCCGATTTCGCCTGTCCCTTGGCCGAGGTGATATACTGAATCCACTTCTTCGCCAGTTCGGCCTTGGACGAACCCTTGCCGATCGAGAAGGATTCGGTGAATTGCAGCCCGCCCTGTTCAGGAATGACTGAGCGGACCTTGGCACCGTTCCTTTCCAGCGTCCCGGTGATCCAGTCGCCGATGCCCGCAAAGGCCAGCATCTGCCCGTTGTTCAGCGACGAGAAGGTGCCGCCATAGTCAAAGAAGCCGCCGATCTGCCGCCGCAGGGTCATGGTCTTTTCCTTGACGGCATCCCAGGCGGCCGTGTCGATGTCATAGGGGCTGGCATTGCCGTTCAGCAGGCTCATCTGCCCCAGGTTGGGCAGGTGCCAGTCGAAATGCCCGACCTTGCCCTGCAGGCCCGTGTCCCAGAACACGTCGTAGGTCGAGGCCTGCGCCTCGGTCATGGCATCGGTATTGTAGGCAACGCCAAGAAAGCCAAAGCGGGTGATGACCGAATAAAGCGTATCACCGTCCCAATGACCCGGAAAACGATGGAACTCTGGGAAGAATTCGTCGAAGGGATAATCGGCGGGATCGAGAGGCTCGATATAACCGGCCGCATTCAGCTGCTGGACATATTCGGCATCCGACAGGATGACATCGAACGTGCCGGGCGGGCTTTGCGAGATCAGGCCCAGCATGTTGTCGCCGCCGGTATAATATTTCGGCACGAACTTGACGTTGTTCTCGGCCTCGAACTCGGCCACGATGTCGGGCTCGGCATGGCCGTACCAGGCCAGCATGGTCAACTGCGTCGGCGCGGCAAAGGCCCGGCGCGACAGCATCGGCGTCGCCAGCGCCGCGACCCCCAGCGACAGCGCCGCCCGGCGCGACATCCCGGGGCGCGGACCCCGTTCATCCTGTGTCATATCATCACCCTGTTCGATTGTTCTGATTGTTTGATGCGATCAGGCTAGGAGATCGTGCCGCACATGCAAAATCGGATCTTCCAATCCTGATATTTGCGTGCGTTATGCCATGGCCTTCACACCGAAACCGCATGGATGCCGGAGCCGACCCTGTCCAGGTCGGCCACCAGGTCGCTGACCAGTTGCAGGCCCGCCGCCGACAGGCGGGGATGCTTGTAGAACAGCCCGACCCGCAGCGGCTCCAGCGCCGGAAAGCCGTCGGCTTCCGTCAGCATGCGCATGCCGGACAGCATGGTGGCACGGGTCAGCGCGGTCACGCAAAGCCCGTTCCTGACCGCGTTCTGCAAGCCCGAGATGCCGGGGCCGGTATAGACGATGCGCCAGCGCCGCTCGACCGCATCCAGCGCCTGGATCATGCGGGCGCGATAGTCGCAGCCCTCGGGATGCGCCCCCAGCGGGACCGGTGCATGGGCGGGCAGTTGAAAGTCTTCGGCCGCGGCCCAGATCGGCTGCTCGGTCCACATGCGCGACAGGTAGGGCATGCGCGCCGTCGGCATCACCGCCACGATGATGTCCAGGTCGTCCGAGCGCAGATGCTGGTGCAACTCGCGGGAGAGGTCGCAATGCACCTCCAGCTCGACCTCGGCGTGCCCGCGGATATAGCGGGTCAGCGTGCCTTGCAGGAAAGCCACCGCGTAATCGGTCGGCAGGCCGATGCGCAGCACCCCGGTCTTGTCCGAGCGGTGGAAGTAACTCACCGCCTCGTCGTTGATGCGCACCATCTCGCGCGCATAGCTCAGCAGCGCCTCGCCGGCCAGGGTGGGCAGGATCGCGCGGCCCTCCTGCGTCAGCAATGGCGCGCGCACGAGTTCCTCCAGCCGCCGGATCTGCAGCGAGATCGCGGGCTGGCTGCGTCCCAGCGCCGCGCCTGCCCGCGAATGGCCGCCCAGTTCGACCACGGTGATGAAGGTGCGCAACAGATCGGTGGGCAGGTTGGTGATGCCGGCCATGGATTTACCTCCGCAATGCAGCGATTGCGACTATATATTTCATTTATAATCAACGGGAATTTCTAATTCCGGCATCCCTGCTTTCCCATAAGGTGCATCATGCCGCAGAAATCGCCATTCGCCGCCGAACTCGCCTGGCCAGATTATGACGCCGCCGTAAAGGACGGGGCCACGCCGATCCTGATTCCCGTCGGCTCGATGGAACAGCACGGCCATCACATGCCGCTGCATGTCGATGTGCTGCTGCCCACCGAATTCGCGCGCCGCGTCGCACTGGAAACCGGCGGGCTGGTCGCGCCGCCCTTTACATACGGCTACAAGTCGCATCAGAAATCCGGCGGCGGCAACCATCTTCCCGGCACCACCAGCCTTGACGGCGCCACGCTGGTCTCGGCGCTGCGCGACGTGATCAAGGAGTTTGCCCGGCACGGTGTGCGCCGGATCTGCATGGTGAACGGACATTACGAAAACTCCTGGTTCATCATCGAGGGAATCGACCTTGCCCTGCGCGAATTGCGCTGGGACGGCATCACCGGCATGAAGATCGTCGTGCTGTCTTACTGGGATTTCGTCGGCGAGGCGGATATTTCCCGGCTCTATCCCGACGGTTTTCCCGGCTGGGAACTGGAGCATGGCGGGGAGCTGGAAACCTCGCTGATGCTGGCGCTTTACCCGACGCTGGTCGATCTGAGCCGTGCAGTCGATGTCGAGCCGGCGCAATTCCCGCCTTACGACGTCTACCCCGCCAAGCCGGAATGGACGCCCGCATCGGGCACGCTGTCCTCGCCCAAGGACGCCTCGGCCGAGAAGGGCGAGTTGCTGCTCGAGGTCTGCACCAAAGGCATCGTCGCCGCATTGCGGGCAGAGTTCGGCACCCCCT
>NZ_FNEA01000004.1 GCF_900100045.1 Paracoccus denitrificans | reverse complement strand
AGATCGCCGGCAGCGCCAAACGCATCGGCATCGAGTTCGACCATGTCAGCATCGACCTGCTCGCCCTGCTGAAATCCGAATTCCCCGGCGTCGAGTTCGCCGACATCGCCGCCCCCGCCATGCGGCTGCGCATGGTCAAGTCCGCCGAGGAGATCGCCCATATCGCCGAGATGGCCCGCATCGCCGACCTGGGCGGCGCCGCCTGCCTCGAGGCCGCCGCCGTCGGCACCCCCGAGCACGAGGTGGCGCTGCATTCCACCGCCGCCATGGTGCGCGAGATCGCCAGGACCTGGCCGCATGCCGAATTGCTGGACAGCTGGACCTGGTTCCAGTCCGGCATCAACACCGACGGCGCCCACAACCCCGTCACCTCGCGCAAGATCCGGCGCGGCGACATCCTGTCGCTGAACTGCTTTCCCATGGTCGCCGGCTATTACGTGGCGCTGGAGCGCACGCTCTTCGCCGAGGAGGCCAGCGACGAACATGTCCGGCTGTGGGAGTTCAACTGCAAGGTCCACGACCGCGGCAAGGAACTGCTGGTGCCCGGTGCGAAATGCTCGGAGATCGCCGCCGAGCTCAACGAGATGTATGCCGCCGAGAACCTGCTGCAATATCGCAGCTTCGGCTATGGCCACAGCTTCGGCGTGCTGTGCCACTATTACGGCCGCGAGGCCGGGCTGGAGCTGCGCGAGGATTGCGAGACGGTGCTGGAGCCCGGCATGGTCGTCTCGATGGAGCCGATGATCACCATCCCCGAGGGCATGCCCGGCGCCGGCGGCTATCGCGAGCACGACATCCTGGTGATCGAGGAGACCGGCAACCGCAACCTCACCGGCTTCCCCTACGGACCAGAGCACCTGATCGTCAAGGCCAAGGCCAGGGCCGCCTGATCCCGCCGACCGCCGGAACACCCGGCAGGCGGATCGCGCAACGGCGGTCCCGACCGCCCCAACCGGCCCGCATCCCAAACGGGCCGGACAGGATGCCCGCTGCCGGCCGGCAACACGCCCCCCGATACGGCCCCGGACGAAGGGCCGGTCCATGCCACTCCCCCCTGCCAATGAAAAAGCAAGAACATCCAACAGGAGAGCCATCCATGAAAGAACGCCTCATCTTCACCACCGCACTGACGCTGCTCGCCACCACGGCCGCGGGACAGGAGATCACCGTCATGTCCTGGGGCGGCACTTACGGCCAAAGCCAGGTCGAGGCCTATCACAAGCCCTTCACCGCCAAGACCGGCATCAAGATCGTCTCGCTCGACAGCGACAACCCGGCGATCCCGGTCAAGGCGCAGGTCGAGGCGGGCAATGTCTCGACCAATGTGGCCGATGTCGAATATGCCGACGCGATCCGGCTGTGCGACGAGGGGCTGCTGGAGCCGATCGACCCGGCGATCCTGCCGCCCGCACCCGACGGCACCCCCGCGACCGAGGACTTCCTGCCTCAAGGTCTCAGCGATTGCGCGGTGGGCTCGATCGTGTTCTCGACGATCTTTGCCTATGACGCGACGAAATATCCCGACGCCAAGCCGCAGACCATCGCCGACTTCTTCGACACGCAGAAATTCCCCGGCAAGCGCGGGATCAAGAAGGTGCCCAAGGCCGTTCTGGAAGTGGCATTGATGGGCGACGGCGTGCCGGCGGACCAGGTCTACGAGGTGCTTGGCACCCCCGAGGGCGTCGACCGCGCCTTCGCCAAGCTCGGCAGCATCAAGAAGGACACCGTCTGGTGGGAGGCCGGCGCACAGCCGCCGCAACTGCTGGCCGATGGCGAGGTGGCGATGACCATGGCCTATAACGGCCGGATCTTCGGCGCCGCCGTATCCGAGGGCAAGCCCTTCGAGATCGTCTGGGACGGGCAGGTCTACGAATACAACCTTTTCGTCATTCCAAAGGGCGCCCCGAAGCAGGACGAGGCGCTGGAATTCATCAAGTTCGCGACCGACACCCAGCGGCTGGCGGATCAGGCGAAATGGATCAGCTACGGCCCGGCGCGGAAATCATCGGCCGAGCTGGTGGGGCTCTACCAGGACGGCAAGACCGAGATGGCGCCGCATATGCCGACCAATCCCGACAACATGAAGAACGCGCTGGGTTCGTCCTATGAGTTCTGGGTCGACCACGAAGCGGAGCTGGTGGAGCGCTTCAGCGCCTGGCTCAGCGCCAGTTGACAGGCTGGCAGCGGGGGCCGGCTCCCTCGCTGCCCTTTCCGCCGCAGCCCGCCTGCCGGAAATCCGGGCCGTCCGCCTTGGATCGGGCGACGATTGCGACAGCGGCACCCGGGAACGAGTTGCCGGAACCGATCGCGCAGCACCGGCTTGGCGCCGGGCGCGAACGAGGCGGGCAGACGAAGCCTATGGCCGGGCGCGCGGCAGGCGCGGCGCGCCCGGCCCAGCCTTCCGGCGATCCCGAACGGCCCGAACCTGCGACCGCAAGGCGCGGGCAGGATCGCCCATCCCGTCCGCCCTGCCCCCGCAAGACCCTGCGCAGCCTGTCCCGAACCGGGGCCGCGGGCCTCAGACCATGTTCAGGGCCTGCTTGTAGATCTCGAGCACCGCTTCCTCTTCGGCGACCTGGTCCTTGTCCTTCCTTCTCAGCGAGATGATGGTCCTGAGCGCCTTGGTGTCGTAGCCGCGGCTCTTGCTCTCGCTGTAGACCTCCTTGATCTGCTCGGCGATGTCCTTCTTTTCCTGCTCCAGATGTTCGATGCGCTCTACGAACTGCCGCAGCTCATCCGCGGTCACCTGATACGAGTCCATTTCCTGCTCCATTTCACTTTCTCACGGGCGGATAATGCGCATTCAGGCCGCCGTCAAAGGACAGCCGCGTCACGAGCGCCGTCCGGGGGCTCGGTCGCGTCCTTCCCCTCGGCATCGGGCCCGCTCGCATGGCTCGACGATCCGGCGCAGCTTGCCGGCGGCGATGCCATAAGCGTTGTCGTCCTGCATGCTCCGCTCCTTCGGGTGCAGGCGCGGGTCTAGGCGGTCTTGCGGGCGGGTGCAATCGCCGCTAGGCCGTCGCAGGCAGACGGAGGCGAAAACATGACGATCTGGGACGGGCTGATCTGGGGCGGAACCGCGCTGACGGTGATCGGGCTGGTCGCGCTGGCCTGGTGCATCGTGACCGCCGCGCGCGCCAAGGCGCGGATCGCCGACGACGACCAGATGCGCGCCACCATGCGCAAGGTCGTGGCGGTGAACATGGCGGCGCTGGCGGCCTCGGTGCTGGGGCTGATGCTGGTCGTCCTTGGCATCATGCTGGGCAAGTGAGATGCGCGCTCTGATCCAGCGGGTCAGCCGGGCCGAGGTCACGGTCGAGGGCAGCAGCATCGGGCGCATCGGGCCCGGCCTTCTGGTGCTGGTCTGCGCCATGCGCGGCGATCCCGAGGACGCAGCCGAGAAACTGGCCGCCCGCGTGGCCAAGCTGCGCATCTTCCGCGACGAGGCCGACAAGATGAACCGATCGGTGCAGGACATTGGCGGCGCGGTGCTGGTGGTCAGCCAGTTCACCCTGGCCGCCGACACCCGCACCGGCAACCGCCCCGGCTTTTCCAGCGCCGAGGCGCCCGAGCGCGGCGAGGCGCTGTATCTGCGCTTTGCCGAGGCGCTGCGCGCGCTTGGCCTGCCGGTCGAGACCGGGGCCTTCGGCGCCGACATGAAGGTGTCGCTGGTCAATGACGGCCCGGTGACGATCTGGATGGATTCCGCAGACCGCGCTTGACTTTCGTCGCCAGAACCCTCATTTGCGACAAGTTGCCGCCCGCTGCCGCGTGAGCAGCCGACGCCCTAGCGTCAAGGTCGGCACCGATTTTCCGGTTTCCCATTCACGCGGGGAGGCTGCGGGCATTACCGTATCCACGCCCGCCCCTCGCAACCAGCCGTGCGATTCGCGCGGCCCCTGCCATGCGCGCCGATACGCGGGCGACCTGGCCGAAAGACGTTATGACCAACGAAACCACCCGCCCGAACCGTTCGGGCAATCCCCGCGCCCAGCAAGGCGGCAAGCCGCGTTTCCGCAGCGACAAGCCCAACACCAACCACCGCCGTCACCGCGCCGAGCCGGAGGAGAAATTCATCCGCCGCGCCATCCCCGAGATCGACACCGCCTTCACCCGCATGGGGATCGATGCGCGCGTGGCGATCAACCTGCCCGGCCTGGGGATCGAGACCCCCTCGCCCATCCAGGAGAAATCCATCCCCGGCATCGTCGCCGGCCGCGACCTTCTGGGCCTTGCCCAGACCGGCACCGGCAAGACGGCGGCCTTCGGCCTGCCGATGCTGACCCGGCTTCTGAACATCGGCCGCAAACCCGAGCCCAGGACCTGCCGGGCGCTGATCCTGGCGCCGACCCGCGAGCTTGCGACCCAGATCGCCGAGAATATCGACAATTACGCCATCGGCACGCCGATCCGGCAGTTCCGCGTCGTCGGCGGCGCCTCGATCAACGTGCAGGTCCAGCGGCTGGAGCGCGGCGTCGACGTGCTGATCGCGACGCCGGGCCGGCTGATCGACCTGATCGAGCGCGGCGCCATCGACCTGTCGCAGACCAGGTATCTGGTGCTGGACGAGGCCGACCAGATGCTGGACATCGGCTTCATCCACGCGCTGCGCCGCATCGCCAAGATGCTGCCGCGCGAACGCCAGACGCTGCTGTTCTCGGCCACCATGCCGAAGCTGATGGAGGAACTGGCCGACAGCTATCTGAACGATCCCTTGCGCGTGGCGGTGAACCCGCCCGGCCAGGCGGCGGAAAAGATCGACCAGGGCGTGCATTTCGTCAACCAGGGCGACAAGGCGACGCTGCTGGCCGAATACCTGTCCAAGCATGTGGACGAGTTGGCCATCGTCTTCGGCCGCACCAAGCACGGCTCGGAAAAGCTGTGCAAGCTTCTGGACAAATGGGGCTTCAAGGTTGCCGCCATCCACGGCAACAAGTCGCAGGGCCAGCGCGAGCGGGCCTTGGCCAGCTTCCGCGCCGGCGAGACCAAGGTGCTGGTCGCGACCGACGTGGCGGCGCGCGGCCTCGACATTCCGCAGGTGGCGCATGTCTACAACTACGACCTGCCGAACGTGCCGGAAAACTATGTCCACCGCATCGGCCGCACCGCGCGCGCCGGGCGCGACGGGCGTGCCATCGCATTCTGCTCGCCCACCGAGATCGGAGAGCTGCGCGCCATCGAAAAGGCGATGAAGGCCAAGATCGCCGTGGTCGGCGGCGAGGAGCCCTTCGAGGCGGCCAAGATCCGCGAGCGCGGCGGTCCCGCCGGCCGCCCGGCCCAAGGCGCACGCAAGCGCCCGGCCCGGCGCCCCTCGCGCGCACCGAAAACGGCGCAGCGGGCCTGATCCCGCCCAGATACGCGCAAACGTGAGCCGCCGCCCCGTCGCGGCGGCTTGCGACCCCCTCGCCGTCGCGGCTATCTGCCGGCATGGCCAAGCTTTACTTTCATTATTCCACGATGAACGCCGGCAAGAGCACGCTCTTGCTGCAAGCGTCCTACAACTACCGCGAGCGCGGCATGGCGACGCTGCTGTTGACCGCGGCGCTCGACGACCGCGCCGGTGCTGGCCAGATCGCCAGCCGCATCGGCATCGCCGAATCCGCGCTGGGCTTCACCCCCGAGGCCGATCTTTTCGCGCTGATCCGGACCCGCGGCCGCGACGCCGCCTGCATCTTCGTCGACGAGGCGCAGTTCCTGACCGAGCAGCAGGTCTGGCAGCTTGCCCGCGTCGCCGACGATCTTGGCCAGCCGGTGATGTGCTACGGTCTGCGCGTCGATTTCCGCGGCCGGCTGTTTCCCGGCTCGGCGGCGCTGCTGGCGCTGGCCGACGACCTGCGCGAAGTGCGCACCATCTGCCACTGCGGACGCAAGGCCACCATGGTCGTGCGACAGGACGAAGGGGGCCTCGTGCTGCGCGAGGGCGCGCAGGTCCAGATCGGCGGCAATGAAACCTATGTCTCGCTCTGCCGGCGCCATTGGCGCGAAGCGATGGGAGAAATCCGATGAAGGCCAGCAACACCGCCCGCGCCTATGGCTGGGTCGCCCGCTTTTTCCACTGGACTGTGGCCGTCCTGATCCTGGCCGCCATCGCCGTCGGGCTTTACGCGGACAATCTGCCCGAGGGCGGGGAATCGCAGCTCCAGGCGATCTTCGCCGCCTACTCGCTGCACAAGACCGTGGGCATGGCGGCGCTGGCGCTGGTGGCGCTGCGCATCCTCTGGACGCTGACGCAGCCGAAGCCCCGTCCCCTGCATCCCGGGCGGCGGCTGGAGACCCTAGGCGCCGAACTGGTGCATTGGGCGCTGTGGATCGGCATGATCGTGATGCCGCTGTCGGGCTGGCTGCTGCATTCGGCCGCGCCGGGCGGCTTTGCCCGCATCCTGTGGCCCTTTGGCCAGCGCCTGCCCTTCGTTCCCGAGGATCTGGCGCTTTCCGAGCGCTTCGCGGCCTTTCACGAATTCGGCTGGTGGCTGCTGGCCGGGTTGATCGCGCTGCATGTCATTGGCGCGCTGAAACATGCGATCATCGACCGCGACGGCACGATGAACCGCATGGCCGGCGATCCCGGCCGCGCGCCCGAGCCTCCGGCTGCGAGGCCCGGCGTCCTGCCGCATGTGCTGGCCGCCATGGCCGCGCTGGCGATCTGGGTGGGGGTCGCCTTCATTCCCGCCGGCTCTTCGGACATGCAGGAACCGGCCGCTGCCGCATCTGTCCCCGCATCCACCCCTGCGACCGTGCCGGAAGCGGGCTGGGCGGTCGAGCAAGGCACGCTGGAGATCGAGGTCACGCAGGCCGGCAGTGCGGTCGCGGGCCAGTTCGGACAATGGCAGGCCGATATCGTCTACGACCCGGAAAGCCGCACGGGTCGGGTGGCGGTCAGCGTCGACATCGCCTCTCTTACCCTGGGCGCAGTCAGCGACGCGGCCAAGGGGCCGGATTTCCTGAATGCCGCCGCCCATCCGGTCGCCACCTTCGAGGCCGAGATCCTGCCGCCCCCGGCCGAGGACCAGCCGCATGTCGCGCATGGCCGGCTGACCATCGCGGGCCAGACGATCGAGACCGACCTGCCCTTTGCGCTGACAGTTCAGGACGATGTGGCGCAGGCGCAGGGACGGATGCGCGTCGACCGCCGCGATTTCGGCATCGGCGCCGGCTATGCCGACGAAGGCACCGTGGGCTTCGGCGTCGAGATCGGATTCGCCCTGAGCGCAAAGCAGCAATAGGCGAAGGGGCGGCCCTGTCGGGCGGCCCTTTCCTTGCCAAACGGTGAGCGCATGACGTGAAAAAGGCCGCCTCGATCGGCGGCCTTTTCCGATGAGTATTTGGGGAACGAAGAAGCCGGGGCTCAGCCGACCAGTTCGAGGCCCGAGAAGAAGAAGGCGATCTCGCGCGCGGCGGCCTCGGGGCTGTCCGAGCCGTGGACCGAGTTTTCGCCGACCGAGAGGGCGAATTCCTTGCGGATGGTGCCTTCGTCGGCATTGGCCGGGTTGGTCGCGCCCATGACTTCGCGGTTCTTCAGGATGGCGCCCTCGCCTTCCAGGACCTGCACCACGACCGGCTCGGAGGTCATGAATTCGGTAAGTTCGCCGTAGAAGGGGCGTTCCTTGTGCTCGGCATAGAACTGGCCGGCTTGCGCCAGCGTCAGCTGGATGCGCTTCTGCGCGACGATGCGCAGGCCGGCTTCCTCGAACTTGGCGTTGATCTTGCCGGTCAGGTTGCGCTTGGTGGCGTCGGGTTTGATGATCGAAAGCGTGCGTTCGATGGCCATGTCGGTCGTCCTTTTCCTTGTTCCGGCCGCAGGTGGCCCGGAAATCCGCGCCCCGTTAACATGCGCCGCGACGCTTGAAAAGCCGGCGCGGCATTGACGCCCGCCGCGGCTTGCGCCATGCGGGGGCGCATGCTGCGCATCGACGACATATCCTATTCCATCGCCGGACGACCGCTGTTCGAGCACGCCTCGGCCACCATCCCCGACGGCCACAAGGTCGGCCTGGTCGGCCCGAACGGCGCCGGCAAGACCACGCTGTTCCGGCTGATCCGGGGCGAGCTGTCGCTGGACGGCGGCGCCATCACCCTGCCGCCGCGCGCCCGCATCGGCGGCGTGGCGCAGGAAGCGCCGGGCACCGCGACAAGCGTGCTGGACACGGTGCTGGCCGCCGATGCCGAGCGCGCCGGGCTGATGGCCGAGGCCGAAAGCGCCACCGACCCCGCCCGCATCGCCGAGATCCAGACCCGGCTTGCCGACATCGACGCCTGGTCGGCCGAAGCGCGGGCCGCGACCATCCTGCGCGGCCTGGGATTCTCGACCGAGGACCAGGCGCGGCCGACCGCCGATTATTCCGGCGGCTGGCGGATGCGCGTGGCGCTGGCCGGCGTGCTTTTCTCGCAGCCCGACCTGCTGCTTCTGGACGAGCCGACCAACTATCTAGACCTGGAAGGCGCGCTGTGGCTGGAAAGCTATCTGGCGCGCTATCCCCATACCGTCATCGTCATCAGCCACGACCGCGATCTTCTGAACCGCGCCGTCGGCCATATCCTGCATCTCGAGGAACGCAGGCTGGTGCTGTATACCGGCGGCTACGACAGCTTCGCCCGGACGCGGGCCGAAAAGCGCGCCCTGCAAGCCGCCGAGGCGAAGAAGCAGGATGCCCGCCGCGCCCATCTGCAAAGCTTCGTGGACCGTTTCCGCGCCAAGGCCACCAAGGCCCGGCAGGCTCAGGCCCGCATCAAGATGCTGGAGAGGATGGAGCCGATCACCGCCCCCGAAGAGGCGAGGTTCCACCGCTTCGGCTTTCCGCAGCCCGACCAGCTGTCGCCGCCCATCGTCTCGCTGGACGGGGTGACGGTGGGCTATGACGGGCGGGCCGTGCTGCGCCGGCTGAACCTGCGCATCGACCAGGACGACCGCATCGCGCTTCTGGGCCGGAACGGCCAGGGCAAGTCCACGCTGTCCAAGCTGCTGGCCGGCCGGCTGGAGGCGATGGAGGGGCGGATCGCGCGCTCGGGCAAGCTGCGCATCGGCTATTTCGCCCAGCATCAGGTCGATGAGCTGGAGTTGGGCGAGACGCCCATCGCCCATGTCCGCCGCCTGCGCCCGGACGAGCCGCCGGCGAAGCTGCGCGCCCGTCTGGCGGGATTCGGGTTGATGGAGGCGCAGGCCGAGACCCGCGTCGGCCAGCTTTCCGGCGGGCAGAAGGCGCGGCTGTCGTTGCTGCTGGCCACCATCGACGCGCCGCATCTGCTGATCCTGGACGAGCCGACCAACCACCTGGACATCGAAAGCCGCGAGGCGCTGACCGAGGCGCTGAACGACTATACCGGCGCCGTGGTGCTGGTCAGCCACGACATGCACCTGCTGAACCTGGTGGCGGACCGGCTGTGGCTGGTCGATCAGGGCGCGGTCAGCCCGTGGCAGGGCGACCTGGACGATTACCGTCGCATGCTGCTGGCCGGCGAGGAGAAACCCGAGCCCAAACCCGAGGCGAAGCCGGCGCCGAAACGCCCGCCGCGCGAAAGGATCATGGAGTTGCGCGCCGAGGCGAGACGCGCCGAGGAACGGGTCGGAAAACTGACCGCCATGCTGGAAAAACTGGACGCCATCATGGCTGATCCCGCGACCTATGGCGACGCCCAGAAGGCCGAGGCCTGGGGCCGCAAGCACGCCGAGGCCAGCGAGGCGATGCTGCGGGCGGAAGGCCTGTGGATGGAGGCACTGGAACGGCTGGAGGAAGCCGAGCGGGCCTGAGCGCAACAGCCACGGATTATTGTCTAAAATCCGACAGAACCCGCTTGCCTGAAGGGGCGTTTCGACGCAGGGTTCCGGCCGATTTGATAGGGATTCGCCATGACCCGGATTGCCGCGCTTGCGCTTGTTGCCGCCACCGCCCTGAGCCAGCCCGCGCTGGCGCAGTCGCTGGGGCGCGAGCTTTCGTTCGATGCCGGGCTGGGCGTGAAATACAGTCCCGAATTCATGGGTTCGGACAATCTGGATGCCTCGCCCTGGCTCATCCTGCGCAATGCCGATGCCGACCGCGGCAAGGACGACGGGTTCTCGATCCTGCCCTCGCTGAATTATGTCGGCAAGCGCGATGCCGGCGATTCCGAGGATCTGCGCGGCATGGAGGATATCAGCCGCGCCGGCGAGATCGGCGTGAAGCTGTCCTGGCGGGTGGGCGATCTGACCAGCTACGGCGCCGTCCGCAAGGGCTTTGGCGGCCATCACGGCGTGGTGGGCGAGTTGGGCGCGAAATACCGCTTCGAGGCCAGCGACAAGCTGACGCTGTGGACCGGGGCCGAGCTGGGCCTGGGCGACCAGGACTTCACCGGCACCTATTTCGGCGTCGGCGAGGGAGAGGCGCTGGCCGACCGGCCCGAATACAATCCCGACGGCGGTG
Organism: Paracoccus denitrificans; assembly: GCF_900100045.1. Lineage (GTDB taxonomy): Bacteria > Pseudomonadota > Alphaproteobacteria > Rhodobacterales > Rhodobacteraceae > Paracoccus > Paracoccus denitrificans. The sequence goes on along the minus strand of NZ_FNEA01000004.1, from coordinate 236,637 downwards.
CCTATATCGCCCGCATCAGCGTCGAGGCGCGCTATGAGTTCATGCCCGACACGGCGCTGATGGGCCGGCTGACCTATGGCCGGCTGCTGGGCGATGCCGGCGATTCGCCCCTGGTCGAGACGCGCAGCCAGCCTTCGATCAGCATCGGCGTGGCGCGGCGGCTGAACTTCCGCTTCTAAGCGGCACTGGACCCCGGAAGGCACAAGTCCTATATCATTGCCAAGATTTTACAGGACACGCCGCATGAGCACCGAAAACCTCAAGGAAGGCGATCCGCTGATCGCGCCCTCCACGACGGACCACCCTCTCTACGACAGCGTGGTCGAGGCCTGCAAGACCGTCTACGACCCGGAAATCCCGGTGAATATCTTCGATCTGGGGCTGATCTATACCATCGACATCAGCGACGAGAACGCCGTGCGCATCGTCATGACCCTGACCGCACCGGGCTGCCCGGTGGCGGGCGAGATGCCCGGCTGGGTCGCCGATGCGGTCGAGCCGCTGCCCGGCATCAAGCAGGTCGATGTCGAGATGACCTTCCAGCCGCAATGGGGCATGGACATGATGTCCGAGGAAGCCCGCCTGGAGCTTGGCTTCATTTGACCGCGCGCGAGGACATGCTGGCCGGCCGGCCCTATAACCCCGGCGACGGCGAGTTGGTGGCGATGCGCAAGGCCGCGCAGGGATTGATGCGCGACTACAATAACACGATCATCGGCGACAAGACCCGCGCCCGCACGCTGACCCAGCTGCTGGGCACGTGGAACGGCGCCGTGATCCGCACCCCCTTCCATGTCGATTACGGCAAGCATATCCATTTCGGGCCGGATTGCTTCGTGAATTACGGCTGCTTCTTCATGGATATCTGCGAGATCCGCATCGGCGCGCGCTGCCAGTTCGGCACCGCCGTGCAACTGCTGACCGAGGACCGGCCGCGCGACCGCGAAAGCCGGGCCACGGGCGAGGAATGGGGCAAGCCCATCGCCATCGGCGACGATGTCTGGGTGGGCGGCGGCGCAATCGTCCTGCCGGGCGTGTCCATCGGCGACGGCGCCATCGTCGGCGCCGGCGCGGTGGTGACGCGCGACGTGGCGCCGGGGACCACCGTGGTCGGCAACCCGGCCCGTCCGCTGCCGCCGAAATCCTGACCCCTGCTAGAAGAAGACCCGGTGCCGGCCGCCGCTGACCAGATGCAGCGCACCCTGCATCACCGGCATTTCGGCCAGACGCTCCAGCGGCAGGCCCATTGCCACCAGCCGCAGCATCCGCAGGGTGATGCCATGCGTCACGATCAGCGCCGGGCCGGTCAGATCGCCCAGGAACGCCCGCACCCGCGCCTCGAGCCCGGAGAAATGCTCGCCCCCCGGCGCGCGGTCGTACCAGCCGAGCCCGCCGCAGGCAAAGACCTCGGGATGGGCGGCGCGCAGGTCCGATGACAGCCTGCCGGCAAAGGCGCCGATATCGATCTCGTGCAGCCGCTCGTCCAGGGTGAAGCCCCGCCCGCCGAAAACGATGCCGGCCGTCTGCCTTGCCCGCCCGGCGGTGCTGGCATAGCGCGCCGCGCCCCGCAGGTCGCGCACCAGCCAGGCCAGCCGGCGCGCCTGCGCCTCGCCCAGCGGCGTCAGCGGCGAATCCAGCCGGCCCTGCATCCGCCCTTCGGCATTCCAGACCGTCTGGCCGTGCCGCATCAGGTAGAGGTCGGGCCAGTCCGGCATCAAACCCATTTCGCCATGGGCGGCAGGCTCATCAGCACGGCCTCGGGGTCGTGGCCGGTGGCCAGGCCGAACTTGGTGCCGCGGTCATAGACCAGGTTGTATTCGGCATAGAGCCCGCGATGGACCAGTTGCGCATCCTTTTCGGCCTCGCCCCAGGGCTCGGCCATGCGTGTTTCGGCCAAGGGCAGGAAGGCGGGCAGGAAAGCCTCGCCCACCGCCTTGGTAAAGGCGAAATCCGCCCGCCAGTCGCCCGTGTTCAGGTCGTCGTAGAAAATGCCGCCGACGCCCCGCGCCCGGCCGCGATGCGGGACAAAGAAATACTCGTCCGCCCAGGCCCTGAAGCGGTCGTAGTAATCCGCACCATGCGGGGCGCAGGCCGCGCGCAGCGTGGCGTGGAAATGCGCCGTGTCCTCGGCCCGCTCCAGGCAGGGGTTCAGGTCGGCGCCACCGCCGAACCACCAGGCGCCGGGGGTCCAGAACATGCGCGTGTTCATGTGAACCGCCGGCGCATGCGGGTTCTGCATATGCGCGACCAGGCTGATGCCCGAGGCCCAGAAGCGCGGATCGGCCTCGATCCCCGGCACGCCGCGCGCCGCCATGGCCTGCCGGGCGGCCGCAGACAACTGGCCATGCACCGCCGACCAGTTCACGCCGACCTTCTCAAAGACCCGGCCGCCGCGCATCACCGACATCAGCCCGCCGCCGCCGTCCTCGCCGCGCCGGGTCTCGCGGATCTCGAAGCGGCCGGGCGGCACGGCGCCGGGACCACGATCCTCCAGCGCCTCGAAGGCGGCGACGATCCGGTCGCGCAATGCCCGGAACCAGGCCGCGGCCTCTTGTCGCTCATCCTGCATTTCCATGGGTTTGCCTCCGCATTCGTGAATTGCCCCGCCTGCGGGGCGGGCTTATGCTTCCTTGGCGAAACAACTAGAGATCCCGGCCATGACCCGCAACATCCTGCTTGCCCTGATGCCTGTTCTGGTTGTCGCAGGCTGCGGAACCCCGCAAGAACAATGCATCAGCCGCAATACCCGCGAATACCGCACCGTCTCGAACCTGCTGACCGAGGTCGAGGCCAATCTGGCCCGCGGCTATGCCTGGGAGGAACGCACGGTGATGCGCACCCGCTGGGAGGATTGCCGCTATGTCTGGGTGGACAAGGACGGCAACCGGCGGCTGGGCTATCGTCCCTGCATGCGCGACGTCGCCGATACCGAGCGTTACCGCGTGCCGATCGACCCGGCGGCCGAGACCCGCAAGCGCGACAACCTGCTGGCGCGCAAGCAGGCGCTGACGCCGTCGGCCCGCTCTGCCGTCGATGCCTGCAAGGCCGCCTATCCCGAAGAGAAGAAATAAGGGCTCAGTAGACCCCGGGCGCCAGCGGGTCGCCCAGGCTGCGGCCGCCATCGACGCGCAGGATCTGCCCGGTGACAAAGCTCGACGCCTCGCTGGCCAGGAACTGCACCGTCGCCGCCAACTCGTCCGCGCCGGCGATCCGGCCCAGGGGTGTCGCCGTCACCATGCGCTCGCGCAGGCCCGGATCCTCGCGCAGCTTCAGTTGCAGGTTGTTCGACATGATGCTGGCAAAGGCCACGCCGTTCACGCGAATCCGCTTGGGCGCCAGGGCCGAGGCCAATGAGCGCGTGGCCTGCGCCTGCGCCGCACTGGCGATGGAATAGGCCAGCATCTGCGGCTGCGGCCAGTCGGCGGCCAGCGAGGTGACGTTGACGATGGCGCCGTGCTGGATCGCATCCTCGTCGGCCTCTTCGGCCTGGGCCATCATGCGCTTGGCGACCATCTGCGACAGGCGCAGGCCCGAACTCATGTTCTGGCGCAGCATGTCGCCCAGCAACTCGTCGTTCACCGTCAGCGGGTCGCAGCCCTGCACCATGCGATGCGCGTTGACCAGGATATCCACCCGGTCGAAGGCGTCGATGGTGGCCGAGACAAGATTGGCCAGCGTCAGTTTCTGGCTCAGGTCGCCGGCAAAGGCGCGCACCGGCCCCTCGCCCTCGGCCTGGTCGCCCAGTTCGGTCATCAGCGCCGGCTCGTCGCTGTCGGCGAACATGACATTGGCGCCCGCCTCCTCGAAATGCCGGGCGATGGCCAGGCCGATGCCCCGCGCCGCCCCGGTGACGATGGCGGTCTTGCCCTGGATGGACAGGCTCATCTTCTCCTACCTTTCGGCTGCGCGCCCTTCGGATGCGGACGACCGGCCGCGGGACGCCGCGCGCCCGAGGCGGTCAGGATCTTGAAGCGTGAATTACCGCCCAGTTCCGAAACCTCGGCAAAGCATTCCCGCAGCGCCTGCTCATAGGGCAGATGGCGGTTGGCGACCATCCACAGCCGCCCCGCCCCGGTCAGCAGCCCCGCCGCCGCGCGGATGAAGCCGGCGCCCAGTTTCGGATCGGCGGCGCGGCCCTCATGGAAGGGCGGGTTCATGATGACGCCGTTCACCGGCTCGGGCAGGCGGAAATCCAGCGCATCCGCCCAGTGGAAACGCGCGCGCGGATCGGCGATGTTGCGCCGCGCGCAATCCAGCGCCGCGGCATCGGCCTCGACCAGATGCAGCAGTTCGACGCCGGGATGGCGCAGGATTTCGGCCGAGAGCCAGCCCCAGCCCGCGCCCAGGTCGACGATACGGGTCGGCAGCTTCTCGGGCAGCGCTGCCGCCAGCGCCTGCGAGGCCGGGTCGGGCCCGTCGGCCGAGAACACCCCCGGCCGCGTCACCATGCCGGGCGCGGCCTCGTGATCGCGCGCCGCCCAGCCCTCGGGCAGCCAGCCGGCTTCGGGCAGCGTCACGCGAAAGATCTTGCCATGCGCCCGCGACTGGACCTCGTCCACCGCAGCAAGGCCGCGCATTTCCTTCAGCACCGCATCGACGCCATCGGTCTTTTGCCCGTCGATCCACAGCGACGCCCCCGGCGCCAGCCGCGCTGCCGCGTCGGCGATCCGCGCCCGCGCCTCGGCCCGCGCTCGCGGCAGGAACACGACGGCGGCGTCGAAATCGCCGGAAGCCTCGGTCACCACATCAAGCCCGCGCGCCTCCAGCGCCCGATGATCGGGGTAAAAGCCCTGCACGATCTGCACCCGCTCGGGGTCGAATACGGAAAGATCGGTCGCGGCACCCGCGCCGATCAGCAGCATGCGTCCTTGGGGCGGCGTGCCGCCAAAGACCAGTTCCAGCCGTGATCCTGCCAATTTCTACTCTTTTTCCATGGTGCATTGCAGCGGATGCTGCTGGCGGCGGGCCAGTTCCATGACCTGCGCCACCTTGGTTTCGGCGATCTCGTGCGAAAAGACGCCGACGACGGCGATCCCCTTGCGATGGACCGTCAGCATGATCTCGATCGCCTGGGCATGGTTCATGTTGAACAACCGCTCAAGCACATGCACGACGAACTCCATCGGCGTGAAATCGTCGTTCAGCAGCAACACCTTGTACATCGGAGGCCGTTGCGTGCGGGGCCTGGTCTTGACCCCCAGTTCGACCTCTTCGCGGTCCCCGGGTCGGTTGGTCATCTGCGGATTGGTCACGACGCTCGTATCAGGATATGGACGGTTCTGGGACCGAATATAGAGGCTTTCCCCGCGCTTGATAAGCCCCGCCCCCGCGGCCCGGTCCGAAAGCGCCGGCAACCTGCGGCAGATTGCGTCGCAAGGCCGCAAACTTGCAGTTCCCGAACGCGGCAAGGCGTGTTATTGTCACTTTATTAATGAAGGGTCCGCATAATGAACGGACCCTCAGAGGCAGAAGAGACCGGGACAGTGAGCAGAATCGCAAGAAACGTCCGCTTGGGACTGATGATCCTATTCGCCTGGGCGCTGCCCATGGCGGTAGCCGCCGCCCCTTTCGCAGCCTTCGTCATGGATGCGCGAACCGGGCAGGAAGTCTATGCGCAGAACGCGGATACGCGGCTGCATCCGGCCTCGCTGACCAAGATGATGACGCTTTACATGGCCTTCAACGCCATCGAGCGGGGGCAGGTCCGGCTGGACAGCAAGTTCCTGGTGTCCAGCCATGCCGCGGCGCAGCCGCCCTCGCGGCTGGGGCTGAAACCGGGCCAGCGGATCGAGCTGCGCTACCTGATCCGCGCGGCGGCGGTGAAGTCCGCCAACGACGCGGCCACGGTGATCGGCGAGGGGCTGGCCGGGTCCGAGGCGAAATTCGCCGCGCAGATGACCCAGATGGCCCGCGCGCTGGGGATGCGCAACACGAATTTCCGCAACGCCAACGGGCTGACGGCCGAGGGGCATTATTCCACGGCGCGGGACATGACCGTCCTCGGGCGCCGCCTGTTCTACGATTTCCCGCAATATTACTCGATCTTCTCGCGCCGTTCGGCGGATGCGGGGATCGCCACCGTCGCCAGCACCAACAAGCGCTTTCTCGACAGCTATGAGGGCGCGGACGGCATCAAGACCGGCTACACGCGGGCGGCCGGCTTCAACCTGACCGCCTCGGCCAAGCGCGGCTCCAAACGGATCATCGCCACTGTGCTGGGCGGCACCTCGACGGCGCATCGCAACCAGGTCATGGCGCAACTGCTCGATGCCGGCTTCGGAAAGGCCCCCACCCGTGTGCGAGAGGTGAAGCCCGCGCCGCCGCAGCTGGTGGCCGAGAAGAAGGTGCGCCGCACCGTGCAGGTCGCACGCGCCGAACCGCGCCAGGCGGTGGCGAACGTGCAGCTTTCCACTTCCGACCGGCCGGTGGCGCGCGCCTCGACCGCCGCGGTGGTGACCCCGGCGGCGATTTCGGCCGCGGTCTCGCGCGCCCAGGCTACGGCGGCACCCGCACCTTCCGGCGGCGGCAGCACCCTGACCGCCAGCGCCCGGCCGACGCGCAAGCCCGGCACCGGCCAATTCGCCAATGCCGCCATGGACCCCGAGATATTGGCCCGTGCGGCCCGTCCCGAAGCCCGCCCGGAAGAAGGCGACACCTCGGAAACGGTCGCCGAACCGCTGAATGCCGCCCGCCCCAAGCCCTCGCCGCGAGGCGATCGGTCGGCCGAGCTTTCCACCCCGGCCGCGGGCTCGCCCTCGCTTTTCGTGCAATCGACCCAGCCGCAGCCGGAAAGCATGGCGCTTCTGGACACGCCCGCACCCGCGCAGCGGTCCGAGACCATCATCCTCGCCTCGCTGGACCCCGACGAGGAAACCGCCCCGCAAGCGACCGAGATCGTTGCCCGCGGATCGGGTTCGGGCGGCAAGAACTGGGGGGTCTCGCTGGGCCTGTTCCGCTCGCAACGCGAGGCCGAGCAGGTTCTGCTGAAAACCGCCCTTCAGGAAAGCGGCGCCCTGGGCAGCGCGCTCAGCCGGGTCGCCAATACCAAGCGCGGCTTCGAGGCGAACTTCGTCGGCATGAACCGGGAAACCGCCGAACTCGCCTGCGGCCGGATCGCGGCGCGGCAGCAGGATTGCCGGATCATCGGCCCGTGAACCGGCTATGCGCGACCCTTTCCCAAAGGGTCGCGACCAAGCGGCGAAGCCAGCCGCTTGCAGGGTCTTGACGGCTTTCGAGCGGATCCCATATCTCGCCGAGGACAGTGCGGAATACGAACAGAACCGCCTGCCCGCTCTTCGACCGGACCCGGGCAAATGCCACTCCTTCGTGGACGAGGCTGATTGCCGCTAGAGCGGCCCCGGTCGCCGCTCTTCCGAAAGCATGACGTTCGCCTCGACCTGGCCCACGCCGGGCAGGGTCATGATGCGACGGCGCAGGATGCGCTCGAAATCCGCGATGTCGCGGGCATGAATGCGCAGCCGATAGTCGAACTGGCCCAGCACATGCTGCACCACCTGCACCTCGGGGATCGCCGTCACCGCGCGTTCGAAATCCTCCAGGCTGACACGGCCCTTCACCGCCAGCCGGATGCCCAGGAACACCGTGACGCCGAAACCCAGGGCGGCCTCGTCGACCACCACGCGACGCCCGGCGATCACCCCGGCATCGCTCAGCCGCCGGATGCGCCGCCAAGTCGCGGGCTGGGTCAGGCCAAGCGCCCGGCCGATCTCGGCCGCGCCGCGAGTAGCGTCCTCGGCCAGAAGCCGCAGGATGGCAAGGTCGGTCGCATCCGGGGCCAGCACGCTCACAGCGGCAACTCCTGCACATCCTTGATGGTCGAGACCAGCATCAGCGCATCGCTGTCGGCCACATGCGGCAGGGTCAGGATGCTTTCGCGGTAAAGCTGCTGCCAATGCGCCATGTCCCGCGCGATCACCGACAGCCGCAGGTCCACCGAGCCAAGGAAGGTCTGGATCTCGGTCACCTCGGGCACGCGGCGGGCGGCGGCGATGAATTCGTCGAAGGCGCGCGGATGGGTCTTGTCCAGCGTGAAACGCAGGCTGACCTGCACCTCGTAGCCCAGCTTGCGCCAGTCGATCCGGGCCTCGATGGTGCGGATCACGCCGGTTTCGCGCATCCTGTCCAGCCGCCGCCACAGGCTTGCGGCGGTCACCCCTGCCCGCTCGGCCAATGCGGCGTTCGGAATATCGGGATCGGCCAGAAGCTGGCGCAGGATACGGCGATCGGTTACATCGGGCATGATTATCTCATCTCTGCGCCTTTATTGGCATGATACTTATCGAAATACCAGAAAATCCGCGAAGATTGCACAGAACCACGACGGTAACGCTGCTAGAACCCTCGCATCGAAAGTGAGGGAGATCCCTATGCGTGTCTATTACGATCGCGACTGCGATGTGAACCTGATCAAGGACAAGAAGATCGCCATGCTGGGCTATGGCAGCCAAGGCCATGCCCATGCGCTGAACCTGCGCGATTCCGGCGCCAAGAACCTGGTCGTCGCGCTGCGCGAGGGCTCCGCCTCGGCCAAGAAGGCCGAAGCCGAGGGGCTGAAGGTCATGGGCATTGCCGAGGCCGCCGCCTGGGCCGACCTGATCATGTTCACCATGCCCGACGAGCTGCAGGCCGAGACCTACAGGAAATACGTGCATGACAACCTGCGCGAAGGCGCCGCCATCGCCTTTGCCCACGGCCTGAACGTGCATTTCGGCCTGATCGAGCCGAAGCCCGGCGTCGACGTCATCATGATGGCGCCCAAGGGTCCGGGTCACACCGTGCGCGGCGAATACACCAAGGGCGGCGGCGTGCCCTGCCTGGTCGCGGTGCACCAGGATGCCACCGGCAAGGCCATGGATATCGGCCTGAGCTATTGCTCGGCCATCGGCGGCGGCCGCTCGGGCATCATCGAGACCAATTTCCGCCAGGAGTGCGAAACCGACCTGTTCGGCGAGCAGGCGGTGCTGTGCGGCGGCCTGGTCGAGCTGATCCGCATGGGCTTCGAGACCCTGGTCGAGGCCGGCTACGAGCCGGAAATGGCCTATTTCGAATGCCTGCACGAGGTGAAGCTGATCGTGGACCTGATCTACGAAGGCGGCATCGCCAACATGAACTACTCGATCTCGAACACCGCGGAATACGGCGAGTATGTCTCGGGCCCGCGCGTGCTGCCCTATGAAGAGACCAAGGCGCGGATGAAGGCGGTGCTGACCGACATCCAGACCGGCAAGTTCGTGCGCGACTTCATGCAGGAGAACGCCGTCGGCCAGCCGTTCTTCAAGGCGACCCGTCGCATCAACGACGAGCACCAGATCGAGAAGGTCGGCGAAAAGCTGCGCGGCATGATGCCCTGGATCTCGAAGGGCAAGATGGTGGACAAGGAGCGCAACTGAGCGCGACAGAGAAAGGCCCCGCGAGAGCGGGGCTTTTTTCGTTAAGGGAAGGGGGCGAGCGGGTTGGCCATGGGAGATGGCTGCAATGGCAGAAAAGCGGCCGGCCGGATCTTGATGCCACTACCTGACAATGATTAAAATTCCGGTATCGACTGAGTGGTGACTAGGGTTCCGGGCGATCCGCCGCAGGACCGAGCGTTGCAGAGACCGGGGGAGTTCCCTGGCTGCACCCAAGGGACAAAAGCCCAGGGGAGGAGACGTCGAGATCAACCGCGCCATACCGGCGCATAAGGGGGTCTCAATGACGCTTGCCTCGCTGTTTCTTGTCGTTCTCGCATCCTTTGTCCATGCAAGCTGGAATCTGCTTGCCAAACGGGCCGCATCGGTCGGGCCGGTCTTCGTCTTCGCCTACAATCTGATTGCCTGTGTCGCCTATGCCCCGTGGGTCCTGTATCTGCTGACGAAGGGCAGCATCATCTGGACATTGACAGGCATCGGCTTCGTCCTGCTCAGCGGGCTGATCCATTTGGCCTACAGCCTGTGCCTGCAACGCGGCTATCAGGTTGCAGATCTGTCGGTTGTGTATCCGGTAGCGCGTGGCACCGGGCCGATGCTTTCGACTATCGGAGCCTTCCTGATCCTTGGCGAAACACCATCTGGCACAGGCCTGATCGGGCTGGTCCTGGTCGTCGCCGGCATCATGCTGATCGCCACACAGGGCAAGCTGGCGGCCTTCACCCGTCCCGGCGGGCAATCGGGAGTGCGTTGGGGGACTGCGACCGGCGGGCTGATCGCCTGCTATACGGTGGTCGACGCCTATGCGGTGAAGGTGCTCGGTATTGCGCCTGTGGTGCTGGACTGGTTCTCGAACCTCTTGCGCTTTTTCCTGCTGCTGCCGCTGGTTCTTGCAAATCCCCGGCGTGCGATCGAGGCAATGAGAGGGCATTGGTGGACAGCCCTTGGTGTGGGCCTGCTATCGCCGCTATCCTATATCCTCGTCCTCGCCGCACTGACAGGCGGCGCACCGCTCAGCCTTGTCGCACCGATGCGCGAAATGTCGATGATGGTGGGCGCTTTGCTGGGGATGTTGATCTTGCGCGAGGCGGTCGGACCATGGCGGCTTGCCGGCTGCGGCGTGCTGATCGCGGGCGTAATCCTGCTGTCCGCCTCCTGATGTCGCGAGCGTCGGCGATGGGGCTCAAAGCCACGCCGCCCCCGCCCGAGCCCCCTACTCCTCGACCACCTCCAGCACCCCCGGGACGACGCGCAGCGCCTGGCGGGCGGGGGTGGTCAGGGGCGCGTCCTCGGCGATCTCGATATCGACCAGATCGGCGCCGTCCTTCAGCCGCAGCGAGATGGGACCGCGGGCGCGAGCGGGGGCGTTGAGCTCGGCCTGGATGCGGGCCAGCGCCTCGGCGATGCCGGGCACGGCGTCCAGCCCGGCGATCTCGACCGCCAGGCGGTTCGCCCCGGCATCGGCCACCGCCTGATCCAGCGGCATGACCGAGCGCGCCAGCAGCTTGACCTGATCGCCCGAAGGTTCGACCTGCACCTGCAAGACCACGTTCGCACCCGGCTCCAGATGCTGGCGATGGGCGTCCAGCGTGTCCGAGAACACCGTGACCTCGTAAAGCCCGGTCGGATCGGACAGGCCGACAAAGGCAAAGCGGGTGCCGCGCGCAGATTTCTTTTCCTGGCGATGCGCAACCGTGCCGGCAAGCTGCGCCACCAGCGCCCCGTCGGCCGCCGCCTGCGTCACCTCGGCGAGCGTCTGCACCCCCTTGCGGCGCAGCGCCGGCTGATAGTCGTCCAGCGGATGGCCCGAAAGGTAGAAGCCGACCGCCGCATGTTCCTCGGCCAGCTTCTCGGCCGGCATCCAGACGGGCGCGGCGACCGGACGCGGCGGCGGCAGATCCTCGCCCCCGCCGAACAGCGAGGACTGGCTGGAGGCCGCCGCCTCCTGCACCGCCGTGGACCAGGCCACCAGCCCGTCCAGCGATTTCAGCACCCGCGCCCGGTTCGGCTCCAGCGCGTCGAAGGCGCCGGCGCGGGCCAGCATCTCCAGCGGCCGCTTGCCGACCCGGCGCATGTCCACGCGGCGGGCGAAGTCGTGCATGTCGGCAAAGGGACGCCCGGCGCGCGCCTGCACGATCAGGTTCATCGCCTCGACGCCCACGCCCTTGAGCGCGCCGAGCGCATAGAGGATCTTGCCGTCCTTGACGCTGAACAGGGCCTCCGAGCGGTTCACGCAAGGCGGCACCGTCTCGATCCCCATCCGGTCGGCCTCGCGCTTGTAAACGGCCAGCTTGTCGGTCAGGTGGATATCGCAGTTCATCACCGCGGCCATGAACTCGACCGGGTGATTGGCCTTCAGCCAGGCGGTCTGGTAGCTGACCACGGCATAGGCTGCCGCATGCGATTTGTTGAAGCCGTAATTGGCGAATTTTTCAAGAAGGTCAAAGACCTCTCCGGCCTTCTTCGTGTCGATTCCCTGCGCCTTGCAACCCTCGACGAATTTCGGCCGTTCCTTGGCCATCTCCTCGGCGATCTTCTTGCCCATGGCGCGGCGCAGCAGGTCGGCGCCGCCCAGCGAATAGCCGGCCATGACCTGCGCGATCTGCATCACCTGTTCCTGATAGACGATGATGCCCTGCGTCTCGGCCAGGATGTCGTCGATCGAAGGGTGAATGGATTCAAGGGGTCGCAGACCGTTCTTCACCTCGCAATAGGTCGGGATGTTCTCCATCGGGCCGGGACGATACAGCGCCACCAGCGCCACGATGTCCTCGATGCAGGTCGGCTTCATGCGCCGCAGCGCGTCCATCATGCCCGAGCTTTCGACCTGGAACACCGCGACCGTGCGGGCGCTGGCGAAAAGATCGTAGCTGGGCTTGTCGTCCAGCGGGATGGCGTTGATCTGGTTCTCGGCCCCCTTGGCGGGCTCGTAAAGCTGGCGCCCGTCTGCCGCGACATGCAGCGGCCGGCCGCCGTCGTTGATCAGGTCCACCGCGTTCTGGATCACCGTCAGGGTTTTCAGGCCCAGGAAGTCGAACTTGACCAGCCCCGCCTGCTCGACCCATTTCATGTTGAACTGCGTCGCCGGCATGTCCGATGCCGGGTCGCGGTAAAGCGGCACCAGCCGGTGCAGCGGCCGGTCGCCGATCACCACGCCGGCGGCATGGGTCGAGGCATTGCGCAAGAGCCCCTCGATCTTGGCGGCATAGTCCAGCAGGCGGTTCACCACCTCTTCCCTGGCCGCCTCGCGCAGGCGCGGCTCGTCGGCCAGCGCCTTGGTGACGCTGACGGGCTTGACGCCCTCGACCGGGATCATCTTGCTGAGCCGGTCCACCTGGCCAAAGGGCAGCTGCAGCACCCGGCCCACGTCGCGCACCGCGGCCTTGGACAAGAGCGCGCCGAAGGTGATGATCTGGCCCACCTTGTCGCGGCCGTATTTCTCTTGCACATATTGGATCACCTCCTCGCGGCGATCCATGCAGAAGTCGATGTCGAAGTCGGGCATCGAGACCCGCTCGGGGTTCAGAAACCGCTCGAAGAGCAGGCTGTAACGGATTGGATCCAGGTCGGTAATCGTCAATGCATAGGCGACCAGCGAGCCCGCGCCCGAGCCCCGGCCCGGCCCGACCGGGATGTTATGTTCCTTGGCCCATTTGATGAAATCGGCGACGATCAGGAAATAGCCGGGAAAGCCCATCTGCTCGATGATGCCCAGTTCGAAGCGCAGCCGCTCCTCGTATTCCTCGACCGTCGCGGAATGCGGGATCACCGCCAGCCGGGCGCGCAAGCCATCCCAGGCCTGGCGGCGCAGTTCCTCGACCTCGTCATCTGCAAAGCGCGGCAGGATGGGCTTGTGCTTCTTGACGGCAAAGGCGCAGCGGCGGGCGATCTCGACGGTGTTTCGGATCGCCTCGGGCAGATCGGCGAACAGCGTCGCCATCTCGGCGGCGGACTTGAAGTAGTGCTGCGGCGTCAGCCGGCGGCGCGGCGCGGTCTGGTCGACATAGGCGCGTTCGGAAATGCAGATCAGCGCGTCATGCGCGTCGAACAGCTCGGGCTTGGGGAAATAGACGTCGTTGGTGGCGACCAGCGGCAGGTCGAGCGCATAGGCGATGTCGATCATGCCGCCTTCGGACCCTGTCTCCTCGGGAACCGGCTGGCCCTCGGCATCGTGATGGCGCTGCAACTCGACGTAAAGCCGTGTCGGGAAGGCGGCCGCCAGCCGCTCGGCCAGCGCGCGCGCCTCGGCCTGTCGGCCTTGCAGCACCAGTTGCCCCAGCGGGCCGCCGGCGCCGCCGGTCAGGCAGATCAGCCCCTCGGCATGGGCCGCGAGTTCCTCGGGCGTCACATGCGGCAAGGCATGGTCGTCGCGCAGGTAGAGGCAGGTGGAAAGCTCCATCAGGTTCAGCCAGCCCGCCTCGTTCTGCGCCAAGAGCACGACGGGGCCGGTCGCCTCGGCAGCAAGCGTCACCTGGCAGCCGATGATCGGCTGCACGCCCGCATCCTGCGCCTTGACCGAGAATTCCAGCGCCGCGAACAGGGCGTTGCTGTCGGTCAGCGCCACGGCGGGCATGCCGTTCTGCGCCGCAAGATCGGCGAGTTTCTTGACCGGCACCGCGCCTTCCAGCAGCGAATGTTCGGAATGTGTGCGCAGGTGGATGAATCGGGGAGAATTTTCCGGCATGGCGCCAATCTAGGGGCGACCTGCCCAACTGCGCAATTGCCCCCCGGCGGAAAACCGCTAATCTTGCGCAAAAAGCAGCGAGGCGCGCGACAGTGAGCAATGTTTTCCGGGCCGAGGGCCTGGGCAAGACCTATCCCGGCGTGCGCGCCAACGACGACGTGTCCTTCGCGGTCGAGGCCGGCGAAATCCATGCCCTGCTGGGCGAGAACGGCGCCGGCAAGTCCACGCTGGTCAAGATGATCTATGGCCTCGTGCGGCCGGACGAGGGGCAGATGGCGTTGCTGGGCGCGCCTTACGCGCCGCATGACCCGCGTGCGGCGCGCGCCGCGGGCGTCGCCATGGTGTTCCAGCATTTCAGCCTGTTCGACGCGATGACGGTCGCCGAAAACGTCGCGCTGGGGATGGAGAACCCGCCGCCGCAGCCCGAGCTTTCGCGCCGCATCGCCGACCTGTCGCAGGGCTACGGCCTGCCGCTGAACCCCGCGCGCCGCATCGCCGCGCTGTCGGCGGGCGAGCGGCAGCGGGTCGAGATCCTGCGCTGCCTGCTGCAGAACCCGCGTCTGCTCATCATGGACGAGCCGACCTCGGTGCTGACCCCGCAGGAGGCCGAGATCCTGTTCGCCACCCTGCGCCAACTGGCCGAAGCCGGCACGGCGATCCTGTATATCAGCCACAAGCTCGAAGAGATCCGCAGCCATTGCGACCGCGCCACCATCCTGCGCCAGGGCAAGGTGGTGGGCACGGTCGATCCGCGCGCCCATTCCGCCCGCGAACTGGCGGCGATGATGGTCGGGGCCGAGATGCGGCTGGTGGACCGATCCGGCCGCAAGCCCGCCGCACCCGTGCTGCAGGTTCGCGGCCTTTCCACGGCGGGCGGCGAGGGCGTGGCGCTGAAGGAGGTCGCGCTGACCCTGCGCTCGGGCGAGATCCTGGGCATCGGCGGCGTCGCGGGCAACGGGCAGGAGGAACTGCTCTCGGCACTGTCGGGCGAGACCCCGACCGCACCGGGCACCATCGCGCTGGAGGGCCGCGACCTGTCACGCGCCGGCCCCGAGGCGCGGCGCCGCGCCGGGCTCCTGGCCGCGCCCGAGGACCGGCTGGGCCATGCCGCCGTGCCCGAGTTCAGCCTGGCCGAAAACACGCTGCTGACCGCCGGCGCGCGGCAGAACCTCATCCGCCGCGGCCTCATCGACCGCAAGGCCGCCACGGATTTCGCGCAACAGGTGATCCGCGCCTTCGACGTGCGCACCCCCGGCCCCGATACGGCGGCGGGCGCGCTTTCCGGCGGCAACTTGCAGAAGTTCGTCATCGGCCGCGAGGTGCTGGGCCGGCCGCGCGTGCTGGTGGTGAACCAGCCGACCTGGGGCGTCGATGCCGGCGCCGCCGCCGCGATCCGCCAGGCGCTGCTGGACTTGGCGGCGCAGGGGGCCGGGCTGATCGTCATCAGCCAGGATCTCGACGAATTGCTGGAGCTTTCGGATCGTTTCTGCGCGCTGAACCAGGGCCGGCTCTCTGCCCCCCGCCCGACCGAGGGCCTGACGATCGAGGAGATCGGCCTGATGCTGGGCGGCGCCCATGGCATGGAGGTGGCGCATGTTCCGGCTTGAGCCCCGCGCCTCGGCGCCGCTGCTCTGGCAGGTCGCGACGCCGGTTCTAGCCGTGCTGGCCACCATGATCGTCGGCGGCTGCCTGTTCGCCGCCATGGGCTTCGACCCGGTGGCCGCGATCCGCACCATCTTCTGGGACCCGCTGTTCGGCCCCACCGCCGCCTATTCCCGGCCGCAACTGCTGGTCAAGGCCGGGCCGCTGATCCTGATCGCCTCGGGGCTGGCGCTGGGATTCCGTGCCGGGATCTGGAACATCGGCGCCGAAGGGCAATACATCATCGGCGCGATCTGCGGCGCCGCGGTGGCGCTGGCCGCCTATCCCATGGACGCCTTCTGGATATTTCCGGCAATGATCCTGGCCGGCGCGGCGGGCGGCTGGGCCTGGGGCATGGTCCCGGCGGTGCTGCGCAACTGGTTCGGCGCGTCCGAGATCCTCGTCTCGCTGATGCTGGTCTATGTCGCGCAGCGCATCGCGGCCTGGATGGCCTTCGGCCCGATGAAGAACCCCGAGGGCTTCAACTTTCCCGGCTCGCGCAACCTGCAGCAATACGAGGCGGCCTCGAACCCGGATCTCATCGCCAATTCCGGCCTGCATTGGGGCGGCGTGGCGGCGGTGCTGGCCCTGGCTGCGACCTGGTTCGTCATGTCGCGGCATGTCCTGGGCTTCCACATCCGCACCGCCGGCGCGGCCCCCCGCGCCGCCCGTTTCGCCGGCGTGCGTCCCGAGCGGCTGGTGGCGCTGTGCCTGGGCGTCTCGGGCGCACTGGCGGGCTTGGCCGGGCTTTTCGAGGTCGCGGGCCCGGCCGGCCAGATCACCGAAAGCTTCGGTTCGGGCTACGGCTTCACCGCCATCATCGTGGCCTTCCTGGGCCGGCTGCACCCGCTGGGCATCCTGCTGGCGGGGTTGCTGCTGGCGCTGACCTATATCGGCGGCGAACTGGCGCAGATGATGCTGAACCTGCCCGCCGCGACGGTGCAGGTGTTCCAGGGAATGCTGCTGTTCTTCCTGCTCGGCTTCGACATCCTGACCCGCTATCGCATTCGGAGGCGCGCATGATGATCGACCCGCTTTCCGTCTTTATCCTGCTGCTGGGCGCCGCGACGCCGATCCTGTTCGCCGCGCTCGGCGAGTTGGTGGTCGAGCGCGCGGGCGTGCTGAACCTGGGCGTCGAGGGCATGATGATCACCGGCGCGCTGGCGGGTTTCGCCGCCGCCCATGCCAGCGGCAGCCCGGCGCTTGGCTTCATCGCCGCCGCCGTTGCCGGTGCGGCGCTGTCGATGACATTCGCGGCGCTGACGCAATTCCTGCTGTCGAACCAGGTGGCGACGGGGCTGGCGCTCACGCTGTTCGGCCTGGGCCTGACCGCGATGTTCGGCAAGCCATACGAGGGGATGAAGGCCCCGGCGATGATGCCAGGGCCACTGGGCCTGAACTGGATGATCTGGCTGGGCATCGCGCTGGTGCCCGTGGTCTGGTGGTTCCTTTCCCGCACCCGGCCCGGCCTGATCCTGCGCGCGGTGGGCGAGAACCACGACGCCGCCCACGGCCTCGGCTATCCGGTGCGGCGGGTGCGCATCCTCGCCATCGGCTTCGGCGGCGCGCTGGCGGGTATGGGCGGCGCCTATATCTCGATCGCCACCGTGCTGCAATGGACCGAGGGGATGACCGCCGGCGCCGGCTGGATCGCGCTGGCCATCGTGGTCTTTGCGCAATGGAACCCCTGGGGCGTGCTGGCCGGCGCCTGGCTGTTCGGCGGCGTCACCGTGCTGCAATTGCGGCTGCAAGCGGCGGGCGTCGCGGTGCCGGTGCAACTGCTCAGCATGGCGCCCTATCTCGCGACCATCATCGTGCTGGTGCTGATCTCGGCCCGGCAGAAATTCGGCCGCTCGGGCGGGGGTGCGGCCCCCGCCAGCCTGGGCCGGCCCTTCCACGCATTGAAATAGGCACAACCTGCAAGGAGCATGACATGAAACGCAGAACCCTTCTTGGCAGCGCCGCGGCGCTGGTGGCCAGCACGGCCCTGCCCGCCTTCGCGCAAGAGGAAAAGCTGAAGGTGGGCTTCATCTATGTCGGCCCGGTGGGCGACGGCGGCTGGACCTATCAGCACGACCTGGCCCGGCAGGCGGTGGAACGCGAATACGGCGACCGCGTCGAGACCACCTATATCGAAAGCGTCCCCGAGGGCGCCGATGCCGAGCGCGCCATCACGCAGCTGGCGCTGTCCGGCCATAAGCTGATCTTCACCACCAGCTTCGGCTTCATGGACGCCACGATCAACGTCGCCAAGAAGTTCCCGGATGTGAAATTCGAGCACGCCACCGGCTACAAGACCGCCGAAAACGTCGCCACCTACGACGCGCGCTTCTACGAAGGCCGCGCGGTGCTGGGCACGATTGCCGGCCGCATGACCAAGTCGAACAAGATCGGCTATATCGGCTCCTTCCCGATCCCCGAGGTCGTCCAGGGCATCAACTCGGCCTATATCCACGCCAGGAAGGTGAACCCGGATGTCGAGATGAAGGTGGTCTGGGCCTATACCTGGTTCGACCCCGCGAAAGAGGCCGATGCCGCCGCCGCCCTGATCGCCGAAGGGGTGGACGTGTTCATGCAGCACACCGACTCGACCGCGCCGCTGGCCAAGGCGCAAGAGGCGGGCGCCTTCGGCTTCGGCCAGGCCTCGGACATGTCGAACTTCGCGCCGCAGCCGCGGCTTGCCTCGATCATCGACAATTGGGAGCCCTATTACATCAAGCGCGTGGGCGAGGCGCTGGAAGGCACCTGGAAATCCCATGGCGTCTGGCTGGGCATCGGCGACGGCGAAGTGGTGATCGGCGAGATCACCGATGCCGTGCCCGCCGAGGTCAAGGCCGAGGCCGAGGCGCTGCGCGACCAGATCGCCTCGGGCGAATACCATCCCTTCACCGGGCCGCTGAACAAGCAGGACGGCACGCCCTGGCTGGCCGAGGGGCAGGCCGCCAGCGACGAGGAACTCTCTTCGATGAATTTCTATGTCGAGGGCATCACGGCGCCGATGCCGAAATAAGCCGCGGCGCAACCGGCAAACCGGGGCCTTGGCCCCGGTTCACCACGCGGAAAGCCTATTCCAGATGGCTTTCCAGGAACCACAGGTCCTTGTCCGCCGTGCGCGAGGCGGCGGTGAACAGGTCGGCCGTATCGGCATCGCCCGCCTCGTCGGTCGCATCGATGGCGGCCCGGACCTTCTCGCCGTAATCGCGCATCCGCTCGCAGATGGCCTTGATATGGTCCTCGGCCTTGGTCAGGTCGGTCGGGTATTCCTTCAGGGTGCTGGCCTTGGCCACCTTCTCGACCGTGCCGACGGCCACGCCGTCCAGCACCTGCACGCGCTCGGCCATCATGTCCACATGCTCGTCCAGCCGCGCCTTCACGGTGTCGAACAGCTCGTGCACGGCGATGAAGTTGCGGCCCTTGACGTTCCAATGCGCCTGCTTGATCGCCGCCGACAGCGCCAGCGCATCGGCAAGCCGGGCATTCAACTCGGCGATTGCGGTCTTGCGGGCATTGTCGCTGAGCCCTTTGACATTCACGGCCATGAAACTCTCCTTCGTCAGGTTCGCCCTTGAAACGAAGGCAACTCTGCGGCGGTTCCCCGCGACGCTGGGTCAAAGCGTCGCAGCCAAAGAAAAAGGGCGGCGCTTTCCACCGAAAGCACCGCCCCGAAAGCTGCTCAGAGCAGGATCAGACCGCGCCCTGGATGAATTTCACCGCGTCGCCGAAGGTCTGGATGGTCTCGGCGGCATCGTCCGGGATCTCGATGCCGAACTCTTCCTCGAAAGCCATGACCAGTTCGACGGTATCCAGCGAATCGGCGCCGAGATCGTCGATGAACGAGGCGGTTTCCGTCACCTTCTCTTCATCGACACCCAGGTGCTCGACGACAATTTTCTTCACGCGATCAGCGATATCGCTCATGTCTCTTCCTCGTTTTCGCGGGCAATCCGCCCAGGTGTTCCAGCGATTGCCGGTCAGAGCCCAGGGCGGTTCCCCTGCGGCCTTGTTTGCGGGATATAGCACGCGAACGTGATCTTGCAACCCGCATAAACCACGTTCAGATCATCGCCATGCCGCCGTTGACATGTAGCGTGGCGCCGGTGACATAGCCCGCCTCGGGGCTGGCCAGATACAGCACCGCGCCGGCGATTTCCTGGGCCGAACCCATGCGGCCGGCGGGAATTTGCGCCAGGATCCGGCCCTTCTGCTCGTCGTTCAGCTTGTCGGTCATCGCCGTCTCGATGAAGCCCGGCGCCACGCAGTTCACCGTGATCCCGCGCGAGGCGACCTCATAGGCCAGGCTCTTCGACATGCCGACGAGGCCCGCCTTGGCGGCGGCATAATTGGCCTGCCCCGGATTGCCCGTGGCGCCCACGACCGAGCCGATGTTCACGATCCGGCCCCAGCGCGCCTTCATCATGCCACGCAAGACCCCCCGGCACAGCCGGAAACTCGAGGTCAGGTTGACCTCGACCACCTGCGCCCATTCCTCGTCGGACATGCGCATGAACAGGTTGTCGCGGGTGATCCCGGCATTGTTGACCAGGATATCGACCGAGCCCATGGCCTCGGCCGCCGCCTTGGGCAGCGCCTCGACCGCCGCCGCGTCGGCCAGGTTGGCGGTGACGACATGCGCGCGCGCGCCCAGCTTCTCGGCCAGTTCCCGCAGCGGCGCCTCGCGCGTGCCCGACAATGCCACGGTGGCGCCGGCGGCGTGCAATGCCTCGGCCACCGCCCCGCCGATCCCGCCCGACGCGCCGGTCACAAGGGCATTCTTACCCGTCAGATCAAACATCAGGTCCTTCTCCGTTTTCCAAATACTCCGGGGGAATCCCGCAGGGATGGGGGCGGAGCCCCCTTACGCCTTCAGCGCCGCGATATCCGCCGGAGCGCCGATGTTGCGCACCACCGCATCCTTGGCGATGCGCTTGATCATGCCCGACAGCGCCTTGCCGGCGCCGATTTCCCAGAATTCGGTGACACCCGCCCCGGCCAGGAAGGCGACCGACTCGCGCCAGCGCACGGCGCCCGTCACCTGCTCGACCAGCAGCCGCCGGATGGCGCCCGGCTCGGTCACCGGCTCGGCGCGGACATTGGCCACCAGCGGCACCGCGGGCGCGGCGATCTCGACCGCCGCCAGGGCCTCGGCCATCACCGCCGCCGCCGGCTGCATCAGCGCCGAGTGGAACGGCGCCGAGACCGGCAGCATCAGCGCCCGCTTGGCGCCGCGCTCCTTGGCCAGCGCCGCCGCACGCTCGACCGCCGCCTTGTGGCCCGAGATCACCACCTGCGCCGGGTCGTTGTCGTTCGCGGCCTGGCAGACCTCGCCTTCGGCCGCATCGCGCGCGATCTGGTCCACCGCGGCGAAATCAAGGCCCAGGATCGCCGCCATGGCTCCCTGCCCGACCGGCACCGCCTCCTGCATGGCCTGGCCGCGCAAACGCAAGAGCCGCGCGGTATCGCCAAGGCTCAGCGCCCCCGCCGCGCAAAGTGCCGAATATTCGCCCAGCGAATGGCCGGCGACGAAATCCGCGTCCTGGATGCCGAAACCCTCGGCCTCTAGCGCCCGGAAGGCCGCGATAGAGGTCGCCATCAGCGCCGGCTGGGCATTCTGGGTCAGGGTCAGCGTCTCGATATCGCCGTTCCAGATCAGGTCGGACAGGCTCTCTCCCAGCGCCTCGTCCACCTCGGCAAAGACCTCGCGCGCCGCCGGATAGGCCTCGGCCAACTCGCGCCCCATGCCGACGACCTGGGCGCCCTGCCCCGGAAATACGAATGCCCGCATCGCGGAATCCCTTCTGTCTTATGTCTTTGTAACAGCCTTAGCCCGCGACGTTCCCTGCCGCAACCGCGCCGCTCAGCGCGGAATCACGATCTCGGCCCGCAACCCGCCCAGCCGCTCGCCCTCGCCCAGCCGCAGCTGGCCGCCATGGGCGCGGGCGATGTCGGCGGCGATGGACAGGCCCAGGCCCACGCCCTGCCCGCGGTTCTGGTTGCGCGACGGGTCGAGCCTGGTAAAGGGCTTCAGCGCCTCCTCGCGCTTTCCTGCCGGGATGCCGGGCCCGTCATCCTCGACCGAGATGCGGAAATAGCTCGGCCCCAGCGCCGCCTCGACCTCGGCGCGCTCGCCATAGCGCACGGCGTTGCCGATCAGGTTCTCGACGGCGCGGCGCAGGCTGTCGCGGCGAAAGGTGGCGCGGCCGGCCTCGTCGCCCGCCACCGAATGCAGCATCACCCGCTGCCCGCCGCGCTGCGCATCGGCGACGATGCCGCGCACGAAATCCAGCGCCGGCACCGGCTGGGGCGGCGCATCCTGCGCCGCGTCGCGCGCATGGTCCAGAAAGGCGTCGACCATGGTGCCCATCGCCGCCACGTCGCTTTCCAGCGCCGCGATCTCGTCGGGCTCGGGCGGGTAGTCGGGGCTCAGCATCGACAGGCCCAGCCGCAGCCGGGTCAGGGGCGTCCTCAGGTCGTGGCTCACGCCCGAGAGCATCTGCTTGCGCTGCTCGTTCTGGCGCTCGATCCGGGCGCGCATCTCCAGAAAGGCGGTGCCGGCGCTGCGGATCTCGCTGGCGCCGGCGGGGCGATAGGAGATGATCCGCCCCTTGCCGTATTCCTCGGCCGCGCGCGCCAGCCGCCTGATCGGGCGCAGCTGGTTGCGCAGGAAGATCGTCGCGATCGCCGTCATCAGAAGCGAGGTGCCCACCATCAGCACCAGCAGCTGGTGCGGGTTCGAGGCGCTGACCCGCAGGCGCGGAAAGATCAGCTGGTAATGCCCCCAGCCGCTTCGGAGCGTCACCCGCACCTCGCGCCGATGGCTCAGGTCGACGGCTTGCACGGAGGGCACGCGCTCGTGCAGCTCGGCGATGACGATACGTCCCGACAGGTCGTAGAGCGCCCGCCAATCCGCACCCGGCTCGGCGGGCAGGATCAACTCCAGCCCCAGCGGGTCGGCGACCTCGCGGGCCGAGTCGCGCGCCGCCCCGACATCCGGCGCCGCCTCGATCCTGGCCGCGACCAGCGCGACCTCGCGCACCATGCCCGAGGTCATCTGCCGCGTCACGTCCTCGAAATGGCGTTGCAGGAACATGATGGTGACGACGATGGTCACCACGACGACCGGCAGGAACAGGATCAGCGCCGCCCGCCCGTAGAGCCCACGCGGCATGGTCCGTTTCAGCCAGTCGAAATTCATCGCCTCTTGCCCCACCCGGCCCTTGGAAACCGGGCCTCGCCATGGCTAGGTTAGCCGTATGACAAGCGCCGAGAAAGCCCTGCGGATCATCACCGCCGCCAATCCCTCGCCCTTTACCGGGCCGGGCACCAACACCTTCCTGCTGGGACACGAGCGAATCGCCGTGATCGACCCCGGCCCGGACCTTGCCGCGCATCGCCAGGCGATCCTGTCCGCCGCAGGGCCCGGCCGCATCAGCCATATCTTCGTGACCCATGCGCATCTGGACCATTCCGGCGGTGCCCGCGCGCTGGCACAGGCGACGGGCGCGCCGATCCTGGGCTTCGGCCCGGCCGAGGCGGGCCGTTCGGCGGTGATGGAGCGGCTGGCGCGCGAGGGCGCGATCGACGGCGGCGAGGGCTTGGACCGCGACTTCGCCCCCGACATCGCGCTGGACGACGGCGCGGTGGTCGAGACCGACGAATGGCGCCTGACCGCGCTGCACACGCCGGGTCATTTCGCCGGCCACCTGGCCTTTCGCCAGGACGAGACGATCTTTTGCGGCGACGTGGTGATGGGCTGGTCCTCGACCATCATCTCGCCGCCGGACGGCGATCTGGCGGATTACTTCCGCTCGCTGGCGCGGCTCGATTCGGCGGGCGCGCGGCTGTTGCTGCCGGCGCATGGCGCGGCGGTGCGCGATCCCTCGGGGCGTCTGGCCGAGCTGGCCGCGCATCGGCGCGAGCGCACGGTGCAGATCCTTGCCGCGCTGCGCGACGGCCCCGCCACGGCCGAGACCCTTGCCCGGCGCATCTACCAGATCCCGCCGGCGATGATTCCGGCCGCGATGCGCAACGTGCTGGCGCATCTGATCGCGCTTTCCGAGCTTGGCGCGGTTTCGACCCCCGGCCCGATCGCCTCGGATTCGGTCTTTTCCGGGCATTGAGGGCGCCCGAGACAGGCCGCGCCGGAATTTTCCGGATGGGCGAAAAAAATGCGCGAACCCCTCTGGACGACCCCGAAGAGCAAGGCTATACACCGCCCCGTGTTCCGGCGTAGCTCAGCGGTAGAGCAGTTGACTGTTAATCAATTGGTCGTAGGTTCGATCCCTACCGCCGGAGCCAAAACTTCTTAGACTTCAGCTACATGCAGGGCCGCAAAGGCGGCCCGTCCGGCTCGAACGTCCCTTAATGTTCGGGCTTTTCCCATTCCGCCGCGGGCCGCCTCGATACGGTGCGCTCGCCCCGGCCAGGCGTGTCGCGGGATATGCCCGGCCGGATCGCCGGCGAGTTGTTCCGAAGCCATGGACAACAGCGGCTCTCGATCACGAAACGCCGCTGGATCTGCCCTGCCCCGACCTTGCCGCCGGTCGATGGCCCCCCGGCCGGCGCGGGCGGGCCGGTCATTCCGCCGTCATGCCCTGCCGCCAATAGCTGACGATCAGATGCTCGTCGCGCCCCAGGTCGGTCGCATCGCGCTGCCATGCGCGAATGTCGCGAAACGCCCGGTATTCGCAGCCGACCCAAAGATAGCGCCGCCCCTCGACGGGCAGGACAGTGGCGCGCAGTTCGGCCAGCAGCCGCGCGCCCGGCGCCTCGCCCCTGCGCAGCAGCCAGTCCACGGCGACCTGCGAGCGGGTCTCGACGGGCTGGATTTCCGCCTCGTCCTCGACCTCGATCAGGGCGCGGCCCCTGGCCTCGGGGGGCAGGTGCTCCAGCATGCGGGCGATGGCCGGCAGGGCGGTCTCGTCGCCGGCAAAGCCATACCAATCGGCGGCCCGCAGCCCGCCGCCGCCAGGTCCGACGATGCCGATCTCGTCGCCCGGCGCGGCACGGGCGGCAAGGTCCGAGCCGGGGCCGAAGGTCTGGTGCAGCAGGAAATCGACATGGATGCGACCGCGCACCCGGTCCACGCTGCGCACGGTGTATTTGCGAAAATCCGGGCGGTTCGGCGGATCGTCCCAGACGACCTGCCCGCTGTCGCCGACGCGCGGCCATTGCGGAGTGGCCAAGCCCGGTTTCTGCACCAGCACGTTCAGATGCAGCGCATCGAGCTGGTCGAAGCGCGACACGTCCGGCCCGGCCAGCGTCAGCCGGCGCATATGCGGCGTCAGGTCCTGCATCCCGGCGACGCGCATGACCTGGAAGTTCGGCGGCCGCCGCAGCTCGGTCCCGTCGCCTTCCCAGCGGATCTGCGGCACCTCGGGCGCCGCGAATTCCAGCACATGTTCGGCCAGCATCTGCCGCATGAAATAGAGCGGCTTGATCGCAGGCGCCTCGACCACGATCTCGGCCGCCGCCGGCCGAAGGTGCAGCCGGGCCGACGCCTCGAACATGCGCAGGTGATGGGTGTCGCCGTCGCGGCGATGGCTGGCATGATGATCGGCCAGATGGCGGCACAGGGCGGCAACGGTCTTTTCGGGCTGCGACAGCGCGATACGGCTGCGGGCGACAAGCTTGCGGGCCAAATGCTATTCCTTTGCGTCGATACAGAAGCTGCCGGTCAACGGCACGGCAAGAAACTCGGCGTCGATCCGCGCCATCGTTTCCCGAGGGTCGAGCGCGCCGAAGAGTTCGGGGTGGATCCAGCGCGCGAAGCATTCCGTCACCACGAGGTTCAGCGCCGAGATCGCCAGCTGATGCGAGACGGCATGGGACCGCCCCTCGGCCACCGGGGGGATCAGGCGCCGCATCGTGCCGTCCAGCACGCGGCGCAGCGAGGCCTGCGCGGCGGCGGGCTCGATCCCGGTGCCCAGCACCAGCCCGCCGCTGCCGGCCAGATGGGCGCCGCCGGTGCCGATCCATATCGCCGGCGGATCGGCGATCAGCGGCTCCAGTGCCACGCGGCCGTCATAGCCGGGAACGGCGGCCGAGCCGTAGCTTTCGCCCCCCGCCAACGCCACCATCTGCGCAAGCATGTTGTTGCGGCCCGGAATGGCGCAGCACTCGCCCGAGGCATGGGCGTCGATCAGCACCCGCGGACGGGCCGTGTCCGGGCCGATACGGGCGGCAATGGCGTGCAGCCGCCGGTCGGCGAAATCGGCATAGGCCCGCGCCCGCGCCTCGCTGCCCATGGCCTGTCCCAGCAGCCGCAGCGCGCGGGCCGAGGATTCGATCCGGCCGATCCGGTGATCCGCCGGGTCTTCCAGGAACAGGACCGGGATGCCCGCCGCCTGAAGCTTGTCGACCAGCGGCAGCCAGCCGGAATCCCACAGCGTCACCACATAAAGATCGGGCGCCACCGCGATGATCGGCTCGGCCGAGGTCGAGCGCGGCACGACGCCCGAAATCTCGGGCACGGCATCGATGCCGGGAAATCGGGCGCGAAATGCGGCGCGCAGCCCCGCATCGACACGGTTGTCGCCGCCCCAGCCCAGAAGCGGCGCGACCGGGTCGTCCTCCAGCAGCGCCAGGGACAGCAGCAGCAGACTGTCATTGATGACGATCTTGCGCGCCGGGCCGGGCAGCACGACCTCGCGCCCGGCGGCATCGGTCAGGCGCAGTTCGGCCCGCGCAAGCGCGGGCACGAACAGGGCAAGCATCAGGATCAGTCGAAACAGCATCTTACCAGCGGTATTTCACGCTCAGCGTGGCTTCGCGCGCGGCGCCATAGTTGCAGCTTCCGCCGGTGGCGTTGCGGCAATGGCTGACATAGGTCCTGTCGAACAGGTTGGTCACGTTCAGTTGCACCGCGGCCCCCTGCCATTCGGGCCGGACCTCGCCCAGTTCATAGGCGGCGGCGATGTCGACCAGGCCGCGGCCCGGGATGCGCAGGTCGGGATTGTAGCTCACATCCGTCTGGTAGTCCGACATGGCCCGCAACCCGGCCGACAGCCGCAGTCCCGGCACCGCCGCCGGGCTGTAATCCGCCCAAAGCGTCAGCTGATGCCTGGGAAGGGTCAGCATCTCGCGACCCTCCTCGCCCTCGCGTCCCGAGCGCAGCACCTTCGAGTCCGAATAGGCATAGGCGGCGGCCAGCGTCCATTCCGGGTCCAGCACGTATTTCGCCTCGACCTCGGCGCCGCGCACGCGCTGCTTGCCGCTTTGCACATTGAGCAGCGGATTTTCCGCCGAGGGCGTCAGCGCGTTGCGCACCGTCAGGTCATAGAGCGACAGCGCGATCAGGCCGCGCCCGTCCCTGGGCTCGTATTTCATGCCGATCTCGAACTGGCGGGTCTTCTGCGCCTCGAAGGGTTCGCCCGAGGCGTCGAGCCCCAGCAGCGGCAGGAAGCCGGTCGAATAGCTGGCATAGGGGGCAAGGCCGCTGTCCATCAGGTAGGTGACGCCGGCCCGGACCGAGGTCTGGCTGTCCTTGTTGGCATAGCGCGCATCCGACATGCGGTCGCGCGTCTCGATCCGCGACCAGTCATGGCGCAGGCCCAGCGTACCGATCCAATTGCCGTAGCGCAGTTGGTCCTGAACATAGAGCCCGGTCTGGCGCTGCTCTTGCAGGGCCGAGCGGGTGACGGCGGGAACAGGGATGCCGACGGTGCCATAGACCGGGTCGCGATAGTCCAGCGGCGGAACGCCGGCGACGCCATTGCCGAAATTGGTGCTGGAATCGGCGCGGACATGGTCGATTCCCGCCAGGATCCGATGCTCGACCGCGCCGGTGGCGAAGCGGCCCTCGATCTGGCTGTCCACCGCGAAGCTGGTGACGTAATCGTCCGAGATCGCCGAGGCGCGGTTCAGCACCGTGCCCGGGGCGCCATAGGCAAAGGCCGGGTTGACCAGCACCAGCAGCATGTCCTGCCGGGCCTTGCCGTAGCGCAGGTTCTGGCGCAGCGTCCAGGTGTCGTTCAGCTCATGGCTGAACTCATAGCCGACCGCGCGGAAGCTGCGGTTGAACTGGTTCAGCGCCGGATCGCCCAGATGGATGTCGCGCGGGATCTGGCCAAGGGGATTTCGGATCAGCGTGCCGACCGCCGGATAGAAGCGCGGATTGAAGTTCTTGGGATCGTCCTTCTGGTAATAGGCGTAAAGCGTCAGTTCGGTCGCATCGCCGGGCCGCCAGGTCAGGCTGGGCGCCAGCATGAACTGGCGGTCGCGTTCGGTATCGACCTGGGTGCCGTTGTCGCGCACCTGCCCGACGATGCGATAGCTGAACTGGTCGGACAGCGGTCCGGTGAAGTCATAGCCGAACTGCGCCCCGCCAAAGGAGGTCAGGCCCAGCTCGACCTCGCGCCGGGCGGCATCCTCGGGACGCTTCATCACCTGGTTGACCAGCCCGCCCGGCTCGCTGCGGCCGTAAAGCACCGAGGCGGGGCCCTTGATCACCTCGACCCGTTCCAGCGCATAGGGATTCACGCTCGGGGTGGCGTAGTTGCTCGGATCACCGGGCAGCACCAGCCCGTTCAGCCAGCTGGTGCCATAGGCGTTGAAGCCGCGGACATAAAGCCAGTCATAGCGGATGTCATAGCCGTTCGGCTCGGGATGCAGGCCGGGGGTATAGCGCAATGCCTGCGCCACGGTGCGGGCGCCGCGCGTCTCGATCTCGCGGGTCGAGACCACGTTGACCGCCTGCGGCGTCTCGACCAGCCTCGTGTCGGTCTTGGCAGCGCCGCGCGCCCGCTTGGCGACGAAGGCCGAGGGCGACGAGCCCTCGATCACCACCTCGTCCAGCGTCACCGGGGCATCTTGCGCCCCGGCCGCGCCGGCGATCGCCAGCGCCCCCAAAGCCGTTCCCTGCCAAAGCAGCCTGCCCATTGCCGTCTTGCCATGCCGCCGCATCCGCATCCTCGCATTAATTGACTGATCCTGTCAGGATAAGCTAGGACTAGAGCAGCGGGCCGGCTGGCAGCAATGCCGCGGCCTTTGCACAAGACCAGAACAGCTTTGCGCCAGCGCAGAACCTTGCCCGCCATGCTGCCGAGCCGCCACCGCGACAGGACCCGGATCATGCGTTCAGCCGACCCCCAGCCCCAGCCGACCGAGAGCGCGCTGCGCGTCGGCGACATGCTGGGCCGCGCGGGGGTCGAGTTCGACAGCCCGGCCGATCTGAGCGACGACCAGACGCTGATGTGCGGCGCCTTCCTGAACCATGAGCTGCGCCCCGGCCTGACCCTGCATCTGAGCGATGCGGTCGAGCAGCATCCCTTTGCCGTCACCTCGATGCTGGGCGAAGGGCTGAACTGCGTGTTTTTCCTGGATGGCGCGGTGGACCTGCACATCGGCTCGCGCGCGCTGTCCTTTCGCCACGAAGGCCATGCGCCTCTGACCGGCGCCGCCTTCATCTGCCGGGAGCCCGAACGGTTCCACCGCGTCTCGCGCGGGCGGCAGCGGTTGCGGCACCTGGTGATCTCGGCCGACCTGCCCTGGCTGTCCGAAGAGGCGCTGGCGGCGGCCGGCCTCTCGGCGGGCGAGCGAAGGCTGGGCGACGATCTCGTCGATCACCGCTGGCTCTTGCCGCCGCGCATGCTGGGCCTGATCGCCGAAGTCTTTGCCCCCGCCCCTCCGTTGCCGACGCTGCGCGGCCTCTATCTGGAATCCCGCGCCGTCGAGATCGTGGCCGAGACCATTGCCGCGATCTCCGCCGTGCCGGCGGGCGGGTCGGCCGGATTGAACCGGCGCGAGCTGGCGCAACTGGCCCGCGCCCGCGCCTTCGTGGCCGAGGACCCGCTGGCCGCCACCAGCGTCGCCGCCATCGCCCGCGCCGCCGGGACCAGCCCCGGCAACCTGCAACGGCTGTTCCGGCTGGCCGAAGGCATGAGCGTCTTCGACCATGTGCGCAAAGAGCGGCTGGAGCGCGCCCATGCCGCCCTGCGCGAGGGACGGGCGACGGTGCAGCAGGCGGCGGCGATGGCCGGCTATTCCAGCGCCGCGAATTTCGCCACCGGCTTCCGGCGCCGCTACGGCCATGCCCCCGGCGAGTTGCTGCCCCGCCGCTGAACCGGCGTGCCTGCGCCCCTGGCCATGTCATCAGGCGGCCAGACGCTGGACAATCGCGTTGCCGAGGTTACACCCCGATCCCTTCCATGCGAAAACGGACGGCATCACCGCGTAGAGAGAGGGACCGATGACGACGGATCTGGCAATCGTCCTGGGGCTGCTGGCGGCAGCCGTCACCATGTTTGCCATCAACCGGCCCCGCATGGACGTGGTCGCCATCCTGGTCATGGTCGCGCTGCCGCTGACCGGGATCATCACGCTCGACGAGGCGCTGGCGGGGTTCAGCGATCCCAACATCATCCTGATCGCGGCGCTGTTCGTTCTGGGCGAGGCGCTCGTGCGCACCGGCGTCGCACAGCGCACCGGCGATCTGCTGGTGCGCCATTCCGGCGCGTCGGAGATGCGGCTGGTCATGCTCTTGATGGCCTCGGTGGCCGGAATCGGGGCATTCATGAGCTCGACCGGCGTGGTGGCGATCTTCATCCCCATCGTGCTGCGGATCGCCGCGAACATCGGCACGGCGCCGGGGCGGCTGATGATGCCGCTCAGCGCGGCCGCGCTGATCAGCGGAATGATGACGCTGGTCGCCACCGCGCCGAACCTCGTGCTCGACAGCCTGCTGCGCCGCGAAGGGCATCAGGGATTCGGCTTTTTCGACTTTACCCCCTTCGGCGTGCCGATCCTGGTGCTGGCGATCGGCTATATGCTGGTCGCCCGGCGCTGGCTGGCCGTCGAAAGCCCCGCCGCACCCGCCTCGCGCCCCAGGCTTGCCGACTGGATCGACAGCTACGGGCTGGCCGAGCGCGAATTCCGGCTTCGCCTCGGGGCGAGTTCCACGCTTATGGGCAAGCGGCTCGACCAGCTTGACCTGCGCGGCACGGCGGGGGTCAACATCCTCGGCATCGAGCGGTCGACCCCCTACGGGCGCCGGCTGATCCAGCCCAAGGCCGATTCCGTGTTGCAGGCGGACGACGTGCTGTTTCTCGACGTCTTCAGGAAGAGCACGGATATCGAGGCGTTCTGCACTGCCCACGGCCTGCACCGCCTGCCGATCTCGGGCGCCTATTTCACCGATCGGGCGCAAGAGATCGGCATGGTCGAGCTGATCGTGCCGCCGGGGTCGCCGCTGGCGGGCAAGAGCATCGCGCAGTCGCGGTTCCGGTCGGTCTATGGCCTCGCCATCGTCGGCCTGCGCCGCGACAACCAGCCGGACGAGGATGTGGATGCCCAGACGGTTCTGCGCGGCGGCGATGTGCTGCTGGCGATCGGCAGGTGGAACCGCATCCGGCAGCTGCACCGCGGCCGCGACCTGGTCGTGCTTGCCCTGCCGGGCGAGGTGGACGAGGTCCTGGAGGCGCCGTTCCGCGCCGTTCCCGCCGTGATCATCCTTGGGCTGGTGGTGGCGATGATGATCACCGGCATCGTGCCGAACGTGCTGGCGGCGCTGATCGGCTGTCTGCTGATGGGGCTTTTCGGCTGCGTCGACATGCCCTCGGCCTATCGCTCGATCCATTGGCAAAGCCTGGTGCTGATCGTAGGGATGCTGCCCTTCTCGCTCGCCCTGCAAAAGACCGGCGGCGTCGACCTTGCGGCCGAAGGGCTGCGGGCGATGATCGGCGATGCCGACCCGCGCATCGCGCTGGCGGTGATCTTCGCGACCACGGCGCTTCTGGGGCTGTTCATCTCGAACACCGCGACGGCGGTGCTGATGGGTCCGGTCGCGCTGGCGCTGGCCGCCGAGATGGGCTTGTCGCCCTATCCCTTCGCGATGACCGTGGCGCTGGCGGCCTCGGCCGCCTTTCTCACGCCGGTCTCGTCGCCGGTCAACACGCTGGTCGTGGGGCCGGGCGGGTATCGGTTCTGGGACTTCACGCGGATCGGCCTGCCGCTGGTCCTGATCGCGCTGGTCGTGGCCACGAGCCTCGTGCCGGTGATCTTTCCGTTCCATCCCGGCTGACAGGATCCCGTGACCCGCCTGCGGTGGCAAGCACCCGAGGCCGTTGGTTCCCAGCCGCCCGCATTCGCGCGCAGCGTCCTGGAGAGCATCGAGATCATGGATGAAAGCATGGCGTTGGCAGCCCGTAGGGGAGTCGAACCCCTCTTTTCAGGTTGAAAACCTGACGTCCTAACCGATAGACGAACGGGCCACGCCTGCACCGGCACCATGGCCGGCGACACCGGCGCTCTTTAGGCCAGCTCGCGCGGCGGCGCAAGGGGCCGCGGCGCATTCCGTTGTGGGTAACTCGAACATGCCGCCGCGGCACGCGCCGCCACGGCGCGGTTCAGTGCTCGCGCACATGGCGCATCAGCGCCAGCGCCAGCGCCGAGCAGACCAGCGTCGCCAGGACGATGGGCCGCGCCGTGCCGTCATAGAGCAGCCCGACCGGCGCCGCGATCAGCACCGCCCCCAGCGTCGAAAGCGCCCCGATGACCGAGGCCGCCATCCCCGCCACATGGCCCATGCGCTGCAACGCCATGGCGTTCAGGTTGCCGAAGGTCACGCCCGCCATGAAAAACACGCTGACCGCCCAGAAGAAGAAGGCCGGAAAGCGCAGCGCCTCGGGCAGCAGGTCGCCAAACACCAGAACCGACATCACGCCCGAAACCAGCACCTGCATGCCATAGGCCCAGCCCACGATCCGCCGCATGCCCAGCCGCATGACATAGCGCGCGTTCAGCACCGTCCCGCTGCCCGACAGCAGCGCCATCGCGGCGAACCACAGCGGGAAGCTTTCGCCCTTGCCATAGGTGTCCGAGAAAAGCTGCTGGGCCGAACTCAGCAGCGCGAACATCTGCCCGAAGCCCAGGGTCATCACCACCGTCACCAGCTGCACCTGCCTGTTGCCCATGACCTCGCGCGCGGCAGCGGCCAGGCTGCGCAGGTTCAAGGGCCGGCGCACGGCCTCGGGCAGGGTCTCGGGGCAGCGCAGGTTCAGCCACAGGCTGCCGATCAGCGCCAGCACGACGAAAGAGCCGAACACCCCGCGCCAGCCGACGAAATGAATGATCACCGCGCCGATCGAAGGCGCGACCGCGGGCACCAGGATGAAGATCATCATGACGAAACTGGTGATCCGCGCCATCTCGCGCCCCTGATACAGGTCGCGCACCATGGCCAGCGCCACGATGCGCGGGGCGGCGGCACCGATGCCCTGCACGAAACGCGCCGCCAGCAGCAGCTCCAGCGAATCGGCAAAGACCGCGGCGACGGCCGCCAGGGCGTAAAGCGCGAAACCGGCGATGATGACCGGCTTGCGCCCCAGCGCGTCGGAAAGCGGACCGCCGACGAACAGCCCCAGCCCCAGGCCGCCGACGAAGGAGGTCAGGACGAGTTGTGCGCGGTTGACGTTCCCGGGCGTCAGGGCCGCCGCGATCTCGGGCAGCGCCGGCAGCATGGAATCGATAGAGAAGGCGATGACGGCAAAGATCAGCGCCAGCATCGCGATGAATTCCGGCAGGGATTGCCTGCGGAACGGTCGAGCAATCGGATCGGACATGATGTTTCCCAAAGCCAGCACCCGGGCGTAACGCCGCAGGCTGCCGGGTTCAAGGCCCCGATGCCCGGACTGCCGGTTGCGCCCGCCGGCCGCCGGGCTATATCTGGCGCATGAGCGCGTCCCTGAACCTGATGAAACTCTGCGTCGGCTGCGACGATCCGGCCGAACTCGCCGCCTGGCAAAAGCACCGCTTCGGCGGCGGCCCGGCCCGCCATGTCACCCGCATGTGGCCCAAGCGCGAGGCCGAACTGCTGGACGGCGGCTCGATCTACTGGGTGTTCAAGGGCGTGATGCAGGCCCGCCAGCGCGTCCTGGAATTGCAGGAGGTGCTGGGCGAGGACGGCATCCGCCGCTGCGCGCTGATTCTCGACCCCGAGCTGGTGCGCGTCGCCGCCGTGCCCCGCCGCCCCTTCCAGGGCTGGCGCTACCTGCCCGGCGCCGAGGCCCCGCCAGACCTGCCGGCGGGACGTGGGGACGAGCCGGACCTGCCGCCCGAAATCGCCCGGGCGCTGGCCGAGATGGGCCTGCGCTGAACCGATCGGCTTGCGGGAAAGGCTGGAGCGGGTGAAGGGAATCGAACCCTCGTCTTCAGCTTGGGAAGCTGCGGCTCTACCATTGAGCTACACCCGCGAGGCCCGGATTGCTTACTGTCTCGCGCCGACCGCCGCAAGGCCAATCTGCGCCCGGCGCTTCTTCGTTCCCCAAATACTCAAGCCCCCGCGCCGCCTGGGCGATGGCGACGTTTCCCCGCAGCCCCACCGGCCTTTCGGCGGAGCGCGGCCGGTGATGCAACGTCGCGGTCCGAAACGATTTTGGGATTGATCATCCTGTGCGAAACTGTTCGTTATGCTTGCGTCAGCAAATGCCGGAGCAAAACGATGTTCGCGCTATCGCGCCGCATGGCGATTTCCGTGATCCTTCCGCTTGCGGCGGGGCTTTCCCCCTTGGCCGCCCTGGGACAGGATCCCTCGCAGATGCCGCCGCCGGCCGTGACGGTGGTGACGCTCCATGCCCAGGACGTCGCCCTGACCACCACCCTGCCCGGCCGCGTCACCGCCTCGGCCGAGGCCGAGGTGCGGCCGCAGGTCAACGGCATCGTCACCGAGCGCCTGTTCGAGGAAGGCAGCCATGTGAAGGTCGGCGACCCGCTGTTCCGCATCGACGCCACCACCTATCAGGCCGCCGTGGCCCAGGCCGAGGCCGCCGTGGCCCAGGCCCGCGCCCAGGCCGAGGCGGCGCGCCGCGAGGCCGAGCGCGTCGGCGCCCTGCGCGACCGCCGCGTCGCCAGCGAAAGCACGACCGACAATGCCATCGCCGCCCGCGATTCCGCCGAGGCCGCCGTCAAGGTCGCCGAGGCGCAGCTGCAGACCGCCCGGATCGAACTGGAACGCACCACGATCCGCGCCGAGCTGGATGGGGTGATCGGCCTCGCGCAGACCAGCCAGGGCGCGCTGGTGACCGCCAGCCAGCCGACGCCGCTTGCGGTGATCCGCAAGC
Source organism: Paracoccus denitrificans (assembly GCF_900100045.1). Taxonomy (GTDB): domain Bacteria; phylum Pseudomonadota; class Alphaproteobacteria; order Rhodobacterales; family Rhodobacteraceae; genus Paracoccus; species Paracoccus denitrificans. The sequence continues at coordinate 201,835 of NZ_FNEA01000004.1, read as the reverse complement.
TCGACCCGGTGCATGTGGACGTGACGCAATCGGCGGCCGAGCTCATCCGCTTCCGCCGCGAGATGGCTGCGCAGGACGCCGAGGGCCAGCAGGACCGCAAGGTGACGCTGCGCCTGGCGGACGGCACCCAATACGGCCACGAAGGCCGGCTGACCGCCGCCGAGCCCTATGTGAACGAGACGACCGGCGTGGTGACGCTGCGGCTGTCCTTTGCCAATCCCGACGGCATCCTGCTGCCCGGCATGTATGTGCAGGCCGTCGTCCAGCAGGCCACGGCGCGCAACGTGATCCTTGCCCCGCAAGAGGGCGTCACCCGCGACCGCCGCGGCCAGCCCGTCGCACTGGTGGCCAATGCCGACAACGCGGTCGAGCAGCGCCCCCTGACCATCCTTCAGGACATGGGCAACAGCTGGATCGTCGGCGAGGGGCTGAATGACGGCGACCGCATCATCGTCGAGGGCTTGCAGAAGATCGGCCCCGGCATGACCGTCGCCCCCGAGGAACGCCAGGCCGCCGCGCCGGCGGCCGCCGAAGGGGGCGCCGCCCCGGATGCCGGCGAGCCCACGCCCGAAGCCGCCGACACCGGAGAACAACCCGCGCCCGAGGCCGGAGAAGCAGAGCAGCCCGCCACCCAGCCCGAGATTGAGGCTGAGGCTGAGGCTGAGGCTGAGGCCGAGGGCCAGGGCGAGGATGCGCAGCCCGCAACCGAGGCCGGCGCCGAACAGCCGGCGAACTGACCCCGGACGCCGCGAGGGAACAGGACAGGAACCGCACATGGCCCGCTTTTTCATCGACCGTCCGGTCTTCGCCTGGGTGATCTCGATCCTGATCATGGGGCTCGGGCTGCTGTCGATCACCTCGCTGCCGGTGGCGCAATATCCGCAGATCGCGCCGCCCTCGGTGACGATCCGCGCCACCTATCCCGGCGCCTCGGCCGATACGGTCGCCAATACGGTCACCCAGATCATCGAACAGCAGATGACCGGGCTGGATGGGCTGCGCTATTTCTCGTCCAGTTCGACCTCGGCCGGCACCTCGACCACGACGCTGACCTTCGAGACCGGCACCGATCCCGACATCGCCCAGGTGCAGGTGCAGAACAAGCTGGCACAGGCCACCGCATTGCTGCCCGAGCCGGTGCAGCGCCAGGGCATCACGGTCGAGAAATCCGCCTCGGGCTTCCTGATGGTCATCGGCCTGACCTCGGCCGACGACCGCTATGAGCAGGTGGACCTGGCCGACTACCTGATCTCGAACCTCGTGAACGACCTCAGCCGGGTCGAGGGCGTGGGTTCGGTCCAGGTCTTCGGCGCGCAATATGCCATGCGGATCTGGCTCGATCCCTCGAAGCTCGCCGCCTACGAGCTGACGCCCTCGGACGTGGTGGCGGCGGTCTCGTCGGAAAACGCGCAGATCTCGGCCGGCTCCTTCGGCAGCCAGCCCGCGCCCCGGGGGCAGATGCTGAACGCCACCGTCACCGCGCAATCGCTGCTCTCGACCCCCGAGGATTTCGAGCAGATCGTGCTGCGCGCCGAGCAGGACGGCGGGCTGATCCTGCTCAAGGACGTGGCCCGGGTCGAGATCGGCGCCGAGGACTACATGACCAATGCCCGCTACAACGGCCAGCCGGCCTCGGGCATGGCGATCAGCCTGGCCTCGGGGGCGAACGCGCTGGACACGGCGGAACGGGTCAAGGCGCGGATGGAGGAATTCGCCCGCTTCTTCCCCGAGGGCATGGACTACGTCATCCCCTTCGACACCACGCCCTTCGTGCTGATCTCCATCGAGGAGGTGGTCAAGACGCTGGTCGAGGCCATCGTGCTGGTGTTCTTCGTCATGCTGCTGTTCCTGCAGAACTGGCGCGCGACGCTGATCCCGACCCTGGCGGTGCCGGTGGTGCTTCTGGGCACCTTCGGCGTGCTGGCGGCGCTTGGCTTCACCATCAACACGCTGACCATGCTGGCCATGGTGCTGGCCATCGGCCTTCTGGTGGACGACGCCATCGTCGTGGTCGAGAACGTCGAGCGCATCATGGAGGAGGAAGGGCTGGACCCGCGCGAGGCGACGCGCAAGTCCATGGGCCAGATCACCGGCGCGCTGATCGGCATCGCGCTGGTCCTGTCGGCGGTCTTCGTGCCGATGGCCTTCTTCGGCGGCTCGACCGGCGTGATCTACAAGCAGTTCGCCATCACCATCGCCTCGGCCATGGGCCTGTCGGTGCTGGTGGCGCTGACGCTGACGCCGGCGCTTTGCGCCACGCTGCTGAAGAACGAGCACGGCCACAAGACACGCGGCTTCTTCGGCCTGTTCAACCGCGGCTTCGACCGCACCATCCACGGCTATGGCAGTTCGGTGAACTGGCTGATCCGCCGCCCGCTGCGGATGATGCTGATCTACCTGTGCATCGGCGCGGCCATGGTGTTCCTGTTCCTGCGCACGCCCACCGGATTCCTGCCCGACGAGGACCAGGGCATCATGTTCGTGCTGGTCCAGGGCCCCACCGGCGCCACGAGCGAGCGCACGGATGCGGTGATCGACCAGATCCAGCACTATTTCGCGGAAAACGAATCCGACAATGTCGAGTCCTTCTTCGGCGTCTCGGGCTTCAGCTTCGCCGGATCGGGGCAGAACATGGGCATCGCCTTCCTGCGGCTCAAGGACTGGAGCGAGCGGCCCGGCGCCGAGCAGTCGGTGCAGGCCATCGCCGGGCGGGCATTCCCGGCGCTGATGGGCATCCGCGACGCCATGGCCTTCCCCATCGTTCCGCCCTCGGTGATCGAGCTCGGCAACGTCTCGGGCTTCGACTTCTACCTGCAGGCCCGTGCCGGCCCGTGCCGGCCAGGCCCATGAGCAATTGCTGGATGCGCGCAACCAGTTGCTGGGCATGTCCGGGCAGGACGACCGCATCGCGTCGGCCCGGCCGAACGGGCTGGAGGACGCGGCGCAATACAATCTCGACATCGACTGGCGCAAGGCAGGCGCCATGGGGGTCACGGCGACCGATGTGGGCAGCCTGCTCTCGGTCGCCTGGGCCGGGCGCTATGTGAACGACTTCATCGACCGCGGCCGCATCAAGCGCGTCTATGTGCAGGGCGAATCCGATTCCCGCGCCGTGCCGACCGATATCGACAAGTGGCGGGTCAGGAACAGCTCGGGCGGGCTGGTGCCGTTTTCGAACTTCGCCGACGGCCGCTGGAGCTATGGGCCGCAGGGTCTGGACCGCTATAACGGCGTGCCCGCCATGCAGATCCAGGGCAGCCCGACGCCGGGTGTCTCCAGCGGCCAGGCCATGGCCGCGATCGAGGAGCTGGCCGCGCAGCTTCCCGCTGGCTTCGACGTGGCCTGGACCGGCCTGTCGCTGGAGGAACAGCAGGCCGGCAACCAGACATTGCTGCTTTACGGCCTGTCGCTGGCGGTGGTGTTCCTGTGCCTGGCCGCGCTTTACGAAAGCTGGTCGATCCCCTTCGCGGTGATGCTGGCCATGCCGATCGGCGTTCTGGGCGCGCTGGTCGGGGCCTGGCTGGGCGGTTTCGACAATGGCGTGTTCTTCCAGGTCGGCCTGCTGACGGTCATCGGGCTGACCGGCAAGAACGCCATCCTGATCGTCGAATTCGCCCGCGAACAGGCCGAACAGGGCAAGCCGCTTTACGATGCGGTGGTCGAGGCGGCGCGGCAGCGGTTCCGGCCGATCATCATGACCTCGGTCGCCTTCTCACTGGGCGTGCTGCCCTTGGTGCTGTCCTCTGGCGCCGGCGCGAACGGCCGCAACACCATCGGCGCCACGGTGCTGGGCGGCACGGTCTCGGCCACGGTGCTGGGCGTGCTGTTCGTGCCGCTGTTCTTCGTGCTGGTGCGCCGCGCGCTCGGCCGCCCCGAGCCGGCGGAGCCCGCAGCGTCCCGCGCCTGAGCCGGGACGCAAGACAGCCTTGGGGGCCGGGATCTGCGCTGCGCGTCCCGGCCCTTTCCTTATGGCGCGCAGCCCGCTTGCCCCGCCCCGATCCGCGTCCTAGTCTTTTGCCGAGGAGCCGCCGCGGCGGCAGGGAGAGACATGGACGCAACCAGCCACATCGCGGCTGCCCGGGACGCGCCGGTCCGGCGTGGGCGCTCGCATGGCGTGGCCCTGCGGCTTCTGGCGCTTGGCGGCTCGGCGCTGGCCTGGCTCGCCATGGTCGCCATCGTCGCCACGGTGCTGATCCTCAACGCCCGCAACTCGGCCCGGGACGAGACCGGCTCGGCCTTCCAGCTGGCCAATGCCTTTGCCACGCTGCATCTGCCCACCGCCTTCGAGCGGCGCGACATGATGGCCGAGGCAGCCCGCATCGCCGCCGAGATCGAGGCGCAGCGCCACCTGTCGGCCGAGTTGCGCGATGCCCAGGGCCAGCCCGTGGCGCTGGCGCTGGCGCCGCGCCTGCCGCCCGGGCAGGTGCCGGAGTGGTTCGCCGCGCTGATCCGCCCCGAGCCGCTGCACGAACTGATCCCCATCGCGCAATATCCCAACGTGCTGGGCGTGCTGGAGATCCGCACCGATCCCCGCGACGAGATCGCCGAGGCCTGGGCGGATTTCCGGCTGATCCTGCCGCTTCTGGCCGCCATGGCGCTGGTGGCGATCGGCGTCACCATGGCCATCACCGCGCTGGTGCTGCGGCGGCTGGGACTGCTGGGCGCGGCACTGGACCGGATGCGGGCGGGCGATCTGGACCATCCCGCGCCGCAGACCGGGCTGGCGGAACTGGCGGTGCTGACCGACGGCGTCAACGCGCTGGCCGCGCATCTGGCCGGAGAGCGGGCCGAGAACCGCCGCCTGCAAGGCCGGATGCTGACCCTGGCCGAGGCCGAGCGCGCCCGCATCGCCAGCGACCTGCATGACGGCATCGGCCCGCAGCTTTTCGCGCTGCAGGCGGCCGTGGGCCAGGCCGGCCGCGCAGCCGGGACCGGCCGCGACCCGGCGCTGGCCGAGGCGCTTTCCGCCGTCTCGCGCCACGCGCAGGCGATCCGGCAAAGCGCCCGCGCCGCCATCGACGACCTGCGGCTGGCCCCGGCCGAGGGCGCGAGCCTTGCCGAGATGCTGCAAGAGCTGCTGATCGAATTCGCCGAGATCGCGCCCGATACCGCCATCACGCTGGACTGCCCGCCCGACCTGCCCGAGCCGGGCGAGGCCGGGCGGATCGCGCTTTACCGCTTCGTGCGGGAAAGCGTGCTCAACGCGCTGCGCCATGCCGCGCCCGGCGCGATCCGGGTGTCCCTGGCGCATGAGGACCACGGCATCGCCGCCCGCGTCGCCGACGACGGCAGCGGCCCCGCCGCACCGGGCAGCCGGGCCGGGCTTGGCCAGGCCGGCATGCGCGACCGCGCCAGCGCGCTTGGCGGGCGCTACCAGCCGCCCCGGCGCGAAGGCCCCTGGACCCTTACCGAATGCCACCTGCCCTGCCCGGCCGAGCAAGGATCAGCCCGATGACCGCAACCGTCCCAAGCCCCGCCCCGCCGCTGCGCGTGCTGATCGTCGACGATCACCCGGTCGTCGCCGAGGGCTGGGAATGGATCACCCGCGGCCGCCTGGATTGCGAGGTCATCGCCGCCGCCACGCCATCGCAGGGCTGGCGGGCCTGGCGGCGGCAGGCACCGGACGTGATCGTCGTCGACCTGACCATGGGCGAGGCCAGGCTGGCAGGCGCCCGGCTGATCGAGCGGCTGCGCGCCGCCGGCGCGAACCAGCCGATCCTGGTCTTTACCATGCATCGCAGCCCGATCATCGCCCGGCGGGCGCTGCAGGCCGGCTGCAACGGCATCATCATGAAGGATTCGCCCTCGGACGATATCTGCGAGGCGCTGCGCGAGGTGGCCCGCGGCGGGGACTACGTCCCGGCCGACCTGGCGCGCCGCATCGCCCTGCTGGAGCGGCCCGGCGCCACGCCGCCGCGCCCGCGCCTGACCCCGCGCGAGCTGGACATCCTGCGCGCCATCGCCGAGGGGCTCAGCTATCGCGAGATCGCCGAGCGGGCGAACATCAGCTACAAGACCGTCTCGAACGTCAGCCAGACGCTCAAGGACAAGCTGTCGGCGCAAAGCTTCGCCGACCTGGTCGTCAAGGCGATCCGCCACCTCGAAGAGACCCGCGACGGGATCTGAGCCATGCCACGTTCCTTGCCCCGCCATCCCGTCGCACGCCCCCTGATCGGCACCCGCATCCGCGAGCGCCGCCTGTCGCTCGGCCGGCGCCAGACCGAGGTGGCGCGCCGGGCCGAGATCTCGGCCGCCTATCTCAACCTCATCGAGCACAACCGCCGCCCGGTCGGCGAGGAACTGCTGTCGCGGCTGGCCGATGCACTGGAGATCGACGCGACCGAGCTGGCCTCGGACCGCGAGGAGGCGCTGATCGGCGCGCTGCGCGAGGCGGCGGCGCGCGCCGCCGACCAGCCCGGCGCCACGGTCGAGCTGGACCAGATCGCCGAATTCGCCGCCCGGTTTCCCGGCTGGGCCTCGGCATTGGCCGGGGTCACGCGCCGCGCCGATGCGCTGGAGCGGCGGCTGATCGCGCTGTCGGACCGCATGACCCGCGACCCCTATCTGCTGGCGACGCTGCACGAGGTGCAATCGGCGGTCACGGCGCTGCGCTCGACCGCCTCGATCCTGGCCGAGACGCCCGAGATCGAGCCGGAATGGCGCGACCGATTCCATGCCAACCTGGACAGCGACAGCCAGCGGCTGTCCCGCACCGCGCAATCGCTCGTCGCCTATCTGGACAGCTTCGAGGACGAGGCGGTGCCGATGTCTCCGCGGGAGGAGGTCGAGGCCTGGATCGCCGCCGGCCAACCCGAGCCCGCCGAGGCGACGGAGCTTGCCTCGGATGCGGCGCGGGTCTTGGCGCAGGATCTGCTGGCGGCACAGGCGCGCGACCGCGCCGCGCTGCCCGATGCGGCGCTGGCGGCGGCGGTGGACGAGGCCGGCGAGGCCGCCGACGACCCGGCGGTGATCGCAGCGATTCTGGGGCAGCCGCTGGACCTGGTGCTGCGCCGGCTGGGCATGCTGCGTCCGGGCGCCTGGGCGCAGGCCGGGCTGGTGGTCTGCGACGGCTCGGGCGCCACGCTGTTTCGCCACGCCGCGCCGGGTTTCGAGCTGCCGCGCCCGGGCGAGGGCTGCGCGCTCTGGCCGCTGTTCGAGGCATTGGCCCAGCCGCAACTGCCGGTGGCGCGGCTGATCGAGACCACGAACGGCCACCGCTTCTCTGCCTGGGCGGTCGCCGAACGGCTGCTGCCCATGGGTTTCGGCGGCCCCGCGCTCAGCCGCGCGCAGATGCTGATCCGCCCCGCACCGGGCCGCGACGGCCGCCCGGCGCTGGGGGTGGGGCCGGCCTGCCGCATCTGTCCCCGTCCCGACTGTGCCGCAAGGCACGAACCCTCGATCCTGGGGCCAGCCTGATTTTGACAATGCCCCCGCCCGCCGCCATGATCGCCGCAAAGCCCCAGGAGTGCCGCCCGTGACCGCAAGTGTCGATGTGCTGCTGATCGAAGACGAACCCAGCATCGCCGAGGCCGTCCGCTTCATCCTGTCGCGCGAGGGCTGGCAATGCGAGCAATGGCTCGAAGGCAACGGCGCCCTCCAGCGCATCCGCGCGCTTGCGCCGCGGTTGGTGATCCTGGACGTGATGCTGCCCGGCCGCAGCGGCGCCGAGGTGCTGGCCGACCTGCGCGCCGATCCCGAGTTGCGGACGCTGCCGGTGCTGCTGCTCAGCGCCCGCGGCATGGCGAACCTGCCCCAGGGCGCGGACCGGACGCTTGCCAAGCCCTTTGCCAATGCCGATCTGCGCGCCATGGTGCGCGAGCTTCTGGACGCGGGCTGAGGTCGCGGATGCGCCGGCTTTTCCTTGGCCGCGATGCCTATCGCAAGCGCCGGCTGGGCGACGCCATCCGGGTCCTGCCGGTGCTGTTCGCGTTGCTGGCGGTGCTGCCGCCGATGTGGCTGCCGCAATATTTCAGCTACGCGCGCGGCGCGGTCTGGCTGGCGGCAAGCTGGGCGCTGACCATCGCCGTCACCGCCGCACTGCACCGCATGATCGGGCGCGGAAAGGCGGAGGACGAGGATGACGCCTGAAACCCTGGGCGCCGCCTCGGTCGTCTATGTCGCGCTGATGTTCCTGCTGGCCCATGCCGCCGACCGGGCCGCCGCCGCCGGCCGCTGGCGCTGGATGGACCGGCCGGTGATCTATACGCTGTCGCTGTCGGTCTATTGCTCGGCCTGGACCTTCTATGGCGCCGTGGGCTACGCCACCCGCTCGGGGCTGGAGTTCCTGACCATCTACCTTGGCCCCGGCATCGTCTTTGCCGGGGCATGGTGGGGCCTCAGGCGGCTGGTCCGGGTCGCGCGGCTGCATCGCGTGACCTCGATCGCCGACCTCATCTCCAGCCGCTTCGGCAAGTCCGCGGGGCTTGCGGCGCTGGTGACGCTGATCGGCGTCCTGGCCTCGACCCCCTATATCGCGCTGCAACTGCAATCGGTCTCGATGGCGCTTTCGGCATTCGCCACCAGCGGCCACCCCCTGCCCGGCAGTATCGCGCTGTGGGTGGCGGTCGGGCTTGCCGCCTTCGCCATCCTGTTCGGCACCCGCAACCTGGCCGCGAACGAGCGCCATCACGGCGTCGTCATCGCCATCGCCGTCGAGGCAGTGGTCAAGCTTGCCGCCTTTCTGGCCGTCGGCGCCTATGTGCTGTGGGGGATCGCGGACGGGCCTGCCGACGTGCTGGCGCGTATCGACCGCATGGCGGTCTCGGCCGGGGGCGAGGGCTGGCTGATCCGGCCGGATCGCTGGTTCACGCTGATCGCGCTGTCCGGGGCGGCGGTGATGGTGCTGCCGCGCATGTTCCACGTCCTGGTGGTCGAGGCCAGCGACGAGAATCGGCTGCGCCAGGCCGGCTGGGCTTTTCCCGCCTATCTGGCCGCCATGTCCTTCCTGGTGCTGCCCATCGCCGTGGTCGGCGCGGACCTGCTGCCCAAGGGCTCGAACCCCGACCTTTACGTGCTGGCCCTGCCGCTGTCGCAGGGGCGCGACACGCTGGCGGCGCTGGTGTTCCTGGGCGGCTTTTCCTCGGCCATGTCGATGGTGGTGGTCAGCGCCATCGCGCTGTCGACGATGATGGCGAACCATTGGCTGGTGCCCTTGTGGCTCTGGCTGCGCCAGACGGCGCTGTCCGAACCGGCGCAGGCCCGCGACGATCTGGGCGCATTGATGCTGAACGCGCGGCGGCTGGCCATCGTCTCGGTGATCGGCGCGGGCTGGCTCTATCACCGCATGACCGGGGGCACCACCGCCCTGGCCGCCATGGGGACGGTCGCCTTTTCGGGCATGGCGCAGGTGCTGCCGGCCATGATCGCGGGGCTGATCTGGCGCGGCGCGACCCGGCGGGGCGCCATCGCCGGGATCGTCGCGGGAGCGCTGATCTGGGGACGCGCGGTCTTCCTGCCCTCGCTGGGGCTGGCCGCTCCGCCGGCATTTCCTGCCGGAATCGATGCTTTCGCGGGGGCGGTGCTGCTGGCGCTGGCGGTGAACCTGCTGCTTCTGGTGCTGACCTCGCTCATGGATTTCCCCGACCCGACCGAGCGGTTGCAGGCGCTGTCCTTCGTCCATGCCATCGCCCCCGACGCCGCCGCCAGCGAAACCGCCCCAGCGGTGCAGGCCGAGGCGCTGCTGACGCTGGCCGGGCGGATCTGGGGCAACGAACATGCGCTGGAGGTGTTCCGCAAGGCCGCGGAAGATCAGGGAAAATCCGGCTATCTTCCCGACCTGACCCCGCGCTTTCTCGCCGGGTTCGAGCGCCACCTGGCCGGCACGGTGGGCGCGGCGACGGCCTCGGCGCTGATGGCGCGGGTCGGCGGGCGCGGCAGCGTCACCGTGGCCGACCTGATGGAGGTCGCGGGCGAGGCCAGCCGCGCGCGCGAGGACAACCGCCGGCTGGAGATCACCTCGGCGGAACTGGCCAGAACCGCCGCCATGCTGCGGGAAAGCAACGAGAAGCTGACCACGCTTTCCGCGCAGAAGGACGCCTTTCTCGGCCAGATCAGCCATGAGCTGCGCACGCCCATGACCTCGATCCGCGCCTTCTCCGAGATCCTGATGGAACCGGACCTGCCCACCGGGGACCGTGCCCGCTTCGCCGGGATCATCCAGGACGAGGCCTGCCGCATGACCCGGCTGCTGGACGACCTGCTGGACCTTTCGGTGCTGGAGGCGGGCCGGGCGCAACTGAAGCCCGGCGTCGTCAACCTGCACGACCTGATCGGGCGCGCGCTGGCCGCCGCGGGGGCAAGTGCGACGGGGCGCGAATTCGCCATCCGCCGCAACCCGGTCGCCGAGCATCTGCCGGTGATCACCGACCCGGACCGGCTGTTGCAGGTGCTGATCAACGTCATCTCGAACGCGCGGAAATATTGCGACGCCAGCGAGCCCGCGATCCGCATCGACACCCGCCGCAACCCCCAGGGCTGGACCGAGATCGACATCCACGACAACGGCTCGGGCATCGGCCCGGAAAACCGCGCGCTGATCTTCGAGAAATTCGCGCGGCTGGACGATCCCTCGCGCGCCGGGGGTGCCGGGCTGGGACTGGCGATCTGCAAGGAGATCATGGATTTCCTGGGCGGCACGATCGCCTATCTGCCAGGCCAGGGCGGCGCCTGCTTTCGCATCGCGCTGCCGCCGCGCCCACCACGCCGCGCGGAAAATACGGAAAATGCAGCGGGTTAAACCTTTCCGCAACCAGTCCGTGCCATCTTGCGCCAAAGGCAGCATCGATTCGGTCGGGTATGGAAAGCGCGGCAGGGAAAACTTCGGACGACCCGGGACCAACCGGGACGGAACGGGACGGGTCCGCGGCCCCGGCGCCCGGCCGGGTGCTGCGCCGCTGGATTGCCGAACGCGACAGAGTCCGCGCGGCTGCGGGCCCTTCCGCACGGCAGGCCGCCGAATTCCGGCTGGAGCGCGCCGCCGCCACCGCCCTGGCCCGCGCGGCCGAAAAACAGGCCGGCCTGCCGGTCTTTGTCGAAAAGGTCGAGCGGGCGGGCATGGTGCTGGCCGAATTGCCCGAACTCCTGCCCGAGCGCGCCTTGCTTGCGGTCGTCGGGGGCCGGCGCGACGCGCTTGGCGTCGTGGCGATCTGCCCCGACCTGCTGGCCGCGCTGATCGAGATGCAGGCGATCGGCCGCGTGACCTCGCGCCCCGCCCCGCCGCGCAGGCCGACGCGGACGGATGCCGCGATCTCGGCCGATTTCGTGAATGCGCTGCTGGCAGAACTGGGCCGGGAATGCGCGGCGCGGGACGGCTGCCCCGATTTCGGTGCCTATCGCTATGCGACCTTCATGGACGATCCGCGCCCGTTGTCGTTGCTGCTGGAGGACGGCGAGATGACGCGGCTGGATTTCCGCTTTCGCATCGGCACCGGCGGGCAGCGCGACGGCAGGCTGATGATCGCCCTGCCGGCCAGGGTCGGCGCCCCTCCCGATGCGGTGCCCGCCATCGCGGGAAACCAGTCGCGATTGCCGGTCGCACCATCGGCCGACCCGCCCGTCGCGCCATCACTGGCCGAGGCGGTGCAAGAGGCCCCGATCCGGCTGGCGGGCATCCTCTGCCGCCGCCGGCTGAGCCTGCATCAGCTGCGCGGCCTGGCCACCGGATCGCTGCTGCCCTTGCCCCAGAACGTGCTCGACGAAGCCAGGCTGGAAACGCCGCAGGGCCAACTTCTCGCACGCGGACGGCTGGGGGAAAAGGACGGGTTCCATGCCATCCGCCTGCGCGATATCGGCCAGGACACGCCGCCCACCCCCGCCTCGGTGACAGCGGACGGCTGGCGGACAGAGGGGGCGGAGCCGCCGCCTGACGATGCAGAGCCGCCGCCGGACGACGTGGGGTTGTCGCTTGCGGATCACGAAGGCCCCGACGGCTTCCGCATGGCTGGGCCCACGCCTCCCATGGTCAAGGCCGGATGAACCGCCCGCGCGCAACCCGGGCCGATCGTCGCAATCGCGCAACTTTTCCACGAAATAGCCCGTGCCGATATGCCACCGGACTGCGGAAAGCCCGGGCAAGCCCAGATTCCCCTTGAAAAACGGCCCGTCTGGACGCATGTAGCTTGCGCCCGCCCAAAACGCGGGTCACCCTACAGGAGAGAACATGGCCAAGGAAGAAATGCTCGAATTTCCCGGCGTCGTGAAGGAACTCCTGCCCAACGCGACATTCCGGGTCGAGCTAGAGAACGGCCATGAGATCATCGCGCATATGGCAGGAAAGATGCGCAAGAACCGCATCCGCGTCCTCGCCGGCGACAAGGTTCAGGTGGAAATGAACACCTATGACCTGACGAAGGGGCGGATCAATTACCGCTTCAAGTAAGACCGCCGGTTCGGAGCGCGACGTGACCATGCCGAATGTCGCGCGAGGCGCCAGAAACGGTCCCGAGCCGCGCGCCGCCGCAGCGGAAACCGACACGCCGGCGCTGATTCTCGGTTCGGCCAGTCCGCGAAGGCTGGAACTGCTGGCCCAGATCGGGATCGTGCCCGACATGATCCTGCCGGCGGAAATCGACGAAACCCCGCGGCGCGGCGAAAGCCCGCGCGACTATGTCCGGCGCATGGCGCGCGAAAAGGCCGCGGCGCTTGCCGGCAGTGCCCATGGCGCCATCCTCTGCGCCGATACGGCGGTGGTGGCGGGGCGCAGGATCCTGGGAAAACCCCTCGACGACGCTGAGGCGCGGCGCTTCCTGCAACTGCTCTCGGGGCGCCGCCACCGGGTACTGACCTCGGTCGCGCTGGCCCATGAAGGCCGCCTGCGCGAGCGGCTGGTGGAAACCGTCATCCGCTTCCGCCCCCTCACCGCAGCGCAAATCGACGCCTATCTCGCCACCGGCGAGTGGCAGGGCAAGGCCGGCGCCTATGCCATCCAGGGCCATGCCTCGGCCTTTGCGATCTGGATGCAGGGCTCCTATAGCGGCGTGGTCGGGCTGCCGCTGGCCGAAACCGCATCCCTGCTCGACGCCATCGGAATTCAAGGAAAAGCGACATGAAGGGACGCCAGATCGTCCTTGGGCGGATCTTCGGCCGCAATGCGGCGGCCCTGATGCAGGACGGCCGGCTCGAGGATCTGGTCGTCGATCCGGCGGGCGCGACGCCGCTGGCCCCCGGCGCGATCTGCCGCGCCAAGGTGGACCGGCTGGTCAAGGGCCAGGGCGGCGTCTTCCTGCGCCTGCCCGAAGGCGCGCGCGGCTTCCTGCGCGACCGTTCCGGCCTACGCGAAGGCCAGTCCCTGCTGGTGCAGGTCAATGGCAGCGCCGAGGACGGCAAGGCCGTGCCGGTCTCGGCCCGGCTGAATTTCCGCGGCCGGCATGTCATCGTGACGCCCGGCGCGCCCGGCGTGAACGTCTCGCGCCGGATCCGCGACAGCGCATTGCGCGACGCGCTTACCCGCCTGGGCGAAGCCGCCCTGGAGGGCCTGGAAGACCCCCCCGGCATCGTCTTTCGCTCGATCGCGGCCACGGCCGGGAGCGATGGGATCGCGGCCGAACTCGAGCAGCTTCTTGAGCTTGCGCAAGCCGTCACGGCCGATCACCAGGGCGCGCCCGAACTGCTGCTGGATGCGCCCGAACCCGCCGATCAGGCCTGGCAGGACTGGGCCGATCCGCCGCCGGACAGCGTCGAGGACGGGGACGATGCCTTCGAGGCGACGGGGGCCGAGGCCGCCGTCCTGCAAATGCTGCACCCGCGCCTGGACCTGGGCGGCGGTGCCTGGGCCGAGATCGAGGCGCTGCGCGCGCTGGTCGCCATCGACGTCAATACCGGCAGCGATCATTCTCCGGCCGCGGGGCTCAAGGCGAATATCGCGCTGGCCCGCGACCTGCCGCGGCAGTTGCGCCTGCGCGGGCTGGGCGGCCAGATCGTGATCGACTTCGCACCCATGCCCAAGCGCGACCGCGGCACGCTGGAACAGGTGCTGCGCGCCGCCTTCCGCTCGGAATCGGCCGAAACGGTGCTGATCGGCTGGACCGCGATGGGGCTTTACGAGCTCAGCCGCAAGCGCGACCGCATCCTGCTGGCGCGGCTGGCCGGGACAGGGGCCGACGCATGAAATGCCCGATCTGCGGCAAGCCCGCCTCCGAGCGTTATCGGCCCTTCTGCTCGCGCCGCTGCGCGGATGTCGACCTGGCGCGCTGGCTACGCGGCGACTATCGCATCCCCGGCGAGCCGGCCCCGGATAATGACAGGGACGCGTGAAAATTTTGCTTTTGGCTCTGGACACCGAGACGGCCCTGCCATAACAACGCGCCAGTCCGAAGCAAGATGCTCCGGCGCCCGGATAGCTCAGTTGGTAGAGCAGCGGATTGAAAATCCGCGTGTCGGTGGTTCGAATCCGCCTCCGGGCACCATATGATCCCTGAAATTCCCGGTCCTCTCCTGAGCGTTCTCGTGACGGCTCGCGCATTGGTGCCTCGGGGCACTGGCCGCCCAAGTTCTACGCCTCGCGCACCGGAGCGTAACGGTCAGACCACCTGTTCCGGCACCGGGCTGTTGCCGCATCTGGGATGGCGCCTTGCGACATCCTTCTCCGGGCCGGTCCGCATTCTGCTCTCTTCGGGCACGAAAAGCATCGCGCTCGATACGCCGATGCGTCAGCCAGAGCCCTTATCGCATTGAAGTCCGTCGCGAATCGCGGGCAGATGCGCGTCATTGCCGCAGCCCCGCAAATTGCTTTGAGAATCGATCCGATTGGCGCGAAGATTCTGCCGACGGCGCGGCGCCTGAACGGGTTGGCAGCGCCGTCACCGTCACCGCGCGCCTCGCACAAGGGGCGGACAGGGGAAACGCCTCAAAACCCTGCAGCCACCGATTTCCCGCCAAAGCCGAGGCCAGGCGTCAGATCGCGAAGATGTCGTCCGCCACTCCGGCGACGGTCAGGCCCTGGCCGTTGACGACGATCCGGTCGCCGTCGCCGAAATCGATAACCACCCCATTCGCGGTCTTGCGCATGTGGTCGCGGATGAAGGCGGCAGGATTGGCGTCCAGCAGGCCGTTCCCGATCAGCAGCCTGTCGAGGCCCTGCTGATAGCCATAGATGGTATCCGCGCCGTGACCGCTGCGAAAGATGAACGCATCGGCGCCATAGCCACCATTCAGCACGTCATTGCCATAACCGCCATGCAGCGTATCGTTGCCCGCGCGGCCGGTCAGGGTGTCGTTGCCGCTCTCTCCTCTCAGCCAGTCATTGCCCGCCCCGCCGTCCAGCTTGTCGGCGCCGGGCCCGCCCAGCAAGGTGTCGTATCCCGCACCTCCCCACAGCGTGTCATTGCCCGCGCCGCCGCGAAGCTGGTCACGCCCGGCGGCGCCGACCAGCGTGTCGTTGCCGTCGCCGCCTTGCAGCGTATCGTTGCCGTAACCGCCGTTGAGGGAATCGAAGCCGGCACCGCCGATAAGCCGGTCGTGGCCCGCATTGCCGTTCAGCGTATCGCGACCCGCCCTGCCTTCCATCCAGTCGTTGCCGTTCCCGCCCGAGGCCACGTCATGTCTGGCCGTCAGACGATAATCGTCGTTGCGCGGCGTGTTCTGCGCGGGTCCGGGCGTGACAAAAAGCTCGCCGTTGAAGGTTTCCAGCCAGTCCGCGCGGGTCTGCATCGCCAAGTTGGGCGCAGGCTCTGCAACCCGGGCGAAGGTGCCGGTATCGACGCGCACCTGCCCATCCGTATCGGCAAAGTTCTGCGTCGCCATCAGCACCTTGTAATCGCGGCCGTTCACCTTGAGATAGCCCACCTCCAGCCCGATGCCGATATAGGCGGCGTCGCTCATGATGTTCCTGTAATGGCCGGGGCTGTCCATCAGGTTCTGGTGCAATTGGCGGATCTCGTCGCGAAGGTCGCTTTCGCCCTGGATGCTGACATAGGCGATGTTCTCCGCCGTCATCCAGCCACCGGCCAGATCGAAGCCCGCCGCCTCCATCCGCTCGCGCGAGGACGAACCGCCCCGGCCGGTATGGGAAAATACATCCGCCTCCAGCATCCAGCGGCTATGATCCTCCGAGGAATCGTTCAGCCGTTTTTCGATGGCCAGCGCGGAATGTCCTTCGGCCCGGCGGGCCTGGTTGACCAAACTGACGAAATAGCGTTCGTTCGCCGATGCAAAGGACATAGATACCCGCCTTGAGAGAGTTGATCCGATGAAATGCAACTTTCGATAGGGTATCAGATCATGGGCGCGACCAGAACCGCCTGCCGGGCATGACGGCGGATATCGGCCAGACCGGCGCAGCAAGGACCGGCCCGGAATGGAAACAGCGCCGCTAACGTATCGTATTAAAACAATTTTTTGATAGAATGGCGACCCCGCCAGGACTTGAACCCGGAACCTAGCGCTTAGAAGGCGCTTGCTCTATCCAGTTGAGCTACGGGGCCGCATGGCGGCAGTCATGGCGCAGGACGACGGCTGAATCAACCGCTCAATCAGCGCCTTCCAGGTCTATCGTCATGAAGACGCTGTTCGGATCGGGCCGGTAATCGCCAAAGGGCGCGGATTCGACGAAACCCGCCCGCGCATAAAGCCCGCGCGCGGCGACGAAGGTCGGCTGCACGCCCGTCTCAAGGCTCAGCCGTGCCATGCCCTCGGATCGCGCATGGGCGATCAGCGCGTCGAGCATGCGGCGCGAATGGCCACGGCCGCGCGCCTCGGCCAGCACATGCATGGACTTGATCTCGCCATGATCCGCAGCGATGCGCTTGACCGCGCCCATGCCGACCGGGACGCCGCCCTCGCGCAGCACGAAAAACGCGATTTCCGGGCTGACCAGCGCGGAGCGCGGCAGCATGTGGATCGATTCCGGTGGCGTGTCGGCATGCATGTCGGCGGTATGGCGTTCGAACAGCAATGCCAGGTCCTCGCCCAGGGGGCTTTCCCGCCCGATCGCCAGACCCTCTCCATCCATCGCCGTGCCCCCTTGTCCGCTGCGGGGCGGACCCTAGCAGCACCACGCCGGCTTGCGAAGCCCCGTGCGTCCGGACGGCATGAAAAATAAGGAAGAATGCGCCCCGTAGCCCGGCCCGGCCCGGACGCTTTCCGCTTGGGGAGGGGCAAGGGGGAACAGCGATCCGCCGCCCGGCCAGCGGCGGGAAAACATTCGCCACGCCGCGCCATCCGCCGCGTCCCTGCGGCTTGCCGGTCCAGGATGCGCCCGCTACCTCTGCAACGGAAACGGAGGCGCCCATGTCCATCGTCATCGAGCACATGACCAAAAGCTTCGACGGCACTGCGGTGCTGCGCGGCATCGACCTGACCATCGAATCGGGCGAATTGGTGGCGCTGCTCGGTCCCTCGGGCTCGGGCAAGACCACGCTTCTGAAGATCATCGCCGGGCTGGAATGGCCGAATTCGGGCGGGCTGGTGGTGCATGGTGCCGACTGGCTGCATCTGGCGGCGCAGGACCGCCGCATCGGCTTCGTATTCCAGCATTACGCGCTGTTTCCGCATATGAGCGTGCGCGACAACATCGCCTTCGGACTGACCGTGCGCCCGCGCGCAGAGCGGCCGGGCAAGGCGGTGATCGCGGCCAAGGTCGACCAGCTACTGGAGTTCCTGCAGATCGCCCATCTGGGCGAGCGCTATCCGGCGCAGCTTTCGGGCGGGCAGCGCCAGCGCGTCGCCCTTGGCCGGGCGCTGGCCATCGAGCCCACCGTGCTCCTGCTGGACGAACCCTTCGGCGCGCTGGATGCTGCTGTTCGCCGCGACCTGCGCGCCTGGCTGCGCGAGGTGCATGACCAGACCGGCTCGACCACCATCTTCGTCACCCATGACCAGGAAGAGGCATTCGAGCTGGCCGACCGCGTCGTGGTCATGGGCGACGGCCGGATCGAGCAGATCGGCAATGCCGACCAGATCCACGACCATCCCGCCAGCCCCTTCGTCGCCCGCTTCATGGGCGCGACCATCGAATTGCCGGTCACGCTGCAAGCCGGCCGGGCCGAGGCGCCGGGGCTGGACGGCAGCCGCCTGCCCCGCCGCGCCCTGCCCGACGGGCCGGCCACGCTGTTCCTGCGCCCCGCGGACGTGACGCCCCTGCCCGATCCCGCCGGGCGCTGGCAGATCACGCATCGCACCAGCAACGGCGCCCTGCTGCGACTGGACCTGGCGGATGACAAGGGAACGGACGGCACGGGCCGGTTCGGCATCGACCTGCCCCGCCGCGCACCCGAGGCGCAGGGCCTCGTCCCCGGAGCCCGCGTCGACCTGCGCCCCGAGGCGGGCACGATCTTTCCCGGCCCCCGCGCCCTGTCTCCGCAACCCGCCGCCACCGAATTCCCCCGCAAGGAGAAAAGCCTATGATGATCCGCAAGCTTCACGTCGCCGCACTGGCCCTGCTCCTGGGCAGCAGCCCGGCGCTTGCCCAGGACAAGATCCTGAATGTCAGCTATGACATCGCCCGCGAACTGTTCGAGGCGCTGAACCCCGAATTCCAGGCCTATTGGAAGGACAAGACCGGCCGCGACGTGACCATCGACCAAAGCCATGGCGGCTCGTCGAAACAGGCGCGCGCCATCCTAGAGGGGCTGCCGGCCGATGTGGTCACCTTCAACCAGGAGACCGACGTGGACGTGCTGGCGCAGAACGGGCTGGTGGCCGAGGACTGGCGCGATGCCCTGCCGAACGGCGCCTCGCCCTATTACTCGCTGCCGGCCTTCCTGGTGCGCGAGGGCAATCCCAAGGGCATCAAGGACTGGTCGGACCTGGCGCGCGACGACGTGCAGGCGGTGTTCCCGAACCCCAAGACCAGCGGCAACGGGCGCTATACCTATCTGGCCGCCTATGCCTATGCCCTGACGCAAGAGGGCGGCACGCCCGAGAAGGCGCAGGAATTCGTCGGCAAGATCTTTGCCAACGTGCCGGTCTTCGACACCGGCGGCCGCGCCGCCACCCAGACCTTCGCCGAGCGCAATATCGGCGACGTGCTGATCACCTTCGAGGCCGAGACCAAGGGCATCGCCAAGCAATACGAGGCGCAGGGCTTCGAGGCCGTGACCCCGGCGACCAGCCTGTTCGCCGCCTTCCCGGTCGCGCTGGTGACCGAGAATGCCGAAAAGAACGGCTCGGCCGAAGTTTCGACCGAATATCTCAACTGGCTCTATTCGCCCGAGGCGCAAGAGACGCTGGCCGAGAACCATTACCGCACCACGGACGAGGCGGTTACGGCGAAATACGCCGCCGAGTTCCCCGAGGTGAAGCTCTTGACCGTGGACGAGGTCTTCGGCGGCTGGGACAAGGTCACGGCCGAGCACCTGGCCGAGGGCGGCATCCTCGACAAGGTCTTCGTCAACCAATGAGCGCCGCCGCCGCGCCGATCCGCGCGAAACGCGTGTTGCCGGGGTTCTCGCTGAGCCTCGGCACGACGCTGCTTTACGTCGCGCTGGTGATCATGATCCCGGTGATCGCACTGGTCCTGAAAGGGGCCGAGATCGGGCCGGTGCGGTTCTGGGCCATCGTCACCGCGCCGCGCACGCTGGCGGCGCTGCGGGTGACGCTGACCGCCGCCGCGGCGGCCACCGTCTTCAACGCCTTCTACGGGCTTCTGATGGCCTGGGTGCTGACCCGCTACGACTTTCCCGGCAAGCGCATCCTGGACGCGCTGATGGACATCCCCTTCGCCTTGCCGACGGCCGTCGCCGGCATCTCGCTGACCGCGCTTTATTCGGCGAACGGCTGGTTCGGCGCGCCGCTGACCGGGGCGGGCATCGAGCTGGTCTATACGCTGGGCGGCGTGATCCTGGCCATGACCTTCACCTCGATCCCCTTCGTGGTGCGCGCCATCCAGCCGGTGCTGGAGGATCTGGACCCGGCGCTGGAGCAGGCGGCGATGACGCTGGGCGCCCGGCCCTTCGCCATCTTCCGCCGCGTCGTGCTGCCGGCGATCCTGCCGGCCTGGCTGGCGGGTTCGACCGTGGCCTTCGCCCGATCCCTGGGCGAGTTCGGCGCGGTGGTGTTCATCGCCGGCAACCTGCCCTTCAAGACCGAGATCGCGGCGCTCCTCGCCTTCATCCGGCTTGAGGAATACGACTACCAGGGCGCCGCCGCCATCGCGCTGGTGCTGCTGCTCATCGCGCTGATCCTGCTGGCGCTGTCGAACCTGATCCAGTTCCGCGCCGCCCGCCATCTGGAGGCGCGATGATGAGCACCCTTGCGCTGACCCACGCCCCCGGCCAAAGCCGCACCGCGCCGCGCCTGCTGATCGGGCTGGCCTTCGCGCTGACGGCGATCTTCGTCGTGGCACCGCTGGCCTTCATCTTCTGGCGCGCCTTCGCAGACGGCTGGGCGGTCTATCTGAAGAACATCGCCGACCCGCTGGTCGTGCATGCGATCTGGCTGACCACGGTGGTCGCGGTGATCGTGGTGCCGGTCAACATCGCCTTCGGCATCGCCGCCGCCTGGGCCATCGCCCGCTTCCGCTTTCCGGGGCGCAAGCTTCTGATGGTGCTGATCGAGATCCCCTTTTCGATCTCGCCGATCATCGCCGGCATCTGCTACCTGCTGCTTTACGGCCGGCAGGGCCTGCTGGGACCGTGGCTCGCCGCGCATGACCTGAAGGTCATGTTCGCCCTGCCCGGCATCGTGCTGGTCACCATGTTCGTCACCGCCCCCTTCGTGGTGCGCGAGGTGCTGCCGCTGATGCAGGCCCAGGGCTCGGAGCAGGAGCAGGCGGCGGTCACGCTGGGCGCGCGCGGCTGGCAGGTGTTTTCCCGCGTGACCCTGCCCAACATCCGCTGGGCGCTGCTTTACGGCGCGGTGCTCTGCACCGCCCGCGCGGTGGGCGAATTCGGCGGGGTCTCGGTGGTTTCCGGCTCGATCCGGGGCCAGACCAACACCCTGCCGTTGCAGATCGAGCTGATGTTCAACGATCTCAACACCACCGGCGCCTTTGCCGCAGCCTCGACCCTGACCGTCATCGCGCTGGTCGTGTTGGTGATCAAGGCGGCACTGGAAAGCCGCAGGTAAAGCCGCATAACTGGCGGGAATGTCAGTGGACTTGACCCGTCGCCCCACCTAGGCTGCACGCCATGGACGCCGCGATCAAGGACCAGAAACAGCCCTGCCCCGAATTGCCGAAGCCGCGCAGCTTCTGGCAGCGCATCGCCGACCGGCTGGCGGCGATCGTCGGCGCACGCCGATCCGCCACCCCGCCCGAGAAATCGGTCGCCTTCACCATCGCCGTGATCGCGCTGGGGGCCAAGCTCGCCAAGGCCGACGGCACGGTGGCACGCTCGGAGGTCGCGGCCTTTCGCCGCGTCTTCATCATCCCGCGATCCGAGGAAAAGAACGCCGCCCGCGTCTTCGACCTGGCGCGGCAGGACGTGGCCGGCTTCGACGCCTGGGCCCGGCGCATCGCGGCCATGTTCCCGCAGGGCGACCCGGTGCTGGCCGATGTGGTCGAGGGGCTGTTCATCATCGCCGTCGCCGATACCGACCTGCACGAGGCCGAGATCGTCTTCATCGACGAGGTGGCGCGCATCTTCGGCCTGCCGCCCGAGCAGGTGGCAGCGATCCGTGCCCGCCACGACCGCCGGCAGGGCTGCCCCTCGTGCGAGGTGCTGGGCGTGACGCCCGAGACCCCCTTGCCCGAGGCGCGGCGGCGTTGGCGCGACCTGGTGCGCGAGAACCACCCCGACCGCGCCATCGCCCGCGGGCTGCCGCCCGAGGCGATCCGCCTGGCCGAAGCCCGCACCCGCGCGCTGAACGAAGCCTGGGAGAATTTCCGCAACATGCACCGGATGCGCCCGGCCTGAGGGAACCCGCCCGGTCCGGCATCCGTTTCCCCTGCGAACAGCCGAAGGACCGGCCCATGCGCAACCTCCTTGTCCCCGCGATCCTCTGCGCGCTCATGGCCCCAGCCGCCGTGGCGCAGGATTACGAGCCGCCGCTGGCAGACGAACCGCCCTCCGAGGACATGCCCGCGCCGGAATCCGACATGCTGGAACGGGGCCTTGAAAACTTCATGCGCAACCTGCTGGACCAGGCCGAGCCGCATCTGGACCGGCTGGGCCGCGATCTGGGCGATACGCTGGGCGCGGTCGCGCCGGTCTTCGAGGATATCGGCAAGCTGATGGACGATGTGCGCAACTATCAGGCGCCCGAGCGGCTGGAAAATGGCGACATCCTGATCCGCCGCCGTGCCGATGCGCCGCCGCCCCCGCCGGTCGGCGATGCGCTGCGCGACATGCTGCGCCCCGCGCCCGGGGACGATCCGCGCCTGGACCCGCTGCCCGACACCCCCGACGCGCCGCTGCCGCTACCCGAGCGCGATCCGGAAAACGAGATCGAGCTTTAGGACGCGAAGCTTTCCACCCAGTCGACCAACTGCGGCAGGCTGTGGCGGTGCAGGTCATAACCTTGCAGGATGGTTTCGCGCGCCGCCGCTTGCAGCCGCGCGGCATCGGGGTCGCCGGCAAGCCCGCGGATCAGCGCCACCTCCAGCGCCGACTGGTCGAAGAACGGCACCAGCCGCCCATTCTTGCCGTCGCGGACCAGTTCGCGCACCGGCTCGGTATCCGAGCCGACGACATAACAGCCCGCCGCCATCGCCTCGGTCAGCGACCAGCTCAGCACAAAGGGATAGGTCAGGTAGCAATGCACCCGGCTGACCTGCAACAGCGCCAGATATTGCGGATAGGGCACGCGGCCCATGAAATGGACACGCGACAGGTCCAGTTGGCCGTCGAGTTCGGCCAGCAGCTTTTCCTTCCAGCCGGCCGCATCCTTGGGCAGGCCACCATAGCTGACGCCTTCGCCGCCGACCAGCACCACCTGCGCATTCGGCCGCGCCCGCAGCACCTCGGGCAGCGCGCGCATGAAGCGGTGAAAGCCGCGATAGGGTTCGAGCGAGCGCGACACATAGGTCAGCACCTCGTCCCCCGCCCGCAACTTGCGCCCGTCCGGCAGCGGGAATTCCGCCAGCGGATTGGGGCAGACCTTTACTGTGTCGATGCCGTCATGGATCACCGTCAGCTTGCGGCGCAATTCGGGCGGAAAGGAATCCGCCTGATACCGCGTCGGCGCCAGCCCGGCATCGGCCTGCACCAGCCCCTGGATCAGATGCGCCGAGCGCGCGACGGTGTTGACCCGCGCCTCGTCGCTGTCGGGGCTGATCTCGGGATCGAAGCCGACGTCATGGCCGCGCGTGCGATACATCAGTTCGGCATAGACCAGCAGCTTTGCGTCCGGCCAGATCTCGCGCAGGAACAGCGTCTCGCCCCAGCCGCTATGGCCGAAGATCAGGTCGGGGGTATAGTCGTGACGATCGCGCAGCGCCCGGCAGCCGCGCGCGGCCAGCCAGCCGCGCTCGGCCATCTCGCTATAGGTCCGGCCCAGCATCGGCGACAGGTTCAGTTCGGGCGGCGTCTTGTAGCGCACCACGCGGACGGGCGAAGGGCGCGGGTTCTTTTCGTCCGTCAAGCTCATGACGTGATGGCCGCGCGCGGCCAGCGCCGGCGCCAGATGCAGGAACTGGGCCGGGAAATTTTGGTGAACAAACAGTATTTTCATTAAATTACCGAAAAATCTTCACTTATTACCGTAAGAAACGCCGCCTCGATCAGACGGCGAGTGTAGTCGCTTTGCGGATTGTCGAAGACCGCCTGGGTCGATCCCTGCTCGACCACCTCGCCCGCGCGCATGACCATGATCTGGTGCGACATGGCACGCACGACGCGCAGGTCGTGGCTGATGAACAGGAAGGTAAGCCCGTGCTTGCGTTGCAGCCGCCGCAAAAGCTCGACGATCTGCACCTGCACGGTCATGTCCAATGCGCTGGTCGGCTCGTCCAGCACCACCAGCCTGGGGTTCAGGATCATGGCGCGGGCGATGGCGATGCGCTGGCGCTGGCCGCCGCTGAATTCATGCGGATAGCGGTGCATGGTGGCGGGGTCCAGCCCGACCTCGCGCATGATTTCGTCCACCATCCCGCGGCGGTCGCGGCCCGGCTCGATGCCATGCACGCCCAGGCCCTCGGAGATGATCTGCTCGACCGTCATGCGCGGCGACAGGCTGCCAAAGGGATCCTGGAATACGATCTGCATGTCGCGGCGCAAGCCGCGCAGCGCCCGACCCGGCAGTTTCGAGATGTCGCGGCCCATGTAGAGGATCGGCCCCTCGCTCTCGATCAGCCGCATGATCGCCAGCGCCAGCGTGGTCTTGCCCGAGCCGGATTCACCGACGATGCCCAGGGTCTCGCCGGCGCGGACCGAGATCGTGGCGCCGTTCACCGCCTTCACATGGCCGACGGTGCGGCGCAGGAAGCCGCGCTGGATCGGGAACCAGACCCGCAGATCCTGCGTCGCCACGACCTGCGGCGCGTCGGCGGGAATGGGGTCGGCGCGGCCCTGTGGCTCGGCGGCCAGCAACATGCGGGTATATTCGTGCTGCGGATGGGCAAAGATCTGCTCGACCGGGCCCTGCTCGACGATCTCGCCGCCCTTCATCACGCAGACCCGGTCGGCGATGCGCCGCACCAGGCCCAGGTCGTGGCTGATGAACAGCATCGACAGCCCCTCGGCAGCCTTGAGCTCTGCCAAGAGTTCCATGATCTGCGCCTGGATGGTCACGTCCAGCGCCGTCGTCGGCTCATCCGCGACCAGCAGTTCCGGCCCGTTCGCCAGCGCCATGGCGATCATCACCCGCTGGCGCTGGCCGCCGGACAGCTGGTGCGGGTAATCGGCAAGCCGCGTTTCCGGGTCGCGGATGCCGACGCGGGTCAGCAGCTCGATGATGCGCGCCCGCGCCGCCGCGCCGCGCAGCCCCTGATGCAGCGCCAGGCTTTCGGCAAGCTGCCGCTCCAGCGTGTGCAGGGGGTTCAGCGAGGTCATCGGCTCTTGAAAGATGAAGCTGATGTCGTTGCCGCGCACCCGACGCAGTTCCGGCTCGGCCGCGCCCAGCAATTCGCGCCCGTCATAGCGGACCGAGCCCGAGACCTCTGCCGCCTCGCCCAGCAGCCGCACCGTCGAAAGCGCCGTGACCGATTTGCCCGAGCCGGATTCGCCGACCAGCGCCACCGTCTCGCCCTTGCCGACGGTAAAGCTGACGCCCTTGACGGCGGGCGCAAGCTGCCCGTCCTGCCGGAACCCCACCCGCAGGTCGCTGACTTCCAGAACCGGCGTCATCGAAAGGTCTTTCTTGGGTCGAAGGCGTCGCGCACGCCCTCGAAGATGAACACCAGCAGCGACAACATGATGGCAAAGCTGAAGAAGGCGGTGAAGCCCAGCCAGGGCGCCTGCAGGTTCTGCTTGGCCTGCAAGGCCAGTTCGCCCAGCGAGGGGGCCGAGCTGGGCAGGCCGTAGCCCAGATAATCCAGCGCCGCCAGCGACGAGATGGTGCCGGTGACAACGAACGGCAGCATGGTCAGCGTCGCCACCATGGCGTTGGGCAGGATATGGCGGAACATGATGACGCGGTCACTGACCCCAAGCGCGCGCGCCGCCCGGACATATTCGAAGTTGCGCGCCCGCAGGAACTCGGCCCGCACCACGCCGACCAGCGCCGGCCAGCCGAACAGGATCGAGACGAAAACCAGCAGCCAGAAGCTTCGCCCCAGGATCGCGAACAAGATGATAATCACGTAAAGCGATGGGGTTGAGCCCCATATCTCAAGCAATCTCTGGAACACCAGGTCGGTGCGGCCGCCGAAATAGCCCTGCACCGCCCCCGCCGCGATGCCCAGAAGCGAGGCGACCACGGTCACGATCAACGTGAACATGATCGACAGGCGGAAGCCATAGATCACCCGCGCCAGCACGTCCCGCGCCGTGTCGTCCGTGCCCAGCCAATGCGCCGCATCGGGTGCGCTGGGGGCGGTGCCGACATTGTTGATGGTGCGATAGTGATAGGGGATCGGCGGCCACAGCATCCAGCCCCGCTCGACCGCCTCGCCCGCGACCTGGCCGGTTTCGCGCGCCTCGCGCTCGGTGGCCTCGGGGTCGTCCCAGCATTCCTCACGCCCGCCGGTGCGGATCAGGCATTGCACGCCGGGATCGGTATAGATCGCCTCGGTGCCGAAATCGCCGCCGAAGGCCGTCTCGGGATAGAAGCGATAGACCGGGAAATGCAGTTCGCCCTTGTAGCTGACCAGGACCGGCTTGTCGTTGGCGATCAGTTCCGCGAACAGCGAGGCCACGAACAGCACGGTAAAGACGACCAGCGACCAGAAGGCACGCTTGTTGCGGCGGAAATTCCGCAGCCGGCGGCGGTTCAGCTCGGTCATCGCCATCAGCCGGCCCTCCGCTCGAAATCGATGCGCGGATCGACCAGCACATACATCAGGTCCGACAGGATCCCGACCACCAGGCCCATGAGGCCAAAGACGTAAAGCGTGCCGAAGATCACCGGATAGTCGCGCTGCACGGCGGCCTCGAAGCCCAGCCGGCCCAGCCCGTCCAGCGAAAAGATCGTCTCGATCAGGATCGACGAGCCGAAGAACACGCCCAGGAACATGGACGGAAACCCGGCGATCACGATCAGCATCGCATTGCGGAAGACATGGCCGTAAAGCACCCGCCCCTCGGTCAGGCCCTTGGCGCGGGCGGTCATGACATATTGCTTGTTGATCTCGTCCAGGAAGCTGTTCTTGGTCAGCAGCGTCAGCGTGGCAAAGCTGGAAATGGTGGTGGCGGTCACCGGCAGGGCGATGTGCCACAGATAGTCCTTGACCTTGCCCCAAAGGCTCAGGTCGGACCAGTTGTCCGAGGTGAGCCCGCGCAGCGGAAAGATCTGCCAATAGCTGCCGCCCGCGAACAGCACCATCAGCAGGACCGCGAACAGGAAGGCCGGGATGGCATAGCCCACGATGATCGCGCCCGAGGTCCAGGTGTCGAAGGAGGTGCCGTTCCTGACCGCCTTGCGGATGCCCAGCGGGATCGAGATCAGATAGGCGATCAGCGTGGACCACAGCCCCAGCGTGATCGAGACCGGCATCTTTTCCAGCACCAGGTCGATGACCGAGATCGAGCGGAAGAAGCTGATGCCGAAATCGAAGCGGACATAATTGCCCAGCATGATCAGGAAACGTTCGGCCGCGCCGATCTTTTCCTTGGCGCAGTCGGGGGATTTCAGGTCCGGCTCACCCTGATGCGCGGGGGTGCAGACGATCTTGGCAAAGCCCATCTGCACTTCCAACTGGTCCAGCAATTCGGGCGGGATGCCGCGGGCGCCGGCATATTCGGTATTCTGGGGTGCGTCGCCGGCGCCGCCGGTGATGTTGCGCAGCGCGTCGCCCTCGCCCTGGACGCGGGCGATCACCTGCTCGATCGGGCCGCCGGGGACGAATTGCGTCAGCGTGAAGTTGACCAGCATGATGCCGATCAGCGTGGGTATGATCAGCAACAAGCGCCGCAGGATATAGGCTGCCATCCGTCCCCTTGCTCCGCCTTGATCCGCGCCGGCCCCGGGGGACCTAGCGCAGCGCGCCGGATTGTTTCAGCTTTTCCGCCTTATCCGCGTCATACCACCAGAAATCAAGCTCACCCAGCGCATAGGGCGGCAAGGTCTCGGGATGGGCGAAAATGTCGTAATATGCGACGGTATGCTCGGCCTTGTACCATTGCGGCACCCAGAAGCGCAGCGCGCGCAGGCTGCGGTCCAGCGCATGGATGATGGTGTCCATCTCTTCCTGCGTGGTTGCCTGGATGCCCTTTTCGATCAGCGCGTCGATGGCGGGATTGGCCAGGCCGGCCGGGTTGAAGACGTCGCCCACGTTCTCGGAGCCGAAGACCTGCTCGGTCCCGCCGCCGACATAGAATCCCAGCAGGAAATTGTCGGTGATCATGTCGAAATCGTGGCTGCGGGTGCGGGCAGTCATCTGGGCGTCGTCCACCCGCGCGTTCACCGCATCGATGCCAAGCGCGCGCAGGTTCTGCACGAAGGGGTTGATGATGCGGTCGAAGCTCTGGTTGTCGTTCAGGATTTCCAGCTTCAGCCGCTCGCCCTTCGCATTCACGCGCATCCCGTCGGAACCGGCCTTCCAGCCCGCCTCGTCCAGAAGCGCCGAGGCCTTGCGCAGGTTCCTGCGGTCGAGCTGCGACTTGCCCGAAACGGGCTGGACCACGGCATCCTCGGTCAGGACGCCCTCGGGCAGATCCTTGGCCAGCGGCTTCAGCAGTTCCAGCTCGGCCCCGGACGGCTTGCCCGTGGCGGCCAGATCGCTGTTGTCCCAGAAGGAGTTGACCCGGGTGTTGAGCCCGTAGAACAGCGTCTCGTTCGACCATTCGAAGTTGAACACCAGCCCGATCGCCTCGCGGACGCGGATGTCCTGCCATTTCTCGCGCCGCAGGTTGAAGATCCAGGACTGGCCGGTCGCGAGATCGCCGTTGGGCAGCATTTCCCGCTTGACCGCACCGGATCTCAGAGCCGGGAAATCGTAGCGCGTCGCCCAGTGGATCGAGGAAACCTCGTTGCGGAAGGTATAGACCCCGGCCTTGAAGGCCTCGAAAGCGGCGTCGTAATCGGTGAAATACTCGAAGCGGATCTTGTCGAAATTGTGGCGCCCGACGTTGATCGGCAAGTCCTTGCCCCAGTAGTCCGGGTTGCGGCGCACCGTCATCGAGCGGCCCATCTCGGCCGCATCGAAGACATAGGGCCCCGAGCCGAGGAAGGGGATATTGCTCGACCGCTCGATGTCGCGGTCGTTCTTGCGGAAATCCTCGCGCGAGAAGACGATCTGGCTACCGGCCTGCTGGATCACGTCGCGGCGCGGATAATCCGGCTGGAATATGAACTTGATGGTGTGATCGTCGATCACCTCGGCCTTGGCGACCATCTTGGCGATGCCGGTGCGATAGGAAGACAGCCCCCTGTCGCGCAAGAGCTCGAAGGAAAACAGCACGTCATGCGCGGTCAGCGGCGATCCGTCCGAGAACTTCGCCTCGGGCCGCAGGTGGAAGATCACCCAGTCGCGGCTTTCGGGATATTCGATGGTCTCGCAAAGCAGGCAATAGGACGAACCACGCTCATCCGCCGGATCCTCCATCAGCCGTTCGAGCATGATGACCGAAAGCCGGCCGGCGCGGCCGCGATGGGTAAAGGGATTGTAGCTGTCGAAACCGCCCAGCCAGCTTTCCGAAATCTCGCCGCCCTTGGGCGCCTCCGGGTTCACATAGCGCAGATGCGGGAAATCGGCGGGCAGTTCGGGCTCGCCGAAGACCGAGATGCCGTGCGACACGATGGTCTTGGGCTCCTGCTTCTGCTGCTCCTGCGCCAGGGTCCAGCCGGGCAGCAACGCCACAAGGGCAACCATCGGGGCATGTCGCAGGAAACGCATCGTCATCGGGTCTTGTCGATCCTTGTTTGGGTCTTGCTCGGGCAGCAGCCTGCCTCGGGCGCCAAAGCTAGCAGCCCTCGGCCCCGGTTCAACATGCAATTGCGTGATCCGCCGCGCCCGGCACGGCCGCGGCAAGCAAAAAGGGCGCCCCCAAGGGACGCCCCATCCTTGCGCGGCATGGGCCGGCCGATTACTGCTGGCCTTCCAGATAGGCGATCAGGTTGGCGCGATCCTCGATCTTGGGCAGGCCGGCGAAGGCCATCTTGGTGCCCTTGACCACCGCTTTCGGGTTGGTCAGGAATTCCTGCAGCGCCTCGGGGGTCCAGTCGCCGCCATGCGCCTTCATCGGGTCGGAATAGTTGAAGCCATCGACGCCTGCGACCGTGCGGCCGACGACGCCGTTCAGATGCGGGCCGACGCCATCGTTGCCGTCCAGCTTGTGGCAGGCCTTGCACTTGCCGAACACCTTCTCGCCAGCGGCGGGATCGGCCGAGGCCAGGACGGTGGCAAAATCGGGGCCTTCGTCCACGGCCTCGCCCTCGGCGCCGCCGGCGCTCTCGACCGGGATGGTATATGCCTGGGCATGCTCTTCGCCCTCGGCGCCGTGGCCCGAGGTGCCGACGTGAAAGATACCCGATGCCGCCCAGCTCATCAGCAGAAGGAACAGAAGCGAGCCGATCAGCGCACCGGCTGCCTTGGTGACGGTCATGGTATCGAACATATCTGCGGATCCCCTGGGCTGTCCGTGGATTTGGCCGTATCTACCCGCTTTTGTTCCGCCGGTTCAAGGTGTAGTTGTCGCTCGCAAAGCACAAAACGGACGTAGAGGCCGCCCCGGCACAGGGCACGGCCCCAAGACGCCACCCCAAGCCAAGGTGTGATCCATGACCGACGCCTCGACCCAGAACGTGATCGCATTCCAGGGCGAACCCGGCGCCTACAGCCACCAGGCCTGCCGCTCCTATCGCCCGCAGATGGAGGCGCTGCCCTGCCGCACCTTCGAGGATACGATCGAAGCGGTGCGCAGCGGCCGTGCCGAACTGGCCATGCTGCCGGTCGAGAACTCGACCTACGGCCGGGTCGCGGACATCCATCACCTGCTGCCCGAGACCGGGCTGCACATCATCGACGAGGGATTCGTGCGGGTGCGCATCAGCCTGCTGGCGGTGCCGGGCACGAAGCTGTCGCAGATCAGCGAAGCCATGAGCCATCCGGTGCTTCTGGGCCAGTGCCGCGGCTTTTTGCGCCGCCACGCCATCCGCAGCGTGATCGGCGCCGACACCGCCGGCTCGGCGCTGGAGGTCGCGCGCCGGGGCGAGCCGGCGCTGGCCGCGCTGGCCGCGCCGCTGGCGGGCGAGATCTACGGGCTCGAGGAACTCGCCTCGGGGATCGAGGACCGCCAGAACAACACCACCCGTTTCCTGGTCATGGCGCGGCAGCCCGATTTCAGCCGCCGCGCCAATGCCGAGGGCGGCACGACCATGATGACCAGCTTCGTCTTTCGGGTGCGCAACATTCCGGCCGCGCTTTACAAGGCGCTTGGCGGCTTTGCCACCAACGGCGTCAACATGACCAAGCTGGAAAGCTACATGGTGGACGGCGTCTTTACCGCCACGCAATTCTATGCCGACATCGAGGGCCACCCCGAAGACCCGCATGTCGCCCGCGCGCTGGAAGAGCTGGATTATTTCACCTCCAGCCTGAACATCCTGGGCGTCTATCCCGCCGACCCGCTGCGCGCGGCGCAGTCGCAAGCGGCCGCCGCCGAGTAAGCGCGGCCGGGCAGCGCCGCTGCGGGCCGGGCGGAAGGCTCAGGCGTGTTGGCCCGAGACGAGGGCGGCGATGAAATCCCCGACCCGCCGCGCGAACTTGCGGTCGAGCTGCGCCTTGCCCAGCTTGGCGGTCTGCACCATCAGCCGCGCCTTCATGCTGCGCGGATGCGCCTCGGTCTCGAAGATCAGCCGCGCCTTGGCCCGGGTCAGCGCCACCACCGTCAGGCGGATCGTCAGGTCGAACTGGTCGGAACCGCCCTTGATGACGACCACCTCGGGCGCATCCAGCTGCGCAACCTCGGCGGTCACTTCGCGATGGCGGCCGCGCCAGTCAAAGCCGATCAGCCACCGCATGCCGACCCCCGGCTCGGCCAGGTCGTCCAGCCGGCGCACCGTAGCGCCGCGACGCACCAGCAGCCGCTCGATGGCAGGAAAGTTGCTGGCGGCGCGGAACAACCCTTCCGCGGCAAGGTCGATATCCTGTCGGGTCGAGAATTTCATCGTTAATCCGGTCAATATGAAAAGGTCGCAGCTTGGCGGCTCATCCCATGTTGCGTTGCGGCATGCAAGTCCGCCCGCCCATCTGCGGTAGCGACCTTTGATCACGAAATACAATCCATGGTTGCGTTATGGACCAATTGTCTGCATTCGCATGGCATGAGCTGCACGTCCTCTGCCATCCATCCGCATTCCGCCGCCAATGCCGTCGAGCTTCGCATCATGGCGACGACGGACCTGCACATGCATGTGCTGGGCTATGACTATTTCGCGGACCGGCCCTCGGACCGGCTGGGGCTGTCGCGGGTGGCGGCGCTGATCGCCCGCGCGCGCCGGACGGCACGGAATTGCCTGCTGTTCGACAATGGCGACGGGCTGCAAGGCAGCCCGATGGGCGATTACCTGGCCGAATCGGACGGCATCGGCCCGAACCGGCCGCACCCGGCCATCGCGGCGATGAATGCGCTGCATTATGACGCGGCCACCCTTGGAAACCACGACTTCAGCTTTGGCCTAGGCTTTCTGCGCCGCGCCCTGGAGGCGGCCGCATTCCCGGTGGTTTCGACCAACCTGCGGCCATTGCGTCCCCTGCCGGTGCAGAGCCATGTCCTGCTGGAGCGGCAGTTCCACGACGCGCAAGGACGCCCGCAGCGGCTGCGCATCGGCGTGCTGGGTTTTCTGCCGCCCCAGACGATCGCGTGGGAGCCGAGGCTGAAATCCGAGATCGCCGTCGAGGACATCCTGCCGGCCGCCCGCACCGGCATCAGGGCGCTGCGCGACCAGGGCGCGCATCTGGTGGTGGCGCTGGCGCATAGCGGCATCGGCGCGCTTGCCCCCGCCCCGATGATGGAAAACGCCGCGACCGCCCTGGCCGCCCTGCCCGGCATCGACGTGGTGATCGCCGGCCATACGCATCGGCTGTTCCCGTCGCCCGACCATCCGCAGGGCCCAGGGATCGACGCCCTGCGCGGCACGCTGGCCGGCAAGCCCGCGGTCATGCCGGGCTTCTGGGGCTCGCATCTGGGGCTGGTCGACTTGCGGCTGCTGCCCACGGACGACGGCTGGCGCATCGCCGGCTTTGCCTGCCGCGCCGAGCCGGTCGGGACCGAAGACGACGACCCCGCCGTCACCGGCCCGGCACTGGCCGTCCACCGCCGCACCCTGCGGCATTTCCGCCGCCGCATCGGCCGGACCGAGCGGCCGCTGAACAGCTATTTCTCGCTGATCGGCCAGGATTCCGGGCTGCGGCTGGTGACCATGGCGCAGCGCTGGCATGTGCGGCACGCCCTGCGCGGCACGCGCTGGCAGGACCTGCCGATCCTTTCGGCGGCCGCGCCCTTTCGCGCCGGAGGGCGCGGCGGGCCGCAGCATTATACCGATGTGCCGGCGGGGCGACTGACGCTGCGCAACATCGCCGATCTCTACCTGTTCCCGAACCGGATCTGCGCCATCCGCCTGACCGGGGCCGAGCTGCGCGAATGGCTGGAACGCTCAGCCGGCCTGTTTCTGCGCATCGAGCCGGGCCGGCCCGACCAGCCGCTGATCGACCCGGAGTTTCCCAGCTACAATTTCGACGTCATCGACGGGCTCGGCTGGCAGATCGACCTCAGCCGCCCGCCGCGCTACGCCCCGGACGGCCGGCTGGCCCATGGCGATTCGCACCGCATCGGCGCGCTGACCCATCGCGGCCGCCCGGTGGCGCCGGACCAGCCCTTTATCCTGGTGACGAACAGCTACCGGCTGTCCGATTGCGGCCTGTTCGCCCCGGTGGCGGCGGGCCGGCCGGTGCTGCTGGACGGCGCCCTGCGCACCCGCGAGGTGCTGCGCCGCTATGTGGCGCGCCGCCGCGTGCTGGCCCCCGACCCGCAGATGGGCTGGAGCTTTCGCCCCTTGCCCGGCGCCTCGGTCCTGTTCGAGACCGGGCCGGCCGCCGCCCGGCATCTGGACGGGCTTTCCGCGCGGGCCGAGCCGGCCGGCATGGGCCCTGACGGCTTCCTGCGCCTGCGGCTGCATCTCTAGCGGGCCAAGCCGCTTGCATCCCGCCGCGCGCGCGCCTATCTAGGCGGCGAGAGGTTGGCGCGGGCAGGCGCCTCGCCAACCCGGTCAGGTCCGGAAGGAAGCAGCCGTAACGAGTCCCGCTTGGGTCGCTGTCCAGCCTCTCACCCTCTTTTCCCCCTCAGCGTGAACCGATAGCCTGCGCGGGCCCAACCCGTCCGAAGGCCCGCCGATGACCACCCGCCCCCGCATTCTCTGCCTCGGCGCCATGCTATGGGACGTGATCGGGCACAGCGCCATGCGGCTTGACCCGGGGGCCGACCTGCCCGGCCGGATCACCCGGCAGCCGGGCGGCGTGGCGCTGAACGTGGCGCTGGCCCTGGCGCGGCAGGGGCTCGCGCCGGCCATGCTTTCGGCCGTCGGCCGCGATGCGCCGGGCGAGGCGCTGGTGACCGAGGTGGGCCGGCGCGGCGTCGATACCCGCTGGCTGTGGCGCGACGGCGGGCTTGCCACCGACAGCTACCTGGCCATCGAAAGCCCGGACGGGCTGGTCGCCGCCATCGCCGATGCCCGGGCATTGGAAACCGCCGGCACCGCGATCCTCGCCCCCTTGCTCGACGGCCGGCTGGGCGATGCCACCCGGCCCTGGCGGGGCACACTGGTACTCGACGGCAACCTGACCGCGCCGGTCCTGGACCGGATCGCGCTGGATCCGCGCCTCTCGGCCGCCGACCTGCGCATCGTGCCCGCCAGCCCCGACAAGGCGGCCCGGCTGCGGGTGCTGATCGACCATCCCCGCGCCATCTTCCACCTGAACCGCGCCGAGGCCGAGGCGCTGGCCGGCCGCAGCCTGCCCGATGCCGCCCGCGCAGCCGAGGCCGTCATCGCACTCGGCGCCCGCCGCGCGCTGGTGACCGACGGCGCCCGTCCCGCCGCCGATGCGGCACAGGACGCGCCGACCCTGACCGAGGCACCGCCCCCCGTCGCAGCCACGCGCGTCACCGGCGCGGGCGACAGCTTCCTTGCCGCGCATCTCGCGGCCGAAAGCCGCGGCGCCGGGCGCGCCGAGGCCCTGACCCGCGCGGTGAACGCCGCATCCGACCATGTCTGTGGAAAGGACCAACCATGCCCCCCCTGATCGCGCTTTCCCCCGAAACCTCGCAGGCGCTGGCCGACCGCCAGCCCCTGGTGGCGCTGGAATCGACCATCATCACCCATGGCATGCCCTATCCGCAGAACCTCGAGGTGGCGCAGCAGGTCGAGGCCGCGGTGCGCGAAGAGGGCGCCGTGCCCGCCACCATCGCAGTGATGGGCGGGCGCATCCGCGTGGGCCTGGATGCCGAGGCGCTGGAGGCGCTGGCCTCGACGCCGGCCGAGCAGGTGATGAAGCTGTCGCGCGCCGACCTCGCCGCCTGCCTGGCGCTGGGACGGACCGGGGCGACCACGGTGGCCGCCACGATGATCTGCGCCCATCTGGCCGGGATCGAGGTCTTTGCCACCGGCGGCATCGGCGGCGTGCATCGCGGCGCCGAAACCAGCTTCGACATCTCGGCCGACCTGCAGGAGCTGGCGCAAAGCCCGGTCACGGTGGTCGCGGCCGGGGCCAAGGCGATCCTGGACCTGCCCAAGACGCTGGAGGTGCTGGAAACGCTGGGCGTGCCGGTGATCGCCTTCGGCCAGGACCAGTTGCCGGCCTTCTGGTCGCGCGAATCGGGCCTTGCCGCGCCGCTGCGCATGGACGACCCGGCCCAGATCGCCGCCAGCGCCCGGCTGCGGCGCGAACTGGGCCTCTCGGGCGGCCAGCTGGTGGTGAACCCGATCCCCCCGGAGGCCGAGATCCCGCGCGCAGAGATGATCCCGGTGGTCGAACAGGCGCTTTCCGAGGCCGAGGCGCAGGGCATCGCGGCCAAGGCGGTCACGCCCTTCCTGCTGCAACGCATCTTCGAGCTGACCCAGGGCCGCTCGCTCGACGCCAATATCGCGCTGGTGCTGAACAATGCCCGGCTGGCCGCGCGCATCGCCGCCGCCATGGCCACCTAGCGGCGGCCAAAAAGCCGCGACAGGTCGTAGGAATCGCGCTCGCCCAGATTCTCGGCATCATCCTCCAGGAACCGATCGGCCGCCTCGACCCCGGCGTCGTGCATGCGCTGCAACAGGCCGGGATTCGGGATCAGCTTGGTGCTGGCGCTCAGCGAGTTCATCAGATCCTCGTCCATGAACGCATGCAGAAGCACGTTCTTCATCGGCCGCCCGGTCAGCCGATCCTCGGCATGCAACCGCTTGACGAAATTGATGGCACGCAATTCGGCCAGCAGCGCGGCGTTGAAGCTGATCTCGTTCACCCGGTCCTGGATCGCGGCCGGGGTCTTGGGCACGGCATCGCGCAGCATCGGATTGATGTTGACGATGACGATATCGCGCGGCAGGTCCGGGCGATACAGCGGGAACAGCGCCGGATTGCCGGAATAGCCGCCGTCCCAATAGGCCTCGCGCCCTCCGGTCAGCGGATCGTCGATCTCGACGGCGCGGAACAGCTCGGGCAGGCAGGCCGAGGCCAGGATGCTGTCCACCGTCACCTCGGCCCCGCCGAAGACCCGCACCAGCCCGGTGCGCACATTGGTCGCGGTGACGAAAAAGGCCGGCCCCTCCTCGCGGCCCAGCCGGGGATGCGGCATCTCGCGCAGGATGGCGGCCAGCGGGTTGGTGTAGAACGGCCCCGAATCATAGGGGCTGAACACCCGCGTCAGCGAACCCAGCCAGGCCACGGGCGAGAAAAGCTCGGTCAGCCGCTGCCAGGCGCGCGGCGCCGGAAACATGGAATGCAGCCAGCGCACCACGGAATTGTCGCTGACCTGCCCGACCTGCGACCAGATATAGGCCAGGTTCTGCCGCGCCGCCTCGCGCCCACGCCTGCCCGGTCCGCAGGACAGGCCGGCAGCCAGCGCAGCGCCATTCAGCGCCCCGGCCGAGGTGCCGCTGATGCCGCGGATCTCGATCCCGGGCTCGTCCAGCAGCCGGTCCAGCACGCCCCAGGCAAAGGCGCCATGCGCGCCGCCGCCCTGAAGCGCCAGATTGATCCGCTTCACGTCCATGCCCACCCCGCATCTTGCAATCGCAGCATACTATGCCGCAACGCAGCATCCAATCTCGGCGTTCCCGCGCTGACGAAAAGGTGTATGGCGCCACAGTCGCGGCCCGCACCGCGATGCGCAAGCCTCGGGCTTCTTCGTTCTCCAAATACTCATGCAACCGCGCGAAAGGCGCGACGGATCAGTCCTCGGCCTGCGCCTCGGCCCGCGACTTGCCCGCCACATCCAGCGCCAGCGTGGCGGCCATGAAGGCATCCAGCGCCCCGTCCAGCACCCCTTGCGTGTCCGAGGTCTCGTGCCCGGTCCGCAAATCCTTCACCATCTGATAGGGATGCAGCACGTATGAGCGGATCTGGTTGCCCCAGCCGGCATCGCCCTTGGCCTCGTGCTGGGCGTTGATCGCGGCATTGCGCTTGTCCAGCTCCAGTTGATACAGCCGCGCCTTCAGCGCCGCCATGGCGTTGGCGCGGTTCTGGTGCTGCGACTTTTCCGAGCTGGTCACCACGATGCCGGTCGGCAGGTGGGTGATCCGCACCGCCGAATCGGTGGTGTTGACGTGCTGCCCGCCGGCGCCCGAGGAGCGATAGGTGTCGATCCTGATCTCGTTGTCGGGGATGGTGATCTCGATATTGTCGTCGACCACCGGATAGACCCAGACCGACGAAAACGAGGTATGCCGCCGCGCCGCCGAATCATAGGGCGAGATGCGCACCAGCCGATGCACGCCCGATTCCGATTTCAGCCAGCCATAGGCGTTCGGCCCGGAAATCTTGTAGGCGGCGGAACGGATGCCCGCCTCCTCGCCCGGCGTCTCGGACAGAAGCTCGACGCTATAGCCCTTCTTCTCGGCCCAGCGGACATACATCCGCGCCAGCATGCTGGCCCAGTCGGCGCTTTCCGTGCCGCCGGCGCCGGCATTGATCTCAAGGAAGGTGTCGTTGCCGTCGGCCTCGCCGTTCAGCAGCGCCTCCAGTTCCTTCTGGGCAGCCAGTTCCGCCAGCGACTTCAGCGCAGCCTCGGCATCGGCGACGATTTCGTCATCGCCCTCGGCCTCGCCCAGCTCGATCAGTTCGGCATTGTCCTTGAGCTCGCTCTCGATGCGGCGATAGGTCTCGACCGCGTCCGACAGCATCTGCCGGTCGCGCATCAGCTTCTGGGCGCGGGCCTGGTCGGACCAGATGTCGCCCGCCTCGATCATCGCATTCAGCTCTTCCAGCCGGTGCGGCGCGGTTTCCCAGTCCATGCGCTGGCCGAGCAGTTTCAGCGATTTGCGGATCGCCTCGATGGTGGCTTGGGTTTCGGCGCGCATGGGCACTCTCTGGGTTCGGATTTCGGATAGGGCAGGACAAATAACGCGGGCGGCGGGCGGCGGCAAGCACCCGCCCGGCAAAGCGGCCTCAATACAGCCCGCCCGAGGACAGGGTGCCGAAATCGGCCTTTTTCGGGATCACCCTCTTCTGGCCGGTCGAGGTGGTCACCGCCTGCCCGCCATCGCGTGCCTGCGTGAACAGCGGCAAGGTGCCCGGATCGGCGCGGCCGAAGCCGCCATCGACCAGCATCAGGCCGGTCAGGTTCTGACCATCGCGGAAATATTCGGCGATCACGTTGTCGCCCTTGGCATCCGGGCCAAGGATCGCGCCGCTGAAGCGGTCGATGTTGACGAAATGCCCGCCCGGCGGAACCTTGAAGACGGTGCCGCCGAATTCCTTGACAGCCTCTTGCATGAACTCGTTGAAGACGGGCACGCAAAGCGTGCCGCCATAGGCGTTGGCGCCCAGCGTGCGCGGCTGGTCATAGCCCAGGTAGCAGCCGGCGACGATGTTCGAGGTAAAGCCGATGAACCACACGTCCTTGGCGTCGTTGGTGGTGCCGGTCTTGCCGGCGACCGGCACCGGCAGGTTCACCCCACGCCCCGAGCCGCGCTTGACCACGCCCTCCAGCATCGAGGTCAGCTGATAGGCGGTGATCGCGTCCATCACCCGTTCGCGGTTCGAGCGGATCTCGGGCGCGGCGCCGGCGGGCAGCGTCGGCTGGCCGCAGGTCACGCATTCGCGGCGGTCGTGGCGATAGATGGTGCGGCCGCGGCGGTCCTGAACGCGGTCTACCAGCGTCGGCTCGACCCGCTCGCCGCCATTGGCGAACATGGCATAGGCCGCGACCATCTTGAACAGCGTCGTTTCCTGCGCACCGAGGCTGTTCGCCAGGAAATGGCCAAGGTGGTCGTAGACCCCGAATTTCTCGGCATATTTCGCCACCGTGTCCATGCCGATGCCTTGGGCGATGCGGATGGTCATCAGGTTCCGGGACTGCTCGATCCCGGTGCGCATGGGGGTCGGGCCATAGAACTTGCCGCTGGCGTTCTTGGGCGTCCACAGCCCCTGGGGCGTGTTCACGGTGATCGGCTCGTCCACCACGATGGTCGCCGGGTTGAAGCCCGAATCCAGCGCGGCGGCATAGACGAAGGGCTTGAAGCTGGAGCCCGGCTGGCGCTGCGCCTGCGTCGCCCGGTTGAAGACCGAGCTTTGATAGGAAAAGCCGCCCTGCATGGCGATGACCCGGCCGGTATTGACGTCCATGGCCATGAAACCGCCCTGCACCTCGGGCACCTGCCGCAGGGTCCAGCGGATGAAGCTGCCGTCGCTGTCGCTGGTCATGCGGCGCACCAGCACCACGTCGCCCAGCTCCAGCAGGTCCGAGGCCACCTTGGCCTTGGGCGCCAGCGTGCCGTCGGCGCGGCGTTTCCTTGCCCATTGCACGTCCTTGGCCGGGATGGTGGCGATGCCCTCCTGATCCTCGATGCCGATGGAGGCGTCGCCGCCCTCCAGCGACAGCACCACGGCCGGGAACCAGCCCTCGATGTCGCGCGGCACGCTGGCATCGGCAAGCGCGGCGCGCCATTCCTGCTCGCTGTCCAGTTGCTCGGCGGGGATCGTGACGCGGGTGCCGCGCCAGACGCCGCGGCCGCGGTCGTATTTCTCCAGCGCCTGTTGCAGCGCGTGCGCGGCGACCTTTTGCAGCTTGGGGTCGACGGTCGCCCGGATCGCCAAACCGCCGCCGAAGAATTCCTCGGCGCCGAACTGCGCCGAAAGCTGGCGGCGAATCTCGTCGGTGAAATAATCGCGCTGCGGCAACTGCTCGCGGAAGGCGGGGAAGTCGCCGTTCTGCACCGAACGCAACGGCTGCTGCGCCTCGGCTTCATAGGTCGCCTTGTCGATATAGCCGTTCTGCCACATCTCGCGCAGGACGTAGTCGCGCCGCTCGGTCAGGGCCTCCTTGGCGGTGACCGGGTGATAGCGGCTGGGCGCCTTGGGCATGGCGGCAAGCGTCGCGGCCTCATGCGGGGCCAGTTCGGTCAGCGGCTTGTTGAAATAGCTTTGCGCCGCCGCAGCCACGCCGAAGCTGTTCTGGCCCAGGAAGATCTCGTTGAGATAAAGTTCAAGGATCTGGTCCTTGCTGAGCGTCGCCTCCAGCCGCGTCGCCAGGATCAGTTCCTTGATCTTGCGCTCGACGCTGCGGTCGCTGGACAGCAGGAAGTTCTTCATCACCTGCTGGGTGATGGTCGAGGCGCCGCGCAGGTTGCGCCCGCCCGAGCTGATCGCATCCAGCACCGCCTTGCCCATGCCCATCGGGTCGAAGCCGTGATGGCTGTAGAAATGCTTGTCCTCGGCGCTGACGAAAGCCTGCTTCACCAGCGGCGGAATGTCGCCGATCGGCACGAAGATGCGGCGCTCCTCGGCGAATTCGTCGATCAGGCGCCCCTCGGCGGAATAGATCCGGCTGATGGTCTTGGGCGCGTATTGCGCCAGCTGCTCATGGCTGGGCAGGTCGCGCGAATACATCCAGAACACCGCGCCCACGGTCAGGGCGATGAAGAAGACCGCGGTCACGAGCCAGGAAAAGATCGCGCCGATGAAGGACAGCAGGAAACGCAGCAATGGGCAAGCCTCTGGGGATAACCTGCGTCTCTATAGACAGCGTCGCCGCGCCCGTCAAAGCAACCTTGCGCTACTTGCGCAGCAAGGCGGCGCGGGCGGCGTCGTCCTGCGCCCAATGTCCGATCGCCTGCGCCAGCGCCTGCGCGGTGCGCGCCCGCCAATCCGGGTCGAACAGGTTGGCCCGGTCGCCCGGATCGGTCATGAAGCCCAGTTCGACCAGCACCGAGGGAATGTCGGGCGATTTCAGCACCGAGAATGCCGCGCCGCGCACCGGCCTGCGATGCATGGCGATGCCTGCGCGGTTCAGTTCCGAAACCGCGAACTTGGCAAAGGCTTCCGAGCGCGGATGCGTCTCGGTCCGCGCCAGATCCATCAGCACGTCGGCCAGCTGGTCGTCGGTGCCCGACAGGTCCAGCCCGGCCAGAAGGTCGGCGCGGTCGTGGCGCATGGCCAGTTCGCGCGTGGCGCGGTCGTCGGCCTGCTGGTTCCAGACATAGATCGACAGGCCCGCCGCCTCGCCCGCCGGCAGCGCATCGGCATGCAGCGAGATGAACAGGTCGGCCTGCGCCGCACGGGCGATGGTCATGCGCCGCTCCAGCGGGATGAAGCTGTCGTCCTTGCGGGTTGCCACGACCTCGAAACCGGCGCGGGTCAGGATCTCGGTCAGTTCGCGGGCAAAGCCCAGCATCAGCGCGGCTTCGCTGATCGCGCCGACCTGGGCGCCCGGGTCATGGCCGCCATGGCCCGGGTCCAGCGCGACGCGCAAGGGCCGCGCGCCCGCACGGCGCGGCGGCAATGGGGCGACGGCCGCCGGCGACGGCAGGTCCCACAGCGCCGAGAGCGCATTGCCCCGGGTAGCGAAATCCTTCTGATCGACCGGCTCGATGCGCAGCTTGACCAGCGCTCCCTGCGCCCCGCCCTCGGCCGGGCTTTGCACCGCCAGGCGCAGCGCATAGGGGCCGGGCAGTTCCATCACCAGGCGCGACCAGCCGGGCCGGAACCGGCCCCAGCGCAGCGCCGGCACCAGTTCGCGCCCCGGCAGCGCATCGGCATCGGCGCCCGAAAAGTCGATCTCGCGGAAATCGACCACCAGTCGCGGCGGCCCGTCGAGGAAATAGACCCGGTAAGGCACCGGCTGGCTGATCGTCAGCCGCAATTCCATCGGCCGCGGCCTGCCCCGGTCGCGCCCCTCGGCCATGAGCGAGGACTCCGCCAGGTCGACCGTCGCAAGCGCCGAGCGCGCGCGGTCATCGGCCAGCACCGGCAGCGCAAGCCAGACCAGCAGCAGGGCGCAAAGCCATCTCATCGCGCCGCCATGAAGGCCGCGAGCCTGTCCAGCCCCTCGGCGATCTCGGCCGTCGATGCGGCATAGCTGAAACGCAGCGTCCGGGCGCCGCGACGGGGGTCGAAATCCAGCCCCGGCGTCACCGCCACGCCGGCCTTTTCAAGGATCTCCGCGGCAAGGCCCAGGCTGTCCGTCGTCAGGTCCGACACATCGGCATAGATGTAGAAGGCGCCCTCGGGCGGCGCGATGCGGTCGAATCCCATCTGCGGCAGGCGTTCCAGCATCAGGCGGCGGTTCTCGGCATAGACGGCCAGGTTCGCCTCGGCCTCGTCCACGCAATCCAGC
Organism: Paracoccus denitrificans; assembly: GCF_900100045.1. GTDB lineage: Bacteria > Pseudomonadota > Alphaproteobacteria > Rhodobacterales > Rhodobacteraceae > Paracoccus > Paracoccus denitrificans. Next base: position 159,611 of record NZ_FNEA01000004.1, on the reverse strand, counting down.
GCCGCCAGCGCCGCGACCTGGCTGGCATGGGGCGGGCAGATGAACATGTTCTGCGCGATGCGCTCGACGGTGCGGATCATGCTGTCCGGCACCACCATCCAGCCGACCCGCCAGCCGGTCATGCTGAAATATTTCGAGAAGCTGTTGATGACGAAGACCTTGTCCGTCACCTCCAGCGCGGAATGGAAGCCGGCGCCGTAATCCAGCCCGTGATAGATCTCGTCCGAGATCACCGCCATGCCCAGTTCCGCCGCCCGCGCGCATAGCACCGCCAGTTCCTCGCGCCGCAGCACCGTGCCCGACGGGTTGCCGGGCGAGGCAAGGATCAGCCCCTGCGCATCGGCCGGAAGATCCCCGGGGCGCGGCTGATAGCGATCCACGGCCCGGGTCGGGATGCCGACCGGCGTGAGCGACATGGCGCGCAGGATCTGGCGATAGCTGGGATAGCCCGGCTCGCCCAGTGCCACCCGCTCGCCCGCGTCGAAGAGCGCCGAGAAGGCCAGGATGAAGGCACCCGAGGAGCCCGGCGTCACCACGACGCGGCGCGGATCGAGGTCGAGCCCATACCAGCGCTTGTAAAGCCCGGCGATGCCCCGGCGCAGTTCCGGCAGGCCAAGCGCGACCGTATAGCCCAAGGGCCGGTCCAGCGCCGCGGCCAGCGCCCGGCACGCGCCCTGGGGGGCCGGGGTCGAGGGCTGGCCGACCTCCATGTGGATGATGCGGCGGCCCTCGGCCTCGGCCTTGCGGGCGGCCTCCATCACATCCATGACGATGAAGGGGTCGACCTGCCCGCGGCGGGATTGTCTCATATCTGCCAGCCTCATGGTTTTGGCCGGGTATCAGGCCTGCGGGCGGCCCGGTCAAGCCCGCGTGAAACCGGGGCGGATCGCTTGCAACGCAGCCCCGAACGGGCCAAGTTGCCGGCAACTGGAAAGGATCCTTGGATGAAAGCCCTTTTGACCGCCGCCCTGCTGACGGCGACCGCCCTGCCCGCCATGGCCTTCGACCCGGCCAACATGACCGAGGCCGAGAAGGCCGCCTTCGGCGAGGCGGTGCGCGACTACCTGATGGCCAATCCCGACGTGCTGATCGAATCGATCAACGTGCTGGAGGAACGCCGCCTTGCCGACGAGGCCAGGAACGACGAACTGCTGGTCGAAAACAGCAAGGCCGCCATTTTCGACGACGGGCACAGCTGGGTCGGCGGCAACCCGCAGGGCGACGTGACGCTGGTCGAGTTCATCGATTACCGCTGCGGCGTCTGCAAGCGGGTCAGCCCGGACGTGGAGAAGCTGATCTCGGCCGATGGCAATATCCGCTGGATCCTGAAGGAATTCCCGATCCTGACCCAGGAAAGCGACATGGCCGCCCGCTTTGCCGTCGCGGTGCAGCAGGAAGCCGGCCCCGACGCCTACAAGAAGGCGCATGACGCGCTGATGGAATCGCGCGGGCCGGTCAACCTGGAAAGCCTGACCAAGCTTGCCGGCGAGTTGGGCGTCGAGGCGCAGGCGGTCATCAACCGGATGAACACCGAGGACGTCTCGGCCGTGCTGCGCAAGAACCACCAGCTGGCCGAGCAGATGCGGATCATGGGCACGCCCACCTTCATCATCGAGGGCGAGATGCTGCGCGGCATGCCCGCCGAGGGGCTGGAGGGCACCGTCGCCCGGGCACGCGAGGCCAAGGCCGAGGGCTGAAGCCGCACCGCCGGCGCGCGTTGCGCGGGTGGAATGAGTATTTGCAGAACGAAGAAGCAGCAGGGGCGGCGCTTGGGCCGCCCTTTCGCTTATTCGGCAGCGGCGGATTGCGCGGCCTCGATCTCGGCGGCGCGTTTCTCGACCAGTTCGACGATATGGTCGACCATCTGGGCGTTCGTCATCTTGTGGTTCTGCTTGCCGGCCAGATAGACCATGCCCGACCCCGCCCCGCCGCCGGTGAAGCCGATATCGGTCATCAGCGCCTCGCCCGGGCCGTTCACCACGCAGCCGATGATCGACAGGCTCATCGGTGTCTTGATATGCTCGAGGCGCTTCTCCAGGATCTCGACCGTCTTGATCACGTCGAAACCCTGCCGCGCGCAGCTTGGGCACGAGATGATCTGCACGCCGCGGGTGCGCAGGCCCAGCGATTTCAGGATCTCGAAGCCGACCTTGACCTCTTCGACCGGATCGGCGGAAAGGCTGACGCGGATCGTGTCGCCGATGCCCATCCACAGAAGGTTGCCAAGCCCGATGGCGGATTTCACCGTGCCGGCCGTCAGCCCGCCCGCCTCGGTGATGCCCAGATGGATCGGGGCGTCGGTGGCGTCGGCCAGCTGCTGATAGGCGGCGGCGGCAAGGAAGACGTCGCTGGCCTTCACGCTGATCTTGAATTCGTGGAAATCGTTGTCCTGCAGGATGCGGATATGGTCGAGGCCGGATTCCACCATCGCATCCGGGCAGGGCTCGCCGTATTTCTCCAGCAGGTGCTTTTCCAGGCTGCCGGCATTCACGCCGATGCGGATCGAGCAGCCGTGGTCGCGCGCGGCCTTGATCACCTCGCGCACCCGGGTCGCATCGCCGATATTGCCGGGATTGATGCGCAGGCAGGCGGCGCCGGCCTCGGCGGCCTCGATGGCACGCTTGTAGTGGAAATGGATGTCGGCCACGATGGGCACCGGGCTTTCGCGGCAGATCTCGCGCAGCGCACGGGTCGAATCCTGGTCCGGGGTCGAGACGCGGACGATATCGGCACCCACATCGGCGGCACGGATGATCTGGTCCAGCGTCGCGCGCACGTCCGACGTGTCGGTGTTGGTCATGGTCTGCACGCTGATCGGTGCATCGCCCCCAACCGGCACGTTGCCGACCATGATCCGGCGCGAGTTGCGCCGATCGATATTGCGCCAGGGGCGGATCGGATTGTGCGACATGGCTGGGGCCTTTTCCTGCGCCAGGGACGGGATTCACCTGTCACAGATAGGCTGATGCGGCCGGACGGGCAAGCCATCCGGCCCCCGCCCGACGATGCGATGCCGCATCCGTGACCTGCGGTCGGGTCAATCCTGCACGGGCACCTGTTCCGCCTGGCCTGCCGACGCGAAGGACACCATCTCGGCCAGTTGCGGGTCCTTGGCCAGGTCGGCAAAGGCGAATTTCGCGGTCAGCGCATTGGGCGAAAGCTCGACATTCTTGACCACCTTGGCACCGGGCGCGGCCGGACCGTAGGTGCGGCCGTTCACCGCGAAATAGATCGCGCCCGAATTGCCCGCACGCAGCACCGGCGGCGCTTCAAGCTTGGGCAGGGCGAAACGCTCGCCGGCGTCCATGGTCTTTTCCAACAGCACCGTGCCATCGGCCGAGGTGACGCGCACCCAGGCCGGGCGGGCGGCCAGGATCTCGACCTCGGGCGCATCGGGGGCCACGGTGCGTACGGCGGCCTGCTCGGCCGGCATTTGCGGGCCATGGACCCGGTCCTGGACTGCGGCGATGCGGGCCACCGGTTCGGCGCCTTCGGGTTGCATGGCCGGCGCATTCAGACCCGGGTCGATGGCGGCGATGGGTCCGTCGCGGGCCATCAGCACCGGCACCTCCAGCGCCTGCGGGCGATAGGTGCGGTCCAGCCCCTCGGGGCGCGGCAGGTTGACCTGGGCCGATTCCACGGTTTCGGGCTCGGCGGCCTCCTGCACCGGATCGAGCGCGGCGATCACGCCGGGCGCCTGGTCGCCGGGGGTCAGGTTGACCTTCTGCACCTCTTGCAGAACGGTCCAGCCGCCATAACCCAGCCCGCAGGCCAGCACGACCATGACCAGCAGCGAGCCGATGGCCCGCGGCTCGATCGAGTTCCAGACGCTTTCCTGCCGGGGCAGGAAGATCGGATGCGGATTGGCCAGCGCCTCGGCCGGGTCCGAGGGCCGGCGCTGCGGCTTCGGCCCCGCGGCGGAAGGCGCCATGCCATGCGTCGGCTGGAAGCCCGATTCCTGGCAGAAACGACGGAAGGTCCAGTCGGCATCCATGCCCAGATAGCGCGCATAGGAGCGGACATAGCCCGCGATGAAGCTGGGCGTGTCGAAGGCGGAGATGTCGCAATTCTCGATGGCAGCGACATAGGAGGCACGAATGCGCAATTCGCGCTGGACATCCAGCAGCGACTTGCCCAACGTGGCCCGTTCGCCCCGCATCAGGTCGCCAAGACGAATATCAGGATCGTCGAAACCGGGCGGCAATGCCGCCGGCTCCTCATGGCCATTGGACGGGGGATTCCCCCTTAGCCCGATCATTGCGCCTGCCCCATTCTTTGCTGTTCGCCCTCCCCGAATCGGAAGACTCTCACAACTTGATTAAAGCAAGGTTATCACGGGCGCGAGAGGTCTTCACCCCGAAACCGCTTCAGGCAGCCGAAGTTGAACGGTTCAGTTTGCACTGCGACCACAGGCTGTCCATGGCCTTCACCAGATGGTCGATCTGCTTGGGATCATGCACCGGAGAGGGCGTGAAACGCAGACGTTCGGTCCCGCGCGGCACGGTCGGGAAGTTGATCGGCTGCACATAGATGCCGAAATCGGCCAGCAGCATGTCCGACAGCGCCTTGCAATGCACCGGGTTGCCGACATGCACCGGCACGATATGGCTGCCATGGTCCATGATCGGCATGCCGAGGCCGCGCAGCCGCATCTTCAGGATGCGGGCGTTCAGCTGCTGTTGGTCGCGCAGCAACTGCCCCTCGGCCGTCTTGAGGAAGGCGATCGAGGCCGCCGCGCCCGCCGCCACCGCCGGGGGCAGCGAGGTGGTGAAGATGAACCCGGGCGCATAGGAGCGGATCGCATCCACCATCCTGGCCGAAGCGGCGATATAGCCGCCGAAGACGCCGAACGCCTTGCCCAGTGTGCCGTTGAAGATGTCGATGCGATGGCTCAGCCCGTCGCGCTCGGCCACGCCACCGCCGCGCGGACCATACATGCCAACGGCATGCACCTCGTCCAGATAGGTCAGCGCGTTGAATTCGTCCGCAAGGTCGCAGATCGCCTTGATCGGGCCGAAATCGCCGTCCATCGAATAGATGGATTCAAAGGCGATCAGCTTCGGCGCCTCGGGATCGTCGGCCGCCAGCAACTCGCGCAGATGCGCCACGTCGTTGTGGCGGAAGATGCGCTTGGCGCCGTCGAACCGCTTGATCCCCTCGATCATCGAGGCGTGGTTCAACTCGTCCGAATAGATGATGAGGCCGGGAAACAGCTTGCGCAGGGTCGAGAGCGTCGCGTCGTTGGCGATATAGGCGCTGGAAAAGACCAGCGCGGCCTCTTTCCCGTGCAGGTCGGACAGCTCGGCTTCCAGCCGCTTGTGATAGACCGTGGTGCCCGAGATGTTGCGCGTCCCGCCCGAACCCGCGCCGGTGGCGTCCAGCGCCTCATGCATCGCCGCCAGCACGACGGGATGCTGGCCCATGCCCAGGTAGTCGTTGCCGCACCACACGGTGATCCGGGTTTCGGTCCCGTCCGGCCGCGTCCAGACCGCCTGCGGATAGGCCCCCTTGCGGCGCTCGATGTCGATGAAGGTCCGGTAGCGCCCCTCTTCGTGCAGCTTGCCGATGGCCTGATCGAGGGCAGCTGAATAGTCCATTACGGATCCCTTGCCTTGCTTGAACTTGCTCGCTTGGGGGATCATGCTGCGATCCCGCGGGTCACACCTTGATACGCATCAAGCCAGAGAAAATACAGCGTAAAAATGTCGCACTCAAACCAAGATGGCAGGGGTTTTCTCTGAGGAAATCAATCAGGAAAGGCGAAGGATGACGGATCATTCCAGAATTGGCGAAGTGCTTTCAACGCTGGACGAAGAATTGCCCCGGGCGCTCGACCGGCTCGTGGAATTTCTTCGCATTCCCTCGATCTCGACGGACCCGGCCTACAAGGGCGAGGTGCGGCGGGCGGCGGAATGGCTGTGTGCCGAACTGACCTCGCTGGGCTTCGAGGCCGGACTGCGCGACACGCCCGGCCACCCCATGGTCGTCGCCCATTCGCCGAAGGGAACGCGCCGCCCGCTGCTGTTCTACGGCCATTACGACGTGCAGCCGGTCGATCCGCTGGACCTGTGGGAGCGCCCGCCCTTCGAGCCGCAGATCGAGGACACGCCCCAGGGCAAGGTGATCCGCGGCCGCGGCGCCTCGGACGACAAGGGCCAGCTGATGACCTTCGTCGAGGCGTTCCGCGCCTGGAAGGCGGTGCATGGCAGCCTGCCCTCGGACCTGGTGCTGCTGTTCGAGGGCGAGGAGGAATCCGGCTCGCCCAGCCTGCGCCCCTTCCTGCGCGAAAATGCCGAGGAGTTGCGCGCCGGCGTGGCGATGATCTGCGACACCGGGCTTTATGCCGACGGCCGGCCGGCCATCACCACCCAGCTGCGCGGGCTTTACGGGGACGAGATCGTGCTGCGCGCCGCCGATCGCGACCTGCATTCGGGCAGTTTCGGCGGGCTGGCGGCGAACCCGATCCAGGTCCTCGTCGATGCGCTCTCGACCATCAAGGACGCCACCGGCCGCGTCACCCTGCCCGGCTTCTACGACGGGGTCGAGGAACTGTCCGGGGAACTCCGCGCCGACTGGGATGCGCTCGGCTTCGATCCGGGCGAGTTCCTGTCGCGGGTCGGGCTGAAGCATCCCATCGGCGAACAGGGCCGCACCGGGCTGGAGATGGTCTGGAACCGCCCCACCTTCGAGATCAACGGCATCACCGGCGGTTATACCGGCGATGGCTTCAAGACCGTGCTGCCGGCCGAGGCTCGTGCCAAGGTCAGCTTCCGCCTGACCGGCGCCCAGGACCCCGAGCGCATCCGCGAAGCCTTCCGCGCCCATATCCGCGCCCATGTGCCCGCGGACTGCACGGTGGAATTCCACGGCCACGGCGCAAGCCCGGCCAGCCGCATGGACATCTCGGACCCGGCCTTCACGGCGGCCAAGGCGGCGCTGAGCCAGGAATGGGGACGCGAGGCCGCCTATATCGGCGCCGGCGGCTCGATCCCCATCGCCGGGGATTTCAAGGAGATCCTGGGCATGGATTCCATGCTGATCGGCTTTGCCCGCGACGACGACCGCATCCACTCGCCGAACGAGAAATACGACCTCGACAGCTTCGCCAAGGGGGCGCGAAGCTGGGCGCGCATCCTGGCGGCCCTGGGCTGAGATGCGGCGGGGCGGTCGCCGCGGCCGCCCCGGCACCCTGGCAGGAGCGCCCGCAATCCCGATCCTTGCCTTGCACGCGTGACCCAGATCAATTCATGCAGCACGGAGCCGTGCTAGCGCACTTGCAGCATTGAGGAGATCTGCACCCGATGACCATCATCGCATTCGTCTCGGCGGTTCTGGCCCTGCTTCTGGCTCCGGGGCCGACGAATACGCTGATGGGGATCGCCGGGGCGGAGCGCGGTCTCGCCCGGGTCATGCGCCTGCTGCCTGCGGAACTGGCGGGTTATCTGACGACCGTCCTGCCGCTGGCCCTGCTGGGCGCGCAGCTTCTTGAACGCTCGCCGACCTTCGCCACCGCCCTGAAACTGGCGGCAGCCGTCTGGATCATGATCCTCGCCACTTCCCTGTGGCGGTCGCGAAACGGCGAAGGGGAAGGCCGGGGGGTCAGTGCCCGCCGGATCTATGTGACCACCGTGCTGAATCCCAAGGCGCTGATCTTCGGCCTCGTCCTGCTGCCCGCGCCGCAGGATCCGGCTTTCGCAGCCCGGCTGGGGCTGTTCTGCCTGATGGTGACGGGCGCCGCGCTGGTCTGGGGCGGCGCGGGGGCGTTGACGCAGGTGGGCAAGGGCGGCCAGGGGCGGCGGCAGGGCATCCAGCGGCTTGCCTCGATCTGGCTCGCCTTCGTTTCGATTTCGCTGGTTTTCGGCGTCATGCGCGCCTGATGGCGGCAAGCCAGCCCAAGCGTTCGCCCGGCAGTTCCCGAACCCTCCGCATGTGCATCGCGCGGCAGGCTCATCGTGCCGTGGCATGACATGAAAAGGGCGCCCGAAGGCGCCCGATCATCGCGACTGCCGGCCCCTTATGCGGCGCGCGCGGTCAGCACGGTTTCGACCCTCTTCTGAGCGCCCGCCTCGTCCATGCCGGAAACGGCGGCCACTTCGCGGGTCAGGCGGTCCAGCGCAGCCTCGTAAAGCTGGCGCTCGGAATAGGACTGCTCGCGCTGGTCGTCGTTGCGGTGCAGGTCGCGCACCACCTCGGCAATCGACATCAGGTCGCCCGAGTTGATCTTTTGCTCATATTCCTGGGCGCGGCGCGACCACATCGCACGCTTGACCCGGGCCTTGCCCTTCAGCGTGTCCAGCGCCCGCTCGACCAGGTCGGGGGTCGAAAGACCGCGCATGCCGATCTCGGTCGCCCGCGCGGTCGGCACGCGCAGGGTCATCTTGTCCTTTTCGAACGAAATGACGAACATTTCGAGGCGCAGCCCCGCGACCTCTTGCTCTTCGATCGAAACGATGCGACCCACGCCATGGGTCGGATAGACGACGAAGTCATCGGGACGGAATTCGGTCTTCTTGGCTTTCGACATTGGGCATCCTTCGCAGTTGCGCCGCCGCGCGACACAAAAGCCCCCAAGGCGGGACGATCCCCCCTTACGGGCCACATTGTTGTTCTTGCACTACTGACCGGGCAGGCGATCATGACAGGCAGCAGCGCCGCTCAGGCCACGAAAGCGGCCCGACCGGCGCGAGATAGCTGCACCATAGCACAAAAATCGCCCCGGTTCAAAGCCTCGCTGCAAAGCGGCACCGGCCCTGCCTGATGATGGAAAATCGTTTAAAATCAGCACTACGCTACCGATTCACCGACAGAGCCGATGCGTGGCACGGGACGAATCAACCGCTCCCCGCCACAACCGCGATTTACCGATTCCCGGCTTTTCCCGCCAGAATGATCCCAGACAAAAGCACCATATGATGCGCGATCAGCACAGTCGTTAGCTTTGTGAACAAGCTTTCGGACCCAAACGGGACCGCCGGTCTCAATCCCCCTCGCCCGGAGCTTCCGAGAAGTATTTCTCCAGCTTGCCGGGCGCGCCGTCCATCTCCTGATAGCCGGGCATCGGATCCTTCTTGCGGGTGATCACCGGCCAGGATTCGGCATATTTGCGGTTGAACTCGACCCACTTGTCCATGTCGGGCTCGGTATCGGGACGAATCGCGTCGGCCGGGCATTCCGGTTCGCAGACGCCGCAATCGATGCATTCGTCGGGATGGATGACCAGCGTGTTCTCGCCTTCATAGAAACAGTCCACGGGACACACCTCGACACAGTCGGTGTATTTGCACATGATGCAGTTTTCAGTGACGACATAGGTCATGGCGCGATATTCCTGTTTCCTGATCGGCTAGTTACGCCCGCGACCGCCATCAATCAAGGCCACCACCGGCGAAAAGACGAGGATAGGGCCGCGGCATGGCCGGCACGGGATGGCGTTCTGTCGCAGGGGCGCGGGGCGGAACCCGGTTCCTTGCCCCCGCGCCTAGAGTTCCTCGTAAAGCGTCGCCGCCTCGCTGGCCGGGCCGCGCCGCTCGCCCAATAGCCGGACCCGCAGCACCCGCACCCGGCCATGGGCCGATACGGTGACAGTATCGCCGCCCCTGACCGCCTGCGCCGGCTTGCTGCAAGGCTGCCCGTTCACCCGGATGCCCCCGGCACCGATCGCGTCGGCGGCCAGGGTGCGGGTCTTGAACAGCCGCGCGTGATGCAGCCAGCGGTCGAGCCGGATCGCCCCGGCCGCCTCCTGGCTCACGACTTGTTCTTGAGCGCGGCGAGGATGGCGAAGGGGCTGTCGGGATCGGCCTGCTTCTCGGCCCGCGGCGGGCGGGCCTCGAAACTCTTGGGACCGTCATGGCGCGGCTTGCCCTTGGGCTTGCCTTTCGGGCCGCGCTCGCCACGCTGCTCGTCGCGACGCTTGCCCTCGAAGGGCTTGCCCTCGCGCCTGTTCTCCTGCCCGGCCTTTTCCGATCCCGCCTCGCGCTCGCGGCGCGGGCCGCGCTCGCCCTGGGGACGCGGCTGGCCTTGGCCGTGACGCTCGCCCCGCTCGGGCCGGCGATGGCCGCCCCGCGGGCGCGGCGCCCAGGTGAAGGTATAGAACAGCTCCATCTCGGCCGCGGCAGGCTCGGCAGCCTCGTCGCCGGTTCCGGCCGCAGCCTCGGCTTCCGCCTCCGCGGCCTTGCGGGCGGCCTGCTCGGCCTCCCACTTGGCCCGGGTTTCAGCGGCAAGCACGCTTTCCTCCTCGGTCAGCGGATGCTCGTGATCGGCCTCTTCCGGCGCGGGCTCGGCGACGGGCGCCGCCTCTGCGCGGACCTTGGCACGCTCGCCCTTTTCGGCGCGGTAGCCCAGACCTTGCATCAGGCCCGCGAACTGCTCCAGCGTCATGCCGGTGATCGACAGCATGTCGGGCGTCGCCTCGAAACCGCCACGGCTGTCCTGGCTGCGCAGCATGTCGGCCAGCCGCTCCAGCATGTCGATGCGGATCGCCCGCTCGCCCGCCGGGTGATAGCCCGAAAGCGTATAATAGCCCTTTGGCACGTCCGGCAGGTTGGGGATCGTCACCAGCCCGGGGGGCGGGCTTTCGGGGAACTCGGACAGGCCCTGGTCCAGACCCCAGAGCACCAGCCGCAGCCGGGTCGGCGCCGGCTTCAAGAGCGCCGGCTGGAAAATGGTGAACTGGCCGAAGCGCACGCCATGCTTGCGCAAGAGGCCGCGCGCATCCTGATCCAGTTCCTTGACCTCGGTGGCCACGCCCTCGCGCGGCAGCACGCCGAAGGATTCGAGCAGGCGAAAGGCGAAACCGCGGGCCAGCCCGGCCAGCGTCTCGTCGTTCTTCAGCGCCAGCAGCGGCTCGAACAGGGTGGCGATCTTGCGGTCGACGAAATGCTGGAGGCGGCGGCGCACCTTCTCGGCGATCTCGGGCCCGGCCTCTTCGTCGACGAAGGGCTCGACGCCGGGCTTCAGCGCCTCGCCGCCCTTGACCAGCTTGCCCACCGCCGAACTGCCCCACATCAGGCCGCCCTGTTCGGTGAAGTCCAGCTCGGTATCCGGCGCGTTGTAGAAGCGGTCGGCGCGCAGATGGAATTCGGGGCGCAGCGCCTCATAGGCGGCGCGCTGCAGCATGCGCGCCTCGTCCCCGGTTGCGCTCGGATCGGCGTGGAAGCGGAAGCCCTCCAGACGACCGGCGAACTCGCCCTCGACCGTCACTTCGCCCTTGTCATTCACCTCGGCCAAAAGGCTCTCCTTCTGTTTGAGCCGGCGCAGCAGCACGGAAGTGCGCCGGTCCACGAATCTTTGCGTCAGAGCCGCGTGCAACGCGTCCGACAACCGATCTTCTACCGCGCGCGTCTCCGCACGCCAATGGCTTTCGTCCGAAACCCAGCCGGATCGTTGGGCAACATAGGTCCAGGTCCGTATATATGCCAATCGTTTCGACAATGTGTCGATGTCGCCTTGCGTTTTATCAATCCGGGCGATCTGCCCCGCCAGCCAGTCCCGGGGCACGCCGCCCTCGCGCAGAAAGCCGAATATCCGCGCCAGAAGCGTCGCATGCTCGACCGGAGAGATACCGCGGAAATCCGGGATCCGGCAGACATCCCACAAAAGCCGCACGTCGCGGGGGTGCGACATGCTGTCGCGGATCTCGGGCATGGCGGACAGCGCCTTGAGCGCGCGCATGTCGTCCGCCTCGCGCCCGCGCGCCAGCCATTCCGATTGCGGCTGGGTCTCCAGGCTTTGCAGCAGCCGCTCGACCGTGCCGAATTCCAGCGCGCCGTTGCGCCACATCAGCCGGCTGATGGGCTGGAAGCGGTGGTTCTCGATGGCCTCGATCAGTCCCTCCTCCAGCGGGCCGGCATCGCCGGTGACGCCGAACGTGCCCGGCTCGGTATGCCGCCCGGCCCGCCCGGCGATCTGGCCCAGCTCATGGGGGAACAGCGGGCGATAGCGGCGGCCGTCAAACTTCTCGGTGGCGGAAAAGGCGACATGGCGGATGTCGAGGTTCAGCCCCATCCCGATCGCATCGGTGGCGACCAGGTAATCCACCTCGCCCTGCTGATACATGGCGACCTGCGCGTTGCGGGTGCGCGGGCTCAGCGCGCCCATCACCACCGCGCAGCCGCCCTTCTGGCGGCGGATCAGCTCGGCCGTGGCATAGACCTCCTCGACCGAAAAGCAGACGATGGCCGAGCGCGGCGGCATGCGGCTGATCTTTTTCGAGCCCGCCCATGACAGCGTGGAAAACCTTTCGCGCCGCATGAACTGCACTTGAGGCACCAGCGCGGCGATGGCGGGACGCATGGTGTCGCTGCCCAGCAGCAGGGTTTCGTGCAGGCCCCGCATGTTCAGCAGCCGGTCGGTGAAGACATGGCCGCGCTCGGGGTCGGCGCAAAGCTGGATCTCGTCTATGGCGACGAAATCGGCGCCGACCTCGGGCATGGCCTCGGTGGTGGCGACCCAGTATTGCACCCGCTCGGGCACGATCCGCTCCTCGCCGGTGACCAGCGCCACGACCGAGGGGCCGCGCGCCTTGACGATGCGGTCGTAGACCTCGCGCGCAAGCAGGCGCAACGGCAGGCCGATGACCCCCGTGCGATGCGCCAGCATCCGGTCGATGGCGTAATGCGTCTTGCCGGTATTGGTCGGGCCGAGAACGGCCGTGACCCGCGATCTGTCCTGCATCTCAGGCGTCCGTGCCCTGCAATTTCTGTTCCAGGCGCCGGACGGCGTCCTGCGCCTCTTGCTGGTGGGGGTGGATCTTCAGGCTCTGACGAAACGCCTCCAGCGCGTTCCTGTCGTCGCCCAGCTCCTCCAGCATCGTGCCAAGCTGGGTCAGGGCGCCGAAATGGCGCAGCTCCAGCCGCAGCACCTCGCCCAGATCGGCGATGGCCGGACCCAGGTCCCCGTCCAGGTAAAAGGCGACCGAGCGCAGATACCAGCCCGCCGCGAAATCCGGCGCGTGATCGGTCAGCGCGGTCAGGTGGCCGAGGGCGGTAACGGTGTCGCCCGCGTCCAGCGCCGCCTCGCCGCGCTTGTAGAGCAGGTCCATCGCCGCCGAGCCGGAACGCGACCAGATGCGCAGGATGTCGGTTTCGGCCCGCGCCCAGGTCTCGCCGCCCGGCTGGGCCAGTTCCGCGAACAGCAGGTCCAGATCCTCGCGCTCGCGCAGCCTTGCCTCGGCGGTCGGCTCGGACGGCGCGGCAGGTTCGGAAAGCGGGCTTTCCGGCGCCGCATCGCCGCCGTCCTCGGGCGGGCCTTCCTGCGGCGCCTCGTCCTGAACCGGGATCGCGGGGGCCGGAATCATCTCTGCCTGGGCCGCCGCAGGCCCGGCATGGCAGGCACCGGCACCCGCCAGCCCCAGGAAAAGCGCTGCCGTGACGGCATGATGGAAATGTGGGACTGGCAAAAGCATACTCACCATGTAACTTTCCCAATCGTCTAATTCCAGACACGAGAACAGGAGATCGAGAATGAGCAAAGTGGTCGAGGCAGCCGTGGCCGCACTGGACGAGAAGGCCAAGGGCTTCGACGGCACCGCCAAATTCGTCATCGAGGGCGAGGGGTCGGTCTATATCGACGCCGATGGCGCCCGCGCCGCCGACGACGAAGCCGAGGTGACGCTGACCGCCAGCCGCGAGACCTTCGAGGGCCTGCTGTCGGGCGACGTGAACCCGACCACCGCCTTCATGACCGGCAAGCTGCGGGTCGACGGCTCGATGGGCATGGCGATGAAGCTGGGGGCGCTGCTCTCGTAAGCGATGAAGCCCGCACCCTTCAACACGCTGCCCGGCGATCCGCTCCCCTTGGCCCGCGCCTTCTGGCTGCGGGCCGAGGACGGGGTGCGGCTCCGGGCGGCGCATTGGGCGGCGGGCGGCGCCTCGGGGACGGTGCTGCTGTTTCCGGGCCGCACGGAATATCTAGAGAAATACAACGACATCGCGGCAGAATTGAATGCCGCCGGGCTGGACGTGCTGGCACCGGACTGGCGCGGCCAGGGCATGTCCGACCGATTGCAGGACAATACCCGCCCCGGCCATGTCGGCGATTTCGCCGATTACCAGCGCGACGTGGTCGAACTGGTCGTCGCCGCGCAGGAACTGGACCTGCCCCGGCCCTGGCATCTTCTGGCGCATTCCATGGGCGGCGCCATCGGCCTTGCGGCGCTGGATGCCGGGCTGCCGGTGGAAAGCGTGGTCTTCTCGGCGCCGATGTGGGGCATCGACCTGCGCCGCGTGCCGGAAGCCGTCGCCATGGCCGTCGCCCGGCTTGGCATCCGGCTGGGCCGGAGCGGCCATCCCGCTCCCGGCTCGGGGGGCGAGGAAAGCTTCGTGCTGCTGGACCCTTTCCACGACAACCTGCTGACCGGGGACGGCCGGCGCTGGGGCCGGCTGGTGGCCGAGGCCGCCACCTGGCCCGATATCGCGGTCGGCGGCGCCAGCTACGGCTGGCTGCGCGCGGCGCTTCTGGAATGCCGCCGCCTCGCCGCCCTGCCCTCGCCGGCACTGCCGGCGCTGATCGCGCTTGGCGATCGCGAGCGGATCGTCTCGCCCCATGCCATCCGCACCCGCGTCGCCGCCTGGCCCGGCGCCACCATGCTGGACTTGCCCGATTGCCGGCATGAGCCGATGATGGAGCGCGACCCCGTCCGCAGCCGCTTTCTTGAAGCCGCCCTCGCCCATTTCGAGTCCGCCGCGGCGGGCTGAACCGGCCCGCAACCGGAAACCGGCCCATCGGATGCCTTGCAGCCCGGCGGTTCAGAGGTCACATGTTGACCATACGAAAGGACCGATCATGACGATTTCTGCCCGCAGCCCCCTGGACCGCACCCTCCACCGCATGCTGCCGCGTGACGAGAACGCCCTGCCCGTCGCAGCCGAGGCCCCCGATCTGGGCGCGCTGCCGGAATGGGACCTGAGCGACCTTTACCCCGCCCCCGATTCGCCCGAGCTGACCCGCGACCTCGAAGCGGTGGAACAGGCATGCTGCGAATTCGCCCGCAACTACGAGGGCAAGCTGGCCTCGCTGGACGCCGGCAAGATGCTGGACTGCATCGAACGCTATCAGCAGATCGACATCCTGGCCGGGCGGATCATGTCCTATGCCGGGCTGCGCTATTACCAGAACACCACCGATTCGGCCCGCGCCAAGCAGATGGGCGACCTTCAGGACCGCATCACCACGGCGACCACCAAGCTCGTGTTCTTCAGCCTGGAGTTCAACCGCATCCCCGATGCCCGCTATGAGGAAGTCTTTGCCGCACCGAACGGCCCGGCCCGCTACAAGCCGGTCTTCGACCGCATGCGCGCCATGCGCCCCTATCAGCTCTCGAACGAGCTGGAGCGCTTCCTGCACGACAACTCGGTGGTCGGTGCCGCTGCCTGGAACCGGCTTTTCGACGAAACCACGGCGGGCCTGACCTTCGACGTGGCAGGCGAGGAACTGGGGCTGGAAGCCACGCTGAACCTGCTGACGGACCACGACCGCGCCCGGCGCGAGGCCGGCGCCCGTGCGCTGGTCGAGGTCTTTGGCAAGAACGTCAAGCTTTTCGCCCGCATCCACAACACGCTGGCCAAGGAAAAGTCCATCGAGGACAAGTGGCGCAAGATGCCGACGCCGCAGACCGCGCGGCACCTGTCGAACCATGTCGAGCCCGAGGTGGTCGAGGCACTGCGCAACGCCGTCACCGCCGCCTATCCGCGCCTGTCGCATCGCTATTACCGGCTGAAGGCGAAATGGCTGGGGCTCGACAAGCTGCAGGTCTGGGACCGCAACGCGCCGCTGCCGACCGAAAGCCCGCGGCTGATCGCCTGGCCCGAGGCGCAGGCGACGGTGCTGGATGCCTATGCCGGCTTTTCACCGAAGCTGGCCGAACTGGCGCAGCCCTTCTTCGAGCGCGGCTGGATCGATGCGGCGGTGAAACCCGGCAAGGCGCCGGGTGCCTTTGCCCATCCGACCGTGACCACCGTCCACCCCTATGTGCTGCTGAACTATCTCGGCAAGCCGCGCGACGTGATGACGCTGGCGCATGAGCTGGGCCACGGCGTCCACCAAAGCCTGGCGGCGGCACAGGGCGAGTTGCTGGCCGCGACGCCGCTGACGCTGGCCGAGACCGCCTCGGTCTTCGGCGAGATGCTGACCTTCCGCGCGCTGCTGGCCAAGACCACCGACAAAACCCAGCGCAAGGCGCTGCTGGCCGGCAAGGTCGAGGACATGATCAACACGGTCGTGCGCCAGATCGCCTTCTACGATTTCGAATGCAAGCTGCACGCCGCCCGCGCCAAGGGCGAGTTGACGCCCGAGGACATCAATGCGCTGTGGATGTCGGTGCAGGCGGAATCGCTGGGCGATGCCTTCGAGTTCATGCCGGGCTACGAGACCTTCTGGACCTATGTGCCGCATTTCGTGCATTCGCCCTTTTATGTCTATGCCTATGCCTTCGGCGACGGGCTGGTGAACGCGCTTTACGCCGCCTACGAGGACGGGCTGCCCGATTTCCAGGCGAAATATTTCGACATGCTGGCGGCGGGCGGCTCGCGGCACCACAAGGAACTGCTGGCGCCCTTCGGCCTCGACGCCTCGGACCCGGCGTTCTGGGACAAGGGCCTGTCGATGATCGAAGGCTTCATCGACGAGCTCGAGGCCATGGAGGGGTGAACCGCCGCTTGCCCCGGGGGCGCCTTGCCCCCGGGTCCGCCTGGCCTATCCCATTGTTCTTGCGTGCCCGTATTCCCCAAGGGACAGGCGCATTCCCCCTTCTCCTCCGCCCCGTCGGGGCAGTTTTCCGTCGCCCGGGGCGCATCACTGCCCTATGCTGCCGGAAAACGGGAAAGGGGACGGCATGATCCGCATGATCCGGCGCATCATCCTTTGGCTTCTGGCGCTGGCGGTGCTGGCCGCGGCCGTGGTGGCGATCTGGGGACCGGGCTTCGTCGAGCGGCGGCTGAACCCGGTCACCATGCCGGCCGAGGGATGGCCCGTTTCGCCCCAGGCCGAGGCGCTGCATCAGCGGCTGGTGATCGGCGACTGGCATTCCGACGCGCTGCTTTGGGACCGCGACCTGCTCAAGCATGCCGACCGCGGCCATACCGACATCCCCCGGCTGGCACAGGGAAATGTCGCGGTGCAGGTCTTCACCACCGTCACCAAAAGCCCGCGCGGCCAGAATTACGGCCAGAACTCCGCCGAGGCGCCGGACAATATCACCCCGCTTTTCATCGGCCAGCTGCGCCCGCTGCCAAGCTGGTTCAGCCTCAAGGAGCGCGCGCTGGTGCAGGCCGCCGCACTGCGCCGCGCCGCCGAACGCGCACCCGACCAGGTGATGCTGATCCGTTCGGCCGAGGATCTGCAAACCTTGCTCGAGGCGCGGCAGAACGGCGCAAGCACGGTCGGCGCCATCCTCGGCGCTGAGGGGGCGCATCCGCTGGAGGGGCAGATCGGCAATCTCCAGGTGCTTTACGGCGCCGGTTTCCGCCTGCTGGGCCTGACCCATTTCTTCGACAACGAGTTGGGCGGCAGCCTGCATGGCGAGGGCGGCAGCGGCGCCGGGCTCAGCCCCTTCGGCCGGCAGGTGGTCGAGGAGATGATGGCCCGTCGCATGGTCATCGACCTGGCCCATGCCAGCCCGCAGATGGTGCGCGACGTGCTGGCCATTCCGGGCACCCGGCCGATCCTGTCCCATACCGGCATCCACGGCCAATGCCCCAGCCCGCGCAACCTGGACGATGCGCTGCTGAAGGCCATCGCCGACAAGGGCGGGCTGATCGGCATCGGCTATTGGGCCGACGTGGTCTGCGGCAAGACCCCGGCCGACATCGCCCGCAGCATCCAGGCAGCCATCGCGCTGGTGGGCGAGGATCACGTCTCGCTGGGCTCGGATTACGACGGCTCGGTCGATGCACCCTTCGACGCGGCGCATCTGGCGGCTCTGACCCAGGCGCTGATGGATGCCGGCCTTGGCGACGAGCAGATCGCCAAGGTCATGGGCGGCAACATGATGCGCTATCTTGCCCAGATGCTTTGAGCGTGCCTAAGCTTTCGCAGCATCAAGGAGAGGCCCATGCTGACCATCTATGGCGTCACCCGCTCGCGCGCCTCGCGCATCATCTGGCTGTGCCATGAACTGGGCCTGCCCTTCAGGCAGGTACCGGTGATCCAGGCCTATCGCCTGCCCGATCCCGATGCGCCGGACGCGCCGCTGAACACGCATTCGCCGGACTTCCTGAAGCTCTCGCCCGCCGGCGCCGTGCCGGTGATCCAGGACGGCGACCTGGTGCTGTCGGAATCGCTGGCATGCACGCTGCATCTGGCACGCAAATACGGCCAGCCCTTCGGGCCCGCCGATGCCGTCGAGGACGCGCTGATGCTGCAATGGAGCTTTTACGCCGCCACCGCCATCGAGCAGGACGCACTGACCATCCTGTTCAACCATGACAAGGGCCAGATCCAGTCAGGCGCGGCCCAGGCCAGCGTCGCCCATGCCGCCGAGCGGCTGATCCGGCCCTTGCGCGTGCTGGAGGATCACATCGCCCGCCATGGCCACCTGGTCGGGGGGCGCTTCACCGTGGCCGACCTGAACCTGGCCGAGGTGCTGCGCTATGCGCAGGGCTATGGCCAGCTGATGGAGCAGTTCCCGGCGGTCATGGCCTGGCTTGACGACTGCCAGGCCCGTCCCGCCTTTCGCAAGATGTGGCAAGAGCGGCTGGCCGAGCCCGAGTGACCCGCACGGCCGGAGCCGGTGGCGGCCCTTGCCTGCGCATTCCGCCCTGCCCGTCCCGAAGTTTGCGGGGCGGTTCCGGGGCCGGCAACTCCGCCCCAGCGCCTGAGCCTTGGGAAAGGAGCACAGCTTCCTGCGCCTTTCGACGGCGGGTAGCGCCCGAACCTATCCTTCCGGCGCCGCCGTCCGCCGGTGATCGGGATGCAGGGCCGCACCCAGGATATGCTCGGCCGAATGGATCACATGGCTGGCATGGCCGACGATCATCGGATCGGGCGGCATCGCGATGGCCAGGTCCTTGTCGGGATAGTCCAGCGTGGACAGGAAATGCCGCATGCAGTTCAGCCGCGCACGCTTCTTGTCGTTCGACTTGACTATGGTCCAGGGTGCGTCGGCGGTGTCGGTGTAGAAGAACATCGCCTCCTTCGCCTCGGTATAGTCTTCCCATTTGTCGAGGCTGGCCAGGTCGATGGGCGATAGCTTCCAGCGCTTCAGCGGATCGGTCTCGCGCGCCTTGAACCGCGCCCGCTGCTCGTCGCGGGTGACCGAGAACCAGTATTTGTAAAGCCGGATGCCCGAGCGCGCCAGCATACGCTCGAATTCCGGGGCCTGGCGCATGAATTCCAGATACTCGACGGGCGAGCAGAAGCCCATGACCCGCTCGACCCCGGCGCGGTTGTACCAGCTGCGGTCGTAGAACACCATTTCGCCCGCGGTCGGCAGATGCTGGATATAGCGCTGAAAGAACCACTGCCCCCGCTCGATCTCGGACGGCTTGTTCAGTGCCACCACCCGGGCAAAGCGCGGGTTCAGATGCTCCATGAAGCGCTTGATCGTGCCGCCCTTGCCGGCGGCGTCGCGGCCTTCGAACAGGATGACGAATTTCTGCCCGGTTTCCTGGGCCCAGATCTGCACCTTCAGCAGTTCCGCCTGCAACCGGGCCTTTTCCCGTTCATAGGCCACGCGCCCCATGCGGCGCGGATAGGGATAATGCCCGGTTTCGAAGGCCAGCCGGATCGCATCCGGGTCAAGGCTCGGAAAGCTTTTCGGCCCCCTCGCCTCCGCCTCGGGCGGAGGAATGACGGGCGGGGCGGCCGATACCTCTGCCCTCCCCGCCTCAGCCCCGGCGAACTCGTTGACCGCAGACATGGCCGGAAACACTTTTCCTGGAACCGGATGACCTTCCATATACCCAAACCAAACTATCACTCGTTAACTTTGTAGATTATGGCACGACACGCGGCCGCGCGACTTGATCCGTGTCAACAAACCCCGATTCCAGTCATGCAATCGACACAGATCCGTCATGAGGCCGCACCCATCCCTTGCGGTCGGCGACGGATGATCCACTTTCCCTTGCCCCCGGCCCATGGGACATGAGATAACCCCGCCCCAGAAGAACAAGACGAGCAGGTGCCATGGCCGACGATCTCTTCCCCGCCGCGGATAAGGCTTCCGAAAGCTATTCGGCCTCCTCGATCGAGGTGCTCGAAGGGCTGGAGCCGGTGCGCAAGCGACCCGGCATGTATATCGGCGGCACCGACGAACGCGCGCTGCATCACCTGGTAGCCGAGATCCTCGACAACTCGATGGACGAAGCTGTGGCCGGCCATGCCAGCCGCATCGAGGTCGAACTGCTGGCCGATTTCAGCGTGGTGATCCGCGACAACGGCCGCGGCATCCCCATCGACCCGCACCCCAAGTTCCCCGGCAAGTCGGCGCTGGAGGTGATCCTGTGCACGCTGCATGCCGGCGGCAAGTTCTCGGGCGATGTCTACCAGACCTCGGGCGGGTTGCACGGCGTCGGCGCCTCGGTCGTGAACGCGCTTTCCGACAGCATGGTGGTGCAGGTCGCCCGCAACCGCGAACTTTACGAGCAGTGCTTCTCGCGCGGCCTGCCCCTTGGCCCGGTCGAGAAAGTCGGCGCCGCCCCGAACCGGCGCGGCACCACCGTCACCTTCCATGCCGACGAGCAGATCTTCGGCCATCACCGCTTCAAGCCGGCGCGGCTGCTGCGCATGGTCAAGTCCAAGGCCTATCTGTTCTCGGGCGTCGAGATCCGCTGGAAATCCGAGATCGACGACGGCGAGACGCCGCTGGAGGCCACGTTCCACTTCCCCGGCGGGCTTGCCGACTATCTGGGCGAGGTGCTGGGCAATGCCTCGACCTATGCCGACCGTCCCTTTGCCGGCAGCGTCGACTTCAAGGAAAAGTTCAACACGCCCGGCAAGGTGGATTGGGCAATCAACTGGACACCGTCGCGCGACGGCTTCATCCAGTCCTATTGCAACACCGTGCCCACGCCCGAGGGCGGCACGCACGAGGCCGGCTTCTGGTCCGCCATCCTGCGCGGCATCCGCGCCTATGGCGAGCGGGTCAGCAACAAGAAGGCGGCGCAGATCACCCGCGACGACCTGCTGGCCGGCGGCTGCGCGCTGGTCTCCTGCTTCATCCGCGAGCCGGAATTCGTCGGCCAGACCAAGGACCGCCTGGCCACCACCGAGGCGCAGCGGCTGGTCGAGGGCGCGGTGCGCGACCATTTCGACAACTGGCTGGCGGCGGATACGAAATCGGCGGGCGCCATCTTGGATTTCCTGGTGCTGCGGGCCGAGGAACGGCTGCGCCGCCGACAGGAAAAGGAAACCGCCCGGAAATCGGCGACGAAAAAGCTGCGCCTGCCGGGCAAGCTGGTCGATTGCTCGGCCACCAATCGCGAAGGCACCGAGCTTTTTATCGTCGAGGGCGATTCGGCGGGCGGCAGTGCCAAGATGGCACGCGAGCGCACCACCCAGGCGCTCTTGCCCCTGCGCGGCAAGATCCTGAACGTGCTGGGCGCGGCCTCTTCCAAGCTCGGCTCGAACCAGGAGATCGCCGATCTCTGCCAGGCGCTTGGCGTCGGCATGGGCTCGCGCTTCAACGTCGACGACCTGCGCTATGACAAGATCATCATCATGACCGATGCCGATGTGGACGGTGCCCATATCGCCTCGCTGCTGATGACCTTTTTCTTCACCCAGATGCGGCCGCTGATCGACAAGGGGCATCTCTACCTCGCCTGCCCGCCGCTTTACCGGCTGACGCAGGGGCCACATCGCATCTATGTCGCCGACGATGCCGAAAAGGAATCGTGGCTGGCCAAGGGGCTGGGCGGCAAGGGCAAGATCGACGTGCAGCGCTTCAAGGGGCTGGGCGAGATGGACGCCAAGGATCTGAAGGACACCACGATGAACCCCCGGACGCGCAAGCTGATCCGCGTCTCGATCGACGAGGAAGAGGGCGGCGAGACCGGCGATCTGGTCGAGCGGCTGATGGGCAAGAAGCCCGAACTGCGCTTCCAGTTCATCCAGGAGAACGCCCAGTTCGCCGATGCCGAGGAACTGGACGTGTGACCCTGGCCGCGCCGATCGCCGTCTATGTCCTGGCGGCGCTGGCCGAGATCGCCGGCTGCTTTGCCTTCTGGGCCTGGCTGCGATTGGGGAAATCGCCGCTGTGGCTGGTGCCGGGAATGGTCTCGCTGGCAGTTTTCGCCTGGCTGCTGACCCGGGTCGATGCCGATTTCGCCGGCCGCGCCTATGCCGCCTATGGCGGGATCTATGTCACGGCCTCGCTGGGCTGGCTGTGGCTGACCGAGGGACAGGTGCCGACGCGCTGGGATATTCTTGGCGGCGGGCTGTGCGTGCTGGGGGCGATGGTGATTCTGGCCGGGCCGCGCGCGGCATAGCGCCCCGCCTGCAGGTCGGTTCAGCCGCAGGTCGTCGGCCAGCAGCGTTCACCCTATCCCCGAAATCCTGGTGGCGGATCGATCAGAACCGCATGCCGACCGAAAAGCTCACCCCCTCGGTGCCGATGCCGAAGCTCGCGGCGCCGAAGGTGAACCCCACCAGCGCCCCCGTCCAGACCTGCTGCGGCGTATGCTCGCCGGCATGGACCCGGCTCCAGCCGGTCAGGCCCGCCGCGCCATAGGCCAGCGCCCCGGCCTCGGGCCGGTCGTCGAAACATTTCCCCGCCAGGTCCGCCGCCCCGAAAAACGCCGCTGCCGTATGGCCCGAGGGGAAACCCTTGCCCTCGCCCGAGGGCCGGCGCGAGACCGGCTGGCCGTCGAAGAATTCCTTCATCCCCCAGACCAGCGCCGCCTGCAGGATGCCCCGGACCGCGAAATCCTCCAGCCGGTCCTGGTCCATGGCGCAGGCCGCCGCCGCCAGCGGCAGGCCGTATTTCATCGCCGTGCCGAACTGCTCGAACGGATCGGCCGCTGCCGGGGCCGTCAGAAGGCAGATCGCCGCGCAGGCCGCCGTTGCGCGGCTCATGCGTCCAGCCGGATCACCCGGTCCATCCGCGCCGCCAGGTCCATGTTATGGGTGGCGATCAGCGCGGCAAGCCCGGTCTCGCGCACCAGCGCCATCAGCATGTCGAAGACCTTGTCCGAGGTCGCAGGGTCCAGGTTCCCCGTCGGCTCGTCCGCCAGCAGCAGCGAGGGCTGGTTCGCCAGCGCCCGGCAGAAGGCGACGCGCTGCTGCTCGCCCCCGGACAATTGCGCCGGGCGGTGATCGGCGCGATGCGTCAGCCCCACGCGCCCCAGCAGATCCAGCGCCCGCGCCCGCGCCGTCGCCTGCGAGACGCCGTTGGCGAGTTGCGGCAGGACGATGTTCTCCGCCGCCGAAAATTCTGGAAGCAGGTGGTGGAACTGATAGACGAAGCCCAGTTCCTCGCGCCGCGCCTCGGTCCGCGCCCGGTCGCTCTGCCCGGCCATGTCGCGCCCCTTCAGCAGCACCCGGCCAGAATCCGCGGTGTCGAGCAGCCCGGCGATGTGCAGCAGCGTCGACTTGCCGGCGCCCGAGGGCGCGACCAGCGCCACCACCTCGCCTCGGACGATCTGCAGGGACAACCCGTTCAACACCGGCACCGGCGCGGGACCACCAATGCCGTAAGTCTTGGAAATTCCTTCCAGAACCAGGATGTCACTCATAGCGCAGCGCCTCTACCGGGTTCATGCGCGCAGCGCGGCGCGCAGGGAAGATGGTGACGATGAAGGACAGGGCCAGCGACAGCGCCGCCGCCCGGAAGATGTCCCAGCCCCGCAATTCGGCAGTCAGCTGGTAGATGCCGCGCACCTCGGGCTGCCAGGCATTGCCGCCGGTCAGCATGTTCAGCGCCGCCATGATGTGATCGACATTCAGCGACAGAAGCACGCCCAGCACCACGCCGGCGATGGTGCCGATCACCCCGGTAAAGGCGCCGCAGAGGAAAAAGACCCGCAGGACGGAGCCCTCGGTCAGCCCCATGGTGCGCAGGATGCCGATGTCGCGACCCTTGTTCTTGACCAGCATGATCAGCCCCGAGGTAATGTTCATCGAGGCGATCAGCACCAGGATCGACAGGATGATGAACATCACGTCATCCTCCATGTCGAGCGCGGCCAGGAACGATCCCGAAGCATCGCGCCAGGTCCAGATCTGCCCCCGCTCGCCCAGGACCTGCAAGAGCGGCATGGTCCAGTCGTCGACCCGCTCGGGATCGGCGACATAGACCCCGATCTCGTCGGCAAGCCCCTCTCGGTTGAAAAAGCTCTGCGCCTCGGCCAGCGGCATGTAGATGCGGGCCTGGTCCACGTCATAGCGTCCCGCCGAGAAGATATAGACGACCTCGAAGGATTCGACCCGCGGCGTGGTGCCGAAGGGGGTCTTGGCACCATCGGGCGCGACCAGTTGCAGCCGGTCGCCGATCCGAACGCCCAGGTTGCGCGCCATGCCGATGCCGATGGCGATGCCTTGGTCGAAATCGTCCAGGCTGCCCGACGCGCTCTCGGGATCGGCAATGCCCGCCATCCCCCCGAGCGCATCGAGCGTGATGCCATGCACATCGCCCAAGGCGGCCGCATCGCCCTGCCGCGCCATGACCTGGGCGCGAACGGCCGGAACGGCGCGGGTCACGCCGGGGATCTGCGCGATCCTGGCGGCCAGCGCGTCGTAATCCTCGATCCGGCCCTGGGTGACATAGGTCTCTTCGGTCAGCTCGTTATAGACCTGCGTGGGCGCGTAATAGACGGTGCTATGGGCATTGGCGCCCAGGATGGTGTCGACGAACTCGGCCCGGAAACCGGCGCGCACCGCCAGCGTGGCGACCAATGCCATCACGCCCAGGGTGATGCCGATCAGGCTGATCCAGGTCATCACGCTGACCCCGCCCTCGGCGCGGCGGGCGCGCAGATAGCGCCAGGCGATCATGAATTCGTAACGCGAAAACGGGGCGGTGCTGGCCATCGCTCACCTGTCTGTTGGGTGGCGCCTGATTGGCCTTTCGCCGCCCGCAATGCAAGCCAACAAGGCCGTGACCACGGGATCAGGGCTTCGGGTGATCGTCCCATTCCGAGCTGAGGATGCGCTCGGCATCGCCTTTGGGATCGTCGTATTGCCGACCGCGCAGCGACCAGATGAAGGCCAGCAGGCCAAGCCCGCCAAGACCCAGGGAAACCGGAATCAGAAGGCCGAGGATTTCCATGCTTCCTCCCTATCGCAGCCGCAACGCGTTCAACGTCACGCTGATGGAGCTCAGCGACATGGCCAGCGCCGCCATCAGGGGCGTGGCAAAGCCGGCGATGGCGATGGGCACCGCGACGATGTTGTAGACCAGCGAGATCGCGAAGTTCTCCTTGATCCGGGCACGGGCGCTTCGCGCGAGTTCCAGCGCCTCGGCCACCGGGGCCAGGTCGCTGCCCATCAGCACCATATCCGAGGCGGTGCGCGCCGCATCAAGCGCCGAGGCGGGCGAGATCGAGACATGCGCCTCGGTCAAGGCGGCGGTGTCGTTGAGACCGTCGCCGACCATCAGCGGATGCAGCCCCTCCTGCCGCAGCCGGCGCAGGGCCTCGGCCTTTTCGACCGGGGTGACGCCGGCCCGCCATTCCTCGATGCCCAGCCGACGCGCCAGATCCTGAACCACCGGCGCCGCATCGCCCGAGAGCAGCATCACCCGCCGGCCCGAGGCAACGATCCGCGCCACGCAGGCCTCGGCCCCCGGACGCAGCCGGTCCGAGAATTCCAGCCGGATCGGCGCGCCCTGCCCCAGCGACAGCCAGCTTGCCGACAGCGTCGCCTCGCCATGCCGGGCGCCAAGCCAGTCGGCGCGGCCCAGCCGCACCTCGCGGCCCTGCCAGACCCCGGAAATGCCATGGCCCGGCACCTCGCGCAGATCCTGCAATGCCGCTGGCTCGGTGCCGGTCTCGCGCAGCGCCTGCGCCAAGGCCTGGGACAGCGGATGGCCCGATCCTTGCGACAGGGCCAGCGCCACGGGACGCGCATCGGTCGGAATGGGGTCCAGCGAGACCAGTTGCGGCACGCCCATGGTCAGGGTGCCGGTCTTGTCGAAAACCGCGGCATCGACCTCGGCCAGACGCTCCAGCGCGGTGCCGTCCTTGATCAGCATCCCGCGCCGGAACAGCCGCCCCGAGGCCGCGGTGACCACCGCCGGCACCGCCAGACCCAGCGCACAGGGACAGGTGATGATCAGCACAGCCGCGGCCACGTTCACCGCCAGCCGCAGGTCATGCGTGCCGAGATACCAGCCGAGAAAGCTGCAAAAGGCCAGAAGATGCACCAACGGCGAATAAAGCCGCGAGGCGCGGTCGGCGAGGCCGGTATAATGGCCGCGCGCCGATTCCGCGGCGGCGACCAGCGCGGTCAGCCGCGCCAGAGAACTGTCGCGCCCGGCCGCCGTCACCCGCATGACCAGAGGGCCGGTCAGGTTAACCTCGCCCGCCGAAAGCGCAAGGCCCGGGCCGGCCGCGACCGGGATGCTCTCGCCGGTCAGAAGCGAGCGGTCGATCTCGCTGCTGCCCTCGGCGATCTCGCCATCGGCCGGGACACGGGCACCGGGGCGGATGCGGATCAGGTCGCCAGGAACCAGTTCGGCCACCGGGACCGGCTCGTCGCCCGCAGGGGTGACGCGGAAGGCGCGCGGCACCTCCAGCGCCGTCAACTCCTCGGCTGCGGAGCGGGCGACGGCGCGGGTGCGATAGTCCAGGTAACGCCCGATCAGCAGGAAGAAGCACAGCATCACCGCCGCGTCGAAATAGGCGTGATGGCCGGAATGCAGCGTCTCGTAGACCGAGATGGCGCTGGCCAGGATCAGCGCCAGCGAGATCGGCACGTCCATGCCCAGCCGGCCATGCCTGAGTGCCCGCCAGGCGCTGGAAAAGAAGGGCTGGCCGGCAAAGGCCACGGTCGGCAGGGCGATGGCGCCGGAAATCCAGTGGAACATGTCGCGCGTCGCGTCCTCGGCCCCCGACCAGACCGCGACGGACAGGATCATGATGTTCATCATCGCGAAACCCGACACGCCGATGCGCATCAGGATGTCGCGGCCCTGCCGGTCGGCGGCGCTGGCCGACAGCGCGGCGGGGTCGAGCTCATGCGCCTCGTAGCCGATGCTTTCGACCACGGGGATCAGTTCCTCGGCGGTCATGCCCGGCGCGTCCACGGTGACGCGGCGCAGCGTCAGGTTGACCCGCGCATCCCTGACGCCGGGATGGCGTTGCAGCACCCGCTCGACATCGGTGATGCAGGTCGCGCAATGGATGGTCGGCAGCGACAGGACGATATCCTCCTGCACGCCCCGAGTCCCCGCGATGCGGCTCGCCAGCGGTGCCGCGTCGCAGGCCGGACAGGCCGAAAGCCGGGCGTCGTGATCGTGCAGCGTGGCGTCGGACATCTCATTTCACCCGGTTGCCGTGGTAATGGTCGATGCGCTGGCGGAAGACCGTGCCGTCGGGTGCGGTCGCGGTCAGGTGGATGTTCCACGTCCCCGGCGCCAGCGCCAGCGGCGCGCGGAACAGCCCGCCGGCATAGGTGAACTCGGGCCGCCGATCATCGCGCATGTGGGTAGGACGTCCGACCGTCACCTCCAGCCCCTGCACCGGCGCCGGATAGCCCTCTGCGTCGCGGATCGCCAGCGTAAGCTCGCGCCCGTCATATTCCGGCGTCACCGTCCAGTTCAGCGCCGCCTGGGCGTCGCGGTCGCGGTCGAAGCTTTGCGAGGCGACATAGCTGTTCTTGACCTCCAGCCCCGGGAAGGTGCCGACGGCCTTGACCGCCATGAACACGTTGACGGCGATGATGGTGCCGAAGGCGCCCAGAGTGATGATCAGCACATGGCGGCCGGTCAGTTCGCGGGGCATCATTCGCTCCTTCCGTGGAAGACGGTGCCGATACGGGACTTCACCCCATCGGTGACATCCTCGACCCAAAGCGTCAACTCGCTCTGTGCGGCTTCGGCCAGGGCCGAGTCCTTCTCGGCGGTGATGTAGACCCGCTGGGTATGGGTGCTGTCGGCGGCCACCTTGACACCGGCATCGGGCAAGCCCTCCAGCGTCAGGCTGATCCCCTGCGGCGCGGCGCCGTCCGAGCCGGTGACCGAAACGGCAAAGTCGCGCTCGGCCCCCTGCTTGTTGCGCAGCCGCAGGGCATAGGTGTTGCGGATCGCACCGTCGGCCATCGTGACGTAAAGCGGGTTCCTGACCGGCGTCACGTTCAGGTCGAAGGGCGAGCGCAGGAACAGCGCCACCACCAGCGCGACGCCGATCCCCGCCCAGAGCGTGAAATACAGCATCGTGCGCGGCCGCAGGATATGCTTGAGCACAGGCTTGGGCGCGGCGCCGGACCGCTCGGCCGTTTCATCCTTCAGCGCCATGTAGTCGATCAGCCCGCGCGGCTTGCCGATCTTGTCCATCACCTCGTCGCAGGCGTCGATGCAGAGCGCGCAGGTGATGCATTCCAGCTGCTGGCCGTCGCGGATGTCGATGCCCATCGGGCAGACGTTTACGCAGGCCATGCAGTCGATGCAATCGCCCTTGGCGCCGCCGTCGGATTTCGTCGGCTCGCCCTTGTGCAGCTTGCCGCGCGGCTCGCCTCGCCATTCGCGATAGGCGACGGTCAGCGTGTCCTCGTCCATCATCGCGGCCTGGATGCGCGGCCAGGGGCAGGCATAGACGCAGATCTGTTCGCGCGCGAAGCCGCCGAACAGGAAGGTGGTCGCGGTCAGGATGCCCATGGTGATATAGGCGACGGGGTGGGCCGTTCCGGTGAACAGGTTGCCCAGAAGCGTCGGCGCATCGGTGAAATAGAAGATCCAGGCGCCGCCGGTCGCCACCGAAATGAGCAGCCAGACCACCCATTTCACCAACCGCAGCCGCAGCTTGCGCGCACTCCAAGGCGCGTTCCACAGCCGCAGCCGGGCGTTGCGGTCGCCCTCGACCCAGCGCTCGGTCAGCAGGAAAAGGTCCGTCCAGACCGTCTGCGGACAGGCATAGCCGCACCAGACCCGTCCCAGCGCCGAGGTGAACAGGAAAAGCCCCAAACCCGCCATGACCAGAAGGCCGGCGACGAAATAGAACTCATGCGGCCATATCTCGATCCAGAAGAAATAGAAGCGGCGGTTGGCCAGATCGATCAGCACCGCCTGGTCGGGCATGCCGGGGCCGCGGTCCCAGCGGATCCAGGGCGTGACGTAATAGATCGCCAAGGTCACCGCCATGATGATCCATTTCAGGTTCCGAAACCAGCCATGGACCCGGCGGGGAAAGATCGGCTCCCGGGCGGCATAGAGACGTGGCGGGTCGATGTCGGAATTCGACATGATTGGCTCCTGTTGCGCGTGGCCCGGGTATAAAGCCTTGCTGCGAGAGCGCATTGATCTGCGTCAAGCGCGGGCATGCCGAGCATAACGGACGGGAAAATGGCAAGACATGGGCCGGATTGTCGCATCCCGGCACAAAAAAACGCGCCACCGGCTTGCGCCGGTTCGCGTGCCTGGCATTTGATAAAAACACCGGCCCCCCTTGGAAACGCGCGAACAGGACGGGGGGCCAGTGCCTCCGGGGCCGGTTGCCCGGCCGCGGATCTCGGGATCTGTTATTCGCCACCGCCGAGGCTGTGGACATAGGCGGCGACGGCGACGATGTCGGCCTCGGACAGGCGGCCGGTCCAGGCCGGCATCACGCCGAAAGGACCGTCGCGCACGATGCGGGTGATCGTCGCCGGATCCGAACCGTAAAGCCAGACCGCATCGGTCAGGTCGGGCGCGCCCTGCGCACGGTCGCCCGTGCCATCCTCGGCATGGCAGGACGAGCAGTTGTCGGCGAAGACCTCCACCCCCTCGGCCGCCAGCGCCGCGTCATGCGGCAGGCCGCCCAGTTCCAGCACATGGTTCACGACCTGGCTGATCTGGGCATTTTCCAGCAAGCCGTCGATGCCGAAACGCGGCATTTCGGAATAACGGGTATCCGCATCCTTGGGATCGCGGATGCCATGCATGACCGTGGTGTGGATCTCTTCCAGAGTGCCACCCCAGAGCCAGTCGTTGTCCAGAAGCGAGGGATAGCCCGTGGCCCCGCCCGCCCCCGAGCCGTGGCACTGCGCGCACCAGGTGCGGAAGATCGCGGCGCCGGCATTGGCGGTATAGTTCGCCAGTTCCGGGTCGGCGGCGATCTCTTCCAGCGGCGTCTCGACCAGCTTGGCCTGGATCGGGGCATTGGCCTCGTTGAAGCGCTGGATCTCGGCGGCCACGTCCGAACGGTAGTTCTGGCCCAGAAGGCCCTGGGTCGCCCCGTTCACCAGCGGAATGGCGGGATAGGCGATGAGATAGAGCACCCCCCAGACGATGGTGGCGTAAAAGGTCCACAGCCACCAGCGCGGCAAGGGGTTGTCATACTCTTCGATCCCGTCCCAGCTATGGCCGGTCGAGGGCACCTCGACCACCCTGCGCCCGCCCTTGCGGTCGCGCACCACGCGGGTGGCGCCGGGCCGGGGCGTGACCGGAGGATGCAGCGGATCGCCGCCGGGCCCTTCGGGCGGATGGGCGAGGATCTTCGCCTTGTGAGCCTCGTCGGCGGCCTGGCGTTCCAGCTCGATCCGGTTGTCGGGGTTCTGCGGGCTGGCATGCTCGTCGTCGGTATCGGCCATCACTCGACCTCCTTCTCGCCCGCGGATGCGGGTTTCGTCTCGTTACGGAAGATGCTTTCGGCCGCGTCGCGATGCAGCGGCCGCGAGCCCGGCCTGAAGGCGAAGACAATCGTCCCCAGGAAAAAGACCACCAGCAGCAGAAGCACCCAGCTGTCGGCCAGTTCGCGCAGGAAGGAATACCTGTCCATGGCGGGCCTCAGCGGTTCGGATCGGGTTCGAAGGTCGAGAAATCGACCATCGTGCCCAGGACCTGGAGATAGGCGATCAGGGCATCCATCTCGGACACGCCGGGGCGGCGGTCGAAATTGCGCTGCTGCGCACCCGGATAGCGTTCCTCCAGCCCCGAGGCATCCGCATCCGGGTCGGCCTGGGCACGGAAATCCTCGACCGCCGCGGCGATCATCGCGTCGTCATAGGGGACGCCGACCAGCGCGTCGGTCTTCAGCCGCTGCTGCATGTTCGAGGCATCGACCTGGCGATTCAGCAGGAAGCCGTATTTCGGCATGATCGATTCCGGCACCACCGCCTGCGGGTCCACCAAGTGGTCGAGATGCCATTCGTCCGAGTAGCGGCCGCCAACGCGGGCCAGGTCCGGCCCGGTCCGCTTGGAGCCCCATTGGAACGGATGGTCATACATCGACTCGGCCGCCAGGCTGTAATGGCCGTAACGCTCGACCTCGTCGCGCATCGGGCGGATCATCTGGCTGTGGCAGACATAGCAGCCCTCGCGGACATAGATGTCGCGGCCCTTCAGTTCCAGCGGCGTATAGGGCCGCATGCCCTGCACCTTTTCGATGGTGTTTTGCAGATAGAACAGCGGCGCGATTTCCACGATGCCGCCGATGGTCACCACGAGGAAGGAAAAGACCAGCAGAAGCGTGGCGTTCTTTTCCAGGACCTTGTGCTTTTCAAGAATGGCCATGATCCGTCCTCACTCGGCAGGAACCGCAGCGGCGGTCGATTGGGTCTTGGGCTGCTTGGCGACGGTGGCCCACAGGTTGTAGCACATGATCAGCGCACCGCCGAGATAGAGCACGCCGCCCAGGGCCCGCACCACGTTCATCGGGAATTTCGCGGCGACCGTGTCGGCAAAGGCGTTGACCAGGAAGCCCTGGGCGTCGACCTCGCGCCACATCAACCCTTCCATGATGCCCGAGACCCACATCGAGGCCGCGTAGAGCACCAGGCCGATGGTGGCGAGCCAGAAGTGCCAGCTGACCAGCCCCGTCGAATAAAGCCGCTCACGTCCCCAAAGCCGCGGCACCAGGTAGTAGAGCGCGCCAAAGGTGATCATGCCGTTCCAGCCCAGCGCGCCGGAATGGACGTGACCGATGGTCCAGTCGGTGTAATGCGACAGCGAGTTCACCGCCTTGATCGACATCATCGGCCCCTCGAAGGTCGCCATGCCGTAGAAGCCGACGGCCACCACCATCATGCGGATGATCGGATCGGTGCGCAGCTTGTCCCAGGCGCCCGAGAGCGTCATCAGCCCGTTGATCATGCCGCCCCAGCTGGGCATCCACAGGATGATCGAGAACACCATGCCCAGCGTCGAGGCCCAGTCGGGCAGCGCGGTATAGTGCAGGTGGTGCGGACCGGCCCAGATATAAAGGAAGATCAGCGCCCAGAAGTGGATGATGGACAGCTTGTAGCTGTAGACCGGACGCTCGGCCTGCTTGGGGATGAAGTAATACATCATGCCCAGGAAGCCCGCCGTCAGGAAGAAGCCCACCGCGTTGTGGCCATACCACCATTGCGTCATCGCGTCCTGCACGCCCGAGAAGAGCTGCACCGATTTCGAGCCGAAGAGGCTGACCGGGATCGCCAGGTTGTTGACGATATGCAGCATGGCGATGGTGACGATGAAGGACAGGTAGAACCAGTTCGCCACATAGATATGCGGCTCTTTCCGCTTCAGGATCGTGCCCAGGAACACTGCCAGGTAGACGACCCAGACGACGGTCAGCCACCAGTCCACATACCATTCCGGCTCGGCATATTCCTTGGACTGGGTGGCGCCCAGGATGTAGCCGGTCGCGGCCAGAACGATGAAGAGCTGATAGCCCCAGAACACGAACCAGGCCGCGTTGCCGCCCCAGAGCCGCGCCGCCGAGGTGCGCTGCACCACGTAGAACGAGGTCGCGATCAGGGCGTTGCCGCCAAAGGCGAAGATCACCGCCGAGGTATGCAGCGGGCGAAGCTTGCCGAAATTGGTATAGCCCATGGTGATGTCGCTGAGGTTCAGCGCCGGGAAGGCCAGCTGGAAGGCGATGACCACCCCGACCAGAAAGCCCACCACGCCCCAGAACGCGGTGGCGATCACGCCCGCCCGGACGACGTCGTCCATATATTGCGTTTCGGGGTGCGGCTCGAGCGCAGGCTGCTCATTGCCCATCTGACGCAGCACGCGCAGGAACATGATCCCCGCCGCCAGCATGATGATCAGGGCGTTGACCAGATACGCGAGATCATCGGGTCGCGCATAATTGGCCGCGATCGCGGCCAGGACCGCGATCGTGCCCAGCGCGATCAGCTTGATGGTGTCCAACATGAATTCGTGTCCTTAAATCCTGCGCCGAAGGCGGCCGATTCGCACGAAATGCGACGGGAACGCGGCTCCGACAGCTAACTTCTAACGTCACACGGTTTCGTGAGACTTTGATCTGCGTCAATCTGTCATTGCTGGATAGGTGTAAAATCCCGGAATATCTGGACAGGATGTCGCAGCCGCCCCCCGGCAACGATTGCGATCCTGCCGGATGCAGGTGAAACTTGCGCCGAACCCCGAAAGGAGAGGGCCCATGGGCTACAAAACGATCCTCACCGTCCTGACCAACGCCAACCAGCAGAAGCAACTCGATTCGGCCGTTGCCATGACCCGGCGCGAGGATGCGCATCTCGACGTGTTCTGCATGGGCGTGGACCACACCCAGAGCGGCTATTACTACGCGGGTGCCTCGGCCTATGTGTTCCAGGAATCCATCGACAAGGCCGTGGCCGCTGCCGGCGAGCTGGAGGAAAAGGTCCGCGACCGGCTCGATCCCGAAGACATCCGCTGGTCCGTGGATTCCGCAGTGGCCCAGGTCGGCGGGCTTTCGACGCTGGTGGGAATGCGCGCGCGCTATTCCGACCTGGTGGTGCTGAACCGCCCCTATGGCGAGGGCGCCCCCGCCGACGCCGAGGCGGTGACCGAGGCGGCGCTGTTCGAGGGCGCGGCCCCGGTGCTGATCGTGCCGGATGAGCTGAAGGAGCCCTTCGGCAAGAAGGTCATGATCGCCTGGAACCAGTCGAACGAGGCGCTGGCCGCCGTGCGCCGCGCCCTGCCCCTGCTGATCGCCGCCGAAAGCGTCGAGATCACGGTGATCGACCCCTCGCCCAGCGGCCCCGAGCGCTCGGATCCCGGCGGCGCGCTGTGCCAGATGCTGACGCGCCATGGCGTGAAGGCGGAAATCTCGGTACTGGCCCGCACCTTGCCGCTGATCA
This sequence comes from Paracoccus denitrificans, assembly GCF_900100045.1. Taxonomy (GTDB): domain Bacteria; phylum Pseudomonadota; class Alphaproteobacteria; order Rhodobacterales; family Rhodobacteraceae; genus Paracoccus; species Paracoccus denitrificans. Next base: position 125,471 of record NZ_FNEA01000004.1, on the reverse strand, counting down.
GCGACATCCTGAACCGCCGCGCCACCGAGATCGGCGCCGACATGCTGGTGATGGGCGCCTATGGCCATTCCCGCTTCCGCGAGGCGATCCTGGGCGGCGCGACGCGCAACATGCTGGAAAAGGCGCAGGTGCCGGTCCTGATGGCGCGCTGATCTGCCGTCCTGGCAAAGCAAACCCCCGGGCAAGTCCCGGGGGTCTTGCTTTGGGCCGCCGGGCAACCCGCGACCCGGCCCGGCCGCCTAGCTGAGCGGCCCGCCGTCCGAGTCGTCGCCGCTTTCGGTGACCAGCCGCACGAAAGAGGGCACGATCACCCGCCGCTTGCCGTCGAGTTCGATCACCCCTTCGCGCTTGAGCGCGCTCATCTGCCGGCTGACGGTCTCCAGCGTCAGGCCCAGGTAATCCGCCATCGCCTCGCGCGTCAGCGGCAGTTCGATGGTGATGCGCCCCTCGGGGCGGCGCTTGATCAGCGCAGCCTCGCGCCGTGCCAGGATCACCAGCAGCGAGGCGATCTTCTCGCGCGCCGATTTCCGGCCCAGCAGCAGCAGCCAGTCGCGGGCGGCGTCAAGCTCGTCCAGCGTCATCTCCAGCAGCCGGCTGGCGATGCGGGGATTGTCGATCAGCAGCTTTTCGAAAGGCTTGCGCCGAAAGCAGCACAGCACAAGGTCGCTGGTCGCGGTCACGGTATAGGCCGCCATGTCGCGCCCCGGCCGGCCCAGGAAATCGCTGGGCAGCAGCAGACCCACCATCTGCGTGCGCCCATCCTCGAGCTGCTGGGTCAGCCCGGCCATGCCGGCGACCACCGAGGCCACGAAATCCATCCGGTCGCCGGCCCAGACCACGACCTGTCCCGCCTCGTAGCGGCGATAGAATTTCATCTCCTCCAGTTCGGTCAGCTCATCGCCTTCGCAATGTGCGCAAACGGCCCGATACCGTATCGGACAAATCTCGCAGGGCTGCTGCGTCGCGCAGAGGGCGGCGTCATGTGGCATTTGATTTGGGTCAAGGTTCCAGCGCGTGTTCCGCGGCAGGATAGCAGTATGGAACAACAATCGCAACTTGAGCGGCTGGGACTGTTTGACGCGCGCGTGCCGCGCTACACCAGCTATCCGACCGCGCCGCATTTCACCCCCGCCGTGGGCGAGCCGGTCTTCCGCGACTGGATCGCAGCGATTCCCGCCGGCGCGGCGATCTCTCTCTACATGCATGTGCCGTTCTGCCGGCGATTGTGCTGGTTCTGCGCCTGCCGCACGCAGGGCACGCAATCCGACGAGCCGGTGCGCGCCTATGCCAAGGCCCTGCTGGCCGAACTCGACATGCTGAAGTCGGCGCTCGCCCCCGGCGTCCGGCTGTCGCGCCTGCATTGGGGCGGCGGCACGCCGACCCTGATGCCGGCCGAGATGATGCGGCTGGTCGCCGGCGCGGTCCTCGACGCCTTCCCGCTGGCCGAGGGCGCGGAATTCTCGGTCGAGATCGACCCGAACGAGATCGACGAGGCCCGCATGGACGCCTTGGCCGAGGCCGGGCTGAACCGCGCCTCGATCGGGGTGCAGGATTTCGACCCCGAGATCCAGAAGATCATCGGCCGCGAGCAGAGCTTCGAAGTGACGAAACGCGCCGTGGACATGATCCGCGACCGCGGCATCGCCAGCCTGAACGCCGACATCCTCTACGGCCTGCCCCATCAAGACCCACACCGGATCGCCGAATCGGTGCAGAAGCTGCTGGCGCTGTCGCCCGACCGGGTGGCACTCTACGGCTATGCCCATGTGCCCTGGATGGCCAAGCGGCAGGTGATGATCCCGTCCGAGGCGCTGCCCGACCCGCATGGCCGGCTGCGGCTGTTCGAGACCGCGCGCGAATTGTTCCTCGCCGACGGCTATGACGAGATCGGCATCGATCATTTCGCCCGCCCCGGCGACGGTCTTGCCCGCGCGCAAAAGGCCGGCCTGCTGCGCCGCAACTTCCAGGGCTATACCGACGACCGGGCCGAAGTGCTGGTGGGCCTGGGCGCCTCGTCGATCTCGCGCTTCCCGCAGGGCTATGCGCAGAACGCCCCGGCGACCGGCGCCCACCTGGCCAGGATCCGCGACGGGCGCTTCTCGACCACGCGCGGCCATGCCTTCTCGGCCGAGGATCGCTGGCGCTCGCGGATGATCGAGGCGCTGATGTGCGATTTCGAGATCCGGGCCGAGGAGTTCATCCGCGACCACGGCTTCGACGCCGAGAGCCTGTCCCGCATCCTCACCCCCGTCGCCGCGCATTTCGGCGACATGGTCGATGCCGACGCCTCGGGCCTGCGCATCACGCCCAGGGGGCGACCGCTGACCCGGATGATCGCCCGCATGTTCGACGGCTACGACATGGCGGCCTCGGGCCATTCCGCGGCGATCTGACGCTAATGGCGATGGCCGTCATGGCCGTCGCCGGCATCGCTGCAGGCATCGCCTTCGCGCTCGGCCTCGATCGTGGCATGGTCGATGCCGAAATCGCGCCGCAACATTGCCTTGGCCTGGCGCACCGCCATCACCGCATCGGCCCCGTCGCGCATGACCAGATGCACCGACAGCGCCGTGCGGCGCTCGTCGATCTGCCACAGATGCAGGTGATGCGCGCCGGCGACGCCCTCGACCCCGGCCATGGCGCCGATCAGCGCCGCGTGATCCACGCCGGCGGGTGCGGCCAGCATCAGCATGCGCATCACCGGCCCGATCTCCTGCCCGACATGCCACAGGATCACCCCCGAGATCAGCAGCGTCAGCACCGGATCGGCGAGATGCCAGCCAAAGGCCCAGATCAGCGCCCCGCCCAGGATCACCGCAACCGAGACCGCCGCATCGGCCAGGTTGTGCAGGAAGGCGGCGCGGATGTTCACGCTCTCCTTCGCGGCGCGCCAGACCAGCGCCGCCGTAGCCATGTCCACGAGCAGCGCAAAACCCGCCAAGGCCATCACCAGCCCACCCGCGACCTGCGGCGGCTCGACCATGCGCCCCAGCGCCTCGATCCCCAGCCAGACCGAAATCGCGATCAGCGCGATATAGTTGACGAAGGCCGCGACGACCTCGGCCCGTCCCCAGCCATAGCTCATCCCGGGGCTGGCGGGACGCCGGGCCAGGCGCCGGGCGCCAAAGGCCAGCACCAGCGCCAGCGCATCCGAAAGATTATGCACCCCATCCGCGATCAGCGCCGTGGAATCGGCGACATAGCCGCCCAGGATCTGCGCCCCGGTCAGCGCCAGGTTGACCACCACCGCGATCAGGATGGTGCCGTCGCCCACCCCGCCCGGCAGATGCGAATGACCGTGCTCGCCCTCATGCGCATGCGAATGGCCCATTCCGTCCCCTCGCCGGCTTCTTCGTTCCCCAAATACTCATGCGGCCGCGCAATCCACGCGACCGCCGGTCCTCAATGCGCCTCGGCCCAGTTGGCGCCCTGCCCCGCATCGACGATCAGCGGCACGTCCAGCCGGACCGCGGGATCGGCCGCGCCCTGCATGACGCCGCGCGCAACCTCGACCAGCTCGGGAACCGCCGCCTCCTCGACCTCGAAGACCAGCTCGTCATGCACCTGCAGCAGCATCCTGGCCGGCAGATGCGCGATGGCTTGGGGCATGCGGATCATGGCCCGGCGGATGATGTCGGCCGCCGCGCCCTGGATCGGCGCGTTGATCGCCGCGCGGCGCGCGCCGCCGGCCGCCGGCCCCGACTGGTTGATGCCCGGCGTCATGATCCGCCGCCCGAACAGCGTGCGCACGAAACCGTCCTGCTTGGCCCCGGCCACGGTGCGATCCATATAGGCGCGGATCTCGGGGAAGCGCTCGAAATAGGTGTCGATGAAGGCCTGCGCCTCGGCGCGCGGAATGCGCAGGTTGCGCGCCAGGCCAAAGCCCGAGATGCCGTAGATCACCCCGAAATTGATCGCCTTGGCGCGACGGCGGATCATCGGGTCCATGCCCTCGACCGGCACGCCGAACATCTGGCTCGCCGTCATGGCATGGATGTCGATTCCGTCGCGAAAGGCCTGTTGCAGCGCCGGGATCTGCGCCACATGCGCCAGGATGCGCAACTCGATCTGGCTGTAGTCCAGGCTCACCAGCCGCATTCCCGGCGCGGCGACGAAGGCTTCGCGAATGCGCCGCCCTTCGTCGGTCCGCACGGGAATGTTCTGCAGGTTCGGATCGGTCGAGGCCAGCCGCCCGGTCTGCGCCCCGGCGATGGAATAGCTGGTGTGCACGCGGCCGGTCTCGGGGTTCACATGCAAGGGCAGCGCATCGGTATAGGTCGATTTCAGCTTGGAGATCGCCCGCCAGTCCAGCACCCGCGCCGGCAGTTCATGCCCCTCGGCGGCCAGATCCTCCAGCACCTCGGCGCCGGTGGAAAAAGCTCCGGTCTTGCCCTGCTTGCCGCCGGCAAGCCCCATGCGCTCGAACAGGATCTCGCCCAGCTGCTTGGGGCTGCCGACGTTGAACGGCCCGCCGGCCAGTTCGTGGATCTCGGCCTCCAGCCCCGCCATCTTCTGGGCAAAGGCGTTGGACATGCGCTTCAGGTGCTCGGAATCGATGCGGATGCCGGCCATCTCCATGTCGGCCAGCACCGCGATCATCGGCCGCTCCAGCCGTTCATAGGCTGTGGTGACATGGTTCGGCGCCAATTTCGGACGCAGGTGACGCCACAGCCGCCAGGTCACCTCGGCATCCTCGGCAGCATATTCGCTGGCCTTGTCGATGGCCACCTGCGAGAAATTGATCTGCGACTTGCCCGAGCCGATCAGATCCTTGATCGGCAGGCAGCGATGGCCCAGATACAGGTCCGCCAGCTCGTCCATGCCGTGGTTGTGCGCCCCGGCGTTCTGCGCATAGGACAGCAGCATGGTGTCGTCCAAAGGCACCATGCGGATGCCGTGGCGGGCCAGCACCTTCCAGTCATACTTGATGTTCTGGCCGATCTTCAGCACCGACGGATCCTCCAGCACCGGCTTCAGCATCGCCAGCGCACGGTCCAGATCCATCTGCCCCTCGACCCGCGCGCCCGAGCCGAACAGATCGGCGGCCCCGTCGACATGGCCCAGCGGCAGATAGGCCGCCCGCCCCGGGCCGGTGCAAAGCGAAACCCCGACCAGTTCGGCCTGCATCTCGTCCAGCCCCGTGGTCTCGGTGTCGATGGCGACCACGCCCTTCTCGGCGATCTCGGCCAGCCACTCGGCCAGCACGGCCTCGTCGCGGATGGTGATGTAAAGGCTGCGGTCGATCGCCGGCAGTTCGGCCGCGGCCGGCATCGCCGGGTCCGCACCGGCGGCGGGTGCGGGAACAGCCACCTCGGCCATGGTCGGCGGCTCGGTCCCGAAACGCTCGGCCACTCGCTTGGTCAGGGTGCGCAGCTCCATGCGGGTCAGGAATTCCAGCAGCGCCTCGGGATCGGGCTCGCGGATCTCCAGGCTTTCCAGGGTGAAATCCAGCACCATCCCGCAGTCCAGCTCGACCAGCCGCTTCGAGATGCGGATCTGCTCGGCATGGTCGATCAGCGTCTGCCGGCGCTTGGGCTGCTTGATCTCGGCAGCGCGCGCCAGCAGGCTTTCCAGATCGCCATATTCCTCGATGAGTTGCGCGGCGGTCTTGATGCCGATCCCCGGCGCGCCCGGCACGTTGTCGATGGAATCGCCGGCCAGGGCCTGCACATCCACCACCCGCTCGGGACCGACGCCGAATTTCTCGCGCACCTCGTCAGGACCGATGGGCTTGGCCTTGATCGGGTCCATCATCTCGACGCCGCCCCCGACCAGCTGCATCAGATCCTTGTCCGAACTGATGATGGTGACCCGCCCGCCCGCATCCCGCGCCTGGCAGGCCAGCGAGGCGATGATGTCGTCGGCCTCGAAGCCCTCGGTCTCGATGCAGGCGATGTTGAAGGCCCGCGTCGCCTCGCGGGTCAGCGGGAATTGCGGCCGCAGATCCTCTGGCGGCTCGGGCCGGTTGGCCTTGTAGAGCGGATAGATGTCGTTGCGGAATGTCCGCGCCGAATGGTCGAAGATCACCGCCGCATGGGTCGGCTGGTCCGATCCCTTGCCGTCCTGCAGGTATTTCCACACCATGTTGCAGAACCCGGCCACCGCCCCGATCGGCAGCCCGTCCGAGCGCCGGGTCAGCGGCGGCAGCGCGTGATAGGCGCGAAAGATGAAGGCCGATCCGTCGATCAGGTGCAGGTGATGGCCCTTGCCGAATCCGTCCGTCATATGCGCGCGCCCCCTGCTCTTGCTATCGCCAGCCTTACTGCCACGAAGCGGCCCCGGGGCCAAGACCGCGCTTCCCCGGCTTTCTCCGTTTGAAAAATACTCCCGCCGGAGGCGTCGCGACGCCCCGGTCCGTGCTCCGTCGCAGCCTTGGAGGACCGGGCTTGATAAGACCCGGCCGCGGCGTCAGTGATCGTCGTGCGCGTGCTCGCGGTCGATCACGAAACGCTTGTCGCAATAGCCGCATTCGACCCAGCCGGTGTCGCGCGGAATGGCCAGCCAGACGCGCGGATGGCCCAGGCCCCGCGCCTCGTCGCCGTCGCAGGCGACCTTCCAGGAGGTGACGGTCTGGATCTCGGGGGCCGGAATGGTCATGGCGGTTCCTTGAGCTTTGACGACAAACGGGGTTAAACCGGCGGCGATCATAATGAACGCCAAGAGCCGATGCCAGCCCCAGAGCAAAGCCCGAACGCCATCGAAATCAGTGGCCTGACCAAGACCTATGCCGCCGCCGGCCAGGCGCCGGCGAAACAGGCGCTGAAGGGGCTGGACCTCGCCATCCCCGCCGGCTCGATCTTCGGCCTCCTGGGTCCGAACGGCGCCGGGAAATCGACGACGATCAATATCTTGGCCGGGCTGGTGCGCAAAAGCTCGGGCAAGGTCAGGATCTGGGGCTTCGACCAGGACGTGAACCCACGCCAGTCCCGCGCCGCCATCGGCGTCATGCCGCAAGAGCTGAACATCGACCCGTTCCTGACCCCTCGCGCCAGCCTTGAGGTGCAGGCGGGGCTCTACGGCGTGCCGAAACGCGAACGCTGGACCGACGAGCTCCTGGAACTGGTCGGGCTGACCGAACAGGCGGAAAGCTATTCGCGCCACCTGTCGGGCGGCATGAAGCGGCGACTGCTGCTTGCCAAGGCGCTGGTCCACCGGCCGCAGATCCTGGTGCTGGACGAACCGACGGCGGGCGTCGACATCCAGCTGCGCGAGATGCTGTGGCGCAACGTGCGCAGGCTGAACGACCAGGGCATGACCATCATCCTGACTACGCATTACCTGGAAGAGGCCGAGGAGATGTGCGACCGCATCGCCATCATCGACCATGGCCAGCTGATCCTGTGCGAGGATACCGCCGCCCTGCTCGGCCGCGCCGATTCCAAGACGCTGGTCGTCGACACGGGCGAGGCCCGCGCCCTGCCTGCCCTGCCAGAGGGCGTGCGGGCCGAGCGGCGCGAGGACGGCCGGCTCGCGCTCAGCTATGCGCCTTCGCGCATCCCTGCGGACGGGCTGATCGACGCGCTGCGCGCCGCGGGCCTGCCGATCCGCGACGTCGCGGTCGAAGCACCGGATCTCGAGGACGTCTTCGTCCAGCTGACCTCGCGCCAGGCGCCTCAGCCTGGCTGAACCATGCGGCCCATCGGCCGGCCACCCAGGATGTGCATGTGGAAATGCGGCACTTCCTGCACGCCGTCCGGGCCGGCATTCGAGATGGCGCGAAAGCCCTGTCCGCCGTCCAGCGCGACGCCCAGTTCGCGCGTCACCCGGGCCAGGGCGCGGTGGAAATCCACGATCTCGGCATCCGAGGCATTGGCCGCGAAATCGTCGTAGCTGACATAGGCCCCCTTGGGGATCGCCAGCACATGCACCGGCGCCTGCGGCCGAATGTCGCGAAAGACCAGCGTATGCTCGGTCTCCAGCACGGTGTCGTTGGGAATCTCGCCGCGCAGGATGCGGGCGAAGATGTTGCTGTCGTCATAGGCGGGCATGGATCTCTCCTCAATCGCTGAACAGGTATTCGGTCCTGGCAAGCGCCAGCGCGGTTTCGGCCGGCACATCCAGGAAACGCGCCAGTTGCGCGGCATTCTGCTCGGGCGACCGCCAGGGAGCAATGGAGTGCAGGGCGGCGAAGTCCAGGTCGCGCAACCGTTCGGCCTCATGTTCCAGATCGGCGCGCACCATGGGCAGCAGCCGCTCGATGACCTCGGACGCGGTTTCGCTCCCGGCCAGGCCCACGCGCGCGATATGGCCGCGCAGATAGTCGTCGTCGAAGCGCGAATCGATCAGCAGAAGCCGGGTATCGGCCTTGTCCGAGGTCAGGTCCTGGATCAGAGGCAGCGCCGAAGGGTCCAGGCACAGCACCAGCCGATGCGATTCGAACTGCTGGAACAGCAGCCGGATCAGCGCGCGCCGGTGCCGGTCACGCTTTTCGACCGTGGTCTCGACCCCGCCCAGATCGGGCAGGTGCGCATCGAGCTCGTTGAAGACGAAATCCACCGCCGGGATCGCGGCCTGCGCCCGGATCGCCGCGGTCAGCCGCTTGGCGACATGCCATTTCTTGCTCACCACCAGCAGCAGCGTATTGTCCCGGCCCAGGCTGCCCTCGGCCTCCCAGAAGCGCTGGCCGAAGCGCCGCCCGATCCGGCCGCGCGCGGTGAGGAAGCGAAACAGTCCCCCCGCCTCGTTCGAGATCGGGAAATGCACCCCGCTCGCCGCCCAGAGCGCACCCAGCCGCTCGCGCAAGCGGATCGCCTCGGGGCTGATCTTGCGGGCGAACAGATAGTTCTGCCCCATCAGCAGATCGTAATGGTCGTTGTGGAACGTCACCGGCATGCCGTAATCGGTGAAGATCAGATAGGTCAGCGTGCGCGAGCGGATCTCCTTGCGCGGCACGACATGCGGCACGACGGTCTGGAAGAACGTCTCGTCCGGGATCCAGGTGGTCGAGAAAAAGCGCATCACATCCGTTCGGGCGGCGCAGAAATCCAGCACCTTCTCGACGGTCTGGCGGCGCAGGCACCACCATTGCGATCCGATCATGACCTGGATATCGGCGGGCACCCTGCGCTCCAGGCCGAATCGCTTTTGCAGCTCATAGCTGGTGTAGAACAGCCATTTCTGCGTGCGCTCGTTGAACCAGTGGCGATAGACCAGCCGTTCCTCCTTGAACCCGGTCTTGATCCAGTCCGATTCGAAAAAGTCGAAGCTCTCGATATAGTCGCAATCCTCCGCCTCCAGGAAGGCATGGGCATGTTCCGCCGACTTGATCGGCATGCAATCGCCCGAGAGCATGTAGAAATGCGTCGCCTGCGGAAAGGCGGCGACGGCGGCACGCACCGCTTCCAGCGTGGCGCCGACCAGCGACCATTCGCCCCAGCCGCATTTCCAGCGCCGCTGCGCGAAAACGACCGAGGGATTGTCGGCCAGCGCCTCGCGGATCAGGTCGAAATCCCCCGGATTGGCGCGCCCGTCGAAATGGATCGACACGTAATCGCCCGAGGCCGTCAGCCGGCGGGCCTGCGCCACCACGCCCTTTGGGTCCTTGTGACAGAGCAGAATGAAGGCAATACGCGCCATCTCGATACCCATCCCGTCCGGCTCCCGCGGGCAACAACTCTACAGCAGGTTGAATCTCTGCCGGCGATTTGCTTTGTGTCCTTACCGATTTTGAACGAGGGAGCAACCCGGTCGCAGACCCGCCCCGGCCGGTGCAGTTTTTTGTGAAGGGAAAGTATAGTATGGGTTTTCCAGGAACCTGGATGACGGAAAGCGAAAGCATGGTCTATCGCGTCGTCCCGAAATGCGCCTGCTCGTCCATCGGGCAGATCATGTTCTATTCCGACCACGGCCGCTACTTCGACGGTGACATCCACGATTCCACCGGCGGGCTGCACAAGTGGAACCAGCCCGACAGCCAGCCGCTGATCGAAAGCAACGTCACGGCGCACAAGGCGCTGACCTTCACCTGCGTGCGCAATCCCTATGCGCGCATCCTGTCCTCGTTCTTCGACAAGATCGCCGGCATCCAGCGCAACGGCAAGCGCTACCGCGGCAATCTCGTGCCGCAGTTGATGCAGCGCTACGGGGTCGATGTCGGCAGTCCCGAAAACGGCTTCGAATTCGACCAGGTCGCCAGCTTCCGCCGCTTCCTGCTGTTTGCCCGCGACACGATCCGCTGGCGCCGCCCGATGGAGCCTGACATCCACTGGTCGGCCATGTCGGGCCATATCTCGACCTTCATCGCCAACGGCGGCCGCTACGACCAGATCTTCTTTACCGAGAAGTTCGACGAAGGCATGCAGAAGGTGCTGGACGCCGCGCCCACCCCGGTCAAGCTGGACGTGAAGGACGTGCCGAAGTTCAACGAATCCGAAGGCCACGGCCCCAAGCGCGCCCACAAGGTCAGCGCCTATTTCGAAGACCTGTCGCAGCATCTTGTCTGGGAAATCTACAAGAAGGATTTCCAACTCTTCAGATACGACTTCGACGATCCCGACAACAAGCTGCCCAAAGGCGAGGTCGACCTGGACGAAGTCCACGCCAGGCTCGGGCGCTGACCGGCCTCTTTCCGTTGCCCCAATACCCCCGCCGGAGGCAGCGGCGCGGATGCGCCGCTTCCCTTGCAGATTTCCCTTGCGCAATGCGAAAATCCCGCTATTTTGCCGCGTTCATTCGACCGGCGGGGGAACCCCGGACCGCGGCCCCCGCTTTGCGAGCAGTTTTCGCGACTTGCGGCCAACGCTCCGGTGGCCTATGCCCGCCCCAGATACGAACACCGAATCCGGGGCCGCCCCAGCCGGGTTGCCCCCCGAACCACTTGAGGTTGAGACATGGCCGTCCCTCAGAACCGAGTTACCCGCTCCCGCCGCAACATGCGCCGTTCGCATGATGCGCTCGTCGCCGGCAACCCGAACGAATGCTCGAACTGCGGCGAGCTGAAGCGCCCGCATCACGTCTGCCCGTCCTGCGGCCATTATGCCGACCGCGAGGTCGTGGCGCAGGCCAATGAGGTCGACCTGGACGAAGACGCGGCCTGAGCGGACCGACCGCGGATATGGCTTCGGCAGATTCCAACACCCTGCCTCGCGCCCCTGGCGACGGGGACGGCGTGGTGATCTCCGTTGACGCGATGGGCGGCGACCGCGGCCCGGCGACGGTGGTCGCCGGCATGGCCGAAAGTGCCGGGAAGAACCCCGGCATCCGCTTCATCGTCCACGGCCCGCAGGCCGAACTGGAACGACTGATCGCCCGTCGCGGCGATCTTGCCGGGCGCTGCGACATTCGTGACGCCGCCGGCGTCGTGACCATGGACGACAAGCCCAGCCAGGTGCTGCGCAAGGGCGAGGGCACCTCGATGTGGTCCACGCTCGAATCGGTGCGCCAGGGCGAGGCGACCGCCGCCGTCTCCTGCGGCAATACCGGCGCGCTGATGGCGCTGTCCATGCTGCGGCTGCGCAAGCTGCCCGGCGTGAACCGGCCGGCCATCGCCTGCCTCTGGCCCTCGCGTAATCCGCAAGGCTTCAACGTCATGCTGGATGTCGGCGCCGATATCCGCGCCGATGCGCAGGACCTGCTGACCTATGCGCTGATGGGCGCCTCCTATGCCCGCAACGGCTTCGGGCTGGAGCGGCCGCGCGTCGGCCTGCTGAATGTCGGGACCGAGGAACACAAGGGCCGGCCCGAGCTGAAGCAGGCCCATGAACTGATCCCCACCACGGCGCAGGCGGCGAATTTCGACTATGTCGGCTTCGTCGAGGGGGGCGACCTGCCCTCGGCCCGCGTGGACGTGATCGTGACCGACGGCTTTACCGGCAATGTCGCGCTGAAGACCGGCGAGGGCACGGCGAAACTGGTCGGCGAATTGCTCAAGGAAGCCTTCGGCAAGTCGGTGATGTCGAAATTCGCGGCGCTTCTGGCCATGGGCTCGCTCAAGCGGCTGCAAAAGCGCATCGACCCGCGCCGCATCAATGGCGGCGTCTTCCTGGGACTGAACGGGACGGTGGTGAAATCGCACGGGTCTGCCGATGCGACCGGCGTCTCGGCGGCGATCAAGCTGGCCTTCCGGCTGGCGCAATCCGGCTTTCAGGACCGGCTGGCGGCGCGCGTGGCGCAATCCGTCGCGGCGGCCGGCCAAATCAACGGCAGCAAGGAAAGCGAGGCGTCCTGATGCGGCGTGCGATCGTCCGGGGAACCGGCCATTACCTGCCCGAGCGCGTGGTCGAGAACAGCTGGTTCGAGGACAAGCTGGACACCAGCGACGAATGGATCCGCGCCCGCACCGGCATCGAGCGGCGCCATTTCGCCGCCGAGGACCAGCGCACCAGCGACCTGGGCATCCTGGCCGCGCAGGCCGCACTGGCCGATGCCGGGCTTGAGGCCGCACAGATCGACGCGGTGATCGTGGCGACCTCGACCCCCGACCTGACCTTCCCCTCGGTCGCGACCATGGTGCAGGCCGGGTTGGGCATGCGGCATGGCTTCGCCTATGATCTGCAGGCCGTCTGCGCCGGCTTCGTCTATGCGCTGGCCAATGCCGATGCGTTGATCCGCGCCGGACTTGCGGATCGCGTCCTGCTGATCGGGGCCGAGACCTTCAGCCGGATCATGGACTGGACCGACCGCGGCACCTGCGTGCTGTTCGGCGACGGCGCAGGCGCCGTGGTGCTGGAGGCCGCCGAGGGCCAGGGCAGCTCTGCCGACCGCGGCATCCTGGCGACCGACCTGAACAGCGACGGGCAATATCGCGACCTGCTCTATGTCGATGGCGGCGTCGCCTCGACCGGCACGGCCGGGCATCTGCGCATGCAGGGCAACCTGGTCTTCCGCCACGCGGTCGAAAAGCTGGCCGACACCGCGCATCGCGCGCTGGATCGCGCCGGGCTGACCCCCGACCAGGTGGATTGGCTGGTGCCGCACCAGGCCAACCTGCGCATCATCGAGGCCACGGCCAAGCGCATGCACCTGCCGATGGAAAAGGTGGTGCTGACGGTCGCCGACCACGGCAACACCTCGGCCGCCTCGATTCCGCTCGCGCTCTCGGTGGCCAATGCCGAGGGGCGCTTCAAGCCCGGCGACCTGCTGGTGGCCGAGGCCATCGGCGGCGGCCTCGCCTGGGGCTCGGTCGTGCTGCGCTGGTAGGCAAGCCCTTACTTCAGCTGCGAATCCTTGGAGCCGCGCCGATTGATCCCGGCGCTCGGGCGCCATGCCCTGTCCCGGCCCGACTGGCAATCCACGCACAGCCGCACGCCGGGAATCGCCCGCCGCCGCGCCTCGGGGATCGGCTCGTCGCATTCCTCGCAGAAGGCGGCGCTTTCCCGGTCGCCGCGCTGCGCATTGCGCAGCCGCATGCGCTCGATCGCCTCTTGCGTCGAGACCTCGATCTGCTCGTTCACCGCATCGTCGCGCGCCCAGCCGCCAGCCATGTCAGCTCCGTTCCGCCTGCCTTTCCGACCCCAAGATAGGCATGAATTGCTGCGCTTCCAAGCATCGCCCAAGGCGCCATGCGCGGGGTCTTGCGGGTAAGGCGCGAATAATGCGGGACAAAATCGGCCGATGAGGGAACGGAATCGGGCCGGGGTTGTTGACTCGGCGCCGTAAAGAAATCATCCTTCGCACCATTCAAGAGGTTTCCGAGATGAGCGACTCTACCCTGACCCGCATGGACCTGGCCGAGGCCGTGTTCCGTGAGGTGGGTCTGTCCCGCCACGAATCGGCCCAACTCGTCGAAAGCGTGCTTGGCCATATCTCCGATGCGCTGGTGCGCGGCGAGCAGGTCAAGATCTCGTCCTTCGGCACGTTCTCGGTCCGCGACAAGAACGAACGCATCGGCCGCAACCCCAAGACCGGGGAAGAGGTGCCGATCACGCCGCGCCGGGTGCTGTCCTTCCGGCCGTCGCATCTGATGAAGGATCGGGTGGCGGCAGGGAACAGGCGCAAGGGCTGATGAGCAAATCCCCCGACGCCTTCAGATCCATCGGAGAGGTCTCGCGCCTCGTGGGCGTCGCGCCGCATGTGCTGCGCTATTGGGAATCGCAATTCACGCAGCTTGCGCCGGTGAAGCGCGCCGATGGGCGCCGCTATTACCGACCCGACGATGTGCGCCTCGCCGCGGGGCTGTGCCAGGTTCTGCGCGAGGAGGGGCTCAGCATCCGCGGCGCCAAGCGGCTGATCGGCGCCGACCGCGGCTCGGCGCTGCGCGAGATCGGCGCCGCACGCCTGGGCGAGGCACAAGGCGATGCCGGGCCGGCTGAACGCCCCGCCCCCAGCCCGGCGGTGCGCCTGGCCCTGCCCGGCTCGGCCGAACCGGCAATGCCGGCAGCACCGACCCGCGCCAGGACCGTGGCAAAACCGGCCCGCCCTGCCCCGCAACACGCCGAATCGCTGCCGCTTTTCGCGGGATTGGATACTGGTCGCCCTTCCGCCCCCGCAACCGACTGGCTGGGGCGGCTGGTCGGCACCGCCATGGCGCTGCGCCAGCACGAATTGCAGGGCAAGCCCCTGCCCGCCCGTGCAAAAGCCCTGCGCGACGCGCTGCACGACCGCCGCTGACGCCTATGGCCGGCCGCTTTCCCACCGCCCGCGGCGGCCTGTCCACAGCAATCGAAAATCTTGCCGAAAATTCCGCCCTTGGCCCCTTGTGCTGGCGGCCCGCTTCGCTCTATATGCCCCTCGTCGGGCCGTGGCGCAGCCTGGTTAGCGCGTCCGTCTGGGGGGCGGAAGGCCGCGAGTTCGAATCTCGCCGGCCCGACCATTCCGAAAACGCCCATCCCCGTCCGGGGGTGGGCGTTTCCTTTTGCCGAAAGGGTTTCGCGTGAACGGTGTGCTTCCCGATACGTCCCTGCGCCAGCTGATCGCGAGCGGTGCGATCTCGGCCGACCAGCCCATCCTGCCCGAACAGGTCCAGCCTGCCAGCCTGGATCTGCGGCTGGGTGCGACCGCCTGGCGGCTGCGCGCCTCGTTCCTGGCCGGGCGCGGGCGCAAGGTCAGTGACCGCCTGCGGGATTTCGAGATGCACCGCATGGATCTCACCGACGGCGCCGTGCTGGAAAAGGGCTGCGTCTACCTGGTGCCGTTGATGGAGCGCCTGACGCTGCCCGCCGGTCTCGACGCGGTGGCCAATGCCAAAAGCTCGACCGGGCGGCTGGACCTGCTGACGCGGCTGGTCACCGACGAGGGCACCGAGTTCGACCGCCTGCCGCAGGGTTATGACGGCCCGATCTATGCCGAGATCTGCCCGCGGAGCTTTTCGGTTCTGGTGCGGCCCGGCATGCGGCTGAACCAGTTGCGGCTGCGCCAGGGCCAAGCCGTGCTGACCGATACCGAATTGCGCGACCTGCATGTGCGCGAGCCGCTGGTGACCGGCGAGGCGCTGATCGACGAGGGGCTGGGCTTTTCGGTCGACCTGCGGCCCCAAGGGGGCGATCTGGTCGGCTATCGCGCCCGGCCGCATAGCGGGGTGATCGACCTCGACCGCATCGGCGCCTATCGGGCCCGCGACTTCTGGGACGAGTTGCGCACCACAGACGGTCAGCTGATCCTCGATCCCGGCGCCTTCTATATCCTGGTCAGTCGCGAAGCGGTGGCGATCCCGCCCGACTACGCCGCCGAGATGGCGCCCTACCTGGCCATGGTGGGCGAGTTCCGGGTGCATTACGCCGGCTTCTTCGATCCGGGCTTCGGCCATGGCAGCGCCGGCCAGGGCGCGCGGGGCGTGCTGGAGGTGCGCTGCCACGAGGCACCCTTTGCGCTGGAGCATGGCCAGGTCGTCGGTCGCCTGGTCTATGAGCGTATGGCCGCGCGGCCCGAGCGGCTTTACGGCAGCGGCATCGCATCGAACTACCAGGGCCAGGGGCTGAAGCTCGCCAAGCAATTCGCCTGAACGGCGCGCAGGCTGGCGTGGCCGGGGGCAGTCCTAACGCATCCGCCGGGTGACGCGCGCGGCTTGGCGGGCGCGCTTGATCGCCTCGCGCATGGTCTTTTCGCGGCTCTGCTGCTGCGGGCTTTGCTTCTGCCCCGGTTTCGGCGCATTGATCCGGCGCGTGCCCCAGTTCAGCAGCCGGTTCGCGGCCATCCGCATCAGCATATTGACAATCTGGTTCAAATTCATCTGGTTACCCGGCACTCTTTACTCATCTTCGAACAAATCCTCGGCCATCGCCTCGGCCTCATCGGCACCCTCTTCGCCGAACAGGCCGGGTGCGAGCCCCTCGCCCGGCGGGCGCGATTCGAGCAGGCCGGCCGCACGCAGCTCGGCCAGCCCCGGCAGGTCGCGGGCGCTTTCCAGCCCGAAATGATCCAGGAAGGCTTCGGTCACCACGAAGGTCACCGGGCGGCCGGGGGTCTGGCGGCGGCGACCGATGCGGACCCAGTCCAGCTCGATCAGCTGGTCCAGCGTGCCGCGGCTGACGGCGACACCGCGGATCTCCTCGATCTCGGCGCGGGTGACGGGCTGGTGATAGGCGATGATCGCCAGCGTCTCGGTCGCGGCGCGCGACAGGCGGCGGCTTTCGACCACGCTTTCCTGCATCAGGAACCCCAGATCGGCGGCGGTGCGAAAAGCCCAGGCATCGCCGACGCGCGCCAGTTGCACCCCCCGCCCTTCATAGCGGGCGCGCAGGGCCTGCACCGCCTCGCCCACATCGCAACCGGCAGGCAGGCGCGCGGCGATTTCGCGCTGGCTCATCGGCTCGGCCGAGGCGAACAAAATGGCTTCGACCATGCGCTCCTGCTCGGCCAGCGGCGGCGGCGGGAAACGCTGGGGATCGGGGGCGGCGATGTCGTCCTGGCTCATTGCGGGCGCCTGCGGATGGTGATCGGGGTAAAGGTTCCGGCCTGGGAGATTTCCAGCGCGCCTTGCCGCGCCAGTTCCAGCGTCGCGGCAAAGGTCGCCGCGGTGGCCGAGCGGCGGCGCTGCGGATCGGCCTCCCAGCCGTCGGGCAGAAAGGCGGAAAGCTCGGTCCAGTCGCCGGCGAAGCCGATCAGCCCGCGCACCCGGTCCAGCGCCTGCTCCATGGTCAGCACGTCGCGGCGGTCGAAGGCATAGGGGCGGAACTCGTCGCGGGTGCGCAGCCGGGCATAGGCGCGCATCAGGTCGATCAGCCCGGCCTGCCAGGCGACCTGGCGCTGGCGGGCCACGGTTTCGGGCGCGCCGCGTGCAAAGCGGTCCTGCCCCAGCCGGTCGCGGGCCATCAGCCGCGCCGCCGCCTCGCGCATGGCGTTCAGCCGCTCCAGCTGGAAAGCCAGATGCGCGGCCATTTCCTCGGCGCTCGGCCCCTCGGCCTCGGGGTCGGGTGGCAGAAGCAGCCGCGACTTGAGATAGGCAAGCCAGGCCGCCATGACCAGGTAATCCGCCGCCAGCTCGATACGCAGCGCGCGGGCCTCTTCGACGAAGGCCAGATACTGGTCGGCAAGCTCCAGCACCGAGACCTGCATCAGATCGACCTTCTGCGTGCGCGACAGCGTCAGCAGCAGGTCCAGCGGCCCCTCGAAGCCCGAGACATCGACGACCAGCACCTCCTCGGCGCGGCGCTCGGCCACGGCCTGCGGCGCGAGCCCCGGCAGATGCGGCGCCGGATCGGGTTCGGAAACCGGGTCCGGCACGGGGGTCAGGTAAGGCACCTTGGTCATGTCGCGTCCAGGCAAGAGAACCTGCGCAGAATCCGCGATAGGCCGGGCTTAGTCAACCGATCAGGCCGCCAGCCCGCCAAGCGCCGCCAGTTCGGCCCTCAATGCGGCGATATCGTCCTGAACCGGCGCGCGGCGCAGGGCCAGCGCCGCCTGCCCCCGCTCCGTCGCGCGCGGGCTCATGCTTCCGGCGGCGGCGACGATCTCTTCCATCTGCGCCGGCGTCTCGTTGCAGGACAGCACCAGGTCGCAACCGGCGGCGATGGTGGCCGCGGCCCGTTCGGCCGGGCTGCCCGACAGCGCCTGCATGCCGATATCGTCGGACATCAGCAGCCCGTCGAAACCGATCTCGCGCCGGATCATCCGGATCACCGGGGCCGAGGCAGTGGCGGGCGCGTCGTCGATGGCGGTAAAGCGAATATGCGCCGTCATCGCCATGGGCAGGTCGGCGAGCGCGCGGAAGGGGGCGAAATCGCCGGCGCGAAGCTCGTCCAGCGGCGTGTCGACCACCGGCAGGTCCTTGTGGCTGTCCACCCGCGCCCGGCCATGGCCCGGCATGTGCTTGACGACCGGCAGCACGCCGGCGGCCAGCATGGCCTGCGCCGCGGCGCGGCCCAGCCGGATCACCGTATCGGCATCCGAGCCGAGGCAGCGGTTCCTCAGGAAGGGATGGGTGTCCTCGCGCGCGATATCCAGCACCGGGGCGCAATCGGCGTCGATGCCGACGGCGCGCAATTCCTGCGCCAGCAGGTAGTGGTGCAGCCAGACCGCACGTTCGCCGCGCCCCGCCTGGTCCAGCGGCGCCGGCCAGTCGGTCCAATGCGGCGCGCGCATACGCTGGACGCGCCCCCCCTCCTGGTCGATCAGCACCGGGGCATCGCGGCCCACCGCTTCGCGCAATTCGGCGGCCAGCCGGCGCAGGCGATCCGGCGCATCGACGTTGCGCGC
Organism: Paracoccus denitrificans; assembly: GCF_900100045.1. GTDB lineage: Bacteria > Pseudomonadota > Alphaproteobacteria > Rhodobacterales > Rhodobacteraceae > Paracoccus > Paracoccus denitrificans. The sequence goes on along the minus strand of NZ_FNEA01000004.1, from coordinate 106,901 downwards.
AAACAGGATGAAGCCCCAAGGGTCGGCGGCGCGGAAGAAATCGCGCTCGGCCCGGCTCAGGTCCGGGCCGGCGATGCCGCCGAGGATGGTGGCGCTGGTCATTTCAGCAGCTCATTTCGCCGCGGCGGGGATGCAGTCCACGCCCTCGGCGATCAGCGCCGCGCAGAAGCGGCGCGCCTCGTCGCGAGAGGCGAAGCCGGCGGCGCGCAGGCGCCAGAAGGTGCGGCCATTGGCCTTGTGCTCCTGGACCACCATGCCCTTGCCGGCGAAAAGCGCGCCGAACTTGCCCGAGACGCGGTTCCATTCGCCCCGCGCCAGCGCATCGCTGTCAAAGGCGCCGATCTGGACCAGCGGCGCACCCGAGGCGACCTGCGCCGGAGCGGGCGCAGCGGGTTCGGGCGCGGCGGCGGGACGGCTCTCGGCGGCGGCGGCAGGCGCAGCCACGGGCGCCGGCGCGGATGACGCCGAGGCGGCGGCCACACGGCGCGGACGCGGCGCGGGACGCGCCGATTGCGCGATGCCGGCGGGGGTCGGCGCGACGCCGGCCTCGGCCAGCGCGGTGGTGATGGCGATGTCGCGCGTCTCGTTGCCGGCAAGGTCGGTCACCGCCTCGTTCACCGGCGCATCGGCGGCCGGGGCATCCGAGATCACCGCATTGGCGACGGATTCGGCAGCCGGATCGGGCTCGGCCAGGGTTTCGCCGTCGGGACGGGCGATGACGCGGGCGGTTTCCTCCATCAGCGGCATTTCGACCGGATGCGAAGGCTCTTGCGCGGTGGCGCCCAATTCGCCCATGGCCACGTCCTGACCCTCGAGCGGGGTAGCGGACGGCGCGATGGCCACGCGTTCCACGGCCGCGGATTCGGCCCCGGCGGCGACCGAATTCACGGCAAGGCCGGTGCGGTCGGTCAACTCGCCCCCCGGATTGTCGGGGGCGGTGCGGGCCTCGCCCTCGATGGCGCGGATCACCGGCACGCCCGAGACGTCGCGGACCACCAGCTTGTAGCCCCAGACGGCCAGGATCACGATCAGCCCGACCGAAACCAGCGCCCCGACGTAATGCGTAAGCCGCGTAAGCCGCCCCAGAAGCGAGGGCGATTCGGCCAGTGCCTCGGCATGGGCGTGATAGTGCTGCCCGTCCCAGCCGCCGTCTTGCCAGCCCTCGTCCTGCCAGTCCTCGACATGGCCCTGCTGCCGGTCGGCATGGGGACAATCCTGCGACAGCCCATGCGACTGCGACCCGTCAAACCCGCCCGAAGAGCGGAAATCTACTACCGTCATTCCTGCCTGCCTGCCGGTTGTCCCGACGCTGCTCGTTTATCTGCTCGTCCCCGGCAAGGCGCCGTTCTTCAGCGCATTTCTTTGGCCGGAGTCACCCCCAAGATACCAAGACCGGCCGAAATGACAACGCCGACGGACCGTGCGAGGGCGATTTTCGCCGCCATGGCCGCAGGATCGCCCTCTTGCAGGAAGCGCAGGGCGGGTTCGTCATTGCCGCGGTTCCACAGCGAATGCAGCTCGGACGCGATATCATAGAGGAAAAACGCAATCCGATGCGGCTCATGCGCGCGGGCCGCGATCTCGACCGTGCGTGGCCATTCTGCAACTTTGCGGGCCAGTTCCAGCTCGGCCGGATGCGAAAGCTGCGCCAGATCCGCCTGCGCCAGCGCCGCATCCGTGGTGTCGACACCCATCCCGGCGGCCTTGTTCAGCACCGAGTTCACCCGGGCGCTGGCATATTGCACATACCAGACCGGGTTGTCCTTGGACTGCTCCAGGACGCGCGCGAAGTCGAAGTCCAGCGCCGCGTCGTTCTTGCGCGTCAGCATGTGGAAGCGGGTCACGTCCGCCCCCGCCTGCTCGACCACGTCGCGCAGGGTGACGAAGGTGCCGGCGCGCTTGGACATCTTGAAGGGCTCGCCGTTCTTGAACAGCCGCACCAGCTGGATCAGCTTGACGTCCAGCGGCACCCGGCCGTCGGACAGCGCCTTCACGGCGGCGGTCATGCGCTTGACATAGCCGCCATGGTCGGCGCCGAAGACGTCGATCAGCGCATCGTAGCCGCGCTCGATCTTGTCCCAGTGATAGGCGATGTCGGGCGCGAAGTAGGTCCAGGAGCCGTCCGATTTCTTCACCGGCCGGTCCACGTCGTCGCCATGCGCGGTCGAGCGGAACAGCGTCTGTTCCCGTGGCTCCCAATCCTCGGGCGTCTTGCCCTTGGGCGGCTCAAGCACGCCTTCGTAGATCAGCCCGGCCTGGCGCAGCCGCTCGATCGCAGCCTCGATCCGGCCGGTGCCGTAAAGCGCCTTCTCGCTGGAGAACACGTCCATATGGACATTGAGCAGCGCCAGATCCTCGCGGATCATGTCCATCATCGCCCGGGTGGCGAAGTCGCGCACCTCGGCCAGCCATTCCTCCTCGGGCTTGTCGAGCAGGGTCTCGCCGTATTTCGTTTTCAGCGCCTCGCCCACCGGGATCAGGTAGTCGCCGGGATAAAGCCCCTCGCGGATCTCGGGCTCCAGCCCGTTGGCCTCGCGATAGCGTTCATAGGCCGAGCGCGCCAGCACGTCGACCTGCGCGCCGCCGTCGTTGATGTAATATTCGCGCGTGACCTCATGGCCCGAGAAATCCAGCAGCGCGGCCAATGCGTCGCCGAAGACCGCGCCGCGGGTATGGCCGACATGCATCGGGCCGGTGGGGTTGGCGCTGACGAATTCGACGTTGATCCGCTGGCCCCTGCCCATCTCGGAACGGCCGTAATCCCCGCCCTCGGCCAGCGCGGCGCGGACGACGGACTGCCATTCGCCGGACACCAGCCGCAGGTTCAGGAAGCCCGGCCCCGCCACCTCGGCCGAGGCGATGCGCGGATCGGCGGCCAGGCGCGCGGCCAGCGCCTCGGCGATGTCGCGCGGCTTTTTCCCGGCGGGCTTGGCCAGCACCATGGCGGCGTTGGTGGCCATGTCGCCATGGGCGGCGTCCCGCGGCGGCTCGACCGTCACGTTCGCGGTGTCGAGGCCCGCAGGCAGCTCGCCCGCCTGTTCCATCTGCGCCAGCGCGCCGATCACCAGCGTGCGGATATCCGAAAAGAGGTTCATGGCTTCCATCCGTAAGATCGCCCGGGGATAGCGCCTGCCCAAGGGGGCCGTCAACCGGGCCGCCGAACGCGAAAACCGCATCAGATTGACGAAGAGCGGGTTTTCCGCTAGGTCCGCCCTGTCTGCATCCGGCAGGCAAGGCGAGGGGCGTGCGGAAATTGCGTCCCGACCCGCCGCGAAACCCGGTTTCCCCGGGCAGGCGGCGATGGACGCAAGCACGGCGCGGGCTGGCCCGCGCATTTGATACGAAAGCCCTGAATGACCAAGTTTTCCGATCTGAAGCTGGACCCCAAGGTTCTGAAAGCCATCGCCGAGGCGGGCTATGAGACGCCCACGCCGATCCAGGCCGGGGCGATTCCCCCGGCGCTGGAAGGGCGCGACGTGCTGGGCATCGCCCAGACCGGCACCGGCAAGACCGCCAGCTTCACCTTGCCGATGATTACCCTGCTCGGCCGCGGCCGGGCGCGGGCGCGGATGCCGCGCAGCCTGGTGCTGTGTCCGACGCGCGAACTGGCCGCGCAGGTGGCCGAGAATTTCGACATCTATGCCAAGCATACCCGGCTGACCAAGGCGCTGCTGATCGGCGGCGTTTCCTTCGGCGAGCAGGACAAGCTGATCGACCGCGGCGTCGATGTGCTGATCGCGACGCCCGGCCGGCTGCTGGATCATTTCGAGCGCGGCAAGCTGCTGCTGACCGGCGTGCAGATCATGGTGGTCGATGAGGCCGACCGGATGCTCGACATGGGCTTCATCCCCGATATCGAGCGCATCTTCCAACTGACGCCCTTTACCCGGCAGACGCTGTTCTTCAGCGCCACCATGGCACCCGAGATCGAGCGCATCACCGACACCTTCCTGCACGCGCCCGAACGCATCGAGGTCGCCCGCCAGGCCACCACCAGCGAGACGATCACCCAGAAGCTGATCGAGATCGCCCCCACCCGCCGCGACCAGACCGCCAAGCAGAAGCGCGAATTGCTGCGCGCCCTGATCCGCGCCGAGGGCGAGGGCCTCAAGAACGCCATCATCTTCTGCAACCGCAAGACCGAGGTGGACATCGTCGCCAAGTCGCTCAAGGCGCATGGCTTCGACGCGGCTCCGATCCACGGCGACCTGGACCAGCGCCACCGCATGGCGACGCTGGACGGCTTCCGCGAGGGCACGCTGCGCTTTCTCGTCGCCTCGGACGTGGCGGCGCGCGGGCTGGACATCCCGGCGGTCAGCCATGTCTTCAACTTCGACCTGCCCAGCCATGCCGAGGATTACGTGCACCGCATCGGCCGCACCGGCCGGGCCGGGCGACTGGGCACCGCGATTTCCATCGCGACGCCGGCGGACGAGAAATACCTGGGCGCCATCGAATCGCTGGTCAAGCAGGCCCTGCCCCGCTGCCCGGTGCCGGAGGGCTTCACCCTGTCCACCGCCGCCCAGGGCGCGCCGCGCCCCGCACGCGAAACCGGCCGCAAGGAACGCGGGCGCGACCGCGACCGCCGGGGCCGCCGCGACGACAGCGAACAGCGCGCAGCGGCACCCGTCCAGGCCCATGAGCCGCGCGCCGAAGCGAAACCGGCCGAGCCGGCCGAGCGCAGGCATGACCGCGCGCCCCGTGAAGACCGCCGCGAAGATCGCCGCGAGCGCCACGAGCGTGGCCATGACCGGCGCGAGGACCGCCGCACCGACCGCCATCCCATCATGGGCATGGGCGATCATGTGCCGGAATTCCTGACCCGCAGCTTCCGCCCCGGCTTCACCGAACCCGCCGAAGAGATGCCGGCCGAGGAAACCGTCGCGGCCGAGCCCCGGCGCAAAGGCATCGCACCGGCCCCGGCGGAACAGGCCCGGGCCGAATCCGCACCGGTCGGTGCTGCTGCCCAACCCGCCGAACCTGCAGCCGTCGAGCCGCTTGCCGAGGTCCAGCCTGTGCCGGCCCCCGAACCTGCCACGGTCGAGCCTGTCGCAGAACCCGTGACGGAAGCCACCCCCGAAGCCGCTGCCGAAGAAGCACCTGCCGAGCCCGCAGCGGCCCCGGAACCCGAGGCCAAGGCGAAGCCCGTCCGCAAGCGCAAGCCGCGCGCGACCAAGGCCAAGGCCGAAGCGGCGGAGGCGCCCGCTCCCGAGGCCGCCGAAACCGCGCAGCCCGAACCGGAACAGGCCGAAATCGCGCAACCGGAGGCCCCAGCCGAGGTTGAGGCCGAGCCCGCCGCCAAGCCGGCGCGCAAGGCAGCGAAAAAGCCGGCCAAGCCCCGCGCACCCCGCAAGACGAAGGCCAAGGCGGCCGAGACGGAGGCCGCCACCGGAACCGCGGAACCCGGCGCTGAGACTGCCCCGAGCCCGGACGACACCACCGCCGGGGCCTGAGCCGGGTCCATGGCCCTTTCGGCCTTCACGCCATCCTCGCGACGCGGGCGCCCATCCTGGACGGCGCTCGCCCTTGGCGTCGGGCTGGGCGCGGTGGCCGCGCTGGGTCAGGCTCCCTGGGATCTCTGGCCGCTGACCTTGCTGGCGCTGGCGCTGCTCTGCCGGCGGGTCGCCCATGCTGCAACGCCCCGCGCCGCCGCCTGGAATGCCTTTGCCGCCGGGCTGGGCCATTTCGCGCTGGCGATGTCCTGGATCGTCGAGCCCTTCCTGGTCGAGCCCGAGATCTATGGCTGGATGGCCCCCTTTGCGCTGGTCTTCATGGCGGCAGGCGGGGCACTGTTCTGGACCGTTCCCGCCTGGCTCGCCGCCCGCTTTGCGCCCGGCTTTCCCCGGCAGGGGCTGGGCTTTGCCGCGCTGATGGTGCTGTCGGACTGGATGCGCGGCTGGATCTTTACCGGCCTGCCCTGGGCGCTGACCGGCCATGTCTGGATCGACACCCCCGCCGGGCAGGTCGCGGCGACCCTCGGCGCGATCGGGCTGTCCGGCCTGACCATGCTGGCCACCGCCCTGCCCCTGTGCTTTCACCGGCCCGGCCGCTTTCCGGCACTGCCCGGCACGGTCCTGGCCGCGCTGGTCGTCGCCACCGCCTGGAGCGCCGGGCTGGCGCGGCTGGCCCAGCCCCTGCCGCCCGATACCGGCCTGCGCCTGCGCCTGATCCAGCCCGACGCCACCCAGGCGCTGAAATGGGACCCCTATTGGTCCGAAGTGTTCTTCCGCCGCCTGCTTGATCTTTCGGCGGCGCGCGACCCCGACGCGGCGCCGCCCGATGCGGTGATCTGGCCCGAGACGGCGGTGAACTTCCTGCTGGAGCAATCGGGCACCGCCCCGCAGGAGATCGCCGCCTATGTCGGCACTCCGGTGATCCTTGGCATCCAGCGGGTCGAGGGCGAGCGCTATTTCAACAGCCTGACCCAGTTCTCGGCCGACGGAATCGGCCCGGTCTACGACAAGTTCCATCTGGTTCCCTTTGGCGAATACACGCCCTGGGGCGACATCATGGCGCAGTTCGGCATTCGCGCCTTTGCCGCGCAGCACGGCTTCGGCTATTCCGCCGGCCCGGCGCCGCAGGTCATGCACCTGCCCGGCCTGCCGGCGATGCAGCCGCTGATCTGCTATGAGGCGGTGTTTTCGCATCACCTGATCGCCGGGGAAAATCGGCCGGAATGGCTGCTGCAAGTCACCAACGACGCCTGGTTCGGCCAGCTTTCCGGGCCGTGGCAGCATCTGGCGCAGGCGCGGCTGCGTGCTATCGAATCGGGCCTGCCCCTGATGCGGGCGGCCAATACCGGCGTCTCGGCGGTGATCGACGCGCGCGGGGGGCTGCGCGCCACGCTGGGACTGAACCGCGCCGGCCGCATCGATGCCGCGCTGCCCGGGGCATTGCCGCCCACGCCATGGTCGCGCTGGGGCGACTGGCCGGCCGTGGCGCTGGCGCTGGCGGCCTTCCTGCTGCTTGCCGGAACGTCTCGCGCCAAGTTGCGCGGTTGACGTCGGCGGGCGCGTCCACTAACGCTTCCCCTGACCGCCACAACGGCTTCCTGGCGTGGCGGCGTCATTTCAACGGAGCATCTTCATGGCCAGACAGGACTATGTGTTCACCTCGGAATCCGTCTCCGAGGGCCACCCCGACAAATTGTGCGACCAGATCTCGGACGCTGTTCTGGACGCGCTTCTGGCCGAGGACCCGGCCGCCCGCGTCGCCTGCGAGGCCTTCGCCACCACCGGCACGGTCGTGATCGGCGGCGAGATCGGGCTGAGCGACAAGAAAAAGCTTGGCGAATACATGGGCCGCATCGCCGAGATCGCCCGCAACACCATTCGCGACATCGGCTATGAGCAGGAAAAGTTCCACTGGAACACCTGCCATGTCCACAACTACCTGCACGAGCAGTCCGCCCATATCAGCCAGGGCGTCGACCGCGACGGCGCGGGCGACCAGGGCATCATGTTCGGCTATGCCGTCGACGAGACCCCGGAACTGATGCCGGCGCCGATCCAGTATGCGCACGCGATCCTGCGCCGGCTGGCCGAGGCGCGCAAGTCCGGCGCCGAGCCGACGCTAGGGCCGGATGCGAAATCCCAGCTGAGCCTGCGCTACGAGAACGGCAAGCCGGTCGAGATCACCAGCCTGGTGCTGTCGCACCAGCACAAGGACGAGAGCCAGACCTCGGACGACATCCGCGCCATCGTCGAGCCCTATATCCGCGAGGTCCTACCCGCCGAATGGCTGACCGAGCGCACGGAATGGTGGGTGAACCCCACGGGCACCTTCGTGATCGGCGGACCCGACGGCGACGCCGGCCTGACCGGGCGGAAGATCATCGTCGACACCTATGGCGGCGCGGCCCCGCATGGCGGCGGCGCCTTTTCGGGCAAGGATCCGACCAAGGTGGATCGCTCGGCCGCCTATGCCGCGCGCTACCTGGCCAAGAACGTCGTCGCGGCCGGACTGGCGAAGCGCTGCGTGATCCAGCTCAGCTATGCCATCGGCGTGGCGAAGCCCCTGTCGATCTATGCCGACACCTTCGGCACCAGCGAGGTGCCCGAGGCCGAGATCGAGCGCGCCGTCTCGCGGGCCATGGACCTGACACCGCGCGGCATCCGCGAGCATCTGGCGCTTTGCCGCCCGATCTATCGCCGCACCGCCGCCTATGGCCATTTCGGCCGCGCCCCCGATGCCGATGGCGGTTTCTCGTGGGAGCGGACCGATCTCGTCGAGGCGATCAAGCGCGAGCTTTGAGGGTATGGGGGCTTTGCCCCCGCGCGTTCCGCGCTCCCCCAGAGTATTTTCGAAACAGAGAAGGGGCCGCGGGTTTTCGCGGCTCTTTTTCCATGCGGGACCGGGCGCTCAGTCCTTGAAGCTGCGGCTGTCCTTGATCTGGTCCCAGGCCCAGACCACCTCTTGCAGCCGATCCTCGTCCGAGCGGTCGCCGCCGTTCATGTCCGGGTGAAGATCCTTGACCAGGGACTTGTATTGCTTGCGGATCTCGGCGCGGGTCCAGGTCTCCTTGGCCTCCAGGATCTCCAGCGCCCGGCGCTCGGTCGGCGGCAGCTTGCGCGCGGTGCGGGTGCGCAGCTCGGGGTTGGTGCCGTTCGCGCCCAGGATCTCCAGCGGATCGTCGATGCCGTGGCGGGCCCATTTCTGTTCCTGCGCGGCCCGGCCGAAGGGCTTGGTCGGCCGTTCCCAGACCGTGGCATTGTCCAGGAATTCCTGGAACTCGGCCTCGGACTGGCCCTGGAAATAGTTCCAGTTCAGGTTGTATTCGCGCACATGTTCCTTGCAGAACCAATAGTATTCGTCCAGCGCCCGCGGGGATTTCGGCGCGCGATACTGGCCCGGCTGGTTGCAGCCCTCCTTGTCGCATCGCCGCGTCGATGTTTCGAAGGCGCCGGACATGCCGCGCCGGCCCTTGGCCCGGCGTTTCTTGTCCGAGGCCGCGGAAATGTCGAATCCGAACGGGTCGCTGTTGCTCATCTGCCTGCCTTGTCCTGAACGGGACAGGCAGTTTAGGCTATTTCGCGGGACATGAAAGGGGGCAAGCGCATGATTGCCGACGAGATGCGTAAAAGACTGGCCGAACTCCAGCCCTTGCGGCTGGAAATCATCGATGAGAGCGAGAACCATCGCGGCCATGGCGGTTGGCGCGAGGGCGGCGAGACGCATTTCCGCATCCGCATGGCCAGCGCCCGTTTTGCGGGGCTGGGCCGTGTCGCGCGCCACCGGCTGGTGCATGCGACCTTGGGCGACATCGTGCCGCGTATCCATGCGCTGGCACTGGAACTGGCGGAAAACTGACCCGTTAGCGCGCGCAGGCTTGCCGGACCGGGGCACCGGGCGTAGAAGCCCGGAAAGCCAGAAAGCACAAGGAATTTCCGCATGACCTCGCCCAAGGATTTCAACGATCGCATGCTGTCGCTCGGCCTTGCCCGCGTCAGCGAGGCCGCCGCCCATGCCTCGGCGCGGCTGATCGGCCGCGGCGACGAGAAGGCCGCCGACCAGGCCGCCGTGAACGCGATGCGCGAGCAGCTGAACATGCTCGACATCAAGGGCGTCGTCGTCATCGGCGAGGGCGAGCGGGACGAGGCGCCGATGCTGTTCATCGGCGAGGAGGTCGGCACCGGCGCCGGCCCCGCGGTCGACATCGCGCTGGACCCGCTGGAGGGCACCACGCTGACTGCCAAGGACATGCCCAACGCGCTGACCGTGATCGCCATGGCGCCGCGCGGCACGCTGCTGCATGCGCCCGATGTCTACATGGAAAAGCTTGCCATCGGCCCGGGCTATCCCACGGACGTGGTCAGCCTGGACATGTCGCCCTCGGAACGGGTGCGGGCGCTGGCCAAGGCGCGCGGGGTCAAGGACAGCGACATCACCGTCTGCATCCTGGAGCGCCCCCGGCACGAGGACCTGGTGGCCGAGGTGCGCTCGACCGGCGCGGCCATCCGGCTGATCACCGACGGCGACGTGGCCGGCGTGATCCATTGCGCTGAGGCCGAGCTGACCGGCATCGACATGTATATGGGCTCGGGCGGCGCGCCCGAAGGGGTTCTGGCCGCCTCGGCGCTGAAATGCATGGGCGGGCAGATGTGGGGCAAGCTGCTGTTCCGCAACGACGACGAGAAGGGCCGCGCCGCCAAGGCCGGCATCACCGACCTGAACCGCATCTATTCGCGCGACGAAATGGTCACGGCGGACGTGATCTTTGCCGCGACCGGGGTGACGAACGGCTCGATCGTGGCCGGCGTCAAGCGCGAGCCGCATTACCTGCAGACCGAAACCATACTGATGCGCTCGAAGACCGGCTCGGTGCGGCGCATGATCTATCGCAACCCGATCAAGTAAGCTTGGACGGACGGGCTTGAACAGCAGGCGGTCATGGGGGATGAAGCCCACATGACCGCCTTTCTTTCCGTAGAATCCTCGCTGACCGGCCGCCTCTGGCGCGGTCCCGAAGCCACGCTGGAACGCGCCGCCGAGGCGCTGGCCCAGGACAGCCGCCTGCCCCTGCCCGTCAGCCGGGTGCTGGCCGCGCGGGGCGTGCCCGCGCATGAGGCGCCGCTTTACCTCGATCCCAAGCTGCGCGACCTGCTGCCAGACCCTTCGAGCCTGCGCGACATGGACAAGGCGGCCGAGCGGCTGGTCGCGGCCGTGCTGGCCGGCCAGCGCATCGCCATCTTCGCCGATTACGATGTCGATGGCGGCGCCTCGGCCGCGCTTCTGCTGGACTGGCTGCGCCGGCAGGGCCGCGACGCCACGCTCTATATCCCCGACCGCATCGACGAGGGCTATGGCCCCAACGCCCCTGCCATCGCGTCGCTGTCGCAGGGTCATGACCTGATCATCTGCGTCGACTGCGGCACGCTCAGCCATGAGGCGCTGGCGGCGGCGAGTTGCGATGTGATCGTGCTGGACCATCACCAGGGCGGCGAAACCCTGCCCCCGGTCCTGGCGGTGGTGAACCCGAATCGCGCCGACGAGGACGGCAGCCTTGGACATCTCTGCGCCGCGGGCGTGGTGTTCCTGACGCTGGTGCGCTGCAACAGCCTGCTGCGCAGGGACGGCCATCCGCAACCCGACCTGATCCCGCTCTTGGACCTGGTGGCGCTGGCGACGGTCGCGGATGTGGCGCCGCTGGTGGGCGTGAACCGCGCCTTCGTGCGGCAGGGGCTGCTGGTCATGGCGCGGCGCGAACGTCCGGGCCTGGTGGCGCTGTCGGACGTGGCGCGGCTCGATTCGGCGCCGAACGCCTTTCACCTGGGCTTTCTCCTGGGGCCGCGCATCAATGCCGGCGGCCGGGTCGGGCGTGCCGATCTGGGCGCGTTGTGCCTGTCCTGCACCGACGGCCGGCAGGCCGAGCGGCTGGCGGCCGAACTGGACGTCCTGAACCGCGACCGCCGCGCCATCGAGGCCGCCGTGCGCGACGAGGCGCTGGCCCAGGTCGAGGCCCGCGCCAGCGACAGCCTGGTCGCCTGGGCGGCGGGCGACGGCTGGCATCCCGGCGTCGTCGGCATCGTTGCCGCGCGGGTGAAGGAGGCGACCGGCCTGCCCTCGGTGGTGATCGGGGTAGAGGGCGGCATCGGCAAGGGCTCGGCCCGCTCGGTGCCCGGCGTGGACCTGGGCCGCGCCATCCAGCGCCTTTCGGCCGAGGGGCTGCTGTTGAAGGGCGGCGGGCATGCCATGGCAGCCGGCCTGACAATCGAGGAGGCAAAGATCCCCGCAGCCATGGAGCGCCTGTCGCAGCTTCTGTCGCGCGAAATGGCCGAGCGTCCGGGCGCCGGCGAGCTGCGCATCTCGGGCCTCATGGACCCCGCCGGGGCGACGGTCGAGCTGATGCAGATGCTGGAGCGCGCCGGCCCTTTCGGCCAGGCGGCGCCGGCACCGCGCTTTGCCTTTGCCGAGCAGCTGATCGACAGCGCGGGCGCGATGGGCGACAGCCACCTGCGCCTGCGTTTCCGCAGCCCCGGCAGCCCGGTGCTGGAGGCGGTGGCCTGGGGCGCGATGAACGGCCCGCTGGGTCCCGCGCTGCTGGGCGCCCGCGGCCGCTGCTTCCATCTGGCGGGCAAGCTGGAGCTATCGCAATGGGGCGGTCGCGAGCGGGTGCGGCTGCGTCTGGACGATGCCGCGCCGGTGGGTTGAGGCCCCCGGTTCCAGCCGGAAAAAACTTTATGCCAAGGTGATTTTTCCGCTTGCAGGCCCGCAGCAGAGAACCTAAATACCGCCCCACGCCGCAGGGTACGACCCGGCGGATACGGAAAGTGGCCCGTTCGTCTATCGGTTAGGACGTCAGGTTTTCAACCTGAAAAGAGGGGTTCGACTCCCCTACGGGCTGCCACTTCTTCCCTTCAGAAGCAAAACATTGCGCCCTTCGGGTCGGACAAGGCTCCGCTCTGCGACCGCGATGGGCAATCGGCTGCGAACACCGTGGCCTCCGGTCCTGCAATCCTGAAACACCGGGGCCATGCGCGCTTGCCCATACCGGCAACCCGATGCGACCTATCCAAAGTTGCCGATGATCGTAGATCGCCCTCGCGCGCCGGCAAGGCCTGCGCTTCATCCAGTGGGTGCCCCGGACAAAGGTTGTGCTACCCCAACCGGCGCGGCTGCAGCCGACAGGCGATCCCGCGCACCTGCGTTACAGGGCCGAGGACGATCCCGGTCCTGCCTGCCCGGTTGATCGGGTGGCCTACAGGCATTCCTTCCGGCAAAGCCGGGCTCTCAATCGCGTCGCACGGTCGGGGGCGCTGAAAAGCCCCCGAAACAGCCGTATTCCGGCGCTAGGCTTGAAGCGACCTGACCCCGACTTCACCCTCTCCGCGCGACTTGATCGCCGCGACCGCGGCAATGCTGCCGGCGGCCGTGGTGTAATAGGGGATCTTGTCGTTCAGCGCGACCGCGCGAATCTCGCGCGAGTCGGCGATGGCCTGCGCGCCCTCGGTGGTGTTCAGCACCATGACGATCTCGCCGTTCTTCAGGCGGTCCACGATGTTCGGGCGGCCCTCATAGACCTTGTTGACCAGTTCGGTCTCGACCCCCGCGCCGCGCAGGAATTCGGCCGTGCCGCGGGTGGCAACCAGCTTGAAGCCCATGGCGGTCAGCTCGCGCGCCGCCTCGGCCAGCGCCTCGGTCTTGTCGGCGTCGCGCACCGAGACGAAGACTAGGCCGCTTTCGGGCAATTGCGTGCCCGCCCCCATCTGCGCCTTGAGGAAGGCGCGCGGGAAGCTGCGATCCCAGCCCATGACTTCGCCGGTCGAGCGCATCTCGGGGCCAAGCAGCGTATCGACGCCGGGGAAGCGGGCGAAGGGCAGCACCGCCTCCTTGACCGAGAACCAGGGCGTGTTCGGGTCGGCCAGCGTCAGCGGGTCGGCGAAGGGCAGCGGATCGTCGGGGCCGACGCCCTCGGGATAGGCCGGGCGGGCGGGGAAGTTCGACATCGGCTCGCCCGCCATCAGCCGCGCCGCGATCGAGGCGATGGCGCTGTCGGTGGCCTTGGCGACGAAGGGCACGGTGCGCGAGGCGCGCGGGTTGACCTCCAGCACATAGATCGCGCCGTCCTTCAGCGCGAACTGCACGTTCATCAGCCCGACGACGTTCAGCGCCTTGGCCATGGCTTCGGTCTGGGTCTTCAGCTCGGCGATGGTGGCAGCGTCCAGCGTATGCGGCGGCAGCGAACAGGCCGAGTCGCCGGAATGCACGCCGGCTTCCTCGATATGCTCCATGATGCCCGCGACATGCACGGTCTCGCCGTCGGACAGCGCGTCGACATCGACCTCGATGGCGCCCGAGAGATAGCTGTCGAGCAGCACCGGACTGTCGCCCGAAACCTGCACAGCCTCGCGGATATAACGGTTCAACTGGTCCATGTCGCGCACGATCTCCATCGCGCGACCGCCAAGGACATAGGAAGGGCGGATGACCAGCGGAAAGCCGATGCGGCCGGCGATCTCGATGGCCTCGGCATCGCTATGGGCAATGCCGTTGATCGGCTGTTTCAGGTCCAGGTCGTTCAGCAGCTTCTGGAACCGCTCGCGATCCTCGGCCAGGTCGATGGCGTCCGGCGTGGTGCCCAGGATCGGGATGCCTTCTTCCTCCAGCGCATTGGCAAGCTTCAGCGGCGTCTGGCCGCCGAACTGGACGATGACGCCGTGCAGCGTACCGTTCTCTTGCTCGATGCGCAGGATCTCCAGCACATGCTCCAGGGTCAGCGGCTCGAAATACAGCCGATCCGAGGTGTCGTAATCGGTGGACACGGTCTCGGGGTTGCAGTTGACCATGATCGTCTCGTAGCCGGCCTTGGTCAGCGCGAAACAGGCGTGACAGCAGCAATAGTCGAACTCGATGCCCTGGCCGATGCGGTTCGGCCCGCCGCCCAGGATCACCACCTTCTTGCGGTCGCTGGGCCGGGCCTCGTTCTCGACCTCGCCCATCGCCGGCGCCTCGTAGGTCGAATACATATAGGGGGTCTGGGCCTCGAACTCGGCGGCGCAGGTGTCGATGCGCTTGAAGACCGGGTGCAGGTCATGGGCGCGGCGGGCCTTGCGGATCTCGGCCTCGGGCTTGCCGGCAAGCTTCGCCAGCCGGGCGTCGGTGAAGCCCATCATCTTCAGCCGCCGCAAGCCCTCGGCATCCTCGGGCAGTCCCTGGGCGCGCACATCGGCCTCGGCATCGACGATCTCGCGCAGCCGGGCCAGGAACCAGGGATCGAAGGCGGTCGCATGCTGGATCTCGTCGTCGCTCAGCCCGTGGCGCATGGCCTGGGCGATCAGGCGCAGCCGGTCGGGGGTCTGCTGGCTGATCGCCTTGACGATGGCGGCCTTGTCGGGGGCGCCGGGGATCTCGATCTCGTCAAGCCCGGTCAGCCCGTTCTCCATCGAGGTCAGCGCCTTTTGCAGCGATTCGTGGAAGGTCCGGCCGATGGCCATGACCTCGCCCACGGATTTCATCGCCGTGGTCAGCTCGGGCCTGGAGCCCGGGAACTTCTCGAAGGCGAAGCGCGGGATCTTGGTCACGACATAGTCGATCGAGGGCTCGAAGCTCGCCGGCGTCACGCGGGTGATGTCGTTGTCCAACTCGTCCAGCGTATAGCCCACCGCCAGCTTGGCGGCGATCTTGGCGATGGGGAAACCCGTCGCCTTCGAGGCCAGCGCCGAGGACCGCGACACGCGCGGATTCATCTCGATCACCACCATGCGGCCGTCCTTGGGGTTGATCGCCCATTGCACGTTCGAGCCGCCCGTCTCAACGCCGATCTCGCGCAGCACGGCGATGGAGCCGTTGCGCATGCGCTGGTATTCGCGATCGGTCAGGGTCAGCGCCGGGGCCACGGTGATCGAGTCGCCGGTATGCACGCCCATCGGGTCGACGTTCTCGATCGAGCAGACGATGATGGCATTGTCGGCGCGGTCGCGCACGACCTCCATCTCATACTCTTTCCAGCCCAGCAGGCTCTCGTCCACCAGCACCTGCGCCACGGGCGAGGCTTCCAGCCCCGACCGCACGATGCGCTCGTAATCGTCGCGGTTATAGGCGACGCCGCCGCCGGTGCCGCCCAGCGTGAACGCAGGCCGGATGATGGCGGGCAGGCCGATCTCCTCCAGCGCCTCCATCGCCATGGCGACGCCGGCCGCGACGTCATAGCGGCCGTTCGGATGCTTGGGCGCCGCGACGATGGTGGCGCGCGGGTTCTCCAGGCCGATGCGGTCCATGGCCTCGCGGAACAGCTTGCGGTCCTCGGCCATCTCGATGGCGGCACGCTGCGCGCCGATCAGCTCGACGCCATAGCGGTTCAGCACGCCCATATCCGCCAGCGCCAGCGCGGTGTTCAGGCCCGTCTGCCCGCCCATGGTCGGCAACAGCGCATCGGGCCGCTCCTTGGCGATGATCTTCTCGACCACCTCGGGGGTGATCGGTTCGATATAGGTCGCATCCGCCATCTCGGGATCGGTCATGATCGTGGCGGGGTTCGAGTTGACCAGGATGACCCGATAGCCTTCCTCGCGCAGCGCCTTGCAGGCCTGGGCGCCGGAATAGTCGAATTCGCAGGCCTGGCCAATGACGATGGGACCGGCGCCGATGATCAGGATGGATTTGATATCGGTTCTCTTCGGCATGACGGTCCCTCGGGCTGGCGGCTGATAAATCGTCCGGGGTTATAGCCATGGCGGGCAAAGTCGCAAGGGTCCGCGCCGCCCGCCCGGCCAAAAATCCGCCAAAGCGAAAAGGGGCGGCGCCGATCATGCGCCGCCCCTGCCCTTCTTCGTTCCCCAAATACTCATGCGACCGCGCAGCCGGCGCGACCTCTCATGCCTGGGAAGCCTTGGCCTTCTTCAGCGTCTTGCCATGGTTCGCGATCCAGTCCATCGCGGCCAGCAGCACGCCCGAGATCACGAAGACCAGATGGATAACCACCATCCAGCGGATCTGATCGGGGGCGTATTTGCTGACATCCATGAACACCTTCAGCAGATGGATGCCCGAGATCGCCACGATCGAGGCCACCAGCTTCAGCTTCAGCCCCGAGAAATCGACCTCGCCCTGCCAGTCCGGCCTGTCCTCATGCTCGCTCAGGTCCATGCGGCTGACGAAATTCTCGTAGCCCGAAAAGATCACGATCAGCAAAAGGTTCGCCGCCAGGCTCAGGTCGATCAGCGCCAGCACGCCCAGCACCGCGTCGTTGACGGTCATGACCGGCAGGATGCCGACCAGGTGCCACAGTTCCAGCGCAAAGACCCAAAGCAGGATCAACAGCGACAGCGCCAGACCGACATAGATCGGCGCCATCATCCAGCGACTGGCGAAAAGGCTGCGTTCGAGAAGGCGTTCCATGAATGCTCCTGAATGAATGGACGGCCCGCGCTATATATACCGCGCGCCGCCGCCCGGAAGGGGCGAGCCTTCGCGGCGCAGGCCCGCACCGCCACCGGCGCGCGATGGCGGCGCCAGGAACGAAGGGAAAAGATATTCGGACCAAGGGGCCTGACGACGCGCCCGCCTCTGCCGCCGTGTCGCAAAGCGCGACGAAAGGCCGCTCGCCCCGTGCCCGGGGACATCGCATCGCGACGAACACCGCTGCCATACGGCGGGCCACGGCCCCATCTTCACCGTTCTGCAAATACTCCAGGGACGGCGCCGACGGCGCTCAGTCCGCCGACTGGTCCTCGGCCTTCTGGGCCAGGGCCTCGGCCCGCGCCGCCAGCTCCGCCATGGCCTCGCTCAGGCTCTCGGGCACCACCGGGACCTCGACGCGCTGCGGATTGGATTTCAGCCGCGCCAACTCGCGCTCAAGCGTGGCGACGCGGTCCTCCAGCCCCGAGGTGCGGTCGGCCAGCATCAGCCCCGACAGCAGCAGGAGCCGCGGCTCAGGCATCCGGCCCGCCTGTTCCAGAATCACCTGGGCCTCGGCATCCAGCAGGCCGGCGGCGCGCTTCAGCAACCGCTCCTCGCCCTCCTGGCAGGCTAGGGTATAGGCCTTGTGCCCGATCGAGAAATCCACTTCGGCCATCGCTCAGCCCCTTTCCCCGTCCAGAGTGGCGCCGTCCCCGGCAAGCTCCGCCGCCTCGGGCGGGCCGTCCTCCCGCGCCTCGCCGGCAAGGGTCGCGGCTTCCGGCGGCGCCGGGGTCTCGACCATGGCGGGCGGCGCATCGGCGGGGGCCGGGGGCGCCGGGCCGTCTATCATGCGGTCCAGCGCGTCGACGATCTCGCCCATCTGCGCGACCTCGGCGGCACGGGCGGCGCGCAGCGATTCGATCTCGGCCTCCAGCGCGCGGCGGATATCGTCCTGCGACGCGCCCTCGCCTTGCGCCGCGACGAAGGCACGGTTGGCCTCGGCCAGGGCCTCGTTCGCGGCAGACAGCTGCGCGGCTTCCTGCCCGACCGCGACCAGGCGCTGATGCGCCTCGGCCAGCCGCGCCTCGCAGTCGGAAAGCGTGGTGGCCTGGCGCTGGTGCAGGGCGGCAAGCTCTTGCGAAAGACGCCGATTCTCGGCCTCGGCCTCGTGCAGCCGCACTTGCACCGCCTCTGCCTCGGCCGAGGATGCCGGCGGCGGGGCATGGCGCGCCTGGGCCACGCGGTCCAGGAATTGGTCGATCCGGTCCAGCGCCGCGATCAGCCGCTTTTCGCTGAGGTTCAGGTCTTCTCTCATCGGCCAGGATCCTTTCGGGTCGCTTGTCCTTTGGGGCTTGCCCGTCACTTTTCGCATTGGATCGGCCATATGACAAGGACGGGCGGGACTTCCCGCCCGATCCGCGCCGCCGCATCGGCTTTTCAGCCGCCGGATCGGGCCCTATAAGGCGGCAAGCCTGCATGAGGAGAGGACGCGATGCGCCGCGCAAAGATCACCCGCGAAACGGCCGAGACGCAGATCGAGGTCGAGCTGGACCTCGACGGCACCGGCCGCTACGACAACCGGACCGGCGTCGGCTTCTTCGACCACATGCTGGACCAGCTGGCGCGGCATTCGCTGATCGACCTGACGGTGCGGGCCAAGGGCGACCTGCATATCGACGACCACCACACGGTCGAGGATACCGGCATCGCCATCGGCCAGGCGCTGACCCAGGCGCTTGGCGACAAGCGGGGCATCCGGCGCTATGGCTCGTTCCACCTGGCGATGGACGATGCGCTGGTCCGTGCGGCGCTGGATCTTTCGGCGCGGCCCTATCTGGTCTGGAACGTGGATTTCCCGGCGCAGAAGATCGGCACGTTCGACACCGAGCTGGTGCGGGAATTCTTCCAGGCGTTGTCGACCCATGGCGGGATCACCCTGCATGTCGACCGCATCCACGGGCTGAACGCCCATCACATCGCCGAGGCCGCCTTCAAGGCGGTGGCCCGCGCCATGCGCGAGGCGGTCGAGCCCGACCCGCGCATGGCGGGCGTGCTGCCCTCGACCAAGGGCGCGCTCTGATGCGGGTGGCCCTGGTCGATTACGACAGCGGCAACCTGCATTCGGCTGAAAAGGCCTTTGCGCTGATGGGGCGCGAGGCGGGGGCCGAAGTGGTGGTGACCTCGGACCCCGATGCGGTCGCGCGCGCCGACCGCATCGTGCTGCCGGGCGATGGCGCCTTTCCGGCCTGCCGCGCGGCACTGGATGCCGTGCCCGGCATGGTCGAGGCGCTGCGCGAGGCGGTGCTGGACCGCGCCGTGCCCTTCATGGGCATCTGCGTCGGCATGCAGATGCTGGCCGAGACCGGGCACGAATATCGCGACACCCAGGGGCTGGGCTGGATCGGCGGCGAGATCGACGCCATCGACGCCCCCGGCCTGAAGGTGCCGCATATGGGCTGGAACGACCTGACGGTGCTGCGCCCGCATCCGCTGCTGGACGGCATCGCGACCGGCGATCACGCCTATTTCGTGCATAGCTGGCAGTTCCGCGTCGCCAATCCGGCGCATCTGCTGGCCACTGTCGATTACGGCGGGCCGGTGACGGCGGTGGTCGGGCGCGACAATATCGTCGGCACCCAGTTCCATCCCGAGAAGTCGCAGGCCGTCGGCCTGCACATCATCGGCAACTTCCTGCGCTGGCGCCCGTGAGGGGCGCGGCCGGGGGCTCTGCCCCCCGCCCTTCAGGCCCCTCGACGGGGCCCGAAGGGCGTCCCCGGGGTATTTGGAAAACGGAAAGAAGCCGGGCCGCTATTTGACCTGGACCCAGCGTTGCGTCTTGCAGAAGACCGCGACGCAGCCCGAGACGTTCAGCGTCTTGCCGTCGAGCTGCATCTTCGACTTGTAGGTCTTGTCGGCGCCCGGGTCCCAGATCGTGCCGCCCGAGAACTTGCCGCCGCCATCGTCGGTCATGCCGGCGACGATGTTCTTGCCGGCATGAGGCGACTTGATCTCCTTGCCCGCCTTGTCGAAGCTCTTGATCAGCCTGCCGCAATACTTGCCGCCGCAATCGTAGAACTCGACCATGCCGACATTGCCGTCGTCATTGGCCTGGGTCTGGAAGATGCCGCCGATGCCCTCGGCCTGGGCGGTGGTGCCCGCAAGCGCGAGCAAAGCGGCAAGAGCCAGTGTCCTCATGGTGATTCCCCCTCCCCTGGGGCTATGGTCCCGGGTGCAGGATGCGGGTGCCGGCCGCCCGCGATCAAGCCTGACGTGAGGTCGCGGCCGCGGGACCCGGGGCCTTTCGGATCGGCGCCGGCTGTGGCAAAGGGGCGCCACGCTATCAGGAGAGATGCGATGATCCTTTATCCCGCGATCGACCTCAAGGACGGCAATTGCGTGCGCCTGCTGCGCGGCGACATGGAGGCGGCGACCGTCTTCGGCACCGACCCCGCCGCCCAGGCCCGCGCCTTTCGCGACGCCGGGGCGGAATGGCTGCATCTGGTCGACCTGAACGGCGCCTTTGCCGGCAAGCCGGTGAACGCCGCCGCGGTCGAGGCGATCCTGGCCGCCATCGACCTGCCCGTCCAGCTGGGCGGCGGCATCCGCGACATGGCGACCATCGAAGGCTGGCTGGACCGCGGGCTGGCACGGGTGATCCTGGGCACGGTGGCGGTCGAGCAGCCCGAACTGGTACGCGAGGCGGCGATGGCATTCCCCGGCAAGATCGCCGTGGGCATCGACGCGCGCGGCGGCCGGGTGGCGACGCGCGGCTGGGCCGAGGAAACCGACGTGAACGTCGTCGACCTTGCGCATCGCTTCGAGGACGCGGGCGTCGCCGCGATCATCTATACCGACATCGACCGCGACGGCGCCATGGCCGGTCCCAACATCGCCGCGACCGAGGCGCTGGCACGGGCGGTCAACGTTCCGGTCATCGCCTCGGGCGGGGTCAGCTCGATGCAGGACCTGATGGCGCTGCGCGCGACCGGGGTCATCGCCGGGGCGATTTCCGGCCGGGCGCTTTACGACGGCGCCATCGACCTGAATGCGGCGCTGAAGGCGCTGGCCTGAATGCGGCGGGCGAGGTAACAAGGCATCATGCTGAAGACCCGTGTGATCCCCTGCCTGGATGTCGCCGATGGCCGCGTGGTCAAGGGCGTGAACTTCGTCGACCTTCGCGATGCCGGCGATCCGGTCGAGGCGGCGCGCGCCTATGACGCGGCCGGCGCGGACGAGATCTGCTTTCTCGACATCCACGCCACGCATGAGAATCGCGGCACCATGTACGACCTGGTGACGCGCACGGCCGAGGCCTGTTTCGTGCCGCTGACCGTGGGCGGCGGCGTGCGCAGCCACCAGGACGTGCGTGCCCTGCTGCTGGCCGGGGCCGACAAGGTCAGCTTCAACTCGGCCGCCGTCGCAAACCCGGACGTGATCGCCGAGGCCGCCGACCGTTTCGGCAGCCAGTGCATCGTCTGCGCCATCGACGCCAAGACCGTGGCGCCCGGCAAGTGGGAGATCTTCACCCATGGCGGCCGCAAGCCCACCGGCATCGACGCGGTGGAATTCGCCCGCACCGTCGCCGCCAAGGGCGCGGGCGAGATCCTGCTGACCAGCATGGACCGCGACGGCACCAAGTCCGGCTTCAACATCCCGCTGACCCGCG
This sequence comes from Paracoccus denitrificans, assembly GCF_900100045.1. GTDB lineage: Bacteria > Pseudomonadota > Alphaproteobacteria > Rhodobacterales > Rhodobacteraceae > Paracoccus > Paracoccus denitrificans. The sequence goes on along the minus strand of NZ_FNEA01000004.1, from coordinate 85,399 downwards.
CCGTGGCCGATGCGGTCACGATCCCGGTCATCGCCTCGGGCGGGGTCGGCATGCTGGAGCATCTGGCCGAGGGCGTGCTGGAGGGCCATGCCTCGGCGGTGCTGGCGGCCTCGATCTTTCATTTCGGCACCTTCACCGTGCGCGAGGCCAAGGAGCACCTGGCCGCCGCCGGCATCCCGGTGCGGCTGACATGAGCGGCCCGCACCCGACCGGCCTTCACCGCCTGGCCGAGACCATCGCAGCACGCAAAGGTGCCGACCCCGAGACCAGCTGGACCGCCAAGCTGCTGGCCAAGGGTCCCGAGAAATGCGCCGAGAAATTCGGCGAAGAGGCCGTGGAGGCGATCATCGAGGCGGTCAAGGGCGACCGCGCCAAACTGATCTCCGAGGCGGCCGACACGCTTTATCACCTGCTGGTCATGCTTGCCGCGCGCGACGTGACGCTTTCCGACGTGGAAAATGAACTCGACCGCCGCGAGGGGCGTTCGGGGATCGAGGAAAAAGCGTCTCGAAAGTGACATCATGCTGGACATGCTGGCGGGCGAGTTCTCGCGCCCCATGAGCCTGCCCGCCGGCGTGGTCGTCCTGCGGCTGACCATGGCGGTTCTGCTGGGCGGGGTGATCGGCTGGGAACGCGAGGTCAAATCCCGCGCCGCCGGGCTGCGCACGCATATGCTGATCGCCCTGGCGGCGGCCTGCTTCACGCTGGTGGCTATGGAACTGGTCGATTTCAGCCCGGTGAACGAAGAGCAGCAGCGCACCGACCCGCTGCGGCTGATCGAGGCGGTGACGGCCGGCGTGGCCTTCCTTGCCGCTGGGTCCATCGTCATCAACAAGGGCAATGTGCGCGGCATCACCACCGGCGCCTCGATGTGGCTGTGCGGCGCCGTCGGGCTGTGCTGCGGCACCGGCGACCTGCGGCTGGCGCTGATGGCCACCGGCATGGCGATGGTGGTGCTTTACCTGATCCGGGTGCTTGTCAGCCCCGCCGCCCGCGAGGTGGCCGGGGGCGACGAAGACTAGGGGCAGGCCACCACCTTGACCGCGCCGCCCTGGGCTGAAAGCGCAATCTCGCCCGAGGCGAGCCGCAGCGCGTCATGGCCGAAGACCTCGGCCCGCCAGCCATGCAGCGCCGGCAGGTCGCGGGCGCCCGAGGCGATGGCGTCGAGATCGGAGGCCGAGGCGATCAGCCGCGGCGCCACGCCCGCCGCATCGGCCTTGGCCTTCAGCAGCACGCGCAGCAGATCGGCCAGCGCGGCATTGCCGGGACGGCCCGGTTCCTCGGGGGCGGGCTTGGGCAGGTCGCGCGCCTCGACCCCGGCCTTGACGGCCGAAAGGATGCCATTGGCGATCTCGCCCCGGCGGGCGTCGCGCAACAGCAGGCGGGACTTGGCCAGATCGGCCTCGGAAAGCGGCTTGGTCGAGGCCAGCTCGATCAGCGCATCGTCCTTGAACACCCGGGCGCGGGGTATGTCGCGCTCTTGCGCATAGGTCTCGCGGAAGCGCGCCAGTTCGCGCACCACGGCCAGGAAGCGCGGCGAACCGGAGCGGGTGCGCACCCGCTCCCACGCCTCTTCCGGGCGGGTGATGTAGGTTTCGGGGTTCAGGAGCACCGCGACCTCTTCGGCAAGCCAGGGCGCGCGTCCGGTCTTGTCGAGCTGGGCCGAAAGGAATTCGTAGATCGCCCGCAGATGCGTCACGTCCGCCAGCGCATAGGCCGCCTGGGCATCCGACAGCGGCCGGTGCGACCAGTCGGTGAAGCGCGAGGACTTGTCCAGGGGCTGGCGTGCGATCTTCTTGACCAGCGTCTCATAGCCGACCTGCTCGCCGAAGCCGCAGACCATGGCGGCGATCTGGGTGTCGAACAGCGGATCGGGCATGACGCCGGCGTCGTGGAAAAAGATCTCCAGATCCTGCCGCGCGGCGTGGAAGACCTTGACCGTCGGCTTGTGCCGGAACAGGTCGTAGAGCGGCTCTAGCGACAACCCCTCGACCAGAGGGTCGATCAGCACGGAAAGCCCGCCCGCAGCCTTGGTGGCCGATGCCGGCGGCAGGGCGGCCTGGATCAGGCAAAGCTTGGAGTAATAGGTCCGTTCGCGCAGGAATTCGGTGTCGAGCGTGACATAGGGCTCGGCCTTGGCCAGTTCGCAGAACTCGGCCAGTTCGGCCGTGGTGCTCAGGGTGCGGATCTCGGGCTTGCGGTCGTTCAGGGCGTTTGCGGGCATAGGCTTCCTTCAGGGGGCGGTCATGCCGCCGGCGATTCTCTTCGGGATTATCGAAGCTTCGCCGAAATTCAAGGCACGACCCAGCGTTTCACAGCGGATCGATGTCGCCCTGTGCCCGCATTGCCTCGAATTCGGCGACAAAGCCGGCCAGGGCGCCGCGCCCGATGGCATCGCGCAGCCCGGCCATCAGCTCCTGGAAGTAATGCAGGTTGTGCCAGGTCAGCAGCATGCCCGAGATCATCTCGCCAGCGCGGAAGACATGGTGAAGATAGGCACGGCTGTAGCCGGTGCAAGCCGGGCAGGTGCAATCCGCGTCCAGCGGGCGCGGGTCGTCGGCATGACGCGCGTTCTTGATGTTGACCTGCCCGCGCCGGGTCCAGGCCTGCCCCGTGCGCCCCGAACGCGAGGGCAGCACGCAATCCATCATGTCCACGCCGCGCAGCACCGCGCCGACGATGTCGTCGGGCTTGCCCACGCCCATCAGATAGCGCGGCTTGTCCTCGGGCAGGAAGCCGGGCGCATAGTCGAGCACGCCGAACATCGCCTCCTGCCCCTCGCCCACGGCGAGGCCGCCGATGGCATAGCCCTCGAAGCCGATGGCCTTCAGCGCCTCGGCCGATTCCTCGCGCAATTCGCGAGTGACGCCGCCTTGCATGATGCCGAAAAGCGCATGCCCCGGCCGGTCGCCAAAGGCGTCGCGGCTACGCTGCGCCCAACGCATCGACATGCGCATGGATTTCGCCACCTCCTCTTCCGAGGCCGGCAGCGCCGGGCATTCGTCGAAGGCCATGACGATGTCCGAGCCCAGCAGGCGCTGGATCTCCATGCTGGTTTCGGGCGAGAGGTGATGCTTGGAGCCGTCGATATGGCTGGAAAACGTCACGCCCTCTTCGGTCAGCTTGCGCAGGCTGGACAGCGACATGACCTGGAACCCGCCCGAATCGGTCAGGATCGGGCGCGGCCAGTTCATGAACTCGTGCAACCCGCCCAGCCGGGCGATGCGTTCCGCGCCCGGGCGCAGCATCAGGTGATAGGTATTGCCCAGCAGGATGTCGGCGCCGGTGGCGCGCACCGATTCGGGCAGCATGGCCTTGACCGTGGCAGCGGTGCCGACCGGCATGAAGGCGGGGGTGCGGATCTCGCCGCGCGGCGTGTGGATCACCCCGCTGCGGGCGCGGCCGTCGGTGGCCGAGACGGAGAAGGAGAATTTGTCGCTCATGCGCCGGCACATAGGCGCTTTGCGCGGCGGATGCAAAGCCGGCTTACGCCCCAACCGCGCGCAAGAGCTTCGCCCGCTCGGGGGGAATGGCGCGAATCTCCAGCCCGGTAAAGACATGCAGCGTGTCGAGTTGGCGGTCCACCACCGCATGATCGCTGACCCAGCCCCCCATGGCCAGGTATGAGCGCAGAAGCGGCGGCATCGCCGCCATGGCCCGGCGCGGATCCGGCTTGCGCAGCCGCAGCGCGCGGGCAAAGCGAAACACCTGCGGCGCCTTCACGCGCGGCAGCCAGCGCTTCGGCGCCAGATGCCGCTCGCGCAGCATGGCGAATGCGTCCTCATAGCCGTCCGTATCGGTGCCCACGAAGCTGGAGCAGCCGAAAAGCATCTCGATGCGCTCGTCGTCGACATGGCGGGCCAGCGCGCCCCAGGCGAGGCGCAGGATATCCGGGTCGCGCCATTCGGGATGGATGCAGAAACGGCCGATCTCGACCATGCGGCCGTCGAAATCGCGCAGCCGCGACAGGTTGTAATGGCGCGCGGAATAGCTGTCGCCGATCTCGGCCCCGCCCGACAGCGTCAACATGCGAAAGCACGCAACCAGCGCGCCGGTAGAGTCGTCGCGAATCAGCACATGGTTGCAACGCTCGTCGTAATCGTCGGCATCCAGCGCCCCTGATGCCTCGGCACCAGGCCGGCGGCCCAGAAAGCAAAGCCAGCGCAGCCGCTGCGCCTCACGGATATTCTCGGCACTTTCGGCAAAGCCGACCACATAGCGGCCCTTGCTGAATGACATCATGACGCCCCGCCCGATCCGTAGACCGGCCCACTTCGACTTGTTAACAACCACACTGCGCCTATCTTGTAACAGCAGCATAGCAGGATTGAAGGGCGAAGATGTCAGAGCGGATCACCAAGACCGATGCGGAGTGGCGCGCAGAGCTGGATCCCGAAACCTATCGCGTGACCCGGCAGGCGGGAACCGAGCGGCCGTTCTCGCATCCGGGCTTTCCCAAGGGGCCGGGGCATTACGAATGCGTCTGCTGCGGGGCACGGCTGTTCGACGGCGATGCCAAGTTTGAAAGCCATTGCGGCTGGCCCAGCTTTTCCCAGCCCGGCGGCAAGATCGACGAGCATCGCGACATCACCCACGGCATGATCCGCACCGAGGTGCGTTGCCACCGCTGCGACGCGCATCTGGGCCATGTCTTTCCCGACGGCCCGCCGCCCACGGGCCTGCGCTATTGCATCAACGGCGTGGCGCTGCGCTTCGTGCCGGAACCGGGCTGACATGGAAAAGGGCGCCGATGGGCGCCCCGTTCCCGTCAATCCCCGAGGAAATCTCCGGCCTGGACGCGGCCGACATTGCCCAGCAGTTGGCGGATCAGGCCAAGGCTGGTCACGCCGGTATCCGTCACGCGGCGCGACAGCACCACGACCTGCCCGCGCTCCAGCCCGAAACGCTCGACATTGCTGACCACGCCGCTTTCGGCAAAGCTGACGGCAAGCACCTGGCGGTCGATCTCGCGCGGCTCGCGCGGGCCGTAATGCTGCCAGCGCGAACCGACGTAATACCAGGCGGAGCCGGTCAGCAGCCCCTGCGCCGAGGGCCGGCCGATCAGCCCCTCCAGATCGGATTGCGTGGTCTGGCCGACGGTCACCTGCGCCAGCTGCTCCTCGGGGGGGATGTAGCCGTGGTTGCGATAGGTGGCCTGGCAGGCGGAAAGGCCAAGAGGTGCGGCCAGTGCAAGACCCAAGAGCTGCCGCCGGGAAATCTTCATCTTCTCTCTGTCCCTCTACGCGCCTGTTGACGCCGCGCGACCGGCTTAGCAAACTCATGCCCCGCGCTCAAGAATATCCAGACCCAGGGCGGATCAGCCCGCGAAAGGCCACCGATGACCGATTCCAAAACCCCGCAGACCCGGTTCCGGGTGGCCCACCTGAACCCCCGGCAGCCGACCGATTTCGCGCTGGCCCCCGCCGCGCCCGCACGCGAGGCGCTGGCGGCCGAGCTGGGGCTGAACGCCCTGCCCCGGCTGCGCTTTTCCGGCCGCATCCGCGCGCTGGCCAGCGACGCCTGGGAGGTGACGGGTGAACTGGCGGCCCGTGTCGTGCAGCCCTGCGTGGTGACGCTGGCGCCGGTCGCGACCGATCTGCGCGAAGAGGTGCATCGCGTCTTTTCGCCCCATGTCGGCACACCCGAGGATGACGAGGTCGAGATGCCCGACGAAGAACTGGAGCCCCTGGGACAGTTCATCGACGTCGAGGCGATCATGACCGAGGCGCTGGTGCTGGCCTTGCCGCTTTACCCCCGCGCCGAGGATGCGGCGCTGGACGCGCCCGAACCCGCGCCCGAGGAACCGGCCCGCAAGCCTTTCGCCGGGCTCGCGGACCTGCTGAAACAGCCGAAGAACGACTCGTAACCTAGGCGGATCGCTGGAGTTTCTCCCAATCGGGCGAAATCTCCGGTCCCAGGTTCAGCGGCGCCAGCATCCCCTGGCCCAGGATGTGGTCGGCGGCCTTTTCGCCGGTCATGATCGAGGGCGCGTTCAGGTTGCCATTGGTGATGCGCGGAAAGATCGAGCTGTCGGCAACGCGCAGCCCCTCGACCCCGATCACCCGCAATTCGGGGTCGACCACCGCCATCGGGTCGTCGGCGCGGCCCATGCGCGCCGTGCCGCAGGGGTGGAATGCCGACTCGGCATGTTCGCGGATGAAGGCGTCGATCTGCTCGTCGCTCACGACTTCCTCGCCGGGCTGGATCTCGTAGCCCTTGTATTCGGCAAAGGCCGGCTGCTCGAAGATCTCGCGCGTCAGCCGCACGCAGGCGCGGAACTCGGCCCAGTCGTCGGGATGCGACATGTAGTTGAAGCGGATCTCGGGCGCCTGCCTGGGATCGGCGGATTTCAGCCGCACCGTGCCGCGCGATTTCGAGCGCATCGGCCCGACATGGACCTGGAAGCCATGTCCCTCGGCCGCCGCCTTGCCGTCGTAGCGCACGGCAAGCGGCAGGAAGTGATACTGGATGTCGGGATATTCCACCCCCGCCGCGGAACGGATGAAACCGCAGCTCTCGAACTGGTTCGAGGCGCCCAGGCCCGTCCCCGTCGCCAGCCATTGCGCCCCGATCGAGCCCTTCCCCCACAGGTTCCAGTGCTTGTAGAGCGTGATGGGCTTGGTGGCGGTATATTGCATATAGACTTCCAGGTGGTCCTGCAGGTTCGCCCCCACCCCGGGCCGGTCCGCCCGGACCGCGATGCCATGCTCGGCCAGATGCTCGGCCGGCCCGATGCCCGACAGCATCAGCAGCTTCGGCGTATTGATCGAGCTGGCCGAAAGGATCACCTCATGTTTCGCGCGGAATACATTGACCCCGCGGCTGTTTTTCACCTCGACCCCCACGGCGCGGCCATCCTCGAAGACCACGCGCTGCGCCAGTCCCCGCCGCAGCCGCAGCTGGCCGGTTTCCTGCGCCGGACGCAGATAGGCATTGGCGGCCGACCAGCGCCGGCCTTCCCAGATCGTCGCCTCCATGGCGCCGAAACCCTCCTGCCGGGCGCCGTTGTAATCCTCGGTCGTCGGATAGCCGGCCTCACGCCCCGCCCGGATGAAGGCGTTGAACAGCGGATTCTTGCGCGAGCCGCGCGTCACATGCAGCGGCCCCTCGGTGCCGCGATAGTCGCTGACCGCGCCATGCGAGCTTTCCATGCGCTTGAAATAGGGCAGCACGTCGGCATAGGCCCAGCCGCCGGCGCCGCTTTCGGCCCAGAAGTCGAAATCCCGGGCATGGCCGCGCACGAAGACCATGCCGTTGATCGAGGACGAGCCGCCGACCACCTTGCCGCGCGGCGTGACCAGCCGGCGCCTGCCCAGATGCGGCTCGGGCTCGGACGAAAACCCCCAGTCATAGCGGCGCATGTTCATCGGATAGCTCAGCGCCGCCGGCATCTGGATGAAGGGCCCGACATCGCTGCCGCCATATTCGATGATGTCCACCCGCTTGCCGGCCATCACCAGCCGGTAAGCCAGCGCGCAACCGGCCGAGCCGGCTCCGACGATCACATAATCCGGGATCACGCCTGCCTCCCCTGCACCGCCGCCGCGGCTCTTTCCGTTTTCCAAATACCCATGCCCACCGCGCCAGGGGCGCGACGCCGATCAATAGGGCGCATCGACGCCTCCCATGCCGACATAGACCGATTTCAGCTGCGAATAATGCTCGATGGCAGCGGCCGAGTTCTCGCGCCCGATCCCCGACAGCTTGACGCCGCCGAAGGGCGCCTCGACCGGGGTCAGGTTATAGGCGTTGATCCAGGTGGTGCCGGCCTGCAGGGCCGCCGCGACCCGGTGGCCGCGCGCCAGGTCGCGGGTGAACACCCCCGCCGCCAGCCCATAGGGCGAGGCATTGGCGCGCCCGACCACTTCGTCCTCCGAGGAAAAGCCCAGCACCGACATCACCGGGCCGAAGATCTCCTCGCGCACGATCCACATGTCGTCCGAGGCATCGGCAAACACGGTCGGCGGGACGAATGGGCCCTCGCCCGGCCCGCCGCAGACCAGCCGCGCACCCTCGTCGCGGCCGCGCGCGATGGCGGCACGGATCTTCGCCGCCTGGCCCGGGCTGACGATGGGGCCGTGCTGGGTCTCCTCGTCCAGCGGATCGCCGATCCTGACCCCGGCCACCCGCTCGGCCAGCCGGTCGAGGAACTCGGGCAGGATGCCGTTCTGCACGAAGACCCGGGTGCCGTTCGAGCAGATCTGGCCCGAGGAATAGAAATTCGCCAGCACCGCCGCACCGACCGCATCATCCAGCGAGGCGTCGTCAAAGACGATCAGCGGCGACTTGCCGCCCAGCTCCATGGTGACATGGCGCATGCCCTCGGCCGCGCTCGCATAGACCCTCTGCCCGGTCGCGACCGAGCCGGTCAGCGAAACCTTGGCCACGCGCGGGTCCGTCACCAGCGCCGCGCCGATCTCGCCGCGCCCCTGCACCACGTTGAAGATGCCCGGCGGCAGCCCCGCCTCGGCCAGGATCTCGGCCAGTTTCAGCGCGCCCAGCGGCGTTTCCTCGCTGGGCTTGAAGACCATGGCATTGCCCATGGCCAGCGCCGGCGCCGCCTTCCAGCAGGCAATCTGGCTGGGATAGTTCCAGGCGCCGATGCCGACGCAGACCCCCAGCGCCTCGCGGATCGTATAGGCGAAATCGCCGCCCAGCGGGATCATCTGCCCGGTGACGGTGGGCGCGAGCCCGCCGAAATATTCCAGCGCATCGGCGCCCGAGGGCCAGTCGGCCACCCGCGTCTCCTGGATCGGCTTGCCGGTATCCAGCGTCTCCAGCCGCGCCAGTTCCTCGGCCCGCTCGCGGATGATCTGTGCCGCGCGAATCAGCACCCGGCCGCGCTCGACCGGACGGGCGGCGGCCCATGCCGGCTGGGCGGCGGCCGCGGCGGCAGTGGCGCGGGCGACCTGGTCGCGATTCGCCTCGCGCAGCAACGCGATCACCTCGCCGGTATAGGGATAATGCACGGGCAGCGCCGCGCCCTCGCCCTCGACGAAGCCACCGTCGATGTAAAGGCTCGCCTGCGGTTGCGCATCATGGCTCATGGCAGCACCTTCTCCAGATAATCCAGCGTCGTGCGTTCGGCGGCGGCCGCATCGGCCTCGTTGGACAGCGCCGCGCGCAGGTAAAGCCCGTCGATCAGTGCCCCCAGCGTGCGGGCGATCCGCTCGGCCCCGGCACCCGCCAGGGGGCGCAGCGCCACCAGCAGGTTCGAGGAGAGCCGGCGGTGATAGACGCGCAAAAGCCGCGCCGCCTCGGGCTCGACCAGCGCCAGGGCATAGAAGTTCAGCCAGGCGGCGATGGTCTCGCGCTCGAAGTTCGCGCTGTCGAAACTGGCGCCGACGATGGCGCGCAGCCGGTCCTGCGGCGTCCCGGCCCCCCGCAGCGCCGTGCGGGTCGAGGTGCCGTATTGCGTCAGGATATGCCGCATGGCTGCCAGGAAGATCCGCTCCTTGGAGCCGAAATAGTGATGCGCCAGGGCCGAGGACATGCCCGCCTCGCGCGCGATCTGCGCCACGGTGACATCCAGCGAGCCCGCCCGCCCCACTGTGGCAATCGCGGCGTTGATCAGCGCCGCTTTTCGGATAGGTTCAGCGCCAAGCTTGGGCATGACAGGATACCATTGTGCAGTTTCGTTCGAAAATTCGCGCAAGAGACCCGTATCTGACAGATCTTTGATTGACTCGTCAATCAATAAAAGCCTTAATCGACTCACCAGTCAACAAACCAGGGAGATAAAGATGACTTTTCGTCGCACCACCGCCGCTCTTGCCGCCGGGCTGGTCGCCTCGCTCGCCACGGCTGGCATCGCTGCGGCAGAAGAGCCGATGGAGTGCCGCAAGGTCGTCTTCTCGGATGTCGGCTGGAGCGATATCAGCGCCACCACGGCGCTGGCCTCGACCGTGCTCCAGGCCCTCGGCTACCAGACCGAGACCAAGATCCTGTCGGTGCCGGTGACCTATACCGCCATGTCGACCGACGACGTGGACGTGTTCCTGGGCAACTGGATGCCGACGATGGAGGCCGATATCGCCCCCTATCGCGAGGCGGGCACGGTCGAGATCGTGCGCACGAACCTGACCGGGGCGAAATACACGCTGGCGACGAACCAGGCCGGCGCCGATCTGGGCATCGACGATTTCGGCAAGATCGCCCAGCACAAGGACGCGCTGGCCGGCAAGATCTACGGCATCGAGCCGGGCAATGACGGCAACCGCCTGCTGCTGGACATGGTGGCCGACAACAAGTTCGACCTAGGCACCTTCGAGGTCGTCGAAAGCAGCGAACAGGGCATGCTGGCGCAGGTCGCCCGTGCCGACGCCGCCGGCAAGCCGGTGATCTTCCTGGGCTGGGAGCCGCATCCGATGAACAGCCAGTTCCAGATGACCTACCTGTCCGGCGGCGACGAGGTCTTCGGCCCCGACTTCGGCGGCGCGCGGGTCGATACCAACACCCGCGCCGGCTATGTCGAGGCCTGCCCGAACGTCGGCAAGTTCCTGCAGAACCTGGAATTCACCCTGCCCATGGAGAACGAGGTCATGGGCCTGATCCTGAACGACGGCGAGCAGCCCGCCGATGCGGCGCTGAAATGGCTGAAGGCCAACCCGGACGCGGCAAAACCCTGGATCGCGGGCGTGACCGCTGCCGATGGCGGCGATGCGCAGGCGGCCCTGGACACGGTGCTGTCCAAGTGAGGTCCGGCGGGCGGGATGCAGCCTCCTGCCCGCGCGCCTTGCTCATCGGGCATTTTCCTCTACCCTAGCCGGGACATCGCCTCCGGGCCGTGCCGCCATGATCCCGTGGCGCATGCCGGTCCCCGGACGCCCGAATGTCCCGCATGGCAGAAAGAAAGGGACGCATGGACCAACTGACTGCACTTCTGACCGATACAAAGATCCCGGTGGGCCGCACCGCCAAGGCGATCTTCGACTGGCTGAACGCCAACGCCGCGGTCGTCTTCAACTTCATCTCGAAGATGATGGACGGGCTGATCGGCGGCATCCTGAAGATGCTGGTGTTCCCCCATCCGCTGGTCTTCACCCTGCTGGCCGTGGCATTGACCTGGGCGCTGCAACGCAGCTGGAAGACCTGCCTGCTGGTCGCGCTGGGCTTTCTGTTCATCCTCAACCAGGGCTATTGGGACGCGACGATGCAATCGCTGACGCTGGTGCTGTCGGCCTGCGTGGTCTGCATGGCGATCGGCGTGCCGCTGGGCATCGCCGCCGCGCACCGGCCCCGGCTCTATGCCTGGATGCGGCCGGTGCTGGACCTGATGCAGACGCTGCCGACCTTCGTCTACCTGATCCCGGCCATCGTGTTCTTCGGCATCGGCATGGTGCCCGGCCTGATCGCCACGGTGATCTTCGTGCTGCCGGCGCCGATCCGGCTGACGCATCTGGGCATCAGCTCGACCCCCAAGGCGCTGGTCGAGGCCGCCATCGCCTTCGGCGCCACGCCGCGCCAGCTGCTGTGGAAGGTCGAGCTGCCCTCGGCCACTTCGCAGATCATGGCAGGGCTGAACCAGACCATCATGCTGTCGCTGTCCATGGTCGTCATTGCGGCGCTGGTTGGCGCCTCGGGGCTGGGCGTGCCGGTGGTCCGGGCGCTCAACAGCGTGAACACGGCGCTGGGTTTCGAAAGCGGCTTCATCATCGTGGTGGTCGCCATCATGCTGGACCGGATGCTGCGGGTAAGGGGGCGCGATGAGTGAACGCATGCAAGCCGCACATAATGCGGTCGAATTCGACAATGTGAACATCGTGTTCGGCGACGCGCCCAATGCCGCGCTGCCGCTGATGGACCAAGGGCTGGAACGCGGCCCGATCAAGGCCGAGACCGGACAGGTGTTGGGCGTTCACAATTGCTCGCTGACCGTGCGCGAGGGCGAGATCCTGGTGCTGATGGGCCTGTCCGGCTCGGGCAAGTCCACGCTTCTGCGGGCGGTGAACGGGCTCAACGCCGTCTGCCGCGGCGAGGTGCGGATCTGGGACGGCGACCGCATGGCCTCGGTCACGAAAGCCTCGGGCGCCGAGTTGCGGCGACTCAGGCGCGAATGCATCGCCATGGTCTTCCAGCAATTCGGCCTGCTTCCCTGGCGCTCGGTACGCGAGAACGTGGGGCTGGGGCTGGAACTTGCCGGCATCCCCGCGGCCGAGCGGCGCAAGCGCGTCGATGCCCAGCTCGCCACCGTCGGCCTGGCCGAATGGGCCGAGCGCAAGGTGGGCGACCTTTCGGGCGGCATGCAGCAGCGCGTCGGCCTGGCACGCGCATTCGCCACCGAGGCGCCGATCCTGCTGATGGACGAGCCCTTCTCGGCGCTGGACCCGCTGATCCGCAACCGGCTCCAGGACGAGTTGCTGGAATTGCAGCAGCGGTTCCGCCGCACCATCATCTTCGTCAGCCACGACCTCGACGAGGCGTTCCGCATCGGCAACCGCATCGCGCTGATGGAGGGCGGCCGCATCGTGCAGGTCGGCACCGCGCGCGAGATCATCGCCAATCCGGTCAACGCCTATGTCGAGGATTTCGTGGCCCACATGAACCCGCTGGCGGTGCTGACCGCCGAGGACATGGCCGAGCCGGGCGAAGCGGCGGGCGAGCCCATCGACCCCGAAACCCCGGTGCGCGAGGTCATCCAGATCATGACCGAGGCGGATGCCGAGATGCTGCCCCTGCAAGGCGGACGGCGGGTGACGCGGCAGGGCATCATGACGCGCCTGGTCGCGCAACGCAGCCAGGGCGGCGGTGCCGTCGAGCACTAGGCCCGGACGGGCGCGGCCGGGTCAGCTTTCCCGGGTCGCGCCCACCGGCGGCGTGATCGTCTGGCGCCGCAGCCTCGCCTCGCGCCAGGTGATGTAGCTGATGGCGCCGATCATGATCGCGCCGCCCACCAGCACCCACAGGTCGACCGGCTCGGCAAAGACCAGCGCGCCCAGCAGGCTGGCCCAGATCAGCTGCAGGAAGGTGACCGGCTGCGTCACCGTCAGGGGCGCGGCGACAAAGGCCCGCGTCATGGCGTAATGGCCCGCGGTGGCGAAAAGCGCCGTGCAGGCCAGCACCGCATATTGCAGGGGCGTCGGCGGCACCCAGACCAGCGCCGCGATGGGGGCCAGCCCGATGCAGACCGTCAGCGACATCATCGCCACGACCACCGTGGCCGGCACCAGTTCGGACAGCCGCTTCGCCACCAGGTAGGACATCCCGAAGATCACCGAGGCGCCCAATTGCGCGACATGCCCCGGCTCCAGCACCCGGATGCCGGGGCGCAGCACGATCATCGCGCCCGCCAGCGCCACGGCGATGGCCAGCGCCCGCCGCCACGAGATCCGCTCCCCCATCAGCAGCGTCGCGCCCAGCGTGACCACGATCGGGTTGAGATAGCCGATGGCGGTGACCTCGGCCACGGTAATGCGCGCCAGGGCATAGAACCACAGGATCACCGCCAGCACATGCAGCCCGCCGCGCAGCACGAAAAGCGCCCAGATGCGCGGCGCGAATCCCCGCCGCAAGGCCGGCCCCAGCGCCGGGACCAGGAACAGCAAGCCGAAGGCAAAGCGGATGAAGGCGCCCTCGGCCGCCGGCAGCGCCTGCCCCAGCCAGCGCACCGTGCCGTTGACGCCGACAAAGCACAGCCCCGCCGCCAGCATCCACAGGATGCCCGGCAGGTCGTTGCGAAGGATGGGAGTGGCCCTGCTCATGCCGCCAGCCATGCCCTGTCCGCCGGGGCAGCGCAAGGCTCAGCCGTTCAGCACCAGCCCCAGCGCGATCGACCACATGACCAACCCCACCAGCCCGTCCAGCACCCGCCACGCCACGGGCCGCGCGAACAGCGGCGACAGCCAGCGCGCGCCGTAACCCAGCGCAAAGAAGAACAGCACCGAGGCCGAGACCGCGCCGGCGACGAAGCCCGGCTTGTTCTCCCACCCCGCCGAGATCGAGCCGATCAGCACCACCGTATCCAGCCAGACATGCGGGTTGAGCCAGGTCAGCCCGGCCAGCACCGCCAGCGTCGCACCAAGCCCCGCCGCATTGCCCGCCCCGGCCCGCAGGCTCTCACCGCCCCTCCAGGCGGCACGAAAGGCGCGCGCGCCATAGGCCAGCAGGAAGACCGCGCCGCCCCAGCGCATCGCCGCCAGGAACCAGGGCGCGCCGGCGGCGATGGCCCCTGCACCCAGCACCCCCGCGGTGATCAGAACGGCATCCGAGATCGCGCAAAAGGCGCAGGTCGCCAGCACATGCCGGCGCATGAGCCCCTGTTTCAGCACGAATGCGTTCTGCGCCCCGATGGCGACGATCAGCGACAGGGCGGTGCCAAGGCCGGCGAAATAGGCATGCATGCGGCTCTCCTTTGCGCCGTCTTGCCCGCGCGACACCGTTCAGGCAAATTCAAAATCATTACACTGATTAAGGTTGCCTTAATGCTCGACTACGCCGCCCTCGCCGCCCTGTCCGAAATCATCCGCCGCGGCAGTTTCGAGGCGGCGGCCGCGGCGCTCGGCGTCACCCCCTCGGCGGTGTCGCAACGCATCAAGGGGCTGGAGGAGCGGCTGGGCCAGGTGCTGATCCATCGCGGCCCGCCCGCCAGCGGCACCGAGACCGGGCTGCGGCTGATGCAGCATCTCGACCAGGTGCGGCTGCTGGAAACCACGCTCGCCGCCAGCCTGCGCCCCACGGGCGGGCCGGCGGTGCTGCGGTTGGCGGTCAATGCCGACAGCCTGGCGACCTGGTTCCCTCCGGTGATGACGGCGCTGCCGGTGCTCTACGACCTGGTGGTGGACGACCAGGACCATGCCCGGGACTGGCTGCGCCAAGGCCAGGTCTCGGCCGCGATCAGCTCGGACCCAGACCCGGTGCCGGGCTGCGATGCGCTGCCGCTGGGCGCGATGCGCTATCTGGCGCTGGCCACCCCGGATTTCCTCGCCCGGCATTTCCCGGACGGCGTGACCGAAGCCGGCCTGCGCGCCGCCCCTGCGATCACCTTCAACGCCAAGGACGCGCTGCAATCCCGCTGGGCGCAAAAGGCCACCGGCAGGCGCCTGCACCTGCCCGGCCACCTGATCCCGGCCTCGGAACCCTTTGCCCGCGCGGTCGAACTCGGTCTCGGCTGGGGCATGATCCCCGAGAGCATAGCCGCCCCGGCCCTGCACCAGGGCCGCCTGCAACCGCTGGTCCCCGACCTGCCGCTGGACGTTGCGCTGCATTGGCATGTGCAGCGCGCCATGGCCCCTGCCCTCGCCCCCCTGACCGCCGCCATAAGAAAAAGGGCCGCAGCAGAACTGCGACCCTGAACTTTCCGTTTCCCAAATACCCCCGCCGGAGGCGGAAACTCAAAGCTGCGCGGCCACTTCCTCGGGAATGTCGAAATTCCCGGTGACGTTCTGCACGTCGTCATCCTCTTCCAGCGCGTCGATCAGCTTCATCAGCTTCGTGGCCGTCTCCAGGTCGATCTCGGTCGGCGCCTGCGGCTTCCAGATCAGCTTGGCATGTTCGGATTCGCCCAAGGACGCCTCCAGCGCGGTCGAAACCTCGGCCAGGTCGGTGTCCGCGGTATAGATCCAGTGCCCGTCCTCGTCGCTTTCGACATCCTCGGCCCCGGCCTCGATCGCGGCCATCATCACCGTGTCGGCATCGCCGGCATCCGGCTTGTAGAGGATCTCGCCCTTGCGGTCGAACATGAAGCTGACCGAGCCGGTCTGGCCCAGGTCGCCGCCGTATTTGGTGAAATAGCTGCGCACGTTGGACGCCGTGCGGTTGCGGTTGTCGGTCATCGCCTCGACGATGATGGCGATGCCGTTCGGACCGTAGCCCTCGTAACGGATCTCGTCATAGTTCTCGGCATCGCCGCCCTGCGATTTCTTGATGGCGCGGTCGATCACGTCCTTCGGCATCGAGTTCGACTTGGCTTCCTTTACCGCAAGGCGAAGGCGCGGGTTCTTTTCGGGGTCAGGGTCGCCCATCTTGGCGGCGACGGTGATTTCTTTGGCCAGTTTCGAAAACAGCTTCGAGCGCAGCTTGTCCTGCTTGCCCTTGCGATGCTGGATATTGGCCCATTTGGAATGGCCTGCCATGGTATTTCCCGGAATTTGGATATGTGCTGCGGCTTTTAGTCAGCCAGGGCCGGGGCCGCAAGCTTTACGCCCGATTCTTGACGATCTCGGCCAGCACGAAAAGCCGCAAGGCAGTGGCCAGCCCCACCTCGGGCGGGCGGGCGGCGTCGATCTCGGCGATCAGGGTGGCGGTGGTGCGACCCCCTGCCCGGGCCAACTCGCGCAACTCGCGCCAGAACGCATCCTCGAGGCTGACCGAGGTCCGGTGCCCGCCGATGGTCACCGAGCGCTTGCTGGGCGCCGACATCGGCGGCAGCGGCAGGGGCAAAGGCCCCGCGGCAGGTGGATCATTCGTCGCCATTCTCGGGATCCTCGCGGCGATGCTGGTCCAGATGGCGGGCGGCACGCGCGGCGGCGTCCTTCTCGGCGAGCTTCTGGGATTTGTTGCGGCCGAACTTCGCCGCATTCTCGTCGCCCTGCTTGCGGGCGGCATCGCGGGCGGCGGTCTTGCGCGCCGCCCGCAGGTTTATGACCTTGCCTGATCCGGCTCCGGTCATGCTCAGTCTTCCGGGCCGATCATCTGCTCGGGGCGAACGATGCGATCGAAAGTCTCGCCATCGACAAAGCCCAGCGCGATCGCTTCCTCGCGCAGCGTGGTGCCGTTCTTGTGCGCGGTCTTGGCCACCTTGGTCGCGTTGTCATAGCCGATGGTCGGCGCCAGCGCCGTCACCAGCATCAGCGATTCCTTCATCAGCTTGTCGATGCGCGGAATGTTCGCCTGGGTGCCCACGACCATGTTGTCGGTGAACGAACCCGCCGCGTCGCCCAGAAGCTGCATGGATTGCAGCACGTTGTAGGACATCATCGGGTTATAGACGTTCAGCTCGAAATGGCCCTGCGAGCCGGCGAAGCCGACGGCGGCATCGTTGCCCATGACATGGGCGCAGACCATGGTCAGCGCCTCGGCCTGGGTCGGGTTCACTTTGCCCGGCATGATCGACGAGCCCGGCTCGTTCTCGGGCAGGATCAACTCGCCCAGCCCCGAGCGCGGACCCGAACCCAACAGGCGCATGTCGTTGGCGATCTTGAAGAGCGAGGCGGCGACGGTCTTCAGCGCGCCCGAGAACATCACCATCGCATCATGCGCGGCCAGCGCCTCGAACTTGTTGGGCGCGGTGACGAAGGGCAGGCCGGTGATCTCGGCGATCTTGGCCGCGATGGCCGTGTCCCAACCCTTCCTGGTGTTCAGCCCGGTGCCGACCGCCGTGCCGCCCTGCGCGAGTTCATAGATGTCGCCAAGCGCCAGCTTGACCCGCTCGATGCCTTTGGCGACCTGATGGGCATAGCCGCCGAATTCCTGGCCCAGCGTCAGCGGCGTCGCGTCCTGGGTATGGGTGCGGCCGATCTTGATGATGTCCTTGAATTCCTCGGACTTCGCGACCAGCGCCTTGTGCAGCTTTTCCAGCCCCGGCAGCAGCTCATCGCGCGCCTGCATGGCGATGGCGACATGCATCGCGGTCGGGAAGGTGTCGTTCGACGACTGGCCCATGTTCACATGGTCGTTCGGATGGACCGGCTTCTTCGAGCCCATCTCGCCGCCCAGGATCTCGATGGCGCGGTTCGAGATCACCTCGTTGGCGTTCATGTTCGACTGCGTGCCCGAGCCGGTCTGCCAGACCACCAGCGGGAAGTTGTCATCGAACCTGCCCGCGACGACTTCCGAGGCCGCCTGCACCATGGCCTTGCCGATGGCCGGGTCCAGCTTGCCCGCCGCCATGTTCACCTCGGCCGCGGCCTGCTTGATCGCGCCCAGCGCGCGGATGATCGGCACGGGCTGCCGCTCCCAGCCGATCGGGAAGTTCTGGATCGAGCGCTGGGTCTGGGCGCCCCAATACTTGTCGGCGGGCACCTCCAGCGGGCCGAAGCTGTCGGTCTCGGTGCGGGTGGTCTTGGTCATGGCGTGCTCCCTCACGGTGTCGTGGGGGTTCTAGGCCCGATGGCGGGGATTCGCAATCGGCATGCCGTGGTATGCCATGCGCTAACAGCGCGTCATTTGCGCCATTTGTCCAGACTGACCACCTCGGCGCTGCCCTTGGGGCCGTCCTCGCCCGGCTCCTGGGGCTCGTCCTCCTCCGCTTCGGGCTCGTCCTCGTCTTCCTCGTGGTTCTCGAAGCGCAGCCCGAACTCGACCGACGGGTCCACGAAGGTGCGCAGCGCATCGAAGGGGATATAGAGCGGCTCGGGAGAATTGCCGAAATTCAGCGTGATGTGAAAGCCTTCGGGCGTGACCGAGAGATTCTCGAACCAATGCTGGATGACGATGGTCATTTCCTCGGGATAGCGCTCGCGCAGCCAGTCGGCCATCTCGACATCCGAATCGCGGGTGTCGAAGGTGATGAAGAAATGGTGCTCGCCCGGCAGCCCCTCTTCGGCCACCGTCTCCAGCACCTCCGCAATCAGCCGCTGCATGGCCCGGTGCATCATTCCGCCGTAATCTATTCCGCGTGCCATGGCGTCCTCCGTCGTGTTGGGGGCCAGCATAGGGAAATGAGGCGGCTTGAAAAGCCCCTAGCGCCGCCTGGAAGCACGACCGGCAGCCGGCTTCTTCGTTCCCCAAATACTCAAAAAACCGCGCCACAGGCGCGGCTGCAAAGCCGTAATGATCATGGGGAAAGATGGCGCGGTTGACGGGGCTCGAACCCGCGACCCCCGGCGTGACAGGCCGGTACTCTAACCAACTGAGCTACAACCGCGCATCTTTTCGGCGATATATGGTGGTGGTGGCGCGGTTGACGGGGCTCGAACCCGCGACCCCCGGCGTGACAGGCCGGTACTCTAACCAACTGAGCTACAACCGCGCAGACCACTTCCCCGGATCGCCGTCCGGGGTGCGAGGGGGTTTACGCATGGCGGCGGATGGCGTCAAGGCCGATCTTGCGCAAAAAACGCAAGGGCGCCCCGAAAGGCGCCCCCGTCCGGTCCGGCAATGGCCGGAAACCTTATTTCCGCACGGTCTTTTCGTCGAAATCCGGCAGGGCCTCCAGTTCGGCCTTGGTGTAGTTCGTGGCAAAGAACGTGTCGTTGCCGACGGCCACCAGGTGGATGGCATCCACGCCCAGCAGCACCTTCTTGGCGCCGATGCCCAGGAAGCCGCCGATATCGGCGACATAGCCGACGACCTGGCCCGAATCATCCAGCACGATGTCGTTCACCTTGGCGATGTCCTGCCATTCGGCCGGACGCTCCTCGACCGCGGGATCGACCCATTCGGTGGTCGAGGGCTGGTTGGTGGTCCAGATGCGGCGGCTGGTCAGCCAGCTCGACAGCACGCCCGGCTCGGCCTCGGAGATCGCCGGCGGGTTGACGTCGGGCGGCGTGACCGGCGCCTCGGCGGCAGCATCCGCGGCGGCATCGGCAGCGTCGCCTGCCGCATCGGCGGCATCCTCGGCCGCGCCGGCAGCATCCTCGGCCGCGCCCTCGGCCGCTTCGGGCACCGCATCGCCTGCGGGCGCATCGGGGGCGACGCCCATCTCGGCGGCAGCGCCGGCGGCGTCGTTGGCGGCATCGCTGGCCGCATCGGCAGCGTCACCGGCGGCATCGGCCGCGGCGGCGCCGGCTTCCTCGGCAGCCTGGTCGGCGGCCTGTTCCGCCTGATCGGCAGCCTGCTCGGCCTGGTCGGCGGCAGTTTCGGCCGCGGTGGCGGCATCCTCGACCTGTTCGGCCGGAATCTCGGGCGGCGGGGTGGTTTCGGTCTGGGCAAAGACGGGGCTGGCCAGAGCCAGCGTGGTGGCGGCGATGACAAGAGGTTTCATGGACGGTGTCCTTTCCGGTTGTCGTTGTCACGGACGGCGCGATGCCGTCATATGTCCGTCCAACGCCCCTTTCCGCGGCATCGTTCCCATGAAACGGCGTCGAAACAATCACAAGGCGGAAATCCGCCCGTGATCCGGCCGGCCTGCGCCCCGTGCCTGCACCCCGTCTCAGCGCCCCTGTTTCAGCGCCGCGGCGGATGACTGATCCGCCCGCCGCAGACCGGCCCCGGCGCGCCGGTGGTGCCCGGCCCCGAGGTCGGCAAGCCGCGCAGCACCCGCACCGCCAGCCAGCCGAAAGCCTGCGCCTCGAGCATGTCGCCGTCGAGCCCCGCCTCCTCGACCGGCGCGACACGGGCGGACAGGCGCTGCGCCAGCGCCGCCATCATCGCGGCATTGTGACGGCCGCCGCCACAGACCAGGATCAACTGCGGCGGCCGCTGCAACAGCGCAACCCCCGCCGCCACCGCCGCCGCCGCCGCATGGGTCAGCGTCGCCGCCGCATCCACATCCGAAAGCCCCGCAACCTCGGCCGCAAGGTCGGGGAACGCATCGCGGTCCAGCGATTTCGGCAAGGGCCGGGCGAAATGCGGATGGCGCAGGAAGCGGGCGATGACGCCTTCGTCCGGGCCGCCTTGCAGGGCAAGCCGCCCGCCCTCGTCCCGCGCCGCGCCGCGCCGGGCACGCATCAGGTCGTTCAGGGGCGCATTGGCCGGGCCGGTGTCGAAGGCGATGCAGGCGCCCGGCGCCTCGGGCGCCCCCGCGGTCGGATCGACCCAGGTCAGGTTGCCCACGCCGCCCAGGTTCAGGAACGCGACCGGGGCGCGCGGCAAAAGCCCCTGCCCCATCGCCCATTCCGCGCAGGCCCAGTGGAAGAAGGGCGCAAGCGGCGCGCCCTCGCCGCCCTGCCGCACGTCCTCGGAGCGGAAATCCCAGACCACCGGCCGGTCCAGCTTGCGCGCCAGCGCGGCACCGTCGCCCGCCTGATGCGTGCCGCGCCCCGCAGGATCATGGGCCAGCGTCTGGCCGTGATAGCCGACCAGCTCCGCCTCGGGGAAGCCCTCGCCCAGCGCGGCATGGGCGGCAACGGAAAGCCCGGCCGCCTCGGCCACGTCCGGTCCGCCCGGCCATTGCCCCAGCGCCGCGTGCAGCAGGCCCGATTCATTGCCGGAATAGGCACGATAGGCGCTGCGGCCGAAACCGGCGATGCGCGTCCCGTCGGTCTCGATCATCGCCGCGTCCACCCCGTCCAGCGAGGTGCCCGACATCATCCCCAGCGCCCGGATCATTCGCATGCTTTCCCTTCCGCCTTTCCCCCGGTATATCCGCGCCAGTCGAAAGGAAAAGCCCATGACCTACCGTGCCAAATCCGATTTCCTGAACGTGATGATCGAACGTGGCTACCTGGCGGACTGCACCGACATGCAGGCGCTGGACGACGCGCTGATCGACGGCCCGGTGACGGCATATATCGGCTATGACGCGACGGCGGCCAGCCTGCATGTCGGGCATCTTCTGAACATCATGATGCTGCGCTGGTTCCAGAAGACCGGCAACCGCCCGATCACGCTGATGGGCGGCGGCACCACCAAGGTCGGCGATCCCAGCTTCCGGTCCGAGGAACGCCCGCTGCTGACCCCGGACAAGATCGACGAGAACATCGCCGGCATGAAGCAGGTCTTTGCCCGCTACCTCGATTACGGGGATCAGGGCGCGATGATGCTGAACAACGCCGAATGGCTGGACAGCCTGAACTACCTGGATTTTCTGCGCGACATCGGCCGGCATTTCAGCGTCAACCGGATGCTGTCCTTTGAATCGGTCAAGTCGCGGCTGGACCGCGAGCAGTCGCTGAGCTTCCTCGAATTCAACTACATGATCCTGCAGGCCTATGACTTCCTTGAGCTTTACCGGCGCTATGGCTGCCGGTTGCAGATGGGCGGCAGCGATCAATGGGGCAATATCGTCAACGGCATCGACCTGACCCGCCGGGTGCTGGATGCCGAGATCTGGGGCCTGACCTCGCCGCTGCTGACCACCTCGGACGGGCGCAAGATGGGCAAGTCGGCGGGCGGCGCGGTCTGGCTGAACGGCGCGATGCTGTCGCCCTATGAGTTCTGGCAGTTCTGGCGCAACACCACCGATGCCGATGTCGGCCGGTTCCTGAAGCTTTACACCGAGTTGCCGGTCGAGGAATGCGACCGCCTCGGCGCGCTTTCGGGGTCCGAGATCAACGCGGCCAAGATCATCCTGGCCAACGAGGTGACGACGCTCCTGCACGGCGCCGATGCCGCCGCGTCGGCCGAGGCCACCGCGCGCGAGGTCTTCGAGCAGGGCGGTGCCGGCGGCGACCTGGAGGTGGTGACCCTCAGTGCCGATGCGCTGGCTTCGGGGCTGACGGTGGTGCAGCTGCTGGCGCAAACCGGCATCACCGCCTCGGGGAAAGAGGCCAAGCGCCTGATCGCCGAGGGCGGTCTGCGGCTGAACAACGAAGCCGTGTCCGATCCGCAGCTTGCCGTCGATGCGGCGCTGATCGGCGACGGGCTGAAGGTCTCGGTCGGCAAGAAGAAGCACCGGATGGTGCAACTGGGATAAACAGGAAGGCCGGGGCGATCCCGGCCTTTTTCACCCAGCCTTTTTCACAACGCCGCCTGCCAGCCGCGCACCGCCTCCAGCGGCCAGAGCAGCATCAGCACGTTCAGCGCCAGCCCGTCGCGGATCAGCCAGGTCGTCAGCGCCTCGAACCCGATGACGATGGCGACCGAGGCCCAGACCGGCAGCCGCGCGGCCAGCACGAAGCCCAGCACCATCGCCAGGATGTCGGAGACCGAATTCAGCACGCTGTCGCCATAGTAATCCAGCGAGATGGTCACCGCACGATAGCGCTCGATGATCGCGTCCGAGTTCTCGACGATCTCCCATGCGGATTCGACCAGCGTGGCGATGGCCAGCCGCCAGCCGAAGCTCAGCCGGGGCGCGACCAGCCACAGCGCGGCATAGAACACCAGCCCATGGATGACATGCGAGGGCGTATACCAGTCCGCGATATGCTGCGAACTCTCGGAACTCATCGTCTCGCCATGCCACAGCTTGACGCTGCCGCATGTGCAGATCGGCTCGCGACCGATCCAGAGCAGCCAGAGGGCCGCCAGGACAATGACAAGGAACGTGGCCCAATAGGGGGCGGATCGACGCGTGAACATGATGCGAGGTGAAATCATCTTTGCGCCGCACTGTCCATGACCTGCCTGCGCCCTAGCCGATCCGCTGCGCCGCCGCCATCACCCGGTCCAGCGATTGCAGGAAGCGCGCCCGCTCGGCCTTGCCGAAGCCGCCGCCCCGGCCCTGGTGGAACGGATCGGCGGCGCGGATGTCCTGCATCAGGTCGCGCGTCGCCAGCCGCGGGCCGATATTGGCCGGCGTCAGCACCTCGCCATCGGGCTGGACGACCTGCGCCCCCGCCTTCAGGCAGCGGTCGGCAAGCGGCAGATCGGTGGTGACCACCACGTCGCCCGGCCCGCAATGCGCCGCGATCCACTGGTCGGCCGCATCCGGCCCCTCGGGCACGATCACCAGCGAGACCAGCGGATTGGCCGGGGGCCGCAGCCCGCCGTTGCAGACCAGCACCATCGGCAGCCGCAGCCGCGTGGCGACCCGCTCGGCCTCGGACTTGACGGGGCAGGCATCGGCATCGATGTAGAGCGTGGTCATGCGGAACTCCTTGATGAAAAAGCCCCGCGCGGGCGGGGCTTTCGCGACAGGGATCGGGCCGGGATCACTCCTCGACCGTCACCTTGACCATGTAATCCGGCTCGACCACCGCGCCATTGGCGGCCGGGTCGCCCTTCTTGATCGCGTTGAGCACGTCCCAGCCGTCGACCAGCTGGCCGACAACCGTGTATTGCCCGTCCAGGAAGGTCGCCGGCGCCAGGTCGATGAAGAACTGGCTGTTGGCGCTGTTGGGGTCCTGCGACCGCGCCATGCCCACGGTACCGGCCTGGAAGCTGACATCGTTGAACTCGGCACGAAGGTCCGGCATGTTCGAGCCGCCCATGCCCGCCCGCGCGGTATCGCCGCCGTGCTTGCCGAATTCGACATCGCCGGTCTGGGCCATGAAGCCGTCGATCACGCGGTGGAACACCACGCCGTCATAGGCACCGGATTTCGCCAGCGTCACCAGACGCTCGACATGGTTGGGCGCCTTGTCCTTGTAGAGGTCCAGCACGATCCGGCCCTTGGCCGCGCCCTTGGCGTCGGCCACCTCGATCACGAGGTTCGGGCCCGGACCGTCGGTGACGCCCGGCAGTCCCTCGGCCCAGGCGGCGCCGGCGGCCAGCACCAGCGCGGGAACCAGCAGCTTATTCCACATCGGCCGCCACCTTCACCGAGATCATCCGGTCGGGATTCGCCGGCGGCTCGCCGCGGGCGATCTTGTCGACATGCTCCATGCCCTCGATCACCCGGCCATAGACGGTGTATTGGCCGTTCAGGAAATGGTTGTCCTTGAAGTTGATGAAGAACTGGCTGTTGGCCGAGTTCGGGTTCATCGAACGCGCCGCGCCCAGCGTGCCGCGGTCATGGGGCAGGCGCGAGAACTCGGCCGGCAGGTCCGGCAGGTCCGAGCCGCCGGTGCCGGCGCGGCCCGGGTTGTAGTTGTTTTCCATGTTGGCATGTTCCACGTCGCCGGTCTGGGCCATGAAGCCCTCGATCACGCGGTGGAAGGCCACGTTGTCGTATTTCCCGGCGCGGGCCAGTTCCTTCATGCGCTCGGCGTGCTTGGGCGCCACGTCGGGCAGCAGCTCGATCACCACCGGGCCGTCCTTCAGCTCGATGATGACCGTGTTCTCGGGATCCTTGATCTCGGCCATGGGGGTCTCCTTCTGATGGCTTGGGCAAAGGCATAAGCATTTCGCCCGGACCATACAACGCCCGCCGGCGCCGCGCGTTTCGCCGCAAGCCCGGGTCCGGCGCCGGTTGACGAAAATGTCATGATGCGGGAAAACCCGCCGGGGGACGTGTCAGCCCAACAGGAAAGGGACATGAGCATGGCGGATTTCAACACGATCGACGACCTGGATCTTGACGGCAAGGTGGTGCTTGTCCGCGTGGACGTGAACGTCCCGGTCGAAAACGGCCAGGTCACCGATGCCACGCGGATCGAAAAGATCGTGCCGACCGTCAAGGACATCCAGGGCCGGGGCGGCATCCCGGTGCTGCTGGCGCATTTCGACCGCCCCAAGGGAAAGCGCGTGGACGGCATGAGCCTGAAGGTCGTGCTGCCGGCGCTGGAAAAGGCGCTCGGCCAGCCGGTGAAGTTCTCGGACGAGGCCATCGGCGGCCCCGCCAAGCGCGCCGTGGCCGATCTGGCCAAGGGGGACGTGCTGCTGCTGGAGAACACCCGCTTCTATCCGGGGGAAGAGACGAATGACGCGACCTTCGCCGCCTCGCTGGCCGCGTTGGGCCAAGCCTATGTGAACGACGCCTTTTCGGCCGCGCACCGGGCGCACGCCTCGACCGAGGGGATCGCGCGGCTCCTGCCCGCCGCGGCCGGCCGGCTGATGGAGGCGGAACTGAAGGCGCTGGACGCCGCGCTCGGCAATCCGCAGCGCCCGGTCGTCGCCGTGGTCGGCGGCGCCAAGGTCTCGACCAAGCTCGACCTGCTCGGCAACCTGATCGAGAAGGTGGACCACCTGGTCATCGGCGGCGGCATGGCCAACACCTTCCTGGTCGCCCAGAACATCGAGGTCGGCAAATCGCTGGCCGAGCGCGACATGACCGATACGGCGCGCGACATCCTGGCCAAGGCGGAAAAGACCGGCTGCACCATCCACCTGCCGGTGGACGTGGTGGTGGCGCGTGAATTCAAGGCCGGCGCCGACAGCGAGACGGTGGCGGCGGATGCCTGCCCGGCCGATGCGATGATCCTCGACGCCGGCCCCGCCACGGTGGCGAAGATCCGCGAGGTTTTCGAAAGCAGCCGCACGCTGATCTGGAACGGCCCGCTCGGCGCCTTCGAAATCCCGCCCTTCGACGCCGCGACCAATGCCGCGGCGCAAGAAGCCGCGCGGCTGACCCGCGAGGGCAAGCTGATCTCGGTCGCCGGCGGCGGCGATACGGTGGCGGCGCTGAACAAGGCCGGCGTTTCGGGCGACTTCACCTTCATCTCGACCGCTGGCGGCGCCTTTCTGGAATGGATGAAGGGCAAGGAACTGCCCGGCGTCGCGGCCTTGCAGAAACGCTGAAACCGCCCGCTGGCGGCGATGCGAAAGGGGCCTTCGCGGCCCCTTTTTGCATCGGCGAAAGCCCTTGGTGCTGCGCAGCCCATCGTCCGGCCAGGGCCGGCAACACGCAGGGCGGTCCGCTGCGGATCGGTCTCGTGCGGCCTGGGCGCCGCGCTTCCGGGCGATCTTCGCGACCGCAGCCCGACCGTCACCACGGTCGTGCGACAGGGGACGCAGGCACGTCCCCTGCCAGATGCGGCGTCAATTCCCCTCTGCCGGCGCGGCTTCGCCTGTCGGCGTCGCTGGCGCGGTCACGGCGGGCGGCGCATTGCGCCCGACATCGCGCGAGTCGGTATCGAGGAACAGGATATAGAGAAAGGCCCCGATCGAGACCACGAAGGCCAGCCCCAGCACAAGGAAGAAGGGTCGGTTCTGGCGGATCTGTTCGGGAATGCCGGCAGGATCTTCGTTTGCCATGGGAATTCCCCCCAATTCTGACAGCGGAACAACGCCGAAAGGCCGCCACGGGTTCCGTTAGCGCAATCGCGATTGCCCTTGGCGGCGGGTCTGCTAAGCAGCCCGCATTCAGACATGGAGTTCCCGATGCAGATGACCGATACCGTCCGCAAGATCCTCGCCAATTACGAGGGCGAAGCGCCGGGTGTGAAGGCACAGCTGGCCCGCATGCTGATGACCGGCAAGCTGGCCGGCACCGGCAAGATGATCATCCTGCCCGTGGACCAGGGTTTCGAGCACGGCCCCGCGCGCAGCTTTGCGCCGAACCCCGCCGGCTACGACCCGCATTACCACTACCAGCTGGCCATCGACGCGGGGCTGAACGCCTTTGCCGCGCCGCTGGGTATGATCGAGGCGGGCGCCGACACCTTCGCCGGCCAGATCCCGACGATCCTCAAGGTGAACTCGGCCAATTCGCTGATGTCGGACACGGCCGGCAAGAACCAGGCGATCACCGCCTCGGTCGACGACGCGCTGCGGCTGGGCTGCGCAGCCATCGGATTCACCATCTATCCGGGCTCGGACATGGCGCTCGACATGATCGAGGAGATCGTCGAGATGCGCAAGGAAGCCGCCGCCAAGGGCGTGGCGACCGTGATCTGGTCCTATCCGCGCGGCGAGGCGATCAGCAAGGACGGCGAGACCGCCATCGACATCGCCGCCTATGCCGCCCAGATCGCGGCGCTGATCGGCGCGCATGTCATCAAGATCAAGCTCTCGACCGACCACCTGGAACTGGGCGAGGCGAAAAAGGTCTACGAGGCCAAGGGCATCGACATCTCGACCCAGGCCAAGCGCGTCGAGCATTGCATGCAGTCGGCCTTCAACGGCCGCCGCATCGTGGTGTTCTCGGGCGGTGCGGCCAAGGGCGCGGATGCGGTCTATGACGACGCGCGCGCCATCCGCGACGGCGGCGGCAACGGCTCGATCATCGGCCGCAACAGCTTCCAGCGCTCGCGCGAGGATGCGCTGGAAATGCTGCAGAAACTGGTCGACATCTACCTGGGCAAGGCCTGATTGCCGTGGGGCTCTGCCCCACACCCCGGAGTATTTTTCGAACGGTGAAGGGGCGTCCGTTTCGGGGCGCCCTTTTCCTTTCGGGCAAGATTGCCTAGTCTCTCGCGCGACAGACAAAAGGATGGGTGCATGTCGTTTTTCTCGAAGCTGCGCGACCGGCTGACGCGATCCTCGTCCAAGATAGGCTCGGGGCTGGAGGATATCGTCTCGGAAGCCGCAGCCGATGAAAAGCCGGCCTCGCCCGCCCCCGCCGCATCGCAACCCGCAACCGAGCCGGAAGCACGCCCCGGCGTCCTGGGCCGGCTTCTGGGCCGCGCCCCGGCTGTCGCCGAACCGCGGCGCGAACTTGACGATGCGATGCTGGAAGAGCTTGAGGAGATGCTGATCCAGGCCGACATGGGCGTCGAGACCGCATTGCGCGTCACCGCCAATATCGCCGAGGGCCGCATGGGCCGCCGCGTCTCGGCCACCGAGCTGAAAGAGCTGCTGGCCGATGAGATCGCCCGCATCATGACGCCGGTGGCGAAACCCCTGCCGCTTTATCCCAAGCGGCCGCAAGTGGTGCTGGTGGTGGGGGTGAACGGTTCGGGCAAGACCACGACCATCGGCAAGCTTGCCAGCCAGTTCAAGGCGGCCGGCAAGAAGGTGGTGATCGCCGCCGGCGACACCTTCCGCGCCGCAGCCGTCGAGCAATTGCAGGTCTGGGGCCAGCGCGCCGGGGTGCCGGTGATGACCGCACCCGAGGGCAGCGACCCCGCCAGCCTTGCCTTCGACGCCATGACCAAGGCCGAGGCCGAGGGTGCCGACCTGTTGATGATCGACACCGCCGGCCGGTTGCAGAACCGCCAGGACCTGATGGAAGAACTGGCCAAGATCGTCCGCGTCATCCGCAAGAAGGACCCCTCGGCCCCGCACAACACCCTGCTGGTGCTGGACGCCACCACCGGCCAGAACGCGCTGAGCCAGGTCGAGATCTTCCGGAAGCTCGCCGATGTCTCGGGTCTTGTCATGACCAAGCTGGACGGGACGGCGCGCGGCGGGGTGCTGGTGGCGCTGGCCGACCGCTTCGGCCTGCCGATCCATGCCATCGGGGTGGGCGAGCAGATCGACGATCTCGACGCCTTCGACGCCCGCGATTTCGCCCGTGCGCTGGTCGGTCTCGGGGACTGAACCCGGCCCTTTTTCCGTTTTCCAAATACCCATGCGGCCGCGCAGCCGGCGCGGCGTCACGGCTTGACGAGATGCGCGTCCGTCTTGGTGTCCTCGGCCGGCGCGACATTGCCCGCCGGATCGGCCTGCATCTCGACCACATCCTGCGGCGGCGTGAAGGGCGCGGTCAGTTCGGCGGTCCCGGCCTCTTTGTCAAAGATGCAGACATAACGGTCCACCCCGCCATCGGCGAGCGTGGTAATGAGCAGCGCCGCGCCATAGCTTTCCGAGCCGAAGGGGTTGATCTCGATGGCGGTCTCGCCCTCCTCCGGAGCGAGCACGGTACAGGCGGTCTCGACATCCTTGCGGAACTGTTCCCAAGCCTCCTCGGACGAGGCCAGCGCGGGACTCGCGGACAAAAGCAGCATCAGGACGGCCAGGCGCATCTTCGTTCTCCATAGCGGTGCGAGGGCACAACGCCCCTGCCCCGCCTCGGGTTTCTAGAGCCCGATCCGCGCCACGAAATCGCGAACCTCGGTCTCGTCCCCGGCTGAAAGCGAGCGCAGGAGCGTCGCCTGCGAGCGCAGGAGCGGCTCCTCGCCGATGATCTTGAGATGGTTCGCCCGCAGTGTCTCGCCGGATGAGGTGATGTCGGCGATTGCCTCGGCGGTCAGGTTGGCCACCGTCCCCTCGGTCGCACCCTGGCTGTCGACCAGTTGGTAATCCGCGACCTCCTCGGCCGAGAGCCAGGCCCGCACCAGCCGGTGGTATTTCGTGGCGATGCGCAGGCGAAAGCCGTGCTCGGCGCGGAAATCGCGGGCGATGGTGGCGAAATCGTCCAGGCTGTCGCAATCGCTCCAGCAGGCGGGCACGGCCAGGATCAGGTCGGCATGGCCGAAGCCCATCGGCGCCAGCTCCTCGACATGGCTGCGCCAGCCGGCCAGCTTCTCGCGGATCAGGTCGGTGCCGGTCACGCCCAGGTGGATGCGGCCGGCCATGAGTTCGCGCGGGATCTCGCCCGCCGAAAGCAGCACCAATGCCACGTTCTCGGCCCCATCGACCCGGCCGGCATATTCGCGATCCGAGCCGGCGCGCGACAGCCGCACGCCGCGGGCGGCAAACCAGTCGAAGCACTGCTCCATCAGCCGCCCCTTGGACGGCACGCCCAGCCGGATCATGCTGCTTTCCCCAAGATCTGGCCCCCCAGCTCGTGAACCAGCCCCGGCCGGATGATGCCGCCCACCGCCGGGATCGAGCGGCCCTGCGCCTGCCCCAGCACCGCCGCCAGCGCATCGTAGCGCCCGCCCGAGGCGACCGGCGGCCAGTCCTCATGCCCCGCGGCGGCAAAGCTGAAGGTCATGCCGTCGTAATATTCCATCGTATGGCGGCCATGGCTGGCGTCGAAATGGACGGCACCCACGTCGATGCCGCGCGCGGCCAGCGCCGCCAGGTTGCGCTCCAGCCGGTCCACGGCCTCGGCAATGTCGGGGATCTCGGCCACCAGTTCGCGCAACTGCCGCAGCGCCTCGGGTGCCGGGGCGCCGATCGCGAACAACCGCTCCAACCGCTCGACCCATTGCGGCGCCAGCGGCGCCTCGGCCGCATCGCCGCGCAGCCGGTCGATGCGAGCCTGCATCTCGGCGGGCGAGCGCAGCCCGGTCCAGGGCGCGCCGCTTTCGGGAAAGCTGCGCGCCTCGGCCGGCGTGGCAAAGCGCGCCAGCAGCCGGGCAAAGCGCCGGGGCCGCCAGATGTGATGCAAAAGCGCCGCGCGCCGCGCGCCCGACAGCGGCAGGGCGCGCACCGCATCCATCAGCAGGTCCATGTCGCCCATGCTGGCTTGCAGGTTCAAGGGCGCCAGGATGTCGTGGAACAGCGCAAAGACCTCGGCATCGGCCTCGGGGTCGCGGGCGAAAAGCTCGAAACCCGCCTGCAGGTATTCGTTGTCGCGCGGATGCTCGGGCCGGGTCTCGCCATGGTCCTGCTTGCGGAACACCTCGCCCAGATAGCAATAGCGTGCCGGCTCGGCGCCGTTCGCCATATGCATCTGCACCACCGGCACAGTGAAATCCGGGCGCAGCATCATCTCGCCGCGGATCGGGTCTTGGGTCACATAGGCGCGGGCGCGGATATCCTCGCCGTAGAGGTCCAGCAGCGTCTCGGCCTCCAGCAGGATGTCGGGCGCGACCTCCTGCGCTCCGGCGGCGCGAAAGGCGGCGAGGATCTGTTGGCCTATGGCCTGTTTCTCGCGCTTGCTCATCCCAGGATGCGCCGGACTTCCGCGACCAGGTCGGCGCGGGCCACCTCGGTCTGGGCGGGCTGGGCCTTCCATTCCTCGTGGCTGGCCTCGGCCGCGATCTTCGCGCCCAGGACCAGATCCTTGACCTGCACGACGCCGCGCGCCGCCTCGTCCCCGCCCTGGATGATGGCGACGGGGGCATTGCGCTTGTCGGCATATTTCAACTGGTTGCCGAAGTTCTTGGGATTGCCCAGATAGACCTCGGCCCGGATGCCGGCGGCGCGCAGTTCGGCGGCCATGGCCTGGTAATCGGCCATGCGTTCGCGATCCATGACGGTGACGACGACGGGGCCCTGTTCGGTCCCGCCCATCAACCCCTTGGCGCGCAGGGCGGCAAGAAGCCGGTCGACGCCGATGGAAACCCCGGTCGCGGGCACCTTCTGGCCGGTGAAGCGTTCCACCAGCCCGTCATAGCGCCCGCCGCCGGCGACCGAGCCGAACTGGCGCTTGCGGCCTTTGTCGTCGAGGATCTCGAAGGTCAGTTCGGCCTCGAAGACCGGGCCGGTGTAATAGCCCAGGCCCCGCACGATGGAAGGGTCGACGATGGCGCGCTCCTCGCCCACGCCCATGGCGGCGAGCATCCGGGCGATCTGCGCCAGTTCCTCGACGCCCTCGGCCCCGGTGGCCGAGGCGCCCACGGCGGCGCGCAGGTTTGCCAGCGTCCCGGCATTGTCCGCGCCTTTCGAGGTCAGGAAGGCCAGCACCGGCTCGGCCTGTTCGGGGCTCAGGCCCACGCCCTCGATGAAGGCGCCGGATTCGTCCTTGCGGCCGGTGGTCAGCAATTGCCGCACGCCTTGCTCGCCGACTTTGTCGAACTTGTCGATGGTGCGCAGCACGTCGTCGGCGGGCTTGCCCTCGGCCACGCCCATGGATTCCAGGATGCCGTTCAGCACCTTGCGGTTGTTGATGCGGATCAGGTAGTCGCCGCGCCGGATGCCGGCATGCTCCAGCGCCGCAGCCAGCATGGCGCAGATCTCGGCATCCGCGGCGACCGAAGCCGAGCCCACGGTATCGGCATCGCATTGGTAGAACTGGCGGAAGCGGCCGGGGCCGGGCTTTTCGTTGCGCCAGACCGGGCCCATGGCATAGCGGCGATAGGGCGACGGCAGGTCACCCCGGAACTGCGCGGCGACGCGCGCAAGCGGCGCGGTCAGGTCATAGCGCAACGCCAGCCAGTCGCCGGCCCCGCCGCCGGGAACCTCTGCCTCTTGCCAGGCAAAGACGCCGGCATTGGGGCGGTCCACGTCGGGCAGGAACTTTCCCAGCGCCTCGACCGTTTCGACGGCACTGGTTTCAAGCGGCTCGAAGCCGTGGCGATGATAGATCTGGGCGATGCGGTCGAGCATCTGCTTGCGCTCGGTCACATCCGCGCCGAAATAGTCTCGGAACCCCTTGGGCGTCTCGGCCTTGGGACGGGGCTGTTTCTTCTGATCTTTCGCCATGGTTTGCCTCGGGCTTTTCCATGCGGCGGTCTAACGGATGGAGGATGGATGGACAAGCAGACGCAGGAACGGATCGAACGGCTGGAGGAAGCCGTGGCCTATCTGACGCGCACCGTCGAGGATCTGTCGGGCATCGTGGCCCGGCAGGAAGGCGAGATCGCGCGGCTGGCGCGGCATGTCGGCATGCTGATGGAGCGCGAGGCGGAACGCGAGGCCGAGGCGGGAACAGTTCCGCTGGCGGACCAGCGGCCGCCGCATTGGTAAGGGCCTGAGGGGCGCTGCCCCTCGCCCCCGTGCCGGGGGCTCACCCCGGAGTATTTGGGAACAGAGAAATCAGCGGCTGGCCGGCCCGAGGCGCGGGCCGGTCGGTGCCGGAGCTTGCGGCGCCGTCAGCGGCGGTTCCGAGACCCGGGCGCGGGCATTCGGGGCGGTCGGCGGCGCGGCAGGCTTCGGAGCGGCCCGCATCGGCTGGCTGAAGGGGCCGCGCGCAGGTGCCTGGGCTTCGGGTTCCGGCTGGGGTTCGGTCGGGGCGACAGCCGGCTGCGGCTGCGATTGCGATTGCGGCAGGGCGTCTTGCGGACGCTCGGGCTGCGCGAGCGCGCGGCGAAAGATCAGCAGGTTGTGATAGACCGTGGTCCGGCTGGTCAGGCCCGAGCGTTCCTCGGCCGGCAGGGTTTCGGCACGGACATATTCCCAGCCGTCGCGGGCCATCTGGTTCAGCGTGTCGGTCAGGGTGGCGGCGAAACGCTCGATCCCGCTGCGCGCGCCCCTGGTCTTTTCGCCGCGGGCCGGGGCGGGGATGACGGTGTATTCGTAGCTGCTCATGCGTGGGCCTTTCCCTTTACGGCGCAGGTTAGGCGAGATGGCCGGCCAAGGGAAGCGTTGCCGCTTGCCCTGGGCGGCGCCTTGCACCCTCCGCCCTGTCCTATCTGCGGGTGATGCCTTCTATGGGGCGCGGCGGGACCGGCTGCGTCACCAGTTCGCGGCGGCGCTTTTCGTAGAAGGCATTGCCGCCCGCGACGAGGACGTAATGCATGTTGTCATAGGAAAACCTGTGGCTGGCGGCATGGAAGAACATCGCGTTGCCGACGAGCGGATGGCGCTCGCCGCGCATGACCGAGCGGGCGGCCTCGCGCACCTCCGGCATGGCCTGCGACTTCATCGGCCGCGACATGATGCCGGGCGCAAACTGGCCCTTCTGTCCCACCACGGCGCAGACCGAGTTCGGATATTGGCGCGACTGGACGCGGTTCATCACCACGCTGCCCACCGCGATCATGCCGTCGCGGCTGGAGCGGTGCGATTCGAAGAACATGGCACGTTCCATGCATTCCAGTTCCGAATGCCGGCGGCCGATCCCGCAGCCTGCCACGACCAGCAGGACGAGAAGGA
Source organism: Paracoccus denitrificans (assembly GCF_900100045.1). GTDB lineage: Bacteria > Pseudomonadota > Alphaproteobacteria > Rhodobacterales > Rhodobacteraceae > Paracoccus > Paracoccus denitrificans. The sequence goes on along the minus strand of NZ_FNEA01000004.1, from coordinate 51,508 downwards.
GGGACAGCCCGCCCCCCCATGGCCTTGCGTTCAGGATTCTCATTTTGCCTGTCCCGACTGCTCGTTGTTTAGGTGATGCTTAGCAACAGGCAGCCCGCCGCATCAACCGCCATGTTCCGCATGGCGGTCCGCGGGACGACGGCGACAGGCGGCAGGGCGCCGGGACTTACTGTCCCAGCTTCCTTGCCACCAGCTCGTTGACCGCCGCCGGGTTGGCCTTGCCGCCGGTGGCCTTGAGCACCTGGCCCACGAACCAGCCGGCGAGCTTGGGGTTCGCGCGCGCCTTTTCCACCTGAGCCGGGTTCGCGGCGATGATCTCGTCCACGGCCTTTTCGATGGCGCCGAGGTCGGTAACCTGCTTCATGCCGCGCGACTCGACGATCTCGGCCGGGTCGCCGCCTTCGGTCCACAGGATCTCGAACAGGTCCTTGGCGATCTTGCCCGAGATCGCGCCCGAGCCGATCAGGTCGATCACGCCGCCAAGCTGGGCGGCCGAAACCGGCGAGGTCTCGACGCTCAGCCCCTCCTTGTTCAGCCGGCCGAACAGCTCGTTGATGACCCAGTTCGCGGCCTGCTTGCCGTCGCGGCCCGAGGCGACCTGCTCGAAATAGTCGGCGCTCTCGACCTCGGCGGTCAGCACGCCGGCATCGTATTCGGAAAGGCCCAGTCCGGTGACGAAACGCGCCTTCTTCTCGTCCGGCAGCTCCGGCATGGCGGCGGCGATATCGTCCACCCAGCCCTGCTCGATCTCCAGGGGCAGCAGGTCGGGATCGGGGAAATAGCGGTAGTCGTGCGCCTCTTCCTTGGAGCGCATCGAGCGGGTCTCGCCCCGGTCGGGATCGTAGAGCCGCGTCTCCTGCACCACCTTGCCGCCATCCTCGATGATGGCGATCTGGCGGCGGGCCTCGTAGTCGATGGCCTGCTGGATGAAGCGCAGCGAGTTCATGTTCTTGATCTCGCAGCGGGTGCCGAGATGGCTGAAATCGCCGGTTTCCTGATAGCGCTCATAGGCACCGGGCGCGCAGACCGACACGTTCACGTCGGCGCGCAGGTTGCCGTTCTGCATGTTGCCGTCGCAGGTGCCCAGGTAGCGCATGATCTGGCGCAGCTTGGCGACATAGGCCGCCGCCTCCTCGGGGCCGCGGATGTCGGGGCGGCTGACGATCTCCATCAGCGCGACGCCGGTGCGGTTCAGGTCCACGAAGGACATGTTCGGGTCCATGTCGTGGATCGACTTGCCGGCATCCTGTTCCAGGTGGATGCGCTCGATCCTGACGCGGCGGGCGACGCCGGGGGCCATGTCCACGATCACCTCGCCCTCGCCCACGATGGGATGATAAAGCTGGCTGATCTGGTAGCCCTGCGGCAGGTCCGGATAGAAATAGTTCTTGCGGTCGAAGGCCGAGACCAGGTTGATCGCCGCCTTGAGGCCAAGGCCGGTCTTGACCGCCTGCGCCACGCAGAACTCGTTGATCACCGGCAGCATGCCCGGCATGGCGGCATCGACGAAGGCGACATGGCTGTTCGGCTCGGCCCCGAAGCCGGTCGAGGCGCCCGAGAACAGCTTGGCGTTCGAGGCGACCTGGGCATGGACCTCCAGCCCGATGACCAGTTCCCAGTCCTGTTTCGCACCCTGAATGATCTTCGGTTCCGGGGCGGTATAGGTCAGATGGTCGAGCATGGCATTTCCCTTGGCAAGGCTGCCCCGCCTTCTAGGCGCTTGGCGCGCGGCTCGCAAGGGTCGCGGATCGCGGCTCGGGGGTCGCGGTCAGCGTTCGACGGGACGAGCCAGCCCATGCTAAGGCAGTTCATCCGGCCCGGGAGCGATGGGCGCGACGCCGGGATCATGGGTGAGACGCTCCAGAGCGCCGCCGTGCCCAGGATCTGCATGCGGGCCGGCCCCAAAAGGGCGCTGGCGCATCTGCCACAGCGCCTGCGGCTCAAGCTCCAGCCCGATCAGCAGCAACATCCAGCATCGCGTCTATGACGATGGCCGCGATCAGATAGCCCAGCGCCGAGCCCAGCCGCACCGACAGCGGCACGGCGATCGCCATTGCCATCAGATAGACGGCGGCGATCAGCAGGAAGGCCCCTGTCAGCGCCCGTCCAGCATCCGCAATTCGTGGGTGCGGCCCGCCTTGACATAGGTCAGTCGCCCGTCGCCGATCGAATTGATGGTGCCGCCGTCGATGCGGTCGCCCAGGCGGACGGTCACCACCTTGCCGTTGCGCAGCCGGATCAGCGCGCGGCTGGCCTTGCCGGCGCCGATGATGCCGATCACCGTGGTGCGGCCCATGTCGAGGCCGCGCGGCTGGGTCGCGGCCTTGGCCACGCTGGCCGAGGTCGAGCCCTTGGGCAGGGCGGCCGTGGCGATCTCGGGCTCGTTGTCGACCTCGGGCGGCTTGTATTCCTGACGCTTGGCACGGGCGGCGCGCTCCTCGGCCTCGGCCTGGGCGCGGGCGCGGGCTTCGGCCTGGGCGCGGGCCTCTGCCTCGGCCTTGGCATCGGCGGCGGCGCGGGCGCGGATGCGCGCCTCGGCCTGGGCCTGCAACTGCTCGTCAAGCTTGCGGCGGGCGGCCAGCTCGGCCTCGCTGGGGCCAGCGGCAGCGGCCGGGGGCGCCGGAGTGGCGGCAGCCTCGGACGCGGCGGGCGGCCGCTCGCCGCGCCGGGGGGGCAGCGGCGACGAGGCCAGCGCCGAAAGCTGCACCCCGCCCGGCGGCGCGGGCGAGGCCGCGACGGCGGCCGAAATGGCCGCTTCGACAGCCCCGCCCGAAACCGCAGCGCCACCACCGGCCGCCGCGGCGGGACGGGCGCGCGGACGGGCCGAACCACGCAAAAGCCCGCCCGGATCCCGGGCGGGCGCGGCAGCGGTTTCGACGCTGTCGGGCTTGTCCGGTGGTGGCGTGGTGGCCGACCTCACTGCGGCATCAATCGCCGATGGATCGGCCGCATCGCTGGCCGTGCCCGGCTTGCGCTGCGGCCGGGCCTGCGCCAGCCTTTCGCCGCGCGGCAAGGGATCGAGCGAGGCCAGTCCACCCCGTCCGATGTCGCGGATGAGGTCGCGCAGATGCTGCTGTTCCGCCGGTGTCAGGCTGTCCGCCTGCGTCCCATCCGTCAGAAGTTCGGGGGTCGAGCCCTCGGGGCGCGACGGCGGCCGCGCCGAACCGCGCAGCCCGGCAGTGCCGGCCGCGGCGGCGGGTTGGGCTTGCACCTGCGCAGGCGCCGCCACAGCAGGAGCCGCCACGGGAGTCGCCGCAGGGGTCGGGGCGGCGCGGCGGCTGCGCTCGGGCGGGCGGGCGCTGCCGACAGGCTGAGCGCGGCGCTGGCTGGCCTCGAAAGGCAGCGGATCCGCAGGCACGCGCGGCGCGGTATCGGCGCGCGGCACCGAGGTCTGCGGCGTGCTGCGGCGCGGTGCAAGCTGCGGGCGGGCCGAACTGGTCAGCCGCGTGGCAGCGGGTGCAGACGGCGCAGGCCGGGCCTGCGCTTGGGCTGGTGCAGGGGCCGCAGGCGTCGGCGTGGTTGCGGCAGGCCGGGCAGCGGCTGCGGGTTGCGCCGCTTCGCCGACGGCAGGCGCGCGTTCCCCGTCCTGCACGGATGCGGCGGATGCAGGGGGCGGAGATGCCGGGGCCGCGGGCACCGAGGCCGAAGGCGGCACCACGGCGGCAGCCACGGCAGCGGCGGCGACGAGGACGCGACGGCGCTCTTCCTCGGTCAGGGCCGAGAGCGGCGCCGGGGCAGATTCGGGCTCGGTCGCCGCGCGTTGCGGCGCGGCAGGCTCCGGCTGGACGGTTTCGGCTTCGGCCGGTGCGGTGGGTTCCGGTGCGGGCGCGGGTTCCGGGGTTTGCGCGGGCACGGGCTCGACAGGCTGCGGGGCCGGTGCCTGCTCGGATGGGGTGACGGCTGCAAGCTGCGCTTCCTGCCGATCCGGGACCAGAAAGGCCCAGATCAGGATCAGCCCGACCACCAGCGCCCCCAGCATGGCGATCAGCCCGGCAAGGCCGCCGCGCTCGCCCGGCCGGCGGGGCTGGACCGGAGCGCTGCCCGCCGGGCGGGCCTGGCGAGCACCGGCAGCGCGCTCATGCACGGCCCGGGCGCGCGGGTTCAGACCGGCATCCGCTTGCGGCGCGGGGCCCTGGGGCGCCGGATCATGGGCTGCAACGTCACGGGGCGCAGCGGGCACGGCCTGCTCCGAAGCCGCTGCCGTTTCCGCAGCATCCGAAGCCTGGATCGGTGCCGCCGCTTCGACGGCGCCGGCGGCGGGAACGTCATCGGCCCCGGCGACGGCCTCGGCCTCGTCTAGCGGCGCCGCCTGAGCATCGTCGGCCAATGCGGCCGGAATGCCAGCGGGCGGGGTTTCAGCAGGATGGTTCCCCGATATTTCCCTGGAAACTTCTTCTGTTGCCTCGGAATCCTCGATCATTTCTGCAGAGGGAGCCGGCTCGGATACTGAAACGGCCTCTCCCGGCTCGTCGGTTTCCTTGGCGGCAACCGTCGAGGCGCTCTCCTCGGGGACCGGCTCGACCGGGCTTTCGGCCGCAACCTCTTCCTCCGCCTCGGACTGGTCGCCGTCGAGATCCAGCGCCGGCTGTTCCTCGGGCAATTCCTCCTCGATCAGCAGCCCCGAGGCGGTAACGCCGGCCTGTGCCGGGTCGACCCGCGGGCGGGCGGAAGGGGCGGGCTCCAGCACGAAGACCGGCTCGCCCGGATAAAGCCCGGCCTCGGGCACGGCGCAATAGCCCTGCCCGTCAAAGCCGTATTGCCCGGCGAAATCGCGGGCCTCGCGCAGGGTCTGGCGGGCCACGGCGGCGACGCGCACGCTGTCGCCGTCGCCTTCCCAATCGAAGGCCAGATCCTCGATGGCATAGGGGGTCAGCCCGTCCAGCGCCCGGCCCACCGCATGCTCGCGATCCGCGCCCGGCGCGACGGTCAGCGTCGTGTAGAGGATCTGGTCGTCGGGAATGATCAGGGTGACGGGCAGCGTCGACCTGGTCCCGTCGCCCGTCGCCATGGCGCGCAGACGGGCCAGTTCCCCCTGAAAATCGGAGGAAGTGAAATCGACCGAGCCAAGATGCCGCCAGGCCGCCGGTGCACCGCCGCCGCCCTGTCGCCCCGGGCCCCGCTCGCGCCGTTCGAGATGCACGGCGTCCTCGCTGAAGGAGAGGGCGTATTCAGTAACGGAATCAAGCGACATCGACGGGCTTTGCTTTCGGTTCCGGGCGCCCCCGGGCATCCTTGGGCGCATCTTCATGATTGATGCTTCTGAACTAACCCAGAACGCGATGCGTGAAAAGCCGAACACCGGATTGTGAGGCATCCCAAAACGCATTTGCGGCGTTACTGGGGCTCGTGAAGACAACTGCGCAAGGGCACGACCCCGACGCGCCAAGGAGTAAAGACCCGATGCCCCAATTCCGACCCCTGATGGCTGCCGCGACGCTGATCGTTCTGGGCGCAGGCCCGCTGATGGCCCAGCCCGCCCAGACCGACGCCCCGCCGCCGCCCGCACAGATGGGACATCATGCCATGAAACATGCCGCCCCCTTCGCCAGGCTGACCGTGACCGGCGCCGGCCAGGCCACGACCCAGCCCGACATGGCGACCATCACCCTGGGCGTCAGCACCCGGGCCGCCACCGCCGCCGAGGCCATGGCGCAGAATGCCGAGCAGCAGGCCAAGGTCATCGAGACGCTGAAGGCCGAGGGCATCGAGGCGCGCGACATCCAGACCTCGGGGCTGAACCTGTCTCCGGTGATGGATTACTCGGACCAGGGTCAGCCGCCGAAGCTGACCGGCTACGGCGCGCAAAACAGCGTCACCGTGCGGGTGCGCGACATCGCGGGGCTCGGCCCGGTGCTGGACAAGCTGGTCGCCTCGGGCGCCAATGAAATCAGCGGCATCGCATTTTCGCGCGAGGACATGGCCGAGGCCGAGGATCAGGCCCGGACCGAGGCCGTGGCCGAGGCACGCCGCCGGGCCGAGGTGATGGCCGATGCGGCGGGCATGCGGCTTGGCCGGCTGCTGTCGCTGTCGGATGTGCAGATGGGCGGCGGGCCGCGCCCGATGATGGCCATGCGCGCCGAAGCCGCAAGCGCGGCCGATACGCCCATCGAGGCGGGCGAACTGGCCGTCAGCGCCAATGTCACGGCGGTTTTCGCCATGCACCCCGCCGATGCGCCGGAAGGCAGCGAGCCGCCGGCACCCGAGGGCGAGACCACGGACGAACCCGTGGAAGCCCCGGCAAACTGACCCGGCGAACTGACCAGGGGCGCATTGTCAGAGGCGGGCGGCGCAGCGATGCGCCGCCCCTTTTCGTCTCAGGCGGTGGAAGCGGCCAATGCCTGGTCCAGATCGGCGATGATGTCGGCCGCATCCTCGATGCCGATGGACAGCCGCACCACGTCCGGGCCGGCACCGGCGGCGATCTTTTGCTCGTCGGTCAGTTGGCTGTGGGTGGTCGAGGCGGAATGGATCACCAGCGAACGCGAATCGCCCAGGTTCGCCACATGGCTGAAGAGCTTCAGGTTATCGACCAGCTTCACCGCCGCGTCATAGCCGCCCTTGATCGCAAAGGTGAAAAGTGCCCCCGCCCCCTTGGGATAGACGCGCCGCGCCGTCGCGTTCCAGGGCGATGAGGCCAGCCCCGCATAGGTTACCGAGGTCACGCGCGGGTCGGCCTCCAGCCATTCCGCGACCTTCTGCGCATTCCCGACATGACGCTCCATGCGCAGGCCCAGCGTCTCGATCCCCATCAGCGTGTAATGCGCCGCCTGCGGGTTCATGGTCATGCCCAGGTCGCGCAGCCCGATGGCGATGCCGTGGAAGGTATAGGCCAGCGCGCCGAAGGTATCGTGGAACTTCAGCCCGTGATAGGCCGGCTCGGGCTCGGACAGGCTGGGGAACTTGCCCGAGGCCGACCAGTCGAACTTGCCCGAATCCACGATCACGCCGCCGGTCACCGTGCCGTTGCCGGTCATGTATTTGGTCAGGCTGTGGACGACCAGCGTCGCGCCCATCTCGATGGGCTTGCACAGCCAGGGCGTGGCCAGCGTGTTGTCGACGATCAGCGGCAGGCCGACCTGGTCCGCGACCTTGGCCACGGCCGGAATGTCGGTGACATAGCCGCCGGGATTCGAGATCGATTCGCAGAAGATGGCGCGGGTGTCGTCATCGACAGCCGCCCGCAGCGCATCGAGATCGTCCAGATCGACGAATTTGCACGACCAGCCGAACCGCTTGATGGTCTGGCTGAACTGAGTGATGGTGCCGCCATAAAGCCGGGTCGAGGCGATCACGTTCTTGCCTGGTCCCATCAGCGGGAACAGCGCCATGATCTGCGCCGCATGGCCCGAGGAACAGCAGACCGCCCCCGCCCCGCCCTCGAGCTCGGCCACGCGGGCCTGAAGCGCGGCGACGGTCGGGTTGGTCAGGCGGGAATAGATATAGCCGACCTCCCGCAGACCAAAGAGCCGCGCGGCATGGGCGGCATCCTGAAAGACATAGGCCGTGGTCTGATAGATCGGCACCTGCCGCGCCCCGGTCGCCGGGTCGGGCGCGCTGCCGGCGTGGATGGCGGTGGTGTCGAAACCCCATTTCTCGGACATGGAAACTCTCCTCTTGTTCGAGGCAGAGACTAGGCGCAAGCTGCGGCGGAAGGGAACAAGAAAGGCGCGGGCCGGCGCCGGAAAGGACGGCGCCATCGTCCCGCAAGGCATTGGCCGAAAGGTATTCTCCCGGCACGGCCTGCAAGCGTCTTTTCCTTCCGCCCAAGCGACCGGCCATGCAGGAGAGATGCGCCGATGGCTTCCGCTCCGGCATTCGCACCCATCCCCAGGACGCCGCGCTGCGGTCCCGCCGGGTCGGTGATGGCCCGCCGCCTTGGACGGGGCGGGCCTGGGAATATCAGCAGAGCCTCAGCCGGGCGAGTGGCTCAGCGGCATTCAAGCTGCACGTCGACGGGGTTCGGCACCAGTTCCAGCATCGCGCCCGACCCGGCATCGACGCCCGCACCGATGATCCCGCCGACGAGGACGTTGCCGGCCATCGCCGCGCCGCCGCCGCCCGCCACGCGGTTCGTCACGCGGACCTGCTGCGGCTTGCAGCGATCCTTCGTCACCAGGACGTTCAGTTCCGACTTGCGGGGAACCTTGAAGCTGCATGGGGTATTGTCGCAGGATTCCCCGTTGCTGAGCTTGACCTGCGCCGCAGCCGGGGTCGAGTTCACGACCAGCACGTCCTTGGTCCCGCGGGTGATGGTCGCACAGCCAGCCAATGAAAATGCTGCGCAAAGCGCAAGAATACGTCCGAACATCAAGAAACCTCGCACTGAATACCCAGCCGGTCCTATTGTCCATTTTGTACTAGATCAAGAAAGATCTTGGGGTAATTTTAGGCATTTGGCAGAATATGCCTGCGCGATATGGCCGCATCCCCGCATGGGAATCGCATCGCAACGGACAGAGCATCCCGGGTGCCGAACTTCAGCGCCAGGGCGGCCTTTGCCCACCGACCAGCACAGCCCGCAGCATTACCCGCCGGGATTCCGCGTTACCGCGTTTTCAACTTTTCAAAGGGGGATAGGCTTGGTGCGGTCGAGAAGACTCGAACTTCCACTCCGGTTAAGGAACAGCGACCTCAACGCTGCGCGTCTACCAATTCCGCCACGACCGCATCCGTAGCAAGGCGGCTTCTAGACGCTTGCGCGGCGGATGAAAAGGGCATTTTTGCACCCGCCACGCGTTTCTTTTCACTCGGCCGCGACGGCCGCCTGCGGGGTATAGTTCAGGATCGGCGCCAGCCAGCGCTCGACCTGCGACACCGGCATGCCCTTGCGGTCGGCATAGTCCAGAACCTGGTCGTGCTCGACCTTGGCGACACCGAAGTAATAGGCATCGGGATGGCCGATATAGAGGCCCGAGACTGAGGCGCCGGGCCACATCGCCATCGACTCGGTCAACTCGACCCCGGTGGCGGCGGTGGCGTCCAGCAGACGGAACAGCGTCACCTTTTCGGTATGGTCGGGCTGGGCCGGATAGCCGGGCGCCGGGCGGATGCCCGCATAGGGCTCGGCGATCAGTTCCTCGGGGCTGAAAGCCTCGTCCGCATAGCCCCAGTACTGCCTGCGAACCCGCTCATGCATCATCTCGGCCAGCGCCTCGGCGAAACGGTCGGCCAGGGCCTGCACCAGGATGGCCGAGAAATCGTCATGCGCGGCCTTGAAGCGATCGGCGATCTGCTGCTCCTCGCCGCCGGCCGTGACCACGAAGCCGCCGACATAGTCGCGATGCCCCTCGGGCGCCACGAAATCGGCCAGCGCCACGTTCGGGCGGCCGTCGCGCTTGGTCACCTGCTGGCGCAGCGTGTGCAGGGTGGCCAGTTCCGCCGCCCGATCCTCGGCGGTGAACAGCCGGATATCGTCGCCGACCCGGTTCGCCGGCCAGAAGCCGATGACCGCCCGGGGCTTGAACCATTGCTCATCGATGATGCGCGTGAGCATGGCCTGCGCGTCGGCAAAGAGCTGCCGCGCCACCTCGCCCTGCTTTTCATCATCGAGGATGCGCGGATAGACGCCCTTCAATTCCCAGGTCTGGAAGAACGGGGTCCAGTCGATATAACGGGCGATCTCGGCCAGGTCGAAATCCTCGATCACGCGCGAACCCAGGAACTCGGGCGCCTTGGCCTGGAACCCGGTCCAGTCGATCCTGACCGCATTGTCGCGGGCCGTGGCCAGCGGCAGGCGCTTCTTGTCCGCCTCGGCGCGGGCGTGCTTGTTCGCCACGTCCATGTATTCGCTGCGAATATTCTCGACATAGGCGTTCTTCTGGCCCGAAAGCAGGCTGCCCACCACGCCCACGGCACGGCTGGCATCGGTGACGTAGACCGCCTGCCCGCGGCCATAGCGCGGATGGATCTTGACCGCCGTATGCACGCGCGAGGTCGTGGCGCCGCCGATCAGCAGCGGGATGTCGAAGCCCTCGCGCTCCATTTCCGAGGCGACGTGCACCATCTCGTCCAGCGAGGGGGTGATGAGGCCGGAAAGCCCGATGATGTCCACATTCTCGGCCTTGGCGGTCTCCAGGATCTTCGTCGCGGGCACCATCACGCCCAGGTCGATGATCTCGTAATTGTTGCAGGCCAGCACGACGCCGACGATGTTCTTGCCGATGTCGTGGACATCGCCCTTGACCGTCGCCATCAGCACCTTGCCGGCGCTGGACGAGGCGCCGCTGCCGGCCTTTTCGGCCTCCATGTAAGGCAGAAGATGCGCCACGGCCTGCTTCATCACCCGGGCCGACTTCACCACCTGCGGCAGGAACATCTTGCCCGAGCCGAACAGGTCGCCGACCACGTTCATGCCGGCCATCAAGGGGCCTTCGATCACATGCAGCGGGCGCTCGACGGAAAGCCGCGCCTCCTCGGTATCCTCGTCGATATACTCGGTGATGCCGTTGACGAGGGCATGCTCCAGCCGTTTCGCGACCGGCCATGTGCGCCAGGTCAGATCCTTTTCACGAGCCTTGGCCCCGCCTTCGCCGCGGAAACGCTCGGCGATCTCAAGCATGTTCTCGGTCGCGGTGCCGCCGGCCTTGGGCTGGCGGTTCAGCACCACGTCCTCGCAAGCCTCGCGCAGGCCGGCGTCGATCTGGTCATAGACCGCCAGCTGGCCCGCGTTGACGATGCCCATGTCCATCCCCGCCTGGATGGCGTGATAGAGGAACACCGCATGCATCGCCTCGCGCACCGGCTCGTTGCCGCGGAAGCTGAAGCTGAGGTTCGAGACCCCGCCCGAGACATGCACATGCGGCAGGGCCTGGGTGATGCGCCGGGTCGCGCCGATGAAATCGACGCCGTAATTGTCATGCTCTTCGATGCCGGTGGCGACGGCAAAGATGTTCGGGTCGAAGATGATGTCCTCGGGCGGAAAGCCGACCGCGTTCACCAGGAGGTCGTAGGCGCGCGAGCAGATCTCGACCTTGCGGTTCTCGGTATCGGCCTGGCCGGTCTCGTCGAAGGCCATGACCACCACGGCCGCGCCATAACGGCGGCAGAGCCGGGCCTGGTTCAGAAAGCCTTCCTCGCCTTCCTTGAGCGAGATCGAGTTCACGATGGCCTTGCCCTGGACGCATTTCAGCCCGGCCTCGATCACCTCCCACTTGGAGCTGTCGATCATGACCGGCACGCGGGCGATGTCGGGCTCGGCGGCGATCAGGTTCAGGTAGTCAATCATCGCCTGCTTCGAATCGATCAGCCCCTCGTCCATGTTGACGTCGATGATCTGGGCGCCGTTTTCCACCTGGTCGCGGGCCACATCCAGCGCCGCGGCGTAATCGCCGTTGGTGATGAGCTTGCGGAATCTGGCCGAGCCGGTGACGTTCGTCCGCTCGCCCACGTTGACGAAGGGAATGTCGTCGGTCTTGACGAAGGGCTCCAGCCCCGAAAGGCGCAGGCGCGGCTCGATCTCGGGGATGGCGCGCGGCGGCAGATCGGCCACGGCGCGGGCGATGGCGGCGATATGCTCGGGCGTCGAGCCGCAGCAGCCGCCGACCACGTTCACCAGCCCCTCGCGGGCGAACTCGGCGACCTGCGCCGCCATCTCTTCGGGCGTCTCGTCATACTGGCCCATCTCGTTGGGCAGGCCGGCATTGGGATAGGCGCAGATCAGCGTATCGGCGACCGTGGAAAGCTCGGCCAGGTGCGGGCGCATCGCAGCGGCGCCGAGCGCGCAGTTCAGGCCCACCGTGATCGGCGCGGCATGGCGCATGGAATACCAGAAGGCGGTCGGCGTCTGGCCCGAAAGCGTGCGGCCCGAGAGGTCGGTGATCGTGCCCGAGATCATCACCGGCAGGCGCTGGCCCTTGTCCTGGAACACCTCCTCGCAGGCAAAGATCGCGGCCTTGGCGTTCAGCGTGTCGAAGATCGTCTCGATCAGGATCAGGTCGGCGCCGCCGTCGATCAGCCCTCGGATCTGCTCGGCATAGGCGATGCGCAGATCGTCGAAGGTGACGGCGCGATAGCCGGGATTGTTCACGTCGGGACTGATCGAGGCGGTGCGGTTGGTCGGCCCCAGGGCCCCGGCGACCCAGCGCGGGCGGCCGTCCTCGGCCGTGGCGCGGTCCAGGGCCTGCCGCGCGATACGGGCGCCATGGAAATTCAGGTCGTAGACCGCCGCCTCCATGCCGTAATCGGCCTGCGCGATGGTCGTGGACGAGAATGTGTTGGTCTCGACGATATCCGCGCCCGCCTTCGCATAACGGTAATGGATCTCTTCGATCGCCTTGGGCTGGGTCAGGTTCAACAGGTCGTTGTTGCCCTGCTGCGGATGCTCGCCCGGCGCGGGGGGATGGCAGCCGCAGGCACAGCCCGTGCCATGGCCGGCGAAATCCGTCTCGGACAGGCCAAGCTGCTGGATCTGCGTCCCCATCGCCCCGTCGAGGATCAGGATACGGTCGCGCGCAGCCGCGCGCATGGCGTCGAACACGGGGGAAAGGGGCAAGATCATGGCAGCATCCGGGCGTTGTGAGACCGTCTGTATATAAGCAGACAGTCATTTAGTGAAATTCAACATCCGCACAATGATCTTGCAGCGGATTCATGATCCGCAGGCCCACTTGCGGCCTCGCCCGCCCCGGCCTATCTGGCGGACATGACAGAATGGATCACCGCCCCGGGCCTGACCGACTATCAGGAAGCCCTCGCCTTCATGGAGGCGCGCGCAGCCGCCATCGCGGCCGGCGAGGCGGGCGAACTGGTCTGGCTGGTCGAGCATCCGCCGCTCTATACCGCCGGCACTTCGGCCAAGGCAGCCGATCTGCTGGAGGCGCGCTTTCCGGTCCATGCCGTGGGGCGAGGCGGGCAATATACCTATCACGGGCCCGGCCAGCGCGTGGTCTATGTCATGCTGGACCTGAACCGGCGCGGCCGCGACGTGCGCGCCTTCGTCAAGGCGCTGGAGAACTGGGTGATCGACGCGCTGGCCGAGTTCAACCTGCGCGGCGAGATCCGCGACGGCCGCGTCGGCGTCTGGATCGCCCGACCCGACAAGGCGCCCCTGCCCGACGGCTCCATGCGCGAGGACAAGATCGCCGCCATCGGCGTCAAGCTGCGTAGGTGGGTCAGCTTCCACGGCATCGCCATCAACGTCGAGCCGGACCTGAACCATTACGCCGGCATCGTGCCCTGCGGCATCTCGGGGCACGGCGTCACCAGCCTGGTCGACATGGGCCTGCCGGTCGGCATGGATGACCTGGACCTGGCCCTGCGCCGCAGCTTCGCACGGAACTTTCCGCCGCTCGCCGGCTGATTTTCGCCCTGCGACATATTCTCCCTCAGCCGTTCTACGACGTTTTTCCTGTATTCTGCCCGCTTGGCACATGATAGCCCTGTCAATCGGGAAGCGGAGAGGTCCGTTGCCCGGACATGAGCGATACCCAAGAGGAAACGCGATGAAGATCAGCATCTATGCCACTCTCGCCGCCATCACCCTCGCCCTGCCCGCTGCGGCCCAGGATGGCGACGCCGCCAAAGGCGAGAAAGAATTCAACAAGTGCAAGGCTTGCCACATGATCCAGGCGCCGGACGGCACCGACATCATCAAGGGCGGCAAGACCGGGCCCAACCTTTACGGCGTCGTCGGCCGCAAGATCGCCTCGGAGGAGGGCTTCAAATACGGCGAAGGCATCCTCGAGGTCGCCGAAAAGAACCCCGACCTGACCTGGACCGAGGCCGACCTGATCGAATACGTCACCGACCCCAAGCCCTGGCTGGTCAAGATGACCGACGACAAGGGCGCCAAGACCAAGATGACCTTCAAGATGGGCAAGAACCAGGCCGACGTGGTGGCCTTCCTGGCCCAGAACTCGCCCGATGCGGGCGGCGACGGCGAGGCTGCGGCCGAGGGCGAATCGAACTGATCCCGACGCCTCCGAGATGTCTCGACGGCCCCGCCCCTGCGTGCGACAAAAGCGCGCAGGGGCGCGACTTTTAGTCCTTTCTTCGCATTGCGAGGGGTAGGATTGTGGTCTAGAAACAGGCGAGTCCGTCGGCCTTTGCGCCGGCCAGCCGCATGTCTAGGGAGTCCACGCATGGCAGACGCAGCCGTTCACGGCCACGGTGACCATCATGACACCCGCGGGTTCTTCACCCGCTGGTTCATGTCAACAAACCACAAGGATATCGGTATCCTTTACCTGTTCACGGCCGGCATCGTCGGCCTGATCTCGGTATGCTTCACCGTCTATATGCGGATGGAACTGCAGCATCCGGGCGTGCAATACATGTGCCTGGAAGGCGCGCGTCTCATCGCCGACGCCTCGGCGGAATGCACCCCGAACGGACACCTGTGGAACGTCATGATCACCTACCACGGCGTGCTCATGATGTTCTTCGTCGTGATCCCGGCACTGTTCGGCGGTTTCGGCAACTATTTCATGCCGCTGCATATCGGCGCCCCGGACATGGCCTTCCCGCGGCTGAACAACCTCTCCTACTGGATGTATGTCTGCGGCGTGGCCCTGGGCGTCGCCTCGCTGCTGGCGCCGGGCGGCAACGACCAGATGGGTTCGGGCGTCGGCTGGGTGCTCTACCCGCCGCTCTCGACCACCGAGGCGGGCTATTCCATGGACCTGGCGATCTTTGCCGTCCACGTCTCGGGTGCCTCGTCGATCCTGGGCGCGATCAACATCATCACCACCTTCCTCAACATGCGCGCACCGGGCATGACGCTGTTCAAGGTGCCGCTGTTTGCCTGGTCGGTCTTCATCACCGCCTGGCTGATCCTGCTGTCGCTGCCGGTTCTGGCGGGCGCGATCACCATGCTGCTGATGGACCGCAACTTCGGCACGCAGTTCTTCGATCCGGCCGGCGGCGGCGACCCGGTGCTTTACCAGCACATCCTGTGGTTCTTCGGCCATCCCGAGGTCTATATCATCATCCTGCCGGGCTTCGGCATCATCAGCCACGTCATCTCGACCTTCGCCAAGAAGCCGATCTTCGGCTACCTGCCGATGGTGCTGGCCATGGCGGCGATCGGCATCCTGGGCTTCGTCGTCTGGGCGCACCACATGTACACGGCCGGCATGTCGCTGACCCAGCAGGCCTATTTCATGCTGGCGACCATGACCATCGCGGTGCCCACCGGCATCAAGGTCTTCTCGTGGATCGCGACCATGTGGGGCGGCAGCATCGAGTTCAAGACGCCGATGCTCTGGGCCTTCGGCTTCCTGTTCCTGTTCACCGTCGGCGGCGTGACCGGCGTGGTGCTGAGCCAGGCGCCGCTGGACCGGGTCTATCACGACACCTATTACGTCGTGGCCCACTTCCACTACGTGATGTCGCTGGGCGCGGTGTTCGGCATCTTCGCCGGGGTCTATTACTGGATCGGCAAGATGTCGGGCCGGCAATACCCGGAATGGGCGGGCCAGCTGCATTTCTGGATGATGTTCATCGGCTCGAACCTGATCTTCTTCCCGCAGCACTTCCTGGGCCGCCAGGGCATGCCGCGGCGCTATATCGACTATCCGGTCGAGTTCGCCTATTGGAACAACATCTCGTCGATCGGCGCCTATATCTCCTTCGCGTCCTTCCTGTTCTTCATCGGCATCGTGTTCTACACGCTCTTCGCCGGCAAGCGCGTGAACGTGCCGAACTACTGGAACGAGCATGCCGACACGCTGGAATGGACCCTGCCCTCGCCGCCGCCCGAGCATACCTTCGAGACCCTGCCCAAGCGCGAGGACTGGGATCGCGCACACGCGCATTGATCCCCGCATTGATCCAACGATGCCCTATGCATGGCATGATGCGGCCCCGGAGAATTCCGGGGCCGCATGCTTTCGGCTCGAGGTCTGGCCGCACCGCTCGCTGTCCCGCAAGGGCTTCGTCTGGGTGATCGGCCTGACCGCGACGGGTCTGGCGCTGCCCTTGCTGGCCGTGGTCGGCTCGAAGGTGCTCTGGGGGCTCCTGCCCTTTGCGGCACTGGCGGTCTGGGGGCTGTGGCAGGGCATCGTCCGCAGCTACGGCACGGCGCGCGAGGTCATGCTGCTTGACCGCGACCGGCTGATCCTGACCCGCAGCGACCCTGGACGACCTGATCGCATCTGGCAGACCAACCCCTATTGGGTGCGCCTCGCCCTGCGCCAGAACGGCCCGGTCGAGGATTATCTGGTGCTGACCGACGGCAAGCGCGAGGTCGAGTTGGGCGCCTTCCTGGCACCCGAGGAGCGCATGGCGCTGCGCAACGACCTGGCACGGCGGCTGGAAGCGTTGCGGGGATAACGATATGTGAACCCCGCGCGCCGCGCCTGACGGATGCCCCGCCCGTCAAGGTCCGGAAAGCGCGGAGCATGCCCGAGCATCTGTCGAAATGGCGGGCCTCGGGCCCGCGAAATGCCAGCTCGCCAAGCCGGGCCTGCATCCCGGCGACGGTTTCGAAACCCGGATGCGCGAGGGGACAGCGACCTCAAGCCGGATCGATTCATCCTAAACCCCATCTACCAGATGCCGGGACTGAACACCTAGACATGACCCCAAACGACCGCTGGCATGGAACACCAGCCTTGCGGAAGGCTGGCACCCGACCGAGCCCCTGCTTACGTAGACCACCGCATCATCCTTGGGCCAAAGGGAACGGAGAACCGCGACGAGGGAGGCCCCTCTGCTACGCGAGAGAATGCCGCCGACAGCCGCAACCGCGAGAAACTGGGCTTCCATGAGAACTGGAGCACCATGGTCGGACCCGACCCGAACCACGACGCCGGATAACAACCTATCGCAACACCCCGGCCGGCCTGTCCCGACAGGTTCGACCACGGCCATGAAAAAGGCCCGCGCGGTGGCGGGCCTTTCTTCCTGCGGCGGCTGGGGAGGAAATCAGCCGTCCACCCGGATCACCTTGTTCTCGGGATCATAGGGACTGTCCTCGGTCACCACCGCGTCCCACAGCTCGCGCTGCATGCGCACCTTCAGCCTGGTGCCCGGCTCCGCCAGGTCGGGACGGACATAGCCCATGCCGATGGACTTGCCGAAGGCCGCGGACCAGCCGGCCGAAGTCAGGCGCCCGACCTTGGTGCCGTCGGCGGCGTAAAGCGCCTCGCGCCCCCAGGGATCGGCATCGCCCGGCCCGTCGATCAGCAGGGTCACGCATTTGCTGCGGATGCCCTTGTCCAGCATTGCCTGCTTGCCGTTGAACGCCTTGTCCAGATCGACAAAGCGGTCCAGCCCGGCCTCCAGCGGCGTCGCGTCGCGGCCGAGTTCGGTGCCGAAGGCGCGATAGGACTTCTCCTGCCGCAGCCAGTTCTGGGCGCGCGCGCCGACCAGCTTCAGCCCGTGCTTCTCGCCCGCGGCGACCAACTGGTCCCAGAGATAGCGGCCGAACTCGATCGGGTGGTGCAGCTCCCAGCCCAGCTCGCCGGTATAGGCAACGCGGATGGCGCGGACCGGGCACATGCCCAACTCGATATTGCGCATCGAAAGCCAGGGGAAACGCTTGTTGCCCAGCGCCGTCGCAGGATCGGCGTCGCGCACCAGTTCCTTGAGGATGGCGCGGCTGTTCGGGCCGGCGATGGCGAAGACGCCCCATTGCGTGGTGATGTCCTGCACGATCACCTGGCCGAATTCGCCCTCCATCTCCTCGGCCATCTTGCGCAGGTGGTCGCCGTCGTAATCCGCCCAGGCACCGGCCGAAATCAGGTAATAGTCGTCCTCGGCCAGCCGCACGATGGTGTATTCGGTCCGCGTCGTGCCGGCCTCGGTCAGTGCATAGGTCAGGTTGATGCGGCCGACCTTGGGCAGCTTGTTGGTGGTGAACCAGTCGAGGAAAGCCGTCGCCCCCTTGCCATGGACGCGATGCTTGGCGAATGCCGAGGCGTCGATCAGCCCGGCGGTGCCCCGGATCGCCTCGGCCTCGGCCTTGGCATATTGCCACCAGCCGCCACGGCGGAAACTGCGCGCGGCATGGTCGTCGAAACCGGCGGGCGCGTAATAGTTCGGCCGCTCCCATCCGTTCACCTGGCCGAATTGCGCGCCGGCCTCTTTCTGGCGGTCATAGGCGGGCGCGGTGCGCAGCGGACGGCAGGCTTCGCGTTCCTCGTCCGGGTGGTGCAGGACGAAGACATGCTCGTAAGCCTCTTCGTTCTTGCGGGCGGCGTATTCGGTCGTCATCCAGCCGCCGAAGCGACGGGGATCGAGGCTGGCCATGTCGATCTCGGCCTCGCCCTCGGTCATCATCTGGGCAAGGTAGTGTCCGACACCCCCGGCGGCGGTGATGCCAAAGCTGAAACCCTCGGCCAGCCACATGTTGCGCAGGCCCGGCGCCGGGCCGACCAGCGGGTTGCCGTCGGGCGTGTAGCAGATCGGACCGTTGAAATCGTCCTTGAGGCCCACGGTTTCCGAGGTGGGAAGCCGGTGGATCATCGACATGTATTCCTCTTCGATCCGTTCCAGATCCAGCGGGAACAGGTCGGCACGGAAGCTTTCCGGCACGTCATAGAGGAAGCGCGCCGGGGCATTGCGCTCATAAGGGCCCAGGATCCAGCCGCCGCGCTCCTCGCGCACATACCATTTGGCGTCGGCATCGCGCAGCACCGGGTGTTCTGGGTTGCCCTCGGCGCGCCATTTGACCAGCGCCGGGTCGGGCTCGGTCACGATATACTGGTGCTCGACCGGAATGGCGGGGATCTTGATGCCCAGAAGCCGCGCGGTGCGCTGCGCGTGGTTGCCGGTCGCGGTCACGACATGCTCGGCGCGGATCTCGAACTGCTCGCCCGAGGAGACGAGGTTGCCGCCCTTCTCGACCATCTTCTCGCAGGTGACGATCCATTCCTCGCCGGTCCATTCGTAGCCGTTGACCTGGATCTTGCGCTCGATGGTGGCGCCCGCCATGCGCGCGGCCCGCGCCATGGCCTGGGTCACGTCGGCAGGGTTGATATAGCCGTCGGTCGGATGGAACAGCGCGCCCTTCAGATCCTCGGTACGGACCAGCGGCCAGCGATCCTTGATCTGCCGGGGCGTCAGGAATTCATGCTCGATGCCCACCGTCTCGGCGGTGGCAGAGTAAAGCATGTATTCGTCCATCCGCGCATCGGTCTGCGCCATGCGCAGGTTGCCGCAGCGGGTAAAACCGGCGTTCAGCCCGGTCTCGGCCTCCAGCCCGGCATACAGCTTGACCGAATAGTCGTGGATATGGCTGGTCGCATAGCCCATGTTGAACAGCGGCAAGAGACCCGCGGCATGCCAGGTCGAGCCTGCCGTCAGTTCGTCCCGCTCGACCAGCATCGTGTCCCAGCCCGCGCGGGCCAGGTGCAGCGCGATGCCGCAGCCGACCGCGCCGCCTCCGACCACAAGGGCCTTCACATGGGTTTTCATCGCAAGCGACTCCTTATTTCGCGCATGGGCTACCTGTCACGATTAGAGCCGGAACAGCGCGCGGCGCCCGCATTTCCCGCGACATGTTCTGGGCAAAAAACGACATGGCGCATTCGGCCAGGACGCCAGACGCAAACGCCCCGGCGAACCGGGGCGTCGGGATCACAGCATCGAGGGCACCACCAGGTCCGGCGGCCGATGGCCGTCGGCGAAGGTCTTGATGTTGATGATGACTTTCTCGCCCATCTCGACCCGCCCCTCGATGGTGGCCGAACCCATATGCGGCAGCAACACGACATTGGGCAGCTCGCGCAGGCGGGGGTTGATCTCGTGCCCATGCTCGAAAACGTCCAGGCCGGCACCCGCGATCTCGCCCGCGCGCAGCATCCGGGTCAGCGCGTTCTCGTCGATGACCTCGCCGCGCGAGGTGTTGATCACCACGGCCGAGGGCTTCAGCAGCTTCAACCGCCGCGCATTCAGCAGATGGAAGGTCGAGGGCGTATGCGGCGCGTTCACGCTGACGATATCCATGCGCGCCAGCATCTGGTCCAGGCTTTCCCAGTAGGTCGCCTGCAACTCGGCCTCGACCTCGGGGCGCAGGCGGCGGCGGTTGTGATAATGCACCTGCATGCCGAAGGCGTTCGCCCGCCGCGCCACCGCCTGCCCGATGCGGCCCATGCCCAGGATGCCCAGGCGCCGCCCGCCCAGCCGCCCGCCCAGATGCGCGGTGGGCGACCAGCCCTGCCAGCGGCCGGCCTGCATCTCGGCCATGCCCTCGGGCAGGCGCCG
This sequence comes from Paracoccus denitrificans, assembly GCF_900100045.1. Taxonomy (GTDB): domain Bacteria; phylum Pseudomonadota; class Alphaproteobacteria; order Rhodobacterales; family Rhodobacteraceae; genus Paracoccus; species Paracoccus denitrificans. The sequence goes on along the minus strand of NZ_FNEA01000004.1, from coordinate 31,363 downwards.
GGTAACGCCCAGGATCAGCGCCATGACCACATCGGCCGTGTCCTCGGTCACGACGCCCGGGGTGTTGCTGACCAGGATGCCGCGCTGGCGGGCGGAATGCACGTCGACATGGTCCACCCCCGCGCCGTAATTGGCGATCAGCTTCAGCCGGTCGCCGGCCTGGGCCAGCATGGCGGCGTCGATATGATCGGTGATCGTCGGCACCAGCACATCCGAGACGCGCATGGCGGCGACCAGTTCCTCGCGACTCATCCTGCGGTCTTCGGCGTTCAGGGAAACGTCGAAAAGCTCGGACATCCGGGTCTCGACCGCCTCGGGCAGGCGCCGGGTCACGGTAACTTTAAGGCGCGAGCGGGTCGGATCGGTCGCATGAACGGCTGGCATGGTCGCTCCTCTCTTCCAAAGCCGGGCGGCTTTTGGCAAAGTGCCCGCGATGCGGGGCAGGCACAAGACCCCGAAAAAGCAGGACGGGCAGATGAAGCAAGGACGGGTCTGGCTCGGCGCCGCGATATTGGCGACGGGGACGTGTTTGGGGTCGGCGGCGCTGGCGCAGGCCACCGATCCGGGTGAGACGCTGGATGCAAAGCAGATCCCCGGGCTTTCCGCCGATGCGACAATCAGCCGCCATCAGGACGGCAAGCGCGACCCGAACCGCGGGTCGGTGACCAACCTGCCGCTACCGCGCTATGTCAGCCTGAAGGGCGGCGAGGGCAATGCCCGGCGCGGCCCCAGCCTGTCTCATCGCATCGACTGGGTGTTCCGCCATGCCGGCATGCCGCTGCGCGTGGTGGCCGAATTCGGCCATTGGCGCCGGGTCGAGGACCAGGACGGCGCCGGCGGCTGGGTGCATTATTCGCTGCTGTCGGGCGTGCGCACCGCCATCGTGACCAAGGACATGCTGGACCTGCTGGCGCGGCCCGAGCCGCGCGCCAGCGTGGTGGCCCGGGCCGAGGCCGGCGCCATCGTCCGGTTGCACGAATGCATCGTCGACTGGTGCCGGGTCTCGGGCGGCGGCGAAAAGGGCTGGGTGCCCAAGACCACGATCTGGGGCGTCGATCCCGACGAGATCCGCGACTGAGGCCCGGCGCCGACCGCTCAGCCGGCCTTGCGGATCACCACATGGCCCAGCGAGACCCGCATCCAGTCAAAGCGCGAGCTGCGCGGCGTGCCGGTGCCGAAATCGGGATGGGTCATGTCCTCGGCCCCGCATTCGTCGATCAGTTCCTTGACGAAGCCGACCATGCCGCGGTCATGGCCGTGAAACCGCCGCCGCACCAGGTTCCAGCGCATCCAGCCGGTCAGCTTGCCCAGCGGATGGATCGCCTGCGCCAGCCCTGATCGATGCAGCCTGTCGAGCAGCCTTTCGCGCGGGGAAAGCCCGGGCGGCCGGGGGCGATAGGATTTGCCGTCGGGATATTGCCGCCAATAGCCGGTGCCCCAATCCTCGATGAAATAATATCCGCCCGGCTTGAGGTGGTTTTCAAAGAGATGCCAGAAACTGATGCGCGACAATTGCCCGACATGCGAGGCATCGTCGATGATGACGTCGAACCCTTGCGGCGCCCGTTCCGCCGCCATCCGGTCCAGAAGCGCCTTGTCCTGCTGTTCGCCGACATAGCAGCGCACCCGGCCGCTTTCGAAACGGGCCTTGCAGGGATTGATGTCCAGCCCGGTGATTTCGGCATTCGGCAGCCAGGATTCCCAGTATTTCAGCGAATCGCCTCGCGCTATGCCCAATTCCAGCAATCGCAACGGCCGCATTCGAAGCGGGCCGATATATTTATCGTAATTGACGAAATAATGTTGGAGCCCCATCTTGTCGATCGGCACTTCGCCGACGCTTTTCATCGAGGCCGCATTGGAAATCCGCATGCCTTCCCCCTTGGCAGATCGCCGAATATCCTGACCAGACCCGCCTGCGGGAGGATAGGACGCACCCCGCGCACCCATCAAGAAATTCGCGCCGGCCTGTCGGAATATACGGGTCCATGTCGATCCAATCGCGACATGCAGCGCGGCAATGCATCCTTCGGTTGTGAAATCCGCCTGTAAAACCGCCACCCGGCCAGCGAATCGCCGCGGGTCATGCGGCCTCGCGACAGCGGGTCAGTCCGCCTCGGCCAGAAGGCCGCGCCCCTTCAGCAACGCCTCGACGCCAGGCTTTCGTCCCCGGAACTTCAGCCAAAGCTCATCGGCCGGCAGGGAATCGCCCTTGGACAGGATCCATTGCTCCAGCCGCCTCGCGGTTTCGGGATCGAAGGCGTCGCCCTTTTCCATGAAGGCCGCGAATGCGTCAGCATCCATCACCTCGGACCACATATAGCTGTAGTATCCCGAGGAATAACCGTCTCCGGAAAAGACATGCGCAAAATGCGGCGTGGCATGGCGCATGGGAATTGCGGCGGGCGCGCCCAGTTCCGCCAGCACCTCGGCCTGCCGCGCCATGGGATCGGCCGGCGGCTCGCCGCGGTGAAAGGCCAGGTCGACCAAGGCGCTTTCCAGATATTCGGTGGTGGCAAAGCCCTGGTCGGCATTGCCCGCCGCCAGGATGCGGTCGCGCAGATCGGCGGGCAGCGGCGCGCCGGTCTCGGCGTGGCGGGCATGGCGGTCCAGCACCTCGGGCCGCTCCAGCCAATGCTCGAAAAGCTGGCTGGGCAATTCGACGAAATCGCGCGCGACCGAGGTGCCCGACATCGAGGGCCAGTTCACATCCGACAGGATATGGTGCAGCGCATGGCCGAATTCGTGGAACAGCGTATGGGCATCGTCCCAGGACAGATAGGCCGGCGCGCCCTCGGCCTCGGGCGGAGTGAAGTTGCAGACATTCACCACGATGGGACGCTGCCCCGCCCCGATCTTGTGCTGCTGCTGCAGGGACGAGCACCAGGCCCCCGAGCGCTTGCCGGGCCGGGCGTAGTAGTCGCCGACGAACACCGCCATGTGCCAGCCGTTCCGCGTCACCTCCCACGCCCGCGCATCGGGGGACCAGAGCGGCGCGTCGAATGCGCGCATCTCGATCCCGAACAACCGTTGCGCCGTGTCGAAAACCGCGCCCAGCATGGCCTCCAGCGTCAGGTAGGGCTTGACCTCGGCCTCATCCAGGTCGTGTTCGGCCTTGCGCCGCCGCTCGGCATAGAAGCGCCAGTCCCAGGGCTCCAGCGCGCCGTTCACGCCGTTCTCGTGCAGCATCCCGGTCAACTGCGCGGCATCGGCATCGGCCCGGGCCTTGGCGGCGGCCCAGACCTCGGTCAGCAGCGCCTCGACGTTTTCGGCAGTTTTCGCCATCTCGGGCTCCAGCTTGTAGCTGGCGAAATCCGCATAGCCCAGAAGCCGGGCGCGCTCGTGCCGCAATTGCAAGATCTCGGCGGCGATGGGGCGGTTGTCGGTCGCGGCCCCGCCCGCGCCCTGCCCCGAGCCGCGCGCGCACCATGCCCGCCAAGCCGCTTCGCGCAGGGCCCGTTTTTCGGAATATTCCAGGAAAGGCACGATCAGCGAGCGATTCAGCGTCACGATCTGGCCCGAAAGCCCGCGCTCGCGCGCAGCGGCTCGCATGGCGCGCACCAGCCAGTCGGGCAAGCCGGCCAGATCGCTGTCGGCGACGCTCATGGTAAAGTCGCGCTCGTCCGCCAGCACGTTCTGGGCGAATTCGGTCGACAGCACCGCCAGCCGCTCGCGGATCGCGGCCATGCGCTCGCGTGCCGCGCCGGTCAGGCCCGCGCCCGCCCGACGCAGCCCGCGCAGGGTCAGTTCCGTCAGGCGGCAATCTTCGGGCGCCAACTCGTCGGCATCCTGCATCACCGCCTCGACCCGGTCGAACAGCCGCGGGTCCATGCTGACCTTGCTGCCATGCGCGGCCAGTCGCGGGGCGATCCGGCGCTGCAGATCCTCGCGCGCCGGGTTGGAATCGACGCCGGCCAAGGTGAAGAAGATCGCGCAAAGCCGGTTCAGCGGCTCCTCGGCGCTTTCCAGCGCGGCAACGGTGTTGTCGAAGGTCGGCGGGGCGGGACTGGCGGCGATGGCCTCGACCGCCTCTTCGGCCAGTTTCAGACAGGCGTCGAAGGCCGGGTCGAAATCCTCGTCGCGGATCAGGTCGAAACGCGGCAGGCCCAGCGGGCCGGTCCAATGCGTCAGTTCGGGGTTCATGCGAGCCTCCTTTTCCGGTTGGCCGCGAGTGTTTCAGCCTGCGCGGAAATGTCCAGAGCCACAGGTGGGGCAATCGGCACGTCGCGAGATTTTCATCAGCCGGTTCTCGCCGTAAAGCCCGTCGAAGATCAGCATGCGGCCGCGCAAGGGCTCGCCGGTGCGGGCAATCAGCTTGATCGCCTCCAGCGCCATCAGGCTGCCGATGACGCCGGGCAGCGGGCCGACGACGCCCGCCTCGGCGCAGGCCGGCGCAAGGCCCGGGGCCGGCGCCTCGGGGAAAATGCAGGTCATGCAGGGCGCGCCATGGCGCGGATCCCAGATGGTCACCTGCCCTTCCCATTGCGCGATGGCGCCGGCGACCAGCGGCACGCCAGCCGCGACGCAGGCCGCATTCACCGCACGGCGCGCGGCGAAGCTGTCGGTGCCGTCCAGCACCAGGTCATGTTCGGCGATCAGCGCGGCATCGGCATCGGTGATGCGACGGTTCAGCGCCGCGACCTCGACATGCGGGTTCAGCGCCAGCATGGCATCGCGCGCGGCCTCGGCCTTGGGGCGGCCGTCATCGGCGCTGCGGAATATCACCTGGCGTTGCAGGTTCGACAGGCCGACATGGTCGTCGTCGGCCACCGTGATCCGCCCAACGCCAGCGGCAGCAAGATAAAGGCAGACCGGCGCGCCCAGCCCGCCTGCGCCGACCACCAGCACGCGGGCGCGCCTCAAGGCCGCCTGCCCCGGCCCGCCCAGTTCGCGCAACACGATATGGCGGGCATAGCGGTCAAGCTCGGGGTCAGACAGCGGGCCGGATTGCGCTGACGGCTGCGGGGCCTCCGGCACGGGAACGGCCCGGCGATGCAACTGGCGCAGCAGCAGGCGATAGCCCAGCAGCAGCGCCACAACGCCGCCGCCCAGCACCCAGACCCGGGCATCGCCGCCGACCAGGTGCGCGACCCCGCTGCCCGGCGCCAGCACCAGCGCGGCAACGGCAGCCAGCCACAGCGCCGCCACACCCGCCCAGCCGCGCCATGCCGGCCAGCCAAGCAGGCGCGCCGCGACCAGCACGGCAAGCATGATTGCAAGGATCAGCACGGGCTCAGGCCCGCCCGGTCGAGCCGAAGCCGCCCTCGCCGCGCGCGGTCTGCTCCAGCGCCTCGGCCATGACATAGGCCGCGCGGGTCACCGGGGCGACGACGGCCTGGGCGATGCGCTCGCCATGATGGATGGTATAGGGCTGCTGGCTGAGGTTTATCATGATCACGCCCAGCGGCCCGCGATAATCGCTGTCGATGGTCCCCGGCGTGTTGGGCAGCGTCACGCCATGCTTCAGCGCCAGGCTGGAGCGGGGGCGGACCTGCATCTCGTATCCCTCGGGGATCTGCACGCGCAGCCCGGTGGGAACCAGGCGGATCTGGCCGGGATCGAGCACCAGCTCGCCCCCGCCCAGGTCGGCCCGCAGGTCGGCGCCGGCCGAACCGCGGGTCTGGTATTCGGGCAGGGGCAGCGCCGGATCGGCGCCCGGTTCACGCAGAACCAGAATCGTCACCTCGGCCGCCATCTCCAAAGCCCCTTATCTCGGCGAGATCATCATGACCATCTGACGCCCTTCCAGCTTGGGCATCGATTCGACCTTGCCGGCCTCGCCCACGTCGGCGGCGACGCGGTTCAGAAGCTCAAGCCCAAGCTGCTGGTGGGCCATCTCGCGGCCGCGGAAGCGCAGGGTGATCTTGACCTTGTCGCCCTCGGCCAGGAACTTCATGACCGAACGCATCTTGACGTCGTAATCATGGGTATCGGTCCCGGGACGGAACTTGATCTCCTTGATCTCGATGATCTTCTGCTTCTTGCGGGCCTCGGCCTCGCGCTTTTGCTGTTCATACTTGAACTTGCCCAGGTCCATGATCTTGCAGACCGGGGGCGTGGCATTCGGCGAGATTTCGACAAGATCAAGCCCGGCTTCCTGTGCAAGCTCCAGACCGCGGGCGGGTGTCACGACACCGACATTCTCGCCATCCGCACCGATCAGGCGGATTTCGGCGACTCGGATGCGCTCGTTGACGCGGGGGCCGGTGTCACGGGTGGGCGGAGCGTTATGCGGTCTGCGGGCTATGGCTGTCTTCCTTGTATTGCCGGGGCTTTCGGGCGGTTAAATAGTCCTGCGCAGGCGGATTTTCAACCGGATTCGATGAGTCTGGCCAAGGTTTGGCGGCCGTCCCCGCACTTTCGCGCAACGGTTGACGCAGCCATGCGCAGGCATGCGGCACCTGCGTCGCCGGGGCGCTTTTCCCCCTTGCCGCGGCATGGCATAGAGGACCCGAACCGCCGCAGCCCTGACGGAGAAGACGATGCAGAAAATCCTGGCCTTGATCGTGATTCTGGCCCTCGCGCTTGGCGGATTGTGGCTGTGGAACGGCGGCGACCCGACCCGCCTGGCAGGCAGCACGCCGCCGGCCGAGTCCCCCGCCACGCCCGCAGCACCCGCAGCCGACCAGCCCCCGGCGCAGGAAAGCGCCAACGCGGCGGCCGACGCCGCGGCCGATGCGGCCGCCATCGCGGCGGATGCGGCGGCCGATGCCTCGATCTCGGCCGGACAGGCGGCGGTCGGCGCGGCCGGCTCTGCCGCCGAACAGGCCGAGGCGGCGGCCGAAGCCGCCATCGCCGCAGCCGACCGCGCCGCGGATGCAGCGGCGGCGGCCAATGCCACGCCCGAGCAGGCCGAGGCAGCCGCCGTTGCCGCCAGCGAAGCGGTCGGGATCGACGCCGCCCTGACCCCGCAGGGGTTCGACGCGGGCAAGGTGCGCACCATGATCGAGCAATCGGGCCTTTCCGCCGAACGCAAGGCCGGGCTGATCGCGCTGCTCGACAACGCGGCCCTGGACCCGGCGGCACTGGCGCAGGCGCTGGACCAGATCAAGGCAGCCCTGCCATGAGCTTTCCCAGCCTCGCCGATTTCCTGAAGAACGCGCGCGACCGGCTGGACAAGGGACCCATCGCGCTGGTGCTGATCGAGGACGAGGCCGCGGTTCAGCAGACGCTGGCGCATCACCTGACCGCCGGGTTCAAGCTGATCCTGGCGCTCTCGCCCGAGCCGCTGCCGGCCCATGCCCTGCCCGAGGACGGCGCGAAGCGAATCGTCAACCTGCGCCACGATTCGCGCCGCGGCCGGGCGCATGTCGAGGCGGTCAATGCGGTGATCGAGGCCGCGCCCGCCGATACCTGGCTTTATTACGGCTACAATGCGGAATTCCTGTTCTATCCCTTCTCGGAAAGCCGCACCGTGGGCGAGATGCTGACCTTTCACGCCGAGGAACGGCGGCGGGCGATGCTGACCTATGTCATCGACCTCTATGCCCCGGATCTGGAGCGTTTTCCCGATGCGGTCAGCCTGGACGAGGCGATGTTCGACCGCACCGGCTATTACGCGCTTGGCCGCATGGACCGCGACGGCCGCTACAAGGAACGTCAGCTGGACTTCCATGGCGGGCTGCGCTGGCGCTTCGAGGAGCACCTGCCGCAGGATCGCCGCCGCATCGACCGCATCGCGCTGTTCCGCAGCCAGCCGGGGCTGCGGCTCCTGCCCGATCACCGCTTCAATGTCGAGGAATACAACACCTATGCCTGTCCCTGGCACAACAACCTGACCGCGGCCATCGCCTCGTTCCGGGTGGCCAAGGCGCTGGCCAGGAATCCCGGCTCGCGCGGGCATATCCGCAGCTTTCGCTGGCGTAACTCGCACCCTTTCCAGTGGAATGCGCAGCAGTTGATGGATTTCGGGCTGATGGAGCCGGGCCAGTGGTTCTGAAGCGGCCGGACGCGGTCAGGCGGCACTGACCCGCCAGATCACGTCACCCACGTCATCGGCCATCAGGAGCGACCTGCCATCCGGGCCAATGGTCACGCCGACGGGGCGGCCATGGGAGTATTTCTCGTCCTCGGACAGAAAACCCGACAGGATGTCGCGCGGCGGACCCGAGGGGCGACCATCCTGGAAGGGCACGAAGATCAGCTTGTAGCCCGAAAGCGTCGAGCGGTTCCACGAGCCGTGCTGGCCGATCGCCATGCCGTCGGGAAAGCCCGGCAGCGTGCCCTCGGGCATCCAGCACAGGCCCAGCGAGGCGGTATGGCCGCCGAGGGCATAGTCCGGGGCGATGGCGCGGGCTACCTCGGCCGGATCCTGCGGCACGCGGTCGTCGACGATCCGCCCCCAGTAGCAATAGGGCCAGCCGTAGAAACCGCCCTCCTGCACCGAGGTCAGGTAATCGGGCGGCGTCTCGTCGCCCAACCCGTCGCGTTCGTTCACCACGGTCCAGAGCGCGCCGGTCGAGGGCTCCCAGGCCATGCCGACCGGATTGCGCAGACCCGAGGCGAAGATGCGGGCCTGGCCGGTTTCCAGGTCCAGTTCCCAGATCGCGGCACGGCCCTGTTCCGCCTCCATGCCGTCGTCGGCGATATTGGTCAGCGAGCCGACGCCGCAGTAAAGCCGCTTGCGGTCGGGCGAGACGATCAGGCTGCGCGTCCAATGCCCGCCGGGCTTGAACTCGACAAGCCTGCGGCCCAGCCCGTCGAGCCGCGTCGCGCCGGGCGCATAGGGAAAGGCGACGATGCCGTCGGTATTGCCGACATAGAAGGTGTCGCCGACCAGGGCCATGCCGAAGGGCTGGCGCTGGCCTTCGAGGAAGACCTCGCGCGTTTCGGCCACGCCGTCGCCATCGCGGTCGCGCAACAGCGTGATGCGGTTGGCGCTGGTTCCCAGCGCGCGGGCGCGGCGCATGGTGGCCTGGGCGGCGCGGTCGAGCAGCGATCGCGGCGGGCTGGCCTCTTGCAGGGCCTCGGCCACCAGCACGTCGCCATTGGGCAGCACCTCGATCCAGCGCGGATGGCGCAATTCGCGGGCGAAGGCATCGACGCGCAGGCCGGGTGCGGCCTTGGGCAATTGCCCCGGCGCCCAGCCGCGGCCGGTGGGCATCTTCAGGGTCATGATGCCCTGTTTCTTCGCCTCGGGGATGGCGGGGCTGGACCCGAATGCCGGCGTCCGGGGGGCGCCCATCCGGCGCATCAGCACCATTGCCCCACCGACAATGGCCGTTGCCTTGGCCAGAAGATCCATGGCTTTCCTTCCTCACTGCGCGGGCCAAGGCTAGTCGGGATGCGGAGCGGGTCAATCCCGGAATCTGCAGCGGGATGGGGTAAATCGGCGGGGATGGTGCCGGTGGCACCGTCCCATGAGTATTTTGGGAACGAAGAAGTTCAGCGGCGCGCTTCGCGGATCAGTGCCGCGAGATGTTCGGTCGAGGGGTCGTGGCCGGGGGCGGGCTCGCCCTCGAGCAGCGGGGCCACCTTCAGCGCCAGTTCCTTGCCGAGTTCGACCCCCCATTGGTCGAAGCTGTTGATGCCCAGGATCACGCCCTCGGCAAAGACGCGATGCTCGTAGAGCGCGACGATCTGGCCCAGCGTATAGGGGGCGAGTTCGGGGATCAGCAGCGTGGTCGAGGGGCGGTTGCCCGGAAAGACCCGATGGCGGGCCTGGCGGTCCAGTTCCGCGCCGGTCAGGCCCTTGGCGCGCATGATCTCGCGCGCCTCGTCAAGCGAGCGGCCGCGCATCAGCGCCTCGGATTGCGCCAGGCAATTGGCGATCAGGAGCAGGTGGTGATGCGCGAGGTCGGGTTCGCGGCCGCGCGCGGCGATGATGAATTCGCATGGCACCACCGCCGTGCCCTGGTGGATCAGCTGATAGAAGGCGTGCTGGCCGTTGGTGCCCGGCTCGCCCCAGACCACCGGGCCAGAGGGCAGGGTCAGGTCGCTGCCGTCCATGGCGACGCGCTTGCCGTTCGATTCCATCTCCAACTGCTGCAGATAGGCCGGCAGGCGGGCAAGGCGGTTGTCATAGGGCAGCACGGCGCGGGTGCCGTAGCCGCAGACCTGATTATGCCAGATGCCGACCAGCGCCAGGATCACCGGCAAGTTCCCCGCCAGGGGCGCCTCGCGGAAATGGCGGTCCATGGCCGCGCCGCCGGCAAGGAAGCGGTCGAAATTCCCGGGTCCGATGGCGATCATCAGCGAAAGGCCGATGGGCCCCCACATGGAATAGCGCCCCCCTACCCAATCCTCGAAGCCGAAGACGCGGGCCTCGTCGATGCCCCATTCGGCGGTGCGCTCGGTGGCCGAGGAAAGCGCGGCGAATTGCGCCGCCGGATCGGCGACCGACGCCGCCATCCAGTCCAGCGCCGTCCGGGCGTTGGTCATGGTCTCGATGGTGGTGAAGGTCTTGGAGGCGACGATCACCAGCGTCGTCGCCGGATCGAGCCCCTTGAGCGTATCGGCGATGTCCGCCCCGTCCACGTTCGAGACGAAATGCACCCGCGGCCCGTCATGCCAGGGCGAAAGCGCCCGCGTGGCCATGGCCGGGCCAAGGTCCGAGCCGCCGATGCCGATATTGACGACATCGGTGATGCGGCCGCCCTGCCCCGCAAAGCTGCCGTCGCGGATGGCGGCGGCGAATGCGCTCATCCGCTCATGCGTGCGGCGCAGCTCTGGCATCACGTCGCGGCCGTCCAGCATGACGCTGCCGTCCAGGTTGCGCAGCGCGGTATGCAGCACGGCGCGATCCTCGGTCTCGTTGATGCGCGCACCGCCGAACATGGCCTCGCGACGCCCGGGGACGGGCGCGGCCAGTTCCAGCAGCAGGTCGCGCGCGCCCGTGTCGATGGTTGTCTTGGACCAGTCCAGCACCAGTCCTTCGGCGCTGGTCGAAAAGGCGGTGGCGCGCGCTGGGTCGGCGTCAAACAGCGCCTCGATCCGCAGCGCGCCCTGGGATTTGCGGTAGTCTTGCAGCCGGCTCCAGATGGTCATGTCACTCTGCCCAATGCACGGTGATGTCGCCAAGGAAAGCGCGGATCGGCGCCTCGGTCGGGTCGAGGCCCTGCGCACGCTCGAAAGCCTCGCGCTTGTCGGCGCCGGCGATCAGCAGATGGGTGTTGATCGCACCGCGCAGCGCCGAGGCGGTCAGGGTGATCCTGGGCTCGTCCTTGACGCTGTTGACAGCCATTACCGGCGGGGCGTCGGGCGCCAGCGCCAGCACGGTTTCCGAGGCGGCTGGGAACAGGCTTGCGGTATGCATGTCGGTGCCCATGCCCAGCAGCAGCACGGTCAGCGGCAGATGCGGGGCGATGGCCTCGGCCAGCGCCGGCACCGCATCCTCGGGGCGTTCGTCGCCGGTATAGAGGTCGATATAGCGAGCCGCCGCCGCCTTGTCCTTGAGCAGGTGGCGGCGCAGGAGCCGGCCGTTCGAGCGCAGATGCTCGCCATCCACCCAGCGCTCGTCGTTGAGCAGCACGGCGACGCGCGGCCAGTCGACCTCGCTGCCCGAGAGATAGTCGTAAAGCGGCGCCGGCGTGGTGCCGCCCGGCACGCAGAGACTGGCGCTGTCGTTCACCCGCAAATGCTGCGACAGCTGCCCCGCCAAGCGGTCGGTCAGGGACAGAAACAGCATCTCGCGGTCGGGATATTCGATGAATTCCAGGGTCATGGCCGGATCTCCCTCCAGCGACGGTTGTCGCGATGCAGCAGGCGCAGCGCCTCCTCGGGGCCGCTGGAGCCGGGGTCGTAGGGCTCGGGCCGCTTCGAGCCGGCCTCCCAGGCCCCGATGATCGGGTCGGTCCAGGCCCAGGCGGCCTCGACCTCGTCGCCGCGCATGAACAGGGTCTGGTTGCCGCGGATCACGTCCATGATCAACCGCTCATAGGCGTCGGGCATGTCGGAGCCCTCGGCCCCCAGCGCATCGGCAAAGCTCATGTCCAGCGGCACCTGCACCAGGCGCATGCCGCCCGGTCCCGGCTCCTTGATCATCACGGTCAGGTGCATGCCCTCGTTCGGCTGCAGCTTGATGACCAGTTGGTTCGCCTTATGCGTGCCGCCGTCGTCGAAGATCGAATGCGGCGGCTCCTTGAAGGTGACGACGATCTCGCTGGTGCGCGCACGCAGCCGCTTGCCGGTGCGCAGATAGAAGGGTGTGCCGGTCCAGCGCCAGTTGGCGATCCGCACCTTCAGCGCCACGAAGCTTTCGGTGCGCGAGAGCGGGTTTTCGGCATCCTCCAGATAGCCGGGGCCGTCGGGGCCGGCCACATACTGGCCGCGCACGATGTCCTCGGCCGCGAGCGGCTCGAGCGCGCGGATCACCTTGAGCTTTTCGTCGCGCACCGCATCGGGATCGAAATGATAGGGCGGCTCCATCGCGATCAGGCACAGAAGCTGCATCAGGTGATTCTGCACCATGTCCCGCATGGCACCGGAATGGTCGTAATATTCGCCACGCCCGCCGACGCCCACCGTCTCGGCCACGGTGATCTGGACATGGTCCACATATTGCGCGTTCCACAGCGGCTCGAACAGGATGTTTGCAAAGCGCACCGCCATCAGGTTCTGGACGGTTTCCTTGCCGAGATAATGGTCGATCCGGTAGATCTGGTTCTCGTCGAAATGCCGGGCCAGCGTCGCATTCAGCGCGCGCGCGGTGGCAAGGTCGCGGCCAAAGGGCTTTTCGACGACGATGCGGCTGTCCGCATCGGCGATGCCATTGGCCGCCAGCCGCTCGGCGATATCGCCGAAAAGCGCCGGCGCGACCGAGAAATAGAAGGCATGCACCACCCCCGGACGCACCCGCGCCTTGAGCTCGGCCCAGCCGTCGGTGCCGCGTGCGTCGATGGCGACATAGCCCAGCATGTCCAGAAAGGCCGAAAGCTGCGCCGGGTCCTGGCCGGGGCCGATGAACTCCTCGATCGCGGCCCGCATCTCGGCGCGGAAGGCATCGTCGTCCTGACGGGTGCGGGCCGCGCCGATGATGCGCGCGCTGTCCGGCACCTGCCCGGCCACGAAACGCCGGTAAAGCCCGGGCACGATCTTGCGCCTGGCCAGGTCGCCGGTTGCACCAAAGATCACCAGGTCGAAATCCTCAACCGGAATGATGCGTGAAACCATCGCTGCCTCCTCATCGCTGATCTGCCGATTAGCCGATGTTAGCGGTAACATCAAGTCCTTCACACCCATCCTCATCTCAGTCTTGTTCCCGCGGGGGGATGATAGCGGTTTCAGGCGACGGAAATGTCGCGGTTTCGGGGGCCTCCAGCCGCGCGACGGCCTTGGCCAGGCGCGGCAGGCGGGCGCGCCGCATCAGCTCCTTGCGGGTCATGGCGCCGCCGGCGGCCCGGGCGCGCGCCTCGGTGGCCTCGATCGCGGCCAGTACGGTTTCGGGCGCCCGCAGATAAAGGTCGCGCAGGAATTCGTCGGGATGGATCGCCCTGAGCCCGACCGAGGCCAGCGTGCCGCGCGGAAAGTCGCGCAGATTCGCGGTGACGATGGCCTCGGCACCCGCCGCCAGTGCGCATTCGACCACATGCCGGTCGGCCGGATCGGGCAGGTCGAGGCCGCTTGCCCCCTGCCCCGGCGCGGCCAGCGCCTGCGGAAAGCGCGACTCCAGCAGCGCGATCTCGACCCCGGCCGCGGCACCCTGTCGGGTTGCGGCATGACGCCATTCGTCCAGGATGCGACGCGACCAGACCGGCTGGAACAGCCCCGCCGCCGCCGTGTCGATCAGGATTTCCCGCAGCACGGTCGGAAACAGCACGCAGGCGTCCAGAACCGCCTTCATCCGTCCAGCCGGAAGAACAGCGCCTTGAGATAGCCGGTCTCGGCCAGTTGCGGCAGCGTGGGATGGTCAGGGCCAGCCTGCCCGGTATGCAGCAGTTGCATCCGCCGCCCGCCCCGGCCGATGCCGCGGGCGCTGGCATTGCGGAATGCGATCAGGTCGGCGGCATGGCTGCAGGAACACAGGCCCAGATAGCCGCCCGGCGCGACCAGCGGCGCGGCCAGCTTCGCCACCCGCTCATAGGCGCGCAAGCCCGCCTCCAGCGCAGGTTTCGAGGGCGCGAAGGCCGGCGGATCGCAGATCACCAGGTCGAACTGCGCGCCCTCGGCAGCCAATGCCTCCATCTGCTCGAAGGCATCGCCCTGGCGGGTGGTCAGCCGCGCCTCGGCGCCCATGGCGCGCGCGCCGCCCCGCGCCAGTTCCAGCGCGGCGGCCGAGCCGTCGACGCAGGTGGCATGGGTGGCGCCGGCCGCCAAGGCGGCAAGGCCGAAGCCCCCGACATGCGAGAACACGTCCAGCACGCGCTGGCCCTGCGCCAGCCGCTGCGCAAAGGCATGATTCGGACGCTGGTCGTAGAACAGCCCGGTCTTTTGCCCCTGCGTCAGATCGGCCAGGTAGATCGCACCGTTCATCGGCACCTCGACGGGACCGTCGACCGCACCGGACAGGATATCGGTCCGCTCGTCCAGACCCTCCAGCGCTCGCGCCCGGCCCTGCCCGTTCAGGATGACGGTCGAGACACCCGCGACCTCGCGCAGCGCCGCGGCGATGTCCTCGACCATGCGCTCGGCCCAGGCGGCGTTGGGCTGGATCACCGCGGCATCGCCGAAACGGTCGATGATGGTGCCGGGCAGCCCGTCGGCCTCGGCATGGATAAGCCGGTAGAACGGTGCATCGAACAGCCGCGCCCGCAGCGCCAGTGCCCGTTGCAGTCGCGCGGCGATCCAGTCGCGGGTGATCTGCGCCTGCGGGTCGGGGTCCATCATCCGGGCGATGATCCGCGAATCGGGGTTTACCGTGACCAGACCCAGCGGCCGGCGTTCGGCATCCTCGAGCAGCGCAAAGCTGCCGGGCGGGATCGCCCGCGTGCGCCGGTCGGTGACCAGTTCGTCGGCAAAGACCCAGGGAAAGCCGTGGCGGATCGCCTGCGGCTTGGATTTCGGGCGCAATCGGATGATGGGCAGATCGGCGTTCATGGCGGCCTCGTGCAAAACGGGGCAGGACTGCCACGGCAGGCGCCCGCGGGCAAGAGCGGGCCGGTTGCAATGTTACCGCTAACAGGATAGATTGGCAGCAAAGGAGACGCCAGCCATGACCTTGCACGCCACCATCGACCGGGTGACCGACCGCATCCGCGAGCGTTCTGCAAAAAGCCGCAGCGCCTATCTGGCCAAGATCGCCCGCGCCGCCGAGGAAGGGCCGCGCCGCGCCCATCTGTCCTGCGGCAACCAGGCCCATGCCTATGCCGCCATGCCGGACAAGCAGGATCTCGCCACCACGCGCAAGCCGAACATCGGCATCGTCACCGCCTATAACGACATGCTCTCGGCCCATCAGCCCTATGAGCGCTATCCCGACCTGATCCGGCAGGCGGCCCATGCCGCAGGCGCTACGGCGCAGGTCGCGGGCGGCGTGCCGGCGATGTGCGACGGCGTCACGCAGGGCCGGCCGGGGATGGAGCTGTCGCTGTTCTCGCGCGATGTGATCGCGCTGGCCTCGGGCGTGGCGCTGACGCATGACACATTCGACGCGGCGCTGTATCTGGGCGTTTGCGACAAGATCGTGCCGGGGCTGATCATCGCCGCCGGCACCTTCGGCCATATCCCGGCGGTCTTCGTCCCGGCCGGTCCCATGCCCTCGGGCCTGCCGAACGACGAGAAATCCAAGGTCCGGCAGCAATTCGCCATCGGCGAGGTCGGCCGCGAGGCGCTGATGGCGGCCGAGATGGCCAGCTATCACGCGCCCGGCACCTGCACCTTCTACGGCACGGCGAACACCAACCAGATGCTGATGGAGTTCATGGGCCTGCACCTGCCCGGCTCCAGCTTCGTCAATCCGAACACGCCCTTGCGCGATGCGCTGACCAGCGCCGCGGTCCAGCGCGCGGCCGCGATTACCCGGCTGGGCAACGACTACCTGCCGGCAGGCGAGGTGCTGGACGAACGCGCCTTCGTCAACGGCATCGTCGGACTGATGGCGACCGGCGGCTCGACCAACCTGGTGCTGCACCTGCCTGCCATGGCGCGGGCGGCGGGGGTGATCCTGGACCTCGAGGATTTCCACGACCTGTCCGAGACGGTGCCGCTGATGGCCCGGGTCTATCCCAACGGGCTGGCCGACGTGAACCATTTCCATGCCGCCGGCGGCCTTGGCTACATGATCGGCCAATTGCTGGATGCCGGGCTGCTGCATCAGGACGTGCGCACCATCGCCGGCGGCGGCCTGGACCAATATGCCCACGAACCCCGGCTGAAGGACGGCCGGATCGAATGGGTCGAAGGCGCGCGCGAAACGCTGAACGACAAGATCCTGCGCCCGGCCGCCGATCCTTTCGCCCCGACAGGCGGGCTGAAGCAGCTTTCCGGCAATCTGGGCCGGGGGGTCATCAAGGTCTCGGCCGTGGCGCCCGAGCGCCATGTCATCGAGGCCCCCGTCCGGGTGTTTTCCGACCAGGAAGAGGTGAAGGCCGCCTTCAAGCGCGGCGAGTTCACCGAGGACGTGATCGTCGTCGTCCGCTTCCAGGGACCGCGTGCCAATGGCATGCCCGAACTGCATTCGCTGACCCCCACGCTGGCCGTGCTGCAAGATCGCGGCCTGCGGGTGGCGCTGGTCACGGACGGCCGCATGTCCGGCGCCTCGGGCAAGGTTCCCGCCGCGATCCATATCTCGCCCGAGGCGGCAGATGGCGGACCGCTGGCGCGGCTGCGCGACGGCGACCTGGTCCGGCTGGATGCGGTAGGCGGCACGCTGTCCTGCCTCGCCGCCGGCTTCGAGGATCGCCAGCCGGCCGAACATGACCCCTCGCATTCGGCCGAGGGATTGGGGCGCGAGTTGTTCGCCGCCTTCCGTCGCCATGTCGGGCCGGCGACCGAGGGCGCGGCGGTCGTCGTCTGACAACCGCCGCCCTTCGCCCAGCAGGCGGGCGGCATCCATCAATGCTCGCAACACGCCACGGGGCGGATGGCGATACCGTCCCGGGACTGGCCGTATCGTTGCGGCCATGATCCGCCCGGCGCACGCGCCGGCAGGCAGATCATCTGCGCCATATCGGCCATTCCCGGCAGGTCCAGCCGCATCGGCCCCGCACCCTCGGCCAGTTCCCGCAAGAACAGCACGTTCAGGCAGATATGGCCGTCATCGTCGCGAATCGGGCAAAGGCGGGCATCGGCCCGGAAGCGTCGCCCAGACTTGGCGACCTGCGCCAGCCCAGGCAAGCGCAGGTCGCACCCGCCCGGCGTCTCGAGCATGCGCCAAAGCCGGTTCGGACCCTTCTCCGAGGGGTCCAGCAGGATCGCCACCGGCCGGCCGATCAATTCCTCGCGCCGATAGCCGCACATGCCGAGATAACTCTGGTTTACCGCGACGATATGGCCCGCAAGATCGAGGATGAGCACCGCGCGATGCGTGCCCATCGCCCGCATGGCCCATTCGAGGTCGTGGTGAAGCCGCTCGATTTCAGTCATTCCGGAAAACTCCCGCAAAGGATTTCCGGCAGGATTGCCCCAATAGGCTAAGATTCCGTTAGCGCGAGAGCTTTTTCCTCAAACCTCGATCGGGGGGCCGAAGCGTTCGATCATCCGCTTGCGGATCTGGTCTCGCACAGTCCGGTAAAGCGCCAGTTTCGCCTCGCGCCCCTCTGCCAGGCCGCTGGGGTCCATGATCGGCCAGTATTCCACATCCAGATGAGAAACTCGCGTCAGTTCAAGGGCTTGCCTTTGGCTGGCCGGCGACAGGGCGATCACCAGGTCAAAGCTGGTCAGGTCGTCGCCCCAAGCCTTCATCTCCTCGAAGGAACGCGAGCGATGGGTCGAAAGCTCGATCCCGATCTCCTTGCAGACGGCGATGGCGAAGCCGTCGATCTCCATGTCGTTCTTGACCCCGGCCGATTGCACATAGGCGGCACGGCCGTAGAATTTCTTCATCATCCCCTCGGCCATGGGGGAACGGATGGCGTTATGGTCGCAGCAGAACAGCACCGAATGGGGAATCGGTCCGGCCACGAATCACCCCGGAACCAAGGCGCAGATCAGGGTGAACAGGCGCCGGGCGGTGTCGATATCGACCTCGGCCTTGCCCTCCAGCCGCTCTTGCAAGGTACGGGCGCCCTCGTTGTGAATGCCGCGCCGGGCCATGTCGATGGCTTCGATCTGTGCCGGCGGCAGGCGCTTGACCGCATCGAAATAGCTGGTGCAGATCTGGAAGTAGTCCTTGACCGTCTGCCGGAACGGGCCCAGCGACAGGTGGAACTCGGCCACCTTGCTGCCCGATTCGGTGGCGATGTCGAAAACCAGCCGCTTCTCGCGCACCGCCAGAGCCAACGCATAGGGGCCGGGGGGAACGTCCTGCCCCTCGCGGCCAGGCAAGGTGAAGCTGTTGTCTTCCAGCAAATCGAAGACCGCGACGCGCCGGTCCTGCTCGATCTCGGGCGATGGCGGCGGCAACGCACTGTCGTCGATGTCGATCCGGCACAGCCGGTTCGCGGATTGGCTCATCCCTGCCCCCCGTTCAAAACCGCCAGCCGCGCCGAGACCGAACGGCCATGCGCCGACAGCCCCTCGGACTCGGCCAGCCGCACCGCCGCCGGGCCGATCGCCGCCAGCGCCTCGGGCGAAAGCCTGGCGATGGTGCTGCGCTTGAGGAAATCCATCACCGACAGGCCGGAGGAGAACCGTGCCGAACGCGCCGTCGGCAGGACATGGTTCGGGCCGCTGACATAATCTCCCACCGCCTCGGGCGTCCAGCCGCCCAGGAAGATCGCCCCGGCATGGCGGGTCTTTTCCGCCAGTGCCTCGGGATCGTCCACGCAAAGCTCCAGGTGCTCGGGCGCCAGCCGGTCGGAAAGCGCCGCCGCCTCGTCGAGGTCGCGCGTCACGATCACCGTGCCATAGTCGCGCCAGCTCGCCCCGGCCACCTCGGCGCGCGGCAGCGCAGGCAGGATCCGCTCGACCTCGGCGACCACGGCGCGGGCCAGGGTTTCGTCCGGCGTGATCAGGATCGACTGGGCATCGGCGTCATGCTCGGCCTGCGCCAGCAGATCCAGCGCCAGCCATTCCGGGTTCTGCTCGCCTTGGGCGATGATCAGCACCTCGGATGGGCCGGCGATCATGTCGATGCCGACGCGCCCGAAAACTTGCCTTTTGGCCGCAGCCACATAGGCATTCCCCGGCCCGGTGATCTTGTCCACCGGGCGGATGGTCCGGGTGCCGTAGGCCATGGCGGCGATCGCCTGCGCGCCGCCGATGCGATAGACCTCGTCCACGCCGGCAAGCTCCGCCGCCAGCAGCACCAGCGGATTCACCACGCCGTCGGGCGTCGGCACGCAGATCACCAGCCGCTCGACCCCCGCCACGCGCGCGGGAATGGCATTCATCAGGACCGAGGAGGGATAACTCGCCTGCCCGCCCGGCACATAAAGACCGGCGGCCGAGACCGGCGTCCAGCGCCAGCCCAGCGTTGCGCCTTCGGGATCGGTCCAGCTGAGATCGTCGGGCATCTGCCGGGCGTGATAGGCCCGGATCCGGCTTGCCGCCATGGCCAGCGCGGCACGATCCTCGGCCGAGACCTTCGCCGTTTGCGCGGCGATCTCGTCCTTCGAGAAGGCCAGCGTTTCCGCCGTCAGCGCCAGACGGTCGAAACGCCCGGTCAACTCGACCAGCGCAGCATCGCCCCGGCCGCGCACATCGGCGATGATCGACGCGACGGCATCGTTCACATCGGCCGCATCCTCGCGCTTCATCGAAAGAAGCGCGGCGAAGCGTTCGGCAAAATCGGGCTGGGCGGTCGAAAGATGGATGGGCATGGGTCGGGCCTTCAATGACCCGACCTTGTTAGCGGCTGCGGGCAAGGGGCTCAAGCGGCTATGGCACTGCTGAACCTGCACGTTCAGCGCCGGTTGCATGGCGGGATTCGAGTATTTGGGGAACAGAGAAGCCAAGCTCTCTTCTTCGTTCTCCAAATACTCATGCGGCCTGGCAACGGGCGCCGTCCCCGACCGGAAGGCACGGCGGGATCAACTGTCGGGATGCTGCGGCGCGTGGCGCGAGGGCGCGACATAGGGCCGGGTCACGTCGCGCAACTCAACATTCAGGCACTCCGCCTCGACCGCCAGCGTGCCGTCGCCGGCGAATTCCAGAAGCAGCAGGCCGGTGCCGTCCTCGCCCGCCTGCCATGTCAGGGTCAGCAGTTCCAGGATCAGGTCCTTGTCCTTGCGGTCGATCCCGTCGCTCAGCACGCGGCGCACGTCGGAGACCAGCAATACCGAGCGCACCCGCTCATAGGGGCGGCCGTCGCGGCGGGCCAGTTCGGCATCCTCCCAGCGGAAGCGGTTCAAAAGCAGCGCGAGCTGCCGGTGGCGGCTGTCATAGGCGATCTCGGTCACCGGCAGGATCGCGTCCTGCGCCAGGGCCGAGATCACGGTCAGATCCTCGGCATCGCTGGCCAGAAGCGCCAGCGGCGCGGGATCGGCGTCGGTAAAGCGGGCGTCAGCCATCGGCGACCTCCTTGATGCGTTCGATATCGGCGCCGACGCCGCGCAGCTTGCGCACCACCTTTTCATAGCCGCGATCCAGGTGATAGACGCGGCTGACGATGGTTTCGCCCTCGGCAGCAAGCCCGGCAAGGATCAGGCTGACCGAGGCGCGCAGGTCGGTCGCCATCACCGGGGCACCGCGCAGCTTTTCGACGCCGTGGACGGTAGCATGGCCGCCATGCACCTCGATCCGGGCGCCCATGCGCGCGAGTTCCGGGGCATGCATGAAGCGGTTCTCGAAGATCTTCTCCTCCAGCACCGAGGTGCCCTCGGCGGTGCAAAGCAGCGCCATCATCTGCGCCTGGAGATCGGTGGGGAAGCCCGGGAAGGGTTCGGTCACCACGTCGACCGCACGCACGCGGCCGTTCTTGCGCGAAACCTTCAGCCCCCGCCCGGTCTCGACCACCTCGATGCCGGCCTCGTCGAGCTTTTCGCAGAAGGCCGCGACCAGGTCGATCCGGCCGCCAAGGCATTCGACCTCGCCTCCGCAGATCGCGGGGGCCAGCATGTATGTGCCCAGTTCGATCCGGTCGGTCACCACCGGATGCGTCGCGCCGCCAAGCGCCTGGACGCCCTCGACGGTGATGGTCGATGTTCCCTCGCCCTCGATCTGCGCGCCCATGCGGCGCAGGCATTCGGCCAGGTCCACGATCTCTGGCTCGCGCGCGGCATTGTTGATGACGGTCGTGCCCCGCGCCAGCGTCGCCGCCATCAGCGCGTTCTCGGTCGCGCCGACCGAAACCAGCGGGAAGTCGATCACCGCGCCCCTGAGCCCACCCGAAGGCGCCTTGGCATGGACATAGCCCTCGCGCAGGTCGAGATCGGCCCCCATCGCCTCGAGCGCGCGCAGGTGCAGGTCCACCGGCCGGGCGCCGATGGCGCAGCCGCCGGGCAGCGAGACCACGGCATGGCCGTCGCGCGCCAGCATCGGCCCCAGCACCAGGATCGAGGCGCGCATCTTGCGCACGATGTCGTAATCGGCCCGGTGGCTGGTCAGGTCATGGCTCGACAGCGCGAGCACCTGCCCGTCCTGGAGGCTGGCGACCTCCGCCCCCAGCGATTGCAGCAGCGCGGTCATGGTGCGGATATCCGACAGCCGCGGCGCATTGGTCAGCGTCAGCGGCTGGTCGGTCAGCAGCGTCGCCGGCATCAGCGCCAGGCAGGCATTCTTGGCGCCGGTGATCGGGATCTCGCCCTTGAGCGGCCCGTTCCCCCTTACAATGATCTGGTCCATCTATTCCTCGTTCCCGGGCGCCTGTCCGTTCGGCGGCATCTCTGGCCCGTGCTGCTCGTTCTGCGTCGTCTCGTCCGATGCCCCCGTCCGCGCACGCCCCTGTGCCTTGCGCCGCGCAAGATTGGCCCGCAGCGCGGCCTTGAGCCGCGCTTCGCGTGCATCGCCCTTGGGATCGCGGGGTGTTCTTGTCATGTCTTTCTGTTAGCGCCCTTGCCGGCTTGCGTCCAGCGGCGGCACCGTCGCCGCCGCGGCGATCGGCAACGAACGGCGAAGTTGGATTTTTTCCAACTCCCCCCTTGCACCCTTCGCCCAGTCGGTCTAAAGCCCCGCCCACGATGCTGTGGTAGCTCAGTGGTAGAGCACTCCCTTGGTAAGGGAGAGGTCGAGAGTTCAATCCTCTCTCACAGCACCATGAAAATCCCGAGATATCGAGACGGCTCTTTGCAGTTGATCCGTGCATGCGCATGGCCCTTGCGAAGGCCAGGACACGCCCATGCGGGGCCGTACATCGAAAAGCTCGCAAGGCCCGTCGGTTCCATGACTCGCACAGGAGATTGCGGAAACGGTCGAGCGTGCGGCGATCAGACGATACGACCGCGCCGGCAACCAAGGCCGCGCAATGCGCCCAGGCCGTTTTCGCAAGAAAGCCGTCAAGCCGAGCACGGCGCTGGGGATGCCAGCTTGTCCCAGCGGGCTCCCGGGATTGGATCGGCCCTGCAAAGGCAGCGTCAGCCCGCGTGGTAAGCATCGGCGCATTCGCATGGAAGACGTGATGGCTTATAAGACCGCCATCGACCGCGAACGCGAGGCCGTGCTCGACCAGCTCGTCAGCGAAGCGCAGGAACAGGGCATGGGCTACCACCGTCCATGAGCCGCTACACCGCTCTGCTGGACGCCAATGTCCTCTATCACACGTTCGTTGCCGCTATTCCGTAAGAGTCTCATTCTTTGCCCCTGTATGGGGCGATCTTGATGTCCCCGGCTCGTGCGCGCGCCTCGGCGATGTCAAAGCTGTTCTGCATCTGCATAAGGGTTTCCATTGAAACCCCGAACACCTTCTCGATGCGAATCGCCATTTCGGGCGACAAGTCAGCTCGCTCATTGAGAAGAGCAGACAAGGCGGCTCGGGTGACGCCGAGCACATCAGCAGCAGCCGTGACCGAAAGGCCCAGAGGCTCGATCACCTCGGCCCTCACAAATCCGCCGGGATGGGCGGGAGCTTTCACTCTTATGCCGGTCATAGCGTTGCCTCAGACAGACGGGTTCACCTCTGCCCGATCCAAGCGTAGCCTGCATGAGCAGAATTCCACCCACTGCTACAAGAGCACATGAGTAGCGTCAAGCGACGCTTTACAGATGTGTGTGCTTGCTATCACCACATTTGCCAAAGGCTTGCGAGTCCTCGCGCCGTCGTCCGGCGAACTTCTCTTGCTGGCCCAGAAGACACAAAAACCCGCCATTTAGCAGGTCTCACACTTGGATTTCGAGTGTTTTATGACAGAAGTGGTTGCGGGGGCCTGCAACCAACGATACTTGCGATTGGTCGAGCGCCAAATCCCGAAACTCGCCGCTTAGTGTAACTCATTGCCGTGGCTTAGGAAACCCCGTTTTCGAGGCGCTCACACTTCGCATTATTGCCAGAGGCAGGACAGGAGAGCTGCGGCCAGACAGTCTCTGAGCGGAACGACAGCCGCAACTGCGACTAGCGGAACAGCGCTTCCAGCACAGATCGGTGCTCCGCATGCTTGGCCGGGTTGTCGCTCTTCAGCTTCTCCAGATTGATCAGCTTCCAACGAACTGCAGGCAGGTCAGCCGCCCGCGGCCGTTCGATGGCATCGAAGTCGGGCGTGCCATCATGCAGGCTCAGGAGAAACGTCCTGGCCTTTTCATCAAGACGAGACCGGATGTCCGCGACCAGCCGTTTGCGGGTTTCGAGCAGGTCGTCAAGACTGACATGGACCTTCGTCATGCCTTCAAACTCCTTCGTATAAGGCTGGTCGAGGTCGATAAAGTTCGGGTTCAGAAGTTCATGCGCGGGACGCGATGAGCAGGCGATATAGATCAGGAAGGTCCGGAACAGATCCTCTGTCAGACCTTCATTCTCGTACAGCAGCTTGATGTCATAGAGGTCACGCGGATGCTGGCGGTCCACTGCGGCATGCAACTTGCCTCCGAACAGATCCTCGAAGGAAACCACCTGCATCTCTGCATAGCCGAATTCGTCCTCAACCGCATCTGACACCGGGCGCATCTCGGGATCGTGGACGGCGCCACGCATGACCGGCGAGGTCTCGATCTTGATCTCGGCACCACCCAGTCGAACGAGAACACGGGTGGCGCCGCCTCCCCCGCCTTGGATGCGTTGCGTCTTCACGCCGGCTATGCTGCCTTCGACGGCGGCGGCGATGCGATCCATTGCCTCGTTGATCTCAGCGAGGCTTTCACGGCGATCCTTGATCGGCAGGTAGGTCAGATCGATATCGACCGACAGGCGGGGCAGATCGCGGTAGAACAGGTTGATCGCCGTGCCGCCCTTGAGCGCGAATGCCCTTTCCTTCGCGACATGCGGGAGCAC
The DNA here is from genome assembly GCF_900100045.1 of Paracoccus denitrificans. GTDB lineage: Bacteria > Pseudomonadota > Alphaproteobacteria > Rhodobacterales > Rhodobacteraceae > Paracoccus > Paracoccus denitrificans. The sequence goes on along the minus strand of NZ_FNEA01000004.1, from coordinate 7,029 downwards.
GCGCACGAGCAACGCGACCTGAGCTTCATAGTCCTCACGCGCCATCGTCAGCCTCGGTCTTTGCGAATTCCTCCGGCACCACGATCCGGTACCGCGGGTGTATCCTGCCGCCCTCGACTAGAGCCCGGTCGCCGCTGCCGAGGTCGAATTTCTCGGGATCGAGGCGCTTGCGCCAGGGGTGATCGTGGCGATCAGCGAAGACGAAGAACAGCCGCCTCACCTTAATCTTCCTGCAACTGTACAGCAGCGCCGACAGCATTTTCGGCCGCAGCGTCGTCAGGCTCTCGAATACCATGTCGAGGTTGTGGAAGCTTTCATGGTCGGGCAGCTCATCGATAGCTTCGAGGATTGCCCGTTCGGGAGACGACATCCTGAGCTGCCAGTCCCAAGGAAGGGTTTGCCCGGCATCCGTGGTATCATCGGGAAGGCCCAGCTTCGGATCGTCAAAGAGGGACCTGCTGTGCGTCTCGATCGGCGCGTTCAGCGGCAGCTTCGAAAGCCAGTTCGGTATGACTTCACCATAGATCCATACCGGGGCGTTACCGCCCAGCCGCAGGTAGTGGCCGTAACCCTGCTGGGCGAGCGCCGTCATGCCACCGACATGGACATCGTGACCCATGATGTGCTGGACTGAGAGCAGGCAGATCTTCCAGTCGATCGTATCCGAAGCAGAAGTGCCCAGAAACGGGCGACGGAAAACGCCTCGGGTCAGACGCTCGAGCCAGCCGCGCTTGACGTAGTCACGAAAGGTCTCGTAGGCGATGCCATGCGCGGTGAGCCATGCCGCATCGACCAGATACCCGGAGGGCACTGCATCAAGGACCTTCTTCAGGTTTTGCGCTCGTTCGGCCACCATGACGCTTATGATGGCATATTTTCAAAGCAGACGCCACGGGTCTCTTTAAGAAACATCTAACTACAGTGTTCTAGACCCTCCAACCAAGGGTTTCTCAAGGAATGCTCCGGCGTACGACACCCCTGCAGACCAGAACATAACGGTGCGAGTCGAAAAGATCGACAGGTCTTCCCGCCACGTCGATCAGATCGACATATGCCACAGATAATCTTGCCACTCCGCTGACCGCATGTAAGAGCCGAACATCACAACGGCTTGCGGATCGCGCACCTCCGGCTCGGGCTCGAGCGTGCCGATGAATGGAACGACCTTGTGCCACGAGTAAGAGATGCCAAGCCGATCAAGTGCATCGGCCAGCTTCTGCGTGTCCTCGAACTGCTGAAGTATCCACTGCATGCCGTTTCGTATCCCATGCCGCGACAGTTCGCTTGAGAGCATATAAGCGCCGCGAAGCCAACGACCACTCCGGGCGCTGCGCAAAAACGTGGCTCCGGCCAACTCCCAGATTGCGCAGATGTTCGGCCGGGTATGCCCATCGCGGCGCCTACGTGAACGCAATGATCACGGAAGTCGCGCTGGACTGTCTTCTCGATCCACCGGCACAATCTTTCAGTCGCGTATTCGTCGCGTCGCCGCGCCGCATCGAGTCACTTGGCGGGCAGCTGACCGAAGGCTGGCGCTCCGCTTTTGGCGAATTTGAAGAGGGCGTTCGGACGGTCGATCGGCCTTGGCCTTCCGCTGATTGTGCGGCTTGCGGACTTGAGCTTCTCGACGAAGATGCTTGATGCTGGGCGTTCATTGAACTTCCCAGACCTCAGCCGACCAGCGGCAGCGTGGGGGCTGGGTGGGCGTTAAGCGCTAATCGAACCGTGTAGGGATGACCGCTTTATCCGACGAGATCCCTTTCTTTCCTCGGCGCCGCTCACCTCAGCGCCACAATTTCCAGAAGGGTGTCTTCTCAACTCTGCGAAGATGAAGCGTACCATCCCGGTGCGTATCGGTAAAATAATCGCCTTCCAGCGACGGCTGTGGTGCGTCAGCCCATCGGACGACCGCGAGGCCTCTATAGGCCTCTCCACCACCGACCACACCCTCTTTGCGGCGGTTCAGGTAGACATAGAACAAGCGGTACCTGTCGAAATCTGGGTCCTTTTCGGCATGAACCGCAAGTGTTGCGGACGTCGACTCGTCTGAGTCAAGCAGGAACTTGATACCGAATAAGGTGTGCTTGGCTTCCATCGTGACGGGCTTGGCACAAGGATTCTGGTTCTTATCAACGTAGCGGACCTCGCCTTGCCAACACCCGCCCAGGTATGGAAAAATCATCGATTGCAGCATAGGCAGCCAGCGCCATCCCGCGTAGAGAAGCACTACTGCAGCAAGAGAAAGGGACGATGCCCAACGCACAACCAGTCGACCGGCTTCAAAGGTCTCGCCAGCATCCATCTGGCCGACGTCGAAAGCCCCTAAGACATGTCATCCGCGCCGAGGCGGGTTCAGTTACGTGACCTGCCCCTGAATTTTTATCCAGCGGCAGATCATACACCCTTTAGAACCTTACTCCACCAACAATTAACTCAGGTGCCAGCGGGATGGCATTATCATTGAGACGCTTACGCAGTGTGTCACGATCCGGAGGCGCGTAATCGTAGGGACTAGCGAGTTCCCGCTCGACGGCTTGGGCCAGATCGGTCAATTCACTGGACAGCTTCAACAGACCCTCCCACTTCGCGGTTCCGTCCAAGATTCGCCTTGTTCCGTCCGGGGTCATGAGGGAGGTGGCTCTTACGCGGTCGCGTGATAATTCATCGAACCAGCGCTCGACGCCCGACAGTATCATCAAATCTCGTGCAACCAGATGTGTGACGTAATGATTGGGGCAATGGTAGATTAGACTACCGATATCGTAGCTGCTAAGCGCAATCTCGGCCTCTGCATCGTTCTTAACGTTCTTCGCGAGACGGATGCCCATGCGGGCTCCCTCATTAGTTTGGCGAGCTTTAGAGGTAATCTCAGCAATGTAGACGAATGGATAGTTGCTGATATGCTCGCGAGTATATTTGTTGACGATCTGTATGCCCCTGTGCGCATCTACCAGCGTTCTCTGGTAATTCACAGTATCCAGCCAGTTGGAAGGCACAACATCCACCTTTCGCCGGAATGCTCCGTCGGAAAGTTGAATGGATTTGGCGGGGGATTTATCGACGGTGGCTCCCCAGAAGCGTCGCTCTAAAATCTCTTCGGATTTCGATCGGAGGAACAGAACATCGTCCACCAATTGGCCCCGACCAGTATAGGGAAGGTAGCTCTTGCGGCTCCCTTCGCAGCTTTCGTAGCGCAGGTAGCAACCCTCAATGACGAGCAGATCAACATCGCTAACACCGCGAATGTGGACATTGAGCGGAACCGATCCCTGTAATCGAAAGTTCGGAAAAAGCCCTTCAGCTTCCAGTCCTTCCTTAAGGTTCCTCTCAACCTTCTGGGCTTCCTCATGCGAAATCTGTGTAGACCGTGGATCGACCTCCTGCATGGCACCGAGAACATATTTCGTCGCCTTGTTGGCAGAGCGTTTTTCATAGGATTCCCCGAAGCCCCGCGAAGCCAGAACCGTATTCTGATCGTCCATCCGACGAGTGCGCAGACGCGCCAGTCTTTCGTCAAAATTACGCGGCATCGGGGGCTCTCCTCTTCAAATTCATAGTCCCGTGCGTGAAGCGGCCGCCGCCGTTGAAATAGCTGCCCTCGGCCGACTGAAGATCGGGTTCAAACAGAAGTTCGCAATGGCCGATATGGGCCTGAAGGTCTGGCTCTCCCGGCTTCGGCTGGTTCCTGTAGCTGTAGATGAGTCTGTAACGGCGTCCTTCTGGGATGAGAGCTGCCGAGATACTGTACGATCCGCTCTGAGCTGTGCGCAGGCAGACGAAAATCTTCTCATATTTCTGGGTGATTTCAATCTGCCCGGACCACCGCCATTTCGGCTGGGAGCCCTGGTCATAAGACACTCCCTCAAGCAACCACGTTCCAGAAATATCCGGGATGCCAACAGCGGAGCGGACCCCCCTCCAACGCCATCCGAACCTGTCGAACACGAAAAACATGGCCCCGAAAACGGCAGCACCCGTGACAGGCCAGAGAACGATTTCTGGCAGGCTCAGGTATCCGGCATCGCGGGCGACAGTCATGAGAAGGCCCACGCCGACTGCCAAACCACCGGCAATTGTTCCGGCGAAGAAGGCTATGTACATGCCGACCCTTGATCGGCTGTGACCAACGACTGAATACTCGTGCTCGGACAAGACGCACCTCTCATAATGGACCCATCTTGCGGGTAGAGCCCTTTGAGCCTCAACATCTAGCAGTGTTCGGTAAAATTTTCAACGGAACAACGGGGCGTATTCATTATTTGTTCTGAATGTATCGGACACTATCTACCGCCTGCCGTTCGGACATTTTCACGATGAGGCTTGGGAATCTGAGCCGACCCACGGCCGTGTGGAGAGGAGCTTGGTCTTGATATAAAATAAATGTCGACTTTCGATGGGGCCGTATGGTCGCTTCGACTCTGCGTAGAAGGTCCGTTTATGCCAGCGGATTTTGGGCAGGTGGTTTTTCTCGATGGGACACAGGTACGGGCTCACGATGGACGCCGGACCCATTCATCGGAACGGGGAACAAACTATGTGCGACTATATCGGTCTGAACGTATCTCTGAAGGAAACGGCGATTTCCGTGCGACGGAACGGCCGACGGGTCTGGCGCAGCAAATACCCCTCGGATCCGGGAGCAATCGCTGCAATTCTGCGGCGGCTCGCACCAAATGCAAAGCGGGTTGTGTTTGAGACCAGCCCATTGTCGGTCTGGTTCTGTCATGCCCTGAGCACCGAAGGCATTCCGACGATCTGCGTCGACGTTAGGCATGCAAAGACCGTGCTGGACATGGCCCCGAACGAGATCGACACTAATGACGCCGACGGCTTGGCCCAGTTAGCCGAGATCGGCTTCGACCGCGAGGTCCGCGTGAAAGGCGGAACCCCGCCGATCTCGCCCCTTGTCGCGAGATATCCCGCGCTTTTCCAGTATTTTTACGCCACCCTACGTGGATGCCGCCGCGCAGTGCTCCCTGCAGCAGGCGCGGCAGCGCCGGTTTACGCTGTGCTGCGCCGAGGCTTGATGCGATGCGCCCGAACCCGCCTGTGATTTCGCCCTTCCCTGCGCCACGCTCGTGTTGGCGCGGATCCTGCCGCGCGGGAAGCGGAACGGGGCGATGGCACGGCGGAGGCAGACAGTTGCGGAACGGCTCCGGGTGGTCGCAGAACCGGCCCGGGATTCTGCCGCGCCCCTGCCCTCCCCGGACCGGCGCCTTGCGGACCTGGTCCGCCTGCTGGCCCGACACGCGGCACGGGAGTTCGTCGAAGCCGAGGAGCGCGAGAATCTCAAACACCGCCCCGACTGAACAGGAGGCCTGCACATGAGAGTCGCCATCTACGCCCGCTATTCCTCCGATCAGCAGCGCGATGCGTCCATTGCCGACCAGTTCCGCATGTGCCGGCTGCGGGCGGAGAAGGAAGGCTGGCAGGTGGTCGAGGAATATTCCGACCATGCGATTTCGGGCTCCAGCATGATCCAGCGTCCCGGCCTCCAGGCGCTGATCATGGATTCCGCGCGCGGCCGCTTCGACATGGTGCTGGCCGAAGCACTGGACCGGGTCAGCCGCGACCAGGAGGACATCGCCGGCATCTACAAGCGCATGCGCTATGCCGATGTGAAGATGTTCACGCTGTCGGAGGGCGAGATCAGCGAGTTGCATGTCGGGCTGAAGGGCACGATGAACGCGCTGTTCATCAAGGACCTGGCCGACAAGACCCGCCGCGGGTTGCGCGGCCGGGTCGAGGACGGCAAGTCCGGCGGCGGCAATTCCTACGGCTACAACGTGGTCAAGAAGTTCGACGCCAGCGGCGAGCCGATCCGCGGCGACCGGATGATCAACGCGGTGCAGGCCGCCGTCATCCGCCGCATCTTCGCCGATTACGACAGCGGGCTCTCGTCGCGCACCATCGCCATGGCGCTGAACCGCGAGGGCGTGCCCGGACCGATGGGCCGGGAATGGGGGCCGTCGACCATCCACGGCAACCGCGAGCGCGGCACCGGCATCCTGCACAACGAGCTTTATGTCGGCCGGCTGGTCTGGAACCGGCTGCGCTACGTCAAGGATCCCGACACCGGCAGGCGGGTGTCGCGGCTGAACCCGGAAAGCGAATGGGTGGTCCAGGACGTGCCAGACCTGCGCATCGTCGACCAGGCGCTCTGGGACGCGGTGAAGGCCCGGCAGGGCGAACTGGCCTTCTCGACCCGCAGCCGGCTGGAGGGCAATCCGCTGAACGACCGACGGCGCCCGAAGCACCTCTTCGCCGGCCTGGTCAAATGCGGCTGCTGCGGCGGTGGCTATTCGATGATCTCGAAGGATCTCCTGGGCTGCTCGACGGCGCGCAACAAGGGCACCTGCGACAATCGCGTCAACATCCGCCGCGACGCGCTCGAGGCCTCGGTCCTCAACGGGCTCAAAAAACACCTGATGGAGCCGGAGCTGTTCCGTGAGTTCTGTGCCGAGTTCACCCGGGAGGTGAACCGGCTGCGGATGGAGCGTGGCGCCGATCTGGAGGTCGCACGCCGGGAACTGGACAAGATCGGCAGGCAGATTTCCCAGATCATCGAGGCGATCACCGACGGCATGTATCACCCCTCGATGAAGGAGAAGATGACCAAGTTGGAGGCCCGCAAGGCCGAGGCGACGGAGAAGCTGGCCAATGCCGACGAGCCGCCGCCCCTGCTGCACCCGAACATGGCGGCGCTCTATGCCCAACGCATCACCGAGCTTTCCGAGAACCTGCAGCACGAGGACAGCCGCGCGCAAGCGGCGGAGATCCTGCGCTCGCTGGTCGATCAGGTGACGCTGTTGCCGGAGGAGGGCGAGTTGGCCATCGTGCTGCGCGGCGACCTCGGCGCCATCCTGCGCTTCGCGGCGGGAAAGAAGGATCCGGATTTCCTGTCGGAGGCCGAGGCGCTGGACAATCTTCTGGGTCAGATGGCGGTATCGCGGAAGCCGGGGCGTACAAAAGCAAAAACCTCCGCGCTTAATGCTACGGAGGTTTCGCAATTATCGTTGGTTGCGGGGG